>NZ_VWRN01000045.1 GCF_008632125.1 Cupriavidus cauae
GGCGTGCGCGCGGCACGGCGACGGCGGGCGCGCCGCCGGTTGCCCGCGAACGAGGCCCGCAGCGGCGCAGCGCCTGCCAGGGCAATGCCGATCCCTTGCCGTAAGCCGTAAGCCGTAAGCACGTCGGCAACAGCCCGGAGACCCACATGCTCGATCTGATCGTTCGCGACTGCAATCTGCCCGATGGCCGCACCGGCATCGACATCGGTATTGCCGACGGCCGCATCGTTGCCGTCGAGCCGGCGCTGCCGGCGCAGGCGGCCGAGCAGATCGATGCGGCAGGCCAGCTCGTATCGCCGCCGTTCGTCGACGCGCATTTCCATATGGACTCGACGCTGTCGTACGGGCTGCCGCGCGTGAACCAGTCCGGCACCTTGCTCGAAGGCATCGCACTGTGGGGCGAACTGAAGCCACAGCTGACGCAGCAGGCGCTGGTCGAGCGTGCGCTCGCGTATTGCGACTGGGCGGTGGCACGCGGCCTGCTGGCTATCCGCTCGCATGTCGACGTCTGCGACCCGCGGTTGCTGGCGGTCGAGGCGCTGCTGCACGTGCGCGAGCAAGTCAGGCCCTATCTCGACCTGCAACTGGTGGCCTTTCCGCAGGACGGCGTGCTGCGCAGCCCCGGTGCCCTCGACAACCTGAAGCGCGCGCTCGACATGGGCGTGCAGGTGGTCGGCGGCATTCCGCATTTCGAGCGGACCATGGCGGAAGGCGCGGCGTCCGTGCGGCTGCTGTGCGAGCTGGCCGCCGAGCGCGGACTGCCCGTCGACATGCATTGCGACGAGACCGATGACCCGATGTCGCGCCACGTCGAGACGCTGGCCGCCGAAACGGTGCGGCTGGGCCTGCAGGGCAGGGTGGCCGGCTCGCATCTGACGTCGATGCATTCGATGGACAACTACTACGTGTCCAAGCTGCTGCCGCTGATGCGCGAGGCGGGCATGGCCGCGATCGCCAACCCGCTGATCAACATCACGCTGCAGGGCCGGCACGACAGCTATCCGAAGCGGCGCGGCATGACGCGCGTGCCGGAGCTGCTGGCCGCCGGCGTGCCGGTGGCGTTCGGCCACGACTGCGTGATGGACCCCTGGTATGGGCTTGGCTCGGGCGACATGCTCGAGGTCGCCCATATGGGCCTGCATGTCGCGCAGATGACCGGGCAGCAGGGGATGCGCGCCTGCTTCGACGCGGTCACCGAGACCCCGGCAAGAATCCTGGGTTTGACCGGCTACGGCATCGCGCCCGGTTGCCGCGCCGACCTGGTGCTGCTGCAGGCCGCCGATCCGGTCGAGGCGCTGCGCCTGCGCGCGACCCGGCTGCTGGTGCTGCGTGCGGGCAAGGTCATCGCCAGCACGCCGCCGGCCACGGCCGCGCTGCGCCTGCCCGGCAGGCCGGAGCGGGTCGACTTCCGAGTGGGCGGCACGGCCACGGAGCGGTCTGCGGCATCGAGGTAAATATTTTTTGTGCGAGGGTGTTGACGACCCTCGATCGGATCTGCATAATTGCGGTCTTCGCATCGCAGCAAACGTGACGCAAGACACGGAAGCGGCGAACGAAGCCCAGGTGGCGGAATTGGTAGACGCACTAGGTTCAGGTCCTAGCGGTGGCAACACTGTGGAGGTTCGAGTCCTCTCCTGGGCACCAAAATCCTGAAGAGAAGGCCGTTGCAAATCGCAACGGCCTTCTTTTTTTTCGTCCGCGTTTCGTCCGCGTTTCGTCCGCATTCGTCCCGCGTCTTGCCGGCGCGACTACCGGGTGTGGTTCCCTCGTGCGCTTTCCTGCCACGTCACCGCCCGCGCTGTCACCATTCCCTCTGCAATGACCTGCCGTCTCGCTGCCGGGTCCCGCCAATCCCTGCGGATTCCCGCTGATTCCATATCGCGGCGCGCCGTTTCAGTGTTCGCGCGCGGCCGCTGCCGGAGCGCGCGCGGGACGGCCTTCATCGGGTTGACGCCCCTAACGGTTGCGTTGCCTTTGACCTATGCTCAGATCAAATCGGGCACGCTGACATCAGCCCGAAGGTGGTCGCCATGGACATGGTCTTGTTGTCGAGAGAGAGGAAGACCGGCGTTGCCGCTGGCCGGGCTTGCGTGGGCACCAACCATCGAAGGACCTGCCGCTGTCACCGATGGCGCTACGGCTCCTGTGTCGCCATCTTCCTGACCGCAATGGCCCAGGCCGAGAGCGGGCCACCCGGCAGCGATGCCGTACTCGGATGGCAGCCATTGGGCGAGGAAGAGGCCGCCGCGTTGTTGGCCGCGCTGGATCCGGCTTCGACATCGGCACGGTCCGATCCCTTCCGGCCCGTGCACTCGGCGGCGGACGCATCGGCGCCACCGCCATCCCTTCCTGAATCATCGACGCCGTCGGCCGCGCCAGTACTGTTGGCCTCGCTGCCGTCATCTTCGGCCTCCGCAGCGCCGCCATCTTCGGCCTCCGCAGCGCCGCCATCGTCGGCCTCCGCATCGCCGCCATCGTCGCCTTCAGCATTGCCGCCATCGTCGGCCGCCGCATCTCCGTCGTCTTCGACCCCACGATCCGCGCTGACACAAATGGCAGCGGAATCCGAGGCCGCGATTCGCGCGGCCCTCGCTGCCGACGCACGCGATGGCGCGCGTCGGCCCGCATGGCTGCTGCACGCCGACGATGCCGCCTCCGCCAGCGGTTTCGTCGATACGCGCGTGCGCACGCTGTCGCTGGCGCTCGACGCGGTGTTGCCGCGCAGCGGGGTCACGATCCAGCCCCGCGTGCAGCTCGCCTATCAGCCGCGTGACGATGGCCTGCCCAACCCCGCGCTGGCGGCGATGCCGGCGGACGACCGGGCGACCGGCCTCGCGGTGCGGCTCTACGGCGCGCAGCCGACCCGCCTGGCCGGCGTCTATCCCTTCGTCGAGGCCGACCTGTGGCAGGACAGCAGCCGCAAGACCATCAACATCAACGGCACCCGCATCGACACCGATCTGCTGCGCGGCCTGTTCTCGTTCAATATCGGCGCGCACGGCAGCACGCGCGGCGGCGTCAAGATCTGGGTCAAGATCAAGACCGGCCGCAATGCGGGCGGCATCATCGGGGCGCGCTATCGGTGGTGACGATCGGTGCCGCCTCCCGGTGACGACTGCGGGTCGTGACTACCGGCGGCGACTGCCGATGGTGGCTGCCGGCAGGGGCTGCTGGTGGTCGCTGCGGGTGGTGACTGCCGGCAGTGGCCGCTGGTGGTGACTCTGGTAGTGATTGCTGGTAGTGACTGCTGGTGGTGGCTGCTGGTGGCTGCTGGTGGCTGCTGGTGGTGGCTGGTGGTGGCTGGTGGTGGCTGGTGGTGGCTGGTGGTGGCTGCTGGTGGCTGCTGGTGGTGACAGCGAGCCCAAGCATCGGCCCGCAAAAAATGCTTGCGTTCCCACGCCACTGCGATACAATTGCGCCCTCGCGTGCGGCTGTAGCTCAGTTGGATAGAGTACTTGGCTACGAACCAAGGGGTCGTGGGTTCGAATCCTGCCAGCCGCGCCACCTATACGAAGGGCTTCCATCACTGGAAGCCCTTTTTCTTTGCCTCCGCGCTTTGCGCTCGGTCTTGGCGCTCCCTCTTTGCGCCCGACTTTGCAGCCGGTCCTTGCCTCGCGTTTTGCGCTGATGGAGCATGCATCGCCGCGCCATCGCCGCCGATTCCCGCGCACTCCCATGCGACGGCCTCCTCAGGTGACAGCCGTTACAGCGCGGCTCGACACGGTGCTGCCGGCATTCCCTACACTGCCGCCATACCGATTGATGCGATGCCATTCTGCCGGCAACCCGAATTCCGCAGCGCGCAGCCGGCATCGCGCATCCCGCCCCGCATAGCCATGAAACCATCGACGCCTCTGTTCTCACTGCTTGCCTTCCCGCTCGTCTGCCTGCTTGCCGTGCCTGGCGCCACGACCAACGCCTACGCCGCCGATGACGACGATGCGTTCAGGATGGCAGCGATCGTCGACGCCGCCGTCAAGCCGGTGATCGAGCAGCATCGGCTTCCGGGCATGGCGGTTGGCGTGACCGTCGACGGCAAACGCTATTTCTTCAACTATGGGCAGACCGCGAGGCAGGGCGGCCGGCCGGTGACGAAGGAAACCCTGTTCGAGATCGGCTCGGTCAGCAAGACCTTTGCCGCCACGCTGGCGGCCTACGCCGAGGCGAGCGGCAAGCTGTCGCTGCAGGATCCGGTCAGCCGTCATCTGCCCGCACTGCGAGGTGGCATCTTCGACAAGGTCACGCTGCTCCATCTCGGGACGCATACCTCGGGCTTGCCGCTCGCGGTGCCGGAGCGGATCGACAGCGAGAGCGGCATGGTCGAATACCTGTCGGCATGGCGCCCGACGTATCCGGTCGGCACGCATCGCGTTTACTCGAACAATGGCATCGGCCTGCTCGGCGCGATTGCGGCGAACCGTCTCGGCGGGCCGTACAGCGAGCTGATCCGCACGATCGTGTTCGAGCCGCTCGGCATGAAGCACAGCCACTTCAGGGTGCCCGCCGACAGGCAGGCTGACTATGCGCAGGGCTATACCGCAACGGATGCGCCGATCCGGATGAAGGAAGGGTATCTGTGGGAGCCGGCCTATGGCATCCGCTCATCGTCCGGCGATCTGCTGGCCTTTATCGAAGCCAATATGCCGGGGGCCCGCATCGACGATACGCTGCGCCAGGCGATCGCGCGCACCCATGTGCCGCGCTTTCGCGCGGGGCCCATCACGCAGGACCTGATATGGGAACAGTATCGCTATCCCGCGACCTTGCAGCAGCTGCTGGCCGGCAATGCGGCGATCCTGCGCGCCGAGGCCGCGAACCCAATCGACGTCGCGGCGCAATCGCGGCAGCCGGCGTATCTGCACAAGACCGGCTCGACCAACGGCTACTCGGCCTATGTCGCGTTCGTGCCGGACAAGCGGATCGGCATCGTGCTGTTGGCCAACAAGGCGTATCCGGTCGATCAGCGGGTGACGATCGGTTACGAGATCCTGTCGCGTGTGGCCGAGCGAACGAAGCCATAGCCCAGCGGCGATATCCGTGCAGCGATAACCCGGCAGCGAAAGCTCAGCGGCGAAAACTCAGCGGCGATAACTAAGCGGCGATAACTCAGCGGCGATAACTCAGCGGGGATAACTCTGTGGCGATATCCGTGCCGCGCTAACCCCGCGGCGGCACGCCAGCACCGTCACCGGTGCGCCAGCGGAAACCGCACGCGCGCGATGACACCGGACGGCGCGTCGCCCCGGTTGTCGATGCTGGCATCGCCGCCGTATCGCTCGGCGATCGCCTTGACGATCGCCAGCCCAAGACCGCTGCCCTCCGTGCCGTGGACGTCGGCGCGAAAGAAGCGGTCGAACACGCGCGGCAACGCCTCGGGCGCGACCCCGTTGCCGGTGTCGCGCACTTCGATGCAGCCCAGCCCTTGCTCGCGATAGGCGCGCAGGTCGACGGTGCCGCCGTCGGGCGTGTACTTGAGGGCGTTGTCGACCAGGTTGCTCAGTGCCGTGCGCACATCGGCGAGGTTGGCGCGCACCTGCAGGTCCTCCAGTTGCTCGACGCCGAGGTCGATGCCGTGTGCGGCCGCGCGGGGCAGGTGCATCTCGATGACGTCGGGCACCACATCGCGAATGGCCACCGGCTGCGACGAGGCGCGCTCGAGCGGGGCGTCCGCCCGTGCCAGCCGCAGCAGCTGGGAGACCATGCGCGTGCTGCGTGCGATCACCTGCTGCAGCGCGTTGTACTCGCGCAGGCTGTCCGGGTCCGACAGCGTACGGCCGAGGTTGTCGGCCTGGATCTGCAGCGAAGTCAGCGGACTGCGCAGCTCGTGTGCGGCATCGGCGATGAACTTCTTTTCGACGCGCAGCGACTGCGACAGCCGCGTGATCATCAGATTGATCGACTGGACCAGCGGCAGCAGCTCGCGCGGCACCTTGTCGGTCGGCAGCGCCTCCAGGCGGCCGATGTCGAGCCGCGCCGCACGCTCGCCCAGCGCGCCGACCCGCCGCAGGGCGCGCCTGACCGTCACGAAGATCGCCAGCCACGCCAGCGGCATCATCACCAGCGCCGGCGTCGCGCTGGCGATCGCCGCGTCTTTCGCAATGCGCTTGCGCGAGGCTTCGCGCTGCGCAACGTTGATGGTCCAGTTCGGCCCGTGCTCCGAGTACACCCGCCACCGTTCCTGGTCGACCGTCTGCGTCGAGAGTCCCGGCGGGGCCTCGCGGCCGATGGCGATCCGGTCGCTGTCCGGATGAAGGGTCCGCTTCGGCGCGCCGAGCCAGATCTGGATCACGATGCCATCGGATGCGTCGCGATACAGGTACAGCGGGTCGATCGCCCGCGTCATGTCGTCGCTGACGCGCGCCGCGACTTCCTGCAGGCGGCGGTCGAGCAGTTCATGGATCTCGGAGGTGGCCAGCACGTACGTCCACGTCGTATGCAGCAGGGCGAAGACCGCGATCACCGCGCTGAGCGCCAGGCTCAGCATCAGGCTCAGCGAACGGTTGCGCGATGGCGCGGCGTGCGGCGCCGGGGGCGAGTTGCGGTGCAGGGCGGTGTGGGCGGGCATGGTATCTGGCCAGGTACGCGCCGGACTGCCGGCCGCGGGATTCAGCTTGGTGGATCGTTCGGCGGGTCGTTCGATGGGCCGTTCGGCAGGTCGTTGGGCAGGTCGTTCGGTGCGTCGCTCGCGGGATCGCGCTTGGGATCACTCTCGGGATCGATCTCGGGACCGCTGCCGGTGCCGTGATCCCGCGTGCCGGATTGCGGCGCGGCCGGTCCCGCATCCCGCTTGACCTTGTCGCCGCCCAGCAGAACGGTCCAGCCGAGTCCACGCACGTTGCGAATGGCCGATGCGCCGAATTTCTTGCGCACCGAGTAGATCAGCACGTCGACCGCATTGCTTTCGACTTCCTGGCCCCAGCCATAAATCTTTTGCTCGAGCTGACTGCGCGACAGGATCGTGCCCGGCCGTTCGAGCAGCGCCAGCATCAACGCGAACTCGCGTGCCGACAGCGTTTCCGTATGGCCGTCCACCGTCAGGGTGCGCGTATCGAGATTGAGCCGGATGGTGTCGTCGCCGAGGCTGGAGGTCGCGTAGCCGGCCTTGCGCCGGAGCACGGCGCGCATGCGCGCCAGCAGCTCGGGAACCTCGAAGGGCTTCAGAACGAAATCGTCGGCGCCGGCGTCGAGCCCCTGCACGCGCGTGTCCAGGTCGTCATGGGCTGTCAGGATCAGCAGCGGAGTCTGATTTCCCTGCGCCCGCAGCCGCTGCAGCAGATCGAGACCACCCATGCGCGGCAGGCCGAGGTCGAGCAGGATGATGGCGTAGGAGCCTTGCTCGATCGCGTGCTGGCCCGCGACGCCGTCGCGCACCCAGTCGACGCTGCACTGCATGTTTTCCTTCAGCGCGCGCATCAGGCTGGTGCCGATCTGCAGGTCGTCCTCGATCAGGAGAATGCGCATGATTTCCGCTCGATACGCGATGTAAAAGATAAGCAGGAGCGACATCGACACGGTGCCGCTCCGCGGTGCATGGGCAACGTCGGCGAAACGTCGGCGGCGCAACGTCGCGCGCTGCGGCTTCACTTATACCGCCGGGGAATCGGCGAGGGAAGTGGCGCTTGTCCCCATCGGGGTGCCGCCGATGCTGTCGGCCGTGGCGTGGCCGAATCTCGGCGTGCGATCGCGCTGTCGAAGATCAAAAATACGGCGTGATTTTCTGATGTGCCCACAGCGATGGAGGGTGACACTTCGCGCCGGTCGGACTCGTTCCCGGCCTCCCCGCCTCTGCTTTGTCCGCCTGCCACAGGCGGATTTTTTTTGCCGGCATCGTATCCAGCATCTTTCCAACATCAAGTCGAAACGCAAAGCGCGTGATCGCATATTGGCGCTGTCCGCACCCGCGATCGCAAGGTCTTCGACCGTGCGTTCGCGCACGCAAACCGCCGTACGCGTCTCACATTTCGGGTTGCGAGAAAGAAGTTATAAGAAATCGATCAAGACTTTCTCTAAACGATTCGAGTAGACCCTCAAATTCTCAAAGTTCATTCGATAAATGGTTTGATATCGATGCGCTGTCCGGCGCCGTACAACGCATCGAATCGAACGCATCGAACCGATCGCTCACGACGCCGGACAGCGACGTCTTTCAGGTCATCACCGGATCGGTAGCCGGGTCCGGCGATGGAATGATGCAGCCACTGAGCACGAGTGTTCGAGGGAAAGATGGGGGCAGTCAAGCTAATGATCTTCAGCCGGTCCGGCCGGATCGAGTGCAACGGCGAGACGCACGAAGTGCCGGCATGCAGCCTGGTCTTTACCAACGGCAATGCGACGGCGATTCCGGCGCGCGACGGCATCGATACCTATGTCTTCCATTCGGGGGACTTCCAGGATATCTACCGCGAACTGCATGAGCTCGCGAGCCGCTACCGACGGGGCACGCAATTCTGGCGCGAACCCGTCAAGCGGATCACGGTGCCGGAGGAAACGATCAACGTGATTCGGCATCTCGGTTCCGCCGAGCCGCGCGCGATGCTCCGCTTCGCCTATGTCTACTGCATGGGAACCGAGCCGGAGTACTTCTCCCGGCTGCTGCACCACTTGATCGACAGCAGCCGCGACTTCTTCGAGTTCATCGAGGAGAACAGCATGAGCGCGTGGCCGGTCACGCAGTACGCCAAGGCGCTCGGCATCCCGGTGCGCAAGCTGAACGTGATGTTCTACGAGAAGTTCGGCGTGTCGGCCAAGAACTGGCTGCTGGAGCGCCGGCTGCAGCGGGCACGCGAACTGCTGCTGCTCACCTCGATGAAGGTCACCGATATTGCGCAGGAGTGCGGCTTCAACAGCCACGCGCATTTCAGCGTCAGCTTCCGCCGCCGCTACGAGGCCAGTCCCCGGCTGCTCAGGCAGCACCACCAGAGTATCAACGACGCAGCGAACGAGGAGTAGAACGACATGAATCTGAACGCATTGATCGATGGCATGGACGGGCCGATCTTTTCCGCCAGCTTCAGCATGGCGGAGGCCCTGCAGCGCGCGGTGACCACGGGCGAGACCATCGACTTCATTCAGGCTCAGAAGATGACGGCCGCCTTTACCAACATGACCGCGCTGCAAAGCTCGATCATCAAGGCGATGCACGACACCATCGCCGGCATCATCCAGAAGATCTAGCCATGCAGCCCTTGTCGCGAGAGGTCAGGCGCCTGCTGGTCGAACTCGCGTTCGCTGCAGCCAATCAGCGCCTGCGCGGGGAGATCGAGGTCTTTCTGGACACGCTCGACCTGTTGGTCGACGACGAGCAGGACCGAGCCATCTGCCGCGCGCACCTGTACATGCAGAGCGGCCGGCTCGTCGAGGCGCGTGCCTGCCTGGGCGAGCGCAACGATTCCCCGGCGTTGCTGCTGGCGATGCTGATCGCCGCCAGGCGCGATGCCGCCACGGCGCCGCGCGTGATATCCCCGTCGGCCCGGACGCGCCACTGAGTTATCGAAGACTTTCATCATGACTATCGACCCCACCACCGTCGCCGGCCAGATGCCGGCCACCGCCACGGGCAAGGAGCCTGCGGCAGCCGACATCCAGGCGTTCATGGATGCGATGTCCGCCCGCGTACCCAAACCGGAGGCCATTGCCACCGACGTCCTGCGCAAGGCGGAGGCCGCGGTTTCCGCACGTGTGCAGACCGTCGGTGCGAACGCCGCGCTGGATCCGGCCACCATGACACGGACACAGCAGGCGCTGCTGGAGATGCGCAACGGCGTCGACCTGATCGCGAAGATCGCCGGGACGCTGTCGCAATCGATCAACAAGCTGACGACGATGCAATGAAGCGCTTCCGCACGATCGCCCTGGCCATGCTCGCCGCCGCCACCATGGCGGGCTGCAAGATGACGCTGTACTCGAATGTCGCCGAGGCCGAGGCGAACCAGATGCTGGCCCTGCTGATGCTGCGCCATATCCCCGCGGAAAAGGTGGTGGAGAAGGGCGGCACGGTGACGCTGCGCGTCGACAAGGGCGAGTTCATCAATGCCGTGGAGGTCCTGCGGCAGAACGGCTTCCCCCATCACAAGCGGCTCGGCATGGAAGACCTGTTTCCGTCGAACCAGCTGGTGACATCACCCACGCAGGAGCGCGCCAAGATGCAGCTGCTCAAGGAGCAGCAGCTCGAAAGCATGATCTCGGCGATGGACGGGGTCATCGGCGCCAAGGTGTCGATCGCGCAGAAGGTCGATGAGAACGGCAAGCCGACGGGCGCACCGTCGGCGGCGGTGTTCATCAAGTATTCGCCGCAGTTCAATCTCGCCAACTACGAGGTGCAGATCCGCAGCCTGATCCGCGATGGCGTTCCCGATATCGCGTCGGACCAGATCAGCGTGGTGATGCAGGCCGCAGACTATCGCTATCAGGCACCGGCAGCCGAGGCGCCGCCGTCGCGTTGGCGGCAGTGGTTGCAGGCGCAGCCGGCGCAGGCGGCGGCCGCAGTGGCCGGTGGCGTGCTGGCGCTTTGCGCGATGGCGGGACTGTCGCTCTGGATCGCCCGGCGCAAGGGGAGCGTCGATGTCTGATGCCGCCAAGGCTGGCGCACGCGCGCAACAGGGCCTGTGCCCGGCGGTGCAGCGCTTGCATGCGCTCGCGTGGCGACCGGGCGAGGTGATGCACCGCGGGTGGTGGGGCTATCTCGGGCTCGACGCGTGGCGAGACGACTATCGCCGCCATCCCGGCAGCCGCCGCGCGCTCGACGCGCTGATCGTGCAGCGCCGCGGATTTCCGGCCATGCCGCTGCCTGCCGCGCTGTCGGACGAGCAACGCCGCTTGCTGTCCCTCGAGCCGAGGCTGCCGGTGCTGCTCGTCGCGCTGGGAGCGGTGGCCGCGCGCGCCCCTGAACTGCTGCTGCTCGGCGACTATCGGCGGCAATTGCTGGCGGTACTGGGTGACGACGGTTGCGACCAGCTCGCCGCGCTGGTGCCGGACGGCAAGCGCCCGTCCTTGAGCCGCCCGCCCGAACAGATCGTCGAATGGCTGCGGGAACTCGGCAGACTTTGGCTGGAGCAGACGCTGCCCGGCAGCACCGTCTGGCAGGCGCTGTCGATCTGCCTGCCGCCTCCGGGCGGACTACTGGTGACACCGCCGCCGGGTCTTGCATTGCCGATGCTGTTTCGCCTGGAACGCCTGCTATGAATCCCTTTGGACTGACGATCACCGCTGTCCGCGGTGAACTGCCCGTGGGCGGCGTCGTGCCGGCGGCAACGCTGGACGAATACATCGATGCGGCCGCCGTGCTTCGCCGCAATCGCTCGCGTGCGGCGGCCGTGCTGCTCGCCAGCAGGCGCTGCCGCGCCCAGGCCCGGCTTGAAGCGGCGCGGGTCCTCGACGAGGCACGTGCCGAAGGCGAGCAGCGCGCCGAGGCAGCGGCGCGGGCGGCCCACGACGCGATCTGCGCCGACGTGCTGCACTGGCTGGTGAGGGAGGGCGAGCTCGAGGCGGCCATTGCCGAGCGGCTGGAATGGCGCTGCCGGACCGTGATCGCCGACGCGGTCATCTCCTTCGCCGGCGAGGCCGACCGCGCGGCGTTGATCGCGCAGCGCGTGGCCGCTCGTTGGCGCGAGGTGTCCTCGCACGGCGCGTTCACCTTGCGGCTGTGCCCTGACGACGTCGCGGCAGTGGCGGCGCGACTGCCGGCGGAGCCGGGATTCGCCATCAGCGCCGAGCCGGCGCTGGCTTCCGGCCAGGCGCTGATCGACAGCCCCTACGTGCACCTTCGCATCGATCTTGACCGTCATCTCGCTGTGCTGCTGGCCGCCATTGGCGCCGAGCCAAGCGAGGCGAGCCTGTCGGAGGCCAAGCCGGACGCGCTGGAAGGCACCCGCCGTGAACAGCGCGAACACGACCTGGATGCGATGGGAGGCAGCCAGCGCAGCCGCCGCGAACAAGACCCGGATCCAGTCGAAGCGGGCCCCCGCAGCCGCCGCGACCAGGACCCGGATGCTCTGGCGAACCATCTGGACGGTCTGATTGCCGATCTGGACGACATCGCGAGAGGTCGGCTTTCGCCGCCGCGGCGCGATCCTGGTCTGCCGGATGCCGACTCGGCAGGATGGCCAGCATGAGCCCGAAGGTACAAGGTCCCAAGACCGTCATTCCGACCGGTCCGGCGCCGGCGATCCTGCCGGGCCAGGGCAGCGGCATACCGAGCCGCGGGCCTCAGCAGGTCAGTCCCGCCCGCTCGGCGATGGACCTCGCGGCGCGCGCCTTGAGCGCGTCGCGCCGCCTGCAGGAAGCCGGCCTCACCAACGTGCACTCCTCCAAGCTGCACGCACTGCTGCGGGGCGATCGCCGCAACGATGCCCTGCTGGCTCGTGCCTTCGTCGGCAAGCTGGCCAAGTCGCTGCTAGCCAACAAGGATCCCCGCATCGAACAGTTGCTGCAGCAGTTCGGCGACATCGACGACGTCGACAGCCTGTTGGCCGCGATCGAACGCAGCGAATTGCATCCGGCGGCGATGGCCTTGCTGCTCGCCGCGATGGCCGAGCAGCACCGTCCCGGGCGCAAGCGCACCCGTCTGGAGCAGGCGCTGGAGCGGCGGCTCGGCGCCAGCGGGGACTGGGAGCTCGCCATGCTTGGCTGGCTCGAGTTCGGTGCGATGACCCCGGAACTGATGTCGCAACTGAAGTCGCTGTATCAGCGCGCGGACGCCGTGCAGCAGGGCATCGCGGCGTTCCTGGACCAGCTGGCCGGCATCGGAGAGCGTCGGCGCAAGGTCAAGGTACTGATCCGTGCGCTCGGGGCCGAACTGAGCGGCATCGAGGACGACGCCGCCGAGGGCATCAAGCTCGCCGCGGTGGTTCGCGACCTGAAACGTCTGCTGATCTTCCTCGGATGCGAGGAGCAGTGCGGCCGGATCGCGCGAGGACTGGGCGATCCGCCGATCGAGCCCGATACGGTCTTGCGCCTGCTGATCCGCATGGTCGACCAGCCTTGGCTTTACCACGACTGGATTCGCGGCGAAGTCGACGGCATGCAGCCGGGCCGTGAGCGCGGCTTCAAGCTGGTCCGGGACCTGACCCGGCTGGCCAAGCTGTTGCCGGAGCCGTGTTTTCGCGACGACGACCACCGGCAGCAGGTGCTGGCCGCGCTGGCCGAGTTCAACGACCGTGCCGAGAACGCGGACCCTGCCGAGGGCGACGCCACGGGCTGACGCCCCTTCAGGTATCCGCCCGATGCCGCGTGCCGCGACTGCCGCGCACGATGGCGACATAGCACGCAATGAGGACAGCAAGCGCGTCCGGTGGCTCGCGCCGCCGGGGTCGTGCCTGGATCACCGATGGATATTGGAACGCTGCGCAATCTGGAAAAGCTGTTTCGGCTGATGGATGTCAAGCCGATCACGATCGAGCCCCGCGTCGAGATACGCGACGGCGAGATCCAGGTGTTCATGGAAGTGCGCGACCGCCGCGTGCTGCTGTCCACCATGCGGCCGGTCGATCCCTACGTGGCCGACACGGCGCTGCGCTCGCTGCTGACGCGCTGGTCGCCCGCGTGCATGGCCGGTGTGCCGCTGCGGGTGTTCCGGGTCGACGACTGCCTGTTCGTATCGGGCGCGATGCCCGCCGGCAGCGGCGCGGAACTGTGGTACCGGACGGTCCGGGCACAACGCAGGTTGCTGGAAGCCTGCACGAAGGAGGAAGCATGAGGTTCGTCCTTGCGGCGTTGTTGTTGCCGCTGGCGCCGCTCTGGAGCACCGCGATCGTCGCGTTGGCACTGGCGCTGGTGCTCGACGCGGTAGCCTTCGGCGTCGGCTGCCGGACCGCCGCCGCGCTGGGAGACTTATTCGGTCGCGCCGTACGGGCACGGCGCGGGGCACGGCGCGGGACACGGCGCAGCGCACAGCGCGGGGCACGGCCATGATCAAGCGCCTCAGTACCTGGCTCGCCACCGTCGGCGGCCGGCAGGACGTCGTGCTGGCCGTCATGCTGATGGTGGCGGTGTTCATGATGATCCTGCCGCTGCCGACCATCCTGGTCGACCTGCTGATCGCCATCAACCTGGGCCTCGCGCTGCTGCTGCTGATGACGGCGATCTATGTGCGCGATCCGCTCGATCTGTCCGCATTGCCGTCGCTGCTGCTGATCACGACGCTGTTCCGCCTCGCGCTGACGGTCAGCACCAGCCGCCTGATCCTGCTGCAGCACGACGCCGGTGAAATCGTGACCGCCTTCGGCAATTTCGTCGTCGGCGGCAATCTGGCGGTCGGCATCATCGTGTTCTCGATCATCACGGTGGTGCAGTTCATCGTGATCACCAAGGGCGCGGAGCGCGTGGCGGAAGTCGGTGCGCGCTTCTCTCTCGACGCGATGCCCGGCAAGCAGATGAGCATCGACGGCGACCTGCGCGCCGGCACGATCGACGCCAACGAGGCCAAGCGCCAGCGCCAGCTGGTGCAGAAGGAGAGCCAGCTGTATGGCGCGATGGACGGCTCGATGAAGTTCGTCAAGGGCGATGCCATCGCCGGCATCATCGTGATCCTGGTCAACATCGTCGGCGGCATCGCGGTCGGCACGATGCAGCACGATATGGGCGTCGGCAAGGCGCTCGCGGTCTACTCGGTGTTGTCGATCGGCGACGGCCTGATCGCCCAGATCCCGGCGCTGATCATCTCGATCGCCGCCGGCATCGTGGTGACGCGCGTGCCCGGCGAGAAGCGCGAGAACCTGGCGCAGGACTTGGTCAACCAGTTCTCGCGCCAGCCGAACGCGCTGATGATCGCCGCCGGCGTGCTGCTGCTGTTCGCGCTGGTGCCGGGCTTTCCCGCGTTGATCTTCATGCCGCTGGGCGTGCTGCTGGGACTGGTCGCGTTCTATGCGCGCCGCCGCGCCAGATCGGTCGCTGCCAATACGGCGGATCAGGGTGGTGCGGTCACCGACGGCGATGGCGAGACTCGCATGACGCCGGGCGCGGAGCCGCTGTCGCTGAAGATGGCCAAGGATGTGGCGGCGCTGCCGGGTCTCGCCGAGGCGCTGGAGGCGCTGCGCTGGCAGAAGTTCGAGCGGCTCGGCATCGCGCTGCCCAGGATCGAGCTGGTCGCCGAGGCCGGGTTGCCGGCCGGCAGCTTCAGCGTGCTGCTGTACAGCGAGCCGGTGCTGAAGGTCGCCATGCCGGCAGGGCGGTTGCTGCTGGCGCGGCAGACCGGCGCCATGCCGATCGCCGAGCGCGTCGACAACCTGCCGTTCGGCGGGCTGACCCTGCAATGGATCGCGCCCGAGCACCAGGGCTCGCTGGCGCAGTCGGGCCTGTCGCTGCTCGCCGGATCGCAGGTTGTGTCGTACGCCACCGCGCTGACCGTGGACCGCTTCGCCGACGAATTCATCGGCGTGCAGGAAACCCGCTACCTGATGGACGCGATGGAGGCGCGCTACGGCGAGCTGGTCAAGGAGCTGCAGCGCCAGCTGCCGATCAGCAAGGTCTCGGAGGTATTGCAGCGGCTGGTGGCCGAAGGCATCTCGATCCGCGACCTGCGCACGATCTTCGAGGCCTTGATCGAGTGGTCGCCGAAGGAGAAGGAGACCGTGATGCTGACCGAATACGTCCGCGTCGCGCTGCGCCGCCAGATCGTCGGAAGGCATACGCGCGGCGAAGGGCGGATCAACGTCTGGCTGATCGGCGACGGCATCGAGAACATGATTCGCGACTCGGTGCGGCAGACCGCCGCCGGCGCCTACTCGACCCTGCAGGGCGAGCAGATCGAGGCCATCGTGGCGCGCATCAAGGCCGGCATCGCCGGACGCGAGGACATGGAGGGTGCGCTCGTTACCGCCATCGACGTGCGCCGCTTCCTGCGCAAGTTCCTCGAGCGCGAGTTGTTCAGCGTGCCGGTGTTGTCGTACCAGGAGCTGGGCGACGATGTGCAACTGCACGTGCTCGGCAATATCGACATGATCGGGGAGTACGACGATGCGTATGCCTGACGTCGACGCGATCGTCTCCGAGGTGGCGGGCCGCCTGACGCTGCCCGCGCTGGACGATGGCGTGGAGCGCTTCGGCCGGGTGGTCGAAATCGGACCCACGCTGATCAAGGCCAGCCTGCCCGACGCCGCGCTGGCCGAGCTCTGCCTGATCGGCGCGGATATGCAGGCCGAGGTAGTCGGCCTGCAACGCGAGATCGCGCTGCTGTCGCCATTCTCCGAGCCGATCGGCATGAGCTGCGGCGCACTGGTGCGCCCGCTCGGCACCGAGCATCGTATTCCGGTCGGGCCGCATCTGATCGGCTCGGTGGTCGACGGCCTGGGCCGCCGGATGAGCGGCCCGCCGGTGCCGTCGGCGTGCGAAACGCGCGCGCTGGAGGCGGCGGTACCGGATCCCCTGACGCGCACGCTGATCGATCAGGTGCTGCCGCTTGGCGTGCGGGCGATCGACGGCATGCTGACCTGCGGCCGCGGCCAGCGGATCGGCATCTTCGCCGCCGCGGGCGGGGGCAAGAGCACGCTGCTCGGCATGATCTGCGACGGCAGCCTGGCCGACGTGGTGGTACTCGGGCTGGTGGGCGAGCGCGGGCGCGAAGTCCGCGAGTTTCTCGATCAGACCTTGACGGCCGAGGCGCGCGAGCGCTCGGTGGTGGTGGTGTCCACCTCGGACCGGCCGGCGCTGGAACGCCTGAAGGCGGTCTACACCGCGACCACCATCGCCGAGTACTTTCGCGATCAGGGCTTGAACGTGCTGCTGATGGTCGATTCGCTGACGCGCTTCGCGCGCGCCGGCCGCGAGATCGGGCTGGCCGCCGGCGAACTGCCGGCCGCCGGCAGCTTCCCGCCCAGTGTGTTCGCGCGCCTGCCGCGCCTGCTGGAGCGGGCGGGCTGCGCCGCCAGCGGCAGCATCACCGGCATCTACACCGTGCTGGTCGAGGGCGACGACATGACCGAGCCGATCGCCGACGAGGTCCGCTCGATCCTCGACGGCCATATCGTGCTGTCCCGCGAGCTGGCGGAAAAGAACCACTATCCCGCCATCGATATCCCGGCCAGCATCAGTCGCGTGATGCACCAGGTCACCAGCGAGCAACATCGGCAGTGGGCCGGAAAGGCGCGCCGGCTGCTGGCCCAGTACAAGGAAATCGAACTGCTGGTGCGCGTCGGCGAATACGAACGCGGTCACGACGCCGAGGCCGACGATGCGTTGGACCGCCGCGCCGGGCTGGAGGCATTCCTGTGCCAGGGCACCGGCGAACGCGCCGATTACCAGGGCACGCTGCGCCAGCTGCGACAGGTCGTGGAGGGGTGATGGCCAGGCTCACCACCGCGCAGATGCTCGATCAGTTGCGCACCATCAAGACTTGCCGGGAAGGCGTGCTGCGCCATCGCGCCCGTCGCATCGAGGCGGACATGCGCGAGTGCCGGCAGCAGTCCGACACGCACAAGGCCGAGCAGGCCGATCTGCGCGCCCAGTGGCGCGCCGCCAACCAGACGGAGCACGCGGTCGACCCGCGGGACTTCCACAAGCTCAAGCGCCAGTTCGCCGAGTTCTATCAGCGCGAACAGCAGCTGCAGGCTGCCCTGCGCAAGCTCGCCGAGCAGATCGCCGATTGCCGGGCCCAGGCGGCGCAGACCGCGCGGGCACTGAAGGAGAACCTGCGCGGCCAGGAGAAGCTGGCTGCGCTAATGGAGGAGCAGCGATGAGTGTGTCTCCCGTCGGCGGCGTCCCGGGCAAGGGCGGCCGCGATCGCGACGAGCGCCGCAAGGTGGAGCCGGAGCAGTCGGCGCAGTTCGATGCGGCGATGCGCAAGCGCAGGCGAGCCCGGGAGCGGGGCGCCGAGGAAGCGGAGCCCACTGGGACGCCAGCGTTCCTGCCGCCGGCATGGTGGTCGATGCTCGGCGGCGCGCGGCCAGAGTCGGCGGCAACGGCTGCAGCGGTCGCCTGCGGTGGCCAGGACGCCGGCCGCGCCGAGGCCACCGCGCCCGGCGACGTCGAAGCCGACCGCTTTGCGCCGGGTACGCAGACGCGCCTGAACGGCAATGCAATGCATGTCCGCTTCACGCAGGGGGCATGGGCCGGCATGGAGCTGCAGGCGTCGCTGCATGCGGGGCAGGTCGTCGTCACGCTGCGGCCGCTGAACCGGCAGCAGCACAAGCGCCTGGTCGAAGCGAAGTCGTCGTTGAGCGACGAGGTGGCCAGGCAGACCGGTGAAGTGATTCGATTGGAGGTAGCCGATGCTACTCGATGAATGGAGCGATCAGGAGCTGGAACTGGCGCGGGCAATCGGCCCTGGCCGCTCCAGTGCCGCAGCCGGCGGGCGGCGTATTGGCGCGGGCGGCAGCGCCCGCGGCGAGGGACTGGACGCGTTGCAGGCGCTGGATCGTCTCGGCACCGCCGATCCGCCGATTGACCCGCTGATGGACCCGCTGGTGGATCCGATCCGGCGGCTCGATGCGTTCGGCGGCGATCCGCTGGCCGATGTCCACGCCGGCGCTCACGCCGGCGCTCACACCGACGTTCACGCAGCAGACCGCGACGGCTGGGGCCACGGCATCGGCGGCATGGGCGACACCGGCGACACCAGCGACACCAGCGATACCGAAGCGCAAGCCGAAGCCGGCGCGATCGTGCTCGACCTGAAGCCCTGCGGCGGCGACGGCGTGGTGATGTCGATGTCGATCGACGGGCAGCGTGTCCGCGCCTGGGCCGACGCCGACGCCTGGTGCGAATGGCTGGCGCCGCGGCTGGCGGTACAGCGCTCCCACCAGATCCCGCCCGATCTGCTCGGCCTGCTGGGCCAGTGGACGCTGTCGCCGCTGCAGCACCATGCCCGCCAGGCCGGTCTGGGCGCGCCGCACTTCTGCGCCGCCGAGCCTGGCAGCTGCGTGCGTGCGATCGCGCCCACGCTGACGCTGTGCCGCGCCGATGCCGAGCTCGACCTGCGCCTGCTGGACTGGCCCGAATCGTGGATCGCCGCACTGGCACAAACGATGGAAGACCGCCGGCCGCCGCTGGTGATCCCGCCGATCCCGGTCGCGCTCGCGGCCGGATGGGCACGCCTGAGCCGCGCGCAACTCGCCCGGCTGATGCCCGGCGACGGCGTCGTGCTCGAGCGCCCCGCGGCGATCGAGCACGGCCACGCCTGGCTGGTCGCCGAACGCCCGCTGGCGCTGGCGTGCTTTGCGCACGGCGCCTGGCATATCGAATACGCATGCAATGAGGAAACCGGCATGGAACAAGAGACGGACGTCACGCTGCGCGGCAGCCCGCTGGACGACGACAACATCGTGCTGACCGCGGTGGCCGAAGTGGGGCGGCTGTCGCTGTCCCTCGATACGCTGCGCGAGTTGCAGACGGGGCAGATGCTGGAGCTGGCCCATGCCAGCCACGGCCGGGTCACGCTGACGGTCTCGGGGCAGGCGATCGCCCACGGCACGCTGCTGCGCGTGGGCGACAGGCTGGTGATGCGGATCGAGTGAAGGCCGGCGATTTCAGGCATGGGCCCGATGCCGGCGTTCACCGGCCATGCCGAGAATGATCGCTCACCCACGGACCAGATCATGTCGCTTGCCGATCATCCTCTGCAGCTGATCCTGCTGCTGTTCGCGCTGTCGTTGCTGCCGCTCTTCATCGTGATGGGCACGGCCTTCCTGAAAATTTCGATCGTGCTGTCCACGCTGCGCAATGCGCTCGGCATCCAGCAGATTCCGCCGAACATGGCGATCTACGGGCTCTCGCTGGTGCTGACGCTGTTCATCATGGCGCCGGTGGGCATGGCGATCAGCGACAACCTGAAGGCCAATCCGGTCAGGATGGAGGCGCCGGATCTGTTCGGCCAGGTCGAAACCCGGGTGCTCGAGCCTTACCGCGAGTTCATCAAGGGCAAGGCGAGTCCGCAGCAGGTCCGCTTCTTCATGGACATCGGCGAGAAGATGTGGCCGGAGCCCTACCGCAATCGCATTCCGGACGATTCGCTGGTGGTGCTGATCCCGGCCTTCACCGTCAGCGAGCTGGTGGAGGCCTTCAAGATCGGCCTGCTGCTTTACCTGCCCTTCGTCGCCATCGACCTGATCGTCTCCAATGTACTGCTGGCGATGGGGATGATGATGGTGTCTCCCGTGACGATCTCGCTGCCGATCAAGCTGCTGGTGTTCGTGATGATCGGCGGTTGGGAGAAGTTGCTCGGCCAGTTGATCCAGTCCTACCTATGAGCAACGAAATCATTGCGCAGCTGGCGTCCAACCTGCTGTGGCTGGTGCTGATCCTGTCGCTGCCCGTGGTCGTCGTGGCGTCGGTGGTCGGTGTGCTGGTCAGCCTGGTGCAGGCACTGACGCAGGTCCAGGACCAGACGATCCAGTTCCTGCTGAAGCTGATCGCGGTCTGCGTCACGCTGGTGATGACCTATCACTGGATGGGCGCCACGCTGATCGGCTATACGAACATGGCGTTCGAGCAGATTTCCGTGATGGGGAAATAGGTGGACGGCTGGCAGCATATCGTTCCGACGCTCGCACTGACGATGCTGCGCCCCCTTGGCATGCTGGTGCTGATGCCGATGTTCTCGGCGCGCGCGCTCGGGGGCGGCCTGATCCGCAATGCGCTGGTGCTGGTGATGGCGCTGCCCGCGCTGCCGATGCAGCTCGCGCAGGCCGCGCCCTTTGCCGCGCAGTTGTCCGAACTGTCGCTGCCGGCCCTGGCCCTGCGTGTGATGCAGGAGTTCGCCATCGGGCTGGTGATGGGCTTCTGCGCAACCATTCCCTTCTGGGCCATCGACATGGCCAGCACCGTGATCGACACCGTGCGCGGCACCTCGATGGCCTCGGTGCTGAACCCGATGCTGGAAGAGCAGTCGTCGGTGTTCGGCGTGCTGTTCACGCAGGTGCTCGCGGTGCTGTTTCTGGTCGGCGGCGGCTTCAACGCGATGCTTACCGCGCTCTATGCCTCGTATCAGAGCATGCCGCTGCTCGGCGGCTGGCATCTGTCGGCGAGCTTCCCGGGCTTTATCGCCCATCAGTGGCAACTGATGATGGAGCTGTGCATCGGCTTCGCGCTGCCCGCGCTGGTGGTGATGGTGCTGATCGATGCCGCGCTCGGCCTGGTCAATCGCTCGGCGCAGCAGTTGAACGTGTTCTTTGTCGCGATGCCGATTAAGAGCGCGCTGGCGCTGTTCGTGCTGGCCATCGGCATGAGCTACGCGGTGGGTGCCTTCCAGCAGCGCTTCGATGCGTTCGGCGGCGTGGTGGCCAATCTGCTCGGGACCATGCGATGACCGAGAAGACCGAACAGCCGACGCCGAAGAAGATCCGCGATGCGCGCGAGGAAGGCCAGATCGCCAAGAGCGTGGAGATCGCCACCGGCATCCAGCTCGCCGTGCTGCTCGGCTACTTCTGGGTGCGCGGCGAGGACATCGTCGACGCCTTCCAGAACATCATCGAGGTGGCGATCGCCAGCACCGGCGAGCCGTTGCGTGTGGCGATGTGGCGCGTGGCGACGGTATCCGGCACGCTGATGCTGCATCTGCTGGCGCCGGTCGCCATCGTGCTCGTGCTGGCGACGGTGGGCGCGGTGATGTCGCAGATCGGCCCGCTGTTCGCGCCGAAGTTCATCAAGCCGAAAGGCGAGCGCATCAACCCGCTGACCAACGCGAAGCAGCTGTTCTCGCTGCGTTCGCTGTTCGAGTTCGGCAAGTCGCTGCTCAAGGTGTCGATCCTGAGCATCGCCTTCTATTTGCTGATCAAGCGCTACCTCTATTCCTTCCAGTTCCTGCCGCTGTGCGGCGCCGAGTGCGGGCTGCGGGTCACCGGTGTGCTGATCGGCTGGCTGTGGGGAATCCTGGTGCTGTTCTACGTGGTGTTCGCCATCGCGGATCTGGCGTTCCAGAAGCGCAGCCTGACCAAGCAGCTGATGATGAGCCGCGACGAGATCCAGAAGGAATTCAAGAACACCGAGGGCGACCCGCATATCAAGCACAAGCGCAAGGAGATCCATCGCGATATCCAGAGCGGCAGCATGGCGGCCAACGTCAAGCGTTCCACCGCGGTGGTGCGCAACCCGACCCATGTCGCGGTCTGCCTGTACTTCGTGGCCGGCGAGACGCCGCTGCCCCAGGTCATCGAGAAGGGCGTCGATGCGCGTGCGCTGCAAATGATCGCGATCGCCGAGGAGGCGGGCGTGCCGATGGTCGAGCAGGTCTATGTCGCGCGCCGGCTCCATGCGCGTACCGAGGTTGGCGACTACATTCCCGCCGAGCTGTTCGAGCCGGTCGCCGAGATCCTCAGCCTGGTCAACGAGATGAGGCAGGCGGAGGAGGGCATCGGCGATGACGACGTGGATGACGAGCTGAATGACGATTCGGACGACGACCTGGACGTCGGCGAGGACACGGAAGGCGACAGCGACGCGGACACCCACAGCGACACCGACACCCACGGCGACGCCGACCCCGACCCGGACCCGGACCCGGACCCGGACCCGGACCCCGACAACGACACCGACAACGACACCGACAACGACACCGACAACGACAACGACAACGACAACGACAACGACAACGACAACGACAGCTCCACGCCAGGCCTCGACGGCGGCGTCCACCCCCGCGGCGCTTCCGGCCGCAACCCACGACCCGATCCCCGCCGCCCGGCCGATGGCTAGGCCGGTGCCAGGGACGGTCCCCCATTGGAGAGCGTTTCGTGATGAGGACGATAACGGCGGTCCCGGTGATCGCCCTGGTCGGCGGCCTGGCGGCAGGCGCCGCACACGCCGACGACGCCGCGCCATCGGCAGCGCAGGCTGCAGCGCAGGCCGTGGCACCGCCCGTAGCGCCGGCCATGGCACCGGCCCCGGCCCCGGTGCCGGCCCCGGCACCGGCACCCGCGATGGTGCCCGCCGTGCCGCAAGCGGTGAACCCCGCGGCCGGCAATATCTGGGGCGTGCGGAGCGCCGCAGAGCGGGAGGCCCGGGCCATCGTGGACAGCGAGCGGGCCGCTTCGTCGACCGCAATACCGCAAGCGCAACTTCGCGGCTCCCGTGGTTCGCGTGGCGCCGCTGACGGGCGCGCCGATGACGGGCGCGCCGATGACGGACGCGCCGATGACGGACGCTCCGGCCACTGGGGCCCCGCTGACGGACGCGCCGTCCACGGGCGCCCCGATGTCGAACAGTTGGCGCTCAGCACGCTGGCCCGCCATGCGGCACGCGCCATGGGCCAGGACAACGCCCGCGTGCTCGGTCTCGATGCCATCGCGCCGACCGTCGACCCCGCGGTTGCGTCGGCCGAGGCGCGATCGCCGGCTTCCACGGCACCGCGCGCGCGCACCGTCGCCTTCCGGCCCGACGCGATGCGCGAGGGAATGCGCGAGGGGATGCGCGATGGCGGCATGGCGGGGGAAGTCGTGACCGCCGCGCGGGGGGCAACGCGCCCGCGCCACACGCAACTGGCGCTCGCCCCGCCGAACGCACGGCTGGCATCGGCCTACGACGATCTGATCGAAGAGGTCGCGCGCCGGCACGATGTCGCGCCGCATCTTGTCAGGGCGGTGATCAAGGTCGAATCCAATTTCCAGCCGCAGGCGCGCTCGCCGAAAGGCGCGGTCGGCCTGATGCAGGTAATGCCCGCGACGGGGCGACGTTTCGGCGCGGCCGATCTGCGCGATCCGCGCAGCAATCTGAGCGCCGGCACGCAGTATCTGCGCTGGCTGCTGAACCGCTTCGACGAGGACCTGACGCTGGCGCTGGCGGCCTACAACGCCGGCGAGGGCGCGGTCGAAAGGTATGGCCGCCGCATTCCGCCCTTTGCCGAGACGCAGGGCTACGTCAGCAAGGTGCTGGCGCACCTCGGCCTGACGCCCGGAACAGCGCAAATGCCCTTGCCGGCTGCCCCGACGGCGGGCACCAATGCCCCCGGCAACGGCGGCACGGCCGATGCGCAAGCCGCCGGCACGATCGCGAGCCGCACCGGCGACGGCAGCAGCGCGAAGGCGGGCCGTCCGGCGAGGGCCGGCAGCAACGCCGCGGCACGCCAGCAGGCCGATGCGACGCTGCGGACCGTATCGAACTGGATCGGCGCGCTGTTGACGTCCAGCTCGCAGCCGCCGACGCGCGCGGCAACAAACGGGACCGCTGCCACGGTACGGGCGATGGCGACGGACGCGCCCGTCGAGGCGTCGACCTGGACGCGATTGCCGGCCCCCGAGCCGGTACGCGCGGGACCGGTCTGATGACGGTGCCATCAAGCATGCCGCCGCCGCGCGGCGCCGGCGCACGGCTTTCAGGTCATGACCGGATCACGCCGTCGCGCTCCGTGCCAGATGATGAGTCGATGAACCCACCGTCCACTTTCGGCCAGCGCGGTGCCGGCGCCTGGTTGCGCAAGCTGATGGATTGTCCAGGCGTCGCGGTGCTCGCCGCCAATGGACCGACCTCGCAGATCGAGGTCGGCGGTGTGCCGGCCAGCGCGTGGTGCCTCGAGGCGGGACTGTGCATCGGCCTGCTGCTCGAGCTCGGCGCCGAGCCGCCCGAAGGCTGGCTCGACGACGCGACGCTGTCGTTGGCCGCAACGCCGGCCGCGGCCGATGACGCGCTGGCCAGCGATGGCAAGGCGTGGCTGCTGTGGCACCGCTACGACCACGATATCGAAGCGAAGCAACTGGAAGAACGGCTTGCGCTGCAACTGGCGCTGGTCCGGCGGCTGACGGAAAGCGCGCGCGCTGCCGCGACCGGACCGGGTTCGGATATTGGAAGACTGATATGAATGCATTGCAGCTGGGCAAGCTGACGTTTCTCGCCGCGGCGCTGGTATTCGCCGTCGAGGCGCGGGCGGCATCGGGCCCGCTGGGCCTGTCGGGCCCGGAGTTCTCAGTGTCTTCGCGCGGCATGAAGGTCGCCGCGCTGCTGCGCGACCTGGGCGCCAACTATGGCGTGCCGGTGATCGTCAGCCCGGACGTCAACGACACTTTCGTCGGCACGCTGGAGGGCCGCCAGCCGGAACGCCTGCTCGACCAGCTGGCGCAGCTGTACAACCTCGCCTGGTATTTCGACGGCCGCGTGCTGTACGCCTACAAGGCCGGCGAGGTCAGGACCGAAGTCCTGACGCCGTCCTATCTCGATGCCGGCGAGCTGGCGCAGTACCTGCGCGAGGCCGGCGTGTTCAAGGGTGGTACCTGCTCGGTGCGGCCGGTCAGCAATTTCAATGCGGTCGAGGTATTCGGCGTCCCGGTCTGCGTGCAGAGGATCGGCAAGCTGGCCAAGGATCTCGACGAGAAGACGTTGAACCAGACCCAGAACAAGGAGGTCGTGCAGGTCTTCCCGCTGCGCTATGCCTCGGCGGTCGATGGCGCCTACACCTACCGCGACCAGCAGGTCGTGATTCCCGGCGTGGTCACCGAGCTGCGGGAAATGGTGCGCAGCCGTGCGATTCCGGCGCCGACGGAAAGCGGGCAGGTGGTACCGGTCTCCGGCACGCAGCCGACGTTCTCGGCGGATGCCCGCAACAACGCCGTGATCGTGCGCGACCGCGCGGCGAACATCCCGCTGTACGCGGAGCTGATCAAGCAGCTGGACCAGCGGCCGCGACAGATCGAGATCTCGGTGGCGATCATCGACGTGGACGCCGCCGACATGCGCGAGCTTGGCCTCGATATCGGCGGCAGCGTCGGCCTGGGCAAGTCGCGCATCAGCTTCAACGCCGGCAATGCCGCGGCCACGGACGGCACCTTCTCGACGGTGCTGAGCAACACCGCCGACTTCTTCGTCCGCATCAATGCGCTGGAGCAGAACTCCAGGGCCAAGGTGCTGTCGCGCCCGTCGGTGGTGACGCTGAACAACGTGCAGGCGGTGCTCGACCGCAACATTACCTTCTACACCAAGCTGCAGGGCAACAAGGTCGCCGAGCTGGCCTCGGTCGCGGCCGGCTCGCTGCTGCGCGTGACCCCGCGTCTGATCGACATGCACGGGGAGCAGGAGGTAATGCTGACGCTCGACATCCAGGACGGGCGGCAGGAGCCGCCGGCCAACAACATCGAGCAGCTGCCCCAGGTGCGCAACTCCGGCATCGCCACGCAGGCCATCCTGCGGCCGGGTCAAAGCCTGCTGCTGGGCGGCTTCGTCGAGGAGAAGCAGCGCCAGGGCCAACGCAAGATTCCGCTGCTGGGCGACCTGCCGCTGGTCGGCGGCCTGTTCCGCAACGAGACCCGAGAGAACCTGAGCGTCGTGCGGCTGTTCCTGATCAAGGCCGAACCGCACGCCCTCAACTGAAGTGGTCATGAAATACCGATACCAGATCAAGATCCTCAGCGGGCCGCTGGCCGGACGCCGGCTGCGCTTGCCCGAGGGCGAATTCACCATCGGCGGCGCCGATCCCGACCTTGACGCCATGCTGGAGGGCGGCGGGCGCGCCGTGCTCGATTGCACCGGGCAGGGCGTGCTGCTGCGCACTGAGGTGCCGGTATGGATAGAAGGCGTGCCGACGAAGCCGGCGGACGTCCCGTTGCCGCTGGAGAAGGTCGTCGACATCGGCGGCCTCGCGCTGCTGGTCGGGAATGCCGATCGGCCGCTGCCCGAGCGCAAGGTACCGGCCCGGCGAGACGGGCGACGCGGCATGGTGGCGACCGTCCTGGCGTACGCCGGCCTGGTGCTGCTGATGTCCGGCAGCGCGGGCGCGGCGATCTGGGCGTACGGGATGCTGCAGCCGGACAGCGCGGTGGTCGATCGCGACGAGTGGCTGGCCGAGTGGCGCAAGCGGGCGCGGCAGCAGGGCATCGATGTTGCCACCCGTCAGGACGGGATGATGGTGCTGGCCGGCAGCTGTCTGGATTCGAATGCGCGCAACGCACTGGTCGACAGGCTGCGCGAGCACGGCAAGCCGTATCGCGACGACACCCTGTGCCAGGACGAACTGGTGCGCAACGTGCAGGCCGTGCTGAATCTGCACGGCTTCGGCGAGGCGCGGGTGCGGCCCGGTCCGGCGGTCGGCACGGTGGTCATCCAGGGCACCCTCCATGCCGACGCGCGCTGGCGCCGCGCGGTGTCGATGCTGTCGTCGATGCAGGGATTGCAGCGGTGGTCGGTGGAGGACCCGGTCGGCACCAGCGTCAAGACGCTGATCGGCATGCTGCGCGACGCGGGCCTGATCGGGCGGCTCAGCGTCGCGCGCGAGAAGGACCTGATCCTGATCACCGGCGTGCTCGATGAAGGCGCACAGCGCAGCCTGTCGGCGGTCACGCACGCGTTCGCGGGCTCGCATCCGGACGCCCCCAAGGTCATCTTCCAGAACATCCCGACCCGGTCGATCCAGACCGGCATCTTCCCCGCGCCGGTGGTCAGCTTCGGCGGCAGCGGCGAGCTGGCCTTTCTCGATCTGGCCAACGGCACGCGCCTGAAGACGGGAAGCCGGCTGCCGGCGGGCCACGTGATCGTGCATCTGGACCGCAACGGCATCGACCTCGAGCGCGAGGGCGAGCTGATGCATCTACCGCTGGAGCTTTGATGGAACCGACTTCATCCAACACCCCGCCCCCCGCCCTGTATGGCACCGAGATCGAGTGCCGCCTGGCCGAGGACAGCGACGGCGCGCTGCGCAAGCAGCTGCGCGCCGAACTGGCGCGCGCGCGCCGAAGCATCGATGCACAGCTGCGCGCGCCGCAGACGCCGGAGGCCTTCGTCCGATTGACGGCGATGCGCGAGCTCTGTCTGGCGGGCACGCGCACGGTCGACAAGGTATGGCGCCGGCTGGCGGCGCAGCGCGCTTGAGCGCTGCGTGAAGCGGCCCGAATGGCATTGCAATGATCCGTGACCGCAAACGCCTTGGCGCAATACCCGAACGAAAACCAAATGCTTTAGCACCCCGGATTTTTCAATAGATTCATGAAGCCTTGATCCGTAGAGTCATCACAACGGGCTTCGAATGGAGAAGCAAGATGGAAGAAGAGCAATTGTGGAAGCAGGCCGTGGAAACCCTCGAACGTCTGCGCGCAACGCTGCAAAAGGAGATGAACGACTGGGCCGAGATCGAACGGCGCATCGACGATCTGCAGGTGCGCGCGACCAGGGATCCCAAGGCCGCGCAAGAGCTGGCCGCGCTGGCCGCCTTCCTGGATGCGAGCCGAAACAACGGCGACGACATACAGGGCCGGATGGAGCAGCTGCAGGCCATGATCAAGGAAATGAACCTGCGCGCCGCGCAGGACCGCCGCGAAATCGAGCGCTACAAGCAAAAGGTGTTCGGTGCGCGCGGGGAGGAACAACAAACCGCTCCGGTGCCGCCTCGCGCCGGGAGCACGGCGGAAAAGCCCAAGAAACGCGTGCGCCGTTTTGCATGACGAGGCCCTCCTGTTTTGAATCTTGAATATTGAATTGGAGTAGAAAAATGGCTGGACATATACAAACGCGACCCAATCCGGAACTGCTGCTGCAGACCGACGCGCCTGTCAAGGAGATGCCTCTGACGACCGCCGAGCCCGCGCCGCTGGTCGGCGGGCTGCTCGTTCCGCGTAACTACGATACCAAGCCGGTCACCGATTCCGCCTGCTTCGCGCTGATGTTCCAGGCGATCGAGAACCAGCGGCTCGAGGTCGGCGCGCGCATGGACGAATACAAGTGGAACAACGAAACGGCGCGCGCGATCGAGAAGCTGAAGAACGCGACCCAGATCGCCATCGACAAGGACATCGGTTCCGATCCGAACAAGACCACCACGCTGCCGAGCGACGTCGCCCGCTACATGTGGGACAACAACCTGCAGATCGACGGCGTCTTTCCCCGCAAATACGCGAGCTTCGAGGAATTTGCGAGTCAGAAGTACTCGGCCGCCCAGTTGCGCACCGCCATTGGGAGCCTGGACATCAAGAAGACCGAGTACACCGACATGAACAGCCAGTACATGCAGCAGACCAATATTGCGCTGAGCCTGCTGCAAGTGGTCCAGCAACTGCTGACGTCGCTGATCGACATGGTCAAGCGCATCAAGGAACAGATCACGTCCAAGGTCTGATCGCGCAAGCCAGCCAGGGGAGAGCACCGTGCAACGCGTGTTGAAGCAGGCAAGTCCATCCGGTGCGGCGCCGCTTGCCGGCGCCGGCCGCGCCGACGGCGATCGCGATCCGGCGCCGGCAGAGCCGATCGAGCCGATCGAGCCGATCGCGCAGAACGCGGCGCAGCGGGACGTCGAGCGCTACTTCGCCGAGGGCGGGAGCCTGCGCGAATTGTTCGGGCTCGATGCCGCCGCGCTGGAGGTCCTGTACACGTACGCCTGCCAGCGGTACGAGGCAGACGACCACGAGGGTGCGCGGCAGCTCTTCCTTGCGCTGGCGGCGATCGACCCGCACGGCTACGACTACTGGTTGTCGCTGGGGCTGAGCCTGCAGAAGCTGCATCGGCACGACGAGGCGATCTATTGCTTCACGCGCTGCGCGCAATTGCGCATGTGGGAACCGAAGCCACCCTACCTGGCCGGGGTCAGCCTGCAGTTGTGCGGCGAGTATCAGAAGGCGGCGCAAGCCTATTCGGCCGCGATCGGTTGGTGCGGGGAGCAGACCACATACCAGGGACTGCGCGGTCTCGCCGAACAATCGCTGCAGTCGCTGCAGTCGTTTCAGGCCCTGCCGCCGGCAACCCCGCCGGCCGCAGAGAGCGCGCGAATGGAAGGAGGAAAACAATGATCGGTGCCAATGCACTACAGCCCGTCGGGCTGGTTCCCGGCGGGGAGAGGCAGGATCGCCTCGATACGCAGTGGGAGGCAAGCGGACCCGGCCGGACCGGCATGGTTCGTGGCAGCGCGGCAGCGCGCGTTGCCATGCCGGCCATGTTGCCGGCTTCGGCGTTGGAGGTCGAGGAGGCCGAGGAGGTTGACCAGGTCGCTCGAGCCGCGGCCTTTGCCGCTTCGCTGCTGAAGCCACCGCCGCCGGCGCTGCGCGAGGTCGACCGGCGCACCGCCGAGCGCGCCTGGGGCAGCGTCATGGACGTGTTGTCCGGCGCGTTTCGTGCCGCGAAGGCGGCCTCGAAGCATGACGAAAAGGCCGTTCAGCTGGCGCTGAGCGACCTGGGCGGCGCGACCGAATCGATGCACGCCTTCTATCGGCGCGCGCTGAATCCCGAGGCGGTCCTGATGGAACTGCAGGTCGAGAGCGGGATCTTCACGGCCGAAATGATGAAGGCCAACCTCGACCACACCCTTGCCCTGCGCAAGGAAGAAATGGCGGCCATCGAGGAAAAGCAGCGCAAGGAGCAGGAGGCCGCCGAGAAGCAGAAGCAGATGCAGCAGAAGGCCGGCAAGGGGCAGGTCCTGGGGCTGGTGCTGAACTGGGCCATGGCCGCCGCGCAGGTCGTGACCGGCGCGCTGAAGATCGCCACCGGGCAACCCCAGGGGGCCATCGACCTTGCGGCTGGTCTGGTCGGGCTGGCCAAATGCACGCTGCAGACCATCGAGATGGCTCACCCGGAGCTTGCCGGCAAGCTTCGACACCATATCGACGAGCTGGCGAAATGGGAAATGGGCCTGAGCGTGGTGGCCGGCCTGGCAAGCGTGGTCTCGGTGGCGAGGATCGCCAAGGCGGCCAATGCGATCCTCGGCACGGCAGCCGGCGAACTGCTGACCACCGGCGTGGAGCAGGGCGGCAAGCGAATCAGTTCGGTTGGCGTGACGCTGGTCAATGCGATGGAGAAAGGCGGCGACGCTGCCGAAGCCGCATCGCAGCTGGTCAAGAACATCGCCCAGACGATGGTCGACGATGTCGCCGTGCAGCTGCGCAACTCCCTGCGGGTTGCGGGCGGCAGCCAGAAGCTGGCGGAGGCATTCGCCAGGTCGTTCACCAATGAGGCCGTGCAGAAGCTGGTCGAGCAGTCGCTGTGGCAGGCCGCCAAGCAGATGCGCGGCCTGACGACCGAGGTCATCCAGTCGACCTTCATCGACCAGGTCAAGAAGCAGCTGACGCTGGCGACAGTGCGCGCGGCGGTCAACTTCACGGCCGCGCTGGAGGCGGCATCGGCAACGGCGCGAGTCGTCGCGCCGGCGGCACAGCAGATCACCGTCAATGCGCTTCGCGTCGAAGGCGCCAACAAGAAGGAAGAGATCGAACGGATGATGATCCACGCGATGATGCTGCAGTTTCTGATCGATCTGATCGGCCGACAGATCAAGGAAAACAGGAACGCGCTCGAACGGGTCACCCAGGACCATATCGACAATACCGAAAACATCACCAACGCAATCGGCGAGATTCGCGACGTGGCACTGCAGGCCGTAACGGCCGGCGTTTGAGTGCCAACAGTCGTTCCGATCAAGAAGCGGGCGGTGGCGCTGCATCGGCAGGTCGCCGCCGACATCGCGGAAGCGATTTCACAGGAGCAGCAACGATGAACACCATCAGCAATTCGGCCAGCGTCGCGACGCAGCAGCCGATTACCGTCCCGGAAGCGTCGGCCCGCAGCAGCGAGACAAAGTCGACGCAGGCCATGATCCTCGAATTTCAGGCCTTGATGAGGAAGCTGTACAACACCTACGTGGAGTGCCACGCGGCGCTCGAGAAGAACGTGGCGGATCTGCAGAAGCTGGCCTACCAACGGGCCATCGATGCGAAGGACCAACGCAAGAAGGCCGAGGTGGCGACCGGCGTGACCGGGATTGTTACCGGCGGCTTCAGCATGGCCTGCGGCATTGGCGGCGGCATCATCGGCTTGAAGACTCCCCTGGGCTACGGCATGGGTGTGGAAATGGGGTCGCATCTTGGCACGCCGGCCAGCGGTATCGGCAACGCCATTGGCCAGACCGTGACTGCCGGTACGCGCGGCAAGGCGGAGGAGGCGCAGATTCATGCCGACCTCGCCCGCAACGTCTCGGACTCGGCGGCGCGCGACGCAGGCAAGGCGCGCGACAACGCCGATCAGCATCACGATCAATATCTGCGTGAGGCTGGTCAGCTGACACAGGAAATGATCGCGGCCATCAAGGCCACGGTCGCTCCGCGGTAATCGATCGTGGCTGCGCCGAAGCACTCCGACAGCGAAGCGCCGCAGGCCGCGATCGCCGTGCCGGCGGATCCGGTCACCGGATTTCTGCTGTCTCGCGGCCTGCAGCCCGACATTGCCTATCTCGGCGAGTCGGCATTCGAACTGGGGCGCCGCGTGCGGTTTGCCCGGCTCGAGCTGATCTACCGCTTCGAGCAGGGCACCCTGTTGATCTGCGATATCGCGGCGTACGACGAGTCCGGCGTATCGGATTCCTCGGGATCGTCTGGATCGTCTGGATCGTCTGGATCGTCGGGTTCGTCGGGTTCGTCGGATCCCACGAGCGCCCCAGGCGACTTCCGCGGGGCGATGCGCACACTGGTATCGCTGATCCATGCGATCGAGCGATCGGTACCGGAGGTCGAGGTCGTCGAAGGGCTGGTGCCGTTGACGGAGGGCCACGCGAGCGATGTCGATGAGCAGCAGCTTGGCCGGCGTTTGTTGTCGGTCTATCGCCAGCTGGGCGCGCAATGCGAGCCGCATGACATCGCGGGCATGGTGCAGGTTCGGTATCGGATGCGGGGCGGCCCACGGCAAGGGCGGCCGGTACAGCCATGACGCCGCGGGCCGCTACGGCAAGGACGGGTCCGGTCGGCATGGCCCGGACCGTGGACGCCCGATCAAACGTCGATCAGGCCAAGCCGTCGCGCCCATTTGGACAGGTCCGCGACATTGTGGGCGTCGAGCTTGCGCATCAGGTTCATCCGATGCGTCTCGACGGTCTTCAGGCTGATCGACAGGCGCTCGGCCACACGCCGGTTGGTATGTCCTTCGGCGACCAGCTTCAGTATCTGCCGCTCGCGCGGCGTCAGTCCGGCGGCGGCCACATGGCCGCCGTCGTCCCCCTCGGTGCGGCGCATCGCGTCCACCTGTTCGAGGTCGATGTCGGGATCGAGATAGGCCATGTCCTGGCGGACGGCGTGCAGCGCCGCCATCAGTTTTTCCAGGTTGCTGCGTTTGAGGACGTAGGCGTGCGCGCCGGCGCGCAGCGCGGCGGCCGCGCGGTTCTCGGAATGCAGGCCGGCCAGTACCACCACGCGAATGCTGGGCCATCTGCGGCGAATGGTCGCAATGGCGTCGACCCCGTCGAGGGAGCGCAATTGCAGGTCCATCAGGATCAGATCGGGATGGAACTGCAGGCAGGCGTGGACGGCACCGTGTCCGTCCGACGCTTCGCCGACGATGTCGACGGTCGGGTCGGCCTTGGTCAGCAGCGATTTCAGGCCCTCTCGCATCACGGCGTGATCGTCGACCAGCACGACGCGGGTGGCGGACAGGTGACCGGTGATGGGGCGGCGTGCGGATTGCACCAGGCGCGGCAGTACGGCAAGGCCGTTCAACGTTTGGATAGTCATGTGTTGCTCCGAAGACTATGCCGGAATCCGAGTTGCGTCCGATGCCAGGTGTTGGCTCGATGGCCCTCGGTTCAGGATGGCGCCAGTCTAGGTAGCGACAATGAGCAATAAATGATGGAACGATGAGATGGAAATGAGGGCCGGCGACCGGCAGCATCGACGCGCGGCATCGAAGCCGGTCGATGCCATGGATCGAGGTGTGAACGAACGCGACTGGAGCGCGACATGAACAGACTGGATGGCTTTGACCGCCTGCTGGCGGAGTTCGGCGAATCGATCGGGATTCCCGAAATGGCGTTCGACGAGGATGGCCTGTGCCATATCCGCGTCGACGAGGAGTACCCGATCACCTTCCGTCGCGATGACGACAACCATAATCTGGTGCTGGTCGGATTGATCGCCGAAGAATTGCCGGAGCGGCTCGATCGCGAAATGGTCAGGGAGATGCTGGCCACCGGCGTCGAGCCGCTGCGCGACCACGGTGCCGCGCTGGGGCTGGAGCCGCAGTCCGGCACGCTGATCCTGCATCAGACCATGCCGCTCGCCAAGATCGACCGCACGGTGCTGGAGACGCTGCTGGGCAACTTCATCCTGATGCAGAAGGACTGGTCGGCGCGCGTGGCCGGTGTGGGTGCGGAGGGCGGCCAGGACGACCAGGCCGGAACCAGGGCCGGCCACGAGCTTCCCGCCGGTCCGTTGGCCGGCCGGCCGGCCGGCCTCGGTGGTCCCGCCGGTCCCGCTGGTCTCGCCGGTCCTGCCGGCGCAAAGCCTGCGTCGCCGGGCACCGGTCAGCCCGGTGCCAAGGCCCCGGCCAAGCCGGCCGGGACGGAACCGCGCTACCACCCTCATCTGCATCACCGCTGACCGCTGACCGCTGACCGCTGACCGCTGACCGCTGGCCGTTGAACGTTGCCCCGTTGGCCCGTTGGCCCGTTGGCCCGCCGCTGGCGGCGAACGTCGGTGCACGGTGCGAAGATCGACCGGCGGCGGCGTCCCGGCGCCACACTGTCGATTGACAATCCTGGCCCAGGCTATCCATCATTCTGGTCGGAAAAGAAGGCACCCCGGATCGGCATTCGCCCCGGGGACAGCCGCACAAGAAGGAACGGGAAATGATGCAGTGGATACGCCTAGTGGCGGGCGCGGCGGGAGTCGCCGCGCTGTTGGCCGGGTGCGCGGCGGTGCCGCCCGACGAGTCGCCGCTACGGGCGGCAGTACAACCGACGCGGGACGACGCCCGCGCGCTGGCCGTCGAAGTCTATACCTACGCCTATCCGCTCGTGCTGACCGATGTCACGCGCGAGGTGATGGCGGCGCGGGCCTCGGCCGGCGCGGCGGGGCGGACGGCGGTCAATACCTTTGTCCACCAGCGCGGCGCGCCGCGTCCCGGCGCCTCGGACATGGCAAGCCCCGACGCGGACACCCTGACCTCGATCGCCTGGCTCGATCTGTCGCGCGGGCCGGTGGTGCTGAGCGTGCCGGACACCCAGGGCCGCTATTACACGATGCAGTTGCTCGACGGCTGGTCCAACGTCTTCTCGGCGCTGGGCAAGCGGACCACCGGGACCCAGCGCGGCAACTACGCGATCGTCGGGCCGGACTGGACCGGTGCGTTGCCGGCCGGCGTGCGCGAGATCCGCTCCCCAACCGCGATGGCCTGGGCGGCGCTCCATATTCAGGTTGACGGCAGGCAGGATCTGCCGGCCGCGCACCGGCTGCAGAACGGCTACCGTCTGACGCCGCTGGCCGCCTGGCCGAACGGCCGCCGCGCCTTGCCGGCGGTGCCGACGATCCCGCCGGCGGCGGTCGACCTGGAGACGCCCCCGGTCGAGCAGGTCGCGGCGATGGACGCGCAGGCGTTCTTCAACCGCTTTGCCGCGCTGCTGCCCGCCAACCCGCCGACCACGGCGGACGAGGGCATGATGCGGAAGGTCCGGGCATTGGGAATCGAGCCCGGCGCCCCGTATTCGACCACGGTGCTCGAGCCGGAAACGGCGCGCGCGCTGCAGGACGGCGCGACGCGGGCGCTGGCCCGCATCGTTGCGCTGGCGCGCGGCGGCGAAGGGGCGGCGTCGGGCGCCTGGCTGTCGCGCAAGGACGCCGGCCGCTATGGCACCGACTACGACCGCCGCGCCGCCACGGCCTGGCTGGCGCTGGGGTCCAGCCTCGGCGAAGACACCATGGTGTTCCGCGCGAACGCCGACGCCACCGGCCAGCCGCTGCACGGCGCCAATCGCTACGTGATCCGCTTCGACAAGGGCGCGCTGCCGCCGGCCAAGGCATTCTGGTCGCTGTCGCTGTACGACCAGGCGCAGGACGTCGTGGCCAACCCGTTGAACCGCTATGCCATTGGCAGCCGCGACCGCCTGCGGCGCAACCGCGACGGCTCGGTCGAGATCGTGGTCCAGCATGCGCGGCCGCCGCGGGCACAGGCCGCCAACTGGCTGCCGGCTCCCGACGGTCCGTTCAACCTGATGCTGCGGCTGTATTGGCCGCAGCCGACGGCGCTGGACGGCAACTGGAGCGCGCCGCCGGTACGGAAGGTCGGCGCGGACTGAGCGCAGATCGAGCGCCAACCGAGCGCTAATCGAGCGCCAACCGAGCGCCAACCGAGCGCCAACCGAGCGCCAACCGAGCGCTGACGGTGCAAAAAATGGGGGCGGCCTGGAGCCGCCCCCTTTGTCATTGCCAGCCTGGCAGCCGGCCTCTGATGCCGCGCCTCGATCGCGCACACCCCGCCGATCAAAGCGCGATCAAAGCGCGATCAATCCGCCGTTCAATGCGCCGTTCAATGCGCCGTTCAATGCGCCGCGCAATCGCACTGCCCGCCCGCATGGGCAGCACGCTCCAGCGCCACCGGCTGCCGCCGCAAGCCCGCCGCGCCTTCCGCCGCCAGCCTCTCGCGCAACTGCCGGGCCGCGGCCACCATGTTCCGCAGCGCCGCCTCGGTCTCCGCCCAGCCGCGCGTCTTCAGCCCGCAATCGGGATTGACCCACAGCCGCTCGGGCGGAATCACCTGGCAAGCGCGCACCAGCAGCTGGCCGATCGCCTCGACGCTGGGCACGCGGGGCGAATGGATGTCGTAGACGCCGGGGCCGATCTCGTTCGGATAGTCGAACGCGGCAAAGCCGTCGAGCAGCTCCATCGCCGAGCGCGAGGTCTCGATCGTGATCACGTCGGCATCGAGCGCGGCGATCGCCGGCAGGATGTCGTTGAACTCGGCGTAGCACATATGGGTGTGGATCTGCGTATCGTCGCGGACCACCGCGGCGGCAATGCGGAAGGCGCGCACCGCCCACTGCAGGTAGCCGTCCCAGTCTGCGCGCCGCAGCGGCAGGCCCTCGCGCAACGCGGGCTCGTCGATCTGGATCACGCGGATACCGGCCTGTTCGAGATCGGCCACTTCGTCGCGGATCGCCAGTGCCAGCTGCAGCGCGGTGTCGGCGCGCGGCTGGTCGTCGCGCACGAACGACCATTGCAGCATCGTGATCGGGCCGGTCAGCATGCCCTTCATCGGCCGGTCGGTCAGCGACTGCGCATAGCGGGCGGTATCGACGGTGATCGGCTCGGGACGGTAGACGTCGCCATAGATCAGCGGCGGCTTGACGCAGCGCGAGCCGTAGCTTTGCACCCAGCCGAATTCGGTAAAGGCATAGCCGCACAGCTGCTCGCCGAAGTACTCGACCATGTCGTTGCGCTCGGCCTCGCCATGCACCAGCACGTCCAGCCCCAGCGCCTCCTGGCGGCGCACGGCGTCCTCGATCTCGGCGCGGATCCGTTGCAGGTAGGCCAGCGCGCCCAGTTCGCCGCGCTTGAAGGCCGCGCGGGTCTGGCGGATCTCGGCGGTCTGCGGGAACGAGCCGATGGTGGTCGTCGGCAGCGGCGGCAGCTGCAGCGCGGCGCGCTGATCGGCGATGCGCTGCGCGAAGGGGCTGCGGCGATCGGCCATCTCCGGCGTCACCGCGGCAACGCGCTGGCGGACCTGGGCGTTGACCACGCGGCGGGACGCCCGGCGGCCGGCCTGGGCGGAATCCGAGGCGGCCAGTGCGTCGGCCACCGCGGCCTCGCCGTCGTTCAACGCGGTCGCCAGCACCTTCAGTTCGTCCAGCTTCTCGGTGGCGAACGCCAGCCAGCCGCGGATTTCGGGGTCGAGGCGCGTCTCCGGTGCGAGCGACACCGGCACATGCAGCAGCGAGCAGGACGGCGCCAGCCACAGGCGGTCGCCCAGTTCGGCGTGCAGCGGCGCCAGCTGCGCCAGAATCGCGCGCAGGTCGGCACGCCAGATATTGCGGCCGTCGATCACGCCGGCCGACAGCACCGCATTGGCCGGCAGCACCTCGCGCCAGGCCTGCCACTGCTGCGGCGCGCGCACCAGATCGAGATGGAAGCCGTGCACCGGCAATGCTGCGGCGCGGGCGGCGTGCTCGGCCGCCGAATCGAAGTAGGTCGCCAGCAGCAGCTTGACGCCGCAGTCGGCCAGCGCGGCATAGGCCGTGTCATACGCGTCCAGCCAGGCGTCGTCGAGCTCCAGGCACAGCGCGGGCTCGTCGAGCTGGACCCATTCGATGCCGCGCGCCCGCAGCCGCTGCAGGATGTCGCGGTAGGCGGCGGCCAGCTTCGGCAGCAGCGTCAGGCGATCGAAGCCGGCGACGTGGGTCTTGGACAGCCACAGCCAGGTGACCGGTCCCACCAGCACCGGCTTGACGCGATGGCCCAGCGCCAGCGCCTCGTCGATCTCGTCGAACACCCAGTCGACGCCGCCATCGAAGCGCGTGTCCGGGCCCAGTTCCGGCACCAGGTAGTGGTAGTTGGTATCGAACCACTTGGTCATTTCCATCGCCGGCTGCGCCGCATTGCCGCGGGCCAACTCGAAGTACTGCGCCAGCGTCAGCGTGCGCGGGTCGAAGCCGAAGCGTGCCGGCAGCGCACCGAGCAGGGCGCTCATGCCCAGCATCTGGTCGTAGTAGGCGAAGTCGCCCGCGGCGACCAGGTCGAGGCCGGCGTCGGCCTGCTGGCGCCAGTGCGTCTTGCGCAGGCCGGCGGCGCACTCGCGCAGCGCGGCCTCGCTGGACTCGCCGCGCCAGAACGCCTCCTGGGCGAATTTCAGTTCGCGTTTCGCGCCGATGCGCGGGAACCCCGGAATATGCGTGCGTGCCATCTCTCGCTCCAAAACAAAGTGGCGCTCAGTGTCCGGCGGCGGGTAGAATGAATCAAGTGATATGTTTTAAACAAAATATGAATTGGTTTCATATCGGCGGCTGGCGTGCGGGGCGCGGGCGGGCCGGCGTCCCGAGCCTTTCCTTGACCGCCCACAGTCGGGTACGGACGAAACCCGGCACGAAACCCGGCACGAAACCAGGAACGACACCATGATCGAGGTCCGCCATTTCCGTTCGCTGGTCGCCATCGCCGAATCCGGCAAGCTCGCCACGGCGGCCGAGCGCGTCCATGTCAGCCAGTCCGCGCTGTCGCATCAGATCAAGGCGATCGAATCGCATTACGGCCTGTCGCTGTTCGACCGCACCCGCGGCGGCCTGCGCTTTACCCCGGCCGGAGAGCGGCTGCTGGCGTTGTCGCGCGAGGTGCTGGCGTCGATCAGCGCGGCCGAGCGCGACCTGGAGCGGCTAAAGGGCGATACGCGCGGGGAGTTGCGCATCGTGCTGGAGTGCCACACCTGCTTCGACTGGCTGATGCCGGTGATGGACGAATTCCGCACGCGCTGGCCCGAGGTCGAGGTCGACCTGGTGGCGGGCTTTCACGCAGATCCATTGGCGCTGCTGGCCGAGGGGCGGGCCGACATGGTGATCGGCTCGCTGCCGCCGACGCGCCGGGGCCTGGCCGTGGTGCCGCTGTTCCGCTTCGAGATCCTGGCGGTGATCGCCAACGAGCATCGGCTGCGAAACCGGCGACGGATCGAGGCGGCCGATCTGGAGGGCGAGACGCTGATCACCTATCCGGTGCCGGAGCCGCGCATCGACCTGATCCGCGAGGTGCTGGAGCCGGCCGGCATCCGGCTGCAGCGCCGCACGGCCGAGCTGACGGTGGCGATCCTGCAGCTGGTCGCCAGCCGGCGCGGCGTCGCGGCGCTGCCGAACTGGGGCGTCAAGAACTACGTCGACCACGACTACGTGCTGGCCAAGCGCATTGGCGCGGGCGGGCTGTGGAGCGAGCTGTATGCGGCAATGCCGGCCGCGCTGGCCGAGCGGCCGTTCGCGCGGGATTTCGTCGCGATCGTGCGCGAGACCTGCGCGCGGGACCTCGACGGCATCGAGCTGTTGCCCGATGAAGCGGCGCAGGGCCGGGGCGGCAAGGAGGGCGCCAGGGAAGGCGCCAGGGAAGGCGTCGAGGGAGGCGTCAAGGCAGGCGTCAAGCGAGGCGCAGAGGGCGGCTGAACGCGCAGCCGAACGGACGGCTGGCGCGGTGGCTGAACCGGCCGCGGCACCGGCGGCTGACCCGGTGGTTGAACCGGCGGCAGACCCGGTGGTTGAACCGGCTGCTGAACGCCGCCGCCCCGCCCCGGTCCTTCAAAGTTCGAGCACGATCCGCTGCCCGCACTTTGCCCGCGAACAGCAGCTCATCATCTTGCCGTTCGCTTCCCGCTCGGCGCGCGTCAGCACCACGTCGCGGTGGTCGATCTCGCCCGCCAGCACGCGCACTTCGCAGGAGCCGCACAGCCCTTCCTCGCAATCGCTCTGCACGTCGATGTTGGCGGCACGCAGCGCGGCGAGCAGGGTCTGGTCGGCCCGCACCGTGACGACGATGCCCGAGTCCTTCAGCTCTGCCTCGAAGGCCTGCTCCTTGCTCGGATCGAGCGCGCCCAGCGTCGAGGTGAAATGCTCGACACGCAGCGCGTCTTCGGGCCAGCTCGCGCAACAGGCGGCCAGCGCGTCGAGCATGCGCGCCGGGCCGCAGGCGTAGATCTGCGTCGCGGCATCGGGCTGGCCGAGCAGCGCGCCCAGGTCGGCGCGCGCGCCTTCGTCCCTGGCGTAGACGTGCAGCCGCTCGCCATGCAGCGCCGCCAGCTCGTCGAGCAGCGCCATCGAGGCGCGGCCGCGGCCGCAGTAGTGCAGCTGGTAGTCGATGCCGAGTTCCCTCGCGCGCCGCGCCATCGCGCTGATCGGCGTGATGCCGATGCCGCCGGCGATCAGGATCAGCCGGCGCGCGCTTTCGTCGAGCCGGAAATGATTGCGCGGTCCGCGGATGCGCAGCCGGTCGCCGGCCTTCAGTTCGCGATGGATCCACGCCGAGCCGCCGCGGCTCTCGGTCTCGCGCAGCACCGCGATCTCGAAGGCCTGCGTGTCGGCGGGATCGCCGCACAGCGAATACTGGCGCGACACCCCGGTATTGCCGCATTCGACATCGATATGCGAACCGGGCGACCAGCGCGGCAGCGGCTTGCCATCGGGCGATACCAGCCGCAGCCGCACGATGTCGTCGGCCACGCGCGTCACGCGTTCGACCACCACGGTGCGGTTGATCGCATGGCTGGACGGCTCGCCGATCCGCACCGGCGTGCGCGCCTGCAGCAGCGCGGGGTTGCGCCGTTCGGGGTTCTGGCTCGGGTCCCACTCGACCCACAGGTGCTCGGGGCCGCGGAACGAGGTGTTCGGCACGTAGGTGAACTTCTGCTCCGACAGCTTCATATGCGGCAGCCGGCGCGTGAATTCCTCGAGGAAGATCTGCATCTCCATCCGCGCCAGATTCTTGCCCATGCACTGGTGCGCGCCGTAGCCGAAGGTCAGCTGGTCGCTGGCATTGGCGCGGCGGATATCGAACAGGTCGGCGTCGGCGAAGTGGCGCTCGTCGTGGTTGGCCGACGAGGTCACGATCAGCAGCTTCGCGCCGGCCGGGATGTCGACGCCGCCGATCTGCACGTCGCGCGTGGCCAGCCGCCGCCATGCCGCGACCGAGCCGTTATGCCGCAGGCATTCCTCGACTGCGTTCGGGATCAGGCTCGGGTCCTCGCACAGCTGGCGCCAGGCGTCGGGATGCTGCAGCAGCAGCTTGATCGCATTGGCGCTGGCGTTGGCGGTGGTCTCATGCGCGGCGACGATGCCGGCCATCATCATCGAATGCAGATAGGAGTCGGTGACGACGTCGGGATATTCCTTCTGCTTGCGGATGCCGTACTGCATCCAGCCCGGGCCCGACGGATCCTGCCGCATCTTGTCGAGGATGCGCCCGGCGAGCTGCCAGAAGTTGCCGACCGCGTGCGCGACCTCGACCTGCTCCTCCGGTTTTGGGCGACCCCAGGTGTTGACCGTATGGGCGATCGAATACTTGCGCAGCAGGTCCATGTCCTCCTCGGGCACGCCGAGGAAATGCAGCGCCACGGTCAGCGGCACCTCCCACAGGATCTGGTCGACCAGGTCGGCCTTGCCGTCGTCGATGAAGCGGTCGACGTATTCGCGCGTCAGCCGGCGCACCATCGGCTCGTGATGCTGCAGCTGTTCGGGCGTGAACGGCTCCATCAGCACGCGGCGGCGCGGCATGTGCGCGGGCTCGTCCTCGTTGACCAGCGTGCGGTTCATCGCGTAGCCATAGGAAGCCAGCACCGCGTTGGCCTCGTCGCCGGTCGGCGTGATCTTCTCCAGGGCGATCGATGGGCTGAAGGTCAGGTTGTCGCGAAAGATCGCCTTGATGTCGTCGTAGCGGGTGACGACCCAATAGCCGAGCCTGGGGCTGTAGAACACCGGCTCCTGCTCGCGCGCCCAGCGCACGTAGTCGGGCGGATCCTGCTGGTAGCCGTCCTCGAACGGGTCGAAGTCCGCGGCGCGCGCGCTGACGGGACAGCCGGTCGGGCTCAACAACGGCTGGGCAGCGGCGCCGCTGTCGGCAGGGGCCGGAGCATGCGCCTGGGCATGCGTTTGGCCATGCGTTTGGCTGTGAAACGGGCATCCCTGCGCGCGAGCCGGTTCTGTGCGTTCGCTCATGATCGATCCTCTGCAACGGGTTGGCGCGGCGGGCGGGTCCGCAAACCCGCCCCGCCCGCCGGGCTCATTCGAGCGTGATATTCAGGTCGCGGATCAGCTTGTGCCACAGCGCGGTCTCGCTGCGCAGCAGCGCGGCGAACTGCTCGGGCGTGCTGCCGACGGGCTCGACGCCGAAGTCGACCAGCTTGCGGTTGACCTCGGGCTGCCTGATCGCCGCGGCCACGCTGGTCTGCAGCCTGGCGATCACGTCGGGCGGCGTGCCGGCCGGCGCGACCATGCCGACCAGCGCGGCGGCCTCGACGCCCTGCAGGCCGATCTCGGCGAAGGTCGGCACATTGGGCAACTGCGGCAGACGCGTGGCATTGGCCACCGCAAGCGGGCGCAGCTTGCCGGCCTTGAGGAAGGCGGCGCCCGCGGCCAGGTCGGTCATCATCGCGGGCACCTGGCCGCCGACCACGTCGAGCAGCGCCGGCGCCGCGCCGCGATAGCCGATATGCACCATGCGCAGGCCGGCGCGTTCCTTCAGCAGCTCCATCGCCAGATGGTGCGGGCTGCCGGCACCGGCCGAGGCGTAGCTGACCTTGCCGGGCGCGGCCTTGACCTTGGCGAGGAAGTCGCGCGCGTCCTTGAACTCGGCGTTGGCGCCGACCACCAGGATCATCGGGAACTTGCCCAGCAGCGAGACCGGTGCGAGGTCGCGCGTCGGGTTGTAGCTCAGCGTCTTGTACAGCGCGGGGTTGAAGACCAGCGTGCCGTTGTCGGCCGACATCACGGTATAGCCGTCGTGCGGCGAGCGCGCGGTTTCCGCGGCGGCGATCGCGGTGTTGGCGCCGGGTTTGTTCTCGACCACGACCGGCTGGCCGATATTGGCGGACAGCTGCTGGCCGATGGTGCGGGCCAGGAAGTCCGAGCCGCCGCCGGCGGCATAGGGCACGATCCAGCGGATCGGCTTGCTGGGGAAGCTCTGGGCGGCGGCTTGCGGCGCCAGCGCCAGGGCGGTCAGCATCGTGCCGGCGAGCGCCAGCATCGACGAGATCTTTCTCATTGTTTGTCTCCTCTGCGGGGATGGGCGGCGCGCCGCCGAATCGTGATGGGACGGTGGTCCGTCCTCTTGTGGCCGCGTACGCCCGATGGCGTCGATGGAATTACGTCAGGCGTAATGCGGTTATGCCAAAAGTAATTGGCGGCCGGACGGCTGTCAAGGGAAAATTACGTTGTGCGTGCTAGCATTACGCCATACGTAATTTCAAACGCAGCAGGCGCACAGGCGGGAGCCACGGATATGGCCAATCAGCGAACCGAATCGGAGGCCGGGGAAGGCAACGGCGAGCGCGGTGGTGCCGGCGTACAGGCGCTGGAGACCGGGCTGTCGGTGCTGGACGCGCTGCTGGGCTCGCTCCATCCGATGCCGCTGAAAGCCGTCGCGCTGGCCGCCGGCATGCATCCGGCCAAGGCGCACCGCTACCTGGCCAGCTTCGTCAAGTGCGGCTATGTCGAGCAGGACGACGCGGGCCGCTACAGCCTGGGGCGCAATGCGCTGCGGATGGGACTGGCCTGTCTCGCACAGCTCGATCCGCTGCGGCTGGTGACGCCGGTGCTCGACGATCTGTGTGCGTCGACCGGCGAAACGGTGCTGGCGGCGGTGTGGGGCAACCACGGGCCCACCGTGGTGCAGTGGCGCGATTCGCTGCGGCCGGTCACGGTCAATGTGCGGCCGGGTTCGGTGATGCCGTTGCTGTCGTCGGCAACCGGTCGCGTGTTCACCGCCTTCCTCGATCCGGCCGTGACGGCGCCGCTGCTCGAGACCGAGCTGCAGGCGCGCGCGGCGCTGCAGCCGCCGCGCTTTCCGCGCGACGCCGCCGAGGTGGCGCAGCTGCGCGAGCAGGTGCGGGCCAGCACGATCGGCAGCGTCCATGGCGATCTGCTGGCAGGCGTCGATTCGGTCAGCACGCCCGTCTTCGATCGGGACGGCCGGATCGTGCTGGCGATCACGGCGCTGGGTAATGCGGCCACCTTTGACGGCCGGCTCGACGGGCCGGTCGCGGCGGCCATCAAGGCGGCCGCGGCCGATCTGTCGCAGCGGCTCGGCCACGGCTTGCTGGCCGAGCCGGCCTGATCGCTCGGTCCGGAAGGCAGCGGACTGAAGGCGGGGACCTGAAGGCGGCCAACTCAAGGCGCCGAACTCAAGGCGGCGAACTCAAGGCGGCGAACTCAAGGCGGCGGACTTCAGGCGGCGGACTTGAGGCGGGACCTGAAGGCGGGGGCTGAAGGCCGGTCAGTGGACCGGCGCGGCGGCCGGCGAGGCCGCGGTCGCGGTATCGCGGCGCCGGGCGGCCGTCGGCTCCGGCTGTCCCAGGGATTCCTCGACGACCGCGACTTCGCGCACATCGACGCCGTTTTCCAGGCGCTTGACCAACAGCGAGAACAGCGCCGGCTCCTCCGCCGTCACCGACAAACGCAGCCATTGATCGGCGCCGGGCAGGGCGCTCGGTACCAGCGTCATCGCGGCCAGCCCCAGGCCGGTGCGGCGCGCCGTCGCCAGCGTCCACTCGATGGCGCCGATCAGATCGTGCTGGTCGAGCAGCAGGGCGAGTTGCAGGGCGGGGGTCGAGACTTGGGCGGACATGACGGCAACCGGTGGCAGTGAAGATGTAGTGAATTTACCAGCCGGTCCGCAGAATGTGCTTCTTAATATTCTGCTGTGCTGACTCAGATCAGAATGAATCGGCTAGTATCTGTCGATGATGTAGAGAAATCTTCTTTTCCGACCGATTTGACCGATTCCGATGACCGATCCGACGAACCCCGCGACCACTCCTACGGCGGCTGCCACGACGAGTCCCGCTCCCCGGTCCGCCACCAGGCTGTCCCCGAAGCTCGACGAAACCGACCGCCGCATCCTGCGCGCGCTGCGCCGGGACGGCCGGCTGTCCAATCTGAAGCTGGCCGAGCAGGTCGGCCTGTCCCCCACGCCATGCTGGAACCGCGTGCGCGCGCTGGAAGAGGCCGGGGTAATCCAGGGCTATACCGCCTTGCTGAACCAGAAGGCGCTTGGCCTGCCCGACACCGTGCTGATCGAGGTCACGCTGGAGCGGCACGACGACGACATGCTCGATCGCTTCGGCCGCGCGTTGGCGCAGCTGCCCGAGGTTATGGAGGCGTACCTGCTGACCGGCGAGTATGACTATCTGATCAAGGTGGCAGTAGCGGGCACCGAAGGCTACGAGGAGTTCCTGCGCCACAAGCTGTACAAGTTGCCCGGACTGCGGCACAGCCGCTCGACCTTCGTGCTGCGTTGCATGAAGCGCGAGCCGTCGGTGGAACCCTGAGCCACCTTGAAGGAACCCTAAGCGAACCTCGAGCCAACCCTTGGGAAACGGTGAAGCAACCGTGACGCAATCGTAAGCGCTGCGTTTCGCGCGTTCTCGCTTCCGCTTACTCCACCACTTCGAGCTGGAACTCGCCGGTCGGCCCGTCGTACCCGATGCGCAGCCGCGCGCCGTTATGGCGACACGACTTGGCCACGCTGCGCAGTTCCGCCTGGCGTTCGCCGCGGCGCAGATGCGAGCGCGCCTTGGTGCTGATTTCACTCGGGCCGCAATCGTCGTTGCGGCATTGATAGCGCATCCATTGCCCATAGGAGCGCGGGCGCGCCGATGCTTCCGTGATGGTTGTGCACAGCGGACAACGTTGCAGGGCTTCCTTCATTGCCATTCCCATTCGGTGTCGTTTGCACGGGGACATCGTGCGAGCGTGCGGCAAAAGCGCCGCCAAGGCTCACTGCGATGAGCGCAAGCGATTTACGCAAAGTGATTTAACGCAAGAAAGTGATGCCGGAAGAAAGCAGATTATCGGCACATCGGGCCGGCCTTGGCTACCCCCAAATCGGTAGCCCCTCGGCGGGAGGGTCGGCACCGCGCGATCGGACGATCGCCGCGGTGCCGTGATGCAGCCCTCGAGCGAGGGCATGGCAGCAGGGGCGGCGGCGCTCAGGCAGCCTTGGCGACGACGCCGGCAGCCGGCTTCGTCTTTGCAGCGGCCTTCGGTGCGGCCTTCTTCGGTGCCTTGACGACCTTGGCGGCGGGCTTGGCGGCCTTCGGTGCAGCAGCCTTCGGTGCGGCGGCCTTCTTCGGCGCGGCGGTCTTGGCGCCGGCCGGCTTCTTCGCCGACTTGGCGGCCTTCGCTGCCTTCGCCTTTTCCTTCTGCGCGGCCAGCTTGTCCTTCGCGGCCTGCTTCTCGGCCTGCAGTGCCAGCTTGGCGGCGGCGACAGCCTGCGCGACTTCGCGCTTGGCGGCGTCGATCGCCTTCTTCGTGTCGGCGCGCAGCTTCAGCAGGCGCTTCTTCGCGGCTTGCGCTTCGCGTGCCAGCACGCTGGCCTTCTTGGTCGGTGCCGCCGGCTTGGCGGACTTCACTGCGCGCGGCGCGCTTTTCTTGTTGGCAACGGCCATTGTTCTATATACCCGAAATGTGGTTTATGGAGCGCGGAGTATAACCGGTCACACGTGTACGAAGAAACGTTCTCGTCGCATCGTGTAGCGCTTTTGCGCGCGATGCGATCGTCTATGCTGCCTAGGGGATTGCCGCGCGGCGCCCGCCGTTCGCGGCGCGGGGCGATCCGGTTTCAAATCGGTGACGTCGAAGCGGTGATTTCGCACCGACGATTTCGGCACCGACGATTTCGCACCGACGATTTCGGCACCGACGATTTCGGCACCGACGATTTCGGCACCGACGATTTTCGAACCGACGATTTTCGAACCGATGATGCGGCGATGCCGCCGCGCAAGGAGCGATTGAGATGACCGATACCCATTCCGGCGCCGCCGGCAGCACCGGCAGTACCGCCATTCCGTGCCTGCGTTATCGCGATGCGCCGTCCGCAATTGCATGGCTGTGCGATACCTTCGGTTTCACGCGGCATCTGGTGGTCGAGAACGACGACGGCACCATCGCGCATGCGCAACTCAATTACGGCAAGGGCATGGTGATGCTGGGCTCGGTGCTCGATTCGCCGTATGGCAAGCTGATGCGCCAGCCGGACGAAGTCGGCGGCGGACAGACCCAGAGCATTTATCTGGTCGTGCCCGATCCCGACGCGGTATTCGCGCGCGCCAAGGCGGCGGGCGCGCAGATCGTGCTCGAGTTGAAGGACCAGGATTATGGCGGCCGCGATTTCAGCTGCTTCGATCTCGAAGGCCATCTGTGGACGATCGGCAGTTATGATCCGTGGGTCAGTACGTCGTAGGCGCGGACGATTGAATCCGCCAGTTTTCCGGATCCGGAATCCGGTTCCGGAACCCGTGCCATTACCGTCTGCGCCATTTCGAACACCATTTTCAGAACCATTTCAAAACCAGGAGACACCTCGATGGCGACCCAGATTTTCGTCAACCTGCCCGTCAAGGACCTCGACCGCTCGGTCGATTTTTTTACGCGGCTCGGCTATCGCTTCGATCCCAAATTCACCGACCGCAATGCCACCTGCATGATCGTGTCGGACCAGATCTACGTGATGCTGCTGGTCGAGGACTTCTTCAAGACCTTCACCGGCAAGGCGATCTGCGATACCGGCAGCAGCACCGAAGTCATTCTGGCGCTGTCGATGGACAGCCGCGCCGCGGTCGACGACATGGTGTCGAAGGCCGTCGCGGCGGGCGCGCGCACGCCGAACGAGCCGAAGGACTACGGCTTCATGTACCAGCACGGCTATGAAGACCTCGACGGCCATCTGTGGGAGGTGTTCTACATGCAGCCGGAGGCGGCGCAGCAGTCGTAGTCGTCAGCACGTCGTTCCCGCGAGGGCGGGAATTCCAGCGTCCCGGAAAGCGGCCGGGCTTCCGCTTTCGCGGGGACGACAGGCCCTGACAGACGGCAAGGATGCGTGGGCGATGACCGTTGGCGACCGCTTCAACCGCTCGCCGCCTGCAGCGCCGTCACCAGCGCCATCAGCGGCCCGCTGTGCTGGGCGCGGCGCAGCCACATCGCCTCCACGGGCGGCAGGTCCCAGCGCAAGGCATGGGGCAGCAGGGCCGCGCCCCCGCCATTGGCCAGTTCGACCGCAACCGCGCGCGGCACGATCGTGATCGCGCGCGGCTGCGTGCGCAGCAGCGTGGCGATGGTCTTGATCGAATAGGTTTCCACCAGCGGCAGCGGCGGCGCCACGCCCGCGGTCGCGAACATCGTATTGATGGTGCGGCGGGTCGGCGTCTGCGGCGGCGGCATGATCCAGTCCAGCGTGGCCAGCCGCGCCCAGTCGAGCGCGCCGCGCGAGAGCCGCGCCGCGGCGCGCGTCGGCACCACCAGCGTCGGCTCCTCGCGATACAGCGGCACCTGCACGATGTCTTCCCCCGCGGCATAGAACGAGCGCGCGATCACGCAATCGACCTCGTGCGCGCGCAGGGCGCTGACCAGTTCGTCGGTGGTCCCCTCGCGCACCAGCACCGCGATGCGCGGCTGCTGGCTCAGGGCATGCGAGCAAGCCGCGTCCAGCACCGCCGGCGCGATGAACGGAATCACGCCGATGCGCAGCCGCCCGCCGAGTCCCGCATCGAGTACCGCCAGTTCGTCGCCGAGCGCCCGCGCGTCCGCCAGCGCGAGCCGCGCATACGCGAGCACGGCGGCACCGGTCTCGGTGGCTTCCAGGCCCGCGCGTGACCGATGAAACAGCGGCGTCAGGAAGATCTCCTCGATCTCGCGCAGCGCCTTGGTCACCGCCGGCTGGCTCAGGTTCAGCTCGGCGGCCGCGCGCGACAGCGAGCGATGCCGCTCCAATGCCAGCAGCAACGACAGCTGCTTCAGGCGCAGGCGGGATATCAGGTTGTGCTGCAGGCGGTCGGCGAAGGCAGGCATGGCAAAGGGACGAAGGAGGGGGGAAGGATGGCGAAGGGCGGGTTTCCGGGAGTCGCGCGATCAGTCGCGCAGCCGGTCGAGAAACCGGTCACGCAGCCGGTCATGCAGCCGGTCACGCGCCAGTCGTATAACCAATCCGGAATGGAAGAATAAAGCAATCGTGCGTTCTGGTTATTCGATCTTCCTATACTTGCCCCATCGCTTGCCCCATCCCACCCACCCAGATCGCCTTCGGAAACCAGCATGTTCACCACCCGCCCGGAAATCGTCGGTACCTTCGGCGTCGTCTCGTCGACCCACTGGCTCGCCTCGCAGACCGCGATGGGCGTGCTCGAGCGCGGCGGCAATGCCTTCGATGCGGCGGTGGCCGGCGGCTTCGTGCTGCAGGTGGTCGAGCCGCACCTGAACGGCCCCGGCGGCGAAGCGCCGATCCTGCTATGGAGCGAACGCGAGCGCGCCGTGCGCTCGATCTGCGGCCAGGGTCCGGCCCCCGCGCTGGCCGACCCGGCCGCGATGCGCGCGATGGGACTGGAACTGATGCCCGGCATCGGCCTGCTGCCCGCCACCGTGCCCGGCGCATTCGGCGCGTGGCTGACCATGCTGCGCGACTACGGCACGTGGTCTCTGGCCGAAGTGCTGGCGCCCGCGATCGCCTATGCGCGCGACGGCTTTCCGCTGGTGCCGCGTATTTCGCAGGCGATCCTGGCGGTGCGCGAACTGTTCCAGCGCGAATGGCGCGATTCGGCCGACGTGTGGCTGGTCGATGGCCGCGTGCCGTCACCGGGCTCGCTGCATGCCACGCCCGCGCTGGCGCGCACCTACCAGCGCATCGTCGAAGAGGCGCACGCGGCCGGCGCCACCCGCGAGAAGCAGATCGATGCCGCGCTCGACTGCTGGTACCGCGGCTTCGTCGCGCGCGAGATCGATACCTATTGCCGCACGCAGCAGGTGCGAGACACCACCGGCGAGCGCCATCGCGGCCTGCTGCGCTACGAGGACATGGCGTGCTGGCAGCCCGAGGTCGAAGCGCCGCTGACGCTGGATTTCGGCCGCTATACGGTCGCCAAGTGCGGCGTCTGGAGCCAGGGCCCCGCCTTCCTGCAGCAGCTCGGCATGCTGCGGCACGCCGGATTGGAGGCGCACGAACCGACGTCGCCGGGCTTCGTCCATCGGATCGCCGAGGCGGCCAAGCTGGCGATGGCCGACCGCCTCGCGTGGTACGGCGATCCGCGCTTTGCCGACGTGCCGGCGCAGGGCCTGCTCGATGCCGACTACCTGCGATCGCGCGCGCAGCTGATCGGCGCGCAGGCATCGCGCGAGATGCGGGCCGGCACCGTCGACGGCCGCGCACCCCGCCTGCCCGATCTCGACGCGGCCGAGCGCACGCTGGCCAGCGCCGATACGCGCTTCGGCGTCGGCGAACCGACCTTCGCCGCGCTGCCGCCGGTGCAGCAATGGGCCGAGAAGGAGATCTTCGTCGGCGACACCTGTCATCTCGACGTGATTGATCGCGACGGCAATATGGTCGCGGCGACGCCGTCCGGCGGCTGGCTGTCGTCGAGCCCCACCATTCCGGCGCTGGGCTTCGCGCTCAATACGCGCCTGCAGATGACCTGGCTCGAGCCGGGCCTGCCCAATTCGCTGGCGCCGGGCAAGCGGCCCTGCACCACGCTGTCGCCGTCGCTGGCCTTGCGCGACGGGGAGCCCTATATGGTGTTCGGCACGCCGGGCGGCGACCAGCAGGACCAATGGTCGCTGGCCTTCTTCATGCGCCACGCGGTGCACGGCATGAATCTGCAACAGGCGATCGACGCGCCGGCCTGGCACATCGACCACTTCCCCGGCTCGTTCTGGCCGCGCCAGACGGTGTTGAACCGGCTCAGCATCGAGTCGCGCTTTCCGCAGGCGGCGCTGGACGCGCTGCGCGATGCCGGCCACGAGCTGCGCATCGGCGAGCCGTGGTCGGAGGGACGGATGTCGGCGTGTTCTCGCGAGCGCGACGGCAAGGGCCGGCTGGTGCTGCGCGCCGGTGCGAATCCGCGCGGCATGCAGGGCTATGCGGTGGGACGCTGAGAGCGGGGATGCCGCGGCATGGCCCGTGCAGGCGCCGATATGTCACGGCACGATGGAACGGCAGAGCGCCAGGCCAGCAGACCAGCAGAACGATAGAACGACAGACCGGCCGCGCGGTGCGTCCGGCATGACAAACGGGGGAAAACGACCATGAAGACGACGATTCGAAGCTGGCTGCGCGGGGTGGCCGCGCTGGCGCTGTGCTGCGCCGCAGGCGCCGCGGCGGCGCAGGACTATCCGACCAAGCCGATCACGCTGGTGGTGCCGTGGGCGCCGGGCGGTTCGACCGATATCCTGGCGCGGGTGCTGTCCGAACGCCTGACGCGCTCGCTGGGGCAGCCGGTCATCGTCGACAACAAGCCAGGCGCATCGGGCAATATCGGCTCGGCCATGGTCGCGCGCGCCAAGCCGGACGGCTATACGCTGCTGATCGGCTCGATGAGCACGCATGCGATGAACCCGGCGCTGATGCCGAACATGCCGTTCCGCGGCGTCGAGGATTTCACGCCGCTGGGCCTGCTGGCCTACGTCACCAACACGATGGTGGTCCACCCGTCGGTGCCGGCCAACAACGTCAAGGAACTGATCGCCTACGCGCGCGCCAATCCCGGCAAGCTGGCCTACGCCAGCGCCGGTCCAGGTTCGACCAACCATCTGAGCGCGGTGTTGTTCGAGAAGATGGCCGGCGTGGAGATGCTGCACGTGCCGTACAAGGGCGGGGCGCCTGCCGTGGTCGACACGGTCGCGGGCCAGACCCAGCTGCTGTTCTCGGCCGGCACGCAGACGCTGCCGCACGTCAAGGCCAACAAGCTGAAGCTGCTGGCCGTCACCGAGGCCAGGCGCTCGCCGCTGCTGCCCAATGTGCCGACCGTCGCCGAGACCGTGCCGGGCTACGAGCTGGCGGTCTGGTATGGCGCCTTCGGCCCGGCCGGCATGCCGCCGGCGCTGGTGACGCGCCTGAATGCCGAGATCAACAAGGTGATGCAGCTGCCCGAGGTCAAGGCAAAGATGGACGCGATCGGCGTGGAGACGACCACGTCGACGCCGCAGCAGTTCGGCCAGGTGCTGCGCCGCGATGCCGACCGCTACGGCAAGCTGATCCGCGACCTGAAGATCAGCGCGGAGTGAGCGTGAGCGAAGCATCCAATCCGCAGGACGCCGCGCTGGCGGCCCTGGCTGCGCTGCGGCAACGATTGACCGCGAAGCAGGCGGCTGCGCTGGAGTCCGCGCTTGAAGTCGAGCATGAGGCCCTGCATCGGGCCGCGCCAGGCCAGGCCGAACACGGCGCCGCGCTCTTCGACGCGGTCGGGGACGCCACGCTGGCGCTGCTCGGCCCCGGCCTGCTGACGATCAATCTGTGGCGCCCGGACACCCGGGAAGTGGTGCGCCAATGGTCCAGCGATCCCGCCGCCTATCCGGTCGGCGGCAGCAAGCGCAAGGGCGATACGCCGTGGACGCGGCAGCTGCTGGAGCGCACCGAAGTCTTCGTCGGCGAAGGCGACGCGGCGCTGGCCGAGGTGTTCGACGATATCGCAACGATCCGCGCGCTCGGGCTGAGGGCAGTGGTCAATGTACCGATCGGCGAGCGGGGTCGCTGCATCGGCACGTTCAACTACCTCAGCCCGAGGTCTGCGTGGCAGGCCGACGAGGTCGAGACGCTGCGCCGGCTCGCCGATCTGGCCGCGCCGGCGGTGGCGCAATGCCACGCCCGTCAGGCCGGGCCGGCGCGCGAAGCGGGCTAGCGCTCGGGCGGCAGGCTCAGCCGGCGCGCGACGCGGGTCAGGTCTCGATCGGCTCCGGCGCCGGCTGCTGGAAGCGCCGCGACAGCAGCGCCTCTCGCGGGTGGTAATAGCGCAAGGTCAGCGAGAAGCGGCCGGCCGGCGCCGGCAGCCAGTTGGCCTCGCGTGCCGGCTCGGGCCGCGCATGTTGCAGCCACAGGTCGATGCTGCCATCGGCATTGACCAGCAGTCCCGGCGTGCGGTCGCCGATGGTATAGCGGCCGATCGGATTCTCGGTGAAGAAGCGCCGGCCGTCGGGCGCGAACTCGTACATCGACAGCGACCAGAACGCGTCGACCGGCATCGCCGGCGGGATATGCAGCCGGTAGGCCCGCGCACCGTCCAGCCGTTCGCCGGCCGAATCGTTGACGCAGGTGGCGTAGATGGCCTCGGCGCGCTCCAGCGCGCCCAGGCCGATCAGCGATACATGGGCGCGATAGGTGTAGTCCTTGCCGAAATTGCCCAGATGGTCCGGGCCCGATTGCCACGGACCCGATTCGCTGCCATTGCCGAAGCCCGGCGTGCGCGCCAGTTCCTTGCGCAGCGCCGGCAGCATCGCGCGCCAGGCCTGCTGGATCGGCGTCGGCAGGTCGCCGTAGGCATGGCGATGCCCGGGGCGGATGCCGACTTCGGCAAAACTCGCCACCAGCTCGCGTTCGTCGTCCGGCACCGGATTGCGGCCCAGCACCTCATTGACCAGGTCCAGATAGCAGGCCGGATCGGCCTCGTCGGGCACGGTCTCCAGCAGGCCGCTGCCGCCGGTGTCTTGCGGTCCTTCTTGCGATCCAACTTGCGTTCCAACTCGCGATCCCACCGGCTCAAGCCGGATCGCATCCTGCAACGCATGCACCGCCGGCAGGTCGTGCTCGCCATCGACCAGCAGCCGAGCGAGCAGCCAGACATCGTTGCTGGGACAGCGGATCAGCCGCGCGCCGGCTGGCGCGTCGCCGGACCAGTCGGGCCCCGCCAGCAGGAATTCGGCGGCCTCCGAGCCGGTCGTGCGATTGCCGATGCAGGCGAAGTTGTTGGTGAAGATGTCCAGCAGCGCCACGCTGTAGTAGCGCTCGCCCATGTCCGGCAGCCGCAGCAGCATCGGTCCGCCGTGCAAGGCCAGGTATGACAGCGAATACAGCGTGTCGTTGTTGGGCTGCGTCACGGTGCGGGCGCGATGGTCCAGCAGCCGGCGGTAATGCAGCAGGCCGTTGACGGGCACGCGGTTGCGGTTCTGCGGGTTCTGCGTGATCTGCCAGCGCACCTGCGCGAGATCGTGCACCGGGAAGGTATAGATGAAGGCCTCGCGCAGGCGCGCGGCGAGGGCGGGATCGGTGGTGGTGTTTTCCATGGCTTGCATCGTGGCTGCTATCGTGGCTGCTAGAAGATGGTGCGGATGCCCAGCGAGATGCCGAGTTGTCCCTTGGCATCGGGCCGCTTGTAATAGACCTGCGAGGTGGCCGGCGCGTAGCCGACCGACTGGCCGTTGGGCAGATAGCCGATGTTGTCCCAGTTCAGCGAGGCATTGCGCGCGTACATCACGCCGGCAAACACATCGGTGCGCTTGGTCAGCCGATAGTCGGCCAGCGCCAGGTATTGCTGCGGATTGACCGGATTGACGCTGGCGCCGCCGATATCGGCCCGCTTGATGTCGTCGTAGTAGTAGGCCAGGCTCAGGCGCAGCGCGGGCGTGGTCTGCCAGTGCACGCCGGCCCAGTACATGTCGTCGCGGTGCGGCAGCAGCGTGGGCGTGCCCTCGCCGGGCGCCACCGAGTTGCCCCAGCGGTAGCCGGCGACGAACTTGAACGCGCCGATCTCGTAGCTGCCGGCCAGGAAGGCGCGCATGTCGCGGCCGTAGTCGCTGGAGCCGGAGGCGCCGGACGCCTGCGCGGCATTGAGCGTCTTGACCTCGTCGTAGGCCGCCGCCACGCCGAAGCCGTTGGTGTAGTACGACACGCCGATGCCGTAGGCCGAGCCGGCGGCGAGGCTGCCGGTGCGCTCGCCGAACGACCAGTGCGTGTGCAGCGACAAGGGTCCGAACTTGCCGTGGTACTGGACCATGTTGTTCTCGCGGAAGTTCGGCCCGGCCATGCCGACCACCGGCTCGAACTCGGGGGCGTAGGCCACCGGCGTGAAGCTGCCCAGTGCCAGGAACGACGAGGTGTACTGCCGGCCGAAGGTGATGCGGCCCAGCTCGTTCTTCAGGCCGACGAAGGCCTGCCGGCCGAAGATCGCGTTCTGCCCCATCTGCCCGTTGTCGGTGTTGAACTGGTTCTCCAGCACGAACAGCGCCTGCACGCCGCCACCGAGTTCCTCGGTGCCGCGCAGGCCGAAGCGCGACTGCGCGATGCCCGACGAATTGAGCATCGTGCGCGAGCCGCTGCCCGGCGCCAGCACGCCGCCGCTGACGTTCTGCGAGTTGTTGACGTACTGCAGGCTGGCGGTGACCACGCCATACAAGGTCACCGACGATTGCGCATGCGCGCCCTGCGCCATCAGGCCGGCGGCCGCCGCCGTGATCCACCATCCCTTCATGCCGTGTCTCCTCCGTGTCTTGCGATGTTCTTCGTGGCCCGCAGCGTTTAATACGTGGTATTACGCGGGTCCGGAACACCATAGCGCCGCATGGCGATTCGAAAATCTGGGGATTACCCCGAGGCGCACGTTCGCGTCATGAGGACGTCCGATTTCTCGGGTTAATCCCTAGTATTAGAACGGCGCGACGCGTCTATGCTGACAGCAAACCTCGCGATGGTCGCGGGGACATTGCGGATCGCACGCATGAAGCTCAAACAGATTCGCTCGGTGATCGGCGAGGACACCGAGACGGCGGGACGGCGCAAGGTGGCGGCGCCGGTTGCCGAGGAAGAGGCCGCCGTGCCGGGCACCGCTGCCAGGATGCTGGAGATCGCGGAGCGCCTGTTCGCCGAGCATGGCGTCGAGCAGGTGCCGCTGCGCCAGATCGTGCTGGAGAGCGGCCAGCGCAACCGCTCGGCGCTGCACTACCACTTCGGCTCGCGCGAGGCGCTGGTCAGCCATCTGCTGAACCGGCGGCTGCACCAGATCAACGTGATTCGCCATCGCTATCTGGACCGGCTGGCGGCCGAGGGCCGCGATAACGATCTGCACGCGGTGGTCGAGTGCACCATCCTGCCGCTGGCCGACACGGTGCGCGATACCGACTGGGGCCGGCACTACCTGCAGGTGCTGGCGCAGACCACGTTCAGTCCCAACCTGCTGAAGAAGGGGCTGGTCGAACGCGACGCGGTCTCGGCGCTGGTGCGCGTGCGCAAGCTGGTGTTCGCGCTGTGCCCGGAGATACCGCGCGAGGTCATGAACCTGCGGCTGACCTGGTTCAACGACACCGTGGTCTATTCGCTGGCGCACTGGTATCGCGACCAGGGCCGCCGCGGCGGCGAGCCGCCGCTGGCCGAACTGATCGACTGCTGCGCGGCCAGCCTGAGCGCGCCGGTCAGTTCCCGCGTCGGCCGGCGCTAGCCGGTCCTACCGGTCTTTTTTCCCTGGCGTTGCCCACGATGACGCTCCCGGGCGGAGCGGGGCGGCGCTCGTCCTTCGTTCTGTCACAGGAGTCGTTCGCATGCAGGAATTCGAAGCGCGCCCCGCCGCGCTGGCCACCGGCGACGGGGTCGAGACCGTCGCCCCGGGTGTCTGGAAGCTGCACGGCCAAGGCCAGTCCTTCGTCGCGCAGATCACCACGCAGACCGCCGCGCAGTCCGGCGCCGCCGATGGCGATGCGCTGCTGCTGGTCGATGCCGGTCCCGGCGGCGCCATTACGCGCGGCATGATCGACGCGCTGCGCAGCGTGACTCCGTTGCCCATCGCCGCCATCGTCTTCAGCCACGGCCATCTCGGCTACAACAGCGGGCTGCCGTTGTGGCTGGCGCATTGCGCCGAGCACGGCGACCCCGCGCCCCGCGTGATCGCCCATGCCAACGTGCTGCCCCGGCAGGCGCGCTACCGCGCCACCATGCCGCTGCAGGAGGCGCTGGCCGAGGTGCAGTTCCGCCAGCCGCGTGGACGCCTGGCCGGCAAGCTGAGCCAGCATGCGCCGACCGAAACCTTCGCGCAGGGGCTGACCATCGGCACCGGACCGCGCCGCGCCGAGCTGCTGTGGGCGCCGTCGGAGACCGACGACGCGCTCGCGGTCTGGCTGCCCGAATCGCGCATCCTGTACGGCGGCCCGGCCGTGATCGACTCGATCCCGAACATCGGCACGCCGCTGCGCACGCTGCGCGATGCGCCGCGCTGGGCCCGCACGCTGGAGAACCTGGCCGCGCTCGAGCCCGAGCGCGTGGTGCGCGAGTTCGGCGCCGACCTGTGCGGCGCGCAGGCGGTCGAGGTGCTGCGCCACACCGCAGGCGCGCTGCACTGGCTGCACGACGAGGTGATCCGGCTGATCAACCAGGGCATGGACGAGCGCGAGATGCTGGCCGCGCTGCGCTATCCCGAGGAGTTGTTCGGCAAGCCCTGGATGCGGCCGAGCTACGGCGATCCCAGCTATATCGCGCGCGATATCTACCGCGCGGAAAACGGCTGGTGGGACCGCAACGCGACCTCGCTGCATCCGGCGCCGCCTGAGCAGGCCGCCGCGCAGATCGCCGAGGCGGTCAGCGATCACGACGCGCTGATCCGCCATGCGCAGGGGCTCGCCGACAAGGGGGAGATCCAGCTGGCCCTGCACGTGATCGACGTGCTTGCCGGCGCGCCGGGCGATGCGCCGACGCTGCGGCAGGCGCGCGAATTGAAGGCCGGGTGGCTGCGCCAGCGTTCGCGCCAGGTGGCCAGCTATGTATCGCGCAGTCTCTATCAGGCCTGCGCCGACAGCATCGAACGCGGTGAGCGCCACCCGTTCAGCCAACGATAAGGAGAGGACGGACGATGTCGATCGACAGGAAGAGCGCCTGCGAGAGCGCGTACGAGAGCGGAGACAAGGGAGCGCACAAGAGGGCGGACAAGAGGGCGGATAAAAGGGCGGACAAGAGCGCGAACGGTAGCGCCAGTGCATTCGCGTCGCCGGACCGCCGGCGGCAAACGCTGCTGGCACTGATGGCCCTGGTGGCCGCGCCGCTCGCCACCGGGCCCGCATGGGCCAGCGATACATGGCCGTCGCGGCCGATCCGGCTGGTGGTCGCGTCCTCGGCCGGCAGCGGCACCGACCTGTTCGCGCGCGTGATCGCCGAACGGCTGGGCAAGCGGCTGGGGCAGACCGTGGTGGTGGACAACAAGCCCGGCGCGACCGGCATCATCGGCGTCGATGCCGTGGCCAAGGCCGCGCCCGATGGCTATACGCTGCTGTTCACCTATGCGGCGTCGATCGTTATCAACCATACGCTGCAGCCGAAGCTGCCCTACGACGCGCTGCGCGATCTGGCGCCGGTGGCCCAGGTGGGCGAGGGCGGCAACTTCCTGGTGGTCACGCCGGATTTCCCCGCACGCAATCTGCGCGAGTTCGTCGCGGCCGTGAAGGCCAGGCCCGATGCCTATGACTACGGCTCCTGGGGCATCGGCTCGGGCGGACACCTGACCATGGAGGCGCTGAAGATGCAGGCCGGCCTGCGCATGCGCCACGTCCCCTACAAGGCGGTCGGACAGGTGTTGAACGATCTGCAGGGCGGCATGATCAAGGTGGCCTTCGTCGATACCTCGTCGTCGCTGCCGCTGATCCGCTCCGGCAAGATCCGCGCGCTGGCGATCAGCGGCAGCCGCCGCGGCGCCGTATCGCCCGAGGTGCCAACCATGCGCGAGCAGGGCTATCCATTCGATACCAACAGCTGGTACGGCCTGTTTGCGCCCGCCGGCACGCCCGCGCCGATCGTCAAGCGGCTCAACGCCGAGATCAACGGCATGCTGGGCGACCCGCAGATCCGCGAGCGCTTCGCGCTGATGAACATGGCCAATCCGCCGGCAAAGACCAGCGAGGCGTTCGCGGCGACGATCCGCGAGGACATCAAGGTATGGGGGGAGATCATCCGGGCCAATGGGGTGACGGTGGACTGAATCCGCACGCATGGGGCGGGCATGTGTCCGGGTATGTGTCCGGGCGTGTGTCCGGGCGTGTGTCCGGGTATGTGTCTTGCGTCCGCCATGGGAGGGGGCGCAGCGCCACGCTGTCGCGGCGTGCTGCAGGCCCGACCCGCTACCCATTGCAAACGGAGATGCGCATGAAGGACAAATCTTCAGGGATTCCGAATCCCGTGGCCCCGCAGTCCGTCGAGTCGCTGACACCGGAGAAGGGCCCGCTGTCGCAGGAACGTGGGCAGAACCCGGCCGCCGAGGCCGATACGATGCCGTCGGAAAGCACCCCGGCCGGCGGCGCCACGCAGGCGGAGCAGGGCAAGCAAGCTCAGCAGGCTCACCAGGCTCAGCAGGCGCAGCAAGGGCAGCAAGGCCAGAAGCAGGGCGGCAAGCCGGGCGAAAAACCCGCCGACAAGCCCGCCCCCACCCCGAACGAGGTGATGAACGAGCAGGTATCGCCGCCGGATGAACAAGGCGACCGAATGCAGTCGGATCGGCCGCATATCGGCGGGTGAGGCCGAGCTTCGTACGGCGGTGCCTGGCGGCACCTGCTTCTGATGCCAGGCCAGCCATTGGCTGGCGACATCGAGCCGCTGCCGCAGTGAGCAGTAAAGTAGGATAAAGCACAGTTATCCTACTTTGCTGCTCATTTTTTTGACGTCGAGTGAGCAATAAAGTATGATTTTTCGAAAATATACTACTTTAGTACCATGCGATCATTGCCTGACATCGCCACGCTGCTCCGAACCCGCATGAAGGCCCTCTCGCTGACGCAGAGCGAGCTCGGGGCGCGGACCGGTCTGTCGCGCCGCACGGTTACCTCCATGCTGAGCGGAGAAGATGACTATAAAGTCACGACATTGCTCGCTGTGCTCGATCGCCTTGGCTACGAACTGGCCATCGTGCCGAAGGGCGCGGCAGCCGGCCTGGCTCAGGACGGCGCGTTCACGCCGACAGCGCCCGCGGTCAAGACTCGCGTGCAGGCGGCGCGGGAGCGTCTTGCGGCGCGCAAGACGGAAGCTGACAAGTCCTAGGCAGGCAATTCATGAACGTCAAAGCAGTCGGTATCTTCATCGGCAAGGTTCGGGCAGGCGTGCTGTTCCAGTACGCGCTCGGCGATGCTCAGGTCGTCAATCGCTTCGTGGCCGACGAGGCATTTGCCGCCATGCGCGATGCGCCGGTGGTTTCCCTGTCGATGCTGGCCCGCGAACGCGAAGCGCAGCGGGCGCTGTGGGCCGACGTCGGCTCAACGTTATTCAACGGACGCTTCAGCCCTTCCAATGGCTGGCTGCTGCCCGCGTTCTTCCAGAACCTGCTGCCCGAAGGGGTTTTCCGCGATCATGTCGCCGCGCAGCGTGGTTGCGACCCGAAGGACCATTTCGAGATGCTCGCGGCCTGCGGCAAGGATTTGCCGGGCAACGTCCACGCGCGGCCTCTTGAACTGACGCGCGACGAGCTGGCTCACTATGTCACGCAGGATGCCGACTCGGTCGAAATGTCGGTGACCGCCGACCCGATGGACGACGGCGTCTCGCTGTCAGGGGTGCAGCCGAAGGTGGGCGTCATCCGGCAGGGCGGGCGATATGTGGGCCGGACCAAGATGCAGGACACCCACATCATCGCCAAGCTGCCGGTAGTCGGGCAGCCGCTGTTGCCCGAGCTCGAGGAACTGTCGCTGCGGCTTGCCGGCGCAGCCGGAGTCAATGTCACCGAAGCGCACCTGGCCCCGTTGGAGGCCCTGGCGGTGGAGCATGGTTACGATCTTGGCGATGCCGACAGCCGCACCAATTTCCTCGCTGTGATTCGCTATGACCGCACGCCGCAAGGGCGGATTCATTGCGAAGACTTCGCGCAGATTCTCGAAGTCATGCCAGAGCAGAAGTACCTGGGCGCAAGCTATCTCGATGTGGCGGGCGTGATGATGGAATTCCCGTCGCTCGGCGAGTCGGCCGTGCATGAACTGCTGCGGCGCATCGTCGTCAACGAGATGCTGGGCAATCCCGACATGCACTTGAAGAACATTGGCATCTACTATCCCGACGGTCGCACGCCGGAATTGCCGCCGGCCTACGACATCGTCGGCTATTCCGCGTACAACCGCCGTACCGGGCATGCGCTGCACATCCTGCCTCCCGCTCTGAACGAGAAGCCGCGCATGTCGGTGAGCGACGCGCGGCAGGGCAAGGCTGCCAAGCCAGGCATTGGGCCGGCCGTTCTCCGGCGATTCTGCGCCGAGCTGGGCATCCCGGAGAAGCCGGCAGCGGCGGCGATCCGTCATACCGTTGCGGCAGCGGCGGCTCGCTGGCCAGCCATGATCCAGGATTCGCTGCTGACGGATCCGCAGAAGACAAGGTTGCTGGAGCATTTCCAGGGTCACCCGCTGGTCCAGTCCCTGATGCGGCGGCACGAGCCTTCGCAGGTTTGACGCGCCGTACCGCCGCGCCGCCGGCATGGCTCGCTCAAACCGCGGTATGCCCCCCATCCGCCATCACCAGCGCCCCGGTGACGAAGCTGGCCTTGTCCGACGCCAGGAAGGCGATCACCTCGGCGATTTCCTCGGCTGGGCCGCGCGCCCGAGCAGGTTGTTCTTGCCGTGCTCGGCCAGGAACTCGCGGCCGTTGGGCATCTGGTCGTCCAGAATGCCGGTCACGATATCGCCCGGACCCACCGCATTGACGCGGATGCCATGCTGGCCGTTTTCCGCCGCCAGTACCCGTGTCAGCTGTGCCACCGCGCCCTTGGACGACGCATAGGCCCCGATGGTCGGCAGCGCGACCACGCTGGCGTAGGAGCCGACGTTGACGATGACGCCGCGCTGGGCCGGGATCATCGCGCGCAGCGCTTCGCGGGCATGCACGAACATGCCGCGCGCGTTGATCGCGAGGATCTGGTCCCATTCGTCGACGGTCATCTCGGCGACCGTGCGGTTGATGATGCGGGCCGCGTTATTGACCAGGATGTCGAGCCGGCCGAAGCGCGCCATCGCCGTGTCCACGGCCGCGCGTGCGGTGGCTTCCTGCGACACGTCGCCGGTGAGGGCAACGATCTCGCCGTCGATCTCCAGTTCGGTGACCGCGTTCTTGATGTCCTCGGCCACCACGCGCGCGCCGCGGCGGTGGAGCAGTTCGACGGTCGCGCGTCCTACGCCGCCCGCCGCGCCGGTCACGATGGCGACGCGGCCTTCCAGGTCGCGCTGGTCTTGCTGTGCAGTCATGATTGGTACTCCGTACAGTGAAGGTGGGATGATTCGCGACGGCGCGCGTTCGATGCGGCATTTCCCGGGGAAAACGCCGCTCGGCGCTCGATGCCATCGCTTGCCATCACTGTACGAAGGCGGGGCGCGCAAGCCCATGCCGAATACTCGGGCGGGCTTGCCTGATTCTCTTGATCCGCGGCGCGGGCCCTCCGCCGCGGCCGTTCAGTTGCGGCCTTCAGTTGCGACCGCTCAATTGCACCGTTCAATGGCACCGTTCAATGGCACCGTGCAATTGCGACCGCTCAATTGCGACCGTTCCGCTGCGCGCGAACGCCGCAGGCGCTGCCGGCGCTGCGAGCGCCGCAGCCGCCGGGCGCAAGCGCTCAGGCGGCGCGCGCCCAATCCACGCGCGTGCGCAGCGCCATCGCTTCCTTCATCACGCGGGCCTCGTCGATCGGGCTGCGGCCGAAGAACCGCTTGAATTCCCGGCTGAACTGCGACGGGCTTTCATAGCCGACGCGGCTGGCCGCCACGGACGCATTCATGCCCTGCTGGATCATCAGCATGCGGGCCTTGTGCAGCCGCGTGGCCTTGATGTACTGCAGCGGCGAGGTGCCGGTGACCGACTTGAAGGCCGCGTGGAAGGCCGCCACGCTCATCGCCGCCGCGCTGGCGAGCGTGTCGACCGACAGCGGTTGGTCGTAGCCGGCATGGATCATTCGCAGCGCCTTGCCGATGCGGCCGAAGTTGCTCTGGTAGGCGAGCGACGCGCGCAGCGCCGCGCCCTGGGGGCCGCATAGCACGCGGAAATAGATTTCGCGCAGGATCGCTGGGCCCAGCACCGCGGCCTCCATGTCCGAGGTCAGCGCTTCGAGCAGGCGTACCACGGCGTCGCCGAGCCGGTCGTCGAGCGGCGTCGACTGGATGCCTGCTACCTCGGCGGGTCTCGCGTCCTCGGGTTGCGGCGCCGGCGCCGCACCCGACCGCGACGCCAACTCCAACGCCGACCCGGACCCCGATGCCGGCACCGATGCCGGCACCGATGCCGACGCCGATGCCGACGCCGATGCCGACGCCGAGGCCGACGCTGCCGGTGTCCCCAACCCCGATGATGCCAACGCCGATGCCGGCACGGACAACGCCAGCTCGGCCAGCACACCCAGGTCCACGCGGATCGAGATCGCCAGCATCGGGTCCTCCGGCGAGGCCTCGGTCTGCGACTCGAAGGGAATCGGCAGCGACAGCACCAGGAAATGCTGGGCGTCGTAGACGAACTCGCGCCCCGCGAAGAACCCCCGCTTGCGCCCGCTGCACAGCACGATGATGCAGGGATCGTAGAGCACCGGCGTGCGCGGCAGCGGGCCGTTGGCACGCAGGAACTTGACCGCGTCGAGCGCGGACATCGTATATCCCTCCGCCGGCGCGAGGCGGCCGATCAGTGCGGCCATGCGTTCTTCACGCTGGCGGCGGGCATGCTCGGGCTCGTGTGGTCGTGGCGACGTTGGCATTGGATCGAAGGGGACGGACATGGTCGTCAGAAGCGATGGCCAGGCAGGCGCGGGATGAAGGCGCCGAATCGCTCTACGCCCGCTGCATCATCGTGCTGTGCAGTTAGCGCAGGCGCCATTTGGAGGCCAGGAACAGGGGCAAGGCCGGTATGCGCGCAAGTGTAGCGCGCGGACAAGGGCCCGCGGGAGCGCAGGACGGCGCCAACGCACCGCTCAGGAGAATCAGGCAAGCGCTGCCGAGTTTTGGTCTAACGGGCGCCCGCGCACGCTGCCTACCATGGCCGCATGTCGTCGCCGTGCGCCATTGCGGTACACCGGCAAGGCCGACAGTCCATCGATCCACACTTCGGGAGTTCAGCATGTACAGGACCTGGTTCATTACCGGCGCGGGGCGCGGCATCGGCGCGTGCATCGCCAGGGCGGCACTGGATGCCGGCGACAACGTCGTCGCGACCGGACGCGATCCGCTGCGCATCGAGCAGGCATTGCCGGGGCACGGCGAGCGTCTGCTGGCCTTGCGCCTCGACGTCACCGACCCGGCGCAGGCGCGCGACGCGGTGGACCGCGCCGTGGCGACCTTCGGCCGCATCGACGTGCTGGTCAACAACGCGGGCTACGGCCAGCTGGGCATGTTCGAGGAGAACAGCGCCGACGATGTACTGAAGCATTTCGACACCAACGTCCACGGCACCCTGCACGTGACCCGCGCGGTGCTGCCCGTGATGCGGCGCCAGCGCGCCGGCCGCATCTTCAATCTGTCGTCGATCGGCGGCATGGTCGGCTTCGAAGGCGCGTCGATCTACTGCGCGGCCAAGTTCGCGGTCGAGGGCTTCTCCGAGTCGCTGGCGCTGGAGGTGGCGCGCTTCGGCATCCAGGTCACCATCGTGCAGCCGGGCTTCTTCCGCACCGATTTCCTCGACGGCTCGTCGGTACGCTACGGGGCCGAGGCCATTCCCGACTACGTGTCGGCATCGGCGGCATTGCGCGGAGGCTATGATGACTACAGCCACCGGCAGCCTGGCGACCCGGACAAGCTGGCGCGGGCCATCGTCGAGCTGGCCGCCGTGCCGCAGGCGCCGTTGCGCTTCGCGGCCGGCACCGATGCGATCGGCTATATCGGCGGCAAGCTCGATGCCGCGCGCGCCGAGCTCGAGCAATGGAAGGCGCTGTCGGCCTCGACCGATCATGCGGCCCAGGCGGCGTAGGGACGGCGCTTGCGGCCTCGGCCGATCATGCTGCCCACGCCCAGGCGGCGTGGCGATGCGGGGTGACGTGGTGCGGCCGCGTCGACGACGCAGCGATCGCCAACGCAGCGATCACCAACGCAGCGATCACCAACGCACCGATCACCAACGCACCGATCACCAACGCAGCGATCACCAACGCAGCGATCGCGGCCGCACGGCCCACGCGCCCCGAGCACGAACGAACGCCCCTCTCCCGCGAGCAGGAGAGGGGCCGAGGAGAGAGGGGGAAGGGTTGCCGGCGGGTCCGCCAGCGTTCAGGGCTTGCTGCGGAACTTACTGCGGTGCGCTTGCGCCGGTGCGCGTATCGGTGCTGCCGCCCGAGCCCGCGGCGGCGCCGGTGCCCGTGCCCGTACCCGTCGAGCCAGCAGTGCCGGTACCCGTGGTGCCGGTGGCGCCGGTGGTGGTGTCGGCCGAGCCAGTGGTGCCCGTGGTGCCGCTGGTGCCGGTCGAACCGGTGGTGCCAGTGCCAGTGCCGGTGGTACCCGTGCCCGTGCCGGTACCCGCGCTGCCGGTGGTGTCGCTCGGGACGGGGCCCATCGGCGCGCTTGCCGCGCTGCTGTCGGTAGTGGCGGCATCGTCGCCGCCGCGGTTACAGCCGGCCACCAGGCCGCCCAGCATGGCGACGCTCAAGGTTGCAACGGAAATCCAGTTTCGCTTCGTCATGGTATGGCTCCTATAGTCATCCCCCATCGGACGAAGGCAACGGCCGTACCAGGGGCGCGGATCCGCCATATCAGGTGATCCCGGCGTGGTCTTGCCACGCTTCTTGCATCGACTGCGGTTTTTCGAGGAGCGCAGCGATGACGAAACCCTTCACGCCCATGCGGCGCACGCTTTTGAAAGCCCTCGGGGCCGGGTTGCCGGCCGGAGCCGCCGCAACGGGACTGGTCGGCGATAGTGCGCTGGCGGCGCCGCCGGGCCCGGCCAGCGCGGCGGCGGCCAATCCGGGTGGCGTGTCCCATTTTTTCAATGCGCGCGAAAGAATTACCGTAGATGCCATCGTTTCCCGCTTGATTCCGAACGACGAACTGGGGCCGGGCGCACGAGAGGCGGGCGTGACCGATTTTCTCGATCGGCAGCTGGCTGGGGCCTGGGGCGGCGGGGACCATTTCTATCGTCATGGACCCTTCCAGGCCGGCACACCGGAGCAGGGCTATCAGCTCGCGCTGACGCCCGCGCAGGCCTTTCGTACGGGTTTGGCCGCGATCGACGAGGTCAGCGCGAAGCGGCATGGCGGCAAGCCGTTTTCGCAGTTGCAGCCGCGTGAACAGGATGCCTTGCTGACGGCGCTGGAGAAGAGCGAGATCGAACTGGGCACGCTGCCCGGCAAGGTCTTCTTCCAGATGCTGCTCGACGGCACCATGGAGGGCTTCTTCGGCGATCCGATCCATGGCGGCAATCGCAATATGGCGGGCTGGAAGCTGGTCGGTTTCCCCGGCGTCTATGCCAGCTACTCCAACGATATCGAGCGCCATGGCGTGGCCTATGTGCGGCCGCCGATGTCGATCGCGATGGCGCGCGCCGCGGGGCATGGGACCATGCACGGCGCCGGTCATGGCGGCTCGCACGCATCGTCGCCGGCAAAGGGCGCATCGGCACCGAAGGGAGGGCGGCCATGAGCAAGACCCTCGATCGTGTCGATGCCGTGATCGTCGGCGGCGGCTGGACGGGTTCGGTCATCGGCAAGGAACTGGCCGCCGCCGGACATCGCGTGGTGATGCTCGAACGCGGCGAGCCGCGGTGGCCCTCTCCGGACTTCCAGGCGCCGACGGTGCATGACGAACTGCGCTATACGCGGCGGCACGCGCTGCATCAGAACACCGCCACCGAAACCTTCACCTTCCGCAACAACACCAGCCAGACCGCCCTGCCGATGCGGCGCTGGCAGTTCGCCTACCCGGGCACGCACCTGGGCGGCTCGGGCAATCACTGGTCCGGCGCCTACTATCGCTTCGATCCGACCGACTTCAAGCTGCGCAGCCATTACGAGCGCCGCTACGGCAAGGGCATCTTCGCGGCGGACCTGACCGCGCAGGACTGGCCTTTGAGCTACGACGAGCTCGAGCCGTACTACGACCGCTTCGACTATCTGATCGGCGCCTCGGGCTATGCCGGCAACCTGAAGGGCAAGGTGCAGCCGGGCGGCAATCCCTTCGAGCCGTGGCGCTCGCGGCCGTATCCGAATCCGCCGATGAAGGTCGCGCACGCCTCGGCGCTGTTCGGCGAGGCGGCCGCAAAGCTGGGCTATCACCCCTATATCCAGCCATCGGCGCTGTCGACGCGGCCCTATGTCAATACCGAAGGGCTGCCGATGAGCGCCTGCGTCTACTGCGGATTCTGCTCGAACTTCGGCTGCGAGCATTTCGCCAAGGCCTCCCCGCAGGTCTGCATCCTGCCGGCCGCGATGAAGCTCGATACCTTCGCGCTGCGCACCGGGGCGCAGGTGCTGCGCGTCGAGCTCGACAAGGACCGCAAGCTCGCGCGCGGCGTCACCTATGTCGATGGCAGCGGGCAGGAGTTCTTCCAGCCCGCCGACATGGTGTTCCTGTGCGCGTTCAGCGTGCACAACGTGCGGCTGTTGTTGCTGTCGGGCATCGGCAAGCCCTACGACCCGGCCACGGGCCAGGGCGTGGTGGGCCGCAACTACACGCACCAGACCACCTCGGGCGTCAACCTGTTCTTCGACGAACGGACCCATATCAACCCCTTCATGGGCGCGGGCGCGGCGGCCGTGACGATCGACGATTTCAGCGCCGACAACTTCGATCACGGGCCGCTCGGTTTCGTCGGCGGCGGCTATATCCAGATCCAGGTGGTCAGCGGCGCGCCGATCGGCTACCACCCGACGCCGAAGGGCACGCCGGCCTGGGGCAGCGAATGGAAGAAGGCGGTGCGCCGCTACTACAACCATTCGGCGTCGATCACCATCACCGGCTCGGCGATGCCCACGCGCGGCGGCTATCTGTCGCTGGATCCGGCCTATCGCGATGCCTGGGGACAGCCGCTGCTGCGCATCACCTACGACCTGCCGGACAATGACATCAAGCTGTCGGCGTTCCTGACCGCGAAGGGCGACCAGATCGGCAAGGCGATGCGCGGGGTGGTCGCCACCGAGCCCGGGCCGCGCAAGCGGCCATTCACCGCGACCAGCTATCAGTCGACGCACCTGAACGGCGGCGCGGCGATGGGCAGCGATCCCTCCAACAGCGTGGTCAACCGCTTCGGCCAATGCTGGGACGTGCCCAATGTGTTCGTCACCGGGGCCTGCCTGTTTCCGCAGAACTCGAACTACAACCCGACCGGAACGGTCGGCGCCACCGCGTACTGGATCGTTGACGCGGTCAAGCGCGACTACGTCAAGGCGCCAGGGAAGCTGATCACATGAACACGCCGAACGAAGTGGAAGCGGAGCGCGGCCGCGCGACGTGGTGGGTGGGCGCCATGGTGATCGGCATCGGCTCCTTTCCGCTGTATGGGCTGCTGTTCCAGGTCTGGCCCGATCTGTTTGCGCCGAGGCCGCAGCCGCGCCAGGCGTCGTCGTCCCCCGGCGCAACGGGCCAGGCTTCGGCGCCCGGCGCGGCATCGGCGCCGGCCGGCCCGGCGGCTGCGGCAAGCGAGGCGGCGGTGCGGCGCTCGACCGATTTCCTGCCGAAGGAACCGGCGTGGTCGCGGGCGTTGCTCGCGGCCAGCAAGGACGCGGGCAAGGAGGCCGGCAACAGCGAGGACAAGAACGCCGACAAGCGCGGCGCGACGATCGCCGCGAGCGGCAATGGCGCCGGGGCGATGGCCTGCGTGTCGTGCCATGCCACGGGAGGCTCCCCGGGAGCGGCGGGCGCCGCGGTGCCGGCCGGCGCGTTTCCGTCGCTGGTCGGCATGCCCGCCGAGTATCTGGCCAAGCAGCTGTTCGACTATCGCGAGGGCCGGCGCGTCGATCCGGTGATGGCGCCGATCGCCAAGGCGCTCAAGGACGACGAGGTGGCGGCGGTGGCCCGCTACTACGCGGCCCAGCCTGCACCGTCGTTGACGCTGGCCGAAGATGGCCAATCGGCGGCCCTGACGCTGCATGCGTCCGGCGACAACGGGCGCGCGCTGCCGGCCTGCGCCAATTGCCATGGCGTGGAAGGCGAGGGACAGGGCTTCCTGTTGCCGCGCCTGACGGGGCAGCCCGCGGATTATCTGGCCAAGCAGCTCGATGCGTTCCGCACCGGCAGCCGCCACAACGACGACGATGGCGCGATGCGCGGCATCGCGCAGCGGCTTGGCGAAGCGGACGCCCGCGCGCTGGCGAATTTCTACGCGCAGGGCGGGGCGCGCTAGGGCGCCGCCGGCGCGTTGCTGCGGCGCTGCCAGGGCAGCGGTCCGCAGCGAAGGTGCGGTGACGAAGGAGCGAGGGACAACGGGCGTCGTAGCGCGCGTCGGGCTGCGCGCCCGCCGCGCGCAGCCGCGCTCAGTCGCGCTCTGTCGTGCTCTGTCGTGCTCGGTCGCGCTCGGTCGCGCTCAGCCGCGCTCGGTCGCGCTCGGTCGCGCTCAGCCGCTGACCGACACGCCGCACGCCACGCTCCACGCGGCCGGTTCGGCGGCCTCGTTGGCAGCGTTGGCGGCATTCGCGCCGTTGGCCACATTGGCCGCGTTGGCCGCAATACCGGCGCCCGCGGCGGCGTGAATCACCCGGTTGCGTCCTTCGCGCTTGGCGCGATAGAGCGCGCGGTCGGCTTCGGCGAACAGACGCTCCCAGCTGCGGCGCGCATCGCCGGCGTGCTGCGCCAGCGCGATGCCGATGCTGACGCTGGCATGCCCGCCGATGTCTTCCGGCAGTGCGATGGCCGCGATGCGTGCCCGGATGCGTTCGGCCAGCAGCACGGCTTCCTCCTCGCCGGTGTTCGGGCACAGCAGGCAGAACTCCTCGCCGCCGAAGCGCGCCGCCACGTCGCTGGCGCGACAGGCGCGGCGCAGCGTCTCGGCGATCCGCTTCAGCACCTGGTCGCCCGCCTGATGGCCGGCGCGGTCGTTGACCTGCTTGAAGCGATCGACGTCGATCACCAGGCAGGACAGCGGCTTGCCGGTACGGGCGGCCTCGGCGGCCAGCGTCATCGCGGCGTCGTCAAGCGCGCCGCGATGGAACAGCCCGGTCAGCGAATCGAGGCGGGCGCGCGCACGCTGCTCGGCCAGCTGACGCTCCGCGCTCAGCAGCGTGAAACCGACCACGCCGGACAGCACCGCGATCAGCATCAGCAGCAGCGGCGCCTGGGCCAGCATGCCCGGCTCGTCGGGCCGCAGCGTGCTCCAGGCACCAGCCCCGCCGGCGGCCAGCGCGAGCGCCAGGCACAGGGCCTGCGCCGCCAGTTGCGCGCAGCAGGCGACCCATACCAGCGAATGGGCGATCGTATGCGAGCGGCGCTCGCGGTTGAGCAGGCGCAGCGCCTGCCAGACCACCAGCGCGGTGATCGCGTGGCCCAGCGTGCGGATCGCGCGCTCGGCCATCACGGCATCCTGCACCGTGGCGATCAGCCCGAGCAGCGCCACCGAGGCGACGCCGCCGGCCACCATCGCACGCAGATGATGCGGGGCCATCGCCATGCCGCTCGCGGCCAGGCCGCGCACCAGCATCAGTTGGGCGCCGAGGCACAGCGACTGTGCCAGTACGGCCCACAGCGGCGCCGGCGCGATCGCGCCGAGGGCCAGCGCCATGCCGCCCAGCGAGGCAAGCGCATGGGCGTCGGTCCAGCGCGCACGGTGGCCCGCTTGCGCGGCGCCATAGCGCAGGCCGATCGAGATGCCCAGCGTGCTGGCGAACAGCACCAGCAACGTCAGATAGGCAGTGGGTAAATCCGGCGACATGCAATCGTCTCCCTGTCGGCGCGCGAGCGGATCGCGACGCCAGTGGTGTAAGGCAATGCGCGCGCGGGCATGGCCGGCGCAGCGCGAATTCATGTCAGAGAGCTTGACCCGGATGACGCCGTCGACATTCCCGAAGCTGCGGTCCGTGGCATGGCTCTGTGTTGTCGGCGCCCAGATGGGCGCAGCCTGATCCCAGATGCAATCGCGGTCCCGCAGCGAGGCCGCGCATCGAGGCACGGCTTGTGTGTAGCTTTTTTGTTGATGGTGATTCTACTGATTGCGTCGAACCGCGCGTGTGCGGCATGCCACGTTTGACAATTGTTGACATTCCCTTTTTGTACCGTTCGCTAGGATTCGGCTCGTAGTTACAAGATTCATATCCGGGCCGGGGGAGCGACGACGCCGCGTCGTCGAGGCAACAAAACGGGGAAACCATGGGGAAGCAAGACGCGGCACGCAAGGGGCCGTTGACGTCGGGGGCCGGCGCCACCGGGACGCCCCCGGTGGGCGGGCTGCATGCCGCGCGCGCGGATCGCGCGGCCGCAGCCGCTGCCGATGCGCCGCGCGAACGCCTGCTGCCTCCGGCGTTCGCCACCGCCATCGTGGCCGCGGTGACGATCTGTCTCGCGCTGATGTTCCCGCGCGAGCCGCTGCGCGAGCGGCTGCTCGGCGAAGGGCTGCATGCGGGCCGCTCGATGGATGGAGCGACGCTCGACTATCTGCGGGCCTGGCTGCGTGTCTCGCCGCCCGATGCCGCGCTGGTGGCGGAGCTGGCCGAGCAATTTGCGCGCGAGGGCCGGCTGGAGGACGCCGAAACGCTGCTGGCCGGAATAGATTCCTCCGTGACCGATGAGGTCGCGCTGCCGATGCTGCGTGCACGGCTCGATGTGGCGCGCCAACGGGCCAATGCCGCCGCGGCCGACATGCCGGCCCGCCAGCGGTATCGGTCCGAGCAGCGCACGCTGCTGCGGCAGGCCGCGGCCATGCCGGCAGCGCCTTCGGACCTGATTGCCTTCGCGGCGCAGGCGCGCGCGCTCGGCGCCGACGATCTGGAAGTCGCCTTCTATCGCGCCCTCGCGTGCCCGAAGCCTGCGCACGCCGCCCTTGCCGGGCGTCGTCACCCGGTCGCCCCGGTGCGGTCCGAATGGCGTGAAGCGCAGGAGAACCCGCGGCGGGTGCGCGGTTGATGCCGCGCACGCTGACAGCAGGCAAGTGTTGGATCCGGAGAAGCGAATGAGTGCAACGGCGATGGGCGACCGGCGCGCGGCCGCGGGCACGATCGGTCCGATCCACCGGGCGGACGATGTCCGTGCGGCATGGCTGGCGCCCGCCATGGGCGCCGGCAATACCCGCGGCGCCGTGCTGGAACTGACCGTGCTGATGACCGCGGCGATGGCGCTGTGCTATGCGGCGATGCCCGGCAATCCCTTGCTGCTCGACCTGGGCTTTCCCTGGGCCTGGCTGTTGCCGCTGGTACTGGCGCTGCGCTACGGCACGCTGGCCGGCATCGGCGCGGCGCTGATGCTGCTCGGCGGCTGGTTCCTGTTCCACCGGATCGGCGCCCAGGCCGGGGCGTTTCCGCGACCGTTCTTCATCGGCGGCACGCTGCTGGTGCTGTTGGCCGGACAGTTCGGCGACGTTTGCGCCAGCCGGCTGGCGCGCCAGCGTTCGATCCACCGCTATCTCGACGAACGCCTGGCGGCGCTGACCAGGCAACACTATCTGCTGCGCATCTCGCATGCTCGGCTCGAAAGCGATCTGCTGGCCCGGCCCACCACGCTGCGCGATACGCTGGCCCGGCTGCGCATGGCGACCGCCGAGCAGGCCGGGGTCGAGCCGCAATTGGCGGCGGCGGTACGCGGCGAGCGCTTGCCGCCCCGGCCCCTGGCCGCGGCGGTACCGATGATGCAACTGGCCGCGCAGGCCTGTCAGCTCGAGGCCGCGGCGCTGTATCCCTGCGACGGCGAGCGGGTGTTGCCGAAAGCCGCGGCGACGGTCGGACCGGGCTGCAGGCTCGATGCCGGCGATCCGCTGCTGCGGCGCTGTCTGCAGACCCGTCAGCTGGCGCATCGCCGCGCTGATGGCGGCGCTGGCGGCGATGGCGTGCACAGCCGCTACCTCGCCGTGGCACCGGTACTGGCCGGTCCCGATCGCCTGCTCGGCGTGCTGGTCATCGAGCGCATGCCGTTCCTCGCGCTGCATCACGACAACCTCGAACTGCTGCTGGTGCTGCTTGGCTATTACGCCGACGGCGTCGAGCATGCCGAGGCGGCGCGCGCGGTCGAGCGCGTGCTGCCCGACTGCCCGCACGAGTTCGCGCTGGACTATGCGCGGCTGGCGCGACTGCGGCGCGAGGCAGGCATCGCCAGCACCGTCGTCGCGCTGGCCTTCGGCGCCGACGAGCACAGCGCCGACTGGTTCGAACAGGCCGTGCGCAGCCGCCGCGCGCTCGATCTGGGGTGGGCCTGCGAGGGCGGCCCGCAACGCGTGCTGACGACGCTGATGCCGCTGGCCGATGGCGAGGCCGCGTCCGGCTATCTGCTGCGGATCGAACGGATGCTGCAGGCGCAGTTCGGCATCGATTTCGAACGGGGACGGATCGGCATCCATACTCTGCCGGTGCCCGCCGATGGCGATCCCGAACCGCTGCGCCGCCTGCTGCAGCGCTGCCAGGGCGGCGCCGCGCGGGGGCTGTCCGGGAGCGACGATGCTTGAGGCCCTGCTTGCCGTCGCCGGCGGCGCGGTGCAACTGGCCGCGCTGGCGGTGCTGCCGCACGGCAACGGCGCGACCGAGGCAACCGGCGCGCTGCTGGCGTATCTGGGCATGCAGGCGCTGGCGGCCGCGTTGCTGGCGATGCCGCTGCAGCGCCTGCTGTCCCGGCACGTTCGCATGCCGTCCCGCGTGGCCTCGCGCACGACGTCGGCGCATCTGTTCGTCGCCGGCGCGCTGGTTCCGCTGGGCGGCCTGCTGGTCGTGCTGCCCGGCATGGCGCTGGCCAGGCTCGGGCATCGTACGCCGGCCATCGGCGGCATGGCTTCCGTGGCGCTGCCCGAGTTCGCGGGCGCAATGGGGGCCTGCGTTCCTGATCGGCCGGCGAATCGGCCGGCGAATCGGCCGGACGCCGGCGACGATCGCGATCGCGCAGCTGGCCTGCTGCGGGCCGGCGCCGCCAACGCCGCCGCTTCCGATATGCGCCGCCTGGCCGCACTGGCGGGGCTGGAGGCGATGCCGGCGCGCAGCACCGGTCCGCTGCTGCGCGCGCTGCTCGAGGACAGCGTCGAGGACGTCAGGCTGCTGGCTTACGGCATGCTCGACGCCGCCGAGCAGCGGCTGACGCGGCAGATCCTCCAGGCGCAGGACTGCCTGCACGCCCTGGCGGACGGCGATCCGGCCGGCCGGGCCGCGGCGCACGAACGTCTGGCGCAGCTGCACTGGGAGCTGGTCTACCAGAACCTCGCGCAGGGCGACGTGCGCGGCCACACGCTCGAGCAGGCGGACCGCCACGCCGAGGCCGCGCTGCAGGCACTGTCGGAGGCGCCGGGCGCGACGACGCTGTACGTGCGCGCCGCCGACGGTTCCGGCGTGGCGAGCCCGGCGGCCGGCCTGTGGCAGCTGCGCGGACGGCTGGCGCTGGCCCGCCGCGATCCCGCCGCCGCGCGCGCCGCGCTGCAGCGTGCCATCGCGCTCGGCTTTCCGCGCGAGCGCGCCTGGCCGCTGCTGGCCGAGGCGGCCTATCTGGAGGGCGATTTCGCGGCGACCAGGGCCGCGATGCAGGGCCTGCGCCAGGCCGCGTCGCTGCCGGCGCTGCCGCAGCTTCAGCCCGTGCTGCGCTACTGGACATCATGAGCATGACCGCGCCGAACACGCCAAACGCGCCGAACACGCCAAACGCGCCCTTCGCAGCAGCCCCCGCGCCAACTGCTCACGCCGCCGCGCCGGACGCGAGGCGCGCGGGGCGCGCCGGGGTTACGGGGGGCGCGCGGGCCGCGCAGGTCGATATTGCGCTGCTGCTTGAAGGCAGCCATCCCTTCGCGAGGGCAGCCGCGCCGGGATGGGCCGAGCGGATGATCCGGGCCTTCCCGCAGACCACCTTCGCGGTCGTCGTGATCGGCGACCGGCGCGAGGCCTGCGGCGAGATGGCGGTCGCGCTGCCGGACAATGTCCTGCATCTGGAGACGCATTGCCTGCATGACGACGAACCGGCCGCCACGGTGCCGCGACAGCGGGCGGATGCACAGGCCTTCGCCGATGGGGCGCGCCTGCACGATCTGCTGCGCCAGCGCGGCAAGGGTATTAACGGCGTCGGCGGCAGCCACGGCGCCGGCGGCGTCAACAACCCGAACGGCGGACACGTGCAGGCAAGCGCCGCGATGCGCGAGCTGATCAACGCGCTGATGGACGCGCAGGGCGAGGAGGGCGAGGAGGGAAAGGAGGGAAAGGAGGGAAAGGAGGGAAAGGAGGGAAAGGAGGGCCGGCTGTCGGAACACGCCTTCCTGCACAGCCGGCCCGCCTGGGACATGATCGTCGAGCAGTACCGCCGCCATTGCACCGACACCTCGTTCTCCGACTACTTCTGGAGCGTACGCACGATGCACCGGCCGCTGTGGCGGCTGGCGCGGATCGCGGCGACGCTGATGCCGGCGCGCGTCTACCACGCGGCATCGACCGGCTATGCCGGCTTGCTCGGGGCGATGCTGCGCTACCGGCATGATCGCCCATTGCTGGTGTCGCAGCACGCGATCCCTGCGCGCGAGCACGGCATCGATTGGTTCCAGTCGCGCTGGCAGCGCGACAACCCCTATCGCGACCCGCAGCATCGCCGCGGCGGCAACGCCGTCGAGCACGATGTCCCGGAAACGGACTATTGCCGCGAGCTGTGGCTGCGCTTCTTCGAATCGCTGGGGCGCGTCTGCTACGAGGCGGCGGACGAGATCGTCGCGCTCTATGAAGGCAACCGCCGCGGGCAGGTGCGGGACGGCGCGCCGGCCAGCCGCACGCGCACCATCCCGAACGGCATCGATCTGCCCGCGCTGGCGCCGCTGCGCGCGCAGCGGCCGGAGCGCGTGCCGCAGGTACTGTGCCTGGCGGGCCGGGTGGTGCCGCGCAAGGACGTCAAGACCTTCATCCGCGCGATGCTGACCGTGGTCAGGCAGTGTCCCGATGCGCAGGGGTGGATTGCCGGGGCCGAGGACGAGGATACGGAATACGCGCGCGAATGCCGCGGTCTGGTGCAAGGCCTGGGACTGGCCGGCAACGTGCGCTTCCTCGGCCCGCGGCGCCTCGACGAGCTGCTGCCGCAGGTCGGCGTGCTGGTACTGAGCTCGATCAGCGAGGCGCTGCCGCCGGCGGTGCTGCAGGCGTTCGCCGCCGGCGTGCCGTGCGTGGCCACCGATGTCGGCGCCTGCCGCGAGCTGATCGAGGGCGTCGGCGACGAAGACATGGCACTGGGCGCGGCGGGCGCGGTGGTGCGCATTGCCGATCCCGGCGCATTGGCCCGCGAAGCGGTCGCGCTGCTCGGCGATGACGAGCGGTGGCGTGCCGCACAGCGCGCGGCGATCGTGCGCGCCGAGCGCTATTACACCCAGCATGCGATGGTGGCCAGCTACCGGCAGCTGTACCAGCATCTCGCAGCGAAACCGCACGCCGACGCGGGCGGACGTGCCGGCGTGGGCCGGCCGGCGTTGTCCCCGGCGACCATGTCGAATCCGGCCGGCGAACGGCTGCCGGCCGGCCGTTGCCCCTTCGCGGGAGCGCCATGATGGTGGACCTGACTTTCTTCCTGCGCGGCTTGCGGGACCGCAATCGCGTTGGCGGCACGCTGCAGGCCTACGGCTTCGCCAGCGTGCTCGCTTGCGGTGCCTGGGTGCTGGCGATCGCGGGCGTTCTGCTGATCGGCGTGCTCCGGCTGCCGACGGGATTGCCGGACGCGCAGGCCGTGCAGTTCCAGGTATCGGCGATCCATCTGATCGCGGTCAGCCTGATGCTGACCGGACCGCTGCAGCTTCATCTGGTCCGCTACGCCGCGGGCCGTCTCGGGGAAGATCGCGCAGAGGCGGTGCTGCCGGGCGTGCATGCGGTGGGGCTGGTGGTCACCGTGCTGGCCGGCCTGCTTGGCCCGGCGTGCGCGCTGTGGGCGTTCCCGCAGCAATCGGCGTGGTATCGCGCGCTGATGCTGGCGGGCTTCGTGCTGATGTGCCATGTCTGGATCGCGGTGACCTTTCTGTCCGGCATGAAGCAGTACCGCGCGATCGCCTGCGCCTTCGTGGCCGGCTATGCGGTGGCGGCGCTTGCCGCGCTGGCGCTGCGCGGCTTCGGCCTGGAGGGGCTGCTGGGCGCCTTCGTGATCGGCGAGCTGGTGTTGCTCGCCGGCACGGCGATACCGATCCATCGCGGCTATCTCTACCATCGCCATCACCGCAGCGACCGCAGCGACCGCAGCGACCGCAGCGACCGCAGCGACAGCAACCCATGCCTGCTGTCGTTCGAGCTGTTTGCCCGGCGCCATCGCCATCCGAGCCTGATGGCGATCGGCCTGCTGTACCCGCTGGGCCTCTGGGCCGACAAGCTGCAGTTCTGGTACCACGCCGGCACGGGGCAGCGCGTCATCGGGCCGCTGCATGCCTCGGCGATCTACGACGTCCCGGTGTTTCTGGCCTGGCTGGCCGTCGTGCCGGCGATGGCGGCGTTCGCGCTGCGCATCGAACGGGAGTTCGTCGCCCATTACGATGCCTTCGCCGACGCGGTGCGCGGCGGCGGCTCGCTGCAGCGGATCGAGGCGGCGCGCGACGCCATGGTGCGGGCCGTCCGGCTGGGCCTGTACGAAGTCGTCAAGCTGCTGGCGATCGCCGCGCTGCTGCTGTTCGCGCTGGGCCGGCCGCTGCTGGCGCTGTTCGGCATGGCCGACCTGTACCTGCCGCTGCTGCACGTCGACGTGGTCGGCGCGGGCCTTTACGTGGTGCTGCTCGCCACGCTCAGCGTCTATTTCCATCTGGACCGGCGCCGCGAAATCCTGCTGCTCGGGGCCGCCTTCGTGGCGCTGAACGTCGGGCTGACGCAGATGACGCTGGCGCTGGGTCCGGCGTGGTACGGCTATGGCTTTGCGTTCGCCGCGCTGATCGTGGTGGCGATCGCGCTGGTGCTGCTGGACCGCCGGCTCGAGCGCCTGGAATATGAAACTTATATGTTGCAGTAATGCGAATCGGGCGGCGAAGATAAGGCGGTGGAGCGCGGTATGGTGACCGACGCAGTTACAATTCGACACATCATTGCATTGACCGAACTCATCCCATCACGCCTGCCCGCGTCGCCGTGCCGGGCAAGCGGCGAACCGACCAGTCACTGAGAAGAACATGAATATCGCATCGGTCGAAGACGATCCCAGCCAGGCCGAGCTGATCCAGCAGATCCTGATCAGCGCCGGACATGCCTGCGACAGCTATTCGGGCGGCAAGGCCTTTCTGCGCGCGATGCGCGAGCGCTCCTACGATCTGCTGGTGATGGACTGGCAATTGCCCGACATCAGCGGCTATGACGTGGTGACCCACGTCCGCCTGCATTCGGGGCAGTACCCGCCGATCCTGTTCCTGACGAGCCGATCGCTGGAAGAGGACATCGTGATGGGCCTGGCCGGCGGCGCCGACGACTACATGATCAAGCCGGTGCGGCGCGGCGAGCTGCTGGCCCGCGTCGGCGCACTGCTGCGCCGGACCTATCCGTCCACCCCGGCCAACGAGGCCATCGTGGTGGGCGCCTATCGGCTCGATCCGGTGGCGCGCACCGCCAGCCTGAACGGCGTCGAGGTCGATATCGCGCCGCGCGAGTTCGATCTCGCGCTCTACCTGTTCCGCAACATGGACCGGCTGCTGCCGCGCGACGTCGTCGAGCAGGCGGTATGGGGCCGCTCGCTCGGCGCCAGCTCGCGCACGCTGGATACCCATCTGTCGCGGCTGCGCATCAAGCTCGGCCTGCGGCCGGAGAACGGCGTGCGGCTCGCCTCGGTGTATTCCTACGGCTATCGTTTCGAGCGCTGCGCGGAGCCCACCGATGGTGCGTGAGGGTGGGGTGGTGACGGCCACCGCGGCCAGTGCGGCTACAGGGGTCAGGGCGACCACCACGGCCACCGCGGCTGCCACGGCTGTCACGGTGGCCAGGGCCGCGGTTGCCGCATGGGCGCTGCTGGCGTTCGCGCCGGCACAGGCAGGCCCGGCCGGTGCCGATGGCGAGTATTTCCTGCATCAGGTCGAGCCGGGCGACACGCTGTTCTGGGTCGCCCAGCGCTATACCGGCCGCGCCGACGTCTGGCGCGAGCTGAAGGCGCTGAACCGCGTCGCCGATCCGTACCGGCTGCCGATCGGCACCCAGGTCCGCATTCCGCTCGCGCGCATTCCGGTGACGGTGGCGAGCGCGCGCGTGGTGTCGGTGGTCGGCCAGGCCGACGCCAACGGCGCCGCACTGCGGCCCGGCATGCGCGTTGACGAGGCGGCCTGGCTGCAAACCGGTACCGATGGCCTGGTCACCTTCGAGCTGCCCGACGGCACCCGCGTCGCGATACCGGCGAACACGCGGCTGCAGGTCAAGCGTCTGCGGGTGTTTGCCGGCACGGGTCTGGGCGATACCGTGATGCAGGTCGATCGTGGCGGCATCGAGTCGCGCGTCGCGCCGGGCGGGACCGGCGTCGGCCGCTTCGAGATCCGCACGCCGATGATGGTTACCGGGGTGCGCGGCACCCGCTACGCGGTCGATGCGGGCCAGCCGGACGACGCGGGCCGGCGCGCCAGCCGCAGCGCCGTGCTGGAGGGAACCGTGGCGGTGCGCGCGCGGCGCGCCAAGCGCATGGTCACCGCGGGCCACGGCGTGGCCGTCGGCAGTGCGGGGGACGCCGCGGTGTACACGCTGCTGGCGGCGCCGACGCTGAGCGCGGTGCCGGCGGAGCCGATCTACGCCAGCCAGGCCGAAGTGGGCTGGCAACCGGTCAAGGGGGCAATCGGCTACCTGGTTCGCGTGACGCGCGACCCCGAGCGTACCGAAGCCGTCTTCGCCGCCACGGTCACGCCGGCGGCCGCTGCGCTGACCGGATTGCCCGATGGCCCGGCCTATCTCGAGGTGCGCGCCATCGACCGGAACCGCATTCCGGGCAACGCAGCGATCGCGCCGCTGACGGTTCGGCTCAATCCGCCGGCACCCTATACGGTCGAGCCGGCGCCGCGCAGCACGGTGCACGGCACCGTGGCCGAGCTGCAATGGGCGGCGGTCGACGGCGCCGCCGAATACCGCTTCGAGATCGCCTCCGACGCCGATTTCGGCACGCTGGCCGCGCACGGCAACACCCGCGAGGCAGGCACGCAGCAGACGCTGGCGCCAGGCAACTGGTGGTGGCGTGTGCGCTCGATCGATGCCAAGGGGCAGGCGGGCCCATGGAGCGCCCCGGTGGCGTTCCGCCTGCTGCCGCCGGCGCCGGGCGTCAGCGTCGTCGAGGACAACGGCGGCGCGCTGCGCGTGCGCTGGGGCGCCGCGCAGCAGCCCGAGGCCTTCGCGCCGCTGGCCTACCGCGTGCAGCTGGCCGACGAGCCGGGTTTTGCCCGGCCCCTGCAGGATCAGCGCATCGAGTCGGACACCGCGGCGCTGCCGCGTCCGCCGGCCGGCGTCTACTACGTGCGGGTCGCCCGCATCGAGCGCGATGGCAGCGAGTCGCCGTTCTCGGCCCCGCAACGCATCGAAGTCCACGAGCATCTGCGCGACGGCACGGGGGCTCCGATCGGTACTGCCAGCGGCAGTGTGCGCCGTGGCGGGTAGCCGCATTCGCCTGCCCCAATTGCGCACCCAGCTGCGCACGGCCGCGGGCAGCGGCCTGATTGCCGGCTTTCATCGGCGCACGCTGATCGAATGGCTGGTACTGACGATGCTGGTGATGGTGCTGGCCGCGGTGCGCGCGGATTTCGGCGCGAGCCAGCGGCTGGACCTGGCCGTCTACGACATCGGCATCGCCGCGCAGCAGCACGCGCCGCGCGACGACATCCTGATCGTCTCGATCGACGATGAGTCGCTGTCTGCGGTCGGGCGCTGGCCGTGGCGGCGTTCGCTGCTGGCAGGGCTGGTCGATCGGCTGGCCGACGGCGGCGCGCGCGTGATCGGGCTCGATGTGCTGCTGGTCGAGCCGGACTGGCGCCATCCCGAGGACGACGAGGCGCTGGCGGTCAGCATGGCGCGCGCCGGCAACGTGGTCATTCCCGCGCTGGCCGAGCCGGTGCGCGACGGCTATCGCCTCAGCTATCCGCTGCCCGCGCTCGGCGCCGACGTCGGCCATATCAATATCGCCACCGACGTCGACGGGCTCGCCCGCCATCTCTTTCTGCAGGAGGGCCTGCCGGGACAGATGCTCGACCATTTCGTCGTGCGCCTGGTGCAGTTCGGGCAGCCGCAGCGGCCGCTGGACAGCTACCGGCAGGTGCCGGTCGACGAGACGCTCGCCGGCGAATGGCATCGCCGCCATCGCCTCGGTATCCCCTTCGCCGGACCGATCGGCACCTTCCGCACGGTGTCGGCGATCGATGTGCTCAGCGGCGCCATTTCGCCCGAGCTGTTCCGCGACAAGCTGGTGCTGGTCGGCGCGGGCGCGACGGGGCTCGGCGACATGTTCTCCGCGCCGCTGTCGAAGAACGGTGCCGGCATCAGCGGCGTCGAGCTGCTGGCGAACGCCGCGCAGGCGCTGCTCGACAACAACGGCATCGTGCCGGTGCAGCGCGCCTGGTACTGGGCGCTGACGCTGCTGCCGGTGCTGCTCGCCTGCCTGGCAGCGCTGTTGATGTCGCCGCGCGACGCGCTGCTGGTCAGCGCCGCGGTGATCGTCGGCCTGTTCGCCGCCAGCGTGGCGCTGATGCATTTCGAGCGGCTGTGGTTTTCGCCGGTGCCGGCGATCCTGGCCTGCCTGGTGTTCTATCCGCTGTGGAGCTGGCGGCGGCAGGAATCGGCGCTGACCTTCCTGTCGGCCGAAGTGGCGCGGCTCGAACGCGAGCCGGCGCTGCCGGGCGGCAAGAGCGCGCCGCCGCTGGCCGGCGGCACGCTGGACACGCGCATGAGCGCGCTGTACCGGATGATCACGCGGCAGCGCGACCTGCGCCGCCTGCTGTCCGACGGGCTGGAGAACCTGCCCGATGCCACCGTGATCTGCGATGCCGACGGCAGCATCCTGCTGGCCAATGCCGGCGCGGTGGCGCTGTCGCCGCGGCTGCTGTCCTCGCTCAATGCCGAGGGCGGGGCGCGGCCCTTGCTCGATACGCTGGTCGCCGACATCTTCGCGCCGCCTCAAGGCGGGCTCGATTACTGGGATCGGCTCAGGCGCGCCGCCGACAACGGCGCGGCGCCGACGCGCGCCGAGCGCGCCGGCGTCGAGCTGCAGACGCACGACCAGCGCGCGATGCTGTTGCGCGGTGCGCCGCTGCGCGGCAACGCGGGCGAGGTCGCCGGTTTCAGCATCAGCTTCATCGACATCACGCAGGTGCGGCTGGCCGAGCGCCAGCGCGAGGAAACGCTGCGCTTCATCTCGCACGACATGCGTTCGCCGCAGGCGTCGATCCTGGCGCTGGTCGAACTGCAGGCCGACCCGGCGCGCGCGCTCGAGCCGCCGGTGCTGCTCGAACGGATCCGCCACCACGCCGGCCGCACGCTGGCGCTGGCCGACGACTTCATCCAGCTCGCGCGCGCCGAATCGCAGCATCTGCGCTTTGCCGAGGTCGACCTGACCACGGTGCTGATGGACGCCGCCGATTCGCTGTGGGCGCTGGCGCAGGCGCGCCGCGTGACCGTCGCGGTGCAGACCGGCAACGAGGAGATGATGCTGTACGGCGAAGCGGCGCTGCTGATGCGCGCCGTCTCCAACCTGATCGACAACGCTGTCAAGTACAGCCCGCCGGGCGGCACCGTCACCGTGCGCGCCGGCCGCGTGCGGCACGACGACGGCAGCGATGGCGGTCTGATGGTGTCGGTCTCCGACCAGGGGCCCGGCATCGCGCCCGAGGAGCAGGCCCGCCTGTTCCAGCCGTTCAGCCGGCTGCAGGAGGAGGGCCGTCCGGTGCGCGAAGGTAGCGGTCTGGGGCTGCTGTTCGTCAAGACGGTGATCGAGCGGCACGGCGGCCATGTCGGCGTCGACAGCGCGCCGGGCCGCGGCACGACCTTTACGATCGCGCTGCCGGGCTGAGTGAAAGTTCTTCCCCCACATGTAAGAATCGCGCCGCCCGGTGCCACCGAAGGGAGACTTCGCGACGCACGACCGCTTGCCATCCCCGTGGAACAGCGCTTGCATTCCCGCCCCATGCGGCGCGACTGGCGTGCCGCTCTTCCCTGGGGAGCCCGCGATGAAAGCCCTTTGCTGGCACGGCAAGCACGATATCCGCTACGACACCGTTCCCGATCCCGTGATCGAGCACCCGCGCGACGCCATCATCCGCGTCAGCAGCTGCGCGATCTGCGGCTCGGACCTGCACCTGTATGACGGCTTCGTGCCCGGCATGGAGCACGGCGACATCATGGGCCACGAGTTCATGGGCGAGGTGGTCGAGGTCGGCGCGGAAAACCGCCGGCTGCGCGTCGGCGACCGCGTGGTGGTGCCGTTCACCATCATCTGCGGCGAATGCGATCAATGCCGGCGCGGCAATTTCTCGGTGTGCGAGCGCACCAACCGCAACAAGGAGGCGGCCGACAAGATGTTCGGCCATAGCACCGCCGGGCTGTTCGGCTACACCCATCTGACCGGCGGCTATGCGGGCGGGCAGGCCGAATACGTGCGCGTGCCCTATGCCGACGTGGCGCCGGTCAAGGTGCCGGCCGAGCTCAGCGACGAACAGGTGCTGTTTCTCGGCGACATCCTGCCGACCGGCTGGCAGGCCGCGGCGCAATGCGACATCCAGCCCGACGACATCGTCGCGATCTGGGGCGCGGGACCGGTTGGCCAGTTCTGCATCCTGTCGGCGCTGCCGATGGGGGCGAAGCAGGTGGTGGTGATCGACCGCGTGCCCGAGCGCCTGCGCATGGCGCAGCAGCTCGGCCCCGACCGCGTGACGCTGGTCGACTTCGAGAACCAGAGCGTGCTGGAAGCGCTCAACGAGATCACGCAGGGCAAGGGGCCGGACAAGTGCATCGACGCGGTCGGGCTCGAGGCGCATGCGACGCGCTCGCTCGATTCGATCTACGACCGCGTCAAGCAGGCCGTGATGCTGGAGACCGACCGGCCGCACGTGCTGCGCGAGATGATCTATGTCTGCCGGCCCGGCGGCATCGTATCGATTCCGGGCGTCTACGGCGGACTGGTCGACAAGATCCCGATGGGCGCGCTGATGAACAAGGGCCTGACGATCCGTACCGGCCAGACCCACGTCAATCGCTGGACTGACGATCTGCTCCAGCGCATCATCGACCGGCAGATCGACCCGACCTTCGTGATTTCGCATCGCGTCACGCTGGCGGAAGGGCCGTCGATGTACGAGACCTTCCGCGACAAGCACGACGGCTGCATCAAGGTGGTGATGACGCCGGCTTGAGCTTGCGTTTGACGTTGGGTCCGACGTTGCTGCTGGCGTCGCGCTGGACGTCACGCTTGTTGTCGGGCTTGCTATCGCGCTTGATACTGCGCTTGCTATCGCGCTTGCTATCGCGCTCGAAATCGAGCTTGCCGTCGCCCCTGGCGTCCCGCTTCCCCGCCGACGGCCAGCCTCCACCGCCCGGCGCCGCGCCGTCGCCGAACACCTCGCGGTGCCAGTCCCGCGTGACGTCCTCCAGCAGCGCAAGAAAGCGCTCCAGCGCGGGCAGCGCATGCTCGCGCCGCACGGTCGCATGCAGGTCGGCGTCGAGCCCGCGCGCGGCCAGCGGCACGTAGCTGACATCGTCGCGCCGCGTGGCCGACAGCGAGGCCGGCAGCACGCTGACGCCGACGCCGGCGCCCACCAGCCCCAGCACCGTCTCCGGGTCGATCGACTCGTGCATCACGCGCGGCTCGAAGCCCTCGCGCAGGCAGGCGGCCAGCACATTGCGGATCATCGGGCTTTGCATGTTCAGCAGCACGAAGGCGTCGCCGGACAGCTGCCGCAGCGAGACACGTGGCGCGCCGGCCAGCGGATGGTCGGCCGCCATTGCCACCATCAACGGCTGCGCATAGACCAGGATCGAGCGCAGGTCGCTGCGCGCCGCCGCGCTGCACGAAAACCCCACGTCGATGCGCCCGCGCGCCAGCGCCTCGTACTGCTGGTCCGGCAGCAGCTCGTGCAGCGTCCATTCGACGCCCGGATTGCGCAGCTGGAACTGGCGCAGCGTCAGCGGCAACGGGCCGTACATCACCGAGTTGATGATGCCGATGCGCAGATAGCCCTCCAGCCCTTCGGCGACGCGCCGCACCTGCCGTTCCACCGATTCGCAGTCGTCGACGATGCGGCGCGCCCGCGTCAGCAGCGCCTCGCCGGCCCGCGTCAGCCGCGCGCCATGCCGGCCGCGCTCGAACAGCGTGACCCGCAGCGCGCCCTCCAGCGACTTGATCTGCTGGCTCAGCGGCGGCTGCGAGATATGCAGCCGCTCGGCGGCGCGGCTGTAGTTGCCTTCCTCGGCGACCGCGATGAAATAGCGCAGCTGGCGGAGATCCATATGCGATCCGTATGGATTGGATTCCGAAATCATATTTCACATATGGTTGGGCGACACCTAGGCTTTCCCTGATCCGTCCACGCCAGAGGGGCGGCCGAGGAGACCACGATGACCACCAAGCTCGATGTCAATGGCGCCCGCCGTCGGGTGGACGCCCCCGCGGATACGCCGCTGCTGTGGGTGTTGCGCGACCAGCTGGACCTGACCGGCACCAAGTACGGCTGCGGCATGGGCCTGTGCGGCGCGTGCACGGTCCATGTCGACGGGCAGGCCGTGCGCGCCTGCCAGACCCCGTTGTCCAGCGTCGCCGGCAAGCGCGTGACGACCATCGAGGGGCTGGGCAAGCCCGATGCATTGCACGTGCTGCAGCGCGCGTGGCAGGCCGAGGACGTGCCGCAATGCGGCTACTGCCAGTCGGGGCAGCTGATGTCCGCCGCCGCGCTGCTGGCGCGGAAGCCGAAGCCCAGCGACAGCGATATCGATGCGGCGATGGCGGGCAATATCTGCCGTTGCGGCACCTATGACCGGATCCGGCGCGCGATCCATCGCGCCGCGGCCGAACTGCGCAGCGGGAGGCCGGCATGAAGCGGCGCGACTTCCTGATGAGCGGGGCGGCGCTGGCCGGCGGCCTGATGCTGGAGCTGAGCGCCGGCGGCGTGTGCGCGGCCGGCGCCGCCGCCGGGGCATCGTCCTCGGGCGCCCCCGCCGATGGCGCCGCCTTCGCCCCCAACGCCTGGGTCCGCATCACGCCGCAGGGCGAGGTGCTGCTGGTCGTGCACAAGTTCGACAGCGGCACCGGCGTCAAGAACGCGCTCGGGCTGATGCTGGCCGAGGAGCTCGATGCCGACTGGTCGCGCGTGCGCGTGGTGCAGCCGGACGATCCGCTGGCGCAGATCTACATCCATCCGCTGTGGGGCATGCACGCGACCGGCGGCAGCACCAGCGTGCCGCTCGAATGGACCACGCTGCGGCGCGCCGGCGCCACCGCGCGCGCGATGCTGGTCGCCGAGGCCGCGCAGCGCTGGCGGGTCGATCCGGCCAGTTGCCGCACGAGCAACGGCATGGTGATCGATGCTTCGGGCTCGCGGCGGCTCGGCTATGGGGATCTCGCCGAAGGCGCGGCACGGCAGCCGGTGCCGAAGGAAGTCGCGCTCAAGCGGCCGGCGGACTTCGTGCTGATCGGCAAGGAGCGCAGCAGCTATCGCGTCGTCGACAAGCTGACCGGCCGCGCGCAGTACGCGGTCGATATCAAGCTGCCCGGCATGCTGACCGCGATCGTGGTCCATCCGCCGGTGATCAATGCAAGCGTGGTGTCGTTCAATGCGGCCGAGGTCAAGGCGATGCCCGGCGTGCGCGATGTGTTCGCGACCGAGATTCCCGCGGCGATCGCGCATTTCCGTCCCGGCATGGGCCCGGCGGTACCGGACAACGGCGCCTGCCAGCCCGGCGTGGCCATCGTCGCCGACCACTTCTGGGCCGCGCAGCGCGCGCGCCAGGCGTTGAAGGTCCAGTGGGGCGACAGCGACATGGCGGACTTCAGCGCCGAGGGTGCGCTGCGCGAGCTGGCCCGGCATGTCGACGATGCCGGCCTCAAGAGCAAGGTCAAGGGCGATGCCGCGGCGGCTTTCGAAAGAGCCGACAAGGTCGTCGAAGGCGTCTACACGATGCCCTACAAGGCCCACGCGCAGATGGAACCGCTGAGCGTGGTGGCGTGGGTGCACGACGGCATCGTCGAATACTGGGGCGGCATCCAGGTGCCGTCGCGCTGCGCGCAGGCGGCGCAGACCATCGCCGGCGTGCCGGCCGACAAGGTCAGGATCCATCTGACCGAGGCCGGCGGCAGCTTCGGCGCGCGCGAGGGCATGCACCAGATACTCGAGGCCACCTACATCTCGCGGCGCGTCGGCAAGCCAGTCAAGCTGATCTACACCCGCGAGGACGATATGCGCGGCCTGTTCTACCAGACCGCCAGCGTGCACAAGGCGCGCGCCGCGCTCGATCGCGACGGCGGCATCGCCGCCTTCAGCCTGCGCGCGGTGACGCCGTCGATCAAGGAACCCGACGACCCCGGGTTCCTTGCCAAGGTGCCGGTCGATCCGAGCTGCACCGAGGCGATGCGCGACGACTTCTACTACGACATCGGCACGCTCGACCTGGCGTGGGTGCGGGTCGAGCCGAAGCTGCCGATCTGGTGGTGGCGCGCGGTCAGCTACGTGCCCAACGTCTTCGCGATCGAGAGCCTGATCGACGAAGCCGCGCACGCGGCGGGGCAGGATCCGCTCGCCTATCGCCGCCGCCTGCTGCGCGAGCGGCCCGAGCATCTGGCGGTGCTCGACCGTGCCGCGGCGCTGGCCGGCTGGCCGCGGGCTTCGGCGCCCGGCCGCGGACTCGGCATCGCGACCTATCAGGGCTACAAGAGCTATATCGCGGTGGTCGCGGAGGTCGAGGTCAAGGAGCGCGCGATCACGGTGCACAGGCTCAGTTGCGTGGTCGACTGCGGGCTGGCGGTCGATCCCAGCTCGGTGCGGCAGCAGCTGGCGGGCGGGCTGTACTGGGGCGTGTCGACGGCGATGATGAACGAGGTGCCGATCGACCACGGCACCGTGCGCATCAGCAATTACCACGACTATCCGGTGGTGCGCATCACCGATGCGCCGCGGCTGGACATCGAGCTGATGCCGCCGTCGGGCAGGGCGCCCAGCGGCGTCGGCGAACTGTCCAATCCGCCGGTGGTCCCGGCGATCGGCAACGCGATCTTCGCGGCGACCGGCAAGCGCCTGCGCGCGACGCCGTTCCGCTTCGCCTGAACCGCGAACGATGAGCACGGTGGCGGGCGTCGTTTCGACGGCCGCCGCTGCCGTGCGTCGGACCGGCGCGCCCCCCCATGCGGCATCCCACGCTATGCCGGCACCGGCGCCGCCGCGGCACGCCGGCACGACCACGACAACAAGCACAACAAGCACAACAAGCACAACAACCACAGCGAGCACAACAAGCACAACAACCACAGCGAGAACTGGAAGGAGACACCCCCATGAAAGCGCAACACAACGCGGTGCGTGACACCGTGCCGCCGGCGCGCGCGCCCGTCGATGCGGTACCCGCCACCGGGCCGCTGCTGATGCTGGGCTTCCAGCATGTGCTGGTGATGTATGTCGGCGCGATCGCGGTGCCGATGATCATCGCCACCGCGCTGAAGCTGCCGAAGGAAGCGGTGGCCGTGCTGATCAACGCCGACCTGTTCACCTGCGGCATCGCGACCATCCTGCAATCGGCTGGCTTCTGGCGCATCGGCGTGCGGATGCCGGTGATGCAGGGCGTGGCCTTCAGCGCGATCCCGCCGATCCTGGTGATCGCCACCAATCCCGGCCTCGGGCTGCCGGCCGTGATCGGCGCGGTGATGGCGGGCGGTCTGTTGACGATGCTGATTTCGCCGGTATTTGGCAGGCTGGTGCGCTTCTTCCCGCCGATCGTCGGCGGCTCCATCGTGATGGTGGTCGGGCTGTCGCTGTTCCCGGTCGGCGTCAACTGGATCGGCGGCGGCAAGGGCGCGCCGGACTTCGGCGCGCCGCACAACCTGGCGCTGGCCGGCTTCGTCTTTGCGCTGATCCTGGCGATCAACCGCTGGCTCAAGGGCTTCTGGACCAATGTCTCGGTGCTGCTGGCGCTGGCGGCCGGCATGCTGGTGGCGATCCCTTTCGGCATGGTCGACTTCGCCGGCGTCGCCGAGGCGCCGATGGTGGACGTGATCCGGCCGTTCTACTTCGGCTGGCCCGTGTTCGATCCGCTCGCGGTCGCCACCATCGTGGTGGTGATGGTGATCATCATGATCGAGTCGATGGGCCTGTTCCTGGCCACCGGCGACGTGGTCGGCAAGACCCTGACGCCGCGCGAGATGACCGACGGCCTGCGCGCCAACGGCCTGGCCAGCGTGATCGGCGGCGCGCTGAACGGCTTTCCGTACACGATCTACAGCCAGAACATCGGGCTGCTGGTGGTGACCGGCGTCAAGAGCCGCTGGGTGGTGGTGGCGGCCGGCGTGATCCTGTGCGTGCTGGGGCTGTTTCCCAAGATGGCGACCGTGGTGGCCTCGGTGCCGCTGCCCGCGCTCGGCGGCGCGGCGCTGTTCATGTTCGGCGTGGTCACCGCGGCGGGCGTGCGCACGCTGGGGCGAGTCGATTTCGAATCGCAGCGGCACAACGTCTACATCGTCGCGGCGACGCTGGCGATCTCGCTGCTGCCGACCTTCGCCCCCACGCTGTTCCACCATCTGCCCAGGTGGCTGCAGCCGCTGATGCACAGCAGTATCCTGCTGGCCTGCGTGCTGTCGGTGCTGCTGAACCGGCTGTTCAACGGCGTGCCGCGCGGCGACCCGCATGCGGCGCCGCGGGGAAGCGCGCAAGGAGACGCGCAAGGAAGCACGCAGGGAAACGGGCAGGGAAGCGGGCAGGGAACGGATGACGCGCTGCAGCCCAGCCGCTGAACGGCGACGGGAACACCGGGAGGGGTCGTCCCCGTGCACGCGGGGACGACCGAAATACCGCTGAAGGGATTCAGTCCCAGGCGGGGGCGATGCCTTCCGGATTGGCCAGCCGCTCGCCGCGATCGAGCGTGGCGATCTTCGCCATCTCGTCGTCGGTCAGGCGCAGCTGCTGCGCCTGCAGATTGCTGGCGAGGTTCTCGCGCTTCGTCGACGACGGGATCACCGCGAAGCCCTGCTGCAGCGCCCAGGCCAGCGCCACCTGGGCGGGCGTGGCGCCATGCGCCTGCGCGATGGCCTGGACCGCCGGGTCCTGCACCACCTTGCCGTAGGCCAGCGTCATGTACGAGGTCAGGTGGATGCCCTGGCCGCGCGCATAGTCGACCAGCTTGCGGTTCTGCAGATACGGGTGGATCTCGATCTGGTTGGTCGCGATCTCGCTGGCGCCGACCGCATCGATGGCCTGGCCCAGCAGCGACACCGTGAAGTTCGACACGCCGATCAGCCGCGTCAGACCCTGCGCCTTGGCCTCGGCCAACGCGGCCATGTATTCGGGCAGCGGCACCGCGCCGTTCGGCGACGGCCAGTGGATCAGCGTCAGGTCGACCTGCTCGGTGCGCAGCTTGGCCAGGCTGTCCTTCAGGCTCGGGATCAGCTTGTCGCCGGCCAGGTTGTCGGTCCAGATCTTGGTGGTGAGAAACAGGTCCTTGCGCGCGACGCCGCTTTCGGCGATGGCCTGGCCGATCTCGGCCTCGTTGCCGTAGATCTGCGCGGTATCGATCAGCCGATAGCCGACCGACAGGGCGTTCTTGACCGAGTCGATCACGGTCTGGCCGGTCAGGCGGAAGGTGCCGAGGCCGAAGGCGGGAATGGTCTGCGTCATGGTGAGCTCCAGGAATTCGGGGTCAGGATTGCGGATTCCGGGCATTGTCGGGCGGAACGCGCGGAGGAAACAGCCCCGGACCGTCAAATGACTGTTGCCTGCCGATCAAGGGTGGCGGGCTTGATGTCAGGCCGCTGCGGTCGCTTGGAGCGGGACCGCTGCGCTGGCGAGGCGATCCCTCTCCCGCGTGCGGCGCTTGCGGGAGAGGGAAGGGGCGGCACCGACGCTGCAGTGGTATGCCAGGACTGCGCAATCACACCCGCACGTCGTCATGGTCCGTCGACACCGCCAGCGCGCGCCATGCCGACAGTTCCGCTTCGACCTTGCGGTGCTTCTCCGCGATCCGTGCCACCGTGTCCGAGCCCAGCGGCAGCCGCACCGGCGGCGTCTCGCTGTCGGCCAGCGCCAGCAGCGCGGCGGCCAGCTTCACCGGGTCGCCCGGCTGCTGGTGATTGGCGGCGGCCATGTGGCCACGCATCGCGCCGACGGTCTCGGCGTAGGCGCCGATCTCCGAGCGCACGCGCACCAGCGAGCTGTCGTCGAGGAAGTCGGTGCGGAAGAAGCCCGGCTCGACCACGGTGGCGCGCACGCCCAACGGCGCGAGTTCCGCGTCCAGCGCCTCGGTCAGGCCCTCCACCGCGAACTTGGTCGCGCCATAGACGCCCCAGCCGGGATAGGCCGCATAGCCGCCGATCGACGAGATATTGATCACGTGGCCACTGCGCTGGCGGCGCATCTGCGGCAGCACCGCGCGGGTTACGGCCAGCACGCCGAACACATTGGTGGCGAACTGCTGCTCGACTTCCTTTGCCGACGCTTCTTCCACCGCGCCGAGCAGGCCGTAGCCGGCGTTGTTGACCAGCACGTCGATGCGGCCGAAGCGTGCGACCGCGGCCTCGGCGGCCGCGATGGCCTGCGCTTCGCTGGTGACGTCCAGCGCCACGCTCAGCAGGTTTGCATGCTCGCCCACTGCGGCGGCGATCGTTTCCGGACGGCGCGCGGTGGCGACGACGCGGTCGCCGCGGGCCAGCGCGGCACGCGTCAGCTCCAGGCCGAAGCCGCGCGAGGCGCCGGTGATGAACCAGACTTTGCTGTCGTTGGCGGCGATGTTGGCGGGGATGGTGATGTTGGCGGACATGGTGATTCTCCTTTGAGACATGCTGAAAAAAGATCTGGCAATAGGGCGGTGTGTGCGGCGGTACGTGTCCTGGCGGCGCAGCGCGGCCTTTACACGAAGGCTGTTACGCCGGTCAGCGCCGCGCCACGTGCACGGGGATCGCCGTCGACGGTGCGGGCGCCGTCGGAGTACGGATCGAACTGCCGGGCCGGCGGGGCCGACACGCCGCTGCGATCCATGCCGGCAACCAGCGCATTCCCGCCTGCGCCACGCGCGCCCTCGGAGTACGGGTCGAAGCGGCCATCGCGCAGTCCCTGGGTGAACACGTCATGCGCGCGCGCCGCCACGATGCGGGCACGGCCATTGCCGTGCGCGCCCTCCGAGTACGGATTGAATGCCCCCTGGCGCAGTCCCTCCGAGAACACGTCGTGGCTGCGTGCGGCCGTGCTGGCCGGCGTGCTGTCGATCGGCGCGGCGTTCGCGCTCTGCAGCGAAAGGCTGACCACCAGCGAAACGGCGGCGGGAACGAAGATGCGGGTGAATTGGGCAATCATGATGTCGCTCCTGAAGAATGGTCTCGATCGGTTTCGATAAGGGACGGTGGCTGCGGCGCGTTCCCCGGTGTTGCCGGGGTTTCGCAATGCAGCCGCCGTTGAGACCAATCTAGGTGGGGAGCGACTGTGGCACTAGAGCGGGCAATGCCGACTCAGAAGCAACCGGAAGTTGTGAATCTCCCGGTACCAATTGCGGGTTGCCGGTTAGCGGTTGGCGGTTGCCGCTTGACGGTTGCCGCTGACCGATTAGAGGCCGCCGATCACCGCTTGCCGGCACCGGCCTCAGGAAGCCAGCCCCGCCAGCCGCGACAGCGACTGCTCGGCGCCGCGGCTGGCCTCCACCACGAAGTCGATGAAGCGGCGGACGCGCGTGGGCATCTGCGTGCGATGGGGGAAATACATGTACAGGCCGATATTGCTGGCGCTGTAGTCCGTCAGCACCGGCTTGAGCCGCCCGCTGACCAGGTCGCCGTGGATCATGTACGCCGCCAGCTGGCCGATGCCCATGCCGGCGCGCACGGCCTCGACCTCGGCCTCGAGGTCGTTGAAGCTCGCGACCGCGGGCACTTCCTGGTAGACGAGGTTGCCGTCGATCTGCAGCTCCCACGGCACCATGCGGCCGGTCGATGGGCGGCGAAAGCCCGTGCACTGGTGCCGCAGCAGATCATCGGGGGTGGTGGGCTCGCCGTGCCGGGCGAGATAGTCCGGCGCCGCGCAGATGACCATGGGCACATCGCACAGCCGCCGCGCCACCAGGTTCTGGCCCGGACTGGTGCCGACCCGAAAGCCCACGTCGATCCTGGCCTCGACCAGGTCCGTGAAGAGGTCGCTCAGCACCACGTCGAACACGATGCCCGGATACTGCGTGCGAAAGCCGTGCACCAGCGGCACCAGCACGCGGCTGCCCAGCGAGGGCGGCGCGGTCAGCCGGATCATGCCGTCATCCTCGCTGCGGCTGCTCCGGATCTGCTCCAGCGCTTCGTCGAGCTGACGCATGCCGGGCGCGGCCAGTTCGAACAGCCGTGCGCCTTCGGTGGTCAGGCTGAGCTTGCGCGTGGTCCGGTGCAGCAGGCGGACGCCGAGGTCGGACTCCAGCGTGCGCACTGCCTTGCTGACCGCCTGCGGCGTGACGCCGGCCTCCACCGCCGCGCGGCGGAAGCTGCCGGCGCGTACCACGCCGATGAAGAGGGTGAGGACGCGGGCCTTGTCCATGATCGGCAACCGGAGGTTGAGAATGGCGCCATGATAGCGCCGATCGGTTACGCAACCGGACGAGCCGTTGCGACCGCCATCCTCAGCCGGTTCGGCGGCGGCCCGCCTGCGCCGTGCCCGGCAACAGCGCGGGCACCAGAGTATGCAGTTCGGCCAGCACGAGCCGCGCCGCGCGCGACAACGGGTGATGGCGGGTCAGGACGATCGCGATCGTGCGCGGCAGCGCGGGCTCGACGATCTCGATCACGGCCAGGCGGCCGTCGCGCACTTCCTCGTCGACGCCGAGCAGCGGCAGGATCGTCATCGCATGCCCGCCCATCGCCACGTCCTTCATCGTGGCCAGCGATTCGACCTCGAGGACGATGTCGAGCGCGATGCCGAGCTGGCGCGCATGCTGGTCCAGGATCGAGCGCAGTCCGTTGGGCGCGGGCGGCAGCACCAGCGGCAGGCCCGCCAGCTCGCGCAGGGCGATGCGGCGCCGCCGCGCCAGCGGGTGTCCTGCAGCGCAGACGAGGTATGTGGCCACCTGGCCCATCACGTCTTCGTCCTGCCGCGCGGCGGGCCCATAGCGGCTGATCACCGCGATGTCGAGGCGCCCGGAGGCGAGCTGCTCGTCGAGCTGTCCGCTGAAGCCCTCTGTGAAATGCAGCCGCACGCCGGGAGCGCGCGCCCGCAGCGATTCGAACAGGCGCGCCACCAGCTGGCGCGCCATCGATGACAACACACCGATCCTGACCACGCCCGAGGGCACGCCGGCACTGTCCTTGATCTCGTCCCGCAGGCGCGCCGACTGCGCCAGCAGCAATTCCACCTGCGGCATCACGCGCCGGCCGAACTCGGACAGCACCACGCCGCGGCCGGTGCGCTCGAACAGCCGGTCGCCCCATTCGGCCTCGAGCTGGCCGATGCCGCGGCTGACCAAGGACTGCGCCACGCCCAGCGTGCGAGCGGCGCGCGACAGCGAGCCCAGCTCGGCGACCAGCGCCAGCGTTTCGAGTTGCTTCAGATTCATCGCCATAGTGTGCCCCGGTAAGGCTGCGGCGCCGGGCGCTGGCCCATGCAATTGGGTGATAACAGGTATAGCGGATTCTACGCTTATGCAAAGCGGCCCCAGTCCCTACACTGCGGTCATCCCTGCCAACCGAGCGGGGAATGAACACAGCAAGGAGACGACCCGTCATGACTTCCATTGCCCGCCGGCGACCGTTGCTGGCCACCGCCCTGATCACGGCTCTGGGCCTGACCGCGCTGGCCGCCGTGCCGCCGGTGCACGCCGCGGGGGCCTACCCGGAGAAGCCGATCCGCCTGGTGGTGCCGTTCCCCGCCGGCGGACCCACCGATGCGATGGCCAGGCTGATCGGCCAGCGGCTGTCCCAGCAATTGAGCCAGCCGGTGGTGATCGACAACCGCGGCGGCGCCGGCGGCACCATCGCCACCGAAGCCGCCGCCGCGGCAACGCCCGACGGCTACACGCTGTTTTTCTCGACCACCGGCACGATGGCGATCAATCCGTCGCTGTACAGGACGATGAAGGTCGATCCGCTGAGGGCGTTCGATGCGGTGGGCTCGGTGGCGGCGACCGAGAACGTGCTGGTGGTGCCGCCATCGCTGGGCGTGGGCAATTTGCAGGAGCTGATCGCGCTGGCGCGGCGCAAGCCGGGCAGCCTGACGTTCGGCTCGGCCGGCAACGGCAGTTCCAACCATCTGTCGGGCGAACTGTTCAAGTCGATGGCCGGCATCGACATCGTGCACGTGCCCTACAAGGGCTCGAGCGCGGCCTTTACCGACCTGCTGGGCGGCCGCATTTCGATGATGTTCGACACGGTCTCGAGCCAGGTCCAATACCTGAACGCCGGCAAGGTCAAGGCGCTCGGCGTCACCGGGCCGGCCCGCTCCGAGGCATTGCCGAAGGTGCCGACGATCGCCGAGTCTGGCCTGCCGGGCTTCGACGTGACGATCTGGTTCGGGCTGTCCGCGCCGAAGGGCACGCCGCCCGACGCGCTGGCCCGGCTCAACGGCGATCTGCAAAAGGTGCTGGCACAGCCGGAGGTGCGCGCCCAGCTCGCCCAACTCGGCGCCAGGCCCTTGCCCGGCACGCCGCAAGCGTTCACCGGCCTGATCCAGCGCGATACCGCGAAATGGTCGGCGGTGATCAAGGCGTCCGGCGCGACCGTCGACTAGCGCGCCGCGCGCCGCCCCTTCCCTCGATGCCAATCCTCTCTGCTGCCGTGAATGCTTCCATCATCGACGCGCTGCTGCGTCCCCGCTCCGTCGCCGTGATCGGCGCCTCGGACAATCCCAACAAGGTCGGCGGACGGCCGGTCCACTATCTGAGTCGCTACGGCTTCGCCGGACGCATCTATCCGATCAACCCCGGCCGCGACGAGATCCAGGGGCATCGCGCCTATCCGAGCCTGGACGCGCTCGACACGGCGCCCGACGCCGCGGTCATCGCGGTGGCAGGCGACGCTGCGCTCGAACAGGTGCGCCGGTGCGCCGCGGCCGGCGTGCGCGCCGCGGTGGTAATGGCCTCCGGCTTCGCGGAGACCGGGGACGCCGGGCGCCGGCGGCAGGACGAGCTCGTTGCCGCGGCCCATGCCGGCGGCATGCGCATCGTCGGGCCGAACGCGCAGGGCACCGCCAACTTCGCCAGCGGCGCGGTGCTGAACTTCAGCACGATGTTCATGGAGGTGGCGCCCGCTGACGGGCCGATCGCGATCGTCAGCCAGAGCGGTGCCGCGAGCGTGATGCCGTATGCCTTGCTGCGGCAGGCGGGCCTCGGCGTGCGCTACCTGGTCGCCACCGGCAACGATGCCGACCTCGATGCCTGCGCGATGGCCGAGGCGGTGGCCGCCGACGAGGCGGTGAGGCTGGTTCTGATCTATCTGGAATCGCTGTCCGATCCCGCCCGGCTTGCCGCGGCGGCGGCGATCGCGCGCCGCCGCGGCGCCGCGGTCGTCGTGCTCAAGAGCGGCGGCAGCAAGCGCGGCGCGGCCGCGGCCGCCTCGCATACCGGCGCGATGGTCGGCAACGATGCCGCGATCGATGCGTTCCTCGCGCGCCACGGCATCTGGCGCGCTCCGGATATCGCGGCCTTCGTGCGCGCCGCGCCGTTGTATCTGCAGGGGCACGATCCCGGCCTAGGCCGCACCGTCGTGATCAGCCACAGCGGCGCCGTCGGCGTGATGGCCGCCGACCTGGCCGAGCGGGCCGGTTTGCCGCTGACGGATCTCGCGCCCGCGACGCAGGACGCGCTGGCCCAGGTGCTGCCCGACTTCGGCACCGCCGCCAATCCGCTGGACATGACGGCCGCCTTGCTGGGGCAGGGCGACCTGTTTCCGCGCGCGCTCGGCGCGCTGGGCAGCGACCCCGGCGCCAACATGGTGATGATCGGCATTCCGGTGGCGGGGCCCGGCTACGACGTCGAGGCGCTGGCGGGCGATGCGGCCGGCTTTGTCGACGCGCATGCCAGGCCGCTGGTGGTCAGCGCGCCGCAGGCCAGCGTGCGGGCCGCCTTCGACCGCCGCGGCGTGCCGACGTATGTCACCGAGGCGGACGCCATCGCCGCGTTGCATCAGTACGCGATGCACAGGCGGCTGATGGAGGCGGCGGCGCGCGCCGAAGGTGCCGATGCACGCGGCAATGCCCTCGGCAACGTGGCGGGGCACCCGGCCGACGCAGGTGCCGGCACCGGCCTGCTCGACGAGTACGCCAGCCTGTCGCTGCTGGGCCGGTACGGCGTCCCGGTGGTCCCGCAACGCCTGTGCGAAACGCCGGAGCAGGCGGTACAGGCCGCCGCGGCGCTGGCGGCCGGCGACGCGCCCGTGGTGGTCAAGGGCTGTGCCGCCAGCGTGCCGCACAAGAGCGAACACGGGCTGGTGCATCTGCGGCTCGCCGGCGCGGCACAGGTACGGGCCGCGGCCTCCGCATGCCTCGGCAAGCTGGCCGAACTTGGCGTCGACGGGCCGCGCGTGCTGGTCGCGCCGATGGTCAAGGGCACGCACGAGTTCGCGCTCGGCGTGACGGTCGACCCGCAACTCGGCCCCCTGGTGATGATCGGCGACGGCGGCACCTTGCTCGAACTGCGGCAGGACATCGTCACGCTGCTGGCCCCTTTCGATCTGGCGGCGGCGCGCGAGGCATGCCGGCGATTGCGGGTGGCGCCGTTGTTCGATGGTTACCGCGACATGCCGCCCCTGGACCTGGACGCACTTGCCGACGCGGCGGTGGCGCTGGGCGAGTTTGCAATGGCCTGTGGCGGCACGCTGATGTCGGTGGACATCAATCCGCTGATGGTGATGCCGGCGGGGCAGGGCGCGATGGCGGTGGACGCCGTCGTGGAGATGCGATGAGCGCGGCGATCAGTGCGGAAATGCGTGCGGAGTTGAGTGCAGCAATGAGTGCGGCAATGAGTTCGGCATTGAGTGAGGCAATGACAGGACCCATGGAAGCGTATCGGGCACGCACGACGTGCCGCGCAGGAGGGCAACGATGGAAGTGACCGCGGCAGTGGAGGACGGCGTGGCGCTGGTGACGCTGAACCGTCCGCATCGGATGAATGCCGTCGACGACGCGCTGCGAACGAGGCTGATCGACACGCTCGCGCAATGCAATCGCGATCCGGCGGTGCGCGTCGTGGTGATGACGGGAGCGGGCGCCCGCGCGTTCTGCGCCGGCCAGGATCTGGACGAGGCGGCGGCCATGCAATGGCAGCAGCTCGTGCCGTGGCTGGAGCGCCAGCGCGCGATGTACCAGGCGGTGCGCGACCTGGACAAGCCGTGCGTGGCCGCGGTACGCGGCGTGGCCGCCGGCGCGGGGTTCCAGCTGGCACTGTGCGCCGACTGGCGCATCGCGACGCCGCAAAGCCGCTGGGGCCAGCCAGAGGTCAAGGCCGGCCTGGCCAGCATCGTGGGCTCGTATCTGATGACGCTGCACGTCGGCCATACCCACAACGCGCAGTTGTCGCTGTCGGGCGAGCTGATCAGCGGCCAGCGCGCCTTCGAGATCGGCCTGGTCACCGAGCTGCACGACGACGAGGTGCTGATGGCGAGGGCGATGGAGCGGGCGCGACAGCTTGCGGCGCTGCCGCCGACTGCGATGCGGCTGTCCAGTCAGCGGCTGCGCGCGATGTCGCAGCCGGGATTCGACGAGGCCTGCGTGGCCGGCATTCGCGCCCAGCTCGAATGCTATGCCGATGGCGAGCCGCAGCGCGTGATGGCCGCCTTCCTGCGCAAGCGCGATGGCGACAAGGCGAACAACGGCGGAGAGACATCATGAGACAGCTCGGCGAGCACTTTATCGATGGGGCGCGCGTGCCGGTCACGCCGGCCGGGCGCGTCACCGTCCACGACTCGGCCAGCGAGGCGCCGATCGTCACGGTCGTGCTGGGCGATGGCGCCGACGTACCCGCCGCGACGCAGGCGGCGCGGCGCGCGTTGCCGGCATGGCGGGCCCTTGCGCCAACGGAACGTGCCGGCTATCTGCGCGCGATCGCGGACGCGCTGGAGCAGCATGGCGCGGAGCTGGCGCGCGAGATCGCCAGGGAGGTCGGCATGCCGCTGAAGCTCTCTCAGCGGATCCAGGTGGACGCTCCCGTCGCAGCCTGGCGTACCACCGCGGCGCTGGCCGACGGCTTTGCCTTCGAGCATGCGATCGACCATTCGCGCATCGTGCTGGACCCGGTCGGCGTGGTCGCGGCGATCACGCCGTGGAACTATCCGCTGCACCAGATCACCGGCAAGCTGGCGCCGGCCCTGCTGGCCGGCTGCACCGTGGTGCTCAAGCCGTCGGAGCTGGCACCGGCGACGACCGTCCGGCTGATCGAAGCCATCGAGCGGGCCGGACTGCCTGCGGGCGTCGTCAATGTCGTGCTTGGCGGCGCGGCCGCCGGGCAGGCGCTGGTGACGGACGCCAATGTGGACATGGTGTCCTTCACCGGCTCGACCGCGGTGGGCCGCCGCATCGCCGCGATTGCCGCCGTCGACATGAAGCGGCTGTCGATGGAGCTCGGTGGCAAGTCGGCCGCGGTGGTGCTGCCCGGCGCCGACCTGGCACGCGCGGTCAAGGCGACGCTGGCCTCCTGCATGCTGAACGCGGGGCAGACCTGCAGCGCCACCACGCGCCTGATCGTGCCGCGCGAGGACTACGCGGCGTGCCGCGACCTGCTGGTCCGGCAGGCCGCAGGCATGACGCTGGGCGACCCGGAAGATGCCGAGACCCGCATCGGGCCGCTGCTGTCGGCGGCGCAACGCGAGCGCGTGCTGGCCTTCGTCACCGAAGCGGAGCAGGCGGGCTTCGACCGGATCGCAGGGGGCAGCGCCGCGCCGGTACCGCCGCGCGGGTATTTCGTCGCGCCGACCGTGTTCGGCCAGGTTCCGCGCGACAGCCGGCTGGCCAACGAGGAAGTCTTCGGACCGGTGCTGGCGGTGCTGTGCCACGACGGCCCGTCGGATGCCGTGGCACTGGCCAATGGCACGGATTACGGACTGGCGGCAACGGTGTGGGCGGCAAGCGATGCGGAGGGCGAGGCGGTCGCGCGGCAACTGCGCGCCGGCCAGGTCGACGTCAATGGCGCGCGCTTCAATCCGCTGGCGCCCTTTGGCGGCTTCGGCCTGTCGGGCGTGGGGCGGGAAGGCGGCCGCTTCGGCCTCGAGGAATTCCTGGAGCCCAAGGCCATCCAGTTGCAGTGAACTGGAACCGAGATCGCAGTGAATTGGAAGTGCGCTTGCAGCGGGATCGCAGAGCTTGCAGCGAAGGACAAGGACATCATGGCAACACAAATCGAATTGACGCGCGCCGGCGAGGGCAAGCATGTCGCGGTGCTGACGCTGAACCGGCCCGAGCGGCTCAACGCGCTGACCAGGGTGATGGAGGGCGAGCTGCGCCAGGCAATCGAAGACCTGGACCGCGACGACACCGTGCGGGTCGTGGTGCTGACCGGGGCCGGCCGTGGCTTCTGTGCCGGCATGGACATCGAGGAGCTGGAGGTGCTGCCGCCGGGCGACATCCGCGCGGCGCAATGGATGCGGCCGTTCGACATGAACCGCCGCGCCGACTACCAGACGCGCTACGGCTATTTCCCGGCGATGCGCAAGCCGATCATCGCGGCGATCAACGGTCCCGCTGCCGGGCTCGGGCTGGTGTTCGCGCTCTACAGCGACATGCGCTTTGCCAGCGAGCAGGCCAGCTTCAGCACCGCCTTCGCGCGGCGCGGCCTGATCGCCGAGCATGGCATTGCGTGGATGCTGCCGCGCGTGGTCGGGCCGGGCCATGCCGCCGACCTTTTGTACTCGGCGCGCAAGGTGCCGGCGGCCGAAGCGCTGCGGATCGGGCTGGTCGACCGGCTCTACGATCCGGAGCGCCTGCTGCCGGAGACGCTCGCGTATGCCGACGACCTGGCGCGCAATGTGTCCCCTCGTTCGATCGGCGTCATCAAGCAGCAGCTGTGGGCCGTGCCCTTCCAGGACCTGGCCGAGGCGACGCGGGTTGCCAACGAGGCCATGTATGCCAGCATCCAGAGCGAGGACTTCAAGGAGGGCGTCGCGCATTTCATCGAGCGCCGGCCCGCCCGCTTCACCGGAAACTAGCCCGCGTGCCGGGGCTCAGATGCCGATGAACTGCGCAAACTCCTCCACCGGCGCGCGCTGCGCATACAGGCGATTGGCCGGGGCGTCCGGATCCGCGTAGCCGATCGCCATGCCGGTGAACAGCATGCGTTCGGGCGGCGTGCCGAGGAAGCGGCGCATCGTTTCCGGATACATCGCCCAGCATTCCTGGGGGCAGCTGTCCAGGCCCGCCTCGCGCAGCAGCAGCATCACGTTCTGCAGATACATGCCGAGGTCCGACCATTGCGGCGGGCCCATGCGGCGGTCCACCGTGCAGAACAGCGCCAGCGGCGCGCCGAAGAACTGGAAGTTGCGGGCGAACTGCTGGCGCCGCGCGGCCTTGTCCTCGCGCGGAATGCCGAGATGGCCGTACAGGTCCTCGCCGACCTGGAAGCGCCGCTCGCGATAGGGCGACACCAGTTCGGGCGGATAGATGTGGTATTCGGCGGGCTCGCCCTTGGGTTCCTCCACCACGCGCTGCCGCATGATGGCCTTCAGTTCGTCCAGCGGGGCACCGCCGACCACCTGGATATGCCAGGGTTGCAGATTGCCACCGGACGGGGCGCGCGCGGCCTTCTCGACGATCTCGCGAATCACCTTCGGCGGCACGGGCTTGTCGAGAAAGCCGCGGATCGAGCGGCGCGTGGCAATGGCTTCGCTGACGTTCATGGTCTCCTCTCGTGCGTGGCTGGCGCGGGGCCGGCGGGTCCGTCGGCGCTCGCTCGGGGCGTTCGGGGCGCCGAGGGCCCTCGGGGCGCGCGTTCGCGGCGCGTGGCATTGCATGGTAAGTTGGCGTCCGACGATACCACGACAACGGGAGACAGGCATGGCGGGTCCGCTGCATGGACTGAAGGTGGTGGAGATGGTCGGCCTCGGGCCGGGGCCGTTCTGCGCGATGATGCTGGCCGATATGGGCGCCGAGGTGATTCGCATCGACCGGCCCAATCGCGGCGCCGGCGTATTGCCCGAGGACGTCCGCTTCGACGTGACCGCGCGCGGCCGGCGTTCGCTGGCGATCGACCTGAAGCAGCCGGGCGCGGCGCAGACGGTGCTGCGGCTGATCGAGCAGGCCGACGTGCTGATCGAGGGCTTCCGGCCCGGCGTGATGGAGCGGCTGGGCCTGGGACCGGACGTCTGCCTGGCGCGCAATGCGCGGCTGGTCTATGGCCGCATGACGGGCTGGGGCCAGCACGGTCCGCTGGCGCAGGCGGCGGGCCACGACATCAACTACATCGCGATCACCGGCGCGCTGCATGCGATCGGCCTGCCCGACGAGCCGCCGGTCGTGCCGCTGAACTACATCGGCGACTTCGGCGGCGGCGCGATGATGTTGGCCTTCGGCGTGGTCTGCGCGGTGCTGGAGAGCCAGCGCAGCGGCAAGGGGCAGGTGGTCGATGCCGCGATGACCGACGGCGCCGCGCTGCTGTCGGCCATGATGTACGGCTTCAAGGCGGCCGGCCGCTGGAGCAACCGGCGCGGCGAGAACCTGCTCGACGGCGGCGCGCCGTACTACGGCACCTATGCCTGCGCCGACGGCAAATATGTCGCGATCGGCGCGCTCGAGCCGCAGTTCTATCGCAAGCTGATCGAGCTGTGCGGCATCGAGGATCCGGCCTTTGCCACGCAGGGCGACCGGCGCGACTGGCCGCAGCTGAAGCACCGGCTCGCCGAGGTGTTCCGCACGCGCACGCGCGACCAGTGGTGCGCGCTGATGGAAGGCAGCGATGCCTGTTTCGCGCCGGTGCTGGATTGGGACGAGGCGCCCGCGCATGCGCACAATCGCGCCCGCGAAACCTTCATCGACGTCGACGGCGTGACCCATCCCGCGCCGGCGCCGCGCTTCTCGCGCACGGCGCCGGCCAAACCGGCGCCGGCATCGCCGCCCGGTGCGGATACCGAGGCCGTGCTGTGCGACTGGGGTTTTGCAGCCGAAGAGATTGCCGCGCTGAAGGGCGATGGCGTGATCTGACCCGGCATGGGCCCGGAGGGCCGCCGCCGTGGCCCGCCTCGCCGGCCCGGCGGCAAGCCGGATCCCGCGCGAACATCTATAGTGGTCTCGTGGCCAGGCCAACATCCTGCACCGCCCCGGCGGCATGCAGGCCGCCGCGCCATGCCCCCAGGAGACCGACATGCAGGTGCTGATTCGCGGCCTGCGCCGCGAGATCACCGAACAGCGTTTGCGCGACAAGTTCGCGCCCTATGCGCCCGTGCGCTCGGTGGAAATCATGCGCGATGGCGACCCCGAGCAGCCTTGGGCATGGGTGGACTTCGACATGGACCTCGTCGCGGCACTGGGCCTGCTCCGCCAGTTCGACGGGCAATATTTCGAAGGCGGCGTGATGCGCCTGCATCTGGTCCCGCACCAGAGCAGCGACTAATCAGCGACTAAGCAGCGACTAAGCAGCGACTAAGCAGGGACTGAGGAGCGACCGAGCTGCGACTGCCCGGCGATGGAGCAGTGATACGCGCCTTGCGGAGGACCGCAGACCCCGCGCGGCGCTGCATCAGCCCCGTCGTCCGTTGCGCCATGGCGGCCGCGGCCCCAGCGCCTTGCGCAACATCTCGACGAACAGCCGCGTGCGCGTCGACGCCACCCGCGATTGCGGCACCAGCGCCATCACGTCGGCGTCCGGCAGCCGGTAGCCGGGCAGCAGCGCGACCAGCCGCCCCGAGGCGAGGCTGTCGGCCACATCCCACTCCGACCGCGCCATGATGCCCTTGCCGGCCAGGCACCATTGATGGACGACATCGCCGTCGTTGCTCTCCATGATCGGACGCACCCGCACGGTGTGTTCGCGTGCATCGGTGCCGGCGGCGCTCTTGCCGCTGCCTTTGCGCAGCTCCTTTCCAGCCTCCTTGCCGCCGTCGCGCCCGGCAAAGCGCCATAGCGTCACGTCCTCGTCGTTCTCCCTGAGCACCAGGCAGGCGTGCCGCGTCAGATCGGCGGGACGCTGCAGCGGCGGCGCCTTGGCGAGGTACTCGGGCGCGGCGCACAGCACGCGGCGGTTCGGTGCGATGCGGTGCGCGACCCAGCGCGAATCCGGTATCGCGCCGATGCTGACCAGCACGTCGAAGGCATCGCGCCCATGCACCGGCTGGCGCGGCAGCATCAGGTTGTCCGACAGGTACAGCTGCACCTCGAGATTGGGATGCGTGGTCTGGAACTGCGCCAGCAGCGGCCCGAGATAGCGGCGCCCGAAGCCGAACGGTCCATGCACCTTCAGCTTGCCGGCCACCGCCTGGCTGCGCTGCCGCAGCGCTTCCTCGATGGCCTGCATCTGCTCGAGCACGCCGGTCGCGTGCTGGGCGAGCAGATGGCCCTCGTGGGTCAGCTGCAGCCGGCGCGTGGTGCGCAGCGCGAGCCGGATGCCCAGGCGCGCCTCGAGCTGGCTGAGCCGCTTGGTCACGGCCGGCGGCGTCACGTTCTCCTCGCGCGCCAGCGCGGCGAGGCTGCCGAGCCGGTCCAGCGCCAGGATGAAGCGCAGGTCGTCGATGTTCAGCGTCATCATTATTAACCCGGAGGTGAATTAAGAAATTCTATGCCATTAACCACCCGCCGGCGGGCCGCACCTACACTGTGGCATCGATTCCAACCGGGGCCGCACCATGACAAGCGAACCAAGCGAACCAAGCAAACCACGCCAGGCCAACCCCGCGCGCCAATACGATGTCGTGCTGTTCGACCTGCTGACCGCGCTGCTCGATTCCTGGACGCTGTGGAACAGCGTGGCGGGCGGCGAAGCACCGGGCCGCGCGTGGCGCGCCGCCTATCTGAAACGCACCTATGCCTGCGGCGCCTATCGTCCGTACGAAACGCTGGTGCGCGAGGCCGCGGTCGAGACCGGGCTGCCGGCAACGATGGCCGACGCGCTTGACGAACGCTGGACCGAGCTGTCGCTGTGGAGCGGCGCCGCGCACGTGCTGGAGCACCTGCGCGCGACGCACCGGCTCGGCGTGGTGACCAACTGCTCGGAGCGCCTGGGCCGGCTGGCTGCCGAACGCCTGAACGTGCCGATGGACGTGGTGGTGACCTCGGAACGCGCCGGCTGCTACAAGCCCGATCCGCGGCCGTATCGGCGTGCGCTTCAGGAACTCGGTGCCGAGCCGGCCAACACGCTGTTCGTCGCGGGCTCGGGCTTCGACCTGTTTGGCACCTCGGCGGTGGGGCTCGACACCTACTGGCATAACCGCGTGGGACTGGCGCTGCCGGACGGCGCACCGGCGCCGCTGCAGCAGGGGCCCAGCATCCTGCCGGTGCTGGAGCTTGCCGCGGCGCCACGCATCAAGTCGCCGGCGCAGGGCTGATCGGGCCGATCTGTCGGGACCGATCTTTCCGGCTGATCCATTGGGCCGATCTGGAGGAGACACCATGAAATTCGCCATTGTTGCCGCGCTGCTGGCGAGCGCGCTCGGCGCCGCCGCCGCGCCGGCCGCGGCGCAGACGCCGAACTGGCCGAGCAAGCCGATCACGCTGATCATGCCGTTCCCCGCGGGCGGGCCCAGCGATGCGCTGGCGCGCGCGGTCGCCGCGAAGATGGCGCCGCGGCTGGGCACGTCGATCGTCGTCGAGAACGTCGGCGGGGCCGGCGGTTCGATCGGCATGCAGAAGCTCGCACGCGCGCCGGCCGATGGCTACACGATCGGCTTCGGCACCATCGGGACCCATGCAGCCAACATGATCCTGTACCGCAAGCCGCTGTACGACGCGCGCAAGGACTTCGAGCCGCTGGGGCTGGTCGGCTCCGCGCCGGTGCTGCTGCTGGTCAAGCGCGACCTGCCGGTCAACGACTTCAATCAGTGCAGCTCGATTGAGCGATGAATGCCGATCTCGTGATGCCGACAAGGCAAGCAAGGAACCCCATGACACTGCATGAACTGGAAACGCCGGTGCTGGTGCTCGACCGCACGAAGATGGAGCGCAATATCGCGCGGCTGCGCGATCGGCTCGCGCCTTTTGGCGTCGCGCTGCGTCCGCACGTGAAGACCAACAAGTCGGCCGATGTTACCGCGCGCATCGGCGCGCCGGGCACGCCGATCACCGTGTCGACGCTGAAGGAGGCCGGCCACTTTCTCGAGCACGGCTGGACAGACATTCTCTATGCCGTCGGCATCGTGCCGTCGAAGCTGCCGCATGTCGAAGAGCTGGTACGGCGCGGGGCGCGGATGACGCTGCTGCTCGACAACGTCGAGGCGGCCGCCGCGGTCGCCGCCTACTGCCGCGAGCGCGCGCTCGGCGTGCCGGTGCTGATCGAGATCGACACCGATGGCCACCGCTCCGGTGTCAAGCCGGAGGACCCGGTGCTGCTGGAGATCGGCGCGGCGCTGGACGGGAAGGAAGGGCAGGGCGCCTGGCTCGCCGGGGTGCTGACGCATGCGGGCGATTCGTACAACTGCCGCTCGGCCGCGGCGATCGAGGCGCTGGCGGAGCAGGAGCGCGCCGGCGCCGTCCGGGCCGCGCAGCGCCTGCGCGCGGCCGGTCATGCGGCGCCGGTGGTCAGTGTGGGCAGCACGCCGACCGCGCACTACGCGCGTTCGCTCGATGGCGTGACCGAGGTGCGGGCCGGGGTGTTCGTGTTCTTCGATCTGGTGATGAACGGCATCGGCGTTTGCGAGACTTCGGACATCGCGCTGTCGGTGTTGTGCACCGTCATCGGCCATCAGCGCGAGAAGGGCTGGCTGATTACCGATGCGGGCTGGATGGCGATGTCGCGCGATCGCGGGACCGCGAAGCAGCCGGTCGACCAGGGCTATGGCCTGGTCTGCGATCTTGACGGCAAGCCGCTGGCCGATCTGGTGATGGTCGACGCCAATCAGGAGCACGGCATCGTCAGCCATCGCACCGATCCGGTCGCGACGCCGATGCTGCCGGTCGGCACGCTGCTGCGCATCCTGCCGAACCACGCTTGCGCGACGGCCGCGCAGCACGGCGCCTACACGGTGGTGGCGGGCAGCGGCGTTGTCGAGGCGCAGTGGCCGCGCTTCAGTGGATGGTGAGCGCGATGGCGGGCACGAATCCGAAGGGGAAGCCGAACGCTACCCCGAGCGCTACCCCGAGCGCTACCCCGAGTGCGACCCGGAGTGCGGCTCCCAGCGCGACTTCGAGCGCGACTCCGAATGCGACCCCGAGCGCGACGCCGAACGCCGCCGCGATCGCCGGCCAGCCTGTCGCCTATCCCGACGTTCCCGCACTGGCGACGCCACGCGGCCACTATTCGCACGTCGCCACGGGCCTGGGCCTCGTCTTCGTGTCGGGCCAGTTGCCGCTGAACGCGCAGGGCGAGCCGCGCGCCGATCTGCCGCTGGCGGAACAGGCCGCGCTGGCGCTGCGCAATGCCGGGGCCGCGCTGGCTGCGGGCGGCTGCGGCTGGAAGGACGTGCTCAAGGTCACCGTCTACCTGGCCGGCGTCGAACATTGGCCGGCGTTCGACGCGGTCTACCGCGAGGTGCTGGGCGACGCGCGCCCGGCGCGCGCGGTGGTGCCGGTGCCGGCGCTGCACTACGGCGTGCTGGCCGAGGTGGAGGCGGTCGCCGTGCATCCCGCGGCGGTACAGCAGAGGCTGTCGCCGCCGCTGGTCCTGCGCTGAACGCGACAGGTACGCGTCAGCAGCCGATCGCCATGCCGTCGCTGCGCGGATCCTGCGCGCCGACGATGGTGCCGTCGGCCTCGATGCGGATTGCGCCGGGATGGCCGGCGAGCGGGCTCTGCGCCGGGATCGGGCTGATCTCGTGGCCGCGCGCGGCCAGCTCCGCCATCACCGCATCGCCGGCATCGGCCTCGAGCTTGAGCGTGTCGCGCGTGTCGGAGAACGTGCGGCCCAGCAGGAAGCGCGGGCGGGACAGCGCCGCCAGCGGATCCATGCCGTAGTCGATCATCCGTGTCAGCACCGCCGCCAGCGTCTGGGGTTGACCGTCCGCGCCCTGGGTACCGTAGAGCAGGGCCGGGCGGCCGTCCCGCAGATAGAGGCCGGGATTGAGCGTATGGAAGGGGCGCTTGCCCGGCCGCAACGCGTTGTGGTGGCCGGGCTCGATGCTGAACGCCGCGCCGCGGTTGTGCCACAGGATGCCGGTGTCGCCGGCGACCACGCCGCTGCCCCAGTCAAAGTAGACGGTCTGCAGCACGCTGGCACAGCGCCCCTGGCTGTCGACCGCGCCGAGGTAGACGGTGTCGCCGGTACGGAAGCGGTGCGGCCACGGCAGCGCGCGGTCGGGCCGGATCGCCGCGGCCAGCCTGTCGAGATGCGTGGGGGACAGCATTGCCTCCGCCGGCACGTTGACGAACTCCGGGTCGGCGACGTGGCGGTCGCGCTCGATGAAGGCCTGCTTCACCGCTTCGACCAGCAGATGGTAGTAGTCGGCGCTGCCTTCGGCGACCGCCGCGACATCGAAGCGGTCGAGTATTCCCATGATCTGCAGCGTGGTGACGCCCTGCGTCGGCGGGCGCAGGCTGACCAGTTCGCCGCCGCGATAGGGCACCGTCAGCGGCGCTTCCTCGCGGGCCCGCGTGGCGGCGAGATCGGCAGCCGTCAGCGGCGATCCGGTCTCGCGCAGCCCGGTGGCAATGCGCGACGCCAGTTCTCCCTCGTAGAAGTCCCGCGCGCCGTGCTCGGCGATCCGGCGCAGGCTGCCCGCCAGCTGCGGCTGGCGGAAGCGCTCGCCGACCTCGGGCATGCGGCCCTCGGGCAGAAACACGCGTGCGAAGCCGGGCCAGTCGCTCCACTGTCCGGCACGGAATTCCTGCCAGAAGCGCTGCGATGGCGTCACGGGGAATCCATCGGCGGCATGCCCGATCGCGCGCTGGAAGAGCGCTTCCCACGGCGTGGTGCCGCCCCACTTGTCGCGGCTGATCCGATAGGCGCGATCCCAGGTGTCGACCGTGGCGGCGGTGGTCAGCGCGGCGGCGGGTCCGCGCGAGGGAATGCCCCCATCGAAGGCGGGCGGTGCTGCCGCGGCTTGGCCGATGCCGGACAACGTGCGCACGTCGCCGGCGCCGTCGGCAATGACCCAGAACGCATCGCCGCCCAGGCCCGTGAAGTGCGGGTAGGTGACCGACAGCGCTGCGCCGATTGCGATCGCCGCTTCGATCGCATTGCCGCCGGCGCGCAGCACTTCGAGTCCGGCCTCGCTGGCCAGCGCATGCGGGCTGGTGACCATGCCCGTGCGGGAACGTGCGGGGCCTGCGGGAGGAAGCGGGGCGGCTGCCATCAGGCCTGCACCGCTTGCGGGGCGGCGTGGGCCATCCCGGTGGCGCGGCTGGCGTCGTCGCCGCCGTTCGCCACATCGCCGCGATCGCCGTCATTTCTGCCATCGCCGCCATCGCCGCCATCGCCGCCGAGATAGGCCTGCACCAGCGCCGCATCGCGCGCCAGCACGTCGGCGCGGCCGCTGGCGACGACGCGGCCTTCCTCCAGCACATAGGCGCGGTCGGCCAGTGCCAGCGCGAGTGCCGCCATCTGATCCACCAGCAGGATCGTGATCGACGCCTCGCGCAGCCGGTCCAGCGAGGCGAACAGCTCGTCGATGACCTTGGGCGCCAGCCCAAGCGACGGTTCGTCGAGCAGCAGCATGCGCGGCTGCGACATCAGGCCGCGGGCAATGGCCAGCATCTGCTGCTCGCCGCCGGACAGCAGGCCGGCGCGCTGGTGCTGGCGTTCGCGCAGGCGCGGGAATCGGGCAAACATCGTCTCGATGCGGCGCTGCATCTCGCCGCGGCGCAGGCGCCCGGACGGAAAGGCGCCGAGCTTCAGGTTGTCGAGCACGGAGAGTTCGGCAAACACCTGCCGTCCCTCGGGGACAAGCACGAGGCCCATCGCCGCGATGCGGGCCGCATCGATGCCGCCAAGATCCACGCCGTCGAACGCGATGCCGCCTTGCACCGGGCGGTGCAGGCCGGACAGCGCCCGCATCAGCGTGGACTTGCCCGCGCCATTGGCGCCGAGCAGTGCCACCATCTCGCCTTCGCGCACCTGCAGCGCGACGTCGTGCAGCACCGGGGCGGCGCCGTAGCCGGCGCGCAGCGCGTTGACGCCAAGCAGTTCCGCGCCGGCGACGTCGCGATATTGGCGCGGCGGTGCGCCGGCGTCCGCTTCACCGGCGACCGCATCTCCGACGCTCGCATCGCCCAGATACGCACGGCGGACCGCCGGATCGGCCCGCACCTCGGCCGGCGTGCCGACCGCCAGCCGCTGGCCGGCATCGATCACCACGATGCGGTCCGATACCTCCATCACCAGCGACATGTCGTGTTCCACCAGGCCGACGGCGATGCCGCTGTCGGCGATGCGGCGCAGCAGCCGGCCGAGGCTGGCCTTGTCCTCGCGCGACAAGCCGGCAGCCGGCTCGTCCAGCAGCAGCACGGCCGGCTGCGTGGCCAGCGCACGCGCGATCTCGACCAGCCTGCGGTCGACGTGGGCCAGATCGGCGGCACTGGCATCCGGGTCGCCGCGATAGCCGCAGGCCCGCAGCAGCGCACGAGCCCGTTCGCGGACTGCGGCGGCCGTGAAGCCGGCGGTGCCGAGCAGCGGGCCGAGGCGCCCACCGCCCAGCGCGAGCGCGACATTGTCGGCGGCGCTCATGCCGCCGAACAGCTGCGAGGTCTGATATGTCCGCGCGATGCCGTGGCGCGCGCTGTGGCAGGCGCCGCGCGCGGGCAGCGCCGCGTCGCCGAGCCGCCGGCCGCCCGCGTGCGGCCGGTAATAGCCGGACAGCATATTGAGTACCGTCGACTTGCCTGCGCCGTTCGGGCCGATCAGGCTGGTCACGGTGCCGGCGGCCACCGTGAACGACAGCCCGTCGACCGCGCGCACGCCGCCGAACACCATCGACAGGCCGTCGGCCACCAGCGCGCGACGCGTGGCCGCTTCGCGCATCGGCAGCGCGATCTCGGCTGGCTCATCCCCCGGCGCGGCTGCGCCGCGCTGGCGCCGCAGCCCGCGCAGCAGTCCCGCCGCCACGCCGACGATGCCCTGCGGCGCGACCCACAGCACCACCAGCAGCAGCATGCCGAAGCACAGCAGGCGCAGGTTCTCCAGGCTCGACAGCAACTCCGGCAACATGCCGACCACCACCGCGCCGATCACCGGACCGGCGACCGTGCCTGCACCGCCGATCATGACCACCAGCACGAACAGGATCGATTGCAGGAACGAGAACATGCCGGGCGTGACCATGCCCTGCATCGGCGCGAACAGGCCGCCGGCCAGCCCCGCCAGCGCGGCCGAGACCGCGAAGGCCATCGTGCGCACCAGCAGCGGCTCGATGCCGATCGACGCGGCCGCAGTCTCGCTGTCGCGCACCGCGCGCATCGCCGCGCCCCAGCTGCCGCGCGCAATGCGCGCATAGGCCGCCAGCGAGACCGCCAGCACCGCCAGCGCGATCAGCGTCAGCGCGCGCTCGCCGCCGTCGACGCCGGGCAGGGTCGGCTGGGCGATGCCCATCAGCCCGTTCTGGCCGCCGGTCAGCGCCCGCCATTCGACCGCGCCGTGCTCGACGATGAAGCCGAAGGCGATGGTGATCATCGCCAGGCCGGGCCCCTTGACGCGCAGGGCCGGCAGCGCGAGCAGGGCGCCGGCCAACGCCGCAATGGCGGTGCCCGCGAGCCAGGCCGGCCAGAAGCTCCAGCCGGCCTGGCCGGTCAGGATCGCGACACTGTAGGCGCCGATCGCGTAGAAGCCGACATGGCCGAACGAGATCTGCCCGGTCAGGCCGATCAGCAGGTTCAGGCCGACGCCGCAAATCGCGAGCATGGCGACGCCCGCGATCACGAAGACGAAGTAGCCATTCAGCAGCAGGGCCGCGGCCGCGGCGCCCAGCAGCGCCAGGGCGAAAGCCGAAATCTGCAGCGGCGTGCCGGTGTTGGCCACGAGGGAGGGACGCGCGCTCATACCTTGCGTACCTCCGCGCGGCCGAACAGTCCCGCCGGGCGCAGCGCCAGCAGCGCGATCACCAGCGCGAACGTGATGATCTGCGTATAGCTCGAGCCCAGCGCGGCCGTGATCGCGGCCTCCACCACGCCGAAGATCAGGCCCGCGATCATCACGCCCCAGGCGCTGGACAGGCCGCCGAGGATCGCCACCGCGAACGCCTTCAGCCCGAACACCGTGCCCATGTCCGACTGCACGTTGAACAGCGGGGCGATCAGCACGCCGGCGACGCCGGCCAGCAGCGTCGATACCGCAAACGCGGCGGCGACGGTGCGGCGGATCGGAATGGCCATCAGCCGCGCGGCATCGCGGTTCTGCACCACCGCCAGCATCGCCAGGCCCCAGCGCGAATGGCGCAGCACGTAGTGCAGCACGCCCGCCAGCGCGAGGCCGACCAGCGGGATCAGCAACTGCAGCGGATAGACGCCCAGCCCGTCGGCGAGCTGCAGCGACGACGCCGCCAGCGGCGACGGCAGGCTGCGCGGCTCGGTGCCGAAGGTCAGCGTGACGACGTTATCGAGCACGATGCCGAGTGCCACCGTCGCCATCAGCCAGGCATCGGAGCCGCGGCTGGCGAACGGGCGTACCGCGACGAACTCGACGGCCAGCCCGTAGAGCGCGCACAGCGCCAGCGAGAGCAGCACGGACGGGGCCATCGGCCAACCGAGCGTCTGCGCGAAGGTGTAGGTCAGCACGGCGCCGAGCATCATCGAGCTGCCCTGCGCGAAGTTGACGGTGGCGCTGACCACATAGGTCAGATGAAAGCTCAGCGCCATCAGCCCGTACATGCTTCCGAGGCCAAGACCGCTGATCAGGGCGGAGATCCATAACATGAGGCGTTCCTTACTTCGACGCGACCTGCTTGTCGGCGACCGGCACGATGCGGTTGTCGATGAACTGCGCCCAGACGTAGTCGTTCTCGGTGAGCGCGTCGTGCACCTGCGGCGAGAAGGGCTTCACGTAGGTCTTGATCAGCCCTTCATGGCGGTCGATGGCGTAGAAGCCCTGGCGTACCGCATCGCCCCTGGTCGAGCCGGCGCGCTGGATCGCCAGCGCAGCCAGATGCGTGGCGTCATAGGCGTTGGCCACGCCGACCGCCGGCGTGATGTCGTCCGGTCCCTTGATGTCGCTGTACCTGGCCTTCAGCGCGTTGACGACGCGCGTGCCGACCGGCGACGGCGCGCCGAAGAAGCTGTAGGTCTGCACGAAGTGGACGTTGCGCGCGTTCGGGCCGGCCAGCTCGGTGAAGCGCCCGCCGGCCGGGCCCCAGTGAGAAACCACCGGTACCTTCCAGCCCATGCGGTCCAGCGACTTGACGACCTGGGCCGAAGGGCCGACGTTGCCGACCATCAGCAGCACATCGGCGCCCGCGGCCTTCAGGCGGCCGAGCTGCGGCACCACGTCGACATCGTTCGCCTCGAACTTCTCGATGCCGGCGGGCTTCATGCCCTTGGCGGTCAGCGCGGCGACGATGCCCTTCTCGTTGGATTCGCCCCACGGGTTGTTGACCAGGATCAGTCCCGGCTTGGTGGCGCCAAAGGTCTTCTGTGCGTACTGCAGCATCGCCTTGTCGACCAGTTCGTCGACCGCGGACACGCGGAACACGAAGTTGGGATTGGCGCCATTGCGGGTGATCGGCGTGCCGGCCGCCCACGGCCCCATGAACGGCACCTTTTCCTGGTTGGCGATGGGCACGATCGCCATCGACACCGGCGTGTCGAGGCCGCCGAACAGCACCGCGACCTTCTCCTTGTAGATCAGCTCGCGCGCGGCGAGCACGCCCTTGGCGGGATTGCTTTCGTCGTCGCGGCGGACCAGCTCGAGCTTGCGGCCGTTCAGCACGCCGCCCCTGGCATTGATCTCGTCGATCGCGATGGTCATGCCGCGCGTCAGCGCTTCGCCGGCGCGCGCGGACTGTCCCGTCATGGCGGTGATCAGGCCGATCTTGACGGGTTCGGCCGCCAGTGCCGGCACGGCGGGCAGCGCGCAGGCAGCGGCGACGGCAAGCATCAGCGCGCGGCGGCGCGGTTCGGGACGGTGGCGGGACATGGCAGTTCTCCGGATCGGTGCAACGGGAAGGGAAAGATGTCGTGGAATCGACGGACCGCCCATCCGTTCGCAAGAGCCATGCCACACGTCGACATTGGACCGCCATGCCTTGCGGACGAAGGCGTAGCGGATCGCATACGATCTGGCCTGCATCTTGCGAACGATCCGGGTATCGATATGAATGCGATCGAAGGCGGTGCATGCCGCACGGACGCGGTGCGGGATGTGCGGGAACGGGGCCATGGCGGTGCGGGGCACGCGGCGGTCACGCTCCGATCCTGCCCGATGCCGCTCCGATGCCGCTCCGATGCCGCGATCGCCAAACGACGAAGGGCACAGGGCAATGACCCACAATCCGAATTCGAATCCGATTCCGCTTCCACCACGGGCGGCAGGGGAGCGCGCACGCGACCGCCACGCTGCCACTGCCGCATTCGGCCCGCTGCGCACGCACGGGCGCTTCCCCTATCGGCCCATCACCGATGTCGACGATTTCCATTGGCCGGGTGGCGCGCGGCTCGCCGTCTATCTCGGCTTCAATATCGAGCACTTCGCCTTCGGCGAGGGACTGGGCGCGAATATCGGGCCCGCGTCGCCGCAGCCCGACGTGCTGAACTACAGCTGGCGCGAATACGGCAACCGGGTCGGCGTCTGGCGTTGCCTGGAGCTGTTCGACCGGCTGCGCATGCCCACCGGCGTGCTGCTCAATACCGCGCTGTACGACCATTGTCCCGAGGTGCCGGACGCCTTTCTCGCGCGCGGCGACGAACTGATCGGGCATGGGCATACGAACGCGGTGCGCCAGAGCGATCTGGACGAGGCCGGCGAGCGCGCGCTGCTGCGTCATTGCCGCGAGCGCATTGCCGCGCATGCCGGCAAGCCGCCCGCCGGCTGGCTGTCGCCCTGGATATCGGAGAGCGCGCTGACGCCGGACTTGCTGAGCGAGACCGGCTATCGCTATACGCTGAACTGGTGCCACGACGATCGTCCGGTGCGAATGGCGACGCGCGGCGGGCCGCTATGGTCGATTCCGTATCCGCAGGAACTGAACGACATTCCGATGATCGTCGGGCGCCAGATGGATGGCGCCGCGTTCGCCGACATGATCGTCGACCATTTCGACGAGATGCTGGCGCAGGCCAACCACGCCACGCGCCCGCAGCCACTGGTGATGGGCATCGCGCTGCATCCCTATCTGGTCGGGCAGCCGCACCGGCTGCGCCATCTGCGCAGGGCACTGGAGCATATCTCGCGGCGCCGCGATACCGGCGAGATCTGGATGACGACACCCGGGGCGATCTGCGAGGCGATGGAGGACGCGGTGGAGGACGCGGTAGAGGACGCGGTGGAGGACGCGGTAGAGGATGCGGTGGAGGATGCGGTGGAGGATGCGGTGGGCGGGGCTCCCATTGCGCCGCGTGGCATGACCGCTACCATGGCCGGCACGCGCTAACATCATGACCCTTCATTCGTTGACCGAATTCATGTCCGCCAACGTCGACAAAGCCGCCGCCAGGACGACAGCGAGATCCGGTACCAAGGCTTCCGCCAGGACTGTCGCAAAAACCGCCGCAAAAACCGCCGGCAAGGCGGCCCCCAAGTCCGCCGCCAGCAAGGGCAAGGCATCCCCGGCAGCGCCGGCGACCGCTGCCGCGCCGCCGGCAGGCCGGGCGGCCGACGCCGACGCGCGCATCTACCAGGCGATCTTCGACGGCGTGCTCAATCATCGGCTGACGCCCGGCACCAAGCTGCCCGAGCCGGAGCTGTGCCAGCTGTTCGGCGTGGGCCGCGCGGTGGTGCGGCGCGTGCTGGAGAAGCTGGCGCACGACGGCATCGTGGCGCTGCGGCCCAACAAGGGCGCGGTCATCGCCGAGCCGACGCCGGAAGAGACCGGCCAGATCTTCGAGGCAAGGCGGGCGCTCGAACGCGTGCTGGTCGAGATGGCGGTGGCGCGCGCCACCGCGGCGGACCTGCGCGACCTGCGGCGGCAGCTGGCCGAGGAGCACGAGGCCATGCATCGCTTCGACCAGCCATCATGGGCACGGCTGGCGAGCGGCTTCCATCTGCGCATCGCCGCGCTGGCGCGCAATCCGGTGCTGCAGCGTTATCTGACGGAGCTGGTGTCGCGCTGCTCGCTGATCGTCGGCCTGTACGAGCCGCCCGGCCATGCGCCATGCGAGCACGACGAGCATGCGGCGATCGTCGATTGCATCGAAAAACGCGATGCGGCCGGCGCCATCGGCAGGATGGACGCGCATCTGCGCGAGCTGGAGCAGCGCATCGAGACCTCGCGCATGCAGGGCGAGAAGAGCCTGGCCCAGCTGCTCGGCCTGTGACACGACTCAAACGAGGCGATCGCGCCAACATGGAAATCGATTTCGACGCCATTACCGAATATCAGCGCTACAAGCTGATGGCCAGCCTGATCGTGCCGCGGCCGATCGCCCTGGTGACCACGCTGGGCGCGGACGGCACCGCCAATGCCGCGCCATTCTCGATGTTCAATATGCTGGGCGAGGAGCCGCCGATCGTGATGATCAGCGTCAACCGCCTGGCCGACGGCGCGCTGAAAGACACCGCGGCCAATATCGTGCGCTCCGGCGAATTCGTCGTGCATCTGTGCGACGAGGCCATGGCAGAGCGGATGCACCGCTGCGGCGAGCGGCTGCCGCCGGATGTCAGCGAGCTGGCGCACGTCGGCCTGACGGCGGCGCCCAGCACGCGCATCGCGCCGCCGCGGATCGCCGAGGCGCCGGTCGCGTTCGAATGCCGGCTGTGGGAGACGCTGGAGACCGAGAGCCGCCAGATCTTCATCGGCCGCGTGCTGCGGCTGCATGCGCGAGACGGCCTGATCGACACTGAACGCTGGCGCGTCAGGCTGCAGGAGTATTTCCCGGTCGGGCGGTTCGGCGCGAGCTTCTATGTCACCACGCGCGACCGTTTCTCGCTGGAGCAGGACGCAGGCAAGCCGACCGCGTCGACCGCGATCGACGAGATCTGACGCGGCTATCCCCGTGCCTTGCGCCTGGGCGGCGCGGCGTTCGCGACCCGCAGCGTGGCCTCCACGGCCTCGCGCGCCCAGGGTTCCATCTCGCCCGGCGACTCCAGGCATTGCGCCGGCAGGCTCAGATAGTGGCGCAGCACCACCTCCTTGCCGCCGCTGCGATAGCTGAACGGCTCGCAGCCTTGCGCCTCGAATCGCGGCAGCGTGACCGCGTCGGCCTTTAGATAGCAGCGGCCATCGGTCACCAGGCCGAACATCAGCCCGTCGTAGTACAGGCCATGCCCGCCGAACATCCGCTTCGCCGTGATCGGGCCGATGCGGGCGGCCAGCGGCGCCATTAGTTCGAGCAGATGGTCGACGAAGGGATCCGGACGACGGGCTGACGTGGACATGGGGGACTGGCGGGGTGGCATGCGATCCGGCGATGTTAGCACCGCCCGCACCGTGCCCAGGGGGGATGCGCCGCCGCGCGAATGCTGCTAGCCTGACGCGGCCGGCGGCCGATGTTCCGCGCAGCGGTCCGCCGCGAGCAGGATGCATGGAACGAGCTCGGAACGAGCACAGAATGCGCACAGGATGCGCACAGAACAGGCACAGGAGACAGCAGCATGACGCTAGACCAGAAGGCGGCGATCCGCCGCGCGCATCAGCATGGCGTGGGAGACATCCTGCGGCGCTCGGCCCAGCGCACGCCCGACAAGACCGCGATCGTCTGCGGCGACGTGCAGTGGAGCTACCGCGATTTCGACCAGATCTGCGACCGCCTGGTCGCGGCCCTGTCGCAGCAGGGCATTGCCGCCGGCGACCGCGTCGCCATCCTGTCGCGCAATTCGCACGCCTTCGCGGCGATGCGCTTCGCGCTGGCCCGCATGGGCGCGGTGCTGGTGCCGATCAATTTCATGCTCAATGCCGGCGAGGTCGCCTACATCCTGCGCAGCTCGGGCGCGCGCACGCTGCTGGTAGGCGCGGGTTTCGAGGCGTTGGCCGTGGCCGCGGTCGAGCAGGGCGCGGCCGATGGCGTGCAGATCGGCCTGCAGATCTGGCTGCCCTCGGAGGACCAGGCCGACGGCGCGCCCGAAGGCATGCTGCGCTTCGACGATCTGCTGATGGCCAGCGCACCAATACGGGACATCGCGCCGGTCGATCCGCGCGCGCTGCTGCAGATCATCTACACCAGCGGCACCGAGTCGCTGCCCAAGGGCGCGATGCTGAGCCACGAGGCAGTGCTGTGGGAGTACGTCACCTGCATCGTCGAGGGCAATATGCAGGCCGACGACGTGGTGCTGCACGCGCTGCCGCTGTATCACTGCGCGCAGCTCGATGTATTCCTCGGCCCCGCGGTGTATCTGGGAGCGACCAACATCATCACGGGCCAGCCGCGGCCCGACGTGATCCTGCCGCTGATCGCGCGCCATCGCGTCAATGCGTTCTTCGCACCGCCGTCGATCTGGATCGCGCTGCTGCGCTCGCCGCTGTTCGAGGGCGCCGACCTCGGAACGCTGGCCAAGGGCTACTACGGGGCGTCGATCATGCCGGTCGAGGTGCTGAAGGAAATGCAGCGCCGCATGCCGGGCGTGCGGCTGTGGAACTTCTACGGCCAGACCGAGATCGCGCCGCTGGCGACCGTGCTGCATCCCGACGACCAGCTGCGCAAGGCCGGTTCGGCCGGCAAGCCGGCCCTCAACGTCGAGACGCGCATCGTCGACGACGAGATGCGTGATGTCGCGACCGGCGAGATCGGCGAGATCGTCCATCGCTCGCCGCAACTGCTGGACGGCTACTACAACGATCCCGAACGCACCGCGGAGGCCTTCCGCGGCGGCTGGTTCCATAGCGGCGACCTGGCCGTGCGCGACGAGGAGGGCTACATCACGATCGTCGACCGCAAGAAGGACATGATCAAGAGCGGCGGCGAAAACGTGGCCAGCCGCGAGGTCGAGGAAATGATCTTCCGCATCCCCGAGGTGTCCGAGGTCGCGGTGATCGGCCTGCCCGATGCCTACTGGGTCGAGGCGGTGACCGCGGTGATCGTGCTCAAGGAAGGGCAGTCGCTGTCCGAGCAGCAGGTGATCGACTTCTGCAAGGCCGGCATGGCGCATTTCAAGGTGCCCAAGCGCGTGATCTTCGCCGATGCGCTGCCGAAGAACCCCAGCGGCAAGCTGCTCAAGCGCGAACTGCGCCGCCGGTACGAGGCGCAGGCATGAGCGCCGGCGAGCCGACCCCCGACGCCTACTTCGACGCCGTCTACGCCAACGGCGACGATCCCTGGCACTACCGTACGCGCTGGTTCGAGGCGCGCAAGCGCGCGCTGCTGCTGGCGATGCTCGATCGGCCGCGCTATCGCTCGGCCTTCGAGCCCGGCTGCGCCAATGGCGAGATGACGGCCGCGCTGGCGCCGCGCTGCGAAGCGCTGCTGGCGGCCGACCGGCACGCGCGCGCGGTCCGGGCCGCGGCCGCGCGCGCCGGCCACGCCCCGCACGTGCGCGTGGAAACCATCAAGGTGCCAGCGGAATGGCCGCCGCAGCGTTTCGATCTGGTGGTGCTCAGCGAGTTCTGCTACTACCTCGCGCCGGATCAGGTCACCTTGCTGGCGCGTCGGGTGCGCGAGTCGATGGCGCCCGACGGGCTGCTGCTGGCCTGCCACTGGCGCCATCCCTTCGACGAGCAGGCGTGCCCCGCGCCCGAGGTGCATCGCATTCTCGGGCAGGAGACCGGCTTTCCGCGCACGGCCAGTTATCGGGAAGACGACTTCATGATCGACGCGTGGGCCGCCGATGGGCTGGGCGCCAGCCGGCGGGAAGCGGAGCAGGATCGCATACGGCAGGGGAGGTCGTGACCGAGACCGATTGCCACAAGGGATCCCGTGAACCACGACGCCTACTTGCGCTGCATATCGAGAACGGCTGGCGAACCATCGATCTTGCCGAAGGTTACCGAAACGGCATCGCCCTCCTTGAAGCGGCTCAGGGACGCGCGGTCCTTGACCGGAAATGCCATCGTCATGGCGGGCATGCCGAGGTTCTCGATCGGACCATGCTTGAGCGTGACCTTGCCGGCCTGGGCATCGATCTTCCTGATTTCCGCCGGAACGGGACGGGCAGCCTGGCTGGAAGCCGAGGGCGCCTTCATGTCCATGCCCTCCATTGCGCCGGCCGCGAAGGCGATGGGCGCGGCGGCAAGAGCGAGGACGGCAGCGAGGGTCTTGATGGATGATGTCATTGCGATTCCTTCAGAAGTGAGGGGGTGGCGGAAGGGGTAGCGTGTGCGGCCTGGCGTCGGCGCAGCAGCAGGTACACCGCCGGCACGACGAACATCGACAGCAATGGGGCGGTCACCATGCCGCCGACCATCGGCGCGGCAATGCGCTGCATCACCTCGGAGCCGGTGCCATGCGACCACATGATGGGAATCAGGCCGGCCAGAATGACCGCGACCGTCATGGCTTTCGGGCGCACGCGCAGCACGGCGCCTTGCTGGATGGCGTCGAGCAGGGAGTGGACATCGGACTGGCCCGCTTCCAACCGCTCGTTCCACGCATGCTTGAGATAGAGCAGCATGATGACGCCGAACTCCGCCGCGACGCCGGCCAGCGCGATGAAGCCGACAATCCCTGCCACGGACAGGTTGTAGCCCAGCAGGTAGAGCAGCCAGAACCCCCCGATCAGCGCCAGCGGCAGCGTTCCCATGATCAGCATCGCTTCGTCGAGGCGCCCGAATACCACGTACAGCAGCACGAAGATGATCAGCAGCGTGAACGGCACCACCACCTTCAGCTTGGCGCTGGCGCGCTCGAGGTATTCGAACTGCCCGGACCAACTGACCGAATAGCCCGCAGGCATCGGTACCGCCTCGGCCACCGCGGATTGCATGGCCTGCACGGCGGAGCGCAGGTCCCGTCCCCGGATATCGACGTAAATCCAGCCCGACAGGCGCGCATTTTCGCTGCGGAGCATGGGCGGGCCCTGCACCAGTTGAATGCGTGCAACGTCGGACAGCGTGATCTGCAGACCCTTGTCTGTCACGATCGGCAGGCTGCGCAATTGCTCGATCGAGTCGCGATAGTCGCGGGGATACCGTACGTTGATGGGGAAGCGCGCCAAGCCATCGACCACCTCGCCGACGTTCTCGCCGCCGATGGCCGAGGACACGATGCTCTGCACGTCGGCGATATTGAGGCCATAACGGCCAGCGGCCACGCGGTCGATATCGACGTCGATATAGCGGCCGCCGGTCAGCCGCTCGGCCAGCGCGGACGTAACACCCGGCACCGCCTTGACCGCCGCCTCGATGCGCATCGCAAGCCGGTCGATCTCCTGCAGGTCGGTGCCGGCGACCTTGATGCCGACCGGGCTCTTGATCCCTGTGGCCAGCATGTCGATCCGGTTGCGAATCGGCGGGACCCAGATATTCGACAAGCCGGGCACCTTGACGACCCGATCCAGCTCCTCGACCAGCTTCTCGGTGGTCATGCCGGGGCGCCATTGGTCGCGCGGCTTGAACTGGATCGTTGTCTCGAACATCTCGATCGGCGCGGGGTCCGTCGCCGTATCGGCCCGGCCTGCTTTGCCGAACACGGTCGCCACCTCCGGCACGGTCTTGATCAGCCTGTCCGTCTGCTGCAACAGTTGGGCCGCCTTGCCGGCGGACAGCCCCGGCAGGGCGGACGGCATGTACAGCAGGTCCCCTTCGTCGACTGGCGGCATGAATTCGCCGCCGATCCGCATGATCGGCCAGGCGGTGGCCACCAGCAGGGTCGCGGCGATGGCCAGCGTGGTCTTGGGGTAGGTCAACACCCTGGTCAAGGCTGGCCGGTAGGCGCGGATCAGCCACCGATTGAGCGGGTTGGCCTGTTCCGATGGAATCCGGCCGCGGATCATGTAGCCCATCAGGACCGGCACCAGCGTCACCGACAGTCCCGCCGCCGCCGCCATGGAGTAGGTCTTGGTGAACGCCAATGGCGAGAACAGGCGTCCTTCCTGCGCCTCCAGTGCGAATACCGGAACGAACGACAGCGTGATGATCAGCAGCGAGAAGAACAGCGCCGGCCCCACCTCGGCGGCCGATTGCCCAATGATCTGCCAGCGCTCACCAGCTGACGGTTCCCGCCCGCCATTGTCCGCATGCCAGCGTTCCAGGTGCTTGTGCGCGTTCTCGATCATGACGACCGCCGCATCGACCATGGCGCCGATCGCGATGGCGATGCCGCCGAGCGACATGATGTTGGCGTTCACGCCCTGGTAGCGCATCACCAGGAAGGCGGCCAGCACGCCAAGCGGCAGCGATACGATCGCCACCAGCGCCGAGCGCAGATGGAACAGGAATGCCAGGCACACCAGCGCGACCACGACAAACTCCTCGATCAGTTTCGTGGTCAGGTTGTCGACCGCGCGCTTGATCAGGCTGGAGCGGTCATAAGTCGTCACGACCTCCACGCCGGCGGGCAGACTCTGTTGCAGCGTGGCGAGTTTGCTCTTGACCGAGTCGATGGTCTCGAGCGCGTTCTTGCCCGAGCGAAGCACGATGATGCCGCCCGCGACTTCGCCCTGGCCGTCGAGTTCGGCGATGCCGCGCCGCATCTCCGGGCCCAGCTGGATGGTGGCGACGTCGCCCAACCGCACCGGAATGCCGGTGTCGCTGGTGACCAGCGGAATCTGCCGGAAGTCCTCCAGCGTCTTCAGATAGCCCGACGCGCGCACCATGTATTCGGCCTCGCCCAGTTCCAGCACCGAGCCGCCGGTTTCCTGGTTGGCCCCCTTGAGCGCCGCCAGCACCTTCGATTGCGATAGCCCGTAAGCGCGCAGCCGATCCGGCATCAGGACCACCTGGTATTGCTTGACCATGCCGCCTAGCGAGGCGACCTCCGCGACGTTGGGCAACGACTTGAGTTCGAAGCGCAGGAACCAGTCCTGCAAGGCGCGCAGCTGGCTCAGGTCGTGCTGCCCCGTCCTGTCGACCAGCGCATACTCGTAGATCCAGCCCACGCCGGTCGCATCGGGGCCGAGCGCAGGCTTGGCCGCGGCGGGCAGACGCGATTGCGCCTGGTTCAGGTATTCGAGCACCCGCGAGCGCGCCCAGTAGAGGTCGGTGCCATCCTCGAACAGCACGTAGACATAGGAATCGCCGAAGAAGGAATAGCCCCGCACCGTCCTTGCGCCCGGCACCGACAGCATGGTGGTGGTCAGTGGATAGGTGACCTGATTCTCGACGATCTGCGGCGCCTGGCCGGGGAACGGCGTGCGGATGATCACTTGCACATCGGAAAGGTCCGGCAAGGCATCGAGCGGCGTACCTTTGACCGCCCACAGTCCCCACGCGGTCAGCATCACGGTCGCCAGCAACACCAGGAAGCGATTCCGGATGGAGGCAAGGATGAGCCGGGCGATCATGGCTTGCCCCCGGGCGCCGTTGCCGCCGGTTCGACCGAAGACAGGACTGCCACCCCGTCGCTGTTGAGGTGGAAGCGGAAGCGGATGCGGTCGCCGGGCTTGAGCGCTCGCGGCAGCCCGGCCGGCGGAGCCGCAAAGTCCATCGTCATGGCGCCCCACTGCGCCGACGGAATCGGACCGTGGGAGATCGTCAAACCTTCGGCGGTCACCGCCTCGATGCGTCCGACGCCTTCATGCTCGGGGCGCGGCGCGGCTGGCGGTGCAGGCGCCGAGGCTCCGGGCGCGGCCGCCATGCGCTGTGCGGTGCCGCGCAGGCTGGCTTCGGAGTCGATCAGGAACTGCCCGGACACGACGACGTTCTGGCCAGCCTTCAGCCCTTCGATGACCTCGGTCTGTCCGCCCGCCGTCGCGCCAATCCTCACCTCGACGGGGCTGAATCCGCCTTGCTCGGTCTGTACCATGACGACGGTGCGCGTGCCCGTACGAATCAACGCCTCGCTCGGTACCAGTAGCCGATCCGGGCCCGGGGCTGGCGCAAAGCGAACGGACACGAACATGCCGGGCAGCAATTGCCGGCCCTTGTTGTTCAACTCGATGCGAACCCTGGCCGTACGCGTTGCCGTGCTGACATCGGGCAGGATGGCATCGACCTTGCCGTCCAGTGTCTGCCCGGGCAGCGCTGCCGCGACGGCCGTAACCGATTGTCCGGGCCGCAACGGGGCAGCCTGGCTTTCCGGTACTTCGGCGATCACCCAAACGGTCGCGAGACTGGCGATCCGAAACAGGGTCATGCCGGGCGACAGGGTCATGCCATCGCGCGCGCCGATTTCGGTCAGAACGCCATCGATCGAGCTTGTGATGGCCAGGCGCGGCTGCAGCTTGCCGCTCTTCTGCACCAGCCGTATGTGGCTCTCGCTCATGCCGACCTGCCGCATGCGCGCGATGGCGGCCTCCCGCAGATCGTGCTGCAGGCCGGCGCTCATGCGGCTGACAGCGAGGTATTCCTCCTGTGCGGCCACCCATTCAGGCGCGTAGATCAACGCCAGCGCCTGACCCTTGCTGACCGGGTCGAGCGTGGTCCTGGCATAGGTTCGCTCAACGAAGCCGGTGGTACGCGCTTGCAGTACCTCGATGCCGCGCTCGTTGATCGCGACATTGCCCGGCACCTCGAGCGTGGGTTCGAGTCGTCCCGTCTTGACCTGCGTGGTGCGAATGCCAAGGTTCTGCAAGACGCGGCTGTCGATGGTGACGGCGGCGTCGCCGCCCGCATCCTCATGGACGGGCGACAACGGCATGTCCATGAAGGGAGACTTGCCCGGCTTGTCGAAGCGCTGGCCCGGCACCATCGGATCGTGCCAATAGAGGATGCGCTTGCCTGTCTTCGGGTCGATATCCCCGGCCTTCAGTTCGGATCCGGCCGACGCGCCAATGGATGGTGGGGCGGCCGGCGTGATGTTGCGCCCATGCTGTTGGCCCAGGTAATAAGCCGTGCCTACGCTGGCGGCGACGAGCAGGCCAGCCGCTGCGCGACCGATCGCGGTCCTGTTCATTCCCATCCCCCATGAACGCGCGTTGCACGCGCCGGCCCCTGCGCGGCGGTCGGCAGCGGCAGCAGAAAGGCGAGCTCCGTCCACAGGCGCGCGGTGGCGGCCTCCAGTTGAAGGTGCTCCAACGAGATGTCCAGCGCCTTGCGGTTCGCGTCCGCCACCGCGGTCAACGTTCCGGCGCCGGTACGATAGGCGGTCAGTGCTGCATCGATGCGAGCCTTGGCCAGCGGCAGGGTCGTGTCGACATAGCGCGCCAGGCGGGATTGATTGAGCTGCCATTGCGCCTGCTTGCCGCGGACCTGGCCGAGCACGCCTCTGCGTATCGACTCGGCCTGTGCCCGCACCGCCTCGGCTTGCGCCAGCTTCGCCGCCAGTTCGCGGTCTTGACGATGCTTCCGGTCCCACGGCAAGGGGAGGGAGACATTGACGGACACCATATTGGAATACGCGGGACCCCGCTGGCTGTACATCAACTCCACGCTGACGTCCGGCACCTTGTTCTCGCTTGCGATCCGGCTGTCGGCTTCGGCGACGCCGACCTGCGCCTGGGCGGCGGCCACGTCCGGCAGTCGCATCACGGTATCGGCGTCCAAATTGCCCAGCCAGGTGGGCAACTCAAGGGCGGGGGGCTCGGCAAGCGGCAGGTCCGCGGCATCGCCAACCCATCGGCGCAACATCGCCCGGGACGCAGCCACAGCCGCGCGCGCCTCGTCTTCCCGGTTCCGGACCTGCTGAAGTTCGAGCTGAGCGGTCAGAATCTCGGCCCGGGTGCCGCGGTCGGCGCGGTAGGCGGCTTCGGCGGCGTCCACCATCAATCGGATGGACTGCGTCTGTTCAGCAAATACATCGAGCATTCGCTCGGCGTACTGCCGCTCGAGCCAGGCGCTGGCCGTGCCGCGCTGCACGGCGGCCAGCGCCACCGTGCGCTGCGCCTCCGCGGAGGTGGCTTCAGCCTCGAAACGTTGGGCGCGGGCCTGGCGCTTCGCCGTTCGGGTGAACTCCTGCATCACGCTGATCGACCGCATCGTCATGGCTTCGGTGCCGAGCGAAAACCGGTCGCGGCCGTCGACCGGGACGTTGTTGACACCGACTTTGAGCACCGGGTCCGGCAGTTGGCCGCCTGCAACCGCCATTTCGATGGCGGACTGCACCGCGGACGAGGATGTTTCTGCGTCGCTCGACCGGGATGATGCGAGCGCGACCGCTTCCTGCAACGAGAGGCGGCTCGCCGGCTGCGCCCATGGCGTATGACTGGCGCCGAGCAGCGTGATGGCGAACGCCAGCCGGCGTCCGCACAATGGGGGGAAACGCAAATGCATAAAGCCTCCGCAAAGCAACGACCGCCCTCAGACGACGTGTCGGGGCGCGATAGGTGGCGTTGCGGCGGAGGCTACGTTCGGAAACAGCAGTGCAGGATGGAGAGCGGGCGAGGAGGGCCGCGTGGCGTGGCTCCCGCAGCCGCCGCGTTCGGGCGCGCGAGCAGCGGCTCCGGCACCAGCATCACGGGATGGACCAGGCTTGCATGAAACACCGGAAGCTGCGGGCTGGCATGGTCGAGGGACTTGGATCCCAGCTGGCAGTGTTCGAGGCACAGCCCATCGTGCGAATCCGGCTCGACGGCCTTCTGCGCCATGTCGGGACACGACTCGGTCATGCCAATCATGCCCGTCATGTCCCGGTCGGTACTGACGGCGTACCGGCTGCCCGCGCAAGCGTACGCCGCCGCTGCCAGCTGGACTGTCAGGAAAGCGGTCAGCAGGAATGCGGCCAGCCAAAGCCGCCGGAGGGACGTGCGCGCGTGTGGGCCCATGTTGGCCGAATGGTACCAGCGATTGACTCGGCAAGCGCGAGGCAGCCGGCAGTCCCTGGCTCGGGGAAATCACCCTTGGCAGCGGTCAACGAGCGGAGGGCTGAGTCCTCGCCGGGCGCGGACGTGTCGAAGCCGGCGCGTGCGGGCCGATATCCTGCCCGCCCAGCCGCATCGCCAGATAATCGATCAGCACGCGCACCTTCGGCGGCATCACGCGCTTGGGGGGATACAGCAACCACACCGCGCCCTGGTAGGCCCGGGCACGGAAGTCCCAGTCCGGCAGCACCTGCACCAACTTGCCAGATTGCAGCGCGGCCTGCGCGGCGAAGTCCGGCAAGGCCGCAATCCCCAGGCTGCCCAGCGCACCTTCGAGCCGCGCGCCGACATGGTTGGCGATATAGCGCCCGCGCACCGTGACCGTCTGCGTTTCCGTGCCGCGGCGAAAGCGCCAGCGATTGTCGTCGGCGACCTCGCCGAGGAACATGCAGTCGTGCTCGGCCAGCTCGCGCGGCTGCGCCGGTACGCCGCGCTTGCGCAGGTAGCGCGGCGACGCGCATAACACCCAGCGCACCGCGCCTAGCCGGCGTCCCGCCAGCCCCGGCGGCGGATCGTCGGTCAGCCGGATCACCAGATCGACCTCGTCGGCCAGCGGGTCGACGCTCTGGTCGGAAAAACGCAGATGCACGTCGATCTGCTCGTACTGGCGCAGGAACGCGGGGATCAGCGGGTGGATCACGGTCTTGGCGTAGGCCACCGGCGCGCTCAGCGTGACGCGGCCCTGCGGCAGCCCGCCAAGCTGGCCGGCCGCATCGACGGCGCCCGCCGCGGCGCCCACCATGTCGCGGCAGAACCGCGCCACCTGTTCGCCGGCCTCTGTTACCCGGACCTTGCGCGTCGAGCGTTCCAGCAGCCGCGTGGCCAGCGCCTCCTCGAGCCGCTTGATCTGCCGGCTGACGGTCGATGGCGTGCTGCCGAGCTGGCGGGCCGCCAGCGAGAAGTTGCCGGTGTCGACGACGCGGGCGAAGACGGCCAGGTCGGGGAGCAGGGCGATCAAGGTGTTCTGATGCATCGTGGCGGGCGCAGCGATTGATGAATCGGCGACATCAAAGATTTTCGGATGGAGCAGATTATCACCGTCGATGCAATACCGGACAATGCGTGAAACGCCATCTCCTTGTCCGCGCATCCGCCGATTCCCCGAATCCCCGAATCCCCGAATCCCCGAATCCCCGAATCCCCGAATCCCCGAAGCCCCGAATCCCCGAAGCCCCGAAGCCCCGAATCCCCGAATCCCCGAAGCCCCGAAGCCCCGAAGCCATGACCGCCCAACAAGCCCGCCTGCTGATGTTGTCCGACCTGATGCTGCTCGGGGTCGCCGTGGTATGGGGCACCAGCTACGGCGTCGCCAAGCAGGCGCTGCAGCACTACCCGGTGCTCGGCCTGCTCGCGCTGCGCTTCGGGCTGACCTTCGTGCTGCTGTCGCCGACGCTGGCCGGGCTGCGCGGCATACCGGCGGCGTCGCTGGCGCGCGTAGCGGGCGCGGGTGTGCTGCTGCTCGGCATCTTCCTGTGCGAGACATTCGGCCTGTTGCTGACGCGCGCGGCCAATGCGGCGTTCCTGATCAGCCTGTGCGTGGTGCTGACCCCCCTGATCGAGTGGCTGCTGCTGTCGCGCCGGCCGACCCGTCTGGAATGGGCGGCGGTGCTGCTGTCGCTGTGCGGCGCGTGGATATTGGCCGCGGACGGTGCCGGGTCGCTGTCGTTCCATCCCGGCGATGCGCTGATCCTGCTGGCCGCGCTGCTGCGGGCCATCTATGTTTGTGCGATGAAGCACAGCATGGGCCGGCAGCCCCCGCCCGCGCTGGCGGTCACCGCGCTGCAGGCCGGCGTGGTGTCGGCCGGCAGCGTGGCGGTGGCTATGGCAGTGGCATTTGCCGGTGGGGCCGCCACCTGGCCGCTGCCGCCGTTGCCCGGCTTCGGCGCGCAGGGCGCCTTCTGGCTGTGCCTGCTGTACCTGGTCGGCGCCTGCACGCTGTTCGCGTTCTTTGCGCAGAACTATGCGATCAAGCGCAGCAGCCCCACGCGCGTGGCCTTGCTGATGGGCAGCGAACCCGCGTTCGGCGCGCTGTTCGCATGGCTGTGGCTGGGCGAGCGGATCGCGCTGTCCGGCTGGATCGGCGGCGGCCTGATCGTGCTGGCCTCGCTGCTGGCGACCGTGCGATGGCAGCGTGCAATCGCGCCCGTGCACGATGTGCCGGGCGTCGCGGAGCGGACGTAGCGGCAGCGCCCGCCACCCTGAAACCCGAGCCCCGGCGCGTTCAATGCGCGGCGGTGAGCCCGGCGTCGTGGCTGGCGTAGCGGCCCAGCGCCACCTTGATCGCCAGCAGCACGGGGATCGCCACGACAAACAGCAGCGCCAGCGACAGGAAGCCGGCGTTGAAGGCGAGGGCGCCCGCCTGCCGCTCCAGCAGCGGTTCCAGCGTCGCGGCGATCGCCACGGCGGGATCGGCGTGCGACAGTGCCTGGCGCAGCGGCGTTTCCATCGATCCCGTGGCCAGCGGCGCATCCATGCCGACCGGCAGCGTCTGCACCAGCGCGGCCCGCGCGGCGCCATGGCGATGGTGCAGATACGTCTGCAGGAAGGCGATGCCGATCAGTCCGCCGAATTGCCGCCCGAAGTTGAACAGCGCGGCGCCCTGGCAGGCCAGCGCCGCAGGCAGTCCGCCCAGCGTGACCAGCGTCAGCGAGACGAACATCAGCCCGAGGCCGAAGCCGCGGATCAGCAGCGGCGGGGTCATGTCGGGCAGGCCGCTGTACGCGGTGGCATACGACAGCATGCCCATCGCCAGCATGAACAGCACGATGCCGAGCGGGATCAGCTTGAACGGCGCCACGCGCGTGTATTGCGCCAGCGCGCCGCCCAGCAGCAGGCCCAGCGACGCGGTGGCGGCGCTCGATACCAGCAGATCGCCCGCATGGGTTGGGCTCAGCCACAGCACGTTGAGCGCGAAGGCGGGCAGCAGGAAGGCGCTGCCGAACAGCGCGAAGCCGGCCACGAAGCTGACGCAGAAGCCGAAGGCGAAATGCGGGTCGCGGAACAGCCGCGCCTGCAGCCAGCGCGGGCTATCGCACCGGCGCTGGCGCCATGCCGCCAGCACCAAGGCCGCCCCGGCCAGCAGTCCGGCCTGCACGATCCGTGGCGAGTGCAGCCAGTCGTGACGATTGCCTTCCTGCAGCACGAATACCGTGGCGATCGACGCGACGGTCAGCAGCGCGATACCGATCGGATCGAGCGCGTGCGGCAGCGCCGTGCTTCCCACGTCGATACGCTGGTCGGTGGCCTCGCGAGGGAGGACCAACAGCGCCAGCCCGATCCCCGCCAGCCCGAATGGCACACCCGCCAGGAACACCAGGCGCCAGGACCCATGATCGGTGACCCATCCCTGCGCCAGCGGTGCCAGCGTGGTCGGCGCCATCACGGTCGCCAGCGCGAACACCGCCTGGCTCAGCGGCACCCAGCGCGGCGGCGCATCGCGAAACAGCAGCGCCTGCGCGGTGGCGAGCATCAGCGCGGCGGTAGCGCCCTGCACGAAGCGGCAGGCGCCCAGCATCGCCAAATCGAGCGGCAGCGATGCGGCCGCGGTCGACGCCACCAGCAGGACGCCGGACCACCGCAGCACCGCTGCCTCGCCGAAGCGGCGCGCCACCGCGGCCGCGATCACGAACGCCGCCAGCTTCGCCGCGAAGTACAGGATGTTGAGCCACGCCGCCTCGTCCAGCGTCGCATGCAGCCCGCCGGCGAAATGCGCCCGATTGACCATCATCAGCGTGCCGTTGATGGCGTCGGTCAGGGCGAGCAGCGTCACCGCCGCCAGCAGCGCGGCAAAGCGGCGGTCCATCATCGGGCCTGCGCGAGTTGCTGCGAGAGGCGCTGCGCGGCTTGCCGTGCGACCGGCGCCGCCGGGGCAGCGGGGGCCGCCCGGGCCGCCGCGCCGGATCGCGTATCGATCGACACCACCGCCGACAGCCCCGGCACCAGCTTCCCGTGCAGCGGACCGCCGCGCGCCGGCACGATCTTGACCGGCACGTGCTGCACGATCTTCGTGAAGTTGCCGGTGGCGTTGTCCGGCGGCAGCAGCGCGAACTGCGCGCCGCTGCCCGGCGACACGCTGACGACCGTGCCGTCGATGGGCACGCCGGGATAGCTGTCGAGCTCGATCCGTACCGGGCTGCCGACGCGGACGCGATGGAGCTCGGTCTCCTTCAGGTTGGCGACGACCCAGGACGCCTCGACCGGCACCAGCGCGAGGGCCGTGGTGCCGGGCTGCACGTAGCGCCCGACGCGAATCTGCCGATTGCCGACGACGCCGTCGACCGGCGCACGCACCACGGTATTGCCGAGGTCGATGCGCGCCAGCTGCAGCCGTGCCAGTGCGGACGCTTCGGCGGCCCTGGCCTCGTCGACCTGCGCGGCGATCACGTCCAGACGGCGGCGCTCGGCATCGAGGTGGGCCAGCGCGCCTTGCTCGGCGGCCGCCGCCTGTTCAGCCTCGGCGCGCGCCAGCTCATAGGCCTGGCGGCTGCTGGCGTGCACCTCCAGCAGCTGCGCGTGGCGCCGATGATCGAGCGCCGCGCGGTGCGTGGCCGACTGGCGGATGCGCAGCGCTGCCTGCGCCTGCCGGATCTGCGCCTGCTGCAGCCGATGCTGGCGCTCCAGCGTGGCCAGCGCCGCGCGGCGCGCGCGCACATCGGCATCCGCCTGGCCGACGCGCGCCAGATAATCGGCGTCGTCGATGCGGAACAGCACGTCGCCCGCGCGCACTGGCTGATTGTCGTCGACCGCGACAGCGCGCACATAGCCGGCCACGCGCGGCGCCACCGCCGTGACGTCGGCGCGGACATAGGCGTTGTCGCTGGTCACCGTGTGCTGGCGGTGCTGCCACCAGCGATAGCCGCCGTAGCCGGCCAGCATCGCGCCGGCGATCGACAGCGAGACCAGCATCGTTCGCCGCGATGGGCGTTGCGCCAAGCGCCACGATGGCCGTCGGGAAGGGCCCGGAACCTTTGCCTGGGTCGCCATGCAATTTGCTCCGCGCGGCTAGCGATCGACGAAGGCGTCGTTCAGGCGGACGCCGCGTCGGGGTGGCGAATCCTCTTCGAGCATCGGATGCCGGTGATTGATATCGCTCAGGCTCATGCCGATCGGCGCGGGCGCCGGTGTGGACGTCGTGGCGGTGGCAGCGTCGCCGCCGCCGTCGCCTTGCCTGGTGGCGCAGCCGGACAGGGCGGCCGCCGCGATCGCCAGCGCGATCGAACTGGGGTAGAACCGAAACGTCATCGTGGGCCCGGCATCGTTGCATGCCGCCTCGTGGTGGAAGTGGCACGACTATAGGCAGGGCCGTCACGCAGGGGAAATCGAACGATTCGATGGCCCCCATGCGGCGTTTCAATGGGGACGTGCCCGCCGCGGCGGGCGTCCGGCACCGTCAGGCTTCCGGCGGCGCGAGCATCGCGGTGAAGGCGTCGACGAGGTGCTGGCGCACGTAGCGATGCACCGGATCGCACTCGGCACCGCCGTGCCAGTGCAGCCGGATCGCGACGGTGTCCTCGGTGCCGCGCACCGGCACGCAGGCCAGCGCGCCTTGCCGCACGATCAGCGGCGCGACCACGGCGGGCAACACCGCGACCACCGGGGCGGCCTGCAGCAGCCGGCTCAGCGTCAGCAGGCTCTCGACTTCGGTGGGCATCGCGCCGGTGTGCTGCAACTGGCCGAGAAAGGCGTTGCCGGCCGAGCCGAGCGCGATCGCATGCGACAGGCCGATTGCCTGCAGCGTGCGCAGTTGGTCGGCACCGACACTGGCCGGCAGCGGCAGTTGCGCGGGCGCGTGCAGGCAGACCAGCTCGCAACGATGCAGGTCCGCGCTGCGATGCCAGTCCTTCGTCGCGAGCGGCACGCCGGTGACCGCCATATCGATCTCGCGGGCGTCGAGGGCGTCCGGCATGCGGGCGGCCGGCATCGCGCGCGACACCAGCCGGATCGACGGCGCTTCGCGCGCCAGCGCGGCACACAGCACCGGCAGCAGCATCGCCTCCAGCGGTTCCGGCAGCGCGATGCGCAGGCACGCCTGCGCCGACGAGGGATCGAACTCGCCGGCCGGACGTACCAGGCCATAGGCCTCGTTCAGCAGCGCGCGTACCGGTTCGACCAGCGCCATGGCCTTGGCGGTCGGCTCCATGCCCCTGGCGCCGCGCACGAACAGCGGATCGTCGAACAGCCGCCGCAGCCGGGCCAGCATATGACTGACCGCGGGCTGCCCGAGGAACAGTTGCCGGGCCGCGCCGCTGACCGAACGCTGGCTCGCCAGCGCATCGAAGGCGACCAGCAGGTTCAGGTCCAGCGCGCGGAATTTGCGGTAGTCGAGGGGGGCGATGTTGTTCGATGTGTGCGGGGATATGTGGGCCGATGTGTGCGCCGCGTCGTTGCGCGGCCCGGTGACCGGATCCATGCCGTTTCTCCGTCGAGTTCGGCGCGCCAGCCGGGATCCGCCTGGCTCCATGGCCGTTATGGGGTGTCGCGGTCCCGTGGCTCCGCGATGGCATCGAGCATCGCCTGGCCGAGCGCGACGTTGCCTTGCTGCTTCAGCGCCTCGGCCGCGCCGAGCTTGTCGCGCAGTTTGCGATTCTGGCTCAGCTTGAACTTGCCGACCAGCCGCGTGATGTCGATCTCGATGCCGACGATCGCCTTCAGCATCGTATCGATGTAGTCCGCCGGCGCGTCCGTCATCTTCCACGGCTGCGGCCGCGAGGCCTCGTGCGCGCGCGTCAGGCGCGCCACCACGCCCCGGACGTACCGTTCCTCATCGCGGATCGTGATCCTGCCATGGGCATGGACCACCCGGTAGTTCCACGTCGGCACCTGCTTGTGGGTCTCGTGCTTGCTCGGGAACCACGTCGGCGTGATGTAGCCATCCTCGGCGCGGAACACGACCATGACCTCGTCGCCGTTCCGCACGTCCTGCCACACCGGATTCGCCCTGGCGACATGGGCGCGCAGCGTGCCGTTCCGGCCGGCGGACAGGTCCAGCTCGAATGGGAGATGGTTGGCGTCCAGGCCATCCGCGCCATGCGTGACCAGCATCGCGAATGGATGCTGACGCATCAGGCGATGCAGCGCGTCGACGTCCTGCACTTCGAAATGGGAGGGGATGTACATGGTCTCGAACGGGTCTCGAATGGCGAAAGGGACTGGCGTGGTGACGGGCGGAACTCGCGGGCGGAAGTCACGGGCGGAAGTCACGGGCGGAAGTCACGGGCGGATGTCACGGGTGGACCTCGCGGCAGATCTCACCGGCGGACCTCCACCGTGCCCGATGATCGGTCCGTGTCCGGCCGGAAGGAAGAGCCATTTTCGATGTATTCGAATGGACCAGTATTCGGGGTAATCGCCGATTTGAGGCAGTCCGCCGGGGCCGCGCCGGGCGTTCCGTGTTTTTTCACCCGGCCGGGAATACGCCCCTGGTCCGGGCAGCGGACCCGAGTACCTTGGCCAGTTTCTTGACCGCCGCGTCGATCTGTTCGTCGGTGTAGCCGCCGAGTCCGAGCACCAGGCCCGGGCGCGCGTTTCCGCTCGAGTACATCGGCGACACCGGCCTGACCGCCACGCCCGCCTCCATCGCGAGCGAGGCAATCCACTGGTCGTCCCACCCCTCGCCGAGCCACAGCACCAGGTGCATGCCCTGGTCCCCGGGCTGGAGCCAGGCCAGCTCGGACGGTATCCAGCGCGCGATTGCCGCGATCAGATGCTGGCGCCGGTCCGCATAGACCAGCCGGACTCGGCGGATATGCCGGTCGAGGTGTCCTTCGTCGATGAATGCCGCCAGCACATGCTGGTCGGCGCTGGGCGAATGCCGGTCGATCAGGACACGGGCGCCGCAGAACGCCGGCACCAGCGCCTGCGGAACGATGGCATAGCCGAGCCGCAGCGAAGGGAAGAGGATCTTGCTGAAGGTGCCCAGATAGACCACGCGGTCGGGTGCGAGTCCCTGCAGCGAGGGAAAGGGATGGCCGACGTAGCGCAATTCGCTGTCGTAGTCGTCCTCGACGATCCAGGACCCATTGGCGCGCGCCCAGGCCAGCAGCGCGTTTCTTCTCGCCATCGTCAGCGGCATGCCCAGCGGATATTGATGCGAGGGCGTGACGAAGGCCACGCGCGCGCGCTCGGCCATCGCGCGGCCCGCCTCGACGTCCATGCCGGCCTCGTCGACCGGTACGCGGACCATGCCGCGCCGGTGTCCCGTGCTTTCCAGGATGCCGGTGATGCCGCGATAGGCGGGGTCTTCGACCCACGCGAGGTCGTCGGCGTCGAGCAGTACCTGGCACGACAGGTAGAGGCCCTGCTGCGTGCCGGAGGTGACGATCACCTGCTCCGGCGTGCAATGGACCGAGCGGGAGCGGCGCACGTAGTCGGCGATCGCGGAGCGCAGCGCCGGCACGCCTTGGGGGTCGTCGTAGCCGGAGGGCGCGGCCGCACGCAGCGCCCGCGTGCGATTGCCCAGCCGGCGCCATGCGTCGTCGGGCGCGGTGGGGCCCACCGGCACCGAAACCGCAAACGGCACGGGCGGCAGCGGCGCGAATTGCCGCGCGACCTCGCCGAAGGCTGCAGCCCGTGTGCTCAATCGCACCGGAGCCGCCGGCGCATCGACATGGCGGGCCGGCGTACGGCGCTGCGGCGCATCGGATAACGCCGTCGCGACCCTGGTGCCCGCCCCGGCCTGGGCCTCGAGATAGCCCTCGGCAATCAGCTGCTCGAACGCCTCCAGCACGGTCCCGCGCGACACGCCCAGCGAGCTCGCCAGATGGCGCGTCGATGGCAGCAGCTCGCCCGGTTTCAGTTCCCCTCGCCGGATCGCCTCGCGCAGCAGCCGCGACAGCTGTCTGCCGAGCTGTCCTGCGGACCGGTCCAGCTTGCCGATGGAGGGCAGCTCCATTGCGTGACGGTGTCGTGCCATGTCTTCGCGCGTCGAAATGGATCAGGGCTCAATGCCGGTCGCGGGCGGCGTGGCCATTGGCATTGACATTGGGATTGACATTGGCATTCGCGTTGGCATAGACCACGCGGCCAGCGGCCCGCAGCGCCTCCACCATCAGCGTGGCGGCCGGCGACAGCAGCCGGTCGGTGCGCGTGATGATGCCGAAGTCGTCCATATGGCAGGGAACGTCCAGCGGCAGGATGGCCACCATGCCGTGGCGCGCATAGTACTCGGCGACATCGGCGGCCAGTACCGCCAGCATGTCGCTCTGCTCGATCATCTGCGTGACGAACAGCAGCGCGGCGGTCTCGACCACATTGGTCGGCGGCACCAGGCTGGCGCGCTGGAACATCAGGTCGAAGCGATGGCGCAGCACGCTGCCGGCCGGCGGAACGATCCACGTCGCCGGTTCCAGATCGGCCAGCGACAGTGCCGGCGCGTCCAGCAGCGGATGGCCGCAGCGCGCCACCACGCAGACCGGCTCGCCGGCCAGCGGTTCGTAGCGCAGTTGCAGCTTGTCGTGCTCGGCGAACAGCCGGGCCACCACCAGATCGAGCTTGTCCTGCGCCAGGCGCTCCAGCAGCACGTTGCTGTTCTCGATCTCCAGCGAGACGCGCAGCCCGGGGTTGTCGCGCTTGAGCTCGGCCACCGCGGGCGGCAGCAGCTTGACCGCGGGTGAGGTGATCGCGCCGACCGCGACATGGCCGAGGCGGCCCGCGCGCAGGCCCATCACTTCCTGCTGCGCCTGATCGAGGCTGCCGACCACGGCCCGTGCGTGGCGGATCATCGCGTCGCCATACAACGTTGGCCGCATGCCGCGCGGCAGCCGTTCGAACAGCGGCACGCCGAGCATTTCCTCGAGTTCGCGCAGCAGCTTCGATGCGGCGGGCTGCGTCATGTTCAGGACCGCCGCGGCGCGATGAATATTGCCTTCCTCGGCCAATGCCACCAGCAGCAGCAATTGGCGGGTTTTCAGGCGGGCGCGGATATACCAGGGCGGGGAAGTCGGCATCGGGTTAACACGGATATCTGATTCGATATCGCAATGGCGTGAATTTTCATTAGAAGGATATCCGATCGGTTTGTACACTGCCGCCTGTCGAAAACAAAACCGATCGCCCAAGGCGCGACGCAGCCAGGAGACACCCTCAGCTGCCCCCAAATCCCGATGACGTCCCCCGCCGCGCGGCCATTGCCGCGGGCCGGCGTTCGTCCCGCCGCATTCAGGAATTTCCATGCCGGATTCAAAACCCAAGCTCCGCTCCGCCCAATGGTTCGGCACCGCCGACAAGAACGGCTTCATGTACCGCAGCTGGATGAAAAACCAGGGCATTCCCAATCATGAATTCGATGGCCGGCCCATCATCGGCATTTGCAATACCTGGTCGGAATTGACGCCGTGCAATGCGCATTTCCGCAAGCTGGCCGAGCACGTCAAGCGCGGCGTCTTTGAAGCCGGCGGCTTTCCGGTCGAATTCCCGGTGTTCTCGAATGGCGAATCGAATCTGCGGCCGACCGCGATGCTGACGCGCAATCTGGCCGCGATGGACGTCGAGGAAGCGATTCGCGGCAATCCTGTCGATGCCGTCGTGCTGCTGGCCGGCTGCGACAAGACCACGCCGGCGCTGCTGATGGGCGCGGCCAGCTGCGATGTGCCTGCAATCGTCGTCAGCGGCGGGCCGATGCTCAACGGCAAGCTCGACGGCAAGGACATCGGCTCCGGCACCGCGGTGTGGCAGCTGCACGAATCGCTGAAGGCGGGCGAGATCGACCTGCACCATTTCCTGTCGGCCGAGGCCGGCATGTCGCGCTCGGCCGGCACCTGCAACACGATGGGCACCGCCTCGACGATGGCCTGCATGGCCGAGGCGCTCGGCACCACGCTGCCGCACAACGCGGCGATTCCCGCGGTCGATGCGCGCCGCTACGTGCTGGCCCACATGTCCGGCATCCGCATCGTCGAGATGGCCCGGGAAGGGCTGTGCCTGTCGAAGATCCTGACGCGCGAGGCCTTCGAGAACGCGATCCGCACCAATGCGGCGATCGGCGGTTCCACCAACGCCGTGATCCACCTGAAGGCGATCGCCGGCCGCATCGGCGTGCCGCTCGAACTGGAGGACTGGACCCGCATCGGCCGCGATACCCCGACCATCGTCGACCTGATGCCGTCGGGGCGCTTCCTGATGGAGGAGTTCTACTACGCCGGCGGCCTGCCCGCGGTGCTGCGCCGGCTCGGCGAGGGCGGCCTGCTGCCGCATCCGGGCGCGCTGACCGTCAACGGCAGGACGCTGTGGGACAACGTCAAGGACGCGCCGAACTTCAACGACGAGGTGATCCGCCCGCTCGATCGGCCGCTGATCGCCGACGGCAGCATCCGCGTGCTGCGCGGCAACCTGGCCCCGCGCGGCGCGGTCCTCAAGCCCTCGGCGGCCACGCCTTCGCTGCTGAAGCACCGCGGCCGCGCGGTGGTGTTCGAGAACCTGGAGCACTACAAGGCCCGCATCGTCGACGAATCGCTCGAGGTCGACGCCAGCTCGGTGCTGGTGATGAAGAACTGCGGGCCCAAGGGTTATCCCGGCATGGCCGAGGTCGGCAACATGGGCCTGCCGCCGAAGCTGCTGCGGCAGGGCGTCAAGGACATGGTGCGGATCTCCGATGCGCGCATGAGCGGCACGGCCTACGGCACCGTGGTGCTGCATGTCGCGCCGGAGGCCGCGGCGGGCGGTCCGCTGGCGGCGGTGCGGGACGGCGACTGGATCGAACTCGACTGCGAGGCGGGCACGCTGCATCTGGACATCCCGACCGAGGAACTGGCGGACCGCATGGAGATGTTCCGGCCGCCGAAGCCCGAGGGCCGCGCGGGCGAGGGGGGCTATCAACGGCTCTATGTCGACCACGTGCTGCAGGCGGACCAGGGTTGCGATCTCGATTTCCTGGTGGGCTGCCGTGGTGCCGATGTGCCACGCCACTCGCATTGAGCGCGCATGGCACGGCAACGCATGCACGGCAACCCATGCACGGCAACCCATGAACGGCAACCAGGAGCACACGCCATGCCATTGACCGGCCATCAACTGATCGGCGCCACCGCGCGGCGCGGCAGCGGCGAGGCCTTCCACGCGGTGCATGCGGCCAGCGGCGAGATCATCGCCGATCCCGCTTTTCACGGCGCCTCGCTTGCCGACGTAGACGAGGCCTGCACGCTGGCCGCGCGGGCGTTCGATACCTACCGTGCGCTGCCCGACGAAGCCCGCGCCGCGTTCCTCGACGATATTGCCGCGCGCATCGAGGCGATCGGCGATGCGCTGATCCTGCGCGCGATGGACGAAACCGGCCTGCCGCGCGCCCGGCTCGAGGGCGAGCGCGCCCGCACCACCGGCCAATTGCGCATGTTCGCGGCGCTCGTGCGCAGCGGCGACGCTTGGGATGCCCGCATCGAACCGGCCCTGCCGCAGCGCCAGCCGCCGCGCACCGATCTGCGGCTGCGGCGCATCGGCATCGGTCCCGTGGCCGTGTTCGGCGCCAGCAATTTCCCGCTGGCATTCTCGGTCGCCGGCGGCGATACCGCGTCGGCGCTGGCGGCGGGCTGTCCCGTGGTGGTCAAGGCCCATCCCGCTCACCCAGGCACCTCCGAACTGGTCGGCCTTGCGGTGCAGGCCGCCATTGCCGCGGCGGGTCTGCCCGAAGGCGTGTTCTCGCTGCTGTTCGATGCCGGCCACGAGGTCGGCGCGGCACTGGTCGCGCATCCGGCCATCCAGGCGGTCGGCTTCACCGGCTCGCGCCGCGGCGGCCTCGCGCTGATGGCGATCGCCGCCGCACGGCCCGCACCCATTCCCGTGTATGCCGAGATGAGCAGCGTCAATCCGAATATCCTGCTGCCCGCCGCACTGGCACGGCGCGGCGAAGCGCTGGCGCGCGACTTCGTCGCCTCGGTGACGCTGGGCTGCGGTCAGTTCTGCACCAATCCGGGCCTCGTGCTGGCGGTCGGCGGCGAAGCGTTCGAGCGCTTTGTCGCCGCGGCGGCCAGCGCGATCGCCGCCGTGCCCGCCGGCGTGATGCTGACCGCCGGTATTGCGCGCGCCTATGCCGAAGGCGTCGAACGCCTGGCCTCGCATCCGGCGGTCACCACGGTCGCGCAAGGTGCCAAGGCCTCGGGCCGCGCCACCGCGAGCCTGTTTCGCGTGCGCGCCACCGATCTGCTGGCCGACGCGCGGCTCGCCGAGGAATGCTTCGGCCCGTGCAGCGTGCTGGTCGAATGCGAGGACGCCGACCAGCTGCGCCGGGTGCTGGAGCAGGGCGAAGGGCAGCTGACCGCGACGCTGCATGTGGACGACGCGGACCACGACGCCGCCCGCGCGTTGTTGCCGGTGCTGGAGCGCAAGGCCGGCCGCATCCTGGCGAACGGCTTTCCGACCGGCGTCGAAGTGTGCGATGCGATGGTCCATGGCGGGCCGTTTCCGGCGACATCGGACGGGCGCAGCACCTCGGTCGGCACCGCCGCGATCGAACGCTTCCTGCGTCCTGTCTGCTATCAGAACCTGCCCGATGCGCTGCTGCCCGACGCCTTGCGCGACGGCAACCCGCTCGGGCTGCGGCGCCGCGTCGGCGGCAAGGTGGAGGCGGTGGCCACGCCGGCCTGACCCCTGCGCATCGAGACCCATCCCGATATTCACAACATGCAGAACAATGTGAGGAGACCGATATGAACAGCCATTCCACGGCCGGGCTGGATCAGCCCGTGCCGCAGTCCATGCCGCAGCCCGTGCCGCTGCCCCACGACAGCGCCGACACCGCCCCAGCCGAAGAGTCCCGCATCATCGGCATGCTGACCCGCAAGCTGATCCCGTTCCTCGCGCTGATCTACGTGGTCGCCTACATCGACCGCTCGGTGGTCGGCTTCGCCAAGCTGCATATGAACGCCGCGGTCGGCATCAGCGATGCCGCCTATGGCCTCGGTGCGGGGCTGTTCTTCATCGGCTATTTCCTCTGCGAGGTGCCCAGCAACCTGGCGCTGGAGCGCTTCGGCGCGCGCCGCTGGTTCGCCCGCATCCTGCTGACCTGGGGCCTGATCACGATGGCGATGGCGCTGATCCACAACGCCACCACCTTCTACGTGCTGCGCTTTCTGCTGGGCGCGGCCGAAGCGGGGCTCTATCCCGGCATCCTGTATTTCCTGACCAAGTGGTTCCCGATGCGGCATCGCGCCCGCATCATCGGCCTGCTGGTACTGGCGCAGCCGATCGCGCTGATCGTCACCGGCCCGATCGCCGGCTGGGTGCTGTCGACGCCGGGGCTGTTCGGCATGTCGAACTGGCAGACGCTGTTCGTCGTCAGCGGCCTGCCCGCGGTGCTGCTGTGCCTGCCGACGCTGCGGCTGGTGCCGGAGTCCCCGGCTGACGCCAAATGGCTGTCGGCGCGCGACCGTGCCTGGATCGAGCGCGAACTCGCCGCGGACCAGAAGACCTTCGCGCTGAAGTCGCACGGCAACCCGCTGAAGGCGCTGAAGGACAAGCGCGTGCTGCTGCTGTCGCTGCTGTTCCTGCCGTTTCCGCTGAGCATCTACGGCCTGTCGCTGTGGCTGCCGACGATCATCAAGCAGTTCGGCGTCACCGATGCGAGTACCGGCCTGCTGTCGGCGGTGCCGTATCTGTTCGCGGTGGTGGGCCTGTATCTGGTGCCGCGCCATTCGGACCGCAAGGGCGAGCGCTACTGGCACATCGTGGTGGTGTCGAGCGCGGCCGCGCTGACGATGGCGGCGAGCGCCTGGGTGCAGACGCCCGCGCTGCAGTTCCTGTTCATCTGCCTGACGGCGTTCTCGATCTATTCGATCCAGGCAGTGGTGTGGGCGCTGCCGGGGCAGTTCCTGACCGGCGCCAGCGCCGCGGTCGGCATCGCCACCATCAATTCGCTGGCCAATCTGGGCGGCTATCTCGGTCCTTACGGCATCGGCCTGATCAAGGACGCGACCGGAAGCCTCGCCGCCGGCCTCTATTTCCTCGCCGCGATGCTGGTGTTCGCGGTGCTCATGACCTTCGTGGTACGCGCCGCGCTCGAGCCGCGCACGCCGCGCTGATACGGCAAGCCCTGCATATGTCTTACACCCGCACCTCGCCGCGCTACCGCGGCATCTTCCCGGTGGTGCCGACCACCTTCACCGAAACCGGCGAGCTCGATCTGCCCAGCCAGAAGCGCGCGGTCGACTTCATGATCGACGCCGGCGCGGACGGCCTGTGCATCCTGGCCAATTTCTCCGAGCAGTTCGCGCTGTCGGACGACGAGCGCGAGTTGCTGACGCGCACCGTGCTCGAGCATGTGCGGGGCAGGGTGCCGGTGATCGTCACCACCACGCACTACAGTACGGAGGTCTGCATCGCGCGCAGCCGGCGCGCGCAGCAGATGGGCGCCGCAATGGTGATGGTGATGCCGCCCTACCACGGCGCGACGTTCCGCGTGCCCGAGGCGCAGATCCACGAGTTCTACGCGCGGCTGTCGGACGCGATCCGTATCCCGATCATGATCCAGGACGCGCCGGCCAGCGGCACCGTGCTGTCGGCGCCGTTGCTCGCACGCATGGCCCGCGAGATCGAGCAGGTGGCCTACTTCAAGATCGAGACGCCGGGTGCGGCCAACAAGCTGCGCGAGCTGATCCGGCTGGGCGGCGACGCGGTGGAAGGGCCGTGGGACGGCGAGGAAGCGATCACGCTGCTGGCCGACCTGGAGGCCGGTGCCACCGGCGCGATGACCGGCGGCGGCTTTCCGGACGGCATCCGGCCGATCATCGAGGCGCACCGCCAGGGCGATGCCGACCTGGCCTTCGCGCTGTACCAGCGCTGGCTGCCGCTGATCAACCACGAGAACCGGCAGGCGGGCATCCTCGCGGCCAAGGCGCTGATGAAGGAGGGCGGCGTGATCGCCTGCGAGGCGCCGCGCCACCCGCTGCCACCGATGCATCCGGCAACGCGCAGGGAACTGATCGCGATCGCGCGGCGGCTCGATCCGCTGGTGCTGCGCTGGGCGAAATAGCGGAACAGCGCAGCACAGGGCCGCAAACAGCGGCAAATAGCGGCGGGAGATGGCAATGTGGCGGCCTTGCGGGCCGCCACATTGCATTGCGAAGGCGGACGGCTGATTTGCCCTCTCGCTTGTCGTTTTGGTGACCGTCTCGTCGGCCGGTTCGTTGGCGGTCCTACTCGCCGTCGGTCCACTCCACCTGCACGCCGAGGCTGCGCAGGTTCTCGACGAAGCGCGGATGCGCGCGCCGGATCGGCGCCGCGTTGCGGATCTCCGAGCGGCCGTCGATGCTGGCGGCCACCATGAACAGCGCGATGGCGACGCGGATGATGTAGGGGCTTTCCACCACGGCCGGCGCCAGCGTGTTGCCGCCGAAGGTGATCAAGCGGTGCGGGTCCGACGAGAACACATGCGCGCCGAACTTCGACAGCTCGCTGGTCCAGCCGAGCGCGCTGTCGTAGACCTTGTTCCAGAACATCGCATTGCCCTGCGCCCGCACGCCCAGCGCGATGAAGATCGGCAGCAGGTCGACCGGGAAGTAGGGCCACGGCGCGGCCTCGACCTTGGTCAGCACATTGCTGGTGAAGGGCGTCTGCACCTGCAGCGGGCCGGAGCGCTCGGCGCGCGACCAGCCGTCCTCGTGCACGATGCGCACGCCGAACTTCTCGAAGGTCCGATCGATCAGCGGGAAATTCGCCGGCGCGCCGTTGCGCACCACCACGTCGCCATTGGTGATCGCACCGAGCGCGAGAAAGGTCGTGATCTCGTGGAAGTCCTCGTCGAAGGTGAACTCGCCTCCGCCGAGCTTCTCGCCGCCATGCACGGTCACGCGCGAGGTGCCGATGCCCTCGATGCGCGCGCCCATCATCGTCATGAAGCGGCAGAACTCCTGCACGTGCGGCTCGGACGCGGCGTTGGTCAGCGTCGAAGTGCCGCCGGCCGCGGCCGCGCACATCACGAAGTTCTCGGTGGTGGTGACCGACGCGTAGTCGAGCCAATGGTCGATCGGCCGCAGCGGGCCCTCGCTGTGCAGCAGCAGCGAGCCCTCGGCGCGTTCGACCTCGCCGCCGAAGCGGCGGAAGATCTCGACGTGCGGATCGATCTCGCGCACGCCCAGCGTGCAGCCCTTGACGTTGTCCTCGAGCCGCGCGACGCCGAAGCGGCTCAGCAGCGGCGGCACCAGCATGATCGAGGAACGCATTTCCTCGGGCAGATGGTGGCGGGCGGGATCGAAGACGGTATCGCGGTGATGCAGGTCCAGCGTGCCGCTGTCATGGTCCATGCGGACATCGCTGCCGAGCGTGCGGAAGATATCGAGGATCTTGCGCACGTCGGTGATGTCGGGCACGCCGTGCAGCCGGACCGGCTGGTCGGTCAGCAAGGTGGCGCACAGCACCGGCAGCACGGCGTTCTTGTTGGCGGAGGGTACGATGCGGCCACGCAGCGGCGTGCCGCCATGCACGATCAGATTTGACATGAGGGAGAGCGTCCGTGCCGCGCCGGCGGGCGGCGCCGAACGGCGGTAAGCGGTGGAAACGGACGGCATTGTACTGCCCCGGCCGCCGGCGCGGGCGATCGCCGAGGCCGCTATAATGCCCCGGCTACGGGCTCGCCGCCGCCATGCGGCCTTTGCATCGCCTGTGCCTGGGCTGTGCCGCGGCCCGTGGTTTGGCCCGTGGTTTGGCCCGTGCCTTGAGCCGTGCCTTGAGCCGTTCCGCGCCGCCATCCCGCAACGCCAGCACCAGCCAGCACCATCGCGCCACACCCGCCTCGATCCGAGTCGACATGAACGCCCCCTTTCCGATCCGCAAGGAGTGCCCGCCCGGGGCCTGCGTCTGCGGCCGCGAGCAGCTGCTCGACGATCCGCAGGCGGACATCCGCGTGCTGCGGCTGACCAAGGAGGAAGAGAAGCGGCTGATCGCGCGGCTGGAAGACGTGCAGACGCTCGACGACCTGCGCCGCATGCAGGAGAAAATGCATGCGCTGCTTGGCATCACGGTGACGATCGAGCCGAGCATTCACGGCGTGCGCACCGTGCGCGGCTTCAACATCGAACTGGCCGACCAGCTCGGTTTGTGCAAGAAGACCCGGCAGACCATTCCCGCGGCGATCCGCCGCTGTCTCGAACGCCATCCCGAGATCGCCTACGCGATTCTGGATGCGCAGGGGCTGCTGGGCGAGGGCTGAAGTCTCCGCGCCAGGACGGGGCCGGCGCCCCTGTTCAATTCCACGGCGCCCCGTCGGCCCATGCGCGATCGATCTCGTCGATCAGCCGCCGCACCTTCGGCGACAGATGGCGCCGGTTCGGATAGACCGCGCAGACCGGCGCCCCCGGACCGGTGAACCCCTCCAGCACCGGCACCAGCGTGCCCGCGCGCAGATCGCCGCCGACCAGGAAGGCCGCGATCTGCACCAGCCCGGCATCCGCCAGCGCCAGGTCGCGCATCGCCTCCGTATTGTTCATGCGCCAGCGTCCCTCGATCGCCAGCGTGCAAGGGCGGCCGTCGACCGTGAAGCGCCACGGCGGGGCCATGCCGGCGTCGGCTACGGCGTGGCCGGCATGATCGCCAACTTCGCCGCAGGGCCGCTGGCCGGACGGCATCCGGGACGCGCGCTGCTGGCCGTCGCGCTGGCGTTGAGCACGACGCTGCTGCTGTTCGCGGCGCTGGGCGGCACCATGGCCGGTGGCGCGGTGCTGCTGCTGTGCTGGGGACTGTCGTACGGCGCGGTGTCGGTCTCGGTGCAGAGCTTGATGCTGCGCGCCGCCGACGGCCTCGACGGCATCGAGGCCGCGACCGCGCTGCTGGTGTCGGTCTTCAACCTCGGGATCGCGCTGGGCTCGTTCTTCGGCGGCATCGCGGTCGACGCGGCGGGGCTGCATGCGACGCTGCTGATCGCCGGTGCGCTGACGCTGGCGGCGCTGGTCACTAGCCTGCGCATGCAGCGCGCGCCGGCGGCGGCTTCCGCTGGCCTGGCTCAATGCAGGCCGTAGCGCGCCAGGGTGTCCTGCAGTTCCAGCAGTTCGACCATGGTGGCGCCGCCGGCCAGCCGCTCGCGCATCTGCTGCTCCTTGCGTTCGCGCGCCTCGCTGGCCTCGATGACCTGCGCCACCTGCTCGCGCGCCACCACGACCAGGCCGTCGCGATCGCCGACCACGATGTCGCCGGGGCGGATCGCGGCGCCGCCGACGATCAGCGGCACGCCCAGCTTGCCCGGCTGCTGCTTGTTGGTGCCGCGGATGCAGACGCCGCGGCAGAACACCGGGAATCCCATCTCGACGATGCTGGCCGCGTCGCGCACCGCGCCGTCGATGACGAGCCCGGCCAGACCGATCGTCTGCGCCGCGAAGGTCAGCACGTCGCCCCACGGGCCGGCCTCGGCGAAGCCCTTGGCGTCCACCACCAGCACGTCGCCGGGCCGCGCCTTGGTCAGCGCGTAGTGGATCATCAGATTGTCGCCGGGACGGACATCCACGGTCAGCGCGGGTCCGGCCAGCCGCATGCCGGGATCGAGCGCGGCGATGCGCGGATCGACCGCGCCCTGCTGGCCCTGTGCCTCGTGGATGGTGGCCGTGCCGAGCCGCTTCAGGCGGTCGAGCTGCGCGGTAGTGATGTCGGCTTGCGTCATGGCTAGCGGGAAGTCCGGATCAGGAAAGGGGTGAAGGCTGGGATGCGAGCGGGGATGCCGGGCGGCGATGGGGCCGGGATGCGATTCAGTCCACCGTGGCGCCGGAGCGCTTGACCAGCGATTCCCAGTACGGCATTTCCCTGGCAATGAAGGCGCGGAACTGCGCGGTGGTGCCGCGCACGTCCGCCGAACCCATGTCCGACAGCTTGCCGGCGATGTCCGGCTGGCCCAGCACCGCGTTCAGCGCGGCGTTCAGCCGCTGCACCAGCGGCGCCGGCGTATCGGCCGGCACGAACAGGCCATACCAGTTCTCGATCACGAAGCCGGGGAAGCCGGCCTCCTGCATCGTCGGCAGATCGGGCAGCGTGCGGGCGCGTCTGGCACCGGTGGTAGCGAGCGGACGCAGCCGTCCGGATTTCAGTTGCGGGGCGATCGCGGTGGTGGTCTCGAAGGCGATCGGCACCTGGCCGGCAATCACGTCGCCGAGCGCCGGTCCCTGTCCGCGATAGGGGATATGGACGATGTCGAGCTGGCGTTCGAGCTTGAGCATCTCGCCGGCCAGATGCTGCGGGCTGCCGCTGCCGCCCGAAGCGTAGCTGTATTTGCCGGGCGCGGCCTTGGCCAGCGCGACCAGCTGCGCCACCGAATTCACCGGCAGCGCGCTGTTGACGTACAGCACCAGCGGCACCGACGCGACCTCGCCGACCGGCGCCAGCGCGCGGGTGGGATCGAGCTTGAGCTGGTAGAGGTTGCGGTTGATCACGATGCCGGTGTTGTTGCCCAGCAGCGCGGTGCAGCCGTCACCCTTGGCGCGCGCGACGAATTCCGTGCCGATATTGCTGCTGGCGCCGCCGCGGTTGTCGACGATCACGGGCACGCCGAGCTGCTTCGACAGCCCGGGTGAGACGATGCGCGCGAGGATGTCGGTGGTGCCGCCGGGCGGGTAGGGCGACACGATCCGCAGGGTCGCGCACGGATAGGGCTCGGGCGTGGCGGCGCGGGCGTTCGGGGCGGCAAGGCCGAGGCCCGCCATCGCGGCGGCGGCGAGCAGCAGGGCGTGCCGGCGCGAAGGGCGGCGCGAAGAAAGGCGGCGAGCGTGGCCAGGTTCGATGTTCATGCTGTCTCCTGATGCAATTCGGTGCGACGTGTTTCGTCGTCTGTGGGCAAGGGTTCAATGCCGGCGGCGTTGGACCGCCAGAGGCCGTCGAGGACCGTCGATGCTCGTCAATGACATTCGGTGTCCGCTAATGGCTGGCGCGCTGCAGCACGTGATACCCGAACTGGCGGCGGGCCTCGCGCAGCGCCATGCCGCCCAGCGCCGCGTCGAGGATCCGCTGCTCGACATCGCGCGTCCGCAGCGCGCGCTCGATCACGCGCGGCGCCTGCGATCGCGGAATGACGACCACGCCGTCGGCATCGGCCAGCATGTAGTCGCCCGCGACCACGCGCACGTCGCCGAGGCTGACCGGCTGCCCGACGGCCGAGACCTGCACGCGATCCTTGCCGGTACGCATGAAGCGTCCGCGGGCATACAGCGGATAGCCGGCGGCATCGGCTTCCGCGGTGTCCCGGCAGACCCCGTGGATCACGGTGCCGGCGATGCCGCGATGCGCCGCCAGCCGGCTCATGATGCCGCCCCAGACGGTGCAGTCCAGCCGGCCGCCGTTGTCGAGCACGGCCACCGCGCCGGCCGGGATGTCGTCGAGAAAATCGCCGACGGTGCCGGGGGAGGCCACGTCCACCGGCACGAAGCTGACGGTGAAGGCCGGGCCGAACAACGCCGGCGCGCCGGCGATCGGCTGGATGCCGAGCGCGCTGCCGGGCAGGCGGAAATAGTCCAGGGCGTCGGAAACCTCGGCCGTGGAGAGCTCGCGGACGGCCTGCAGCCAGTCGTCTTCCCGCTTGTCTCCGTGCCCGTCTTCGCGTCCCACTGCGTGGCCGTCCCCGTGTTGCATGGCTTGCATGTCGATGTCCTCGTAAGCTTGAGGCGCAGTTTCAAGTAAAGTGCGAGCCGGATAAAACATCGATTATTGGACTCGGATTCAGAAAAAATGAACTTGCGACAGCTCAGCTATTTCTGCGCCGTGGTCGACGCGGGCAGCGCCGTCGAGGCCGCCAGCCGGCTGTTCGTCGCGCCGACGGCGATCAGCATGCAGATCGCGCAGCTCGAGGGCCAGCTCGGCGCGCCCGTCTTCGATCGTTCGACCCGGCCCATGTCGCTGACCGCCACGGGGCGCTTCCTGTATCCGCGCGCCAAGGACCTGCTGTCGCAGATGCGGCGGCTCGACGAGGAGGCGCGCGCGGTCGCCGCCGGCAATCTCGGCTGGCTCGGCATCGGCTTCACGCGCTCGGCGATCTTCTCGATCCTGCCCACGGCGGTGCGCCGCTTCCGCAAGCGCTTTCCCGATGTCCATCTCGATCTGGTCGAGCAACTGTCCGAGCATCAGCCCGCGCTGCTGCGGCGCGGGCGCATCGATGTGGGCATCTCGCGCTATATCGGCGAGTTCGAGCGCCCTGCCGATCTCGTGCATACGGTGCTGTTCGAGGAGCCCTTCGTCGCGGCGCTGCCGGCGACGTCGGCACTCGCGCGGCGCAAGTCGCTGCGCGCGGCCGATCTCGGCGCGATGGCGCTGATCCGGTATCCGAAGGACCCGCAGAGCGGCTTTGCCGACCTGATGCTGGCGGCGCTGCGCGAGGCGGGCGCGGACCCGCTGCCGGGCCACGAGGCGATCGAGATCCATACCGCGCTGGGGCTGGTGGCCGCCGGACTCGGCTTCACGCTGGTGGGCGCCTCGGTCGCCGAGGCGAACCGGCCCGATGTCGCCTTCGTGCCGATCGCGGACCTCGGCACCCGCGCGACCGTGGTGGCGGTGACGCGGGCCGATGCGTCGCCGCCGGCGGTGCAGGCCTTCGTCGCCGCGCTGAAGGAGGGCAGGGGCGGCCCGGAGCGCCCCGCGCCGCGACGGAAGTCCCGCGCGGGGTAGCGCGTCGCCGACGTGGCGCGTCGCCGTCATGTCGCCTTCCACTGCCATATCGTGGGGCACGGGGATGGCGGCATGATGGCCAACGTCGTGGTGCTGGCGCCGGGGCAGACCGTCGCGTCGTTGCCTTTGATGCGCGCGCATCCCACATGCGCTGACCGCGTATCGAAATCCGAAACGCTTCGTTTGTCATGGCGGCCCGCCGGGCTATCGTCGGGGCTACTCCGATCCCCGATCCATCAAGCCATGACGCTTTCGATCCCGAATCACGCGCTTCGCGGCCTCCGCGCGCTGGCCGCGCTCGCCATCGCCTGCGCCGCCGTGGCCGCTTCCGGCGCCGCGCTGGCCCAAACCGCTGCCGATACCTTGCGCATCGGCTATCAGAAGTCCGCCAGCCTGCTGGTGCTGATCAAATCGCAGCAGTCGCTCGAGCGCCGGCTCGCGCCGCTGGGCACCGCGGTCAAGTGGGTGGAATTTCCTGCCGGTCCGCAATTGCTGGAGGGCCTGAACGTCGGCGCCGTCGATGTCGGCTTCGTCGGCGAGGCGCCGCCGATCTTCGCGCAGGCCGCCGGGGCCGACTTCGTCTACATCGGTTTCGATCCCGCCGCGCCGCAAGCCGAAGCCATCGTGGTGCGCCGGGACTCGCCGGTGCGCACGGTGGCCGATCTGAAGGGCCGCAAGGTCGCGCTGAACAAGGGCTCGAACGTCCATTACCTGCTGGTCAAGGCACTGGAGAAGGCCGGGCTGAAGATCACCGATATCCAGCCGGTCTATCTCGCGCCGGCCGATGCGCGCGCGGCCTTCGAACGCGGTGCCGTCGATGCGTGGGTCATCTGGGATCCCTTCCTCGCCGCCGCGGAAAAGCAGGTCGGCGCGCGCGTGCTGGCCGATGGCCGCGGGCTCGTCAACAACTACGCCTACTACCTTGCCGCGCGGCGCTTTGCCACGCAGAAGCCACAGATCGTCGAGGCGCTGTTCGATGAACTGTTGCAGCAGGGCCGGCGCCTGAAGGCCGATACGCGTGCCGCCGCGGCGTCGATCGCCCCGCAGCAGGGGCTGGATGCCGACGTCGTCGAACGCACGCTCAATCGCAGCGAGTTCGGCGTCGCGCCGCTGACGCCGGCCGTCGCCGCGCAACAGCAGCAGATCGCCGATACCTTCCACGCACTGAAGCTGATTCCGAAGCCGATCCGCATTGCCGATGCGTTGCCTGCCGAGCGGGACAAATCGGAAAAACGGGACGCCGTCGCACAGCGCGGCGCGCTCCAGGCCGGAGATGCCCGATGAAAGTCCTGTGGTTCCTGCCCACGCATGGCGATTCGCGCTACCTGGGCACCGCCAGGGGCGCGCGCGCCGCGACCTTCGACTACTTCAAGCAGGTCGCGATCGCGGCCGACAGCCTGGGCTACGAGGGCGTGCTGCTGCCGACGGGCCGCTCCTGCGAGGACTCGTGGATCCTGGCCTCGAGCCTGATCGACGCCACGCGGCGGCTCAAGTTCCTGGTGGCGTTGCGCCCCGGGCTGATGCAGCCGTCGCAGACCGCGCGCATGGCGGCGACGCTGGACCGGCTGTCGGGCGGGCGCCTGCTGGTCAACCTCGTCACCGGCGGCGATCCGGAGGAGCTGCAGGGCGATGGCCTGTTCCTGTCGCATCGCGACCGCTATGCGCTGTCGCGCGAATTCCTGACGATCTGGCGTGAGATCCTGGCGCGCAGCCACGATGGCGGGGCGTTCGACTTCGCCGGCGAACATCTGCGCGTGGAGGGCGCGAAGGCGCTGTATCCACCGATCAGCCGGCCCTATCCACCGCTGTTCTTCGGCGGCTCGTCGCCCGAGGCCCACGACCTTGCCGCCGAGCAGGTCGATACCTATCTGACCTGGGGCGAGCCGCCGGCGGCGGTGGCGCAGAAGCTCGCCGACGTGCGCGCACGCGCCGCCGCGGTCGGCCGCACGCTGCGTTTCGGCATCCGCCTGCACGTGATCGTGCGAGAGACCGAGGAGGAAGCCTGGCGCGCGGCCAGCGAACTGGTGTCGCATCTGGACGAGGACATCGTCGCGGCGGCCCAGCGCAAGTTTGCCGCGATGGATTCGGTGGGCCAGCGCCGGATGGCGCAGTTGCATGGTGGCCGCTTCAACCGGGACGACGTCCGCCAGGGCCTGGAGATCGCGCCGAACCTGTGGGCCGGCGTCGGGCTGGTGCGAGGCGGCGCCGGTACCGCGCTGGTCGGCAACCCCGAGCAGGTGGCGGCGCGCATCCGGGAATACGCGGACCTGGGGCTCGAATATTTCATCCTGTCCGGCTACCCGCATCTGGAAGAGGCGCACCGCTTCGCCGAACTGGTGTTTCCGCTGCTGCCGCTGGCGCAGCGCGAGGCCGCCCAGCGCGTGCTGACCGGACCGTTCGGCGAGATCGTCGCCAATACCTTCGTGCCTTCGGCGGCCACGCCAGGCGCCAATCTGTCCGCGAGTTGAACGCCATGTCGAATCCCTCGAAAAGCGGTGCCGCGCTGGCGGCCGATTTTCCCGCGGCCGCGCCGGCGCGCGCGCTGCTGCCCCAGGGCTGGGCGGCTTCCGTGCTGCGGCGCGGCCTGCCGTGGCTGGTGCCGGCCTTGATCCTGCTGCTGTGGGAGCTGGCCTCGCGCAGCGGCTGGCTGTCGAGCCGCGTGCTGCCCGAGCCGCTGGCCGTGGTCGCCGCGTTCCGCACGCTGGCGCTGTCCGGCGAGCTGTGGCAGCACACCGCGGTCAGCGCGTGGCGCGCACTGGCGGGCCTGGCGATCGGCGGCGGACTCGGGCTGTTGCTGGGGCTGCTGAACGGCACGTTCCGCACGGCCGAGACGCTGCTCGATTCGAGCCTGCAGATGGTGCGCAATATCCCCGCGCTGGCGCTGATTCCGCTGGTGATCCTGTGGTTCGGCATCGACGAGGCGGCCAAACTGTTCCTGGTCGCGGTCGGCGTGTTCTTTCCGATCTATCTGAACACCTTCCACGGCATCCGCTCGGTCGACAAGGGACTGATCGAGATGGCGCGCAGCTACGGGCTGTCGGGTTGGGCGCTGTACTGGCAGGTGATCCTGCCCGGCGCGCTGCCGTCGATCCTGGTGGGGCTGCGCTTCTCGCTCGGGCTGATGTGGGTGCTGCTGATCGTCGCGGAAACGATCTCCGCGCAGGCCGGCATCGGCTACCTGACGATGAACGCGCGAGAGTTCCTGCAGACCGACGTGGTGCTGGTCGGCATCCTGCTCTATGCGCTGCTGGGCAAGCTGGCCGACCTGCTGGCCAAGGGGCTGGAGCGGTGGTGGCTGCGGTGGCATCCGGGCTATCAGAGCGCGGCGAAAGGCTGATCCCTCGGCCTGACCCCATCGGCCTGACCCCATCGGCCAGACCCCATCGGCCCGTCAAATCGACCTGATCGCGATCGACCCCTACCGGAGTTCATCCAATGCATGCCATGCAACAACATCTGCCGCTGCGGCGCGCGGGCAGGGAACCCGTCGAGCCCGGCGAGCCCACCGATCTGACCGCGCGGGCCGGGGCGCGCAGCGCCGAGCGCAATACCGACGGCCCCCATGCCACCCACGCCACCGGCCGCCCCCGCGGCACCGAGGTCGCGGTCAGCGGCCTGCACAAGGCCTATGGCGGCCGCACCGTGCTGCAGCACATCGACCTGCGCATCGCGCCGGGCGAATTCGTCGCCATCGTCGGCCGCAGCGGCTGCGGCAAGAGCACGCTGTTGCGGCTGGTCGCCGGGCTCGAAAGCCCCAGCGCGGGGCGGATCGCGCTCGACGGCCGGCCGCGGGACGGCCATGACGACGGAACCCGCATCATGTTCCAGGACGCGCGGCTGCTGCCGTGGAAGCGCGTGCTCGACAACATCGCGCTGGGCCTGCCGGGCCGGGAAGGGCGCGAACGCGCGCGCGAGGCGCTGGCGCAGGTCGGGCTGGCCGAGCGCGCCAACGACTGGCCAACGGTGCTGTCCGGCGGGCAGCGCCAGCGCGTCGCGCTGGCCCGCGCGCTGGTGCATCGGCCGCGCCTGCTGCTGCTCGACGAGCCGCTGGGCGCGCTCGATGCGCTGACCCGCATCGAGATGCAGCAATTGATCGAGGGCCTTTGGCTGGCGCATGGCTTCACCGCGCTGCTGGTCACGCACGATGTAGCCGAGGCCGTCGCGCTGGCCGACCGCGTGGTGCTGATCGAAGACCACCGCATCGCCCTCGACGAGCGCGTGCCGCTGCTGCGCCCGCGCAGCCACGGCGCGCCGGCATTCGCCGCGATCGAGGAACGCGTGCTGCGGCGCGTGCTGCGCCAGCCCGCCATCGCATCCCCTGACAACGACGCGCAGACCCGCGCATTGGCACCTCTCTGATGAATATCGTCGGCATTCTCGGCAGTCCCTCCACGCCTTCGCGTTCGGCCTATCTGCTGGAGCTCGCGCTCTCGCGGCTGGACGCGATCACGTCCTCCTACCGATCGATCCGGCCGCGCGACCTGCCCGCGCAAGCGCTGACGCAGGCCGATTTCGGCGACGCCCGCCTGCAGGACGCGGTGCGCGCGGTCGGCGAATCGCAGCTGGTGATCGTCGCCACGCCGATCTACAAGGCCTCGTACAGCGGCGTGCTGAAGGCCTTCCTCGATCTGCTGCCGCAGGACGGGCTGCGCGACAAGACCGTGCTGCCGCTGGCCACCGGCGGCAGTCCCGCGCATCTGCTGGCGCTGGACTATGCGCTCAAGCCGGTGCTGTCGGCGCTCGGGGCTCGCGACATCCTCGATGGCATCTACGCGACCGACCAGCAGCTGCCGTCGCGGCCGGAGGGCGGCTACAGCGCGGCGGCCGACATCGTCGAACGGCTCGACCGCTCGGTGCAGCGCGTCGCGGCCCGCGCGCGCGAACTGCGGGAGCGCGAGGCCGAGCTGGCACGGGCGGCGTCCGCGCGGGCAAACAGCGAGCCATGGCCGGCCGAGCGCGTCCGCTGGTCCGTCTGAGCGCGCCATTACCGAGCAATTTCAACCAGGAACCTGTCATGACGATTCATGCCATCAACGTACGCAACCAGTTCCGCGGCAAGATCCGCGAAATCATCGAGGGACCGGTCGTGTCCGAGATCGACGTCGAGACCTCCGGCGGACTGGTGGTGACCTCGGTCATCACGACCCGCTCGGTCAAGGAGCTGGAACTTGCGGTCGGCAAGGAGGTGATCGCGCTGGTCAAGTCGACCGAAGTGTCGATCGCCACGCTATGAAAGAAGGGGGGCGCAACATGCAGGGGAAGCGACGGCAGCTGCTGCTGGCGGGAGCCGGTATTGCGGCGTGGGCGCTGGGTGGCGCGGCGCGGGCGCAGGTGGGCGGCAAACCGGAAACCGTGCGGATCGGGTATCAGAAGTCGTCGACGCTGATGATCCTGCTGAAGTCGCGCGGCACGCTGGAGAAGGCCCTCGCACCGCAGGGCGTCTCGGTGTCGTGGCACGAGTTCACTTCGGGCCTGCCGCTGCTCGAGGCGCTCAATGTCGGCGGGCTGGACCTCAGCGCCGATGTCGCCGACGCGGTGCCGCCGTTCGCGCTCGCCGCCGGAGCGAAGCTGACCTACTACGCGATCGAGACGCCGTCGCCGACCGCGCAGGCGATCGTCGTCCCGCGCGATTCGCCCTTGACCTCGATCGCGCAATTGAAGGGCCACCGGGTCGCCTTCGCCAAGGGCGCCGGCGCGCATTACCTGCTGCTGGAGGCGCTGGCGCGCAACGGCCTGTCGATGCGCGATATCGAGCCGGCGTATCTGACGCCGGCCGATGCGCGCGCCGCATTCGAGCGCGGCAACGTGGCGGCGTGGGTCATCTGGGACCCGTTCCTCGCGGCCGCGCAGCGGCAGGCGCAGGCGCGCGTGCTGGCCGACGGCACCGGCCTGGCCAGTTATCGCCGCTTCTATCTGGCGGCAAGCGACTTCGCGCGCCGCCGCGCCGACGTGCTCGCCACCGTGTTCGATGCGCTCGCCCAGGCGGGGGAGTGGGTCAAGGCCAATCCCGCCGCCGCGGCGGAATGGCACGCGCCGCTGATCGGCCTGGACGCGGCCACCGTCGAGATCGCCAACCGCCGCCGCAGCTACCGGCTGCAGGCGGTCGACGCGCCGGCGCTGGACGAGCAGCAGCGCATTGCCGATGCCTTCCACGCGCAGCAGATCATTCCGCGCAAGGTGGTGGTGAGCGCTTCGGCGGTCTGGCGGCGGCAGGCCTGAACAACGCGTACACCGTGTGCACATCGCGTTCGCATCGCTTGTGGACCGCTGCGGACCGCTTGTGGACCGCTTGTGGACCGCTTGCATGCCGGCCCTATCGAAGGCTTGGCATTCGGCCAACCGGTGTACTAACCTCGTTCTACGTTGCGGTGAACCGGGTTTACCCGGGCCGTAACGGCGCCGTCGCAGGCGCACGCGCAGGGCGCTTGGCCTGGCTCGATTCAGTCCACTTCGCAATCCTCATGTGGCCATGCCCGGCAGGAATGATCCGCGCTGGCCAACACAGACCCGAACGATGACGGGGGCCATCCAGGTCCCGCGTCATTCTTCACGAGCGCGCATGGCGCAGCATGCCGATGCCGCCTTTGTCCGCGACCTGTCCTTGTGGTCGCGTGGGGACTTCCCCGGCAAGACGCTGGCTTCGGATGACCTGCACCGAGAGGCGCGCTGGTGTCCGCAGTGCGCGGCTTCGCGCGGAGTCACGCGGTTTCACGTGACCTCACGTGGCTTCACGCGGTGCCACGTATTGCCCGACAGGCCGCCCCTTCCCGCATCTGTCCGATTCCGTCCAGCGTCATGATCCTGTTGGCGCTCCCATGTCCGTCGTCGCGACGGCATCGGAGACGCTCGTCTCTTCGACGCCGAGGTAATCATGAACAATGTTTCTCTTCGCATCCCGGAAGGCATCGGCAGGTGCCTGATGGCGGTGGGCACCGCATCGGTACCCCTGCTGCTGGCGGTCGCGCCGGCCCGCGCCCAGACCCCGCCCGCCGCGCCCGCGCCCACTCCCCATACGCAGGAGGCCAAGGACCCGACCAGCAACTTCACCGCGCGATGGACGCGCGCCGATGCGCGCCAGATCATGGCGATGTCCTCGCCCAACGTGACCCCCGGGCAGAACTCGCTGCCGCAGCATCTGACGATGCCCGACATCCCGGCCAATTTTCCGCAGACCAACGATCGGGTGTGGGTCTGGGACACGTGGCCGCTGACCGATGCCAGGGCCAACCAGTACAGCTACAAGGGCTGGGAGATCATCTTCTCGCTGACCGCCGATCGCAATGCGGGCTATACGTTCGACGACCGGCATATCCATGCGCGCATCGGCTACTTCTATCGCCGCGCCGGCATTCCGGCCTCCCGGCGGCCCGCGAACGGCGGCTGGATCTATGGCGGGCATCTGTTCCCGGACGGTGCCAGCGTGCAGATCTTCGGCGGCGCGCCGATGACCCACAACGCCGAGTGGTCCGGCTCGACGCGCATCATGCCGGATGGCCGCATCGTGGTGTTCTATACCGCGACGTCGTTCAACCGATCGAGCCCGTCGGGCGGCAACATCACGCCGCCGATCGCCATCATTGCGAAGGCGGAAGGACGCGTGGAGGCCGACCACAACGGCGTGCGGCTGACCGGCTTCAACGAGCATATGAAGCTGCTGGAGCCGGACGGCACGTGGTACCAGACCGGGCAGCAGAACGAGTTCTTCTCGTTCCGCGATCCCTTCACCTTCGAGGACCCGGCGAATCCCGGCGTCACCTTCATGGTGTTCGAGGGCAACACCGCCGGTCCGCGCGGCGCGCGCACCTGCACCGAGCAGGACCTGGGCTACGCGCCGAACGATCCGCAGCGCGAGGACCTGAACGCGGTGATGGACTCCGGCGCGGTCTTCCAGAAGGCCAACGTGGGCCTGGCGGTGGCGATCAACAGGCAGCTGAGCCGCTGGGTGTTCCTGCCGCCGATCCTGTCGGCCAATTGCGTCAACGACCAGACCGAGCGGCCGCAGATCTATATCAAGGACGGCAAGTACTACCTGTTCACGATCAGCCATCGTTCGACCTATGCCGCAGGCGTCGATGGTCCGGACGGCGTCTACGGCTTCGTCGGCAACGGCGTGCGCAGCGACTACCAGCCGTTGAACAATGGCAGCGGGCTGGTGCTGGGGAATCCGACCGACATGAACCGGCCGCGCGGCGAGCCTTTCGCGCTCGATCCGACGCAGAATCCGCGAACGTTCCAGTCGTATTCGCACTACGTGATGCCGGGCGGACTGGTCGAGTCCTTTATCGATGCGATCGGCGCGCGGCGCGGCGGTTCGCTCGCGCCGACGGTGCGCATCGACATCCAGGGCGCCAACACGGCGGTCGATCGCAGCTATGGCGTCAATGGGCTCGGCGGCTATGGCGACATTCCCGCCAATCGCGAGGCCCTGTTCAGCCTGCGCGGCGTGCTGATCGGCGACCTGGTGCGCCGGCTGTTCGATTGAGGGAGGTTGCGATGCAAAGGATCGCTGTATTGCAAGGCAGGCGGCCGGCCGCGGCGCCGCGGAAGGGGCTACTGCCATTGCTGCCATTACTGCCATTACTGCCATTACTGCCGTCGCTACTGCTGCTGGCTGCGTGCGGCGGCGGCTCGCCGGACGATGGCGCGCGGCTCAGCGACGCGGCGCAGCGCGCGCTGAGCGAGGCGCCAGCTGCCGCACCGCCGGACACGGCATCGGCCGCCGCCGCGGACCCGTTGGCGACCGCGGCCGCCGAAGGCGTGATCGAGGGCGAGGCGCCCGAATCGGCCGGCACGCCGCCGGTCGCCCCGCATCCGACGCGGCTGGTGATGCTGGAAGACGGACTCTACGCCCGCGACGCCGGCGACAACTGGAAGAAGTACGAGAACGGGAGCTGGGTATCGGTGCACGCGCCGCAGCTGCCGTCGGGCATGCAGTAGCGTGGAGAGCGGCGCGGCACGGCCGATGCGTTGGCATCGACCGTGCGCGCGCCCTTGAACCCTTCAGCCCTTCATCCCCTTATCCCTTCAGCGCCTTCGGCTCCAGGTGCCACAGCTTGCGGTCGCTGGTCGACACCGCGACCGCACCGTGGGCCAGCGCGCTGCGGATGTCGTCCTGGTTGCAGACGAAGCCCGAGGTGACGATCGGCGGCAGCCCCTTGCGGTCCGCCTCGGGAAGATGCGCCAGCATCGGCGCCGGCATGATCTGCACGAGGTTCGGATCGCTCTGCTCCAGCGCCTTGACGCTGCGCGGCCAGGTCGAGCGGTCGGTCACGAAGACCTTCTGCATCGTCACCATGCCGGCGCGGTTGGCGCGCTGGATGGTCGCCACGCGAGTCGAGACCAGGCTCGCCACGCCGATGTCGGCCAGGTAGTCGACGCCGCCCTTGTCCTGCGACAGGCCTTCGCAGCTGTCGATATTGACGATGACGTACTTGCCGGCCTGGGTCAGCGTGGCGACCACCGGCTGCAGCTTGCGCAGCTCGACGTTGGCGACGATCGACACCTCGGCGGCGCTGTCGACGAAGGCGTCGACCTGTTCGACCCCGTACAGCGTCGCAATGACGGGATGCCGCATCAGGCGTGCACCGAGGGACTTGTCCATGGCGTTTATCGGGCTTCGTGGGAGAGAACGTCGGTCAGGCCGAGCTTCCCGGGGTTCAGGATGTTGTGCGGATCGAGCGCGCGCTTCACGGTGGCCAGCAGCGGGAAGGCGCTGCCCAGCGACGGCGCCATATAGGGCGCGCGCAGCAGGCCGATGCCGTGATGGTGGCTCAGCGCGGCATTGTATTGAATCAGCACCGCGTTGGCCGCATCCCAGGCGGCGCGATACCACCGTTGCCGGTCCTCGACCGCGACCTCGCCGCGCAGCGAGAAATACAGGCAGGCGCCGTCGACATAGGCGTGCGACTGGTGCGCGGAGCCGGCCAGCGTGCCGGGCACCGCGTTGATCGCGGCGACCACGTCGCGATAGATATCGGCCAGCGCGCTCCACGGCCCGCACATCTCCAGCGTATCGGCGACGAAGCCGGGGCTGCGCTTGAAGCCCTCGGCGCTCTTGCCGGTCAGGTAGCGCGTATCGAGCCAGCGCTCGAAGATCGCATCGCCGTCCAGCGGCTCGCCCAGCTCGCGGCACACGCGTTCGCTGATCGTCATCACCGCCTCGACGATCTCCGGCGCGCCTTCGTCGGCGACCAGCAGCACATTGGTGTCGGGCAGGCCGAACTGCACGCCGCTCTCGAGTTCGTCGTAGAGCCGCAGCGCAGCCGGATTGCCGCCTTGCTGCAGGATCTGCCGGCAGGCCTCCAGGCCGATCGCGAAAGTCTTGAAGCCATAGGCGATGGCGCGGCCATGGTCCGGCAGCCGATGCAGCTTCAGCCGTACGCGCACGATCACGCCGAGCGTGCCTTCCGAGCCGATGAACAGCTGCTGCAGGTCCGGTCCGAGCGCCGCGCGCGAATAGCCGCCGACGGTGACGAGGCGCCCGTCGGCCAGCACCACGTCCATGCCGAACACCATGTCCTCGATCTTGCCGTAGCGCGTCGACAGCTGGCCGGCGCCGCGGCAGGCGACCCAGCCGCCCACGGTGCTGATGGCATACGACGACGGCCAGTGGCCCATCGTCATGCCGTACTCGCGCTGGATGGTCTGCTCGAAGATGTCGCCGAACATGCCGGCCTCGACCTCGACGATCTGGCTGTCGCGATCGAAGCCGATCAGCCGGTTCATGGCGCACACGTCCAGCACGATGCCGCCGCGCACCGGCAGCGCGGCGCCGGTGACATTGCTGCGGCCGGCGGACACGGTGACCGGGACGGCGCGCTCGCTGGCGATGCGCATCACCGCCTGCACCTGCTCGACGGTGGAGACGCGCACGATCGCCGCGCGGGGCGTCGCCGGCTTGCCGGCGGTCTCGGTCATCATCGAACCGGCCCACCAGTCGCGCGTCCACGCGACCACGCTGCCGGTATCGGTCAGCACCTCGTCGGCGGCCTGCCGCAGCGCCGCGAGCGTGGCGGCGTCCACCGTCACGGCATCGCGCTGCAGGCCCGGCGCGTCGGGCGTCCGCGCGATGGTGGCGGCGTAGCCCGGCGGCGTGTGCGCGCCGACCACGTAGTTGCCGCGGTTGTAGCCGCGCTTGATGGCTTCCTTGCTGATCATGCTGCATCTCCCATGAGAACGGATTTTTCGAGGGCAACGGCGTCGAGGTAGTCGCCGACCTGCCGTGCCACGGCCGCCTCGGACAATCCGAGTTCGGCCTGAAGAAGTTGGCCCACGCGCGCGGCGGCGCGGGCGGAGGCGTCGCGCGCCATCAGGCGGGCGCGCATGCGGCGCGACAGCACGTCGTCGACATTGGCCGCGAGTTCGTGGCGGGCCGCGTAGACGACCTCGGCCTCGGTGTAGGGCAGGCCCTCGACGATCGGCCGCGCGAGGCGCGGATCGGCCTGCAGGATGTCGCTGACGAAGCGCGCCTCGGTGCCGTAGCGCTCGCCCAGGTGCGCCGACAGGCCGCCCGAGGCGACGATGGCCTGCGCGTCGTAGCCGGCCGCGCCCAGCAGCCAGGCCGATTTCGTGCGGCATGCCGCGCGCTTGCCGATGACCTTCTGCGCCGCGTCGATGGTCTGCTCGGCCATATGGCGCGAGGTCGTCAGCTTGCCGCCGACCACGGTCACCAGTCCGTCGTCGGCGATGCGGATGTCGTGATCGCGCGGGATTTCCAGCGTCTTGCCGCCGGGCGGCGCCACCAGCGGCCGGCAGCCGGCGATGCTGCCGACCACGTCCTCGGGCTGCAGGTCGGTCTTCAACGCCGAGCGCGCGCCCTCGAGCAGGAAATCCAGCTCTCGGCGCGTGCACAGCACGTTGTCGAGATCGCCCTCGTAATCCTCGTCGGTGGTGCCGAGGTAGGAGACATTGCCCCAGCGCGTGATGGTGGCGCGGCGGTTGCGGCCGGGCACCGGGATCGTCACCGTGCAGTCGTTGCGGATCTTCAGCCAGGGGATTGCGACATGCACGCCCTTGGCCGGGCGGATATGCAGCGTCTTCGCTTCGCCGGTCTTGCGGCCGGTCCAGTCGCGCAGCCAGACGCCGGTCGCCATCACCACCACGCCGGCGCGCACGCGGATCTCCCGCTCGCCGGCCTGGACGATGGCGCCATCGACCTTGCCGTGGCCGTCGCGCGTGATCTCGGCCACGCGGGCATGGTTGACCACGGCGGCGCCATGGAAGGCCGCGGTGCGCGCGATATTGAGCGTCAGGCGGGCGTCGTCGACGCGGGCGTCGAAGTACATGAAGCCGCCGGTCAGGTATTGCTCGTTGAAGGTCGGGCAGTGCGACAGCACTTCGGCCTTGGTCAGCTTCTGGTGCAGGATGCCTTCGCGCCAGCCGCCGGCCAGGTCGTAGGTCCACAGCAGGCTGTCGAAGGCCTTGGCCAGGCGCTTGTCGAACACGCCGTCGCGCTCCATCACCGGAAACAGGAAGGGCAGCCGCTGCACCAGATGCCTCGCATTGCGGCGCAGGCGCTGGCGCTCGAGCAGCGAATGGCGGACCAGGCGGAGATTGCCGTGCTCGATATAGCGCAGGCCGCCGTGCACCATCTTCGAGGACTTGGACGAGGTGCCCGAGGCGAAGTCGCTCTTCTCGACCAGCGCGACGCGATAGCCGCGCAGCGCGGCATCGAGCGCGGTGTACGCGCCCGTGACGCCGCCGCCGACCACCAGCACGTCGAACCGCTCGCCTTGCAGCCGGTCCAGCTGCTCCGTGCGATCCAGCCGCAAGGGCTCGGTGCTGGCCATGGCGGCGCGCGCGCGGCTGGCGCTTCGGGATGGCAGAACCATCATGTTGATTGCTTCTCCTTGTTATTGGGCCGCGAGGGCGTGGGATTGAGCCACTGCATCGACGTGCCCGAGTTCCGATGCGATGCGCGCATGCCACAGCGCGCGGCGCGCCTCGCGCTGGTCCGCGCCGATCGCCGGTTCGAACACCGCGTCGGCGGCGGTGGTGGACCGGGCCTGCTGCAGGTCGTCCCACAGCAGCCCCGACGAGCCGGCCAGGAACGCGATGCCGCGCAGGCTGGCGCGGTCGGTCTCCTTCATGCGCAGGATCGGCAGGCCGGTCAGGTCGGCCTGCATCTGCAGCAGCGCGTCGCTGCCGGACAGTCCGCCGCCGACCAGCAGGCTCGATACCGCGACGCCGGCCATGTCGCGGTTGGCTTCGATGCAGGAGCTGACCGAATGCGCGATGCCGTCGAGGATGGCGTAGGCGATCTCGGCCTGCGTGGTCGCCATCGAGATGCCGTTCAGCGCCGCGCGCGCGGCCGGCTCCATGCGCGGCACGCGCAGGCCGGTCAGCGCGGGGATGAAGGTCACGCCGCCGGAGGACGACACGCCGGCGGCCAGCGCGCTGATCTGCCGGGCGTCGTCGAACCAGTGCAGCTTGTCGCAGATCCAGTTCAGCGCCGAGCCGGTGGTGGCGACGAAGGTCTCGACCGAGAAGTGCGACTGGCCGCCGTGGCGGCGCGCCGTCATCGTCAGCGTGCTGTCGGAGCGGCCCATCGCCGGCGGCAGCGTCGGGCCGACGATCAGGTCGACGAAGCTGCCGGTACCGTGCAGGCACATCGACTGGCCGGCGTCCAGGCAACCCAGGCCCACCGCACCGGCCAGCTGGTCGCCGGCGCAGGCGAGGATCGGCACGTCGATCCCCAGCACGTCGGGCCGCGTGCGGCCGAAGTCGTCGGCGTCCTGCCGCAGCGTGGGCAGCAGCTCGGCGGGAAAGCCCAGCGCATCGAGCCAGTCGAGCCGATAGCGGTGCTCGGCCAGCACGTAGGCGCTGCACGAGGTGGCGTTGGTCGGCGTGGTCACGACGGCGCGTTCGCTCGACAGGTGCCACAGCAGCCAGCTGTCGATGGTGCCGAAGGCGAGCCGCCGCGCGCGCCACGCGTCGGCGACGGCCGGCGTCTCGCGCAGATGCCGCGCGGCCCACAGGTAGGGCGAGCGCACGCCGGCCGGGCGGCCGACGCTCGGCCGCAGCTTCGCATCCCACGCCGCGGCGAGGCGTTCCAGCTCGGCGGCGTAGCGCGTGTCCTGCCACACCATTGCCGGTACCAGCGCGCGGCCGGTGGCGGTATCCCACAGCACCGCGGTGGCGCGCTGCGTGGCGATGGCCAGCGCCACCACGCGCCGTCCTTCACGGTCCGCATTGGCCAGCGTCGCGCGGCAGACGGCCAGGGTCTTGTCGAGCAGGACATTGGCGTCCTGTTCGACCACGCCGGGGCGCGGCGAATCGACGGTCAGCGTCGTGTATTCCAGGCACGAGACATGGCCATCGGCGCCGACCAGCGCGGCGCGGGTGCCGGACGTGCCTTCGTCGATGGCGAGAATGACGTCGGTGGGGCGGGTCATGGCCGGGACTTCTCGATGGCGGGATTGAGAAAAGGCGAGGGCGCCTCGGTGTCGCCGCGGAACTGCGGGGCATCGGCCTCGTTGTCCGGATGGACGGCCGTGCGGGTCGGATCCCAGCGGATCGCGAAGCAGATCAGGCTGGCGACCAGCGGCACCACCGACAGGATCAGGAAGGTCTTCTCCAGCCCGTATTCCGCGCGGAACAGCGGAAACACCAGCAGGCCGAGCGCGGCACCGATCGCGCCCAGCGCGCCGATCACGCCGTTGGCGCCGGCGCGCAGCTCGCTGCGGAAGGACAGCGACGACAGGCTCTTGCCGTTGGCGCCCGGGCCGCCGGAATGGAACAGGATGAACAGCGAAGGCACCACCACCGCGACCCACAGCGGCATCTTGCCGTTGAACAGGCCCAGCACCAGCAGCATCGCGAACACCGCGGCAAAGCCGAAGGCGGAGGCGCGGCGCAGGCCCAGCCTGCGGCCGATGACCGGCGACAGGAAGCCGCCGACGATGCCGCAGACGTTGAAGACGAGCGCGCCGATGGTGGCGTAGACGAAGTCCTTGCCGAACAGCGCCGCACTGATCAGCGGCAGGTACCAGCCGATGGCGAAGTACTGGATCGACTGGCCGATCTGCACGGTCGCCGCCAGGATGGTGCGCGGCAGATAGATGCCGCGGAAGATCAGCAGCACATTGGCCAGCCCCCGCCGCGCCTGGTTCAACACCGGAATGCGTTCGGCCGGCGGTGCCGCGGTGAAGGGGCGGCCGTAGATGCGCGTCATGGCGAGCGCGGCGGCCTCGAGCCGTTCCTTGCGGGCCAGCCACGTCGGGCTCTCGACCAGGAACAGCAGTTGCAGCACCAGGATCGCCACGCCGAAGATCGCGGTGGCCGCGACCGAATAGCGCCAGATCGCATCGCCGACCTGCCACGAGTGGAACAGCAGCGCCAGCAGCAGGTTGGTGCAGACCGCCGTGTACCACATGCCTTGCCAGGTATTGAGGCGGCTCTTGAGCTTGACCGGGGTGAATTCGGCCAGCACGGCCATCGCGATGGCGAAGTCGATGCCGTAGGCCGCGCCGACGAAGAAACGGCCGACCAGGATCACTTCAAACGTGGGCGCGAAGACGACCAGCACGGCGCCGACCACGGCCAGCACCTTGGCCAGGATCAGCGGACGCACGCGGCCCCAGCGATCGGCCATCCAGCCGCCGATCGGATTGAAGGCGATCGCGACCCACGAGGCGAACGAGGTCAACAGCGCGACCTGTGCCGGCGCGAGCGCGAGATCGCGCGTCATCGGCCCGAGGCCGGCGCTCAATGCGGAATTGGAAAAGGCGTCGAGAAACAGTCCACCGAGTGCGAGCCACCAGATCAGGCCGGCTCTGCCCCGTATACCCGGACAGGAATCGATATAGGCGATGACATCGTCGATGCCACGAAGGCGGATGGCAGGCGCTTGCACGGCGGTCTCCTTGAATTGTTCTGTAAGAGGCCGCAGCAAACTGCACGCGCTAAGAGACCATCCTACAGATGGTCTCTTATCTGAATCTGCCCGGCCAATGTAGGCCGTCGGGCTTGATCAGTCAAGCGGGAAAACCCTGCCGGCGCCATGTCGGGAACGGCGCGAGAGCCGGGATGTCGATCACATATGGCACGGCTCGGCGGCAGCCGAGATGACACCAGATGGAGGGCGACATGTCGCTTCTGAACCAGGAACAACTTGCCGCGCTGCGCGGGCGGCTGGATGCGCGCGAGCGCGAACTGCAGCCGCTCTATCAGCAGGGACGCGATCGTCCGTCCAGCAACCCGGCCAGGGAGCCGCAGGACCTCGTCGACACCGCCGAGGGCGTCAACGAGGAGCTGGACCGCGCGGCGCTGCAGCAGCACTACCGCGGCGAACTGAACGATATCGCGCAGGCGCGCGAGCGCATGGATGCCGGCGAGTACGGCGTCTGCCAGGACTGCGAGCAGGAGATTCCGTACGCGCGCCTGCTGGCCAATCCGACCGCGACGCGCTGCGCGCCGTGCCAGGAACGGCGCGAGCGCACGTTCGCCAGCTAGGGCGGACGAGCGCTCGCCATTCAGGCCACCAGCGGCAGCGCTTCGCGCATCCGCAGCTCGGCGGGCTTGATCTCGCCGAACGGCGACAGCAGCGCGGGATCGAAGGGACGCGGTGCGATGCCTTGTGCCACGCGCCCTGGCCAGTCGGGATTGGCCAGCGCGCCGCGGCCCAGCGCGACCAGGTCCGCGCCATCGGCCAGCGCGTCCTGCGCGCGCGCCGGCTCGTGCAGGCCGCCGTTGGCGATCACGGTCAGATGCGGCGCGGCAAGCCGCGCATGCCGGACCAGCGAGCGCGCGTCGCCGGGGAAGGCCGGCTGCCACGCCTCGAACTCCGTCACGTGCAGGAAGTCGATGCCCGTCTCGGCCAGTCGGCCGAACACGATCGCCGCGCCCTCGGCCCCTTCGGCCCATTTATGCGTGAAGTCGTTGACCTTGCCCTGCGAAATGCGCACGCCGACCGGAAAGCCGTCGCCGACCGCGCCGCGCACGGCGCGTGCGGTCTGCTCGGCGAGCCGGATGCGGTTCCCGATCGGCCCGCCCCAGGCATCGTCGCGCCGGTTGGTGTAGTCGGTCAGGAACTCATCGAGCAGATAGCCGTTGGCGCCGTGGATCTCGATGCCATCGAAACCGGCGACATCGCGGGCGAGCCGCGCCGCTTCGGCAAATCCGGCGATCGCCGCGTCGATCTCGTGCGGCGCGATGGCGCGCGGCGTGCGATAGGGCCCCTTGCCGCGATAGACGCCCATCTGCATGCCCTTCGGCGCGATGGCAGACGGGCCGACCGTCTCGTTGCGGAAGCGGTTGGCCTGCGACAGCGCGCCCGCATGCATCAGCTGCACGAAGATGCGGCCGCCGGCAGCGTGCACCGCGTCGGTGACCGCGCGCCAGGCGCGCGCCTGCTCCATGTCGGTCAGGCCCGGCTGCCCGGCATAGCCCTGCGCATACGCGCGGTCGGTGTAGCTGCCCTCGGTGACGATCAGCCCGAAGCCGCCGCGCGCAAAGCCCGCGTAGTAGTCCACCATGGTCGGCGTGGGCACGCCCTCGGGCGTCGCGCTGATGCGCGTCATCGGCGCGACGACGAGCCGGTTCGGCAAGGCGAGGCCGTTGAGGTCCAGCGGATCGAACAGCGTTGGCCGTGCCTGGGCGTTCATGCCGGCGCTCCTTCGGCCACGGCGATGGCCTCGATCTCGATCAGCGCCTCGGGCGAATACAGGCTGGAGATTTCGACGATGGTGTCGGCGGGGTACGGCGCCGAGAACCACTTGCGGCGCAGTTCGACGATCTTGCCGAAGTTGTCCATCGACTTCAGGAAGATCGTGACCTTGGCCACGCGGTCCAGGCTCGAGCCCGCGGCCTCGAGCGCGCGCCGCAGATTGCGGAAGGCCTGCTCGGCCTGCTTGTCGAAGTCGCCGCGGCCGACGATGTTGCCGTCGTCGCCGATGGCGGCCTGTCCAGAGATGAAGACCAGATTGCCGACGCGGATGCCCTGCGACAGCAGGAACGGCGCGTACGGATCGGGGTTGGTGCGGACTTGTTCGAGCAGCATGGGAAACTCCGGGGTAAAGTTGAGGGAATTTCATCCGTCAGGCGGCCACCTTCATGACCGCAGCGGAGAATGTTCGCAGTATCGTGATCCCAGGCAGGCCCGACAAATGGTCAAATCTCACGTTATGGATGAGTTCAACTCATTCATGGAGTCGTCATGAGACGCCTTCCTCCATTGAGCGCGCTGCGCGCCTTCGAAGCGGCGGCAAGGCGCCTGAGCTTCAAGCGCGCGGCCGACGAGCTGAACGTGACCGCGACCGCGATCAGCCACCAGATCCGGCTGTTGGAGGAATGGCTGGGCGTGCGGCTGTTCGAGCGCGAGACGCGCAAGGTCGATCTGACCGCGAGCGGGCGGATGCTGTTTCCGGCGATCCGGGACGGGCTCGACGGCTTCGAACGCGCGGTGCAGCTGGTGCAGCGCCAGCGCGCGGCCAATATCGCCACGCTGTCGTCCACCGTCGCGTTCGTCGCCAAGCGGCTGGCGCCGCGCGCGGGGTCGTTTCGCGCCGCGCATCCGGAATGGACGCTGCGGCTCGACGCCTCCAATGCCGTGGTGGATCTCGACAGCGATGCCGACGTGGCGATCCGCTATGGCGGCGGCCACTATCCGGGGCTGACGGTCGAGCCGCTGTTCCAGGACCGTTTTGCGCCGGTCTGCAGCCCGCATCTGCGGCTGTCGTCGCTGAAGGACTTGCGGCACGCACCGCTGATCCATTTCGAGTGGGGCGCCGGCGTACGGCAGGACCCGCGCGCCGCGGTGTGGGGGCATTGGCTGGAAGGCGCCGGCGCCGGCGACATCGATGCGTCCGCCGGGCTGTCCTTCACCGACGAGATCCACGCGATCCAGGCCACGGTCGCGGGGCAGGGCGTCGGCCTGCTGAGCCTGACGCTGGTGGCCGAAGAACTGGCCTCGGGCGTGCTGGTGCAGCCGTTCGAGTTGTCGTTGGAGAGCTTTCGCTACGACCTGGTCTACAGCCCGCGCGCCGCCGAGCGGCCGGCGACGCGGCTGGTGCGGGAGTGGGTGCGGGCGGAGTTCGGCGAGGCCGCTGCGCGATAGGGAACGCGACCGGGCCGCGTTGCGCTCAGGCCGCTGGGCTCTACTGGCAGTTCGCCGGGCAGGTGCAAGGAATGAGAATGCGGGGCATAGGTTGCTGCACTTCTGGCCAGTACACTCGGATGTACCGCCGAGCAAGGTCGCATGCCTCTCTGCTATACTTGTTCAATTAGTTGGACAACTCTATGGAGAAGGCCATGCGAACAATCCACTTCTCCGATGCCCGCAACAATCTGAAGGCGGTCATCGATCAAGCCATTGCCGATCACGACGCGATCCTCATCACGCGACGCGACGCACCCAACGCAGTGATCATGTCGCAAGAGCAATACGACAGCTGGGTGGAAACCATGTACCTGCTGAGCAATCCGGCCAACGCAAAGCGGCTGATGCAGTCAATTGATCAGCACCGGAGCGGCAAAGGCGTGAAGCATGATCTGATCGATCCGGATGCTGAATGACGCGCCACCTCACCTTCATGCCTGCCGCCTGGGAGGACTACATCTACTGGCAGGGGCAGGATAAAAAAACGCTGAAACGGATCAATGCCCTGATCCAGGACGCGCAGCGGAATCCCTTCGAAGGCCTGGGCAAGCCAGAGCCGCTCAAGGGCACACTATCCGGTTATCGGTCACGGCGTATCGACGATACGAACCGGCTTGTGTACTACGCCAACGATGACGAGCTGGCCATCATTGCCTGCCGTCTTCACTACGGCGACAAGTAAGACTGCAGCAAGCTCAGTGCAAAAGTCGCCATCGTTGCGCTCCGGATTGAATGATGGCGCAGGCGGCGACCCATCTCCTGGCGCTGTATTGAACAAGACTGCTGCAAGGAAAAACGGGCTTCCGAAGAAGCCCGTGCAGGGTGCCGGCGTGCCTGGCGTGTGCCCGGCGTTGCCGGCGGGTGAGGGTCCGGTCAGGCCGGGACCTGTGTGCCGGCTGCCGCTGCCTCCTTCGAGAACAGGCTCCTGGACGCCGCCACGTGTCCGGCCAGCACCGGCCGCAGCACCATGAAAGCCAGGAACGCCGCGATCAGGTCCATCGTCGCCACGGTGTAGAGCACGGTGGACCAGGTGCCGGTCGCCTCCATGATCAGGTTGCCGATCGGCACGAACAGCGCGCCGATGCCCTTGGCGGTGTAGAGCACGCCGTAGATCTTGCCGATGTGCTTGGTGCCGAAAGCATCGCCGGCCAGCGCCGAGAACAGCGAGTAGACCTCGCCCCAGGCCAGGAACACCACGCCCGATAGGATCAGGAAGGCGTACGGGTTGTGGCCGAAATACCCCAGCGCGATGATGCCCATCCCTTCCAGCGAGAACGCGATCACCATGGTCTTCTCGCGGCCGATATGGTCGGAGATCCAGCCGAACAGCGGCCGGGAGACACCGTTCATGATCCGGTCGAGCATCAGCGCCAGCGGCAGCGCGGCCATCACGAAGAAGTGCAGGTCGACCTGGAAGTCCTTGACGCCGAGGTCCTTGGCGATGACGCCGAGCTGCGCCACGGCCATCATGCCGCCGGTGACCACCAGCACGAACATCACCAGCATCAGCCAGAACAGCTTGGTGCACATCGCTTCCTTCAGCGTGTAGTCGCGCGTGGCCTGCACCAGCTTCTGGGACGCCTTGACCTCGTGGGCCCTCGGCGAGCGCAGGAACCATGCGGCGGCGAACGCCAGCGAGCCTTGCAGCACGCCGAAGAACAGGAAGGTGTGCTGGAAGCCGGACGACTCGATCATCGCGGCGATCGGCAGGATCGTGGCGGCCGAACCGGCGCCGTAGCCGCCGGCCGTCAGGCCCACCGCGAGGCCGCGGCGATCGGGGAACCACTTGATCGCGTTGTTGATGCAGGTCGCGTAGATCGAACCGACACCCAGGCCGCCGACCGCGGCGCCGATATAGAAGCCCATCAGCGTGGTGGCCTGCGAATTGATGATCCACGCCCCACCCATCAGCACCGCGCCGAATGCCACCATCATGCGCGGACCGAACTTGTCGATGAAATAGCCTTCGATGGGCGCCAGCCAGGTCTGCACCAGCACGAACACGGTGAAGGCGATCTGGATATTGGCGCGCGACCAGCCGAAGGTTTCCTGGATTTCCGGAACGAACAGCGTCCAGGCGTATTGGACGTTGGCGGTGGCGATCATGCAGATGACGCCAACGAGAAGCTGTATCCAGCGCGTCTTTTCGGAGACCTCGGGATTGGGGCGGAATGCCGCCGTCGACGAATTATTCATGGCGCACTCCTTCAATCGTTTGATTCTTCCTGTCCGAATGTGCGGTGCCGCACCTCGGCTCGGATATCGTCGCTAGCATTTCAATGTCTCCTGTATCGTTGGCTTCTATGTCCGTTACACATCCGCTCCTGAAACAAAAAACCCTACGCTATTGCGCTGCCGGGGGCGGCAGGCGCGATCGGAACTGAAGGATGGGGCGAAGCGGGCTTGCTTAAACTGATCTGGCGGCGATGGACGACCCGGTCGAATCGATTTCCATGCGTTCCTCCTTGCCGTTGGTGTCCCTCTGTTGGGGTGCCGGTTGCCATCACGGTCATCGCCCCGCTCGCATTGGGTGTGGCGATGGGTTACAAGGTATGTGATATATCAATTAAGTCAAGTGAAAGGGATGGCAGGGTTTTCACCAGCAGGGATTCATTCCCGGAATCACTATGCTGCGCCGCTTCAGGTGGTTATCGAATGATTATGAAAAACAAAAAAGGCGCACCAATAAAATGGCGGACGACGCGTATTGCGTGACGCCTTTGCGCAATGCGCGGTGCCATTGTGTGCAATATGGAAGGATTAATTGACGGCGGAACGGCTTACCATGCGGCCATTTATGAATAATATTCGCGGTCATTATGTGTCGGGTCGGACAAAAATAAATCAATACCCGGAATCGATACCGATTGCGCATCACCGGCCGGCCGATGTCGCGGTAGATTGACGGTCTTGATGGCAAGGGCCGGCGCCACGTGCAGGGCGCCCTCGCGCCCAGGCCTGTCTGCGCAACAAGGAGGACGATCATGAATCCATCGACATCCCCGGCCGGCAAGATGCAATCCGCCGATGTGCAACTGGTGGCGTGGTCCTGGCAGACGCGGACCGGCCTCGATGTCGCCGCGGTGATCCACGCCCCGGATCGCGTACGGGTCGAAGGGCGGATGCAGGCGCAGTGGGACGACGGTCCGCTGGAGCTGGCCTATCGGCTCGAATGCGGAGCGGACTGGCGCTTTGTCCGGCTCGATGCCCGCACCGTGTACCAGCGCGACACGCGGACCCTGCAGCTCGCGTGGGACGGCGGGCAGTGGACCGATGGGCACGGTCCGCGCGATGACCTCGCCGACGCCGCCTACATCGACATCATGGCCACGCCGATCACCAACACGCTGCCGGTGTGCTACGCCAGCTGGCAGCCGGGCGCCAGCCAGGTCTTCACGATGGCCTATGTCCGCCTGCCCGAGCTGACGGTCGAGCCGGTCCGGCAGCGCTACACCTTGCTGGCCACGGAAGCGGACGGCCGCCGCCGCTTCCGCTACGAGACGCTCGGGCCGGCGGCAGAACGGCAGGCGTCCGGTACCGGCCTGAGCGGCTATCACGGCCAGGACTCCGCATTCACCGCCGAGTTGGTGGTCGACGCCGCCGGTCTGGTGATCAGCTATCCCCCATATTGGGACCGGATGCCGGCCGCACGGGCGCTGGCGGAGCACGGCGCCTGACCGCGGGGCGGCGGGCGATACGGGCTTTCTCCGACGCGGCTCGGCAGCGCTGTCACAAACGGCCCGCGCCAGACGTCTTGGGTTTGAACTGACTGCTACAGTGCCACGCCGGCACCGTGGCGGCGCCACGGTTGTGCCATGGCATTGACCCTTGACGATATCGAACGCGATGACCCGCCCACCCGATACCCGCGATCGGCCGGACCCGGCCACCACGGCCACCACGGCCACCACGGCCACCACGGCAGATACGGGCACCACCGCAGCTACGGCGGCTACGGCTGCAACGGCCGCCCCCGCCGACCCCGCCACGCTGACCTTCGCCCGGCTGCGGCCTCGCCTGCACGGCATCGCCTACCGGATGCTGGGCACGGTCGCGGAAGCCGAGGATGTGGTGCAGGACGCCTGGCTGCGTTGGCATGAGGCCGACCGCGGCAGCATCGACAACGCCGAGGCCTGGCTGGTCACCGTGACCACGCGGCTGGCGATCGACCGGCTGCGCATGGCCAAGACCCAGCGCGAGCACTACGCCGGCATCTGGCTGCCCGAACCCGAACTGACCGAATCGCCCGCCACCCCCGAGCAACTGACCGAGCGGGCGGACGACCTGTCGGTGGCATTCCTGCTGCTGCTTGAACGGCTGACCCCGGAGGCGCGCGCTGCCTTCCTGCTGCGCGAGGTGTTCGACGCCGACTACGCCGACGTCGCCCGCGCGATCGGCAAGAGCGAAGCCGCGTGCCGTCAGCTGGTCAGCCGCGCCAGGGTGCAGCTGCGCGACGAGCGGCCGCGCTTTGCCGTCCCCCGCGAGACGCATCTGCGCCTGCTGCAGGGCTTTGCCCAGGCGATGGAGCGCGGCGACATGGCAGCGTTGCAGTCGATGCTGGCGGAGGACGCCGAGCTGATCGGCGACGGCGGCGGCAAGGTGCCGAGCTTCCCCAAGCCGCTGGTCGGCGGCTGGCGCATCGCCAAGGTGTTCGCGGTCGGGCCGCAGCGCCACGGGCAGACAGTACGCGCCGAACTGGCGCTGCTCAATGGCGACTGGGCCGTGCTGCGCTTCATCGACGGACAGCTGGAATCGGCGCAGTGCTACGAGACCGACGGCGAGCGCATCGTCCGCATCCACGCGCAGCGCAATCCGGACAAGCTGCTGCGCATCGCGCTGGCCCGCGGCGCCTGCTGAGCGAGCCCACGTTTTTTGAGGCGGGCGGCCGCTGGCCGCCGCCGTGATAACCCTTGCGCCCCGAACGGTGCGCAGCCATTTCGACCAGGAGAAAGCCATGACCCAACGCCTGAACTACATCCAGCAATCGCCCGAGCTGTTCAAGGCCTATCTGAATTTCAGCAACGCGATCGATGGCGGCGCGATCGAGCGATCGCTGCTCGATCTGGTATCGATCCGCGCCTCGCAACTGAACGGCTGCGCGTTCTGTCTCGACATGCATGTCAAGGAGGCCAAGCTGCACGGCGAGCGCGAGCTGCGGGTCTACCATGTCGCCATCTGGCGCGAGTCGACGCTGTTCTCGCCGCGTGAGCGTGCGGTGCTGGAATGGACCGAAACGCTGACGCAGCTGCCGCCGCACGGCGTGCCGGACGACGTCTACGAGCGCGTGCGGGCCCAGCTGTCGGAGAAGGAGCTGTCCGACCTGACCTTCGCGGTGATGGGCATCAACGGCTGGAATCGCGCCAACGTCGCGTTCCGCACGGTGCCGGGGTCGGCGGACAAGGCGTTCGGCCTGGACAAGGCCGGGCTGGAATAAGCCGCGCCGGCAACGCCGGCCAACCGATCCGTCCCCCCCTGCCAAAGCGGGAAACCCCGGGGCGTCGCAAGACGCGGGGTTCCTGCCTGCGCGGGGGACGTCGTGATCCGCTTCAAGCCAGCCGGAACAATCCCACCGCCCCCGCCAGCTTGTTGGCCTGCGCCTGCAGCGCCGACGCGGCCGCCGACGACTGCTCCACCAGCGCGGCGTTCTGCTGCACCATCTCGTCGAGCTGGCCGACCGCCTGGTTGACCTCCTGAATGCCGCGCGTCTGCTCGATCGCTGCATTGGAAATCTCGGAGATCACGGTGCTGACCTGCGAGACATTGCCGACGATCGCCGTCATCGTCTCGCCGGCCTTGCGTACCTGGCTCGAGCCCGAGGCCACCTCGCCGACGGTCGATTCGATCAGCGTCTTGATCTCCTTGGCGGCCTGCGCGCTGCGCTGGGCCAGCCCGCGCACCTCGCCGGCGACCACCGCGAAACCGCGGCCCTGATCGCCCGCGCGGGCTGCTTCCACGGCCGCGTTCAGCGCCAGGATATTGGTCTGGAAGGCGATGCCCTCGATCACGCCGATGATGTCGGACACCTTGGCCGACGCGTGCTCGATCTTGTCCATCGTGCCGATGACCTCGCCGATCACCACGCCGCCTTCGGAGGCGATCTGCGAAGCGGCGACCGCGGAATCGTCGGCCTGCCTGGCGGACGTCGCCGATTGCGCCACGGTCGCGGTGATCTGCTCCATCGACGCGGCGGTCTGCTGCAGGCTGGCCGCCGCCGACTCGGTGCGCTGCGACAGATCCAGGTTGCCGGCGGCGATCTCGTCGGCCGCGTGGCGCACCGATTCGCTGGCATCGCGGATCTGGCGCATCACCGTGCACAGCTTGTCGACGAAGGTATTGAACGCCCGCGCGATCTGCGCGACCTCGTCCTTGCCGTCGGCCGGCAGGCGGCGCGTCAGGTCGCCATCGGCCGAGCCGATCGCGTCCATCACGTCGCGCACCTGCGACAGGCGGCGGAACGAGGCCGCCGTCGCCATGCCGGCCAGCGCGGCGGCGACCAGCGCGATCACGATCAGCGTCAGTGCGGAGGCCATCAGCACCGAACGCATGCCCGCGGTCGCTTCGGTCTTGTCCAGCGCGATCACCGCGATCCAGTCGGTATTCGGAATCGCCCGGGCGCGCAGCAGCTTGGCGGCACCGCCGACCTGCACTTCGGTCGGCGCGGCGGCCGTCAGCAGCGCGGCGAGCTGCGCGGCGTCGAGACCCGGCACCAGATCGGCGACGGGCTTGAGCGTCAGCTTGTCGTCGGGATGCGCGACGATCAGCCCACCTTGCGTGACCAGCATGCCGAAGCTCGACGGCGTCGGGTGGATCGCCTTGACGTTGGCGATCACCCGGTCCATCGCCACGTCGCCCGACACCACCGCCTTGACACCGCCATCGGCGACGACGGGCGCGGCAAAGGCCACCACCAGCTTGCCGCTGCCGGCATCGACATAGGGCGGCGTCACCACCGGCTTGCCCGCCGCGGCGGCCTGCCGATACCACGGACGGCCGGTCGGATCGTAGTCCGGCGGAATCCCGGTCGGATTGGAGAACATCGCGCGCTTGTCGTCATAGCCGACATAGACGTTGACGAAGCCGCCGGCGTCCGCGACCTGCTTCAACGCGGCCGACGGATCGGCCTGCAGCACCGCGTCGCGCAGCGAGGCAATCATCCGGCCATGACCGTCGACCCAGTCGGCGATCGCGCCGGCATGGCCGGCCTGCAGCGCGCTCAGCGAACTGTCGATCGCGGTGTCGTTGTAGGAGTCGGCGACCGCGTAATTGACGGCGGCATTGACCGCGAGCGCGGCCACGACAATGCCCACGCACAGCGCGACGATGCGCGCGCGGATGGAGGAGAACATACGAAGCAAATTCCAGGAAGGGGCCGCCATCGATGGCGCCGGCCGGTTGACGAGGCCTGCGGTAGCAGACGCGATGGCTAACGGCGGGGATTGGCCAAACTTCACCCTGGCTTCTGTATGGAATTGCCTATGCAATGATTCGGTGTGACGAGTTGCGCATGACACCCCGAGCACCGGTCGATGCAGCGCGGATGCCAGTGAACGCTGCCCCTGGCCGCCGTTCCTTGCTTGCCGCTTCTTAGTTGCCGTTCGCGCCAACCCCGGCCCGCGTCCCCGCCGCCGGATGCTCCGGATAGTGCTGCAGCAGCATTGCCACCACGCCGTTGGTCCAGCCGAAGCCGTCCTGCAGCGGATATTCGCCGCCGCCGCCGCCAAGCGCATGGCGGCCCTTGCGGCGCAGCCGGTATTTCTCGACCAGCTTGTATTCGCGCCGATAGAGGCCGGCGACGGTGGACAGCCAACGGTCGGCGATCTCGTGCGCCAGCGCCTCGTCGCCATGGCGGCGCAGGCCCTGGATCGCCAGCCACTGCAGCGGTGCCCAGCCGTTCGGCTGGTCCCACTGCTCCCCCGATCGCACGCAGGTCGTGGCCAGTCCCCCTTCGGCGAGCAGTCGCGCCCGCAGCGTGGCGCCGATGGCGGCCGCCTGTTCATCCGATGCCAGCCCGACGAACAGCGGCATCACGGTGGCCGCGGTCAGGCACTGCCGGCGGGCGCCGCGATGCCAGTCGTAGTCGACGAAGGCGCCCAGTTCCGGATGCCACAGATGCCGCTCGATGGCTTCGCGCCGTGCGTGCGCCATCGCGGCATAGCGGGCCGCGCCATCGGCATCGCCGGCGCGTTCGCACAGCGTCGCCAGGCGCGTCTCGGCATGCCACAGCAGCGCGTTGAGGTCGATCGGCAGGATCGCGGTGGTGCGGATCGTCGACAGCGATGCCGGCGTGCCGGGGGCCGACTCGTCGAGCCAGCGCGAGCTGAAGTCCCAGCCCGATTCCGCGGCGGCGCGCAGATCGCGAAAGACAAGGTGGGCCGGCCGGTCGCCGCGGTGCGCGGTGACGACGTCCTCGAGAAACGATTCCTCGCGCGGCCGCGCATGGTCGTCCCAGTAGCGGTTCAGCAGGCTGCCGTCCGGCAGCCGCACCGCGCGCCGATGCGCGGTGCCGGGGCACAATCGTTCGGCGCCGTCCATCCAGAACGCGTGTTCGGTGCGCAGATGCGGCAGGTACGCATGCGGTGGTTCCACGCCCTGCGCCTCGAACAGTTCCGTCATCAGCGTAAACACCGGCGGCTGCGAACGGCTCAGGTAGTAGCTGCGCGTGCCGTTGGGCACCAGCCCGTAGCTGTCGAGCAGATAGGCGAAGTTGTCCGCCATCGCCCGCACCAGATCGTGGCGGCCGCTCGCCTCGAGGCCCAGCATCGTGAAGTATGAATCCCAGTAGTACAGCTCGCCGAAGCGGCCGCCGGGCACGACATAGGGGTGAGGCAGCGGCAGCAGCGAGCACCACGGCGGATGGTCGATCGGATCGCGCGTCAGCACCGGCCACAGGCTGTCGATATGTTCGCGCAGGGATTGGTCGGGGTTGGAGACGTAGTGGCTGTCCGGCACGGTGCTGCGCGCGAAATGCTCGGCGACGAAGGCCTCCAGCGAAAAGCCGGGAAGATCGCGCTGCCGTTGGTACCGGGCCAGGATCTCTTCGGGCGGGGCGAGGGGCAGGCAATCGGGAAAGGTCTTGCTGTCGGCGAAGATGCCGCTGGCCTGCACGCGAACGAACAACTCGCCATAGCGTTCGGCCGGGGACAGCGCATCGGCATGCGCGCATCCCTCGAGCCGGTGCGGCGGCGGGCAGGGCAGCCGGGTGACCGCCGGCTCGCGCGTGGCGGCTTCCGCGGCGGGATGGACGCCCTCGGCGACAGCCTGCGCATTGGGCCCGTCCGGCGCGGCCGGCGTGACGGGCGGGACGGCATGCGCGGTGCCGGAGGGGCTGTCCTGCGCCGCGCGGATCGCGTCTCTATTGCTCCGCATAGTTCCACAGCAGCCCGCCGTCGATCACCAGCGTGGCCCCCGTGATGTAGTCCGCGTCGGCGCTGCAGAGGAAGGCGGCCAGCCCCGCCACGTCGCCCGGCTCGCCCAGCCGGCCCAGCGGAATATTGGCCAGCAGCGCGCGCAGCTGGTCGGGGCGTTGCTGCAAGCCCTTGTTGATCGGGGTCTGGATCGCCCCCGGCGCGATGTTGTTGACGGTGATGCCGAGCGGCGCCAGCTCGATCGCGAGGTTGCGCATCAGCATGCGCAGTCCGCCCTTGCTGACGCAGTAGCTGGTGAAGTTGGGAAAGGGCAGGTCCTCGTGCACCGAGCTGATATTGACGATCTTGCCGCCGCGGCCCTGCTGGCGGCAATGCTGCACGAATTGCTGCGACAGGAAGAACGGGCCCTTCAGGTTGACGTTCAGCACGCGGTCGTAGTCTTCCTCGGTGACCTCGCCGAACGTGGCACGGATCTCGATGCCGGCGTTGTTGATCAGCGCGTCGATCGAACCGGCGGCAGCGGTGGCCTCGCGGAACAGGCGCTCGACCTCGCCCACGCCGGCGACATCGCCTTGCACCGGCCATGCCTGCGCGCCGGCCTCGCGGATCTGCTTGCACACCTGCTCGGAGCGTTCGTCGAGCCGATGCACCGCCACCACCACGTTGGCGCCTTCGCTTGCCAGCCGCAGCGCGATGCCGCGGCCGATGCCGGAGGCGGCGCCGGTCACCAGCACAGTCTTGCCTTGCAGTCTCATCTGCGCACCTCTTGACGGTGAGGCCGCCGAAACGGAAGCGGCCGATCCTGCGGGACAGGTATCCCGGTGTGAGTCGGTGCGCCGGCGTGAAGTTCCGGCCCGCTCGGGCAAGGATGGGACTGGCTGAGACCGGCTGAGCCTGGCGGAAAATGGCTGAGAAAGGCCTCAGGCGGTGCTATTGCCCGGCTTTCACCGGGCTGCGGGTTTGCAGGAACAGCAGCAGACCGAGGACCGAGGCCGTTGCAATGACCATGCCGAGCAGGCGTGCCGGGGCGTCGGAGGGCAAGGACGCCAGCGCGGTACCCAGCGCGGCGCAGAACATCTGCAGGAAACCCAGCAACGCCGAGGCGGCACCGGCTTCGCGGCCGAAGGGCTGCAGCGTCATCGCGGTGGCCAGCGGATTGACCAGCCCCATGCCGAACAGGAATACCGCGATCCCGCCGACGAAGCCCGCCAGCGATGTCCCCGGCACGGCCATCAGCGCGGCGCCGCCGGCGGCCGCGATCACGATGCCGGACAAGGCGACCGCCCGCAGGCCACGGGCCTTGGCGAGCCGCGGCGCCAGAAAGCCGGCCGCAAACACGACGAACACCGTGATGGCGAAGAACAGCCCCAGCGCCAGCGAAGACAAGCCGAGCTTGCCCATCAGCACGCGCGGCGCGGCGGCGAAGAAGGTGAAGGTGTTGCCGGTCATCAGGCCCACCGCGCCCGCCGACAGGATGAAGCGGCGGTCGGCCAGCAGCGCGAGATAGCCACGCAGGACCTTGCCCATCGACACCGCCTGGCGGCGATCGGGTGCGTGGGTCTCGCCGGTCGAAAGCCGGTAGTGGAGCGCCAATGCCGCGCCCGCCACTGCCAGCGCGACAAAGACCGAGCGCCAGCCGAGCCGGCTGTCGAGCGCGCTGCCGATCAAGGGCGAGAAGCCCGGCGCGGCGGCCATCGCCACCATCGTCAAGGCGAGCGCGCGCGCCAGCGCGGCGCCATCGAACAGGTCGCGCGCGATCGCCCGGGACAGGACCGAGGCCGCGCAGACGCCGAAGGCCTGCACCACGCGGCCGGCGATCAGCATGCCCAGCGTATCGGCGGCGGCACAGATCAGGCTGCCGGCGATAAAGACGGCCAGGCCGCCGAGCACCAGGGGCTGGCGTCCCCAGCGGTCGGACAGCGGACCGGCGACCAGCTGGCCGATCGCGAAGGCCAGGAAGAAGCTGCTGAGCGCGGCCCCCAGTTCGGCCACCGGCACGCCGAGGCTGGCGCCCATCGCGGGGAAGGCCGGCAGGATGATGTTGGTGGCCAGCGCGCCCAGCGCGGCGAGGCCGCCGAGCATCGCCAGCGTGCTGCCGGTCAGCGTGCGGGTGGTGGGAGCGGTAGGAGTGGCGGGGCTGGCGGCGGTCGCGGCGGCGTTGGCAGCGGTGATGGCGTTGGCGCCCGCGTCGGCTGGCATGTTCTGCATCCTGTTTCTCCCGGCACGCTGGTCAGCGGCGTCGGCAAGTGGTTATGATGGTGATCGCAATCTAAATGCGTTTTAGATTTAGATCAACATCTATTTTTGGGCGGAGCGCCGAAGCGGCGACCGCGCCATATGACAGGAGAGCAAGATGCGGGTCAGTCGCGCACAGGCCGAGGAGAACCGCCGGCGGGTCGTCGAGACATCGAGCCGGCTGTTTCGCGAGCATGGTTTCGACGGCATCGGCATTGCCGACCTGATGAAGGCGGCGGGCCTGACGCAGGGCGGCTTCTACAAGCAGTTCGCCTCGAAGGAGGGGCTCGCGCGCGAGGCGAGCGAGCAGGCGCTGGAGGAAAACCTGGCGTTCTGGCAGCGGATGCGCGAGCAGGGCGGCGAGCAGGCCTTCGCCGCCTTCGTCGAGCGCTATCTGTCGGCGACGCACCGCGATGCGGCGGACCGCGGTTGCCTGCTCGCCGCGTGCAGCGGCCATACGCGCCATCGCGCGCAACCGGTGCGGGCCGTGTTCTCGAAGGCGGTCGAGGACTATGCCGGCCTGCTGACCGAGATGAAGCGGCAGGCGGGCGTGGAGATGTCGCGCCCCGAGGCGCTGGCCGTGCTGTCGCAGATCGTCGGCGCGCTGATGCTGTCGCGCGCGGTCGACGAGCCGGCGCTGTCCGACGAGATCCTGCAGGCGGCGGTGGCGAGGTTGACCGACGATCGCCGATAGATTGCGCGGCGCCGGCAACGCCGTTCAGTCGGTCGCGGCGCTTGGTGCGACCGCTGCGCCCACGGCGACCCCGGCGACCGCAGCTGCGGCGACTTCCGCCATTCGTCGATAGCCCGCATCGCCCGGATGCAGATGGTCGCCGCTGTCGTAGCGCGGCAGCATTGCCTCCGGGCGTGCCGGGTCGCGCAGCGCCGCATCGAAATCCGCGACGGCATCGAATTCGCCGCTGTCGCGTATCCACGCATTGATGGCTTGCCGCAGCGCTTCCTTCCGCGGCGGCGCGTCGTAGCCGCGGATCGGCGTGCCGGCCAGCGCGCCGGCGAACGGCGTGATGGTGGCGCCGATCGCGCGAATGCCCCGTTCGTGCGATCGCCGGATCAGCGCGCGATAGCCCTCGATCATCGCGGCGGGGTCCGGTAGCGGCGTCCGCGCGGCGAAGGTCGAGCCTGGCCAGCCGATGTCGTTGATGCCGATGGCGACGATGACCGCGCGCACGCCCGTCTGGCCGAGAACGTCGCGCTCGAAGCGCGCCAGCGCGGACTCGCCCATGCCGTCGCGCAACAGCTGCCCGCCCGAGATGCCGGCATTGAGCACCGCCAGGCCCTGCGGCGCGAGCCGTGCGGCGAGCCCGTCGGGCCAGCGGCGATTGGCGTCGACCGTCGAGCCATTGCCTTCGGTGATCGAATCGCCGATCGCGACCACGGCCCCCGCGCCGTGACTCGCCTCTACCTCGATGGCGGCGAGGAGCAGCCTGCCGCTGAAGGACGTTGCATCCGGCAGCGTGGCATCGCGCGTGGCGTCGCCCGGTGCCAGCCACGCGGTCTGCCGGCCATCCCAATGAAAACCGCCGGGCCGGAACGGCTTTGGCAGGTGCAGGCTGACCGCGAGTTCGCTCAGCGGCGGCAGTGCAAGCTCGATGGCGTCGCTCGTTACGGTGGCACCGGCCGGGATCGTGATCGACGGACTGCCGCCGAAGGTCGCCGCGCGATCGGTTCTGGCATCGATGCCGCCGCGCCCGGCGGCGAGCGCAATCCGCGCCGCGCCGATCGTCACCGGCTCGCGTCCGTATCGGTTCGACAGCACCAGGCGTGCACGCGCGCCGCCGACGCTGATCCTTGCAATCTGGCGCAGCGTCTGGTTGTCGAGCCGTGCCGGCACGCCGGTCGGCAGCGGCAGTTCGCCGGCCTGCCAGACCGGCTGCTCGCTGGCGGTCCAGGTCGGCAGCCAGTGGGCCGTGGGCGTTTCGGTGGCGAACGCGGCAAGCGCCGCGGTGCCCAGCGCGATGGCGGCGCAGGTGCGCAGCCAGCGTTGGCGGAGGGCACGGGGAAAGGCACGGGCAAGGGCACGGGGAAAGGCACGGGGAAGGGCATGAGCAAATGAGGTCGGCATGGTTCGAATCGTCCTGTGGAAGCCCGGCCGCAAGCCGGTACAGGCGCCAAGCTACGGTATGCCGACATCTTGCAGAAGATGGCAGAATGGCATGTCGGTCATTCGATGTTGGAATGAGCGACCCACGATCCGTTACCCGCAACCCGCAACCCGCAACCCGCAACCCGCTACGCGCGTTGCGGCTCAACCCTGTCAGGAACTCCTTCATGGACACCATTCGCGCAATGCAGACCTTCGTCCGGGCCGTCGAACTGGGCAGCCTGTCGGCCGTCGCGCGCGAACAGCAGGCGTCGCAGCCCACCATCAGCAAGGTGGTGGCAGCTCTGGAGAAGCAGCTCGGCGTACGGCTGCTCGAGCGCAGCACCACCAGCCTGTCCCCGACCGAGGCCGGGCGCCGTTTCTACGAGCGTGCGCGGCGCGTGCTGGAGGAATTCGGCGAGGCCGTCGGCGATGCGCAGGGGCAGGCCGAGCGTCCGTCCGGACTGGTCCGCCTGAGCGCGCCGGTCAGCTTCGGCGTGCTGCGCCTGAACGCGCTGGTGCTGGCGTTCCAGCAGCGCTATCCCGAGGTGGAGGTCGAACTGCTGTTCGACGACCGCTATGTCGACCTGGTGGCCGAGGGCGTCGATCTGGCGCTGCGGCTCGGGGCGCAACTGCCGCCCAATGTGGTCGCGCGGCGCATCGCCGTGTCGCCACGCATGCTGGTCGCGAGCCCCACGCTGATGGCGCGGCACAAGCGCGTCCGCCATCCTGCGGACCTGGCGTCGGTGCCCATGCTGCGTTTCACGTGGCTGGCCGGTGGCGACGCGATCGTGATGGAAGGGCCGAACGGCCCGGCCACGATCGAGGCGCCCTGCCGTTATCGCGTCAACAACTCGCTGGCGATGCGCGAGGGCTTTGTCGACGGCGCCGGCTTCGGACTGACGCCGGCCTGGCTGGTGCAGGATCTGCTGGACGACGGCACGCTGGTGCGCGTGCTGCCACGCTGGCATGGCAGCGCGCAAGACGCCTTCCTCGTCTATCCGAGCCGCCGCTATCAGCCGGCCCGCGTGCGCGTGTTGATGGACTTCCTTGCCGAGCGCATGCCCTTGCTGCCCGGTATGCAGCCGGTGTAAGGCTGCCCGCGCAAGCTGCCCGGGCAAGGCTGCCCGGGCCGGGAACTACACCGATGCCACGATGGTGTCGCGCAGCCAGCAATGCGCGGGGTCGCGATGGACGCGCTCGTGCCACAGCATCGACATCTCGTAGCCCGGTATCTCGATCGGGGCTTCGACCACCTTCAGACCGGCGGCATCGCGCACCAGGCGCGACGGCAGCATCGCGACCAGATCGGTGCTGGCCAGCACCGACAGCACGAACAGGAAATGCGGCACCGACAGCACGACCCGGCGCGACAGACCGCGCGCGGCCAGCGCCTCGTCGGTCGGCCCATGAAAACCGCCGCCATTGGGCGACACGATCACGTGTTCGAGCCTGCAGAACTGTGCCGGCGTCGGCTTGCGCTTCAGACCCGGGTGGCCGGCGCGGCCGACCAGCACGTAGCGCTCGGTAAACAGCGGCCGGCGATGCAGCCCCTGCGGCGCCCCCTCGGTCGTATGGAAAGCCAGATCGATCTGTCCCTGTTCGGCCTGCCGCGCCAGCAGCGACGGCACCGCCTGCACGACCGCGAGGCGGGTGCCGGGGGCCATCGCGCGCAGGCCGCGCAGCAGCGGCAGCACGATGGTGGATTCGGCGTAGTCGAAAGCGGCGATGCGCCAGGTGTCGGTCGCCAGCGCCGGATCGAACGGACCCTGCGGAGATACCGCCCGCTGCAGCGCCTCGAGGGCTTCGCGCAAGGGTTCGCGCAGCGCCTCGGCACGGGCGGTTGGCCGCATGCCGCGCGGGCCCGGCAGCAGCAGCGGGTCGCCCAGCGTCTCGCGCAGCTTGGCCAGCTGCACGCTGACCGAGGGCTGCGACAGATGCAGCCGCTCGGCCGCACGCGTGACATTGCGCTCCGCGAGCAGGGCGTCGAGCGTGATCAGCAGGTTCAGATCCAGCCGTCCGAAATTGTTCATGACAATACCTGGAATTTCAGAAATTCATTTCCAATATAGCGGACGCGACCCTAAGCTGGCCTCCTCTTGCAATGGGCAATGGAGGCTCACGATGAATGTTCTTCTGGTCTATGCGCATCCCGAACCGCGCTCGCTGAACGGGGCGATCCGCGACTTTGCCGTCCAGCGGCTGAACGCGGCCGGTCATACGGTGCAGGTATCCGATCTCTACGCGATGCAGTGGAAGGCCACGCTCGACGCCGCGGACAACCTCGACCATCGGGCCGGCGAGCGCTTCGATGCGTCGCTCGACTCGAAACACGCCTTCGAACATGGCAGGCAAAGCGAGGACATCGCCACCGAGCAGCGCAAGCTGCTGTGGGCCGATGCGGTAATCCTGCAGTTTCCGCTGTGGTGGTTCTCGATGCCGGCGATCCTGAAGGGCTGGGTGGAACGGGTCTATGCCTACGGGTTTGCCTATGGCGTGGGCGAACACTCGGATGCGCGCTGGGGCGACCGCTACGGTGAGGGCACGCTGGCCGGCAAGCGGGCGATGCTGGTCGTCACCGCCGGCGGATGGGAGTCGCATTACAGCCCGCGCGGCATCAACGGGCCCATCGACGACATCCTGTTCCCGATCCAGCACGGGATCCTGCATTACCCCGGCTTCGATGTGTTGCCGCCCTACGTGGTCTACCGGACCGGCCGCGTCGATGCGGCGCGCTTTGCCACCATCCGGGAGGAACTCGGCCAGCGGCTGGATCGGCTGGACACGACGCCGCCGATTCCGTTCCGCCGGCAGAACGGCGGGGACTATGCGATTCCGCAGCTGACCTTGCGGGATGACCTGGCACCGGGCCGGACGGGGTTTGGGGTGCATGTCTCGCCAGCGCCTGCGGAGTCGCCGTCGCTGTCGCTGTGGCCCTCGCAGGAAGCCGTCGCGCCGCCGTCCCTGCAGGCGGTGGGCTAAAAAAAACGGGCGTGCACAAGGCACGCCCGCTTGCCGCATCTTCGACGTCAATCGATGCGGTGGTGACGCCTTACCGCGGCGTCAGCTCGATCCGCTTCTCCGCGGCACGTTCGACCGCCTTGCGCGAATACACCAGCGGGAACGTCTGCCCCTTTGCCCAGATCGGTGCGAGATCCCGATAGTGCGGATTGCCGGGATCGCCCGATTGGCCCGGGGTATTGACGACGCGCCCCTGATCCCAGTTGCCGACGTCCAGCACCATGCGGAACGACGCGCCCGCGGTCAGGTGATAGTCGCTGTTGCGGTAGCTGGTGTTCATCGGCGTGAAGGCAGACCCGCCGATGCCGCCCGCATCGACGTTGTACTGGGCGCGCGTCGCGTCGTCGACGATGTTGGCGAGCGGATGGCGGAAGATCGCGCGATGCAGCGTGCCCCAGGTCGCCAGTTTTTCCGGCGAGGGCGAACGCCGCTCGAGCTCGGCCATCGCGGCCTTCAGCGAGGTCAGCATGACTTCGTCGCGCCGCGCCGTCGGCATCCACGTGTCCGGCTGTTCCAGCACCGCCAGCACGCGCGCCGCATCGCCGGCGCCGACCAGCTTGGCCGCGTCCTCGGGCAGCGCGGCGCGCACCACCGCCTGCCGCAGATGGTTGCTGAACCAGATCTCGAACAGCGCGGCCGGCACGCTGTCGGCGCGCACATTGCCGTCCCAGCCGCGCAGCAGCGCGACCGCGCGCTGCACCTGCGGGTCCTGCAGCAGCGATGCCGCGGCGCCGGCATTGCCGACGGTGCGCATCACGGCCAGCGTGCGCTGCGCGGGCAGCGACACGGTGTCGTTCTGCCAGGCGATCGAATCGCGCAGCGAGCTGACCGGCGCGGCGGCGACCAGGCTCTTGAGCCGGCGCGCGCGCGAGCTGTCGCTCCATTCGTAGCCGACGCCGAGCTTCGCGGCCGGATGATCCGGCGGAATATTGTTCTCGTTGGCCGTGACGATATGGCCGGTGGATGGGTTGTAGGCCCACGGCAGCTCGTCCATGTTGCGGTAGCCGGCCCACTCGTAGCGGCCGTCGCCCGGTACCGGGAACAGGCCGTCCCAGTTGGGGCGGATCACGGTCAGGCCGCCCGGAATCCAGCCGATATTGCCGTTGCGGTCGGCATAGACCTGGTTTTCGCCGGGCGCGCCCCAGCGGTTCATCGCCGCGCGGAACTGGTCCCAGTTGGTCGCGCGCATGTAGTCCATCGAGCCGAAGTAGGGCGCCATGCCGGTATCGAGCCAGGCCGCGCGCAGCGCCCAGGCGCGATGGCTGGCGTCGTCGGCATGGAGCACGGGACCGTGGCGCGTGAAGTCGATCGTCACCGTGCGCGGCTCGGCCTCGCCGCGGACAGCGATCTTCTCGGTGATGGTCTCCATCGGCTCCCAGCGGCCGCGATAGCGGTAGGACTTGGGCTGCGCGGGATCGGTCTCGTAGACGTACAGGTCTTCCTGGTCCATGTAGAAGCGCGTCAGGCCGAAGGCGATGGTGCCGTTGTGGCCGATCGAGATGCCCGGCAGGAAGGGCTCGCCGGCGCCGATCACCGACAGGCCGGGCGCGTTCAGATGCGAGACATAACGCAGGCTGGGCGCGCCGTGCGCCCGGTGCGGGTCGTTGGCGAGGATGGGGCGGCCCGTGGACGTGCGGCTGCCGGCGATCACCCAGTTGTTCGATCCCAGGCTGCGGCCGGTGTCGCTGTTCGCGTCGACGGCGGCGTAGAGCTGGTCCACCGGCACCGCATCGGCGCTCGCCTTTTGCCAGGCTTCCTTGGGGAAATTCGCCGCGGCGGTGGCCAGCGTATAGGCCTTCTTCAGCGCGGCGGCGGGCACGGCGCAGGGATCCAGTCCCTCGGGCAGCGTCGGCGTGATCGGCGGATCGAGCTCGCGCCGCAGCCAGTCCGCGCGCGCCGCCTGCTCCTTGGCCTGGCAGTACAGCGTGGCGCGGTCGACCTCGCCGGTGAAATTCAGCGTCAGGCCGTGGTGGCGGATGCGGACGATGTCCTCGGCGCGCCAGCGCGAGGGCTTGTAGCCAAGCTGCTTGAACTCGCGCGGCAGCAGTTCGGGCTGCGCCTCGGTCAGCGCCACGTAGGCGTTGACGCCGGCGACGAAGGCCTCGGCCACGCGCTTGGCGTCGGAGCCGTAGGCCAGCCATTCGCGGTACATGTCGCCGCGGTACAGCACCGCCCGCGCCATGCGGTCGCCGTCGACATAGGTCGGACCGAAGTCCCTGGCCATCTCGCCGAGCCCGCGCTTGCGCCACAGGTCGATCTGCCAGAGCCGATCGCGCGCGGCGATGAAGCCTTGCGCGTAGAAGGCGTCGTACAGCGTGCCGGCGTAGATATGCGGCACGCCCCAGCGATCGATCAGGATGCTGGCCGGCTTCTCCAGGCCGGGGGCGGCATAACGGTCGGTGGGCGGCGCTGCCGACGCGGTGCCTGCCAGCACGGGAAGGGCAGCGGCGACGAGGGCGAGGTGGCGGAGCAGGGTGGCGGCGGGCCGCCGGCGGACGATGCGCATCGGGTCTCCTTGCTTTGTTGGTCTTGGTGGAGCGCGTGCCGGAGGCTGGCTCAGCGGAATCCGGCCACCGAAGCATAGCCGAGCGGGCGGCGGGATGGGGAAGGCGTGCACGGTGATCGCACGGATCGCGGGCGGGACGGGGGCGCGTGCGACGGTGCTGGCGCCGGGGCTTGCGGCGCGGCGTGCCGCGGGCGTACCTGGAGGGTGCGGCGGGCACGCAGTCAAGGCGGTCATGCCGTTGTCAAAATTGCACGCGCCCGGGGCATGGCGCGCTGCACCGGGCGAGGCTGTCGCACTCGGCACGATCCGTGCGTCACCCGGTTATATCAAGCCCTTCGAGTCACCGCCATGCCGAGAAAAGATGAGTACGGTACCAACGCCGAGGCCGCCCGCGCATCGACGCGTGGCCGCCACCTGATCGCACGTCCGACGCTGTGGGTGTTCATCGCGATCGTGCTGATTGGGCTGCTGGTGTTGTCGTACTGGTAACGCGGCGACGCGGCAAGACCGGCATTGCGGCCTGGTCTGTCGCTGCCTCGCTCAGGCGCCTACCGGCACGTACTTGTCCCGGTGGGCCTCAAGCCATTGCGCCGAAGCGCTGGCGTCGTGATCGGTCGGATGGAAGTCGCGCCGGAAGTAGTCGCGCCACGCGCCGAACGTCTGGCGGATCAGGCCGCGCTTGCCGAACAGGAATCGCGCCGCACCGGCCCAGGTCCGCCATTGCCACAGCGTGCCGTCGCGGCGCAGATTGTCGATGGTCTGGCGCAGCGCATCGCCGAGGAAGGTGATGCTGATGCGGCGGAACCAGGTAATGCGCCATGCGTGGGAGCCGCCCAGCGCCTGGTACAGGTCGAAGGCGGTGTTGCGATGCTCGGTTTCCTCGGCGCTGTGCCACAGCCATAGCGTCGCCAGGCGCGGATCCTGCTCGCCGAGCATGTCTGCGTTGCGCAGCATCCAGTCGGCGAAGATCGCGGTGAAGTGTTCGAACGCCGCCGTGATCGCTAGCGGGTGGCGCGGGTCCACCCCTTCCAGTTGCTTCAGCCGTTCCTTCGATCGGACCTCCCACGCGTTGACCAGCCCCTGCCTGCGCAGATGCTCGTTGTAGAGGCCGTGCAGGCGGCGATGCGTGGCCTCCTGGCCGACGAAACCCTGCACCTCGGCGCGGAACCGGTCCTGCTGTTCGGGCGGCAGGGCCTTCAGGCCATTGCGCACCGCATCGATAAAGAATTGCTCGCCGACCGGAAAGCTCATCGACAGCGCATTCAGAAAGGCGGTGCGGAACGGATCGCCCGCGCACCAATGCCGCGGGATCGGCGCTTCCATATCGACGAGCAGGCGGCGAACGACGAGGTGCGTCACGGTGGTCTCCCGGGTGCGGGTGGGTGGTACGGCGGAGTACCGATCATGATGGCGTGGATCGGTACTGTCAAGTACCATGGCGGCGGATAATGCGCGACCCGCCACGAGCGACCCAACACGAGCGACCTACCACGGGCGATCTACCACGGGCGATCCACCACGAGCGACCCACCACGAGCGACCCACCACGAGCCGCCCATGCACGCAACCGCGATCCTGACCGCCGGCACCGCGCCGGACCGCAGCGAACACCGACGCCGCCTGCTCGAAGGCATGGCCGGCGCCGTCGCGCGCAAAGGCTATGGGGAGGTCACCATCGCCGATATCGTCGCCGAGGCCAACGTCTCACGCCGGACCTTCTACGAGCATTTCGATTCCAAGGCCGATTGCCTGATGGCGTTGTACGTCAGCGCCAGCCGGCATGCGCTGCAGGTGCTGCGCGACGCGATCGACCCGCGCCAGCCGTGGACCGCCCAGGTCGAAGGCGCGATGCGCGCCTACCTCGGCTATATGGCGGGCAACCCCGCGCTGCTGCGCACGCTGTTCATCGAGATCCTGAGCCTCGGCGGTCCCGGCCTGGCGGTACGCCGGCAGATCCACCGCGAACTGGCCGAATTCATCCAGCGCACCGTCGGCACGGACCAGCGGCGCCGGCAGCGCCTGCCCTACGAGAGCGCACTGGCCCTGGTGGGCGCGGTGCACGAACTGGTGCTCGAGCGCATCGAGGGAGCAGGGCCGGCGCGGCTGGAGGCCTTGGTGCCGACGGTCTGCGATCTGGTGCGCCGCATCGTCGGGGAAGAGCGGCGCGCCGCAAGCTGATATCGTCAAGGGGGGCGTCATCCCCGACCGCCCGCCGTCCACCCACCGTCCGCCGCCGCTCACCAATACGGAGGTTTCGCTCCATGCCCGTGTTTCGCAACCTGGATCAGGAATCGCTGGACAAGCAGTACAACAACCGGGCCGCAGTGCCGGAGCACCCGGCCATCCTGGCGCGGTGGGCGGCGGATGCCGCGGCCTTCCGGCAGGCGCATGCGGTCGAGGAAAACCTCGCCTATGGCAGCGATCCGAAGCAGACGCTGGACTATTTCCCCGCCGGGGGACCGGGCCGGCCGCTGCTGATCTTCATTCACGGCGGCTATTGGCAGGCCCTGGACAAGTCCGATTCGAGCCATCTGGCCGCCCCGTATCTCGCGCGCGGCATCGACGTGGCGATGCTGAACTACCGGCTCGCACCGGACGCGACGATGGCCGAGATCGTGCGCGACAACCGCAGTGCCGTGGTGTGGTTGCACCGGAACGCGCGCGTGCTGGGCTTCGATGCCAATCGCATCTTCGTCTCCGGCCATTCGGCGGGAGGCCAGCTGGTCGGCATGCTGGCCGGCACACGGTGGGAGGATTTGGGCCTGCCGGCGGACGTGCTCAAGGGCGGCTGCTCGATCAGCGGGCTCTACGATCTGGAGCCGATCCGGCTGTGCTATCTCAATCGCGTGATCGGCCTGATCGAAACGGATGTCGCCCCCTACAGCCCGATGCACCATCCGCCCACCACCACGCTGCCGATGATCCTGACCGTCGGTGGCGACGAATCGGCGGAGTATCACCGCCAGCAGGCCGAATACGCCGCGCTGCTCCGGGAACGCGGCGTGCCCGTCAGCATCGTCGTGCAGCCGCACGGCCACCATTTCGACGCGCTGGAGCCGCTGGGCGATGCCCAGAGCGAGCTGACGGCGGCCGTGCTGGCGATGATCGAGGCGACCGCGTAAGCGGCGCTCAGGAGCGGGCCATCCGCGCATCCCTCGCCCTGGCCGGAAAGCAGAGGTCCGCCAGCAACGCCACCACGAGCAGCGCCGCCGCGGTCAGGAACAGCAGCCGGTGCGAGCCGCCGCTCGCGTTGAACAGCGCGGAATAGGCATAACCCGCGACCGCCATCGCCGCCGCCGACAGGATGCTGGCGCGGCTCCACGCGATGTTCTGCCGTGGCGCATGCTCGGGCACGAGCTCGTGCACGCGTGCCAGCGCCAACGGCACCATGCCGGGCGCGAAGGTGCCGATGACAACGGTCAGGGCGCCCAGCACCAGCAGATTGTCGGTGATGTAGACCGCTGCCAGCACGATCGCCAGCACCAGCGAGACCAGCCGGATGCTCGGGCTGGCGCCGAGGCGATCGGCGAGAAAGCCGTACAGCGGCGGCCCGGCGATGGCGCCCAGTCCATAGATCGCCCAGAACACCGAGCCCAGATGCGTTCCCGCGCCCAGGCCGCGGGCGATGAAGTCCACCAGAAACACCATCGGCGCCACGGCCGCCGTGGCCATCAGCGCGTACTGCAGGTACAGCATCCAGACGGCGCCGCCGAAATGCGCCTTCGCGGATGGCGGGGCTTTGGCCGCCGCCGGGTGGGGATGATCCAGTTGCCGCGGCGGCCAGGCAAACCAGCTGGCGGCGGTCAGCAGCGCCGACAGAATGCCCAGGCCGATCCAGGTCTGGGCCAGGCCCAGTTCCAGCAGCAGCGGAATCAGCGTGCCCGATCCCGCAATGCCAAGCCCCAGCCCGAGAAAGATCGCCCCGCCCGCGGCGCCTTTGCGCGCCGGCGGCACGTGCGGCAGGATGGTGCCGGCTACCAGCACCATGACCACACCGCCCGCCATGCCGGACATGAAGCGCCACGAGAAATACCAGCCGAACGACAGCGGCACGGCGCAGGCGAGGAAGGCGGCGGTGATCCACACCATCATCAGCCGCAGCGTGCGTTCGTTGCCCAGGCGTGCGCCGACGGCGCGGCCGATCAACGCGCCGCAGACATAGCCGGCCAGATTGGCGGCGCCCAGATAGATCACGCTGGAGGCCGGGAACCAGTGCGCCTGGATCAGTTCGGGAATCAGCGGCGTGAAGGCGAAACGCGCCAGTCCGATGCTGTCGAGGCTGGCGCACAGGCCGGCAAAGATATAGCGCCAGACCAGCGCGCGGTCCAGCTGTGCCGGCGTGAAGGTGGGGGATGGCTTGGTCATTCGTTCGGTTGTTGAGGGAGGGCGGAGGGAGGCCAACGTCCAGCGACAACGCGATGGACGTGTCATGTTTGACACTCGTGTCATGTTTGACAACATAGTCAAGATTGACGGAGATGTCAATCATGCGCTTAAATGGCAGCATGTCTTCCAGGGGCATTTGACGCCCCGGCATTCGGAGAAACAGATGGCTGGCGTTCGCCAATTCGATGAAAGCCTCGCGCTGGACAAGGCGCTGGCGCTGTTCTGGCAGAAGGGCTATGCGGCGACCTCGATGCAGGAGCTGGCCGAGGCCACCGGGGTGCAGCGCGGCTCCCTGTACAACGCCTACGGCGACAAGGAGACGCTGTTCCTGCGCGTGTTCGACGTCTATCGCGAGCGCTTCGTTAGCCAGATGCGCGAGGCGCTGGACAAGCCCAGGCTGCGCGACGCGCTGCGCAGCTTCTTCGGCTGTGTGATTGTTTCGATGACCACTTCGATGGGCAGCGGGATGCCGACCCGCGGCTGCCTCAGCACCAAGACCGCGGTGGGCACCGAAGATCTGGACGGGCCGCTGCGCACGGCCCTGAAGGCCTTGCTGGACGATATCGAGCAGGTGCTGTTCGAGCGCTTGTCACGAGAAGGCGAACCGTCGCAGCTCGCGCTGCCGCCGCGGCAGGCGGCCCGGCTGATCGTCACCTTCACGCGGGGGCTGGTGGTGGTCGAACGGGTCTATCAGGACGAGAAGCGCTTGCGCGCGGCGGCGGACAATCTGGTCGCGGTGCTGCTTCGCGCTGCATAGCGGGTCAGCCGAATCGACCCGCCAGCCCCATTGCGAAGGCGGCACCATTGTTCAAGACCGGCCAACAGTCCTGCCAATGCCGGGGCGATGATCTTTTCGGCGCCGCCGCGCATAGTTCTCCCATGTCGCAAGCATTCCCTTCTTTCCGCGACCTTCCAACGGAGAACTGACATGAGCACCAACGACCGCACCAACGAAGGTACCAACGACAGCGCCAACGACCGCGCCGCAAGCCGGGTCGCCATCGTGACGGGCGCCTCGCGCGGCATCGGCGCCGCGATCGCGCAGCGCCTGGCCCGCGACGGCTTCACCGTCGTCATCAACTATGCCGGCAGCGCCCGCGAGGCGGAGGCGCTGGCGGGGCAGATCGAGCAGGAGGGCGGGCGCGCCATCACCGCGCAGGCCGACGTCAGCGACAGCGCCGCGGTCCGGCGCATGTTCGACGCGGCGGAGACCGCCTTCGGCGGCGTCGATGTGCTGGTCAATAACGCCGGCATCATGCGGCTGGCCACGCTGGCCGACAGCGACGACGCCCTGTTCGACAGCCAGGTCGCCATCAACCTGAAGGGCACCTTCAACACGCTGCGCGAGGCGTCGCGGCGGCTGCGCAACGGCGGGCGGATCATCAATCTGTCGTCGAGCGTGGTCGGCCTGTATCAGCCCACCTACGGCATCTATGCGGCCACCAAGGCCGGCGTCGAGGCGATGACGCACGTGCTGACCAAGGAATTGCGCGGCCGCAATATCACCGTCAACACGGTGGCGCCCGGTCCGACCGCGACCGCGCTGTTCCTCGACGGCAAGCCGGAGGAGGTCATCGAGCGGCTCGCCAGGCTGGCGCCGCTGGAGCGGCTTGGCCAGCCCGAGGACATCGCCAATGCGGTGGCCTTCCTCGCCGGTCCCGATGGCGCCTGGATCAACGGGCAGACGCTGCGCGCGAACGGCGGCGTGATCTGATGCGCGGCGATCTCGCCGGCGCTAGCGGAAGCTCGCACGATACTGCGCCGGCGAGATCCCCAGCCGCTGCTGGAACAGTACGCGCATGCGGTCGACCGTCACGAAGCCGCACTTGTAGGCGATCGATTTCAGCGGCAGGGTGCTGCCTTCCAGCAGATTACGCGCGATATCGATGCGCGCCCGCTCGATGAACGCATGCGGCGTCATGCCGGTATCCGCGACGAACAGGCGGACCAGATTGCGTCCGCTCATGCCGACTTCGGCAGCCAGTGCGTCGAGCGTCAGCCTGGCGCCGATATTGGCCATCACATAGGCCTGCACCCGCGCCACCGGCGAATCGGCCCGGCTTGGCGTCGCGGCCAGATACGGGCTGAACTGCGACTGGCCGCCCTGGCGCTGCGCCACCACCACCAGCCGCTTGGCCACCGCCAGCGCCACCGCGGCGCCATGGTCTTCCCGCACCATGGCCAACGCCAGGTCGATTCCGGCGGTGACGCCCGCCGAGGTGACCAGCTTGCCGTCGCGCAGATAGATGCGGTCGTACTCGACCGTGGCGGCGGGAAAGCGCTCCGCGAGGTGGGCGGCATTCTGCCAATGGGTCGTCACCGTGCGGCCGTCCAGCAGGCCGGCATGGCCCAGCACAAAGGCGCCGGTACAGACCGACCCATGCAGCCGCGCGCGCGACGCCGCGGTACGCAGCCACTTCGACACCGCGGCGTCCGCCGGCGCGGTCGGCAGCCCGGGGCCGCCGGCCACCAGCACGATATCGAAGCGGGGTGCTTCGTCGCCCAGCGACAGGTCCGGCATCAGCTGCATGCCGTTCGACGCGCGCAGCGGCTTGCGCGTCCTGCCCACCAGCACCGTTTCATAGCGGTCCTTGCGGCCGATAAAGGCATTGGCCTCGGCGAAGACGTCGACCGGCCCGGCGACGTCCAGCGCCTGCACGCCGTCGAGCATCAGGATGGCTACGGTGGTCACGCTCATGGGATGGGTTTCCTGCGGCTGTCTTCAAGCGCCGTCACGATGTCCGGATCTGACGGAATGGCGTCATTGTAGTCAAACACGGCGCAGACCAGAATGAAAGCGCGAGACCGGGACCGCTGTGGCGACCGAAGGCGACCAAGGACGACCCAGGACGACCCAGGACGGCGGCGGCCCCGGCTGGCAGTTCCCTTCTCACTCTTGCGATGGCGACCGCATCGTGCGCCTTGCCGATGACCGCCATGCCGATCCTTCAGGAGCAATCAAGATGGCCGAAATCATTGCCGGCATTCGCGTACCCGACAGCGCGATGGCACGCGCCGCGACCCAGCTGGTGCGCGATACCGAGGACGACCTGCTGTACCACCACAGCCGCCGCGTGTTCTTCTGGGGCGCGCTGACCGGCGAGCGCAAGGCGCTGGCCTACGACCCCGAGCTGCTCTATATCGGCGCGATGTTTCACGATATGGGGCTGACGCAGCGCTATGCCAGCGACAATCTGCGCTTCGAGGTGGACGGCGCCAACGCGGCGCGCGACTTCCTGAAGGGCTATGGCATTGCCGAGCGGGATATCGACGATGTCTGGGCCGCGATCGCGCTGCATACGACGCCGGGCGTTCCCGAACATATGCGCCCGACGGTGGCGCTGGTCACGGCGGGCGTGGAGATGGACGTGCTGGGACTGTGCTATCACGACTTCACCGGCGAGCAGCGCGACCACGTCTGCCGGCATCACCCGCGCGAGCACAACTTCAAGGAAAGCATCATCGACCATTTCGCCGAGGGCACGCGCCGCAAGCCGCTGACGACCTTCGGCAACGTCAAGGCCGACGTGCTGGCGCTGAAGGATCCGAACTACCAGCGCCTGAACTTCTGCAGCATCATCCTGGGATCGGCCTGGCCGACCTGAGCCCAGGCCGTGCCATGGCGCCGGACGGTCTGCGATACGGCATACGGGCGTGCCTTACCCCAACAGGCACGCCGCTCCCTGCGTCATTGCAGCGTCAGCCCGATCGCCTTGGTCGCGGCCTGGTAGGTGGGCCACACGCGGCCGATGAACTGGCGCAGCGCATCGCCGGTCAACGGCGTGTCCTGGCTGCCGAGTTGTTGCCGGACCATCTTGACCTGCTCGGACTCGGTGATCGATTTCGTCACCAGCTCGGCCAGCCGCGCGCCGATCTCCGGTGGCAGCCCGGCCGGTCCCAGCAGCATGTTGCATTCGGTCAGGTTGCGGAACACCGGGCTGTTGAAGCCCTCGTCGGCCCAGGTCGGGATGCCGGGCAGCCGGTCGCTGCGCGGGCCGGAGATGATCAGGATCGGCTTCAGGCCACCGGACTGCAGGCCGCCCGACATGCCGAGCAGCGAGCCCGCGCCGACGTCGATATGGCCGGCCAGCAGGTCGCCCATCATCGCGCCGGTGCCCTTGTAGTTGATGATGTCGAGCTGGGCGCCGGTCTCCTTCTTCAACTGGGCCACCATCAGCTGCCAGCCCGAGCCTACGCCGTAGTTGCCGACCGAGACCGGCCGCTTGCGGGACAGCGCCAGCACTTCCTTGAAGTTGTTGGCGGGCAGGTTCTTGTTGGCCACCATCACGCCCACGCCGGTGCTGACCGCGGCGATCGGCACCAGGTCGCGCGACGGATCGATCGGCGGCTTGCGCAGCAGCACCGGCGCCTGCGCGAGCTGGCTGTGCAGCGTGAACAGCAGCGTGTAGCCGTCGGGCTCGCTGCGTGCGACCGTTTCGGCGGCGATCATGCCGACGCCGCCGGGCTTGTTCTCGACGACCACGGGCACCTTCAGCACGCTGGTGAAATACTCGGCGAAGGCACGGGCGGTACTGTCGTTCGAGGAACCCGGGGCCTGCGCCGCGATGATGCGGATCGGCCGGGCCGGCCAGTTGGCGGCGCGCGCGGACGCGAACGGCCACGGCAGCACCGCGAGCGCCGCGCCGGCGCGCAACAAGCGACGGCGCCGGCCGTCTACCAGCCATGGGGGTGGAATCTCAGCCTTCATATCGTCTCCGTGTCGTTGTTATCACTGCCCGGCGGTGAGCCGCGGCCGCGGTCCGCGCCGCCGCGACTGCTACATGCCTATCAACGCGGCCCGCTCCACCAGATTGCGCACGATGCGGATCGACGCGATGTCGATCATCTTGCCGTCGTACTGGACCGCGCCCAGGCCCTGTGCGAGCGCGGCATCGTAGGCGCGCATCATGTCGCGCGCGCGGGCGACATCGTCGGGCGAGGGCGAGAACACCTGCTGCGCAAGTTCGACCTGCGACGGGTGGATCGCCCACTTGCCGACCATGCCGAGGATCATCGCGCGCCGCGCTTCCTGCAGATAGACGTCCGGGTCGCGGAAATCGGCGAAGGGGCCGTCGACCGCGTCGAGCCGGTTGGCGCGCGCGGCGATCGTCAGCCGGTGCCGCTGGTAGTGCCAGATATCGCCCGGATAGCCGCCGCTGCCGCCGATGTCCCGCACGGAGACGCCCTGGCTGGCCGAGTAGTCGCCCATGCCGAAGATCAGGCATTCGAGCCGGGGCGTGGAGGCCGCGATCGCTTCCACGTTCATCATGGCCTCGACCTCTTCGATCAGCACGTCGATGCCGATCCGGTGCGGCAGCTTGAGCTTGATCTCCATCATCGTCAGCAGCTTGTCGACGAACTGGACGTCGGCGGCGCTCATCGCCTTGGGCAGCATGATCACGTCGAGGTTGGCACCCGCGCCCTCGACCACTTCGATGATGTCCTCGTAGGCGTATTCGGTGGTCACGTCGTTGACGCGCACGCAGCGGGTGGTCCTGCCCCAGTCTAGCCCGTTCAGCGCATCGACGATCCTTGCCCGCGCGGGGCGCTTCTCGGCCGGCGCGACGGCATCCTCGAGATCGAGAAAGACGAAGTCGACGTCCATCGCGGCGGCCTTGCTCATCATCTTCTCGCTCGAGCCCGGCACCGAAAGCTGGCAGCGGCGCAGCCGCCGCGGTCGTTGTTGTGCATCCCTTTGCATCGCTGTGTTTGCTCCTTGGTGGTATGCGCTGTCGCCAGGCGAACCATGGCGATCCGGTTTGTCAGGGCCGCAGCGCGGCAATCTCGGTCGCGGTGAAGCCGAAGTCGGCCAGCGTCCGTTCGGTGTGCTCGCCGACCATCGGGGCGCGGCGGCGCACCGCGCCCGGCGTCGCGCTCATTCGCACCGGCGTGCCGGCGACCGTCAACGGCCGGGCCGCGCCCGGCTGCTCGACCTCGACCAGCATGTCGCGCACGCGGAAATGCGGGTCGGCGAAGATGTCGCGGGCATCGAACACCGGACCGAACGGGATCTCGCCGCCGAGTTCGCGCGCCAGTTCCTGCTTCGTGAAGCGCCGGGTCCAGGCGGAGACGAGCTCGTCCACCTCTTCGCGATGCGCGACACGGGCGTCGTTGCTGGCAAAGCGGGGATCGTGCTGCAGCTCGGGCCGCTGCATGCGCGCGACCAGCAGGGCCCAGAAGCGGTCGTTCGGCACGCCCAGGCTGACGTAGCCGTCGGCGGCGGGAAACAGTCCGAACGGGCACAGCAGCGGGTGGCCGTTGCCTTCCGGCCCCGGCGCGTTGCCCGTCACGCCGTACTGGAACACCAGCCGCTCGCAGACCGCGAGCACCGCGTCGACCATCGCCACGTCGACGAACTGCCCCTGGCCGGTACGCTGTGCGCGCCAGCAGGCCGCCGCGATGCCGTACGCCAGGAACATCGCCGGCACGATATCGCCGACGCCCGGGCCGATCTTGGTGGGCGGGCCGCCGCGGCGGGCGCCGGTGATGCCCATGATGCCGCCCATGGCCTGCGCGACCGGGTCATAGGCCGGCCAGTCGGCGTAGGGGCTGGCGCCGCTGCGCGGATCGCCGAAGCCCCGCAGCGTGGCGTAGACGAGCCGCGGGTTCGCGGCGGCCAGCGTCTCGTAGCCCAGCCCGAGGCGGTCCATCACGCCGACGCGGTAGTTCTCGACCAGCACGTCGGCCTGGCGTGCCAGCCGCAGCAGCGCCTCGCGCCCGGCGGGCCGCTTCAGGTCCAGCTCCACCGATTCCTTGTTGCGGTTGATCGAGCCGAAGTAGGCGCCGTATCCGCGCTGCTCCAGGCGCAGCGCGCCATCCAGATGCGGACCGTTGCGCCGCGTCAGATCGCCGCCCGGCGGCTCGATCTTGATGACCCGCGCGCCCTGGTCGGCCAGCATCATCGACGCATACGGCCCGGCCAGCATCTGCGTCAGGTCGAGCACGACCAGGCCGTCGAGCGCGCCGGCGGGGCGCTCGTCGCCGCTCATCGCTCGCCCCTGGTCATCGTTCACCCCAATGGCTCTTGCGCTTGAGCAGCACCGTGCGTTCGGCCTGCACGCACAGCTTGTCGTGCTGGTTGATGCCGTAGTGGCGGAAGCGGACGAGGCCGGCATCCGCGCGGTCGGGCGCGTCTTCTACCGCCAGCACCTCGGAGTAGGCGTACAGCGTGTCGCCATGGAAGACCGGATGCGACAGCCGGATCTTGTCCAGGCCGATTTCGCGCAGGCATTGCTCCGCGGTGTCCTGCGCGGCAAGGCCCAGCACCATCGACAGATTGATGCCGCCGAATACCACCCGCTGCGAAAAGATGCCGTTTGCCGCGCGCCGCATGGCGTCCTCGTTGAAATGGCCCTCGGCGGTGTTCATCACCATATTGGTCAGCAGCACGTTGTCCATCTCGGTCACCGTCTTGCCGCGCGCATGGCGGATCAGCATGCCGGGCGAGAAATCCTCGAAGTAGCCGTCGTGGCTGGTCAGCGCATGCGTCTTCATGCCGTTGCCCTCCCGGCGCCCTGGCGCTGGTCGAAGGCCCGGCTGGCAATCATCGCTTCGACCTCCGAACGTCCCAGCAGGCTGTTGGCGATGATGCGCTGCTGGATTTCCGAGGTGCCCTCGAAGATCTTGGTCAGCCGCGCGTCGCGCCAGTAGCGCTCGACCGGGAACAGCTTGGTATAGCCTGCGCCGCCGAAGATCTGCAGCGCGGTCGAGGTCACGCGTTCGGCCATCTCCGACGCGAAGTACTTGACCATCGACGCCTCCTTGTCGCAACGGCGGCCGCTGTCGATCTCGCTGCAGACGTAGTACAGCAGCTGGCGCGCGGCCTCGATTTCGGTGGCCATCGTGGCGATCTTGAAGCGGATCGCCTGATATTCGGCGATCGGCATGCCGAACTGGCGGCGCTCCAGCGAGTAGGCGATCGCGTCCTCGAGCGCGCCCTGGGCCAGTCCGATCGCACGGGCCGCGGTATGCGCGCGGGCGCCTTCCAGGCCCTTGGCCATCAGCAGGAAGGCCTTGCCTTCGCCGCCCATCAGGTTGCGGGCGGGGACGCGCACGCCATCGAGTGCCAGCTCGAAGGTCTTCCAGCCGAAATAGCCGATCTTGGGAATCGGCGAGCCGGTCATGCCCGGCGGAAAGCTGCCGCGTTCCTTCTCGATCATGAAGCAGGAAATCCCTTCCCAGCGCTTGTCGGGACTCGGCGGCGGCGAGGTGCGCGCGAACAGGATCAGGTAGTCGGCTCCATCGGCGAACGTGCACCAGTACTTGTTGCCGGTCAGCACCCATTCGTCGCCGTCGCGCTCGGCGCGGCACGAGATCGAGGCCAGGTCCGAGCCGGTGTCGGGCTCCGACAGCGCGCTGGCGTTCAGGAATTCGCCGCGCACCACGCGCGGCAGATAGGCCTGCCGCATGTCCTCGGGCATCGCCTTCATGATCCAGCCGCCCTGCGCGCGCGCGACGATCGAGGCGACCGACATCCAGCCGCGCGACAGCTGCTCGCAAATCAGGCAGTACTCGAAGATGCCGAGGCCCAGGCCGCCGTACTGCTCGGGAATCGTGATGCCGAAATACCCCATCTCGGCCATCTTGTCGCGCAGATCCATCGGGATCTCGGCGTCGGGGCCGTCGAGGGCATTGGCGACGGGCAGCACCTCCTTCATGGTGAACTCGCGCGCCGCCTCGCGGATCATCTGGCGCTCTTCCGTCATGTAGCCCTTGCCGTCTGCCGATATGGTCATGCCCTGGTCCTCACAAGATTCGAACGTTTGAACGCGATTACCGCTTCGCCGCGCTGGTTGGTGCCGCGCGTGTGCCAGGTCACGATGCCGTAGCCGGGGCGATTGCTGGCGAGCCGGCGCGACACCACCTCGGAGCTGGCGTACAGCGTGTCGCCGGGATAGACGGGCTCCACGAAGCTGAGCTCGTCGACGCCGAGAAACGGACCGCCGCCTTCCGACAGGTCCTCGACCGACAGGCCGAAGACGGTGTTGAACACCAGCAGCGGATTGACCGGAATGCGCGGATGGCCGGCGGCCTCCGCCATTGCCGCATTGGTGTATTGCGGGTTGTAGTGCAGCGTCAGCACCGAGAACAGCGTGTTGTCGGCCTCGCTGACGGTGCGGCCCCAGTGATGGGTGAAGGCGCGGCCGGGCTCGAAGTCCTCGTAGCGATTGCCGCGTACGCGCAGCGTCGCCTCGGCCTTGAGCCGGGCTACGGTGGGGTCCACGGAAGCGGTGTCCTGGGATGTCATCGGATTGCCTCGAACAGGGGGTCAAGGGAAGGGAGCCGGTCCAGCGCTTGCACCGCATCGACCAGGCGGCCAAAGCGCGCACCGCCCAGCACCGGCGTGACGATGGCCTCGGCCTTGGCCAGCAATTGCTGCCATTGCCGATCGAGATCGGTGGCCGGCACCGCGACATTGGCGCTTTCGCGCAGCGTGCGGCCATCGCGGGTGCGAATCTCGACCACGGCGGCGTTGCGGTCGCCCCCCTGGTCGGTGTGCAGCGCGACGCGTTCGCGGGCGCGCGCGAGGCGCGGATCGGTGGCCTGCCGGTCGGTGTAGTTGTCGAGCGAGGCGGTGGACACACCATCGAGGGCCATCACCGCAAGATGCTGGATCGAGAACTTGATCTCCAGGCCGGTGCGCGGCTGCGCGATGTCGCACACGCCGCGATGGGGACCGGACACGAGAATGGCCATCGTCTCCATGTCGTCCAGGCCGATGCCGTGCTTGCGGCGCGCCTGTGCCACGGCCTCGAGCGTGGAGTGGGTCAGGTAGCAGGAGGCGTGGTACTTGAACAGCGTCTTCTCGATCGCCATGGTGTTTCGCGGCTCGAACCGCGCGGGCAGCGGATCGCCGTCCGGCGCCTGCGTGGCGGCAAATCCCTGTGCGCATTCGAGCGCCGCGGTGTTGGCGGTGAAGCCGCGCGCCGCCAACCGGGCCGCCATCACGCCATGCATCGCGGCCTTGCCGGCATGCAGCGGCTTGGCCATCGTGCCGAACATGCATTTGAGGCCGGCCGCCTGCGTGGCCGCCAGGCCGAGCGCGTGCGCGCTGCGATCCGGGTCCAGCCGCATCAGCCGGGCGCACGCCGCCGCCGCGCCGATCGCGCCGGTGGTGCCGGTCGGATGCAGGCCGAAGCGGTACTGCGCGTCGCCAATCCGCTCGCCGATGCGCGATTCCACCTCATGGCCGATCACCAGCGCGCGCAGCAGATCGATGCCGCCGGCGCGCTGCAGCTCGGCCACCGCCAGCGCGGCCGGAGCGACCGGTACGGTGGGGTGGCCGCGCATCGCGGAAGCGACGTCGTCGAAGTCGAGCGCGTGGCCGGCCGCGCCATTGATCAGCGCAGCGTCGGCCACGTGCGCGCGGGTGCCGCCCAGCAGGGTGCACGGCGCGGTCGAGTCGCCGCCATGTTCGGCAGTCAGCATCGTGACCAGCGGCTCGCCGTTGGCGGCGATCGCCACCGCCAGCCAGTCCAGCAGCGCGTGGCGCGCCCACAGCAGGGCCGCCGGCCCGATCGCCGTGTCGTCGACCGTGCTGATCCACTGCGCCATCGCGCCGGTATAGCCGGGTGCCGCCTGCTCGGATCGTTCCATGTCCACCTGTTCGATGCGCCCGGTTTGGCGGGCGACGGTTGTTGCGGGTGGAGGCAGTATCGGCCCGCGCGGCATCGGCGGGCATCACATATGTGATGGATGACGACGGCAGCAAATCATCATGGATGTGATGGCGGGGCGCCGGGCGGAGAGGCAGACTGCATGTCGCGCGGTCCCGCACCGCCTGTCCGCCAACCACTTCGAGATCGAGACCATGACCGACGATTCCCTCCGCCTGCGCCGCTCGGTGCTCTATGTTCCCGCGGCCAACGCCCGCGCCATCGACAAGTCGGCCGCGCTGCCATGCGATGCGATCGTGTTCGACCTGGAAGATGCGGTGTCGCCCGCGATGAAGAGCGCCGCGCGCGCGCAGCTTGGGCAAGCGCTGTCGGGGCGACGGTCTGCCGGCCAGGAGATCGTGCTGCGCGTCAATGCATTGGGCACCGCCGAGTTCGCGCAGGACCTGATGCTCGCCGCCAGCGCGCGCGTCGACGCGGTGTTGCTGCCGAAAGTCGGCGACGACAGCGATGTCGTGACGTTCGCCCGCGCCTGCGCGGCGCTGGCATGGGACAAGCCGCCGGCGCTATGGGCGATGGTGGAGACGCCGCAGGCGATCCATCGGCTCGACGCGATCGTCGCGGCCGGGCGTGCGGCGACACCGCGCCTCGATTGCCTGGTGATCGGCACCAACGATCTGGCCAAGGACACCGGTGTATTTGCCGGCGAGGAGCGCCGCTATCTGATGCCCTGGCTGATGCAGGCCGTGCTGGCGGCGAAACGCTACGGGGTCGACATTCTCGATGGCGTCTGGAACGACTTCGGCGACCAGGCCGGCTATGCCGCGGAACTGACCCAAGCGGTGCGGATGGCATTCGATGGCAAGACGCTGATCCACCCGTCGCAGATCGACGCCGCCAACGCGGCATTCGCGCCGTCGGCACAGCAGGTCGCGGAAGCCGAGCGGATTGCCGCCGCCTTCGCGGCGAACGAGAACGCAGACGCGGGGGTGATCAATCTCGATGGCAGGATGGTCGAACGGCTGCATCTGGAACAGGCGCTGCGGCTGCTGGCTCGCCACCGCGCAATCGTGCAGGCGGAGCAGCGGCGGGGCGGGGCGGCTGCGACTGCCGCGAACGCTCCGAACGCTGCGAATGCAGCGAATGCAGCGAACGCGGCGAAGGTCTAGCAGTTTCGCGCGACGGCCAGCACCGCGGGCAGCAACTGCTTGCGGCGCGCATGCAGCCGGGCCACGGGCCCGCCGGTACCGATGCCCAGCCATTGTCCACGGATCGGTGTTGCCAGCAGCGTGGCCAGGACGCCGGCGCCGGGCGTGGCGAGATTGGCCGATTCGTAGTAACCCTGCTCGCGCGCCTGCCGGACGGCGCGCATGGTATCGGCCAGCCGCGCCGGCGGCCATGCGCTCTTGTGCTCGGCGTTATAGCGGCGCAGCAGGCGGCCCACCTCGTCGTCGTTCATCCGGCTCATCAGCATGATGCCGATCGCGGTCAGATGCATCGGGCGCATCGCGCCGGAGACGGCGGTCAGCCGCAGCGCGTGGGGCGATTCGATGACCGACAGGTACTGCAGCATGATGCCGTTCTGGCGTCCCAGCAGCACGGTCTCGCCGGTGTCCGCCGACAGCCGTCGCATGGCATCGTGGACGGTCGCGCTGGTGCCATGCTTGCGCGTGGTCCAGTCGCAAAGGAAGGACACCCGCACGGAAGGGCAGAAGGTGCGCGCCTGCGCATCGAATTCCATATAGCCCCGGCCTACCAGCGTGCGCACCAGCATCGACGCGCTCGATTGCGGTATCCCCAGCTTCTCGACGATTTCGCCGACCCGCAGCGGCCGCCGCTCGCGCTCGAACAGCTCGAGCAGATCGAAGACCCGGTTCGCCGATTTCACCATGCCTGCATCCACAGCCTGTCTCCCCTTGCCGGGCGGTCGCGCCGCCGGTCGAATTGCCGAACTGCCGTATGGTACGCCGGCCGTAGCACCCGCCGCGCATGACGTTCCGGCAGGACAGCCTCGCGATGGGTCGCCCGCCAAGGCTTTCCGATATGGAATCGAAACGTGCACGAATCATCGCTGTAGCTCGATTCGGGAATGGCATACATTGCTCCCACCCTGCCGCAAGAGATCGCCGATCTCCGGGGCCGCATCCCCGCGAGAGCCAGCCAGAGCCATGAAAGCCAGCCCACTTCCTTCCCTGCCCAGCCGTGCCGTGGTCCGCGAGGTCGGCCTGCGCGACGGCCTGCAGAGCGTGCAGACCATCGTGCCGACCGAACACAAGCGCGAATGGATCCGCGCCGCCTACGACGCCGGCCAGCGCGAAATCGAGATCGGCTCCTTCGTGCCGGCGCGGCTGCTGCCGCAATTGGCCGATACGGCCGAGCTGCTGGCCTTCGCGAGGACGCTGCCGGGCTTGTTCTGCTCGGTGCTGGTGCCGAATCTGCGCGGCGCCGAGCTGGCGCTTGCCCACGGTGCCGACCTGATGCTGGTGCCGCTGTCGGCAAGCCATGCGCACAGCCTGGCGAACCTGCGCAAGACCCCCGACGAAGTGGTGGCCGAGGTGGCCCGCATGCGCGCGGCCCGCAACGCCGCCGGGGCGAGCACGCTGATCGAGGGCGGCGTGGGCACGGCGTTCGGCTGCACGATCCAGGGCCATGTCGATGCCGACGAAGTATTGCGCCTGATGCAGGCGCTGCTCGATGCCGGGGCGGACCGCGTCAGCCTTGCCGATACGGTGGGCTATGCCGATCCCGCGCAGGTGGCCGCGCTGTTCGAGCGCGCCGTCGAGATGGCCGGCGACAGGTTCTGGTGCGGCCATTTCCACGATACCCGCGGACTGGGGCTGGCCAACGTCTACGCCGCGATGCAGACCGGCGTGAACCGCTTCGACGCCTGCCTCGGCGGCATCGGCGGCTGCCCGCATGCGCCGGGCGCGAGCGGCAATGTCGCCACCGAAGACCTGGCCTATATGCTGGGCAGCATGGGCATCGACACCGGCCTCGATATCGGCGCGCTGCTGCGCCTGCGCGAGCGGGTGGCGGGCTGGCTCGCCGGCGAGACCCTGCACGGCATGCTGTGGCGCGCCGGCTTGCCGAAGACATTCCCCGGTGTCGGCGCTGACGACGATGCCGGCCTTGCCGCGCCGAGCCGCTGTGGCACGGCACCGTCCCCGACGCCCATCCCGACTTTCCCAGCCTGATCGCCACCGAGTGGGTCATATCATGATGCAAAGCAACGAATCCCTCCCGCTCGCGGGCATCCGCGTGGTCGAGTTCACCCATATGGTCATGGGCCCGACCTGCGGCATGATCCTGGCCGATCTCGGTGCCGAGGTCGTCAAGGTCGAACCGCCCGGCGGCGACAAGACGCGCAACCTGCCCGGCCTGGGCATCGGCTTTTTCCGCGCCTTCAACCGCAACAAGAAGAGCGTGGTGCTCGACATCACCACCGACGAGGGGCGCGCCACCGCGGCGGAACTGGCCGGGCAGTGCGACGTGCTGCTGGAGAACTTCCGTCCCGGCCTGATGCGCAAGCTCGGCCTGGACTACGACACGCTGTCCAAGTCCTGTCCGCGGCTGATCTATGTCTCGCACAAGGGCTTCCTGCCGGGGCCGTACGAGAACCGGCTGGCGCTCGACGAGGTGGTGCAGATGATGGGCGGCCTGTCGTACATGACCGGGCCAAAGGGGCGGCCCTTGCGCGCCGGCACCTCGGTCAACGACATCATGGGCGGCATGTTCGGCGCGATCGGCGTGCTGGCCGCGCTGCGCGAGCGCGATCGCACCGGCCGCGGCCAGGAGATCCAGAGCGCGCTGTTCGAGAACTGCGTGTTCCTGGCCTCGCAGCATATGCAGCAGTACGCGATGACGGGCGAGGCGCCGCCGCCGATGCCCTCGCGGGTATCGGCCTGGAGCGTCTACGACGTCTTCACGCTGGCCGACGACGAGCAACTGTTCATCGGCGCGGTCAGCGACAAGCAATTCGTCACGCTGTGCAGGGTGCTGGAGCGGCCGGACCTGCTGGACGTGCCCGAGTACGCCAGCAATGCCTCGCGCGTCGCGGTACGGCCGCAACTGCTGGAGCAGCTCGGCGGCATCCTGCGGCATCACCGCGTCGCCGAGCTGGCGCCCAAGCTCGAGGCGGCCGGCATTCCGTACGCGCCGATCGTGCGCCCCGATCAGCTGCTCGACGACGTGCATCTGAAGGCAAGCGGGGGACTGGTGCCGATGCAGGCCGACGACGGCTCGACGGCGCCGGCCGTGCTGCTGCCGCTGCTGATGGGCGGCCGCCGCCCCGGCGTGCGCCATCCCTTGCCGAAGGCCGGCGAGCACAACGACGAAATCCTGGCGCGCCTGGGCAAGGGCGCGCGCTGACAGCACCGGGGCGGCCGGCGCGCGATCTGCGCCGGCCAGGCCCGAACAGGCCGCGGCACAGCGGCCGGACATACCCATCCGGAGACGACATCATGCATTCACCCCGCTCGCGCGCCATCGCGCCCTCGCTTCCGATCCGTCGCAATGTGATCAAACTGGCCGCGGCGGCCGTCACGCTCGGCATGCTGGGCGTGCCGGCGCTGTATCCCTCTCGGTCCGCGCAGGCGCAGCCGGGCTCCGGCAAGCCGATCCGATTGATCTTGCCGATCAGCGCCGGTTCCGGCGTCGATGCCATTGTGCGGGCGGCCGCGCCGGCGCTGGGCAAGGCGCTCGGCCAGCCGGTCGTGATCGAGAACATGCCCGGCGCGGGCGGCATCACGGGCACGGCCGCGGTCGTCAAGGCGGCGCCGGACGGCACCACGCTCGGCATGGTGTCGAACAACCACGCGATCAATCCGAGCGTGTTCAAGTCGATGCCGTTCGATGCGATCAAGGACATCACGCCGATCAGCGTGCTGGGCGCGACCTCGCTGGTGCTGGTGGTCAACCCGAAGGTGCCGGCGCGCAACGTCAAGGAGCTGGTCGCCCTGCTGAAGGCCAAACCGGACGAATACAACTACGCCTCGTCGGGCAACGGCACCGTGATTCATCTGGCCGGCCAGATGTTCCTGGAGGAGGCCGGCGTCAAGGCGCGCCATATCCCGTACAAGGGCACCGGGCCGATGGTCACCGATTTGCTGTCGGGGCAGGTGCAGATGGGCGTGGTCGCGCTGAACGCCGTGCTGCCGCATCTTAAGGCCGGCACGCTGCGCGCGATCGGCCTGTGCGGCGCGAGCCGTTCGCAGGCGGCGCCCGATATCCCCACCATCGCCGAACAAGGCTTGCCGGCCTACGACATCGAGGGCTGGTTCGCCCTGGTCGGTCCGGCCAACCTGCCGCCCGCCGAAGTCCAGCGCCTGCACGACGCCTTCGCCAAGGCCTTCACCAGCCCCGAGGTGGTCGAGGCCCTGAAGAAGCAGGCGACCGCCACGCGGCCGACCACGCCGGCGCAGGCGGCAAAGTTCTTCGCCAGCGAGGCGGCGCGCTATGCCACGCTGGCCAAGAAGGCCAACGTGTCGGTCGAATAGCGGCACGCGGCATTCCGTACGCGACACGCGGCTCGCGGGCCTTCCTTCTCCCCACCAACGCATCATCGAAACATGGCTCTTTACCAGCTCGGCGACCTGACGCCGTCCATCTCCGACACCGCCTTCATCGCGGATCAGGCCACCCTCATCGGCAACGCACAGCTCGGCGAGCAGGTCACCGTCTGGCCCGGCGCGGTGATCCGCGCCGACAACGAACCGATCGCGATCGGCGCCCGCAGCAACGTGCAGGAAGGCGCGGTGCTCCATACCGATCCGGGCTGCCCGCTGCGCATCGGTACCGACGTCACCATCGGGCATCAGGCCATGCTGCACGGCTGCACCATCGGCGATGGCGCGCTGATCGGCATCCACGCCGTGATCCTGAACAACGCGACCATCGGCAGCGAATCCTTGGTCGCGGCGGGGGCGCTGGTCACCGAAGGCAAGTCCTTCCCGCCGCGCTCGCTGATCCTCGGCTCGCCGGCCAAGGCCGTGCGCGAGTTGAGCGACGAGGAAGTGCGCAATCTGCGCGCCAACGCCGCCGATTACGTGAAGCGCGGCGCCGACTATAGGAAGCAACTGAAGAAGCTGGCCTGACCGGGCATTACCCGGGACGAGGCCCGGCAGTGCGTGGGCAGGATGCCGACCGAAGCGGCCTCTTCCGGGTCCGCCTGTGCCACAGGGCAGGGGACGCAGGCCGATTTGATTTTTAATGATAATGCAATATCATTATCGTCCGATCGACACCAGGACGATATCTTGCCCGCCGCTCCGCATCCACGACCCAACACGATCCGATGGCACCGGCGCGCCGCCGTGGCATTGCTGGCGACGGCGCCCGGCATCTGCGCGGCGCAGGAGGGGGAGGGCGGGCCGGCCGCCGAGCTGGAGGCGGTGACCGTTACCGGCACGCGCGAGCGGGCCTATCGTGCGGTGGTCGCACCCACCGCCAACAAGAGCGATACCGCGCTGAAGGAAACGCCGTTCTCGATCCAGACCGTGACGCGCGAGCTGATCGAGGACCGTGGCGTGTTCACGCTGGGGGAGGCCATCCGCACGGTCCCCGGTGTGACGGCGCAGGTCGGCTGGGGCGGCAGCAACGACCGCTTCCGCCTGCGCGGCTTCGCGACCTCGGCGAACCTGAAGAACGGCTTTCGCCGCAGCGTCTTCGCCCCGGTCGACGAGATGGCCAACATCGAGCAGATCGAGGTGCTCAAGGGCCCGGCGTCCGCGCTCTATGGCCGCTTCGAGCCGGGCGGCGTGGTCAATATCGTGACCCGCAAGCCGCTGGACAAGCCGCAGCACAGCGTGGAATTGACCGGCGGCAGCCATGATTTCCGGCGCGCGACGGTGGACAGCACCGGGCCGATCAGCGACACGCTGAGCTACCGGATCACCGGCTCGTGGCAGGACAATCGCAGTTTCCGCGACTTCGTCGACGCGCAGACGCTGTTCGTCTCGCCGGTACTGCAGTGGAAGCTGGCACCGCAGACCCGCCTGACCGCGGAGTTCGAGTTCGGCCGCCGGCGCGGCGCCTTCGACCGCGGCTTCGGCAACAGCCCGCTGTTCCTCAACGTGCCGATCCACTACAACTATGGCGAGCGGGACGCGCGGCTGGACAACGACAGCGCGCTGGGCTCGCTGGTGCTCGATCATCGCTTCGACAATGGCTGGGCATTGCGCGCCGGCGCGCTGCGCTCCCATGCGCGCACCGATGCGGTCTGGTACCCGTATGGGTTTCCCGCGCTCAGCGGCGCCGATGGGCCCGACCCGCAGGTCAATCGCCGCAAGCAGCGCAATATCGACCGGCAGACCGATACCACGCTGATGGCCGAGGCCTCGCGCCGCTTCGATACCGGCGGCATCGGCCACCGCGTATTGATCGGTGCCGATTACAACTGGGACGAGTGGGACTTCAGCGCGCAGGCGAATCTGGGGCCGGGCGGCTTCCCGGTGAACCTGCCGATCAATCTCTACCACCCGGTGCATGGCGCCAACGCCGGCGCGCTGCTGCCGTACGACGGCTCGCGCTACGCCAGCCGCAACCTCGGCCTGTACGCGCAGGACGAGCTGCAGTTCGGATCGCATTGGCGATTGCTGCTCGGCCTGCGCTACGACCGCTCGCGGACCAGCGCGCGCGCCCAGTACCTGCAGGCGGCCGACACGCTGGTGCGGCATGACGATGCGCTGTCGCCGCGCGTGGGGCTGACGTGGACGCCGGTCGAGCCCGTGTCGCTCTACGCCAGCTGGGCGCGATCCTTCCTGACCGAGCCGTCCGGCGGCATGCTGCGCGCCGGCACGCTGCCCGCGCCGTCGCGCGGCAAGCAGACCGAGATTGGCGCCAAGTTCAGCCTGCTGGACGGCCGGCTGGAGCCGACCGTCGCACTGTTCGACATCCGGCGCAGCAACGGCGTGGTCTCCGATCCGGAGGATTTCAACTATGTGATCCAGGTCGGCGAGCAGCGCAGCCGCGGCTGGGAGATCGACGTGCCGTTCAGCATTACGCCGCGCTGGCGCGTGCTGGCGAGCTACACGCAATACAAGGCCGAGATCGCCGCGGACAGCAATCCGGCGCTGGTTGGCAAGCTGCTGGCCAATGCGCCGCGCCGCACCGCCAGTATCTGGACAACCTACGATTTCGCCGGAGCCGCGTCGGGACTGAGCGTCGGCATCGGCGCGACCTATGTGGGCGAGCGGCAGGCCAACACGGAGAACTCGTTCGCTCTGCCGTCCTACACGCGCTGGGACGCCAATATCGCCTACCGCTTCGGCAAGGCGCGGCGCTACAAGCTGCAGCTGACGGTGCAGAACCTGGGGGATCGCCGTTACTACGATTCCGGCGGCGCCTTCGTGCCTACCTACCCGGGCGCGCCGCGCATGGTGTTTGCCAGCTTCGGAGCGACGCTGTGACGGTGTTGGCGACCACGGGACTGGTCGCCGGCCATGGCGGGCGTCCGCTGCTCGGGCCGCTCGACCTGTCCATCCCGAGCGGGCGGTTCGTCTGCCTGCTGGGCGCGAACGGCGCGGGGAAATCGACGCTGATCCGCACGCTGTGCGCGATGCAGGCGCCGGTGGCGGGGCAGGTGCATCTCGACAGCGAGCCGATCCACGCGATGCCCGCCGCGCGACGCGCGCGGCGTCTTGCCGTGGTGTTGACCGAGCGGGTCGACGGTACGCTGATGCGCGGCTACGAGCTGGCCAGCATGGGGCGCTATCCCTATCTGGGCTGGGCCGGCCGGTTGAGCCCGGAAGACCATCGCATCGTGCACGAGGCGCTGGCGAGCGCCGGCGCGCTGTCGCTGGCGGAGCGGTTGGTTGCCGAGATGTCCGACGGCGAGCGGCAGAAGATCATGATCGCGCGCGCCCTGGCTCAGCAGCCGCGCCTGCTGGTGCTCGACGAAGCGACCGCCTTCCTCGACCTGCCGCGTCGCGTCGGCACGATGCAGCTGCTGCTGGACCTCGCACACCGGCATGGCCTGGCGGTACTGCTGTCCACGCACGACCTGGAACTGGCGCTGCGCTACGCCGACGAGCTGTGGTTGATCGACGGCCAGCGGCGCTTGCATGTCGGCGCACCGGAGGACCTGGCCATCGACGGCGTGCTGGGGGCGAGCTTCGCCGCCGACGGACTGACCTTCGATCTCGAACGCGCGGAGCTGCGCGTGGGACCGGCAGGAACCCGCGCGATCCGGCTGGAAGGCGGAGGGCTGCGCGCCAGCTGGGCCGCACGGGCGCTCGAGCGGGCAGGGTATGTGCGCGATCCCGATGCCGCGCTGACGCTGCGCGCCGATGCCGCGGGATATACCGTCGCCGGCGAAGGCGGCGCGGCGACGTGCTATCCGACGCTCGGCGCGCTGGTCGAGGCGCTGCGAACGCCGTCGAGCGCGGCAGCGTTCGCACGGGAGCCGCGGTGAACCGGCGCGGGACCGCGGCCGCAACCGGGTCCGCCATCGCGTCGGCGACCGCGACGGCGATCGCGTGGTCCAGCGCGTCCGCCATCGCGCTGGCCGTGCTGCTGTGCGGCTGCACGCGGATCGAAGCGCCGCCGCGCGCCACGTGGCCGAAGCAGGCCGTCGGCGCTGCCGGGCCCACCGCGAATCTCGATGCCGCTTGCGTCGCCGACTATCGGCCCGGAGTCGAATATTTCCCGCACAAGACGACGTTCTCGCACGCGTCCCAGCTCGAGGTCGAATACGGCCCGCACTACAAGCGCGTGCGCTTCACGCCCAGCGTGGGCACCGGCGAACGGCTCGAATACCTGCTGGTCCAGTGCGGTACGCCGGTGCCGCCGCATCGCGACGACGTACCGGTGATCATGGTGCCGATCCAGCGCCTGGTCACCGGCAACGCGGCCATGCTTGGCGCGCTTGACGAACTGGGCCTGGTGGACCGCCTGTACGGCACGGAAAACGTGCGCAGCGTGACCGTGCCATCGGTGCGGGCGCGGATCGAGCAGGGCAAGGTCCATGATATGTGGGGCTACGGCCATGCCTCGATCGAGCAGGCGATGTCGGCGCAGGCCGATGTCTATCTCAGCTTCTATTCGGCCTATCCGCAGGGCAATATGCATCCGCGCCTGTGGGAGCTGGGCGTGCGTGCGATCGCGCAGGCGGACCATCACGAGCCGCATCCGCTCGGGCGCGCGGAATGGCTCAAGCTGCTGGCGCTGCTGTCGAACCGCGAACAGCGTGCCAACGCGCAGTTCGCGTCGATCGAGGCGGCATATCGCCGGCTGGCCGCGCTGGCGGCGCGTGCGCCGACCCTCCCCGCGGTGATGTCCGGCTTTGCCGCGGGACGACAGAGCTTCGAGACCTTCGGCGCGGACAACCAGCGCGCGCGGCTGATTGCGGACGCGGGCGGACGCTATGTGCTGGACGGCGGCGGCACCGGCAGCCTGGTCTATCTGCCCTTCGAGCGCGTCTATGCGCGCGGCGTCGATGCGCCGGCCTGGCTCGGCACGGTGGGAGGGCGGGCCGATCTCGAAGCATGGCTTGCCGCCAGTCCGCTGCACGGGCGCTTTGCCGCGGCGGCCGGCCGCAACGTCCATGCATGGGACCGCGGCTATACCGGGGCCTGGGCGTATCCCTACCAGGACCAGAGCATGACACGGCCGCATATCCAGCTCGCCGAGGCCATCGCGGCGCTGCATCCCGAACTGGCATCCGAAGCGGCCGAGGTCGTCTCAGCCGCGCAAGCCGCCACGCCGACCTCCGATCCCCCCTCTCGATTCCTGCGGAAACTACCGTGACGACCCTGACTTCTGCCACGGCGCCGATGCCGCGGACCTCCATGCGGCGTGCTCCGCTGATCTTCGCCGGCCTGGTGCTGGCCATCGTGGTGTTGCTGCTGACCGAACTCACGCTGGGCGCGGTGGCCGTGCCGCTGCCGGCCGTGCTGCAGGCATTGACCGCGCAGCCGGTCGAGGCCGAGGTCTGGCGCGAGATCGTGCTGGGCTTTCGCCTGCCGCGGGCGATCAACGCGATGGTCAGCGGGGCCGCCCTGGGCGTGTCGGGCCTGCTGCTGCAGACGCTGTTCCGCAATCCGCTGGCCGATCCCTTCGTGCTCGGCATCGTGCACGGCGCGCGGCTGGGCACGGCACTGCTGGTCACCATCGCCGGCGTCGCGGGCAATGCCTTCCTGCTGCGCTACGGACTGGTCGGCGACCTCGGCATGGCACTGGCATCGATCGCGGGCTCCACCGCCGTGCTGGCCTTGCTTGCGGTGCTGTCGCGCCGGGTCGGCACGGTGACGCTGCTGATCACCGGACTGATGCTCGGCTATCTGGCGGTCGGGCTGATCAGCGCCTCGATGCACTTCATCGACGAAACGCAGGCGCGCGCGTTCAAGGCCTGGGACGACGCCAGCTTTGCCGGTGCCACGCGCCGGCAGCTCGAGCTGCTAGTGCCGGGCGTGGCGATCGGCCTGCTGGGCAGCCTGCTGCTCGTCAAGCCACTCAACGGCCTGCTGCTCGGGGAGCGCTATGCCGAATCGATGGGGATTCCGGTGGCGCGGGTCAAGCGCGCCGCGTTGCTGGCCACCGCATGGCTGACGGGACTGGTGACGGCCTTCTGCGGACCGGTGGCCTTCCTGGGACTGGTTTCCGCGCAGGTGGCCCGCGCGCTGTGGCGCTGCGCCGACCATCGCGTGCTGCTGCCCGGTGCGGCGCTGGTCGGCGCGGTCCTCGGCCTTGCCGCCGACCTGGTGGTGCATCTGCCTTGGAGCCGGCATGTGTTTCACCTCAACGCAGTGATCGGCCTGGTCGGCGCGCCGGTGGCGCTCTACATGCTGTACCGGACAAAGGCGCTGCATCGCGCCGAATGAGGATTACTGCGGCGGCGGCCTTCACTGAATAAGTGCAATTAACCGCCAGTATTTTCGCCCAACTCCCAAGCCCGCCTGCAATCTGCGCGATCCGGACGGCAACAAGGTCCAGGTGGTCCATCGCGGCGATCTGCCTGCGGTTTCCACCTGACAGGCAACAGCCGCCGCGGATTTCACTTGCGGCATCGTCGCCGCGCGCCGGTCACCGCCGCACGCGCGATGCCCAGAACAGGCTGACAGCTAGTCCATCGCGGGTCAGCGTCCGGCGCTGCCGGTGTGGGTAAGGAGTGGTGTGGATCGCCGGCATGATACGGGCGATCCGCGGCGGCACGACGGCCTAATCGAGAAACAGGTCCGCGATCACCGAACGCAGCCAGCGATTGGCCGGGTCCTGGTGGTAGCGCTCGTGCCAATGCTGCTTGATCGAAAACGTCGGCAGCGGGAAGGGCGGGGCCAGCGCCTTGACGTTGGCGATGCCCATCAGCATCTGCGCCACTCGCTCCGGCACCGTGGCAACCAGGTCCGTATTGGCCAGCAGATTCCCGAGGCCCGGCAGTGTCGGCAGCGACAGCGCGACGTTGCGCGTGACGCGCCGCCGCTCCAGCTCGCGCTCGAGCAGATCGTGCCCGGTGCCGGCCGCGGTGATGGCAACGTGCTTCTCGCGCTTGAACAGCGACACCGTCATGCGCCGATCCACGCGGGGATGGTCCTGTCGCACCACGCAGGCGAAGCCCTGGTAAAACAGCCGCTGCTGGTAGAAGCCGGCCTCCAGCTCCGGCATGAAGCCGACCGCCAGATCGGCCTCGCCGCTTTCGAGCTGCTTCGGCGTGTCCGTGGAGATGCGCATCACTTCCACGCGAATGCCCGGCGCCAGCGCATGCAGTCGGTTCATCAGCCCCGGCAGAAACTGCAGATGACTGATATCGGTCATGCTGATGCGGAAGGTGCGTTCCGATCGAGGCGGGTCGAACACCACCTGCTGCTGCGTGGCGGTGCGCAGGATCGCCAGCGCCTGGCGGAACGGCTGGATCAGCGTCTCCGCATGCGGGGTCGGCAGCATGCCTTCGGCGGTCCTGACGAACAGCGGATCGCCGAACTGCTTGCGCAGGCGGCCAAGCGCCAGGCTGACCGAGGTCTGCGGCAGGCCAAGATGTTCGCCCGCACGCGACACGCTTCGCGTCTTGTACACCTCGTCGAAGATCGCCAGCAGCTTCGTATCCATTATTAAGAATCCCGCTTGCGCCTATGTCAGCCATTGCATGGACGCCATAGTGCCATTGCCCTAATCTTGCCGCAAGGCGCCACCGGATAGCGCGCCGGCATACAAACAAGACATCCTTGGAGACATTGAATGCAAACAGGCAAGCTGGGGAGATGGCTCGCTTGTACCGCGCTGGCCGCGACGGCCGCGGTATCGACGCTTTCCCATGGCCAGGACTGGCCGAGCGGCCCGGTGCGCGTGATCGTGCCGTTCGCGGCCGGCTCGACGCCCGATATCACCGCGCGGCTGATCGGCGAACGGCTGACGGCACGGCTGGGGCAGCCGATGGTGGTGGAGAACAAGACGGGCGCCGCCGGCAATATCGGCACCGATGCCATCGCCAAGGCAAAACCCGATGGACAAACGATCGGGCTCAGCATCGCCGGTCCGCTGGCGGTCAATTCGCTGCTGTACGGCAAGATGCCCTATGACCCGGCGCGCGACCTGCAGCCGGTGACCATCGCGACCAGCCAGCCGGCGGTGCTGGTCGTAGCCAATCGCGTCCCGGCGCGCAACGCCGCCGAACTGCTGGCGCTGCTGAAGAAGCAACCGAAGGCATTGAGCTATTCATCGATGGGCGCCGGCACGATCTCGCATCTGGCAGTGGCGGCGCTGGCCGCGCGCAGCGAGGCCGATCCGGTCCATGTGCCGTACCCCGGCTCCGGCGCGGCGGTCACCGCCGTGATCGCCGGCGACGTCGACATGGCAATCCTGCCGGCGGCCACCGTGATGCCGCATGTCAGAAATGGGCGCATCAAGGCGCTGGCGGTGGCCAGCGCGAAGCGTTCGCCCTCGCTGCCGGACCTGCCGACGCTCGCGGAGGCCGGCATCGCCGACGTGCAGGCGGACGCCTGGATCGGCTATGTGGTGCCGGCCGGCACGCCGGCGCCGATCGTCAAGCGGCTGCACGACGAGATCGTCGCGGTGCTGGCGGAACCGGCGCTGCGCGAGAAGCTGCGCCTCCAATTCATGGACCCGGTCGGCAACACGCCCGATGCGTTCCGCCGCGTGATGGCGGAGGACGTCGCACGCTGGAAGCCGGTCATCGAAAAACACAGGATTCGGCTGGACTAGCATGGCAACGACAATGGAAGGTCTCTCTGCTCGCTCTGGGCTCTCTCGCGGGGACACGCTGACCGAGGCGGCGCGCGATGTCCCCGTGCTCGGCCCCTTCGATGTGGTCGTGCTGGGCGGCGGCCCCGCCGGCATCAGCGCGGCCGCGGCGGCGGCCTGCAACGGGGCGCGCGTGCTGCTGGCCGAGCGCTACGGTTTCCTCGGCGGCATGGGCACGGCGGCCGGCGTGACCAACTTCTGCGGGCTGCATGCCAACGTATTCGGCGAGATCCGCCAGGTGGTGCACGGCGTCGCCGACGATCTGCTGATGCGGATGCGCCGGCTCGACGGCCTGAACGAACCGCATCTCGTGCTCGGCAAGATCCACGCGCAAGCCTATGACATGTCGGCGTTCAAGTGCGCCGCCGATGCGCTGCTGGCCGATCACGGCGTTCATCTGCTGTTCCATGCGCTGGCCGCCGGCGTCGCGCGGCATGCGGACGGCACGCTCGATGCGCTGCTGCTCGAGACCAAGTCCGGCCGCGTCGCGGTGCGCGCGCGCTGTTTCATCGATTGCTCGGGCGACGCCGACATCGCGCACTGGGCCGGCGTGCCGACCGAGAAGGGCGACGGCCACGGACATATGCTGTACCCCACGCTGATGTTCCGCGTCGGCAATGTCGATGCGCAGCGCGCGGGCGAGGCCTGGAAGACGATCCCGGCGTTGATGGACGAGGCCGAGGCCGCCGGGGAATTCCGCTTCCCGCGGCGCGGCGCGGTGGTCCGCCCGCAGAAGCATCCTTACGAGTGGCGCGTCAACGTGACCCAGCTGCGCAAGCTCGACGGCTCGGCAACCGACGGCACCGATGCGCAGTCGCTGTGCGAAGGAGAGATCGAGGGCCGCCGCCAGATCGTCGAGTACCTGCGCTTCCTGCGCACCAGGGTGCCGGGCTTCGAGAACGCCTACGCGCTCGACATCGCGCCGCAGCTCGGCATCCGCGAAACGCGCCGCCTGATCGGCGAAACCATGCTGAGCGCCGACGATGTGCTTAACTGCGCGGATTTCCCCGATGCGATCGGCGTCAACGGCTGGCCGCTGGAAAAGCATGTGGCCGGCGACGTGCAATGGGTCTGGCCGCCGATTCCGGATTCGCGCGGCTACAACCAGCTGCCATACCGGATGCTGCTGCCTCGCCGCGCCAGCGCGGGTGGCGTCGACAACCTGCTGGTGGCGGGCCGCTGCGCGTCGATGACGCATGACGGGCAATCGGCCGCGCGCGTGTCCGGCGCCTGCTTCGTGATGGGCCAGGCGGCCGGCACCGCGGCCGCGCTGGCGGTGCGCGACGGCCGTTCGCCGCACGACATCGACGTGGCGGAACTGCAGGCCTTGCTGGTCAAGCAGGGCGCCTTTCTCGGCGAAGCGAAATATGAGCGCTTGAAGCGCGCCTAGCCCTGCACCGCGGGTATCGCCGCCCGGCCGCCCGGATGTCCGCGGCCGAGCACCAGCATCGTCAGGCCGGCCAGTACAGCCGGAATGCCGACCAGCACGAACAGCGCCGGCATGCCCAGACCCAGCGACAGCATCGCGCCGCCGCCGACGGAGCCGACCACTGAGCCGATGCGCCCCACGCCGTTGGCCCAACTGACGCCGGTCGCGCGGCAATCGGTCGGATAGTAGGCCGCCGACAGCGCGTTGGCGCCGACCTGGGAACCGGACACGCAGAAGCCGGCCCAGAACACGGCGACGGCGGCCAGCACCGGGCTCGCGGTCACGTTGCCGATCAGGGCGGTGAAAACGCCGGCCAGCGTGTAGCTTGCTGCCAGCACGTAGTGCGCGTTCAGCCGGTCCATCAGCCAGCCCAGCACGATGGCGCCCACGGTGCCGCCGACCTGGAACATCGCGGTCACCAGCGCCGCGTGCTTCAGCGAGATGCCGGTGCCGCGCAGCACGGTCGGCAGCCAGCTCGACAGCAGGTAGATCACCAGCAGGCTCATGAAGAAGGCGAACCACAGCAGCAAGGTGCCGCGCAACAGATCGGGACGGAACAGATGCCAGACCGGCGAGCCGGCCTGCGCGCGCGGCGGCACCATGAAGCCGGCGTCGCGCAGGTCCGCGTTGCGGTCGATCCGCTGCAGCGTCGCGGCGACGCGATCGAGCTTCTTGCCCACGGTCACCAGATAACGGACCGACTCGGGCAGCAGCACCAGCAGTACCGGCACCAGCAGCAGCGGCAGCACGCCGCCGACCACCAGCACGGAGCGCCAGCCATACGATTCGATCAGGCCCGCGGAGGCCAGCCCGCCGAGCGCCGAGCCGATCGTGAAGCCGCAGAACATCGTCGTCACCAGGAACGAGCGGCGTTTGTCGGGACAGTATTCCGAGGTCAGCGTGATCGCGTTGGGCATCGCGCCGCCCAGCCCAAGGCCGGTGATGAAGCGCAGCGCGATCAGCTCCCACAGCGAGTTCGACCAGGCCGATACCAGGCTGGCCACGCCGAAGAACAGCACGCTGAAGACCAGCACCGTCTTGCGGCCGTAGCGGTCCGACAGCGGGCCGAACAGGAAGGCGCCACCCATCAGGCCGGCCAGGCCCGCGCCGAACAGCGGCCCCAGTTGTGCCGGGCTCAACTGCCATTCGCTGCGGATGGCGGGCGCGATGAAGCCGATCGCGGCGGTATCGAAGCCGTCGATGGCGACGACGAGGAAGCACAGTACGACGATCAGGATCTGGAACGGCGATAACGGCGCTTCGTCGATGAAGCGCGTTACGTCGATGGCGGCGGGGCGCGGCATGGTTGTCTCCGGATTCTGGTTTGAATGGATGAGCTGGGGCGCCGCCGTCTCCGTGGGGAGGCGGCGGGACTACGTGGTCCAGCAAGAGCTTCAACGAAACGTCGAGCGACGAAATATCGAGCCGGGCTAGCCCGGGCGCTGGCCCGGAGCCTTCAGGCAATCCTGCGCGCGCCATCCATGCAGCCAGGCCAGCGCGTCGTAGAACTGCTCCTGCGTGCGGTCGACCCACAACGAATTGCGCACCAGCCGTTCGACGCCCTTGGCGTGGTAGATCCGGCCCATTTCGCGGGCGGAATACAGCACGCGCGCCGTGCGCGGAATCCGGACCTTGTCGTACAGCGCGAATGCGGCCTCGAAGTCGCCGTCGCAGTGCTCGACCGCGGCGCCGAGCGTCACCGCGTCCTCCAGCGCCTGGCAGGCGCCCTGCGCGAGGTATTGCGTCATCGGATGGGCGGCGTCGCCCAGCAGCGTGGCGCGGCCGAAGCTCCAGCGCTCGACCGGATCGCGGTCGGCGGTCGCCCAGCGTTTCCACGAGGTCGGACGATGCAGCATCTGATGCGGGCGCGGATGGATGCCTTCGAAGTAGGACAGCACTTCCTCCTTGCTGCCCTCGCGCACGCCCCACACCTCCTGCTCGCGGCTATGGAACGTCACCACCAGGTTGTACTGCTGGCCGCCGCGCAGCGGGTAGTGGACCAGATGGCAATGGGGACCCGCCCAGACCACCGGCGCATTGATGCGCAGGTCCTGCGGCATGTCCTCCAGTTCGACGACCGCGCGATAGACCACGTGGCCGGTGACGCGTGGCTCGTCGCCCAGCAGCACCTGGCGCACGGCCGACTTGACGCCGTCGCAGCCGATCACGGCGTCCGCGCGGTGCCGCTCGCCGCGCTGGTCGATCACGGTGACGCCGTTGTCGTCCTGCTCGAGGCCCTCCACCCGCGTGGCCGTGCGGAAGCGGATCAGCGGATGGTCCTGCACCGCTTCGAGGATCGACAGATGGATGTCGGCGCGATGGATCACGGCATAGGGATTGCCGAACCGTTCGCGGTAGCGTTCGCCGACGTCGACCACCGCGACCTCGCTGGCATCGACCGCGTCCATCAGCATCAAATGGTCGGTGAATACCGAGCGGTTGCGCGCCGCCTCGCCGACGCCAAGCGCGTCCAGCGCGGCGAAGGCATTGGCCGCGAGCTGGATGCCGGCGCCGATCTCGCCGATCTGCTCGGCCTGCTCCAGCAATTCGATGCGGATGCCCTGCCGCGCGAGGGCCAGCGCCGCGGCCAGGCCGCCGATGCCGCCGCCGACCACGATGACCTTGCGGTCCTGTTGTGTTGTGTTCATCGATGTCTCCTGTCCCGCTCGCCGGAGCCGCATGGCGCTCAGCCTTGATAGTCCGGCTGCCGGCGCGGCTCGGCGGCGCGGAAGGCCGGATGCTCGGCCGCATGGCGGTAGACCGCCATCGTCAGCGGAAAGCGCTCGGTGTCGCAGCCCATGCGCTGCGCGTTGGCGATCTGGGGCACCAGGCAGCAGTCCGCCAGCGTTGGCCGGTCGCCGAAGCACCACGGGCCGGCCGCGCGCTTGGCCAGCAGCCGTTCGACCATGGCCAGGCCCTCGTCGACCCAGTGCCGGTACCACGCATCCTTCTGCTCCGGCGATACGCCCAGCGTGTCCTGCAGATAGCGCAGCACGCGCAGATTGTTGACCGGATGGATGTCGCAGGCGATCGCATACGACAGCTCCAGCACGCGCGCCCGCGCTTCGGGGTCGGCGGGGATCAGCCGCGGTTCCGGATGGCGCGCATCGAGGTAGTCGACGATCGCCAGCGATTGCCCCAGGTGCAGGTCGCCGTCGGCCAGCGCCGGCACGCTGGCCGAGGGGTTGATCCGCTCGACATAGCTGGCGTCGCGATGCGCGCCGTTGCGGATATTGACCGGCACGTAGTCGTAGGGCAGGCCCTTCAGCGCGAGCGCGATGCGCACGCGGTAGGACGTCGAGCTGTTGAAGAAGCTGTGCAGCTGCATGATCGGCTTCCGCTCAGACGATGCGCACCGACAGTTCGCCGAGTCCCTGCACGCCGGCCACCATTTGCTGTCCCGGCTTCACCGCGCCGACGCCTTCCGGCGTGCCGGTAAAGATCAGGTCGCCCGCTTGCAGGCGGAAGTACTGCGACAGGCAGGCCACCGTTTCCGCGACCGACCAGATCAGATGCGAGACATTGCTGCGCTGGCGCGTCTCGCCATCCACCGTCAGCCACAGATCGGCCTGCTCGGGATGGCCGACGTCGGCAGCGCGATGCAGCGGGCCGATCGGTGCCGACGCATCGAAGGCCTTGCCGATTTCCCAGGGCCGGCCCATCTCCCGCATTTTCATCTGCAGGTCGCGCCGGGTCATGTCGAGACCCACCGCATAGCCCCAGACGTGGTCGAGCGCCTGCTCGACCGGAATATCGCTGCCGCCACGGCCGATCGCGGCCACCAGTTCCGCTTCGTAGTGATAGTTCTGCGTCTGCGAGGGGTAGGGCAGCGACAGCGTGTCGCCGTAGGCCACCGGAATCACCGCGTCGGCCGGCTTGCAGAAGAAGAACGGCGGCTCGCGGTCCGGATCGAAGCCCATTTCACGGGCATGCGCGGCGTAGTTGCGGCCGACGCAGTAGACGCGGCGAACTGGGAAGCGGTCGTCGCCGCTGCCGGCAACGGGAATGGCGACGGTGGGCGCCGGATCGAAAACATAGGGCATGGGAAGTCCTTGCAGGATCGTATCGTTCAGGAATGGAATGCGCGGATGACGGGCGCGGCGGTATGCCCCGCGCACGCCGGTGTCCCAATGCAGGCGGTCAGAGCCGTTCCTCGCGCAGCAGATTCAATGCGCTGAGCACAGGGCGGTCCGAATAGCTGAACAGCACCGCGTCCTCGACGCACGCCAGCTGCACCGGCTGCCACGATGGCGCGACGAAGATGTCGCGTGGCTCGAACTGGAACTGCATCTCGCCGATGCGCGCGGTGCCGCGGCCCTCGACGACGCTGTAGACGGTCGCATCGGTGCTGCGATAGGTGCGGCCCTGGAAGCCGGCCGGCAGCAGCTGCATGAAGGTGGCCATGGTCGGCATCGGCCAGCCGCCGGTGGCGGGATTGACGTAGCGCAGCTTGACGCCGTCCCACGGGTCGAGCTCGCCATGGCGGTAGAGCTGGTCCAGCGCTTCGCGCGTCCTCGCATACGGATAGCTGAAGATCGGCGAACTGCCGCCGGTCGGCTGATGGCGCACCGGCACCATGTTGTTGCCATAGCGCGCGAAGCTGTTGCCCTCGGGGCGCGTGACCGGCTGCACGGCTTCGGGATAGCTCTCGGCGAAGCCGGCATCGAGCTGCAGCAGCAGCGGGATATCCAGTCCGTCGAGCCAGACCACGGGTTCGCCGCCGTCCGCCTCGAGCGGATTGCCGTGGTCATGCCAGGTCCACGACGGCGTGATGATGAAATCGCCGGGATGCATCGTCGTGCGTTCGCCGTCGACCGCGGTCCACGCGCCCTGGCCCTCGACGATGAAGCGCAGCGCGGACTGCGTATGGCGATGGCTGGGCGCGATTTCGCCGGGCAGGATCAGTTGCAGGCCCGCGTACAGCGTCGACGTAATGCTCGATTTGCCGCGCAGGCCGGGGTTTTCCAGCACCAGCACGCGGCGTACCGCTTCCTCGGCGCTGATTACCGAACCCGCCTGCATCACCAGCGGACGGATCTGCTCGTATTTCCAGATCGCCGGCTGCGCCTTCGGCTGCGGTTGCGGCGGCACCAGTGCGTGCAGCGATTCCCACAGCGGCGCCATATGGCTGCGCCCGATCTGCTCGTAGTAGGCCGCGCGGGCGATATCCCGCTTGCTGTTCGACATCGAGGTCTCCAATCGAGAAGGCACCGGCGGAGGCCCCCATCTCCCGTCTGCGGATGAGAGGCAGGGCGGCTTGTCCGCGTCATTCGTCGTTATTCGTTGGTTGGGACTGTAGCCGTGCAGGTATATTTCGAAAAATGAATTGTTGATCTGATCCATACGAATATGGATATGACTGGGAGGGTTTTCCCTGATGGATTGGACACACAGGCTGCGGCTTCGCAACCTGCAAATGCTGTTGAGCCTGGCCGAGACCGGCAACATGAGCCAGACCGCGGCGGCGCTCAATACCACGCAGCCCGGCCTGTCGAAGTGGCTGCGCGAACTGGAGGAGGACATCGGCCTGCCGCTGTTCGAGCGGCACGCGCGCGGCCTGCGGCCGACGCCTTACGGCGAATCGCTGATCGAACATGCGCGCCGCATCGAAGCGCAGCTCGATAGCGCGCGCGACGATCTGCAGGCGCTGCGCGATGGCGGCAGCGGCCTCGTGGTGATCGGCACCTCCGGCGCATCGGCGGCCGATACCGTGCCGCTGGCGGTGGTGCGGCTGCTCAAGGCGATGCCCGGCGCGCAGATCCGCCTGGTCGAGAGCACGATGGACGAGCTGATGAGCCGGCTCGCGCGCGGCGAGCTCGATATCGTGGTCGGGCGCTCCGCGCCCGAGTTGCAGGACGCGCGCCTGCGTACCGAGGCCCTGTACATGGAGCCGATCCACTTCGTCGCGCGCCCCAAGCATCCACTGCTGTCGATGGCGGCGCTCGACTGGACCGCGCTCGAATCGTTCCAATGGGTGATCTGGCCGCGCGGCACGCCGATCCGCAATGCGCTCGAATCCGCGTTGGCGGCGGCGGGGCGCCCGTTGCCCGCGCGCTGCGTCGAGTCCAATTCGACCATCCTGAACCTGACGCTGCTGAACCATACGAACATGATCGGCGTCGCCTCGCACCGCACCGCGCGCCGTCTTGAGGATCTGGGCGCGCTGCGCATCGTGCCGTTGCGGCTGTCGGGCTTCGGCTCGGTGTCGATGTATTGGCGCGAGGACAGCTTCCGCCGCGGCGCGGTGGTGGCCGCGCTCGATGCCTTGCGCGAAGCGGGCGGGGGTGGCAGCGTGTGACGGTGGTCTGCCGTCTCGAACGGTCCCACGCGCACGTGCGGATTGGATATGATGGCGCCCGCCGGCTTGCATCGGCATCGGCTTCGGCATCGGCTTCGGCATCGGCTTCGGCTTCGGCATCGGCCTGCGAGCCGCAACAACGACAACAACGAACGCAAATCATCACCACACGAAAGGAGACCGCCTCATGACGCCAATCACGCCCATGACGCCTCGCATCCGCCATCTTCCCCGCCGCACCGTTCTCGGCATCGCGCTCGCCGGCCTCGCCACCGCCATGCTCGGACTGCCGAAGCCCGCCAGCGCCGCCGACTATCCGACCAAGCCGATCCGCTTCATCGTGCCCTACGCCGCGGGCGGCACCACCGACCTGGTGGCACGCACCGTCGGCCAGCGTGTCGCCGAGAAGCTGGGCCAGCCCGTGGTGATCGAGAACCGGCCGGGCGCCGGCGGCAATATCGGCATGGAGGCCGTGGCCAAGGCGGCGCCGGACGGCTATACGATCGGCTTCGGCGCGATCTCCACCAATGCACTGAACCCGCATATCTACAAGGCGATGCCTTTCGATCCGCGCCGCGATTTCACCGCGGTGAGCCTGCTCGGCACATCCACCATCGTGCTGGAGGTCGGCAACCAGCTGCCGGTCAAGACCGTCGCCGAACTGGTGGCCTGGGCCAAGCGCAATCCCGGCCTGACCTATGCGACCGCGGGCACCGGCACCTCGATGCATCTGGCCGGCGCGATGTTTGCGCAAATGACGGGCACCAGCCTGACCCACGTGCCGTACAAGGGCAGCAGCCCGGCAATCAACGACATGCTTGGCGGACATATCCCCGTGATGTTCGACAACCTGCCGGCCTCGCTGCCGCATATCCAGGCCGGCAAGCTGCGCGCGCTGGCGGTGGCGGGCAGCACGCGCTCGCCGGCATTGCCCAATGTGCCGACGCTGGCCGAGGCGGGACTGGCCGGCTATTCGGTTGAGCCGTGGTTCGGCGTGTACGGGCCCGCCGGCATGCCGGCCGACATCGTGCAGAAGCTCAATGCGGCGTTTGTCGAGGCGCTGGGCAGTGCGCCGGTGCGCGACAAGCTGGTGCAGGCCGGCTTCAACCCGAAGTCGTCGAGCGCCGCCGAGCTGCAAGCACTGACGCAGGCGGAATACGAGAAGTTCGGCAAGGTGGCGCGCAGCGCGAATATCACGGTGGATTGAGGCTCGAGCGCGCGGCGGCGGGCGTACCCCGCGTCGTGCCGAGGCCCGCCGTCAGTACGTCACCGTGACGGTGACCGTATCGGCGTAGGTACCCGCGACCGGAGTCTGCTGGGCCGGCACGCGGCCATACACCGTGTAGCTTTGCGTGGCGCCGGTGCCGGTTGCCGACAGGACGCTCGTTCCGGTGGTGCCGTCTCCCCAGGGCACGGAGTAGGCGGCGTTCTGGTACAGCTGATAGCCGATCTGCTCGGTGCCGCCGCTGCGTTGCATCCGCCGGTTCGCCACGGAGGCGCCGGCCGAGGTGCCGGCGTTGATGGCCAGCGTGTACGGGCTGCCATTGGTGCATCGGGCCGTAATGGTGCCGGTGGCGGTGGCGTCGGCAGAGAGCAGGCCGCGCGTGCCGAAATCCACGTTGGTTGCCGTGATGATGCAATCGCTGATGACGTTTGCCGTCACGGTGAACGGAAACCTGGCGACGGGGCTGGTCAGCGTGGCGCAGTTCGGCGCGACCAGCACGTATTCGGCGTAGTTCATCTCCGTGAATGCCGCCGTGAACGCCGACTGATAGGCTCCGGCCCGTACCGTGCTCTGGTTGGCGGGAACCTGGCCGTACACCGGGACGGTGGCCTGGCCGGTGCCGAGCGTCATCGGAATGTCGATCTGCACGTAGCTCGTCCCGCTCCCTCCGCGCGGTCCCCAGACCGTCGTGTAGCCGCTGTTCGTATAGAGGTTGTAGTTCAGCGCCCCGCTGCCGCTGCTCAGCGTGCGCGGCAGCAGCGCCGTGCCGCCGCTGCCTGTGCCGATGCCCAGGCAAACGCGCGCGCGGCCCAGCGCAAAGCCGGTGCAGTTGATGGAGATGCTGCCGTTGGCGGTGGAGGCTGCGCCGGAGACCGGGCTGACGGTGCCGAACGTCAGATTGGAAGCGGTGGCGGTGCAGGTCTGGCCTTGCGCGGCGCTCGCCAGTGCGAGCAGCAGGGCGGCCAGAGTCAGGCGGGCGATGCGATGCATGTTCATGGCCCTGTCGGCGTGCAGGCAACGCGGCCCATCATCGGTATCGGAGAGGTGGAGGCGCGATAGCCGATTTCGGCCCGGCATTTCCCGCTCGGCGGGTCGGCCTCGATGACATTGCGATCCGACCAGTTGTCGAAGTACGCCAGTCCGTCATAGCCGACGATCGTCGTGGCCAGCGCGCTATTCGGGTCATCGCGTGCGAGCATGCGGGCGACCGTGCCGGCCGGCAACGGCGCGCCCGCGGCGTCCGTCAGGGTTACCTGTCCCGCCCGGATCGGCGTGATGTCGAAGCGCGCCAGCGCGCCGGCCTGCCACGCCGGCGCGATGTTCAACGTGGGCGTGCTCAGGCGCGTGTTGGCGGGCAGGGACAGCGCGTCGATGCCGACGCGGTTCGACTGATACGGCATCAGGTTGGGGACCAGGAAATGGCCGTTGCGGTCCGTCGCGCCGATTCTGCGGTTCTCGACCAGTACCGGTACGCCGGCATGGCCGCCGGTGGACACGAGCGCAAAGCCGTCGGTCACTCGGCGTGCCGCCATGACTGCGCCGTCCATCACCACGACCGACCCCGTGGCATTGACCGCCATGCGTGTTTCGCCGTCGATCGATTGCACGCCGCCGAGCACCTCCCCATACGGGCCGCGGTAGCTCAGCTGCGCGAGGCCGCGCGAAAGCCCGGCATTCCTGCTGCCCTGGACCTGCCAGCCCCATCCTCCGTCGAAGGCCGGCGTGCGGCTGGCGCTGGCATAAAGGGCTTCCCTGCCGCCATCGTTGCCCGCTGACACGGAGGCCGAGGTGGAAGGCCCCAGCACCACGGTGAGGGTCAGCAGCACACCTTGCATGCGTGGTTCGGCGAAATCGCGATAGGCACTGAGGCTCAGCGAATAGTCGCGCGCGAGCTGCGTGGTGAAGGCCAGCGAGCCGATGCGCGAGCGGCCGATCAGTCCATCGTCGAGGTGTACGTAGTTGAGCGCCACGTTGCCGTTGCGCGCCACCGGCATTGCGAAGGTCGCGCGATACAGCGCGCCTGGAAACGGCGCCCCGGCGCGCGCCGCCAGATCGGTGAAGCGTCCCGCGGTGCGGCTGCCTTGCAGGTCAAGTGTCAGGGACGGCGTGCGCAGCTGATAGCCCAGCGAAAACAACGTGCCGTTGCCTCGGCCAACGCTTTCGGCCGCGGCCGCACTGACCACGCCGGCACCGCCCAGCCGCCACAGGACGCCTGCGCCGGTCACATAGCTGCCGGGCATCACCTCCACATGGCCTTCCAGCGTCAGTTCCGAGGTGAGCCCGTAGCGCAGCGAGCCGCTGCCTGCCGGCTGGCTGCCGTACTCGAACGAGCGCAGGCCATATTGCTCGCGCAGAAAGCCCGCTTCGACCGAGTAGTCCAGCAGGCCCGCGGCCATCATGCGGGTATCGACATACAAGGGCAGCGAGGTGGCGACATCGCGGCCGAGCATGTCGCGCACCACGATCGTCGCCTGTCCCGCGCCCGTCAGCGCCGGCGCACCGCTGAGGACGAACGGGCCGCTGGGTACCTGGCCGCTGTACTGGCGGACATTGTTGACGTACAGATCGACGGCGCTGGGAACCGCGGCCGTCGCGCCCAGCTGCGGCACGGGGTAGGTCACCATATCGGGCCGCAGCGCGAAGTTGCGGCGGTACTGCACGCCGCCCAGCCTGACCGAGCGGGTCCACGACAGTGCGCCGGAGATGGCGTCGCCCAGCTGCAGCGTGGTCAGCCCCGAAGGGTCCGGCCGTGCGTAGCTCGTGTCGAGCCGGATATAGCGGTTGTCGTCGCGATAGAAGGTGGCGAAACCGGTATTGCTGATGACGCCCTGGGAAAAGAAGAAACGCTGTTCGGTGTAGAGGCCGAGCGCCGCCGCTGTGCCCGGCTGGCCGTAGGCATCGTAGTTCAGCAGCATGCCGGTGCCCGGCGTGACGGTGGCGGGCCGCCGCGGCATGGTATCGACGACGTTGGGCAGGCGGCGGGCATCGTCGACGGTCAGCCGGACCTGCTGGACCGCTTCGAGATATTGGTAAGCCAGGCCGCCAATGCCGTCGAGCGCGACATGTCCGTCCGCCGCGGGAGTCAGGTCGTCGGTTCGGATGCCGATCTCCCGTAGTTCCTGCACGGTGGCGAACAGGCGACCGCCGCTCCAGCGGAAGCGCGCGACCATGCCGAGCGGTGCCTCGTTCAGGATCACGTCGAGCGCCACGTGCTGTGCGTCGGCAACGTCAGCATCGCGTGGGGAATCGGGCGGTGCCGCGGAGGGCGGCTGTGCCGCGGCGGGGCTCGGTTGCAGCCATGACGACAGCGACCACAGCAGCGACCACAGCAGCGACCACAGCAGCGACCACAGCAGAGGCCACGGCAGGCGCCGCCATCGACCGCCAACGCGCAGGCATCCCTGTTCCCGGACACATCGTGCCACTGCCTGGCGGTCCCTTACCGGGCATCGGTGCCGACGGCATGGCCGGCCGACGCCACGTCGAGCGGAGCGGAAATGCGCGTACCGTTGACCGTGGCTTCCAGCCGCCATCCTGCCGACGGCGCCATTCCGCGCTCGGCAGGCAGCGACCATTGGCGGCCGGACTTTGCCAGGGCATAGCCGAGCAGTCCCGCGGTGACCGCGTATTTCGTGCCGCCTCGTCCGAGCAGCGTGACATCGCTGATCTGGGCATGGCGATTGCCATCATTGCGGGCGAGCAGGCGCCATTCGCCGCCGTCCTTCAGCAGAGCGAAACGCAGAGGCGGCACCACCCCCGCGTCCGGCGTCCCGACGAAGACGGGCACCGAATAACGCAGCTGCACGCGGACCCCCGACGCGGGGCCGTTGTCGCCTTGCGGCAGCTCGTCGATCAGCAGGCGGTAGGTCGTTTCTCCCGCGGCGGCAGCGGCGGCTTGCGGATGGACCACGCGCACCAGCTGTTGATCGCCCGGCGCGATGCGGATGATCGGCGGGCTGGCCACCACGGTGTCGGTCGGTTCCAGCACGTCATCGCGTCCGGATTGCGTCCAGCGGAAGACCCGCACCTGCGCATGGATCGGAACGTCGCCCTGGTTGCGCAGCTGCAGTGCGCCGGCGCCGGGCGCCGAGGGCAGGTCGATGCGGATCGGCGAAATCTGCAGGGATGCGGCATGGCCTGCGGCGGCGATGAGCGCCGATGCCAGCAGGACGGCGAGGTGAAGCCCAGCCGGCAGCCGGAAAAGCCGCATCGGCGAACGCCGCACCCGCGTCGCGGGTGGGTTTCCCATCAGAAGTTGATCGTCGCGGTGATGGTGGACGTGTAGGCGCCGGCCGCCGGCGTCGCCTGCGGCGGTACGCGACCATAGACCGTCAGGATTTGGGCCGCGCCGTTGCCGGTGCCGGCCACCGTATCGGTGCCGGGAGTGTTGCCCCAGATCTGGGTGCGGGCGGCGTCGCGATACAGCTGATAGCCGACCGATGAGGCGGCCGGGCCCGCCAGGCGGCGGTTCGCGATGGTGGACCCGGCCGCAGTGCCGGCATCCAGGCCAACGTTGTAGGGCGCCCCGGTCGTACAGGTGACGCTGACCGTCGTGGTCTGGTCGATATTGGCGCCAAGGACGCCTTGCGAGCCGAAATCCAGGTCCGATGCGGAAATTGCGCAATCGTTTGCCAGGGTCAGCCGCACCTGGAAAGTCGTGGTCTTGGTGGCGGCACCAAGCCACGCCGGGAAAAACGCCGCGATGGCCGCGGCGGCGAGACGTCCGTATTTGTGCTGTGGACGCAACAGGGAGAATCGCATGATATCCATCTCCTTATTGGTGTTAAGCCAAGGCTAACGCACAAGAATGGAGATGTTTCACCTTGCAATGCTTTGTTACAGCGCTGCGTGACGTTTAAAACTGTATTTCCACCAAGGACTTGCCGGCGGTCGGCGGTGCAACGAGGGCGTCCGCCGACGCGGTCGGTGCGGCGGGCGTGGGCTGCGGCGCCACCACCCGATACGCGGCGTCCAGCGCGCAGGAAACGCGCGGCTGTGAGTCCGGTAGATGCTGCACAAGGCAGGTGTCGGCGATGGTAAGGCGCACATCCATGCGCGAGCGTGTGGCGGCATGCGCGTCGCTTCCCGCGATGCACAGGGAGCCTGCCATTACGGCAAGGGCGGCTGCAAGCGGTGTGGCAAGGGCTGGGGCGGGAAGAAGCGGGGAACGGCGGAAGCTCATGATGGGGTACAGCGGAATATCTGGATGTTAACGGCAGGAAATCCGAAAGCTTGACAGCGGAAACGGCCGCGTTTGCCGATGCCATCGGCGTCGACAACGGAAGGTGCGGTACTGTATATTTGTACAGCTGTTCCGCGCGCCGCGGAATGCCTTGTCCGCCTGCCGTCGCGATGTCCGTTCCCGTGTCCTTATCCCGCTGCTCCGCCGATCCGCCGCCAGGCATGCCGGCCGATTCGTCTTGCGGCAACGACGCTCCCGCCGGTGGCACCGAGGGCGAACCACGCTACATCGTCGCGGTCCGCACGCTTTGCGAATTCACCGCCCGCGCCGGCGATCTGGACCTGCGGTTCACCCCTTCGCCGACCGCGCAGGAGGGCGTGGCGGGCCATGCCACCGTGACGTTCCGCCGGCCTGCCGGCTATCGGACCGAAATCGCGCTGAGCGGTGACTTCGGTCCGCTGCGCGTGCGCGGCCGTGCCGACGGCTACGATCCGGCGCTGCGGCGGCTCGAGGAAATCAAGACCGTGCGCGGCGATGCGGCCGAGGTGCCGGCCCATCATCGGCATCTGCATTGGGCGCAGGCCAAGGTCTACGGCTGGCTGATGTGCCAGCGCGAAGATCTCGAAGACATCGAGATCGCGGTGGTCTATTTCGATATCGTCAGCGGGCGCGAGCGAACCGAGGCGCAGCGCTTTACCGCGGTGGCGCTGCGCGACTGCTTCGAGGCGCAATGCCGTGCCTTCATCGGCTGGGCCGAGCAGGAGCTGGCGCATCGCGCCGAGCGCGATCTGTCGCTGGAGGCGCTTGCCTTTCCGCATGCCGGATTCCGGGCCGGCCAGCGCGAGCTCGCCGAATCGGTCTATCGCGCCAACCTCTCCGGCCGCTGCCTGCTCGCGCAGGCGCCCACCGGCATCGGCAAGACCGTCGGCACGATCTTCCCCGCGCTGAAGGCGATGCCGAAGCAGAAGATCGACAAGCTGTTCGTGTTGTCGGCCCGCTCGACCGGCCGGGCGCTGGCGCTGGAAGCCGCACGCGGGCTGGCCGCGCAGCGGGAAGCGATGCCCCTGCGCGTGCTGGAGATGGTGGCCCGCGAGAAGGCCTGCGAATATCCGGGGCGTGCCTGCCACGGCGAAGCGTGTCCGCTGGCGCGCGGCTTCCATGACCGCCTGCCGGCGGCGCGTGCGCAGGCGGCGCAGCGGACGATGCTGGACCGCGGCCACATCCGCGAGATCGCGCTGGCCCACGACATCTGCCCGTACTACCTGAGCCAGGAAATGGCGCGCTGGAGCGATGTGGTGGTGGCCGACTACAACTACTACTTCGACCGCACGGCGCTGCTGCATGCCTTTGCGCTGCACGACGGCTGGCGCGTCAGCGTGCTGGTCGACGAGGCCCATCAATTGCCGGAGCGGGCGCGCGACATGTACAGCGCCACGCTCGATCAGGCCGAATTCCGCGCGCTGCGGCGGCAAGCGCCGGTGGAGCTGCGCCGCGCGTTCGATCGCGTCGGCCGCCAATGGAATGCCGCGGCGAAGATGTTGGCCGGCGACTATCGGGCCGAGGCGAAAGTCCCGGCGCCGTTGCTCGATGCCTTCGAAGGGCTGTGCGCTGCGTTGCGGGAGCGGTTCACGGAGCGGCCCACCGAGCAGGACCCGGCGCTGCAGCGCTTCTATTTCGATGTGCTGCAATTCTGCCGGCTCGCCGAACAGATCGGTCCGCATTCCGTGTTCGACATGACGCGCATGCCGGCGCGCGGCGCGCACGGCAATGTCCGTCTGGGGGTACGCAACCTGGTGCCGGCGCATTTCCTGCGGCCGCGACTGGCGGCGGCGCATTCGGTCTCGCTGTTCTCGGCCACGCTGGCGCCGGCCTCCTACTACGCGGATATGCTGGGCCTGCCGGAGCGATGGGTCTGGCACGAGGTGCCGTCGCCCTTCCAGCCGGACCAGCTGCGCGTTCGCGTCGCGTCGCATATTTCGACCCGCTTCGCGCATCGGCAGCGCTCGCTGCCCGATATCGTCGAACTGATCGCCGCGCAGTATCGCGACAGTCCGGGCAACTATCTCGCGTTCTTCAGCAGCCACGACTACCTGGGCGATGCGCTGGCCCTGTTCGCGCAGCGGCACGCCGATATCCCGAGCTGGTCGCAGGCGCGCGGCATGGGCGAGGCCGAGCAGGCCGAATTCCTCGCCGCCTTCCGGCCCGGCGGCCGCGGCGTGGGTTTTGCCGTATTGGGCGGGCCTTTTGCCGAGGGCGTCGATCTCCCAGGCGACCGCCTGATCGGTGCCTTCGTCGCCACGCTTGGCCTACCCCAGTTCAATCCGGTCAACGAGCAGCTGCGCAGCCGGCTGGAGGACACGTTCGGCGACGGCTATGCCTACGCGTACCTGTATCCAGGCCTGCGCAAGGTCGTGCAGGCGGCGGGCAGGGTGATCCGCACCAGCGAGGACCGCGGCGTGGTGTATCTGATCGACGACCGGTTTGCGCAGCGGTCGGTGCGGGAGTTGTTGCCGAGATGGTGGCGGGTCGATGCGTAATTCGGGAGCGGCCATGCGCATGCTGGTGTGCCTAAGAAGGCATTAGCATTCGGTTTGCTCTGGATATACAATTTCCAATGTATATCCAAGGAGAAAGCCATGCAGGTAGCGAAGTGGGGTAACAGCTTGGCTGTGCGTCTGCCGTCCAGCGTCGTGGAGGCGCTCGAATTGCGTGAAGGTGACGACATCGAGATTGTGGTCGATGACCCGCGGACCTTCGCTGTCCGAAAAAAGCCCGGTGCCGATGTGTTGCTGGAGCGGGTGAGACAGCTGCGTGGAAGGCTGCCAGCTGACTTCAAGTTCAGTCGGGATGAGGCGAATGAGAGAACCTAAAGGCAGCGCGTTCATTGATAGCAACGTCGTTCTTTATTTGCTGTCGGAGGACGCCAGGAAAGCGAACCGTTCTGAAGCCTTGCTGAGGACGCGGCCGATGATCAGCGTTCAAGTGCTGAACGAGGTGACCAGCGTATGCGTCCGAAAGCTGGATATGGCTTGGCACGAGATCGCGGACCTGGTGGACGCGGTGAAAAGTTTTTGCACTGTGGTCCCACTCACAGTCGATATCCACGACTCTGCACGGCGACTGGCTGAACGGCATGGCTTCGCGTTCTACGATGCCTGCATCGTCGCTACCGCTTCCATGAGCGGATGTCAGATCCTGTACACAGAGGACATGCACGACGGGCTGATCGTCGAGGACGGCCTGACGATACGGAATCCTTTTCTCTAGGCTGCCGATTGCCCGCTACGCCAGCGCCGCGATGGCCATCACGATCCCCGCGACGGCAAGCATGCCCACGACCGCAACGAGCTCGAACTCGTACCACGCTTCGCGCCGCAGTGGCGAGGCAGGATATCGCCCCAGCGTGACGATCTTCAGTACGAGCCAGCCCGGCCAGTAGAGGACGAACTGGAACAGCACGTACATCGCGAACCGCGCCACGAACCCGATGACCGACTCCATTGGCCATGCCCCGCTTGATGGTGGAATGGCCGCATTCTAAGCGGGGCGGCCGGTGCGTCAAGCCGCCATGGGGTAGCCATCAAGCCGCCGCATACGCCGTCTTCACCGTCGTATAGAACTCCTGCGCATACCGCCCCTGTTCGCGCGGACCATAACTCGATCCCTTGCGTCCGCCGAACGGCACGTGGAAATCCACGCCGGCGGTCGGCGCGTTGACCATCACCATGCCGGCCTGCGCGTGGCGCTTGAAATGCGTCGCCAGCTTCAGCGAGGTGGTGCAGATGCCGGCGGACAACCCGAATTCGGTATCGTTGGCGAGCGCCAGCGCTTCCTCGTAGTCGCGGGCCGCGATCACCGCGGCCACCGGCCCGAAGATCTCCTCGCGCGCGATCCGCATGTCGTTGCTGCACTCGACAAACAGCGCCGGGCTCAGGTAGAAGCCGTCCTTGCCGAGCGACAGCCGTTCGCCGCCGCACACCAGCCGCGCGCCTTCGGCCTTGCCGATGGCGATGTAGCGCTCGTCCTGTTCGAGCTGGCGCGCGTCGACCACCGGGCCGATCTGCGTGCGCGCATCGCGGGCGTCGCCGACCACCAGTGCCGCGGTCCGCTCGGCGAGCCGGGCAACGAAGCGGTCGTGGATGCCCTGTGTGACGATGATGCGGCTCGACGCGGTGCAACGCTGGCCGGTCGAATAGAACGAGCCCTGCAGCGCGACTTCGACCGCAAGCTCGAGGTCGGCATCGTCGGTGACCACCAGCGGATTCTTGCCGCCCATCTCCAGCTGGAACTTCGCCATGCGCTGGCAGGCCTGCGCGGCGATGCTGCGCCCGGTGGTCACCGAGCCCGTGAAGCTGATCGCGTCGACCTGCGGATGTTCGACCATCCGCTGGCCGACATCGCGTCCGCGGCCGAGCACCAGATTGAACGCCCCGGCCGGCAGGCCCGAGCGGCTCAGGATCTCCGCCAGCGCCCAGCTCGAACCCGGCACCAGCTCCGCGGGCTTGAACACCACGCAATTGCCGTAGGCCAGCGCCGGGGCGATCTTCCACGCGGGAATCGCGATCGGGAAGTTCCACGGCGCGATCAGCGCGACCACGCCGATCGGCTCGCGCGTGATCTCGACACCGATGCCGGGGCGCACGGACGGCAGCACCTCGCCCGCGGTACGCAGCGCCTCGCCAGCGAAGAACTTGAAGATCTGCGCGGCGCGCACCACCTCGCCGGTCGCCTCGGGCAGCGTCTTGCCTTCCTCGCGCGCCAGCAGGTCGCCCAGCTCGGCGCGGCGCTGCAGCAGCTCGTTACCGACGAAATCGAGCACATCGAAGCGCTGCTGCGGCGTCGACAGCGACCACTTGCCGAAGGCCTGCCGCGCGGCGCGGACCGCCTGGTCGACTAGGGCGGCATCGCCCTGCGCGTAGTGGTCGATGATGTCCGACACATCGGACGGATTGACGTTGGCGCTGCTGTCGTTGCCGGCGACCCATTCGCCGGCGATGTAGTGCGATTTCACGGTAGCTTCCTTGTTCAACGGATCGGCGCTGCGGCATCGACGTCGCCCCGGCGAAGACGGGAACCCAGCGGCTTGCGCAGACGCTGGATTCCCGCCGGCGCGGGAACGACGGCGATCATTCCTTCTCGATGCCGGCGGTGCGGATGATGCGGCCCCAGCGGTCGAGTTCGGCGAGCTGGAAGCGGCCCAGCTCCTCGGCGCTCGACAGCGCGATTTCCTGGCCGCTCTGCTCGACGACCTGCCGCACGCTCGGCGTGGCCAGCGCGCGATGGACCAGTTCGCTCAGGCGTTGCACCACCGGCTGCGGGGTATTGGCGGGCGCATAGAGCGCGTTCCAGTAGCCGGCCTCATAGCGGGGCAGCGTGTCGGCGATGGTCGGCACATTGGGCACCAGTGCCGAGCGCTTGGGACCGCTGAAGCCCAGCACCCGCAGCTTGCCGGAGCGCACCTGCGGCAGGCTGGCCGGCAGGTCGACGATCATCAGGTCGGTCTGGCCCGCGACCAGGTCCACCACCGCAGGCGGATTGGCCTTGTACGGGACGTGGGTCATCTCGGTGCCGCTCATCTGCTGGAACAGTTCGGCGGCGACGCGTGCCGACGAACTGCCCGAACCGTAGGTCAGCTTGCCCGGCTCCTTCTTCGCCAGGGCGATCAGCTCGGCGACGCTGTTGGCCTTGACGTTCTGATTGACGACCAGCAGCTGGTAGCCCTTGGTCAGCATCGAGACGGGCGTGAAATCCTTGATCGGGTCGTAGGGCAGCTTCTTCAGCAGATGCGGATTGGCGGCCTGCGTGGTGTTGGTCGTGATGAACAGCGTATAGCCGTCGGGCTTGGCACGCGCAACGGTCTGGGCCGCGATGCCGCCCATCGCGCCGGCGCGGTTCTCGATCACCACGGCCTGTCCGGTCAGCCGGGTCACCTCGTTGCCCAGGGCGCGGGCCAGGCCGTCAGTGGCGCTGCCGGGGCTGGAGCCGATGACGATGGTGATGGGACGGGCGGGATAGGTTTCCGCGAGCGCGCCGCCGGTCAGCGAGGCAAAGGCGCAGAAGGCAAGCAGGGTGCGACGAAATGGCATCGATAGTCTCCAATGAAGTTTCTTGTAGTGGGACGTGGCACGTCCCCTCACTGCGCAGCGGGCAGTCGCCCGCGATGAAATCAGCGTGCGAGCCCCCAGCCGGACATCAGCTCGTGCAGGCGGCGCTGCTGGGCCTCGGTCAGCGGCCACGCCGAGGGCGGCCGTGCGGCGCCGCAGTCGTTGCCCATCAGCCGCAGCGCTGCCTTGACGACCGTGACGTTGGTGCCGTTGTTTTCCTGGGCGCGCAGATCCTCGAAGGGCAGCATCTCGCCGATCAGGCGCATCGCCAGCGCATGGTTGCCGTCTTCCAGCGCGCGGTGGATCGCCACCGAACGCTCGGGCATCACGTTGATCAGGCCGGAGGTAAAGCCGCGTGCGCCGACCGCATAGAAGGGCGGCGCCCAGACCTCGGCCAGTCCGCCGACCCAGGCCAGCCCGCGGTCGGCGGTGCGGCGGATCGCTTCGGCCAGCATCATCGGCGTTGGCGAGGCCCACTTGACGCCGATGACTTCGGGAATGCGGCACAGCGCTTCGATGGCGGCCAGGCCGATGTTGTCGTTGCGCAGATAGAGCACCAGCGGCAGGCCCTGGCCGGCCTCGGCGATCTTCTGCACATAGGCGACCACGCCGCGCGGCGCGACAAAGGGATCGGGCGGCTGATGGACCATCAGCGCGTCGGCGCCGGCTTCGCGGGAGGCGCGGGCCAGCGCGCAGGCTTCGTGGACGCTGCGTCCGACGCCGGCCAGCAGCGGCACCCGGCCGGCCACGTATTCGGCGGCGACATGGACCATGCGCACCGCCTCCTGCTCCCGCAGGCCGTAGAACTCGCTGGTATTGCCATTGGCGACCAGCACATGCACGCCGGCGCCGACGGCCCGGTCGACCACGGCCGAAAGCGGTCCGGGCGAGACGGTATCATTCGCGTCGAACGGCGTGACCAGGATTCCGGAAATGCCATTGAGCGCCTCGCGCAGCGCGGAACCTTCGAAAGTCGCCACTTGAACTCCTGATGGAATGGACATGAGAGGCGCTACTGTAGAAAGCCCCCGCTGCTGCCGTCCAATCCAAACTGGCGATTACCCAATTCAAGATTTGAATCGTGTTCCAGCTATCCCATCTGCGCAGCTTCGTGGCCGTCGCGACCGAATTGCATTTCGGCCGGGCCGCGGCCTTGCTGAACATGACGCAGCCGCCGCTGACGCGGCATATCCAGCTGCTCGAACATGAGGTCGGGGTGCAATTGCTGGACCGCTCGGGCGGCGGGGTTCGCCTGACGCCGGCGGGCGCGATCTTCCTGCGCGAGGCCGAGGACATCCTGCGGCGCAGCCAGGCGGCCAAGCTGGCCGCGCGCCGGGCCATGCGCGCCGATGCCGGTAGCGTATCGATGGGGTTCATCCCGGCAGCGAGCTTCGCGCTGCTGCCGCAATTGCTGGGCGCGATCCGCGCGAGCCTGCCGGAGGTCCACGTGTCGCTGCGCGAAATGCAGACCGACGCGCAGCTCGAGGCAATCGCCGCCGATCGCATCGAACTGGGCCTGGTGCGCCCGTTTGCGCCGCGCAGCTTCGTCGAATCGGCGCCGCTGCTGCGCGAGCCCTTCGTGCTGGCAGCGCCGGTCGGGCATCCGCTGCTGCAGGCCGAGCGCCTGCCGCTGTCCGCGCTCGAAGGCCAGCCCTTCATCGAGTTCTGCCGCTCCGAATCGCGTTATCTGTACGAGATCGTCGCCGGCCGGCTGCGCGCCGAGGGCGTGGCGCCCGACACGGTGCAGACGCTCAGCCATACGCATTCGATCCTGTCGCTGGTCGACGCCGGCATGGGCGTCGCGCTGGTGCCCCAGTCGGCATGGCGCCTCGGCTATGCCGGCGTGCGCTTTCGGCCGATCGACGACCAGGTCGGGCTCGATGTCGAACTGCATCTCGTTTGGCGAAAGGGCAATCCGCATCGGGTGGCGGCGGCCGTGCGGGGGGTGCTGGAGCGCAAGTCACCGCCGGGTTGAAAAGCAGCGCGTATTGCCGTGACCGCAGAAGTGCGCGGTTGGTACCGATCGGTCTGATGGCTCCCCAATGTCGCTTTATTGTTCCGATGGATCAGGAACAATGGGTGCGAGTTCCGGTCCTGTCGCCTTACTTCCGTAAAATCAGGAACTAAGAAATATCCGAGATCATCTGGCTCATTATTCCTTGTAATTGTGGAACAATGTGCTATATTTTACACATCGGACCATATTGTTCCGTGAATGTCGGAACTATGAAATGGTGACGGCGCGCCTATGTGTGGTCTGCACGGCAACGGAACGTTAATCATGGTGAGAAAACTACCTCTGCCCGACGAGTCCCTAAGCCCGGTCGTGGAAACTCTTGACTCGCTCGGTTCGCTGGTGCGCAGCCAGCGCGCACGGGGTCAGTTGCGAATCGACGATGCGGCCGATTTGCTGGGGGTGTCGAAGGACCTGCTGTCCCGTCTGGAGAACGGCAGGTCCGTCAGCCTGGACAGCCTGATGAAGGTGCTGGACGGTTTGGGCCTGAAGATGCTTGTCGTTCCCAAGGGCGACGCCTTGCTGGTCGAGGAGCAGCTGGCCGAGCGCGCCGCAAATTCCACTGACAAAGGCAGCGCATGACTTACTCACTCCGCGTGGTTTCGCAGCAGGCGACCGTGGGCCGCCTGACTTACGAGCCCCGCCAAGGCCTGGCTGGCCGTTACGCGTTCGCGTACGACCCAGGCTGGCTTCGCCGCAACGATCGATTTCCGCTTTCCCCGCACCTGCCCCTGCGTGGGGAGCCAAGCGATCCCGATACGGTCGCGCGTTTTCTCGCCAATCTGCTGCCCGAGGGCAGGGCGCTGGAGGTCGCCGCTGCGCATCATCACATCGCGAAGTCGAATACCTTCGCCCTGATCCGCTTGCTCGGCAAGGAGCCGGTTGGCGCGTTGAGCTTCGTGCCGGAGGACGAGCCCTCCCCGGACCCGGCAGAGCAGCACACCGCGTTCATGCCGGAAAAACGCCAGATCTCGCGGGAAGAACTGAATCAGCGCATCGCCGATCGCAATCGCGATGTGCCCTTTCCTGTCTGGGATGGCAGGGTCAGGCTCTCAGTCGCCGGATTCCAGGACAAATTGCAGGTGCTGGTGGAAGGGGACCGCATTGCGCTGGCGGACGGCCGACTCAGTTCTACCCATATCCTGAAGCCGGAGTCCATCAATGCGAAGTGGGAGAGCCTGGTCGCGAACGAACACTATTGCATGAGGCTCGCCGCCGAGATGGGCCTGCCCGTTGCACCCGTGCAGATATGGCGGATTCCTGCGCCGATACTGCTGATACAGCGTTTCGATCGCGTCGTGACATGGGATGCCGCCGACGGAGAGACGGTACGGGATGTGCGACGGTTGCACGTCATCGACGGGTGCCAGGCGATGGACCTGCCCGTGGGCTACAAATACGAGCGCAACTTCGGCAGCACGAAGGACGTTATGCATGTCCGGGATGGAGCCAGTTTCGAGAAGCTGTTTGCCCTGAACCGTTTTTTCGCCGTGCCGGCCATGGCGCGCGCGTTCATGTTGCGCTGGGCGCTGCTCAATGTCCTGCTTGGCAACTGCGACGCGCACGGCAAGAACATCTCGTTTTTTGTCAGCGCGAAGGGCATCAGCCCGGCACCGCTGTACGACCTGGTGTCTGTGGGTGTCTATGGCGATGCGGTGGAGCAGGAGCTGGCCATCGCGTATGGCGACGAATTCCAGCTGGAAGCGCTGACGCCGTTCGCGATGGCGGACTTCGGCAGCCGCATCGGCGTCAAGGCGTCCCTGTTGCAGCGGGAAATGACCCGGATGGCCCAGGCGGCGACCAATCTTGCGCCGAGGCTCGCGGAATCGGATACCTATGTTGGGCAGGAGCGTGAACTCGTGCGGCGCATTGCGGAATTTGTGCAAGCGCAGGCGCGGCGCATGGCTCAGATCGCAACGCAAGTACGCCGCGTGAAAGCCGACCTCCTCTGAAACCCGAGCCGGAGTCGTTCTTCAGAACACCCCCAGCGCCAGCCCGCCGGCGAGGCCTTCGCCGAGTTCCGCGCAGCGCGCCAGGTCGTCGGCGCCGATCTGCTTCGGTGCCAGGATGCGCTCCGGCGTCTGCGCATGCGTGCAGACGATCAGCCCGGGCGCCACGGAGCGCAAACGCCAGCCGGTGGCGATGCGGTCGAGCTGGCGCAGCGCGTTCTGGCCGTCGCTGCCGGCGCAGATCATCGCGGCATAGGGGCGGCCATTGACGCGGTCGAGCACCGGGTAATAGCAGCGGTCGAAGAAGTCCTTCATCAACCCTGACATCGCGGCCAGGTTCTCCGGCGTCGCGAACAGATAGCCGTCGGCCTTCAGCACATCGTCGGGTTGCGCCTCGGTGGCGCGCAGCAGCCTGACCTCGACGTCCGGCTGCGTCCGCGCGGCGTTGGCCGCGGCTTCGGCCATCTGCTGCGTGCCTCCGGTCATCGTGTGGTAGACGATCAGCAGCGTCTTCATCGGTGCCTGTGTGCGGGTATGTATGCGGGTATGTGTGCCGGTATGTGGCGGGAATCCATGCCAGTATGGGTTTCGGTCCGCGATACGAGGGCAATGTAGCACGCCGTCTCCGGCGTGCCGTGCCGCGCGAACGTCAGCGCGACGATGGCGCCTCGGCCGCCCCTCCGACGGGAAAGGCGGACTGCGCGACCTGGCGGAAGTGCCGTCCCGCCGGGGTCTCGGTTTCGTCGCAATAGGCCAGTGCCAGCCCGATGGCTGCGGCACCGGGCATGTCGTCCACCGGAATACACACCAGCCGCTCGTTGGCGAAGCGATGCATGATCGACGGCACCAGTGCGATGCCAAGCCCGCTCTCCACCAGCGCCATCACGGTCTGGATCTGCGTCGCGATCTGCGCGATGCGGGGCTGGAAGCCGCCCAGCTGGCAGGCCGTCATCGCCGCCGCGTGCAGCCCCGAGGCTTCCTCGCGCGCGTACATCACGAACCGTTCGCCGGCCAGCTCGGACAGCGACAGCGATCGGTGCCCGGCCAGCGGATGATGGCGCGGCAGCGCGGCGACGAAGCAGTCGTGCTCCAGCGGAGCCAGCGTGATCCTGCCGGCCTGCAGCAGCGGGATGCGCACCAGGCCGACGTCCAGCGCCTCGTCCTCGAGCTGTTTGACGATCGACGCCGAGGTGGCCTCCTTCAGCGTCAGTTCCACCGCGGGATACTCGGCACGAAAGTGCGACACCAGTTGCGGCAGCAGGTGATAGGTGGTGGAGCCGACGAAACCGATACGCAGCGTCCCACCCATGCCGCTGGCCGCGGCGTGCGCGGCCTCGCGGAAATGGCCGGCATGGAACAGGATGCGCCGCGCCTCGGCGAGCGCCGCATGGCCGCTCGGCGTCAGCGTGACACCGCGCGTCTCGCGCACGAACAATTGCGTTTCCAGTTCCTGTTCCAGTTTCTGGATCGAAACGGTCAGCGCGGGCTGCGCGATATGCAGCCGTTCGGCGGCGCGGCGAAAGTTCAGCGTTTCCGCGAGAACGACGAAATGCCGGATGCGTCGGAAATCCATGGGGCAGGGCGGCGCGCGGGGAGTGGCGAAGCCCACATCTTACCGATCGCCGCTGCCGCGCCCGCCGCTCAGCTTCGGGACGCCGGTTTCCGTTTCTCGAGGAAGGCCGTCACCGCCTGCCGGTGCTCCTCGGTCTGGTGGCACATCGCCTGGAAGGTCGCGGACATTTCCAGCAGCGTGTCGAGCCGCGTGTGCATCCCCTCGCGCAGCAGCCGTTTGGCCAGGCGCACCGCTTGCGGCGGATTGGCGGCAATCGCCTCGGCCAGCCGCATCGCGGTCGGCAGCAACTGGTCGGCCGGCACCACCTGGGATACCAGGTTCCATTCCAGCGCCCGCGCGGCATCGATCGGCAGGCCGGTGAAGATCATTTCGGCGGCGCGCGACAGGCCGACGATGCGCGGCAGCAGCCAGGCGCCGCCATCGCCGGGAATGATGCCCAGCCGCACGAAGCTCTCGGCGAATTGCGCGGTCTCGGATGCAATGCGCAGATCGCACATGCAGGCCAGGTCCAGTCCGGCGCCCATGGCCGGGCCGTTGACCGCGGCAATCACCGGCACCTCCAGATTGAACAGCGCCAGCGGCAGCCGCTGGATGCCGCGGCGATAGTCGCGCCGGATCTCCATGCCGGGCACCGTGCCCGACGCCTGGCGCTCCATGTCGCGGATGTCGCCGCCGGTCGAGAACACGGTGCCGGCGCCGGTCAGGATCACCGCGCGCACCGAGTCGTCGCCATCGATGCGGTCCACCGCTGCCACCAGTTCGGCCACCGCGGTGTTGCCGGTCAGCGGATTGCGGCGTGCGGGCTCGTTCAGGGTAAGGGTCACGATATGACCCTGCTGCGCATAGTCCAGGAACTGGCTCATGGTCGTCCTCGTTCGGTGGGTTGCCGCCGGCGGTCGCCGTCGCCGTGGTTGTCGTCGTCGGTGTTGGTGTCGTTGTCGGTCCGCGCTATTGCTTCGGAATGCCGGCCCGCGTCGCCGCGTCCGACCATTTGCGGATCTCCGCCAGCTGGAAGCGCCGCAGCTCGGCGGCGTTGCCGGTGAAGACATCCCAGTTGGTGCGGGCGAAGAACTCGGCGGTCTCCGGCGCGGCGTTGATTTCCAGCAGCAGCTTCTCCAGCTTCTCGACCACCGGGCGCGGCGTCTTCGCCGGCGCGAAGGCCGCGGTCCAGTTGACCATGAAATAGCCGGGGAAACCGCTCTCCTGCAGCGTAGGCGTATTCGGCTGCGTGGCCAGCCGTTTTTCGCTGGTCACGGCCAGCAGCCGCAGCTTGCCCGCCTGCAGCAGCGGCAGCACCGCGCCATAGTCGGCGAAGGCGAAATCGACCTGGCCCGCGGCGACGTCGGTCAGCGCCGGCGCCGCGCCCTTGTAGGGGACGTGGTTGGCCTTGATTTGCCCCTGCGTCAGGAACAGTTCCGTCGCGATCTGATAGGACGCGCTGCCGGCGCCGTAATTGAGCTTGCCCGGCTGCTGGCGGGCATGCGCGACCAGTTCGGCCACCGTATGGAACGGTGAGGCCGGATTGACCACCAGCGCCATCGCGCCCACGCCGAGCCGTGCGATCGGCGCCAGTTCCACGACCGGATCGTAGGGCAGCTGGCGGAACATCGCGACATTGGTCGCCACCGGCGAATTGCTGGCCAGCAGCAGCGTGTAGCCGTCAGGCTCGGCGCGGGTCACGGTCTGCACCGCGATGAAGCTGTTGCCGCCGGGCCGGTTCTCGACCACCACCGACTGGCCGGTCTTTTCCTCGAGCTTGCGGGCCACGTAGCGGGCGGTGGAATCGGTGCCGCTGCCCGGCGGAAACGACACGACGAGACGGATCGGCCGGTTCGGGTAGTCGGCTCGCGCCGGCGCGGCAACGCTCAGCGAAAGCGCGGCGAGGCAGAGGGCGGCGGCCAGCAGCCGGCCCGGGCGGGTCATCAGCATGTCTCTCTCCAGTCGGCGCCCCGTCATGGCTGCGAGGCTCGAGCGCAAGGCTAAGAGACACTTCCGCGGCGTGTCCAATATGAATTCGGCGCGAGGCGATATACAAAACTTATCGCTGCGTCGCCCATCTCGGCGCTCCTACGGGCCCACTGCGATAAACGATCGCTATCAATCGATGGCGATTCGATATTGGACGCCGCGCGTACGCCTTCACTACGCTTGCCGCATTCGCATCCCCGATCGCAGCGCAATCGCAGCGCAATCGCAGCGCAATCGCAGCCACAGGAGACCACCGGTGAAAGGCGCACTGGCACATATCAAGGTTCTGGACCTGACCCGCATTCTGGCCGGCCCCTGGGCGACGCAGAACCTCGCCGACATGGGCGCCGAAGTCATCAAGGTCGAGCGTCCGCGCGTCGGCGACGATACGCGTGCCTGGGGCCCGCCGTTCCTGAAGGACGCGGAGGGTCGGGAAACCGCCGATTCCTCGTATTTCCTCAGCGCCAATCGCGGCAAGAAGTCCATTACCGTCGATCTGGCCGCGCCCGAGGGTCAGCAGATCATCCGCGAGCTGGCGCGCGAGGCCGATGTGGTGGTGGAGAACTACAAGGTCGGCACGCTGGCGCGCTACGGCCTGGGCTACGACGACCTGCGCGCGCTCAATCCGCGCCTGGTCTACTGCTCGATCACCGGCTTCGGCCAGTCCGGCCCCTATGCCGCGCTGCCCGGCTACGACTTCGTGTTCCAGGGCATGGGCGGGCTGATGAGCATCACCGGCCTGCCGGACGGCGAGCCCGGCGGCGGGCCGATCAAATCGGGCATCGCCATCACGGACCTGCTGACGGGCATGTATGCGAGCACCGCAATCCTGGCGGCGCTGGAGCATCGCAATGTCAGCGGCGAAGGGCAGTACATCGACATGGCGCTGCTCGACTGCGTGGTGACCATCAACTCCTACCAGGCGATCAACTACTTCCTGTCCGGCAAGATCCCGCAGCGGATGGGCAACGCGCATTCGAACATGGTGCCGTACCAGGTGTTCCGCTGCCGCGAGGGCGACGTCATCGTCGCGGTCGGCAACGATGCGCAATACCGCGCGCTGTGCGAGGTGATCGGCCGCCCGGAACTCGCCACGGACCCGCGCTTCACCTCCGCCGGCCAACGCAACCGCAACCGCGACGCGCTGATTCCGCAGATCGCCGAAGCGATGCTGACGCGCACGATGACCGAGTGGGTGGAACGCATGGAGGCGGCCAACGTGCCGTGCGGGCCGATCTACAACATGCAGCAGGTGTTCGAGGACGAGCAGGTGCGCCATCGCGGCATGCAGCTGTCGCTGCCCCATGGCGCAGGCGTGCAGGCCCCGGGGCTGGCCAATCCGATCCGGCTGTCGGCCACGCCGATCCAGTACGAACGCGCCGCGCCGACGCTGGGCGAGCATACCGAGGCGGTGCTGCGCGACAAGCTCGGCTTCGACGACGCGCGACTCGACTCGCTGCGCGCCAAGGGCGTGATCTGACCCATGGACCTGAAGGCGGACTGACGTCATGCAGACCATCGGATCGCTGGACGAACTGCGCGCGGCGGTCGGCGCGCCGGCCGCGGTCAGCGGCTATTTCACGCTCGATCAGCGCACCATCGATACGTTCGCCGAACTGACGCACGACCGGCAGTGGATCCACGTCGACCCGGTGCGCGCGGCGGCCGAATCGCCGTATGGCTGCACGATCGCCCACGGGCTGCTGACGCTGTCGATGGTCACCGCCGCGTTCGGGCAGTGCTACCGCTTCCCCAATCGCAAGCTGTCGCTGAACTACGGCTTCGACCGCGTCCGCTTCACCGGCGCGGTGCCGGCCGGCTCGCGGCTGCGTGGCACCTTCGCGCTGCAGCGGATCGAGGACGTGCGGCCGGGGGAGGTGCGGTGTTTCTGGCAGGTCGAGCTGCAGGTCGAGGGCGCGGAGCGGCCGGCGATGGTGGCGACCTGGCTGATCCAGATGCGATATTGACGCCATCGAGGCCAGTGAAGCCGATCACGCCAATCACGCCAATCACGCCCCTCACGCCCCTCACGGCATCGGACGTGTGAGGCCTGGAAACCACCATGAAGCTGCCAAACATGGAACGCATCGGAGCCAGACGCAGTGTCCAGCCTTCTCGATAACTTCGTTCGTGCGAGCCTGCCGCCCGAGGCGGAGGCCTTCCGCACCGAAGTCAAACGCTTTCTCGCCGAACAGCTGCCCGATGCGCCCGCCGATCGTCGCGCGCGGTCGTGGATGGGGTTCGACGCGGCCTTCAGTCGCCGGCTGGCGGCACGCGGCTGGGTCGGCATCACGCTGCCGCCGGAGTACGGCGGCGCGGGACTCGATCCGTTTCGCCGTTTCGTGCTGGTGGAGGAGTTGCTGGCCGCCGGCGCCCCGGTCGCGGCCCACTGGATCGCCGATCGCCAGAGCGGTCCGCTGATTCTTCGCTACGGCACCGAGGCGCAGAAGCGCCGCCATCTGCCGGCCATCTGCCGCGGCGAGAGCTTCTTCTGCATCGGCATGAGCGAGCCCAACTCGGGGTCCGATCTGGCCAGCGTGCGCAGCCGCGCGACCCGCACGGCCGGGGGCTGGACGCTGAACGGCCAGAAGATCTGGACCACCAATGCCCCGCACTGCCAGTACATGATCGCGCTGGTGCGCACCTCCGGCGTGCTGGAGGACAAGCAGAAAGGGCTGTCGCAGTTCATCGTCGACCTGTCGTTGCCCGGCGTCACCGTGCGGCCGATCGAGGACCTGACCGGCGACGCGCATTTCGCCGAGGTCGTATTCGACAACGTGCCGCTGGACGACGATGCGCTGATCGGCAACGAGGGCAGCGGCTGGGAACAGGTCAATGCCGAACTCGCCTTCGAGCGCAGCGGTCCGGAACGGATCTACTCGAGCGTGGTGCTGCTGGACCTGTGGGCGGCGCGCCTTCGCCGCGATGGCGCCACGCCGGAACAGCAGGCGCTGCTGGGCCGCTTCTGCTCGCAGCTGGCCACGCTGCGGCAGATGTCGATCGCGGTGACCGCGCGGCTGGCGGCCGGCGAAAGCCCCGTGGCGGAGGCCGCGTTGGTCAAGGACCTGGGCACGACGCTGGAGCAGCAGATTCCGGCCGCGTTCGAGGCCGTCATCGCCGGCGATACGCGCACCCTTGCCGACGCGGAGTTGTATCGCACCGTGAGCTATCTGAGCCAGATCTCGCCGACGTTCTCGCTGCGCGGCGGCACGCGGGAAATCCTGCGCGGGATGATTGCCCGCAGCCTGGGACTACGCTAGGGCGTTAGGGCGTTAGGGCGTTAGGGCGTTGGAGCGTTAGGGCGTTAGAGCGCTAGGGCATTGACGCGTCAGGGCGCGAGGACGCCAGGCGCGAGGAGAGACCACCATGTTCGTCGAAGCGATCGAATCGATTCTGCAGGATGCCTGCACGAGCGCCGCGGTGCGGGCCATCGAGGACGGCGGCAGCCCGCGGGGGCTATGGGACGCCATCGCGGATGCCGGATTCGTGGAGCTGCTCATGCCCGAGCAGGACGGCGGCGCCGGCCTGGCACTGTCCGAGCTCGCGCCCGTGCTGATTGCCATGGGGCGCCATCCGCTGCCGGTGCCGCTGGCGCAGTCGGTGGCTGCGCGGGGGCTGTTGCGCCGAGCCGGGCTGACGGTCCCGCCGGGAATGATCACGCTGGCACAGGCCGGCGCACGCGAAGCCGATGGCGGGTTGGTGTGCCCGATCACGCCGTACGGTGCGATCGCCGACCACGTGGTGCTGGGCCTCGACGACGGGCTGTTGCTGCTCGATGCCGGCGCGGCGAGCCGTATTGCCACCGGCGTGCACCGCGACCAGGCCGCGACGCTGCGCTGGCCGGCGCAGTCGGTGCCCGAGCCCGTGCCGGCCTCCGGTGCCGACGTCGGGGCATGGGGCGCGGCGCTGCATGCCGCGCTGATCGCCGGCGCCGCGCGTCGGGTGTTCGATCTCACGCTGCAATACTGCAATGACCGCACGCAGTTCGGCCGCGCGATCGGCAAATTCCAGGCGGTGCAGCACCAGCTCAGCGTGATGGCCGAACTGGTGGCTGCCAGCCATATCGCCGCGCAGATCGCCTTTGCCGGCGATGGCGACCAGCCCGACCGCGTTGCCGCGGCCGTGGCGAAGGCTCGCACCAGCGAGGCCGCCGCGAGCATCGCCGCCGCCGCGCACGCCTTGCACGGCGCGATCGGCATCACCGAGGAATACGATCTGCAGCTGCTGAGCCGGCGGCTGCATCAATGGCGGATGGCCCACGGCTCCGAGGCGTTCTGGGAGCCGGTGGTTGGCGCGGCCTGCCTGGCGTCCGGACACGCCACGGTGGTGGACTTCATTCGTGCGGTGACGGACTGCCCCGCACACTGACGTCGCCGCCGACCGCCGACCGCCGACCGCCGACCGCCGACCGCCGACCGCCGACCGCCGACCGCCGACTGCCGACCGCCGACCGCCGACCGCCAGCAGCCAGCAGCCGGCAGCCAGCCACCGTCAGCCGCGAGCCAGCGTGCGGGCGCGGCCTCCAATCACACCGCTTCGAACACCTTCTCTCGCATCGCTGGCCGCCCGGCGCTGCCGGGCAATGCCCGATACCCAGCCGCGAACACCAGCCGGCCTGCCGACCACGTATGCGTGATCATCGGCTGCCCGGCTACATGGGCCACTGCAGTCACGTCCGCACGCAAGCCCGGCGCCAGGCGGCCCCGATCGTGCAACAGGCACGCGTCCGCGGGATTGGCGGTGACCAGCGCAGCCGCCTCGTTCAGCGGCAACTCGGCCAGGCGAGCCGCGGCAAACGCGGCGGCGATCAGCGTCGACGGCTGGTAGTCGGAACACAGGATATGGCCGACGCCGGCCTGGATCGCATCGATCGCGCGCATCGAGCCGCTCTGGCTGCGGCCACGCAGCACGTTGGGCGCACCGAAGATCGTCGGCAAGGCCTGTGCGGCGGCCGCCTGTGCGGTGTCGAGGTTGATTGGAAACTCGCTCATCCGCACGCCGAGGGCCTGCATCGCCGCGATCCGCTGCGGCGAATCGTCGTCGTGGCTGGCCGTCGGCACGCCGAGTTCATGCGCGCGGGACAGCAGCCGGCGCACCCGGTCGTGCGCACCGTCGCGCTGCTCGGCCTTCTTCGCCGCGGCGTCCGCCGCTTCCTCGCGGCTCATGCCATGGTTGCCGACCATGTAGGCGAGGTACGCGTCGAGGGTCTTGAACTGGCCTTGTCCCGGCGAATGGTCCATCACCGACAGCAGGTCGACGACGCCCTCCAGCATCAGCATCTCGAGCACCGGCACCGCGGCCGGATCGGTGACCTCATAGCGGCAGTGGATGCGGTTGTCGACCAGGCTGTGGTCGCGATACGCCGCCACCGTGCGCACCAGCGCGGCGGCGGTGTCGTTGTTGCGCACGCCGAACTGATTGTTGGCGAAGGACAGCGCATGGTAGGGCGTGGTGATGCCGGCCGCCGCATTGCGCCGGTCCACCTGTGCCACGGCGAAGTCCATCGGGAACAGCACGTTGGCGCGCGGTTCCACTTCCTTCTCGATCGCGTCGCAATGGACGTCGATCAGGCCGGGCATCACCGTGTGTCCGGGCAGCGCCATCACGTTGGCCAGCGCCGGCACCGTGGCCGGGTCGGGTTCGATGGCGGCGATACGCCCGTCTTCGATCAGCAGCGCGCTGTCTTGCAGCACGCGGTCGGGCAGCACCAGGGTGACGTGCGTCAGGTAAGTGGCGGACATGTCCGGCTCCGTGTTGGTTCGGCTAGGGTGCGGATAGGGTTGGTGGCCGCGAATCACGCGATCGCGGTGGCCGGCTGCAACGGCAGCAGGCGCGTGGCGACCGCATCGCGGACCGCTTCGTCGTGGAAGATGCCGATCAGGCAGCGGCCCTCGGCAAGCGCCTCGCGGATCAGCGCGATGACGACGGCGCGGTTGTCGGCATCAAGGGAGGCGGTGGGCTCGTCGAGCAGCAGGATCGGGTGGCCGCCGATCAGGCCGCGCGCGATATTGACGCGCTGCTGTTCGCCGCCGGAGAAGGTCGCCGGCGGCAGCTCCCACAGTCGGCGCGGCAGGTTCAGGCGTTCCAGCAGCGCCGCGGCGCGCGCGCGGGCCACGTTGCGGTCGACGCCGCGCTGCTGCAGCGGCTCGGCCACGACGTCGAGCGCGCCGACACGCGGAATCGCGCGCAGGAACTGGCTGACGTAGCCGATCACGTCGCGGCGCAGCCTCAGCACACGTTGCTCCGGCGCGTTGGTCAGCTCGACCCAGGGTGCGCCTTCCGCGCTGGTATCGCGCAACCGGATACTGCCTTTGGTGGCCAGGTAGTTGCCGTACAGGCATCGCAGCAAGGTGCTCTTGCCGGTGCCGGACCGTCCGGACAGCACCAGGCATTCGCCGCGCGCCGCCTCGAAATCGACCGACTGCAGCACCGGCAGCCGGATGCCGCCCTGGTTGTGCAAGGTGAACATCTTGCCGAGGCCGCGGACCTCGATCAGCGTCTGTGCATGCTCTGCCTGCTGTGCTTGGCTCATGGTTCAACCCTGCAGAATGGAAGAGACCAGCAGCTGCGTATACGGATGCTGCGGGTCGTCGAGGATCTGGTCGGTCAGCCCTTGCTCGACCACGCGCCCGCCCTGCATCACCAGCGTGCGGTGGGCCAGCAGCCGCGCGACGGCGAGGTCGTGGGTCACCAGGATGGCGGCGAGGTCGAGGTCCGATACCAGCCGGCGCAGCAGGTCGAGCAAGCGCGCCTGTACCGAGACGTCGAGCGAGGCCGTGGGCTCGTCCATGAAGACCAGGCGCGGATGCGTGACCAGATTGCGTGCGATCTGCAGGCGCTGCTGCATGCCGCCGGAGAAGGCATGGGGCGTGTCGTCCAGCCGCGCCAGATCGATCTCCATCTTTTCCAGCCAGGCGCCCGCGATCTCGCGCAGCTCGCCGTAGTGGCGTTGTCCGACCGCCATCAGCCGCTCGGCGATATTGGCGCCGGCGCTGACCTGCATGCGCAGGCCGTCGCGGGCATGCTGGTGCACGAAGCCCCAGTCGGTACGCGCCAGCAGGCGCAGGCGTGCGCTCGACAGCGTGGCGAGATCCGTCAGGCCGGACTCGCGCATGTCGTAGCTGACGGTGCCGCGCTGCGCCGGCGCCTGCATCGACAGGGCCTGCAGCAGCGTGCTCTTGCCCGAGCCGGATTCCCCGACGATGCACAGCACTTCGCCGGGATACAGATCGAAGCTGACGTCATGACAGCCATGGACGCCGTCCCAGGTGCGCGTCAGCCCGCGCACCGACAGCAATGGCGTCGCGCTCATCGCACACCTCCCGCGGCCGGATCGGCGGCCTCGGCGGCCTCGGTGGCTTCGGCTGCCTTGATGGTCTGTTGTGCCTGGCGATCGGCGCAGTACTCGGTGTCCGAGCAGACGAACATACGCGTACCGGCGTCGTCGGTGATGATCTCGTCCAGGTAGCTGTCGGTGGCGCCGCACTGCGCGCAGCAGCTCGACCACTTCTCGACCGTGAAGGGATGGTCGGCAAAGTCCAGGCTCTTGACCGAGGTGTAGGGCGGCACCGCGTACACGCGCTTCTCGCGGCCGGCACCGAACAACATCAGGGCCGGGTTGCGGTCCAGCTTGGGGTTGTCGAACTTGGGGATCGGCGAGGGCCGCATCATGTAGCGCTGGTTGACGATGACCGGATAGTCGTAGGTCGTGGCGATATGGCCGTGACGGGCGATATCTTCGTAGAGCTTGACGTGCATGGCACCGTATTCCGCCAGCGCATGCATCGTGCGCGTCTCGGTCTCGCTCGGCTCCAGCCAGCGCAGCGGCTCGGGGATCGGCACCTGGAACACCATGGTCTGCCCTTCGCGCAGCGGCGTTTCCGGAACGCGATGGCGGGTCTGGATGATGCTGGCCTCGGCGGTGCGCTCCGTGGTGCGTACGCCGGTCACCCGGCCGAAGAAGCGGCGGATGTTGATGGCATTGGTGGTGTCGTCCGAGCCCTGGTCGATGACCTTGAGCACATCCTGCCGGCCGATGATGGCGGCGGTGACCTGGATGCCGCCGGTGCCCCAGCCATAGGGCAGCGGCATCTCGCGGCTGCCGAACGGGACCTGGTAGCCGGGAATCGCCACCGCCTTCAGCAGGGCGCGGCGCAGCATGCGCTTGGTCGATTCGTCGAGGTAGCCGAAGTTGTAGTGCGCGTCGCGCGTGGTGACTTCCGCGGAGAGCGGGGCGATGGCGGCGGTCATGCGACGCTCTCCTCCTGGGGCTGGCACTGCGGTGCGGTCTCGTCGCGGTCGGTGGCGCGGGCGGAAGGGGCTGCCGTTCGTGTATCGGCGGCCGGTTCGGCCGCTTGCCGCTGCGCACGCAGCCGGCGCAGCAGTTCGAGATTGGTCTGGAAGTCCACGTAGTGCGGCAGCTTCAGATGCTGGACGAAGCCCGAGGCCTCGACGTTGTCGCTGTGGTACAGCATGAATTCGATGTCGTTGGCGGGGTTGTCGGCGGCCTCGCCGAGGTCCGCGGCGCGCATCGCCCGATCGACCAGCGCCATCGACATCGCCTTGCGCTCGTTGTAGCCGAATACCAGGCCATAGCCGCGGGTAAAGCAGGGCGCTTCCTTGGCGTTGCCGGCGAAGTCGTTGATCATCTGGCATTCGGTCAGTTCGATCTCGCCGATGGTCACGGCAAAGCCCAGTTCCTCGACGAACAGCTCGACCTCCGCGGTGCCATAGCGAATCTCGGCGGCAAACGGATGCGAATTGCCGTATCCGCGTTGCGTCGAATAGCCCATCGACAGCAGGAAGCCTTCGTCGGCCCGCGCCAGGTTCTGCAGACGGGCCGCGCGGCTGGCCGGGAAGGTCAGCGGCTCGCGGGTCAGGTCGGCTGGAGCGGGATCGCCCGGCGGAATGGGCTCGGCCTCGACCAGGCCGTCTGCTTGCAGCAGGTCGGTTACGCGCGGCATCGTTTGAACTTCCTCTGCCGTGTCCGTGATCGGCGGGGCGATGCACGCCTGCGGAGCGCTATCGGCTTCGAGCGAGAAGTCCAGCAGGCGCTGCGTATAGTCGTAGGTCGGCCCGAGGACCTGTCCGCCCGGCACGTCCTTGAAGGTCGACGAGATTCGCCGGCGCAGCCGCATCGCGCCGGTATCGAGCGGCAGCGTGTAGCCGAAGCGCGCCAGCGTGGTGCGATACGCGCGCAGCAGGAACACCGCCTCGATTTGGTCGCCGGCGGCCTGCTTCAATGCCAGCGCGGCGAGATGCGGATCGTACAGCGAGCCCTCGGCCATCACGCGGGAGATGGCGAGCGGCATCTGCTCGCGGATCTGGGCCAGCGTCAGCTCCGGCACCGCAGGATCGCCGCGGCGATACGCGTCGACCATGCGGTACGAATTCAGGATGGCGCGTTCTCCGCCCTTGACTGCGACGTACATGTCAGTCCTCCACCAGTGTGGTGCGCGGCAACGCGCAGATCCGTTCGCCGGCGGTCAGCAGCAGGTCCACGCCCAACGGAAAGCCGGCATGGTTGGCCTGCCGTTGCCGGCGGAAGTCTTCGGGCAGGCCGGCTACACGCAGCGTGCGCGTGGTCTCGATGCCGGGGCCGCGCAGCGTCAGCATGCTGCCTTCGTCGAGCGAAGCGACCTCGACGATCAGCGTGGCCGAGCGGTCGGGAAAGGCAGGATCGCCCTGCGCGCAGCCCCGCAGCGCCGGCATGTCATGGCCGGCCGGTACGCAGACGAACTGCGCGGCGGCGACATCGTCGACCAGCGGGCAGCCGCAGTGAAAGCGCAGGAACGCGCCGGCCGACGCGGCCATGTCGGCCGGCAACCAGACCGGCGTATCGGGATCGGCGAGCGTCAGCAGCAGGGCGGTCATCGCGGGAGACAGACCGTCTGGCACACCGCAATCCGCCGTCAGCGCTTCGATGCGGCCCGGATGGGCGAACGCCTGCAGCGTCGCGCGAAAGACCACCTGCGCGTCGTCGACGGGATGATCGAAGCCGGGCAGCAGCGACGCGGTGGATTGGCTCGGCATGGAATGCAGGGTCGGCATCTCAGTCCTCTCCGCGGGCCATCGTGAAGAATTCGACGCGGGTCTGCGCGGCTGCGGCCGCCTGCGCCGCGTCGCGTTCGGCCAGCGTGCGCGCCAGCGGTTCGAGCACGATCTGCTGGACGCGAGCGTGCCATTCCGGCCGCTGCAGCAGCGCGTCCAGCACGGCCGCCTGTTCGACATGGCGGGGACAGCGGCCCATGACATAGGCCACGCCGGCGATCGCCGCCTCTTCGGTCGGCGTCGGGCCCGGTTCCAGCACCACCGCGCAGCGCGTCACGGTCATCTCGCCGAGGTTGAACTGCGCACCGGTGCCGCCGGTACGCCCGCGCACCATCGCCATGCCGGACTCCGGCTTGCGCAGCAGGCGGTAGGCGGGCAGCGGTCCCTGCTGGCCCAGCCGCCGGTAGGCGCCATCGAGGGTTTCGGTATCTGCCAGCGCCAGGATCCGCAGCCATGCGGCCCGTGACGCGTCGGCGCTGTCGCCGATGTCGCCGGTTTGGCCGACTTCACCGATTTGGCCGCCTCTCTGGCCGTGTTCGCCGCGCTCGCCGTGTTCGCCGATCTTGCCTTTCATCGTCATCCCTATACGTCTATACGTTTAGATGTCAGCTGCAACAACACGGCGCTACTAGACCACGGCGGCATGACTGTTTGATGACGAGCCCGAATCGTGATCGGGCACCTCGCACGAGTGCATGCGGCTCGGGCACAATCGCACGATGCGATGGCTGCTGAATGACAGCGCGCAATGACAGCGCGCAATGACAAGAGGAATCAGGACGATGTCGGAACGAGAAGTCGAACGGGGCTCGGGCGTCGCGGTATGGCGCCAGATCGGGGAGGCGCTGGCCGATGACATCCGCAAGAAGCTGTACGGGCCCGGCGAGCAGCTGCCGCCGGAGTCCGAGCTGGCGATGCGCTTCGCCGTCAATCGCCATACCGTGCGGCGGGCCATGAGCGAACTCGAGCAAAGCGGCCTGGTGCGGATCGAGCAGGGCCGCGGCACCTTCGTGCAGGAGCATGCGATCGACTACGCGATCGCGCGGCGTACCCGTTTCTCGCAGAATCTCGCCGCGCAAGGCATACGCGGCCATGTCGAATTCGTCGGCAGCCATGTCAGCCGCCTGCCCGAGGTCGCCCGGCATCTGGGGATCGCGCGCACGGCGCCGGTGCTGCATGTGCAGATGGTCGGCAAGGCCGAAGGCCGCCCCATCGACGTGGCCGAACACTACTTCGATTACCAGCGCTTCCCGGAGCTGGAGGATCAACTGCGCGACCAGCGCTCGATCTCGCGCGCCCTCGCGCAATGCGGCATCGCCGACTACACTCGCAAGTGGTCGCGCATCACGGCGGCGCTGCCCAGCGCGCCGGTCGCGCGGCTGCTGAACCAGCCGAAAACCAGGCCCGTGCTGCAGGTCGAGGCGCTGAACGTCGATATCGACGGCGCGCCGGTGCAGTACAGCATCACGCGGTTCGCCGGCGACTGGGTTCAGCTGACCGTATCGGATAACGACTGATCCGCGGCGCGCGGGACGGCCTGGCTTGTCGATTGGTCTAGACATCCGCCTGTCACCTTGCCGCGCTAGCCTGCCGCTTCGACCTACCGACCGACTGACACCAACATGCCGGCGCATCGATACGCCATTTACCTGGCTCCCAACGAGCCGTTCCGGACCTTCGGCCAGCACTGGCTGGGCCGCGACGCCGATACCGGCGAGCCGTCGCCGCCGCCGCGCGAGATGGCCGCGCGTCCCGCCGAGTGGGTCGAGGCGCCGGCCCATTACGGCCTGCACGCCACGCTGAAGCCGCCGTTCCGCCTCGCCGAAGGGACCGGGCCCGCGATGCTGGACGACGCCATGCGCGAGTTTGCCGGCACTCGTACTCCGTTCGACGTTCCGCTGACGCTGCGCGCGCTGCGCGGCTTCCTGGCGTGGTGCCTTGCCGACGAGCCGGAAGCCATACGCGCCGTGCATCAGCTGGCCGACGCCAGCGTGCGGGACATGGACCGATTCCGCGCGCCGCCCACGCCGGACGAGATCGCGCGGCGCAAGCCGGAGCGGTTGTCCCCGCTGGAGCGGCAGATGCTGCGCGACTGGGGCTATCCCTATCTGTTCGACGCCTTCACCTTCCATATCACGCTGACCGGCATGCTGGACGCCGAGCGGCAGGCCGCGGCGTTGGCCCAACTGTCGTCGGCGGCCGGCACGCTGCTCGACACGCCGCTCCGTGTGGACAGCGTCAGCGTGTTCGTGCAGCCCGAGCCCGGGGCCGATTTCGTGGCGGCGCGCCACTATGGCTTCGATGGACGAACCCGCGATGGCGCCGGCGCGGCGTACCTGCCGGCATGAGCGCGCCGCATCGCCTTGACGGCACTGGCCTGTTCTATCTGATGGGGCCTTCTGGCAGCGGGAAGGATTCGCTGCTGCGCGCGCTGCGCGAGCGCCTGGGCGGCGACGACCGGCTGGTCGTGGCGCACCGCTATATCACGCGTCCCGCGGATGCCAACGAGGCCTCCGTCGCGCTGACGACGGAGGAGTTCCAGCGCCGCGTCGCGCTGGGTTGCATGGCGATGCACTGGCACAGCCATGGCCTGCACTACGGCATCGGCATCGAGATCGAGCAATGGCTCCAGCGCGGCATCAAGGTCGTGGTCAACGGCTCGCGCGAGTACCTGCCGCAGGCGGTGGCGCGCTATCCGAAGCTGTGCGCGCTCCATGTGCGCGTGTCGCCGGCCGCGCTGGCCGCACGCTTGCGTCAGCGCGGCCGGGAGTCGGAGGAGGCGATCGCACGGCGTCTGGCGCGTGCCACCGCTGCGTTCGATGTGCCGGCCGGTTGCCGACTTGTCGAGATCGACAACAGCGGGGCGCTGCAAGCCGCCGTCGAGGCGTTGGCAAAGGCCATCGGCATGACGCCGGCCACCAGTCGGGCCGGCGAACTGACCTGACGCCCCGCCGGGCGACTCGCTTGAGTACCCGCCTTGCGACGCGCCTGATCGCCGGCTTGGCGACTCGTCCTCAGACCAGCACCTTGCGGATCTGCGCGGACAGCACGTCGATCACCGTCACGAAGGCGATGATCAGCAGCATCACCGCGCAGGTCTGTGCGTACTGGAAGCTGCGGATGATCTCCCACAGCACGGTGCCGATGCCGCCGGCGCCGACGATGCCGACCACCGAGGCCGAGCGGACATTGGACTCGAAGCGGTAGAGCGCAAACGACAGCCACAGCGGCAGCACCTGCGGGATCACGCCATAGACGATCTCTTCCAGCCGGCCCGCACCGGTGGCGCGCACGCCCTCGACCGGACGCGGATCGATGGCCTCGACCGCCTCGGCGAACAGCTTGGCCAGCACGCCCGTGGTGTGGATCCAGATGGCCAGCACGCCGGCGAACGGACCGAGGCCGACGGCCACGATAAACAGCATCGCGAACACCATCTCGTTGATGGCGCGCGAGGCGTCCATCAGGCGCCGCGCCGGCTGGTAGACCCAGGCCGGCACGATATTGGTCGAACACAGCAGGCCCAGCGGCACCGCCACCGCGACCGCCAGCGCGGTGCCCCAGACGGCGATCTGCACGGTGACGAGCATCTCGTCGAGATAGTGGCGCCAGTCGCGGAAGTCGGGCGGGAAGAAGTCGGCGGCGAACTGCGCCATATTGCCGGAATCGCGCAGCAGATCCAGCGGGCGCATGTCGGCGCCTTGCCAGGACAGGGCCAGCATGGCGAGCACGATGGCCCAGACGAGCATCGCGTAAAGGGAGGTGCGCGGCGGCCGGCCGCTCGCTTGCGGTGAAGGCAGGCCGGGCTTGGCGGTGGCGGTCATGAGGGGAATCCGTAGAAGGCAAGGGGCAGGGCCGTGCACGTCGCAAGCCCTGCGGTATATCCGACGATCGGCAATGACTGCGCGACGATTGCCCGATGATTGCGCGCTTGCTGCACGGTCACCGCGCAATCACCGAACCATCACTGCACGGTCACTGCACAATCACTGCGTGCCGACGGCCTTGTCGAGCTCGGCCAGGCGGCGCGACACATCGGCCAGGCGCTTCTCCTTGTCGGCCGCGGCCAGCGTGCCGTCCGACTCGATGCGAGCCTTCTCCTTGGCCAGCTCGATCTGGCGGATCGGCACCAGCTGCGCATCGCTGGAGGGGCGGAAGCCCTGGTAGGTCAGCGTGGCGAGCACCTGCTTCTCGCGCGCGGCGTCGGCGCCCTTGCCGTAGTTGACGAAGAAGGTCTGGATCTTCTGCTTCATGTCGGCCGGCAGGTCCTTGCGATACACCATCGGATCGGCCGGAATCAGCGGCGATTTCCACAGCACGCGCAGCTGGTCATAGGGATTCTTGCCGGTGTTGACGCGATAGCGCCCGAGGTTTTCGGTATTGTTCACCGCGACATCGACCTGCTTGTTCAGCACCGACAGCAGGTTCGCCTCGTGGTTGCCGATGCGCACGGCCTTGAACAGCGTCTTCGGTTCCACCTTGTTGGCGGCCCACAGGTAGTAGCCGGGGACCAGCGTGCCGGAGGTCGAATTCGGATCGCCGGCGCCGTAGGACAGCTCCTTGCCGCGCTTGATCACGTCCTCGACCGACTTCAGGTCGCTGTCCTTGCTGACGATCAGCAGCGACCAGTAGCCGGGATTGCCGTCCTTGTCGACCACCGAGGCAAACACCTCGCCGTTGGCGCGATCGACCGCCTCCATCGCCGACTTGTTGCCGAACCAGGCGATCTGCACCTTGTTGAAGCGCATGCCCTCGATGATGCCGGCATAGTCCGACGCGAAGAACGGCTTGACCGGCACGCCGAGCGCCTTGCTCAGATCGTCGATCAGCGGCTGCCACGCGGTCTTCAGGTTGGACGACGACTCGGTCGAGATGAAGCCGATGCTCAGCGGCCTGGCGTCCTGCGCCAGGGCAGGGGCGGCGGCAATCGCGGAGGTAATCAGGGCAAGGAAGGTTCTGCGAAGCATGGGTGACTCCGATGCGAAAGTAGGAGCGGAAAGGGACGGAAGGAGCCGGAAGGGGCCGGAATGACTACCAATGGCCGCGAATGGCAGCCCGCAATCAGGCGGCCGCAAGATCCATCGTGACGGTGGCAGGCACGGGCGAGCCGTCGATCGGCATCGCGATCCGGTCGGGCAGCAGGTCATGCAGCAGCTCGTCTGCCTCGGTACCGTAGAGATCGCGCAGCATGCGCTGCGTCAGCGCATGCGACGGACCGTCGTAGACGACCTTGCCATGGCGCAACGCCACCACGCGCGGGCAGTAGCGCATGGCGATGTCGACCTGATGCAGCGACACCACCACGGCGACCTTGTGCGTGCGATTGATCTGCGTGAGCAGCGACATCACGCGGCGCGACGATTCCGGATCGAGCGAGGCGATCGGCTCGTCGGCGAGGATCACGCGGGCGTTCTGCACCAGCGTCCGTGCGATGGCCGCGCGCTGCTGCTGGCCGCCCGACAGCGTCGAAGCACGTTGAAAGGCATAGTCGTCTATACCAACTTGCGCAAGCGCATCGAGCCCGGCGCGCAGTTCATCGGCCTTGAAATAGCGAAGCAGGCCGCGCCATTTCGGGATGCGGCTCAGCATGCCGATCATCACGTTGGTGATCACCGGCAGCCGCCCGACCAGATTGAACTGCTGGAAAACGAAGCCGATCTCGGCGCGGGCCTTGCGGACCTCCGCTGCCAGCCGGCCATCGCGCTGCACGGTGCGGCCATGCACCACGATCTCGCCGCTGTCGGCGGCGACGAAGCCTGCCACGTGACGCAGCAGCGTGGACTTGCCGGAGCCAGATGCGCCCAGCAGGGCCACCATTTCACCGGGCGCCACCTGCAGCGTGACGTCGTCCAGGGCCTTGCGGTCGGCTCGGAACGACTTGCTCAGGCCGCGCACTTCTATTGCATGGGTCATGTCGACTCCCTTGCTGGAATGACGAGCGCATTCTGGGGGGAGGTGATGACAGAGCGATGACGGCAGGGCAAGGGTGGCGCCGCGGCAAGCGCGGAGCGAAGCGGCGGGCCAAGCGGAGGGTCGCGCGAGGCCGGCAGCGGAATCGGCAACGAGGATTCGTAGTTGTGCTCATGTGTCAAGGAACTGACATTTGGGCTACCAACAATGCAGGCCAACGATCACGCTGTCCCTTTTCCCCACCACGGAACTCCAGCCATGCTCCCCTCCTTCGCTTCCCTTTGGCGGCGCGGCCCCACGCTGCCGCTCGCGGCCTCTGCCATCCTGGCCGCGCTGCTGCTGGCCGGCTGCGGCGGCGGCGACGATGGCGCGACCCTGTCGCCATCGGCCGCACCCGACACCACCAACCCGAACGGCAAGCTGCCCGGCAAGCCCGGCAGCTGCTCGAGCCGCTGCGCGCCCTGACTCTCCTCCGCCCCCAACGAAAAAGAATCCGCCATGACATTCAATCCGTCGAAGCGACAATTCCTGAAGGCATCGCTGGGCACCGGCGCCGCGGCCGCCGTGCTGGCGAGCTTCCCGCCGAGCATCCGGCGCGCGCTGGCGATCGAGGCCCACAATGCGACGGGCACCATCAAGGACGTCAAGCACGTCGTGATGGTGATGCTCGAGAACCGTTCGTTCGACAGCTATTTCGGCACGTTCAAGGGTGTGCGCGGCTACGGTGATCGCTTCCCGATTCCATTGCGCAACGGCCGCACCGCGCTGTACCAGACCGATGCCAACGGCAACATCCTGACGCCTTATCACCTCGACGAATCGATCGGCAACGCGCAGCGCGCCGGCGGCACGCCGCACAACTGGGCCGACTCGCAGGCGGCGTGGGACCATGGCCGCATGGACCGCTGGCCGGTGGCCAAGCAGCCGCTGTCGATGGGCTACTACGACGAGGCCGAGGTGACGTTCCAGCGCGCGCTGGCCGATGCCTTCACGCTGTGCGATGCCTACCATTGCGGCATCCATACCGGCACCATCGCCAACCGCCTGTTTTACTGGACCGGCTCCAACGGCCCTACCGGCGACAACGTCGCGGTGACGGTCAACGAGTTCAACGGCGGCGCCGACGTGGGTCCTTCGACGGAAGGCTGGACCTGGGACACCTATGCGGACCGTCTGCAGGCCGCCGGCGTCAGCTGGAAGGTCTACCAGAACATCCCCGACAACTTCGGCTGCAACCAGATGATGAGCTTCCGTCATTGGCGCGCCGAGATGGAGAAGATGCCGGCCGGACGGCAGGTGTCGAACACCAACGCGCCGGGCTTCAATCCGCCGTACGATCCGGCGATCGACGATCGCTACAGCCCCTTTGCCAAGGGCTTCTGCAACACGATGGCCGACGGCGGCTTCCTGCAGGCGCTGCGCGACGACGTGCAGAACGGACGCCTGCCCGAAGTGTCGTGGATCATCCCGCCGGCCGAATTCAGCGAGCACCCCGGGCCGTCGAGCCCGGCCAAGGGCGGCTGGTATGTGCAGGCGATTCTCGATGCGCTGACCTCCGATCCCGAGGTATGGAGCAAGACCGCGCTGATCATCAACTACGACGAGAACGACGGTTTCTTCGACCACCTGCCGCCGCCGACCGCGCCGTCGCGCAATCCGGATGGCACCGTCGCCGGCAAATCGACGCTGTCGGATGCGCAGATGGCCTTCGAATACCACGACTATCAGCCGGCGACGCCCAAGCAGCCGGCCCGCGACGGCCGGCCTTACGGACCGGGTCCGCGCGTGCCGATGTGGATCGTCTCGCCGTGGAGCCGCGGCGGCTGGGTCAATTCCGAGGTGTTCGACCATACCTCCGTGATCCGCTTCCTCGAGGCGCGCTTCGGCGTGATGGAGCCGCAGATCAGCCCGTACCGCCGCGCGGTCTGCGGGGACCTGACCAGCGCATTCAATTTCGCCACGCCGAACGCCAACCCGCTGCCGGAGCTGGCGGGCCGCACCACGCGCGCCGAGGCCACCAGCCTGACGGCCGCGCAACACGCCATGCCGAAGATCCCGGTGCCGGCCACGCCGGCGCTGCCGGTGCAGGACCCGGGCACGCGTCCCTCGCGGGCGCTGCCGTACGAACTGCACACCAGCGCGCGCGTCGATGCCCGCAACAACCGGCTGCAACTGCTGTTTGCCAACGCCAGCGCGCGCAGCGTCGGCGCTGTCTTCCACGTCTACGACCGCCTGCATCTGGACCGCATTCCGCGCCGCATCGTCGTCGAGGCCGGCAAGACGCTCGACGACGTCTGGGATATCGGCGCGGACGGAGGCAAGTACGACCTGTGGGTGCTGGGCCCGAACGGCTTTCACCGCAGCTTCGTCGGCGATGCGGCGGAGCAGGGCGAGGCCATGCCGGAAATCCAGGTCTGCTACAACCCGTGCGATCGGCCCACCGTGCAGGTCAAGCTGCATAACAACGGCCGCCGGCCGATTCGCTTCACGGCCGAAGCGCTGGCGTATCGCAGCGACGGCCCGTGGACGCGCATGGTCCCGCCTGGCAAGGTCGTCGAGTTCGAATGGGCGATCGCGGACGCCGGCTGCTGGTACGACTTCGTCGTGACCTGCGACGCGAGTCCGGCGTTCCGCCGCCGCTTTGCCGGGCGGATGGAAACGGGCAAGGACCTGGTCAGCGATCCGGCGATGGGGCAGGTCGGACAGGTTTGAGGCGTGCCGGAAGCCGTCTCCTGAGTCGGCGCTGAGTCGGTGCTGAGTCGGCGCTGAGTCGGCGCTGAGTCGGCTCCCGAGTCCGCTCCCGAGTCGGTCCCCAAGCCGGCTCGTGAAGTCGTTCCCTGAAGTCGTCCGCTGAACGAAGCGCGGTCCCGCCCCGGGGCAGGACCGCGCTTCAGCTCGTCCGCATGAAGGTCCCCAGCCCCTCCTGGTCGTAGTACTCCAGCGTCAGCCGGTCGCTGCCGAACCAGACGCGCGAGATCGTGCCCGGCGTCGCGTTCTCGTTGCGCAGCCGGAACGTGTAGACGTCGCCGTCCCAGTGCGACAGCGGCAGCACCAGCGGCGTGGGGCCGATCGTCAGCACCAGTGCACCCGCGGATTCGCGTACCGTGATCGGCCCGTAGTAATCGTTGGCATAGTCGCCGGCATAGAGCGACAGCGCTCGCGGCGGCAGCGGCGAGGCCGGCGGCGTGGCGCCCACCAGCCCGCCTTCCGGCGCCAGCACGGGCGCCAGCGCCTCCTCGATGATGGTCGCCCAGTCGCGCTGGATCGCGCCGTAATCCACCAGATCGAAGAACTGGTTGTTGATCGTCTCCGGCACGCCGATCGGAAAGCCGTTGGTCAGCGTGACGATCGCCAGATTCAGCGAGGGCACCGCGAGGAAAGCCGTCGCGGCACCGAGCGCGAACGCGCCGGAGTGGTTGTACATCGCGCGGCCGGCAGGATTCGTGCCGACGTTGAAGCCATAGCCGTAGAAGCCCGCCGGACGCCCGTCGGCCGGCGGCGTGGACTGGTTGTGCGGCGCGATCGCTTCCTTCAGCGCACTGGCGTCGACGATGCGCCTGCCTTCGAACATGCCTTCGCCGAGCATCATGACGAGCCAGCGCGCCACGTCGTTGACCGAAGCGCTGACCCCGCCGGCCGGCGATTGCGCATCGGGATCGCGCACCGGACCGCGTATCCACGCGCCGTTCTCGCGCACATGGCCGACCGCGCGATTGTCGCGGGCCAGATAGTCGGCGTGGCGCGAACTGGTGCGCGCCATGCCGAGCGGACGATAGAGGGTCTGCTCCGACAGCGTGGCCCAGTCCATCGCCGCCGCGGTGGCGACCGCTTCGGCGGCGGCGGTCAGGCCGAAATTGGTGTACTGGTACGAGGCGCGAAACGGATGCAGCGGCAGGAAGCGCAATCGCTCCAGTACCTGGCGACGGTCATAGCCCATGTCCTCGAGCCGATCGCCCGCATGGTCCGGCAGGCCCGAGCGGTGCGAATACAGGTCCGCCACCGTCAGCACCGGATTGACCTCGGGATCGGACAGGGCGAACCAGGGCAATTGCGATTGCACGGGGGTGTCCCACCGGAGGCGTCCGATGCCGACCTGATGCGCGACCACCATGGCGCCGAGCGATTTCGACATCGAGGCGAGCTGGAACACGGTATCGGCGTCGACCGCCGCGCCCTCGTCGACGGCGCGCTTGCCGAATCCCTTGGCATAGACGACTTGATTGCCGCGGACCACCGCCGTCGCTACCCCCGGCACACCGGTGCGGGACATCTGGTCGGTGACGAGCTTGTCGACGCTGGCGATGGCCTGCGCGATCCGGGCTTCCGGCACGGGAGGAGATGGCGGGGAGGGCGGGGGATCGTCGTCGTCGCCACCGCAGGCGGCGAGCGCCGATCCCAGCGTGGCGACGAGAAACGTGCGGCGCGAATGCAAGGTCGTCATGGCGAATTCCCCTCGTGTTATTCGGGCAGGCCGATGCGCCGCTACGCAGCGTTCCTGTCTTGCTGGACAGTAGAAGCTGCGGCAATGAAAGTCGAGGGTAATTGCGCTGCGCGTCGAGGGATGTGCCGGGCAGTATGCCGCTGCCCACGTTTGGGCGAACCGTGCTTGCCTTTGCTCCTCAGGCCGTGCCTGACGTGCCGTGCCTATCCAGCTGCGTACGCAGGAAGCTGACCTGATCCGCCACGACGATCCGTCGCACCGCCTCCAGCTGCGGATCGGCGCCCGGAAGCGTTCGGGCGTGCGCGATCGCCGCATGCCAGTCATCAATGGACCGGATATCACCAGACCGGATACTTACTTCGAAGTGCGTTCTTCCCGGCGCCGGGACGAATCGATATCATCGAATCGGGCCCATCTCGAAAAACTGGCGCGGTCGATACGACAGGATTCGATCGCCGGAGAACTTTCCATGACATCGTATTTTCCCCTCCGCAGCGCGGGGTGGCTGGGCTCGCCCGTCTTCCGCATTTTAATGAACCGGCGCCATTCCCTTTACCGGCATGGCACGGCGGAGCTGGCCCATGCAAGCTGACGTCCGCACGCGCACCGCGGCATGTTCCTGCCGCGGCGTCGAACTCGTTCTGGCCGGCGAGCCGCACCGCGTCTACGCCTGCAGCTGCCTCGAATGCCAGCGCTGCACCGGTTCCGCGTTCTCTTACCGCGCGATCTATGCCGAATCGGCCATCGTCAGCCGAAAAGGCGAAACCAGGACGTGGCGGCGCACCGGGACATCGGGACAATGGCTGGAGCAGGAATTTTGCGCGAGGTGCGGATCCGTGGTGCTGATGCGAGCCGAAGCATTGAAGGCAGCTATTTCCGTATCGGCCGGTTGCCTCGAGGACAGGGATTTTCCGGCGCCGCAATTGCTGCATTGGGCGAAGCGCAAGCACCGATGGCTTTGTCTGCAAGACATTGCGCAATCCCGCCCGCAATGAACCTGCCGCGGCCTCGCAATGATTCGCAGCATCGCGCCCAGCCCCGATCTCCCATCGGTAGATATCGCCGGCGGCAGCATTGTCCGTGGCAGGATCCGGTCGGGAGGCCGGCGGCGATGTCGGCGAGGCGGGTGAATTAAACATCGTCGAATTCACCGCCGACTGCAGTTCTGGTAATGTCTCGGCCTTGACGCCCCGTCAACCCAGGGCTGGCGCGGCGTCGAGCCAAGACCAGATACCAATACCAATACCAATACCAATAAATCCGGAAGGGGGTCCCGGTCCATCGGCCGCACAGCGCGCCGGGGACCGGTTCAGCCTGGCGCATCGCCATGCCGCTTCCGGCGCAAGCTCTGCGGGAGGCCGGCCAATGACGCTCTACGAACTCAAGCCCAGATTCCAGGCGTGGCTTCGCCCGCTGGTCCAGGATCTGGCCGAGCGCGGAGCCACCGCCAATCAGGTGACGCTGGTGGCCGCGGCCGGTTCTCTGGCCGTCGGGGCGCTGGCGGCGATCGGCGCGCTGGTGGCTGAAACCTCCGTGCTGTTCCTGCTGTTCCCGCTGTGGCTGTTTGCGCGGATGGCGCTCAATGCGATCGACGGCATGCTGGCGCGCGAGCACGGCCAGAAGAGCGCGCTGGGCGCCTATCTGAACGAGCTGGGCGACATCGTCTCCGATGTCGCGCTGATCCTGCCGCTGGCCGCGCTGCCCGACTTCAACCTGGCCCAGGTCGGACCCTTTGCGCTGCTGGCGGTGATCGTCGAGGCCGCAGGGCTGATCGGTCCGCTGGCCGGCGCAAGCCGCCGCTACGACGGGCCCTTCGGCAAGAGCGATCGCGCTCTGGTGGTCGGCGCGATTGCGCTGTGGGCCGGCGTCGGGCTGGGGTTCGGCACGCTCGGGCCGTGGCTGTGGCTGCTGCTGTCACTGCTGTCCGTATTGACCATCGTCAACCGGGTCCGTCGCGGCGTCGCCGAAGCGCAGGCCCAGGCGCGGGCTCAAGCGCCGAGCCAGACCGCGGAGTAAGGCATGGACCGACTGTCGATGCGCCAGCCGCTGGAGCGGCAGTTCGAGACCCACGACGGGCAGACGCTGTTCTATCGGCATTGGCCGGCGCTCGAGGGACAGCCGCGCGGCGCGGTGGTGCTGTTCCATCGCGGGCACGAGCATTCCGGCCGTGTCGCCCACCTTGCCGACGAACTGAACCTGCCGGCCTACGACATCTTTGCGTGGGACGCCCGCGGCCATGGCCGCTCGCCGGGCGAGCGCGGCTACAGCCCGAGCCTGGCAGATTCCGTGCGCGATATCCAGACCTTCACCGGCCACATCGCCGCCAACCACGGCATCGCGCTGGAGCGGATGGCGGTGGTGGCGCAGAGCGTCGGCGCAGTGCTGGCCGCGACCTGGGTCCACGACTACGCGCCGCCGATCCGCGCGCTGGTGCTGGCCTCGCCGGCGTTCAAGGTCAAGCTGTACGTGCCATTCGCGCGCCCGGGCCTGAAGCTGATGCACCGGCTGCGGGGCAAGTTCTTCGTCAACAGCTATGTCAAGGCGAAGTTCCTGACGCACGATCCCGAGCGCATCGCCAGCTATGACACGGATCCGCTGATCACGCGGCCGATCGCGGTCAATATCCTGCTCGATCTGTACGACACCGCCGAGCGGATCGTCGCCGACGCGGCCGCGATTACCGTGCCGACGCAACTGCTGATTTCCGGCGCCGACTGGGTGGTCCATCGCGGGCCGCAGGACCGCTTCTACGAGCGGCTGGGCAGCCGGGTCAAGGAGCGCATCGTGCTCGATGGCTTCTATCACGACACGCTGGGCGAGCGCGATCGCCAGCGTGCGGTCGATGCGGCGCGGCGCTTCATCCTGCGCGAGTTCGACACGCCGTCGGCGCCGCGCTCGCTGCTAGATGCCGATCAGATCGGACCGTTCCGCGAGGAATCGGACCGGCTCGCCTCGGCACCGACCGGTCTTGCGGCGTGGTACTGGCGCGCGGCACGCGCCAACCTGAAGCTCGGCGGCCTGCTGTCCGACGGCGTGCGCCTCGGCCATGAAACCGGCTTCGATTCGGGCTCGACGCTCGACTACGTCTATCGCAACACGCCATCGGGCCGCGGCGCCCTGGGCCGGATGGCCGACCGCCAATACCTCGATGCGATCGGCTGGCGCGGCATCCGCCAGCGCAAGGTCCACGCCGAGGAACTGATTGCCGAGGCCGTGCGCCGGCTGCAGGCGGCCGGCATGCCGGTACGGATCGTCGATATCGCGGCCGGCCACGGCCGCTACGTGCTCGAGGCGCTGGAGAAGCTGGACCGTGCCGCGGTCGAATCGATCCTGCTGCGCGACTACAGCGCGCTGAACGTCGAGCAGGGCAGGGCGCTGATCGCGGCCAAGGGCCTGGGCGGCATGGCCCGCTTCGAGCAGGGCGACGCCTTCGATGGCGACGATCTGGCCGCGCTGTCGCCGGCGCCGACCTTGGCGGTCGTCTCCGGCCTGTACGAGCTGTTCCCCGACAACGCGATGATCCGCCGCTCGCTCGACGGCCTGGCGCGCGCGGTGCCGCCGGGCGGCTATCTGGTCTACACGGGCCAGCCGTGGCACCCGCAGCTGGAGTTCATCGCCCGCGCGCTGACCAGCCACCGCGCCGGTGCGGCGTGGGTGATGCGGCGCCGCTCGCAGGCCGAGATGGACGAACTGGTGCGCAGCGCCGGCTTCGACAAGGTGACGCAGCGGATCGACCGCTGGGGCATCTTCACCGTCAGCCTGGCGCGCAGGCGCGAGGCATGAGCGCCTTGCCTGCTCCCACGCAGCCCGGCATGCAACCCGGCTCGCAACCCGATACGCAACCCGGTACGCGACCGCGCACGCAGCCCACGACGCAACACGGCATGCACCCCGACGCGCCGCAGCCCGCCGCCGACGAGCCCCGCCCCTGGGGCCTGGCCTGCGTGCTGCTCGCGCTGGCCGGCGCGCTGTTTTTCTTAAGCTACGGCTTTGCCAACTGGCTGGCCAGCCAGCGCGCGGACGTGCCGTCGTTCTACTTCGGCTGGGAACGCGGCATCCCTTTCGTGCCGTGGACCATCGTGCCGTACTGGTCGATCGACCTGCTGTACGGCATCTCGTTCTTCCTGTGGCGCACGCGCGCCGCGCTGCTGACGCACGTCAAGCGCCTCGTTGCGGCGCAATTGATCTCGGTCGCCTGCTTCATCGCGTTCCCGCTGCGCTTCGCCTTCACGCGCCCCGCGGCGGACGGCCTGCCGGGGCAGCTGTTCACGTTGCTCGGGGGCTTCGACCTGCCGTTCAACCAGGCTCCGTCGCTGCATATCAGCCTGCTGATCGTCCTGTGGATCGCGTTCGCGGCGCATCTGCCCAGGCGCTGGCATTTGCTGCTGCATGGCTGGTTCGCGCTGATCGGCGTATCGGTGCTGACGACCTGGCAGCACCATCTGATCGACGTGCCGACCGGCGCGCTGGTCGGCTGGCTGTGCGTCTATCTATTTCCGCTGCGGCTGCCCGCGATCGCGGCCAGCGCGCCCGACGCGGCCACGCGCCGGCTCGCGCGCCGCTACGCGCTGGGCGCCGTGGCGACGCTGCTGTGCGCGCTGCTGGCGCTGGGCGCCTCGGTCACGCTCGCGCTGTTGCTGCTGTGGGGCGCGTTGGCGCTGGCCTGCGTCGCACGGATCTATGCGCTGGCGGCGCCCGCCTGGTTCCAGAAGGACAGCGGCGGCACCATGGCGATGGCCGCGCGCTGGGTGCTGGCGCCCTATCTGCTGGGCGCTTTCCTCAATTCGCGCTGGTGGACGCGGCGGGCGCCGCAGGCGAGCGCCATCGCGGAGGGTGTCTGGGTCGGACGCTTTCCCACGCAAGCCGATCTGCGCGCATCCGGGGCCGATGCCGTGCTCGACCTGAGCGCCGAACTGCCGCGCGCGGTTCGCGGCGATTCGCTCGCCTATCGTTGCGTGCCGATGCTGGATCTGACGGTGCCCACCGCGGCGCAGCTCGATCAGGCGGTGGCCCAGCTCGACGCCTGGCAGGCGGCCGGAAGGCGCGTGCTGGTCAGCTGCGCGCTCGGCTATTCGCGCAGCGCGATGGTGGTCGCCGCGTGGTTCGCGAGGCGTCAAGGCGGGGCCGATGCCGCGGCGGCCGTCGAAGCCGCGCTGGCGCATTTGCGCACGCACCGTCCCGCGGTCGTGCTCGGCGACGCCCATGCCGACGCGTTGCGGCGATGGGTCGCGCAGGGCCGCATACCGGAGCGCTCCCATGCATCCTGACGCGATGCGGGAAGACTCTGCCCGCAACACCGATGCCTGGACCGCCCATGCCGTCGCCGGCGCATTGTCGGGCGCCATCTGGATGGCAGGGACCGGCCTGGCCTTCGGTCTCGCCACCGTCTGGCTGCTGGCGACCGCCACGCTGCCGCGCTGGCTGACGGCCGTGCCGTTGCTGCTGGCGCTGGCCCAGTTCTGGCTGCTGCTGCGCGTCGCCATCGACCGCCATCTGTTCGAGGCGCTGGCAACGAGCGCAAATCGCCACGGGGCTGCCGATCTGGCGGGCCTGGACACCGCGCTGTTGCAGCTGGGCTGGATTGCTCCGAGCCGGCAGGGCCGGACGATGGCCGACCGCGCCCGCGGTGCGCTGCGCCTGGTGCGAATCTGCGGCGCGCTGGCCGCGATCCAGCTTGTACTGACCTTTCTCATTTCGATCCCGGGATAACACCATGTGGATTGCCCGCGTGACCGCGCGCGCCATCATCGTCTTCGCCCGCTTGCTGACCGGCATGCGGGCCAACTGGCAGGGCTGCGTGCCGGCGGCGGTGCAGCGCGTCTACTTCGCCAATCACAGCAGCCACGGCGATTTCGTGCTGATCTGGGGCTGCCTGCCGCCGGAGCTGCGGCCGCGCACGCGTCCGGTGGCCGGCGCCGACTACTGGGACCGCTCGCCGCTGCGGCGCTTCATCGGGCGCGATGTCTTTCGCGCACTGCTGATCGACCGCACCCGCAGCGATCCGGGCAGCGATCCGGTCGCGCTGATGCGCGGCGCGCTCGAAGGCGGCGATTCGCTGATCCTGTTTCCCGAGGGCACGCGCAACACTACCGACGCGCGGCTGCTGCCGTTCAAGAGCGGGATCTTCCATCTGGCGCGCGCCTGCCCGTCGGTGGAGTTCGTGCCGGTCTGGATCGACAACCTGAACCGCGTGATGCCCAAGGGCGAATTCGTGCCGGTGCCCCTGCTGTGCACGGTCACGTTCGGCCAGCCGGTGTTACTGGCGCCGGACGACGACAAGGAACGCTTCCTCGCCCGATGCCGCGACGGCCTGCTCGCGCTCGCTCCCGTACTGGATTGACGCTGGATTGACCCTGGACTGACCCTGGACTGACCCGCCATGCCCACCCTGCATTGGAACCACGAGACCTGGCTGCTGTTCGGCGGCCTGTTTGCCGTGCTGCTGCTCGCCTCGACCGTGACGCTGCTGCTGCGCTGGCGCCTCGCCGGCGGTGGCTCCCACCCGGTGATCGACAACCTCGCGCAGCGCGTCTGGGCATGGTGGTGGATGATCGGCGTGATGGGCGTGGCCTTCGCGCTCGGCCGCACCGCGGTGATCGTGCTGTTCTACCTGCTGTCGTTCTTCGCGTTGCGCGAGTTCGTCACCATCACGACCACCCGGCGCGGCGACCATCGTGCGATCGTGGCGGCCTTCTTCCTGTTCCTGCCGCTGCAGTACGTGCTGGTCTATGTGGACTGGTACGGCATGTTCTCGATCCTGATTCCGGTCTACGCTTTCCTGCTGCTGCCGATCCTGGCCGCGCTGTCGGCCGAGACCACGCGTTTTCTCGAACGCTGCGCGGGCGTGCAATGGGCGGTGATGATCTGCGTGTTCTGCATCTCGCATGTGCCGGCGCTGCTGACGCTGCCGATCCCCGGTTTTGAAGGCCGCAATCTGCTGCTGATCGCCTTCCTGGTGATCGTGGTGCAGGGCAGCGACGTGCTGCAGTACGTCTGGGGCAAGCTGTGCGGCAAGCGCAAGATCGCGCCGCTGCTGTCGCCGTCCAAGACGGTGGAGGGCTTCGTCGGCGGCGTGGCCAGCGCGACGGCGCTCGGTGCCGCGCTGTGGTGGATCACGCCGTTTGCGCCATGGCAGGCTGGCGCGATCGCGCTGGTCATCGCGCTGATGGGATTTCTCGGCGGGCTGGTGATGTCGGCGATCAAGCGCGACCGCGGCATCAAGGACTGGGGCCATATGATCCAGGGCCACGGCGGCATGCTGGACCGGCTCGACTCGGTGGTGTTCGCCGCGCCGGTGTTCTTCCATATCACGCGGTATTGGTGGGTGCCGTGATGGCGGCCTTTCCCGCGCGCTAGAGGCGCGCCGGCGCGCTGGCGGCCGCTCCCGCGCTAGAGCAGGCCCGCCCCTCGCATTGCCAGCCAAGCGCCCGTGCCGATGCCGGCGGCACCGACGGCCCTGGCCATCCGCGCGCGGGCCGGCGCCAGGCGCTCGACGCTGATCGCCGCGGTGGCCAGCGCCATGACGCCCAGGTCCATCACGCCCACGGCGGCCAGGCTCGCCGTCGCGCCGGCGCAGCACTGGATGCAGTGCAGGCCGAGGCCGATGCCATGCCGCCATGCGGCCCCCCGCGTTCTGCGCAGGTGCTCGCACGGACGCGTGCCGGCAGCCATCCAGCAGGCGAGCCTTCCACGCGGTGAATTGCAGGGCGCCGGCCGTGAGCACCACCAGGCCGGCGAGGGCCGGCATGGCCCGCGCCAGCGTCGGCCACTGCATCGCGAGCGCGACCAGCGTGGCACCGAGGATGAAGACCGCCAATCCCAGCGCGGTCCACACGACGAAGTAGGCCGCCGCTGCCACCAGCGTCAGCCACGTCGCACGCCCGGTTGCTTCGGCGGCCACCCGATAGCGCCACAGCGCAGGCGCCACCGAGGGCAGCATCATCGCGACCATCATCACGGCCCACATGCCGACGAAGGCCGCCGCGGCGCCGGCCCAGGTCTGCCCGCACATCGGCGTCCACGCCATCGACAGCGTCCAGCCGCCGGGCATCGGCGTGGCCGCCATCGACGGCATCGCGCCATGCAGCGCGCCATGCAGCGACACCGTGGCCGCCGTGCCGAGGCAGAACAGCACCGTGCAGACGCCGAAGAAAACCCGCCGGCTCCCGTCCCTGCGCGCCGGCCCGGGGCCCGCGCAGCAGTGCCCCGGCTCAACGCTCGCCGTACTCGTCATGGCGGCGCCACCAGACACCCGTCTCATTGCGTCCCTTCGGCGCGCGGTCCAGCCATTGGTACATGCCCCACAGTCCGTCCAGCCCGCGTGCATACGCCGAGTAGGTGTGATAGACCACGCCGTCCTCCATCACGAAGGCGCTCAGGCCCGGCCGGTCGCGGTGGAAGGTCGCCGTGTCGGTGCCGCACATCGCGGCGACCTGGTCTTCCGCCGCCTGGCCGCCGCCTTCCATGTTGCGGCGCCATCCCCGCACCGCGGGCTCGCGGCGGTAGTTGTATTCGATGTCGCCATCGCGCTGCTGCGCGGTCGTGAAGGAGACGTGGAAGTCGGCGTTGAAGTCGCTGTCGTCCGACGACGCCCACGGGAAGGTCCATCCCATGCGGTGCTTGTAGGCCTGCAGCTTGACAAGGGGCGCGCGGGACACGGCGGTCAGCGCGACGTCGTGGTTGGCGAGGTGGACCGCAAAGCCGTTGAAGCCGTCGGCGATCGCGGAGCACGACGGGCAGCCGGCCTTGTAATCGGGCCCGAACATGAAGTGGTAGACCAACAGCTGCGAGCGGCCGCGAAACAGGTCGGCCAGCGTCGCGGGGCCGTCGTCGGTGTCGAAGCGGTAGGTCTTGTCGATCCGCAGCCAGGGCAGCGCCTGCCGCTGGCGCGCGATCTCGTCGCTGCGTCGCGTCAGGGCCTTCTCGGCCTCGAGCAGTTCCAGGCGGGCGGCCAGCCATTGTTCCCGGGTGGCGGTGGGGTGGGTTGTCATCGTGCTTCCTCCATGTGGACGTGGCGTGGGCCGCCAAGCTGTCGTGCAGCGCGGCAGCGGCACGCCGGGTCGGTTGATCCTCGTGCTAGATTAGGCGCCGGCTTCGACAGGGAGGGAGTGACAAGTGTGGCGTGATTCGAATGGACCCGACGATCTCGGCAGCGGCCCGCGCGCTGGCGGTCGGTGACCCGCTCGGGGCGCTCAATTGCGTCGCCCTGCGTGAGGACGCCCCGGCGCTCGCGCTGCGCGGCATCGCGATGGCGCAGCTCGGCGACCTCGCCCGAGCCAAGGCGCTGGTGCGCAGCGCCGCCCGTGCCTTCGGCAGCCGAGCGCCGATCGCGCGGGCAAGATGCGTCGTCGCCGAGGCCGAGATCGCCCTGGCCGTGCGCGACCTCGGCTGGCCGGCCAAGGCCCTCGATGCCGCCCGCCTGACGCTGGAAGCGCACGGCGACCGCGCCAACGCCGCGCATGCGCGCTATCTGGCGAGCCGGCGGCTGCTGTTGATCGGGCGGCTGGACGAGGCCGAGCACATGCTGGCCGGCGCAGATCCGGCGCAGCTGCCGCCCGCGATGAGGACGGCGCACGAACTGATCATCGCGGGCATCGCCATGCGGCGCGTGCATGCCGTGGCCGCGCGCGCTGCGCTGCAACGCGCTCGCCACGCCGCGCGTATGGCCGGCATTCCGGCGCTTGCCGCGGAGGTCGAGCGCGCCACCGCGATGCTCGACATCCCCGCCGCCCGCCTGATCGATCGCGGCCAATCGCGGCCGTTGCGGCTCGACGACGTGGAAGCGCTGCTGGCATCGGACACGCTGGTGGTGGACGCCTGCCGGCATGCCGTCCGTCACGGCGGGACGGTGATTTCGCTGGCCACGCGGCCGGTGCTGTTCGCGCTGGCGCGGGCCCTGGGCGAGGCCTGGCCGCACGATCTGCCGCGCGACAGCCTGATCGCGCTGGCCTTCCGCATGAAACACGCCGATGCGACGCACCGCGCTCGGCTGCGCGTCGAAATGGGCCGGCTGCGCGGTGCGATTGCGTCGCTGGCGGAGATTGCCGCGACCCCACGCGGATATGCCCTGGTGCCGCGCGCGACGCAGCAGGTCGTGGTGCTGGCGCGCCCGGTCGAGGAGCGGCACGGCTCGGTGCTGGCCTTGCTGGCCGACGGCGAGTCGTGGTCCAGCTCGGGGCTGGCGCTGGCGCTCGGCGCCAGCCAGCGCACCGTGCAGCGCGCGCTCGATGCGCTCGCGGAGGCGGGGAAGGTACTGGCGATCGGCCACGGCCGCGCGCGCCGCTGGATGACCACGCCCGTGCCGGAAATCACGACGACCTTGTTACTCCCGGCAATATCGACCCTGGACTAGCATGACGGCATCGAGTCGTTACCGCGCTGCCTGCGAACGCGGTGACGCGCCTGTCGTCAACTTCCCACCAGGATGCCCCCATGAAAACCGCCCCCGCAGAAGTCCTTCACGAATACGGCCCGTTCCCGGGCGTCGACGCCGTGCATGGCGTTTCGTACGACGGCCAGCATGTCTGGGTCGCCACCGGCGACAAGCTCAAGGCCATGGACCCGTCCAGCGGCCAGATGCTTCGCACCCTCGATGTCACGGCCAACGCCGGCACCGCGTTCGACGGTCGCTACCTGTACCAGATCGCGGACGGCCGCATCGACAAGATCGACCCGCAGACTGGCGAGGTCGTCTCGTCGATTCCCGCGCCCACCAAGGACGGCAATTCGGGCCTGGCCTGGGCTGAAGGCTCGCTGTGGGTCGGCCAGCATCGCGAGCGCAAGATCCACCAGGTCGATCCCGAGACTGGCGCGATCCTGCGCACGCTGACGTCCGACCGCTTCGTCACCGGCGTCACCTGGGTCGACGGCGAACTGTGGCACGGCACCTGGGAGGGCGAGGCCAGCGATCTGCGCCATGTCGATCCCGCTACCGGCGAAGTGATCGAGCGCATCGAGATGCCGGCGGGCATGGGCGTGTCCGGGCTCGAATCCGATGGCGCGGATCGGTTCTACTGCGGCGGCGGCCCCAGCGGAAAGGTCAGGGCGGTACGGCGCAAGGGGCGCGGGTCGAACGAAACCTCAGCGTCGCGCGCGTAGGCGGCGTCCGGGCAGCTTCTCATCGAGATAGTCCACCAGCGCCTGCTGCGCGGGCGTCAGCAGCCGCGCGCTGCCGACCAGCGCCAGCTCGGTCGGCGGCGGGGCCGGCAATCCGGCCCTGGCGCCGAGCACCACATGATCGTCCTGCACCGCGGTGGCCGGCAGCAGGCTCAGGCCGAGATTCGCCGCGACCGCAGCCTGGATGCTGACCAGGCTCTGGCTGGTGAAGGCGATGCGCCAGCTGCGGCCCGACGATTCGAGCGCGTGGATCGCCCGATCCCGATACAGGCAGCCATGGCCGAACACCACCAGCGGCAGCGGGTCGGTGTCCATCGCAAAGTCCCGGCCCACGACCCATTTCAGCGTTTCCGGGCGGCGCAGCAGTACGGGCGCGCCATCGGCGTCGCGCTTGAGCAGCGCCAGGTCCAGCTCCTGCCGCGCGATCCGGTTGCCAAGTTCGACGCTGAGCCCGTTGACGGTATCGAGCCGGATCGCCGGATGGCGTTTGGCGAAGCCGGACAGCAGCGGAATCAGCCGCTTGACATCGAAATCGTCAGGCACGCCGAGCCGGATCACTCCGGCATTGCCCCGCCTCTGCATCATCGTCTCGGCCTCTCTCGCCAGATCGACCAGCCGGCGCGCGTAGCCCAGCAGCCGCTCGCCGGCCTCCGTCAGTGCAACCGACTTGCCGGCGCGCTGGCGCAGCAGCAGCGGCTGCGCCAGTTGGTCCTCCAGCTTGCGGATCTGCTGGCTGACGGTCGACTGCGTGCGGTGGACCCGCTCGCCGGCGCGCGTGAAGCCGCCCGCGTCGACGACGCTGACAAAGGTCTTGAGCAGTTCGAGATCGAGCATGATTCGATGGATCGATGAAGTTGCGCTGAAAATCGAATTTTCGAATTTATCGGTGCCAGCTTAGCATGCAGCCATTCGCAACGTGAGAGCTGGAGCCCGACCATGCAACCTTCCCATCGGCCCGAATGGCTGACCTTCGACTGCTACGGCACGCTGATCCAGTGGGACGAAGGCTTGTTGGCCTACGTCGATCGCCTGCTGTCCCGCAAGGGATGGCGCGGCGTCGATCCGCACGAGTTCATCCGGGTCTATGACGAGCACGAGCACCGGCTGGAGCAGACGCCGCCGCATCGCTCCTTCGCCGAAGTCTCGGCCCACTCGCTGCGCGCCGCACTGGAGGCGTTCGGGCTGCCGTTCGAGGCCAGCGACGCCGACGCGCTGACCCGCCATATCGCCGCAATGCCGCCGTTTCCCGAGGTCGTGCCGACGCTGGCATGGCTGAAGGCACAGGGCTTCAAGCTGTGCATCGTGTCGAATACCGACGACGCCATCATCGCGGGCAATGTCGCGCAGCTCGGGGGCCAGATCGACCGTATTGTGACGGCGCAGCAGGCTGGGGCCTACAAGCCGTCGCCGCGGCTGTTCGAGCATGCCCATGACGCGATCGGCGTGTCGCGGGACCGGCTGCTGCATATCTGTGCCAGTCCGCATCTGGATCTCGCCGCCGCGCGGGACATGGGGTTCCGCTGCGTCTGGATCGATCGCGGCACGGCCCGCAAGCCCTTGCCCGACTATCGGCCGGACGCCGTGTTGCCCGATCTGGCCGGCCTGCGCCAGTTATTTGCTACGCTCGGGTGGGTGCAACCCTGAAGGAGCGATCCATGGCGCATCAACTTTCCAGCAAGGCGGCGGGAGATGCCGGCATGGCGGCGGCATTGCGCAGCGATCCCGCTGTCCTGCAGGCTCGCACCGATCTGGCGGCGTGCCTGCGCATGGCGGCACGGCTCGGGATGGCGGAGGGGATCTGCAACCATTTCTCGGCCACCTTGCCGGGACACCCGGGGCTGTTCCTTGTCAATCCGCTGGGGCTTGCCTTCTGCGAGGTCACGGCCTCGCGCCTGCTGGTCTGCCATGTCGACGGGCGCGTGATCGATGGCGAAGGCGAACCCGAGGCCACGGCCTTCTTCATCCACGCACGGCTGCATATGCGCAAACCGGCGGCGGTGGCGGCCTTCCATACGCATATGCCGAACGCGACCGCGCTGGCGATGGTCGACGGCGAACCGTTGGTCTGGGCCGGGCAGACCGCGCTGAAGTTCTACGGCCGGGTCGCCACGGTACCCTTCAACGGCTTGGCGCTGGACGAACTGGAGGGCGATCGCATCGCGGACGCGATGGGGGAGGCGGACATCGCCTTCCTGCGCAACCACGGCGTGATGGTGACCGCGCCCAGCATCGCCCAGGCCTGGGACGATCTGTACTACCTCGAGCGCGCCGCCGAAGTCCAGGTGCGCGCGCACGGTACCGGCCGCCCGCTGCTGCCCGTGGCGCCCGACGTCGCCGCCATGTGTGCGCAGCAGATGCGGGAGGGCGATCCCGACAGCGCGCGTCTGCATCTGGCCAGCATCCACCGGCAGCTGGCGCGGCTGGAGCCGGACTATCTCGATTGAGGCAGCCGGGCAGCTGGGCAGCCGCTGCCGCTCAACCCGCGGTCAGCAGATCGATCATCGCCCGTGCCGCCGCCGATTGGCGGCGGTGCGGCGCGTAGATCAGCGAGAACGGCCGCGAGCGTCCGCGCAGGTGCGGCAGCAATTCGACCAGTCTTCCCCTTTCGATGCGATCGCGCACGATAAAGTCGTAGCTCTGGCAGACGCCGGCGCCGTGCTCGGCCAGCGACACCACGCCCAGCACATCGTCGGAGATCGCGATGGGCGAGGCGGTCTGCCAGTCGATGTCCCGATCGCCGTCGCGGAATACCCACGGCGCGATGCGGCCCGTCCTTGGCAGCACGAAGGGCAGGCAGACGTGGCGATGCAGATCGTCCAGCGTCCGCGGCGTGCCCGCGCGGCGCAGATAGTCGGGCGCCGCGACCAGGCATAGCGCCGCGTCCTCGAGCTTGCGCGCCACCAGCCCGCTGTCGGGCAGGTCGCCGAGGCGGATGGCCAGATCAAAGCCTTCCGCCACCAGGTCGACATTGCGGTTGGTGATGTTCAGCTCCACCTGCACGCGCGGATATTGCCGCGTAAAGCGCGCCAGCAGCGGCGGCAGCCGGTAGTGGCCATAGGTCGTCGGCACGCTGAGCCGGACCCTTCCCGACAGTTCCCCTTCCTGTCCTTGTATTTCGCGCTCGGCGTCGTCGAGCAGCGTGAAGGCGGCGCGCGCCTGCTCGACGTACTGCCGTCCCGCGTCGGTCAACCCGATGCGGCGCGTGGTCCGGCGCAGCAATTGGCTGCCGAGCCGGGCCTCGAGCCCGGCGATGGCGCGGCTCAGCACCGAGGGCGTGGTCGACAACGCCACCGCGCCCGCCGTGAACGACCCGTGCTCGACCACCGCCAGAAAGGCTTCCACGTCCCCAAGATGGTCGAAGCGGCGCGCCATTATGTCCTCCGAAGAACAAATGAATTCCTGACGGGCGAGTTTATCTCCGTTGGTGCGGGTAATAAAGTCCGGCATCACCACCCGACATCACCACCCGACAACGAGGAACCCCATGGACCTTCAACTGCAAGGCAGGACTGCCATCGTCACCGGCGCCACGGCCGGCATTGGCCTGGCCATCGCCCGCACCCTGGCGCGCGAGGGCGCCGCGGTGACCATCACGGGCCGTCATCGCGACAAGCTCGATGCCGCCGTCGCGGAGATCGCCGCGGCCGCGCCCTCCGCCAGCGTGTCGTGTTTCGTCGCCGACCTCGGCAGCGCGCGCGGTGCGGCCGCGCTGGCCGAGGCCGTGCCGGACACCGACATCCTGATCAACAACCTGGGCTACTACGAAGCCCGGCCCTTCGCGGAAATCACGGACGAGGACTGGCTGCGCATGCTCGACATCAACGTGATGTCCGGCGTGCGGCTGTCGCGCCATTACTTTCCGCGCATGCTGGAAAGGAACTGGGGCCGGGTGATCTTCATCTCCAGCGAGGTCGGCGCCTTCACGCCGCCGGACATGGTGCATTACGGCGTCAGCAAGTCGGCGCAGCTGGCGGTGTCGCGCGGCATGGCGGAGCTGACCAAGGGGACCGGCGTCACGGTCAACAGCGTGCTGCCGGCGGCGACGCGCTCGGACGGCATCGTCGAATACCTGCGCCAGACCGCGCCGCGCCCGGGCATGAGCGACGCCGAGATCGAGGCGCACTTCTTCGAGACGTACCGGCCCAGCTCGTTGATCGCCCGCATGATCGAGGCCGACGAGATCGCGGCGATGGTGGCGCTGCTCGTCAGCCCGCTCGGCGCGGCGTCCAATGGGGCCGCCGTTCGTGTCGAGGGCGGGTCGTTCCGTTCGATTCTTTGATTGCTGACCGCTGACCGCTGACCGCTGACCGCTGACCGCTCATTGCTCATCACTGACCCTTGGCCGACCTCGGCCGTCCGGCCACCGACCGTCACCGACCGGCGACCACCGATCGCCGGCAGGCACGGCCACATACCGTCGCTGCCTCTCGGCCCAACCTTCCGGACATCATCATGCTGCTTACCCGACCCCGCCTCGCCGCGCTGACGTTCACCGCCTTTGCCGCGTTTACCGCGATCGCCGCCGTCCCGGCATTCGCCGATACCGCCGCCCAGATCCCCCTCGAACGCTGGCGCAGCTATAAGGGCGTCAGCTGGGAGCCGTCCCGGCAGGGCGCGGACCCGGCGCCCTTCGCCGGCTCGGTCAACGCGCCGATCGCCGGCATTCATTTCGATGCGCGGGGCCGCGCCTTCGTCAGCACGCCCCGGCTGGTCTCCGCCGACGCGCCGGCGACGCTGAGCCTGCTCGATACCAGCGCGCGGAGCGGGCCGGCCCGTCTGTCGGCCTTTCCGTCGGTGGATGGCAATGCGGTCGATGCCACCCCGGAAACGCATCTGCGCAACGTGCTCGGCTTTCATATCGACCGCCGCAACGGCTGGCTGTGGGCGCTCGACATGGGCTTCGTCGCGGGCCAGGCCGAGGCGCCGGTGGGCGCGCAGAAGGTGATGGTCTACGACCTGCGTACCGGCCGCACGGTGCGGCGTATCGCGCTCGATGGCGTGGCGGACCGCAAGGGCAGCTTCCTGAACGATATCGTCGTCGACGAGCGGCGCCGGATCGCCTATATCTCCGACAGCGGCCTGCGCAGCGCCCCAGACAATCAGGCGGGGCTGATCGTGGTGGACTTTGCCTCCGGCAAGGCGCGGCGCGTGCTGGACCGCCACGCGAGCCTGTTGCCGGAGCCCGGCGCGAAGGTCGTCTCGCATGGCGCCGAGGTGTGGCCGGGCAACCCGTTGACGCTCGGCATCAACGGCATCGCGCTGTCGCCCGATGCCGGCACGCTGTACTGGGCCGTTACCACGGGCACGCACGCCTATGCCGTGCCGACGCGGCTGCTGCGCGACAAGGGCGCCAGTGCGCAGACGTTGTCCGCGGCGGTGCGCGATCTCGGCGACGTCGGCGGCAATACCGATGGCATCGTCACCGACGCGAAGGGCAAGCTGTACATCACGGACGTGACGCGCAACGGCATCGTCAAGTACGACCCGGCCACCGGCGCGATGTCGCTGCTCGCGGCCGACGAGGGCGTGCTCTGGCCCGATACGCCCGCGCTGCTGCCCAACGGCGACCTGGTGTTCACCGCCAGCCATCTGAACGGGCATTTCGCGGGGGTGGTCAAGGCCGGCGAGGAGCGTTATGACCTGTGGCGCCTGCCGTTGCAATCGCGGAAACCGTCCCGGGACAAGCGCGACTGAGCCGGGGCGGCGCGGGGATTCGACGCGATGGGGCTTGGCAAGCGGGCGGTGGACAAAGGAAGATAGGCGCCATCCCCGTCAACCGACCCCTGGAGTAAAACGATGAGACTGATCGGCATGCTCGATTCCCCCTATGTGCGCCGCGCCGCGATCACGATGCGCCTGCTGGGGCTGTCCTTCCACCATGAACCGGTTTCGGTGTTCCGCACCTTCGAGCAGTTCCGCGCCATCAATCCGGTCGTCAAGGCGCCGTCGCTGGTCTGCGACAACGGCGTGGTGCTGATGGACTCGACGCTGATCATCGACTACGTCGAGGCGCTGGCCGGACGCAGCCTGATGCCGGCGGACCTGGCGGCGCGCCAGCGCGATCTGCGCGTTATCGGGCTGGCGCTGGCCGCGTGCGAGAAGGCCGTGCAGAACGTCTACGAGCACCAGCTGCGGCCGGCCGAGAAGCAGCACCAGCCGTGGGTGGAGCGCGTCGACGGCCAGCGCACCAGCGCCTTTGCCTTGCTGGAGGAAGAGGTCGCGCGCCTGGCGGTGCCGGTACAGGAGAGCGCGCTGTCGCAGGCGCAACTGACCACCGCGGTGGTGTGGACTTTTACGCAGGCCATGCTGCCGGGCGCGGTCGATCCGGCAAAGCATCCGGCCATCGCGTCGCTGACCGCGGCGGCGGAGCGCTTCGCGGCATTCGAGGCATATCCGCACGCTTGAGCGCGTCTCAGGGCCTCGACGGCCGCCTGGCGTGCTAGCGCGGCTGTTTGCCGGCACGGTCCCGTGGTGCAAACGCCGTGGCCTTGATTTCGACCAGGCCGCCATCGGGGTTCAGGTCCGCCACGCCCAATTCCACCGCGACCGGATACGGCGCGGCAAAGAACTCGTCCCGAACCCGGCCGATGGCCGCCAGCTGGCCGGCCTTGTCCAGGGCGAGCCGTTCGCTGCCGAAGACATGGAACATCTGCAGTTCGACGACATCGTCCAGCCGCGCATCGCAGGCGAGCAGCAAGCGCTCGATCTGCCGGAAGACCCCACGCAATTCGTCGCAGAACGCCGGCTCGTCCATCGGCTCGGTGCGCCTGTTGCAGGCGACCACGCCGGAGAGATAGACGAAGTCGCCGACGCGGCGGGCAGGGGCATAGTGGAACTGCGCAACATCGTCCTCAAGCTCGGCCGGGATGGCCACCATGCCGGTGGCGGTTGGAATCTGGCGAATGTCGGTGCTGACGGGATGGCTCATCGGTATTCTTCGCGGCTAGAAATTTATCGATCGGTACAGAAATGGGCAAAAAACAACGGGTGCGTCAGACCCGTTGCATCGTTGCTCGAAGAGGTACTGCGCTCAGGCGGCTGAGCGCGTGCCGACGAGCATAATTTGTTTTGTACCGATCAGTCAAATAATGCCGGTGCGCCGTTGTGGATTGCCGCGGCTGAACGCGCAGGGTACGCAACGGCGCTGCCTCACTCCGCCCGCACTTCGCCCGCACTCCGCCCCCACTTCGCCCTTATTCCGCCCTTATTCCGCCCGGATATTCGCCCGCGCCGCGACGGCTCGCATCTCCGGCAACTCCTTCTCGACCCTGGCCTTGACCGCGGCGCCATTGCCATAGGCGGGCGTCAGCGCCAGTTCCACCAGTCGGGCGCGCGTGGCCGGGGCGTTGACGACGTCAGCCAAGGCCTTCTCCAGCTTCTGCTGGACCGGCGCCGGCAGCCCGGCCGGTGCGATCAGCGCGAACCACGTTCCCATCTGGAAGCCCGGATAGCCGCTCTCGGCGACCGTCGGCACCTGCGGCAAGGCCGGCAGGCGCTGCGGCGACAGCACGGCCAGCGGACGAATCCTGCCGGCCTTGATCAGCGGCAGACCCGCCACCACGGTGTCGACCGCGACCTGGACCTGGCCGCCAGCCAGCGCCGTCAGATTGGGCGCGCTGCCGTTGAAGGGCACATGCACCATGCGGATGCCGGCGGCGGACTTCAGCATCTCCCCGCCGAAATGCACCGACGAACCGGTGCCGAACGAGCCGTAGGAGAACTTGTCCGGATCGGCCTTTGCCTGCGTGACGAGGTCCTTGAGCGAATGCAGCGACGTGTCGGGATTGGCGACCAGCACCAGGCTCATATCGGCGACCAGGCCCAGCGGCGTGAAGCTCTTGATCGGGTCATAGGCGAGGTTGGGGCGAATTGCCGGGTTCAGCGTCAGCGTGGTGCTGGCCGCCAGCAGCAGCGTATAGCCATCGGGCGCGGCCTTGGCGACCTGCGTGGCCCCGATCACCGTGCTGGCGCCGGGCTTGTTTTCCACGACCACGGTCTGGCCGAGCTTCTCGCCGAGGCCCACGGCCAGCAGACGCCCGAGCACGTCGGTCGCGCCGCCCGCGGCAAAGGGCACCACCAGACGGATCGGGCGATCGGGATACGTCTGCGCCGCGGCCGGCGCCGTCGCCATGGCAAATGCGGCGGCCAGGCCGGTGCATGCAAGGAAGAATCGCTTCGGGGGCATTACGGTCATCAAGGGCACTCCTGCCAGCAGTGGTGGATTTCGAAATCGATCGAGAGGCTGCGTTATTGCCGTATGTGGTGTGGCTCAGCCAAGCCAGGGACTGCGGACCCGCGAGAATCCGCCCGCCTGGTCGTAGGCATGGCCCAGCTGCAGCACGGCGGCATCGGTCTGCGCGGGCCCGATGATCTGAATGCCGGCGGGCAGGCTCTGCGGCCCGAAACCGGCCGGCGCGGCGAGTGCCGGGAGACCGGCCATCGTCGCCGGCACCACGGTCTGCATCCAGCGGTGATAGGTGTCCATGTCGCGGCCGTCGATGGCGTGCGGCCAGTCCCATTCGGCGTCGAACGGAAACACCTGCGCGGCGGGCAGCACCAGATAGTCGTAGTGTGCGAACAGCTGGACCAGCGCCTGATACCAGGCGCTGCGCACGCACATCGCTTCGTACACGCGCGTGCCGGGCAGCGCCATGCCGCGCTCGATCTCCCATGCGGCCTCGGGCTTGAGCATCGCGCGCTTGGCGGGGTCGTGCCATAGCGCGGCATTGGCGCCGGCCACCGAGAAGCTGCGCAGATCGATCCATGCGTGCCACAGCTTTTCCAGATCGAATGCGGGCAGGGCGGGCTCGACCGTGCAGCCCAGCGTCCGGAAGTGGTCCAGCGCGCGGGCGCAGGTATCGAGCAGGCCCGGCTCGGTCGGCAATTGGCCGCCCAGATCGCCCAGCCAGCCGATCCGTACGCCGGTCCAGTCGCGCTCCGGCGGCAGCGCGAAACTGCCCGGCGGCTCGCTGCGGCGCGTCAGCGGCAGGCGCGCATCGAAACCAGCCTGCACCGACAGCAGCATCGCCAGGTCCGGCACGTTGCGCGCCATCGGGCCGGCCACGCTGAACTGCTGGAAGAAGACCTCGTCGGTCGGGCCGTGCGGCACCAGCCCGAACGACGTGCGCAGCCCGTACACGTGGTTGAACGCCGCCGGCGTGCGCAGCGATCCCATCATGTCCGAGCCATCCGCCACCGGCAGCATGCGCAGTGCGACGGCGACCGCCGCTCCGCCGCTGCTGCCGCCCGCGGAGCGCGAGGGGTCGAAGGCGTTGCGCGTGGTGCCATAGACGGGGTTGTAGGTATGGCCGCCGAGGCCGAACTCGGGGGAATTGGTGCGCCCGACAAACAGCGCGCCGGCCTTGCGCATGCGCGCGAAGATCGCGGCATCGGTCTGCGTGACCTGTCCGGCGAAGATTGGCGAGCCCTTGGTCGTGACCATGCCCGCGGCCGGGCTGATGTCCTTCGGGGCCTGCGGGAAGCCATGCAGGGGACCACGGCTTTGCCCCTTGGCGAGTTCGGCATCGCGCCCGGCCGCCTGGGCACGGAGCGGATCGCGGTCGAGCGGGGCGACGATGGCGTTGACGCGCGGATTGTGGCGGTCGATCTGGTCGAAAAAGGCGTCGAGCACCTCGACGCACGAGACCTCGCGCGCATGGATGGCGCGGGACAGCGCGACGGCATCGAGTTCGACGATCGGGTCGGTGGGCTGGGCGGTCGGCCGATTGGCGGGCTGATTCGTGGACTGGCTGGAAGCGGTCTGGTCGAGCGCCATGGTGGTGGTGTCTCCTTCGTTGTTCCGGAAAAGCATACGGGTCGGGCCGGGTTTCGCACAATCGACGATTTTTTCAAATATCCTTGCGTAAAACGCAAACCAGAACGGGCCTTTGCGCCAAGGAGCCGGACCGATGCTGTCGCACCGCCTGCAGGACACAGCCCTGCGCTATTTCCTCGAAGTGGTACGCAGCGGCTCGCTGACCGAGGCGGCGCAGCGGCTCAACGTCACCGTATCGGCGGTCAGCCGCCAGGTGGCCGCGCTGGAAACGCTGCTGGGCGTGCCACTGTTCGACCGCCGCCCGCGCGGCATGGTCGCCAGCGCCGCCGGGGAAGTGCTGGCGGCCTATGCCTTGCGAGGCGCGCTGGAAGCGGACCGCGTCGTCTCGGAAATCGCCGCCCTGCAGGGCTTGCGGCGCGGCCGTGTTCGCATCGCCAGCTCCGCGGGCTTCGCCATCGAATTCCTGCCGCGCTGCATCGCCGAATTCCGCGAGCGCTATCCCGGACTGCACTTCCATGTCCGCGTGGCGTCGCCGGCCGATGTCACCGGCATCGTGCTGCACGGCGACGCCGATATCGGCATCACCTATAGCCGCGCTGGCGAGCAGGGCATCCGCGTCGAACACCGCCAGCCCGCGCCCGTGATCGCCATCATGCGCCCCGACCATCCGCTGGCGCGCTTTCGCAGCGTGACGCTGGCGCAGATGCAGCCGTATCCGCTGGCATTGCCGGAGGCCGACAACACGGTGCGCCAGCTGTTCGATATCGCCGCCGGCGAACGCGGCATCGTGTTCGAGCCGGTGCTGGTCACCAATCATTTCGAGACGCTGACCAGTTTCGTGCTGCACGGGGGAGGGTTGTCGATTTCCGGTGCGGTGACCGTAGGCGACCGCTTGCGCCGGGGAGAACTGCACGCCGCGGTGATCCGGGAGCGGGGGATGAAGGGCAGGGCGATCGAACTACAGACGCTGGCGGGGCGGACGCTGCCGGAGGGGGTGAGGGCGTTTCTGGGGTTTGTGAGGGAGAGGTTGGGGGCGGAGGCGGGGGCGGCGGGGTGAGCGGGCATTTCCGTTGCGCGATACCGTCGACTCCGTGGGAACGCCGTCGCCCCTCATGACATCCATCCCCATGAAAGAACCCGCTCGCCCACGCCCCCCGGCGCCGCGGCAACCGAGTCCACTTCATGGAGGAGCGATGACATGAAACACATCCTGACGGCCCTATCCCTATGCTGCGCCGCGGCAATCGCGTGGGCCCAATCCCCGAACGACGCCCAGATTGCGGCCATCGTGGTCACAGCGAATCAAGTCGACATCGACGCCGGCGAGCTGGCGCGGACGAAGGCGAAGTCCAAGGAGGTGAAGGAGTTCGCGGACCTGATGGTCACCGACCACTCCAGCGTCAACAAGTCCGCAATGGACCTGGCGAAGAAGCTCGATCTCAAGCCCGAAGACAACCCCACGGCGCAGACCCTGAAGTGCGGCGGGGAAGCAAACATCGCCAAACTGAAGGGGCTCAAGGGGGAGGCCTTCGATAAGGCCTATGTCGATCAGGAGGTCGACTACCACCAGGCCGTGCTCAATGCCCTGGACAAGACCCTGGTGCCGAGCGCCAGCAATGCCGAGTTGAAGGCTCTGCTGGTCAAGGTGCGGCCGGCGTTCGTCGCGCATCTGGAGCATGCGAAGCACCTGCAAGCCTCGCTGCCGAAGACCAAGAACGCGAAGACGAACAAGAAGCCATGAATTGGAGCCGGGGGACCATTCTGGGACTGCTGGTGATGGCGGCGGTCCTTGGCGGCACGGAGGTCGGTGCGGCGACCTATATTGTCACCATCGAGGGAATGGAATTTCGTCCTTCGACATTGATGGTGCACCGCGGCGATCGCGTCGTCTGGGTCAATCAGGATATCGTGCCGCATACCGCGACGTCGGCGGACGGCAGGACCTTCGATTCCGGCCATATCGCACCCGGTGCGTCATGGGAGCACGTGGTGCAGGGCGATGGATCGGTGCCCTACGTCTGCACGCTCCATCCGACCATGCAGGCGGTTCTGGATATTCGCAAGCGATGATCCCTTCCAGTGCAACGACGCCCGCTACCGGCCAGCCTCATGGCGAAGACCAGGAGCTGGCCCGGCGTATCGCGGCGGGCGATCGTTCCGCGTTCGAATTGCTGATCCGGCGGAACAACCGGCGTCTGTACCGTCTGGCGCGCGCGGCACTACGTGACGATGCGGAGGCGGAAGACGCGCTGCAGGAGGCCTATCTGTCGGCCTATCGCGCGATCGGCGAGTTCCGCGGCGACGCGGCGCTGGCGACCTGGCTGTCGCGGCTGGTACTGAATCAATGCCTCGGTCGATTGCGACGCCATGCACGCCGCGAGAAGGTGATTCCGATGGTGGCTTCATCCGGGGATGACGCTATGGAGCACGACTATCCCGCACCCGACGACGATGCACCGGACAGGGCATTCGCGCGTACCGAATTGCGCGGACTGATCGAGCGCCAGCTGGACCGGTTGCCCAAGACGTTCCGTCTCGTTTTCGTGATGCGCGAAGTCGAGGAAATGAGCGTGGAGGAGACCGCGCAGTGTCTCGATATTCCGGAGGCAACGGTCCGCAGCCGGCATTTCCGTGCACGCAGCCTGCTGCGGGAAGCGCTCGCTCGCGAGATCGATCTCGCCGGCCGCGATCTGTACGAATTCGGCGGCGTGCGCTGCGACCGGATCGTGCAAGGCGTGATGGCGCGCCTGGACCGCGAGAGCGCAGGCAAGGCTTGAGCGGAGGGGCGGAACCGCCAACGCCGCAAGGAGACCCCACATGACAATTTCACTCTGGCGTGGCACCACAAATCCGACCGGCTGGCCCTTGCTGGTCGAGGACATCCAGACCGATATCGCGATCGTCGGTGGCGGCATTACCGGGGTCAGTCTCGCCTGGCGCCTCGTGCAAGCTGGCCGCAGCGTGGTGCTGCTGGAGGCGAATGGGTTGGGCGTCGGGGATACCGGCAATTCCACCGGCAATCTCTACGCAACGGTCGCCAGCGGCCTGCATGCGCTCCGGCACAAGTGGGGCGACGAGGTCGTGCGGCAGGTCACGCAGTCGCGCGCGGAAGCGGTCGATTGGATCGAGGAACATGTCCATCGCCTCGGCATCGATTGCGCCTTCCGGCGTTGCCCCCTGGTGCGCTATCCGGCCTCGGCCAACGCGCGCGACGGGATCGAGGCGGAATTCGAGGCCTCGCTGGCCGCCGGTCTTGCGATCCGCAGGGAAGGGGCCTTGCCGCCAGGATTGCCGCATGCGCACGGCGATGCGCTGGTGCTCGAGCAGCAGGCGCAATTCCATCCGCTTGCCTACGTGCTGGCGCTGGCCCGGCATGCGGCCGACAATGGCTGCCGCATCTTCGAGCGCTCGCCGGTGGTCGAAATCGACCGCGCGCAGCAACTGCTGCGAACGGAGCGGGGCAGCGTCAAGGCGCAGCACATCGTGCTCGCCACGCATTCGCCGAGCGGCTTCCATCTGATGCAAGCCGGCATGGTGCCGCATCGCGAGTACGGATTGGCGGCGCCATTGGACGGCGATTCGTTTCCGGTGGGGATCTTCTACGCAGAGGGCAGCGAGCGCCTGTCGGTGCGCGGGCTCGACACCACGCAGGGCAACTACCTGGTCTGCGTCGGCCAGACAGCGAAGACCGGTCAGCATGACGCGGCAGCGGCCATGGCAAAGCTGGAGGAATCGGCAAGGCAGCGCCTCGGCATTCGGCAGATTGCCTTTCGCTGGTCGGCGCAGAACTTCCCGTCACCGGACGGCTTGCCCTATATCGGCAAGGATGCCTTCGGCAGCTACATTGCGACGGGCTTCGCCACCGACGGCCTGACCTACGGCACGCTGGCCGCGGCCATCCTCGCGGACCAGATTCTCGGCGTCGACAATCGCTGGAGCGAGCTCTACAAGGCGACGCGGCTGACCGCGGTGAAATCGGCAAAGGGGACCGCCGAGGAAGTGGTCAGCATGGGCAAGGCGCTGATCCAGGACTATCTGTCGCGTCGCCAGCACGAGCAGCTGCAGAGCCTCGCACCGGGAAGCGCCGCGATCGCGGAATTGGAAGGCGAACGCGTCGCGGCCTATCGCGATGCCGCGGGGCGCCTGTTCGCGGTATCGCCCGTCTGCACGCACATGAAATGCATCGTGCATTGGAATGCTGTCGAGATGAGCTGGGACTGTCCCTGCCACGGCAGCCGTTTCGCGCCGGACGGCAGCGTGTTGTCGGGCCCCGCGCTCGCGCCGCTGACCATCAAGCTGGTCCCCGATCAGGAAAGCGGAACCTGAGCCGGCGCGACCGGGCCTGCATCGCGCCCGTTCTGCCATGCGGAAAATGGCGGAAAACCCCAACGTGCCGCGGGCTGGAACAGCCACTAAGATGAACCGGCAGCAGCGGACCCCAAAATCAGCTGACCCAAAACAACAGCCGGAGACATCAGCATGGATCGACGACAGTTCCTCGGCGCGGCGGCCTGCGCCACCGCGACGCTCGCGGCAACCGGCCTGGCGCCAAGCGCATGGGCGGCGGATTGGCCGAGCCGGCCGATTCGGCTGGTGGTCGCCTATCCGCCGGGGGGCGGCACCGACGTGGTGGCGCGGCTGTTCGCCGATTACTTCACGAAGGTCATCGGCCAGTCGGTCGTCGTGGAAAACAAGCCGGGCGGGGCGACGATCCCCGCCACGCAGGACGTGATCCGCGCGAAGAACGACGGCCACACCTTGCTGGTCACGCTCGGCTCGTCGGCGACCTCCGGCGCCCATATCAACCGCGTGCCCTACGACCCGCTGACCGATCTGACCGCATTGGCGGAACTGGGCAAGGCGCCGGTCGTGATGGTGGCGAACAAGGACGCGCCGTTCTCCTCGCTGAGGGAACTGATTGCCTGGTCCAAGGCCAATCCCGGCAAGCCGCTGCATTCCGCGTCGTACGGGCCGGGAACCTCGTCGCACTTCGGGCCGCTGCTGTTCAACCGGCTGTCCGGCACGCATATCGAGCCCGTGCTGTACAAGGGCTCGGCGCCGGCCACGCAGGACCTGGTCGGCGGCGTGGTGCCGTTGATGATCGACGGGCTGACCACGGGGGTGCCGCTCTATCAGGCGGGCAAGACCAAGGTGCTGGCGACCACGATTCCGGAACGTTCCGATCTCGCGCCCGGTGCGCCGACGTTCCGGGAACTGGGATTTGCCGAGATGGAGCAGTTGAGCGGCTATTTCGCGCTGTTCGGTCCCAAGGCCATGCCGAAGGACACCGTCGAGGCGGTATCGGCAGCCGTGCGCAAGGTGCTGGCCGACCCGGCCTATCACAAGCGGCTGGCGGGCGTCGGCGTATTGCCGCCGCAGGCCGTCACGCCGGAGGCCTTTGCCACGCAGATCAAGACCGATCATGCTCGGTGGGGCAAGTTCATCAAGGACATCGGCTTCAAGATCGACGGAACCTGAGCCCCTCCACGATGGCGGGTTTCCCATCCGGGGCGTGGTGCCCTATGCTACGGGCTTTGCGTGGCTTGCCAAGGCAGAGCAAGCACAGCGCAACCCGGCCATCCGGCCCGGTTGCGATCGCCACGCCAGCCTGGAATCAGAGGAATCCGCCTTGAAGGCCGAAAGCAGCGCGTCCACCGTCGACGACTACCAGAACCTGTTCGATCTCGCGCCAGTCTCGTTGTGGCTGGAAGACTATAGTGACCTGAAACGGCATCTCGATGGCCTGCGGGCCGCGGGCATCACCGATCTGCGCGCCCACCTGCATGGCCATCCCGACGAGGTTGCCCGTTGTTCGTCGCTGATGCGCATCGTCAATGTCAACCGCCGCACGCTGGAGCTCTACGGCGCCCGGGATCTCGCCGATCTGGTCGGAAATCTGGACAAGGTGTTCCGCGACGACATGTTCGAGCAGCACGTCGAGGAACTGGTGGACCTGTGGGACGGCCGCGGCGTCTTCGGCGGCCAATCGGTCAATTACACGCTCGATGGCCAGCGTCTCGATATCCAGCTGTCAGGCCGCGTGCTGCCGGGCCACGAGCAGCATTGGGACCGCGTGCTGCTGTCGATCGACGACATCACGCAGCGCCAGCGCGCCGAGCGGGAGCTGCGCAATAGCCAGCAATACGCGCTCGGGCTGTTCGAGCATTCGCCGGTGTCGCTGTGGGTCGAGGACTTCAGCGCGGTCAAGGTGTTGCTCGACGAGGTGCGCGCCGCCGGCATTACCGATTTCCGGACCTTCCTGAACGTCCATCCCGATTTCATCGCGCGCTGCATGCAGGAAATCCGCGTGATCGACGTCAACCAGCAGACCTTGCTGATGTTCAGCGCGCCATCCAAGCCGGTGCTGCTGTCGCGCCTTGGGGACGTGTTCCGCGACGACATGCAGGGGCACTTTGCCGAGCAGCTGGTCGATCTGTGGAACGAGAAGCTGTGGCAGCAGCGCGAGGTCGTCAACTATGCGCTGGATGGCCGCCAGGTCGATGTGTACATGCAATGGTCGGTATTCCCTGGGCACGAGGCCGAATGGGATCAGGTGCTGGTGTCGCTGACCGACATCACTGCGCGCAAGAAGGCCGAGGCCTACGTCGAATTCCTCGGCAAGCACGACGTGCTGACCAAGCTGTACAACCGCGCCTATTACGAGGACGAGCTGGCGCGTCTCGGCCGCAAGGGGCCGTGGCCGGTCAGCGTGATCGCCGTGGATCTGAACGGACTCAAGCAGATCAACGACAACCTTGGCCACGGCGATGGCGATGCGCTGCTGCGCCGTGCGGGAGAGGCCCTGAAGAAGGCGGTCGGCGACGGCTTCTGCATCGCCCGTGTCGGCGGCGACGAGTTCATGGTGCTGCTGCCGGACCGCGACGAACATGCCACGGCCTCGATCGTCGCGCAGATCGAGCAGGTCGTCGAACTGAACAACCAGTTCTATCCGGGCGCGGCACTGAACTTCGCGATCGGCGCGGCCACCTGTGCGGTCGGCGAGCGCCTGACCGATGCGGTCAAGCAGGCCGACGCGCGCATGTATGCGGCCAAGCGGGCGTACTACGAAAAGCTGCGGGCAGAGCGGGAGCGCCGCAGCAACTGAGTCACCCAACCAAGCGCGCCACCAGGCTCAGCGCCAACGTCACCACCAGGCGCACCGCTAAGCCCGGCCGCTAAGCCAAGCCCCGCCGACGGACCCGTCAGTCGCGTTCGCTCATCGCCGGGTCCGACACGAGGTCCTTGCCGGTCTCGATGCGCCCGGCAAAACGGCGGCGGAAGCTGCCTTGCTGGGTAGTCACCGTGAAGTCGTACCAGTTGCCCTGCGAGCCCACCGGCCAGTGCTGGTCCAGCTGCTTGCCGGCGGGGACTTCGAAGGTCCAGGGGCCGTCGTTGCGGTAGGCGTTCGGCACCACGGTGAAGGTGCAGGCGCTGGCGCCGGCATTGATCATCGTCAGGTAGACCGCCGCGTTGGCGATGTCGTAGCAGACGCGGATCTCCGGCGCGCTGGCACCCGCGGTGCCCAGCGTGCTGACGTCGCCGCGGAAGCTGCGATGAAAGCCATTGGGTCCCAGCACGAACAGGTCGTAGCGGCCTTCGTCGCCAGCAAAGACCTCATAGCGGCCGTCGAGCTGCTTGCCCGGTTCGACGGTGTAGCGGCGCGGCACGCGGTCCAGGTGCAGCCGGTCGTAAACATGGAACACGGCCGCGGCCGTTCCGGTATTGCTGAACAACAGCCACATCGCGCGGCCGCTGGGGTCTTCCCGGCCGCTGACGTGCAGTTCATACGGCAGCGCGCGCGAGGGGCGCGTGCCGGTCGCCTGCGCCGGCATCTGCTGCGCGGTCGTCGGCGGCAGCGGTACCTGGGGCAACTGGCCCTGCGCGGTGCGGATCGCATCGGCGCTGGTCTTGTCCCGCGTTGGCAGCGTCGGCAGCGTCTCGGTATTCGGATTGACGAAGTTGAACGCCGAGAGCAGATCGCCGGCGATCGCGCGGCGGTACGCGCTGATATTCGGCTCCCTCACGCCGAAACGGGCTTCGAGGAAGCGCAGCACCGACGTGTGGTCGAACACCTGCGAATTGACCCAGCCGCCGCGGCTCCAGGGCGATACCACATACATCGGCACGCGGGGGCCGGGACCATAGGGCTTGCCGTCGGTGTGATACTCGCCGTCGGTCGCCACCGTCGAGGCGCCGGCCAGCGTGCCGTTGTCGAACGCGGGCGCGCAGGGCGGCGGTACGTGGTCGAAGAAGCCGTCGTTCTCGTCGAAGTTGATCAGCAGCACGGTGCGGCTCCAGACCTCCGGATTGGCCGTCAGCGCGTTCAGCACCTCTTGCGTATACCAGGCACCCTGCACCGGGCTCGACGGCCCGGGATGCTCGGAGTAGGTGGCTGGTGCCACGATCCACGACACCTGCGGCAGCGTTCCCGCCGCGATATCGTCCTTCAGTGCCTGCAGAAAGCCGCCATCCGGCATCGTGTTGCCGATGCCCTTGATCAGCGGGCTGATCGATTCGTCTGCCGGCGTGTAGGGCGGATACGGGCTGCCGTTGGGCAGGTTGCCGCGCGCCGCGTTGGCATCGCGATATTGCTTGAAGCCCGCCAGCGGATTGTCGGTGAAGTTGTCCGGCAGGTTCTGGTAGACCTTCCAGCTGACACCGGCGGCCTGCAACCGCTCCGGATACGTGGTCCAGCGGTAGCTGATGCTGGTCGCATCGAGCGAATCGCCACGGTTGTCGATCACCGGACCGCCCATCGCGCCGGTGGGATCGTTGGTGCCGGTCCAATGGAACAGGCGGTTCGGATTCGTGCCGCCATGGAACGAGCAGAAGTACGCGTCGCAGATCGTGAAGGCGTTGGCCAGCGCGTACTGGAAATCGAGTTCGGCTTCGGTATAGAAGCCCATCGAATGCGGCTCCTTGTACGTCGGCCACTGGTTCATGCGACCCAGGTCCCAGGCGTCCTGCGCATCGGGATAGCTGTGCGGCGTGCCGCTGACGCGCTGCGCGTTGCCGGCGCTGCTGTCCAGGTGGTAGGGCAGCACGATGCGGCTGACGCCATTCTCGGTATAGGTCTGCTCGAAGACGTTGCGCCCGCCGGCAAGCGGAATCGGAAAGCGGTCGCCGAAGCCGCGCACGCCCTTCATCGTTCCGAAATAGTTGTCGAACGAGCGGTTCTCCTGCATCAGGATCACGACGTGCTCGACATCGCGGATGGTGCCGGTGGCGTTATTGGCGGGGATGGCAAGGGCGCGGCGGATCGCAGGCGGGAAGGCGGCGAGGGTGGCGGCAGCGGCGGCGCCGGTGCTGGCGATCTTCAGGAATTGACGACGGCTGTTCGATGGCATGGCGAAAGGCGGCTGGGATGGCGGGATGGTACCGGCAGGGCGGCGATCGGGAAACCATTGGCGCCGGCGCCCGAGGCAGCGGGGCGCCGGACAGCCGAAGCCGGCACCGTACCGAACGGCGATGTCAGCGGCATGACGCGGCGATGACAAGGACCACTCCGCAACAGTGCGGGAGTTCGGCGTCGGGTCACAGTGCCGTCATGCAGGCGCACTAGGCTGGCGGGATTTTCCGAAGCCGGAAAAATCTCTCCCCCTTCTTTCCACGCCAGCGAAGGTTCCAATGCAAGCCCTGAGAATGACGAGAGCGCTGTTGGCCGTTCTTCTGACCACCGCCGTGCTGACCGCCTGCGGCGGCGACGACGACAAGCCGGGCGAAACGCCCAAGCCCCCCGAGACGCCCAAGCCGGAACTGCGCTGCGCTCCCTGAGCGCAATCCGCACCCGGCCCTACGACTCCGCCCACAACAACAAACAGAAATGACCTCCCGCCGCAGATTCCTGCAGGCGAGCGCGGCCGCGGGCTTTTCGGCCGCGGCGCTCGCCGCCTTTCCTCCCAGCATTCGCCGCGCGTTGGCCATTCCGGCCAACAATGCCACCGGCACCATCATGGACGTGCAGCACGTGGTGATCCTGATGCAGGAGAACCGCTCGTTCGACCACTACTTCGGCACGCTGAGCGGCGTGCGCGGATTCGGTGACCGCCTCACGATCCCGATGCCGAACGGCCGCAAGGTCTGGCAGCAGGAGCGCGCCAACGGCACGGTGATCACGCCCTACCATCTGGACGGCACCGCCAACAACGCGCAGCGCGTCGCCGGCACGCCGCACTCGTGGAAGGACAGCCAGGAGGCCTGGGATCACGGCCGCATGTCGCGTTGGCCCGTCGCCAAGACCGACACGTCGATGGGCTATTACAAGGAGCAGGAGATCCCGTTCCAGTTCGCGCTCGCCAATGCGTTCACGATCTGCGACGCCTACCACTGCTCGATGCACACCGGCACGGACGCGAACCGGGCCTTCCATCTGACCGGCACCAACGGTCCGGTGCCGCAGAACGTGGCCTTCGTCAACAACGAGTGGGATGCGATCAACGGCATCCCGTCGGACGCGAACGTCGGCTACACGTGGAAGACCTATGTCGAGCGGCTGGAAGAGGCCGGCATCAGCTGGATCAGCTACCAGAACATGCCGGACGAGTGGGGCGACAACATGCTCGGCGCCTTCCAGACCTTCCGCCGCGCCAATCTGGCGTCCGGCTTTCCGGTGTCGAGCGGCGGTACGCCCGGCGCGCCGTACAACGATACGGGCCAGCCGCTGCCGTATCACGCCTACGATGCGGCGACCGACAACGCCGGCAATCCGCTCTACAAGGGCGTCGCCAACACGTTGCCGGGCAGCCAGCCGGACCAGTATCTCGACGCCTTCAGGCGCGACGTGCGCGAAGGCAAGCTGCCGCAGGTATCGTGGATCAATGCGCCGTCGATCTACTGCGAGCATCCCGGGCCCTCGAGTCCGGTACAGGGCTCGTGGTTCCTGCAGGAGGTCCTCGATGCGCTGACCGCCAATCCGGAGGTCTGGAGCAGGACGGTCCTGATCGTCAATTTCGACGAGAACGACGGCTATTTCGATCACGTGCCGTCGCCGTCGGCGCCGTCGCGCAATCCCGACAACACGTACGCCGGCAAGACCACGCTCAGCGAGGCAGAGTTGGCACCGGAGTATTTCACGCAGCCGCCGCCGCAGGGCAGCACCAGCCAGCCGGCGCCGGACGGCCGCGTCTACGGGCCGGGACCGCGCGTTCCGCTTTACGTGATCTCGCCGTGGAGCCGCGGCGGCTGGGTCAATTCGCAGGTGTTCGACCACACGTCGGTGCTGCGCTTCCTCGAGGCCCGCTTTGGCGTGCAGGAGCCGAACATCAGCCCGTTCCGGCGCGCCGTCTGCGGCGACCTGACCAGCGCCTTCAATTTCAAGACGCCGAATACCGAGGCGTTGCCGACACTGGCGGGCCGCACCACGCGGGATGCGGCCGACGCGCTGCGCGCCGCGCAGCAGCGGCTGCCGGCCGTGCCGGTGCCGCGCGACATGGCGCTGCCGCTGCAGGCACCGGGCACGCGTCCTTCGCGCGCGCTGCCCTACGAGCTGCATACCAGCGCGCGTTGCCATGCATCGGGCCAGGGGTCGGGCCAGGTCGAGCTGCTGTTCTCGAATACCGGTACGCAGGCCGCCGTGTTCCACGTCTACGACGGCCACAAGCTGGACCGCATCCCGCGCCGCTATATGGTCGAGGCCGGCAAGACGCTGTCCGATACCTGGAACGCCGGGTCCGACAATTTCGGCCGCTACGATCTGTGGGTGCTCGGCCCCAACGGCTACCACCGGCATTTCAAGGGCGACCTGAACCGGCTCGGCACTGCGCAGGCCGCGCCGGAGATCCGTGTCTGCTACGACATTGCCAACGGAGACGTCTACGTGGATCTGCTCAATCCGGGCGCCGCCGCGTGCCAGTTCGCCATCGCGCCGCTGGCCTATCGCACCGACGGCCCCTGGCAGGTCGACGTCGCCGCGGGCGGCACGGCCTCGCGGCACTGGTCGCTGGCCGACAGCGGCCAGTGGTACGACTTCGCGGTGACGTGCAGCAGCGATCCGGCCTTCTATCGCCGCTTTGCCGGCCGGGTGGAAAACGGGCGGCATACGGTCAGTGACCCCGCGATGGGCGAGGTCTGACGGAGGCGGGTCAGTCATGAGGCGAGTCGCCACGCGAGTCGTCAGGCGAGTCGTCGGGCGAGGCGTCAGGCGAGGCGTCAGGCGAGGCGTCAGGCGAGGCGTCAGGCGAGGCGTCAGGCGAGGCGTCAAGTTAGTCGTCGGGTGCGATGGGCGGCGCGGCTTGCCCGTTCGCTTCCTTCACCCATCGCCATAACGTCGCGCGGCTGATGCCCAGCCGCTGCGCGGCCTGCTGGCGGTTGCCGCCGCAGGCCGCCAGCACCTCCAGCACCCGCGCGCGAGACGCGGCGTTGGCGCCGGGGCCTGAGCCAACGTCCGAGCGAATGTCCGAGCCCCCGCTATCCAACCCATAAAGCTCGGGACAGTCGTGGCGCAGTTCGTCGAACGCGATCGCGTCGACGTGCTGCCACTGCGAGAAGAACACCGCCATCCGTTCGCACAGGTTCTCGAGCTCCCGCACATTGCCCGGCCAGCGGTAGGCTCGCAGCCGCTCGCGCAAGGGCGCGAGCAAGGCCGTGGCGTCCAGGTCGCTGTCGAGCCTGTCCAGGCTTCGCCGCAGCAGCACGGTGGCCAGCGCCTCGATGTCCTCCGTCCGCTCCCGCAGCGGCGGGATGCGCAATTGCAGCGTGTTGATCCGATAGTAGAGGTCCTGCCGGAATTGCTTCGCCGCGATCCGCTGCGGCAAGGGCTGGTGGGTCGCCGCGATGATGCGCACGTCGACGGGAATCGGTACGCCGCCGCCCAGCCGCACGATCTCGCGCTCCTGCAGCACGCGCAGCAGCCGCGTCTGCAACGAGACCGGCATGTCGCCGATCTCGTCGAGGAACAGCGTGCCGGTGTGAGCCGCTTCGAACAGGCCGCGCTTGCCGCCGCGGCGCGAGCCGGTGAACGCGCCTTCTTCGTAGCCGAACAGTTCGCTCTCGAGCAGCGCCTCCGGAAAGGCCGCGCAATTGACGGCGACGAACGGCTTGCCGGCGCGCTTGCTGTCGTTATGGATGGCCTGCGCGAACAGCTCCTTGCCGACGCCGCTTTCGCCGGAGATCAGCACGGTCAGGTCGGTCCGCGCGAAGCGCCTGGCGGTTGCGCAGGCCCGTAGAAAGGACGGACTGCTTCCGATCAGATTGTCGAAACGATGGCGCGCGGTCGGCTGATGGCGGCGCTGCTGGCTGCGCAGGCTGGCGTCGGCGTCCTGGATATTGCGCGCGTCGTACAGCGTCAGGGCGGCACCGACCGTATCGCCGTGCTCGCGAATCGGCGTGCGATTGGCGATCCAGTCGCGCTGGACGTAGCGCAGCACGCTGCCACGCTCCTGCAGGCCGCTGTCCAGCGTGGTCCGCAGCGACAGCGCCGGCTCGATGTCGTCCAGATGCTGGCCGAGCAAGCGGGCGCGCACGCGTCCCAGCAGCTTCTCCATCGGCGGATTGACCGCGATCAGGCGATTGTCGCGATCGACCGCCAGCACGGCTTCCTGCAGGTTGTGCAGCACGCCGTTCAGCTGCTCGTAGCGGCCCGCCTCGAGCCGGGCGACACGCGCCAGCTCGATCGCGTCCTCGATGCCCTGGCGCACCGCGCCGAGCGAGTAGGCGAGGCGGCCCTGCAAGCCATACTGCTCGGCCAACTCCACCACGATGCTCGAGCCGACCACCACTTCGTAGCCGTCGCGGGCCAGCAGTTCAAAGCACTGCCTGGCTTCGTCGGGCGTGCGGTAGGCGTACTGCGCCACCTTGATCTTCAGCAGGTCGCGCACCGCATCGAGCTCCGGGATGCACGCGCCGTACATCACCACGCCGACCTTGGACGAGATGCGCCGCGCGTTGAGCAGCGCCAGCAGGATGTCGAAGCCGGACAGCTTGATGGTGGCGACCGGCGCCACCACCGCGTTGCGCAGGATGGTGGCGTTGGCGCCGGCGCTGATCAGCGCGTCGGTCGAGCCGTCGCGGATGCGTTCGCGCGCGGCGTCGAGGGCCGCCTCGAACGAGGCGTTGACCACCTCGATCTCGGCCCGGTCCGCGTATTCGTCCAACACGGTCATCGCGAACCGGCTCAGGTGCTTGTAGCTGATGAAGCAGAGCCGCGGCCGGGTGCCGCGGTCGTTCGGGGTGTTGCGCATGGTCTCGCCGGCGGTCTGCGCGCTTCGTCCCGCCTCGAAGCTCAGCCCGCGCGCGTTCGCCGTGTTTCATCGATGTCTCGCCAGTGTTTCATGAAACGGTGAAACGCGAGTAGCAGAATGAATTGTCCAAAATAATCAATGGCTTATCTCGCGCCGCAAAGGTGGCATGGGGCTTGCGGAACAAGCCGCATGCTACCGACGGAGGAAAGAATGCAGGCGCTCAGCCATATCACCGTGCTGGATTTGACCCATATGCTGTCGGGCCCGTACGGCACGATGCTGCTGGCCGATCTCGGCGCGCGCACCATCAAGGTCGAGCCGCCCGGCGCCGGAGAGGGGACGCGGCGGCTGCTGGCCGAGAGCGAGGACTATGCGCGCGACGGCATGGGCGCCTACTTCCTGACGCTGAACCGCAACAAGGAGAGCGTCTGCATCGACCTGAAGTCCGACGCCGGCCGCGCGGTGTTTCTCGATCTGGTGCGCCATGCCGATGTGGTGTTCGACAACTTCAGCGCCGGCGTCACCGAGCGGCTGGGTATCGATCATGCCGCGCTGTCGCAGGTCAATCCGCGCATCGTCACCTGCTCGGTGACGGGCTTCGGCCAGACCGGCCCGGACCGGCAGCAGCCAGCCTTCGACCAGGTCGTGCAGGCGATGGGCGGCGGCATGTCGATCACCGGCATGGCCGATGGACCGCCAGTGCGCAGCGGCATTCCGATCGGCGATCTGGGCGGCGGCGTGTTCGGCGCGATTGGCGTGCTGGCGGCGCTGGCCGAGCGCGAGCGCAGCGGCGTGGGACAGCACGTCGATATCTCGATGCTGGATGCGCAGATCTCGCTGCTGAACTACATGGCGACGATGCATCTGATGTCGGGCATCGTGCCGGAGCGGATCGGCAACAGCCATTTCGTGCACGTGCCGTACAACACCTATCCCACCCGCGACGGCCACATCATCATCGCCTGCATCGGCGATGCGTTCTTCGAGCGCTTCCTGAGCGTGATCGACCATCCCGAGTTGCGCCGCCCGGAATATCTGCGCCAGCCGGGCCGCTACGCCGACAAGGACCGTATCGACGCGATCATCGGCGATGTGCTGCGCGGCGAATCGTCGGCATATTGGCTCGACCGGCTGCGCCAGGCCCGCATTCCGTGCGGCCCGGTCAATGACTTCGCCCACGCGCTGCGCGAACCGCAGGTGCTCGGCCGCGACATGGTGGTCGAGGTCGAGCTCAAGACTGGCGAGACGGTGCGCATGCCCGGCAATCCCGTCAAGCTGTCGCGCGCGGCCGCGCCGGCTTACAGCTGTCCGCCCGCGGTCGGCGAGCACACGGAGGCCGTGCTGCGCGATCTGCTCGGCTACGACGCCGATCGGCTGGAGCGGTTGCGCGCCGCGGGTGCGGTCGCATGACGGAGGCGACGACGATGGAACAGGAAACGATCGTCATCACCGATGTCGCGCCACGCGATGGCCTGCAGAACCAGGCCGTGGCGATTTCGACCGAGGGAAAACTGGAGCTGGTCCGCCGCCTTGCCGCGGCCGGTGTGCGCAGCGTCGAGGCGACCAGCTTCGTCTCGCCCCGCGCGGTACCGCAGATGGCCGATGCGGCCGACGTGGTGGCCCGCTTGCGCGGGGAGCTGCCCGATCTGCGCCTGTCGACGCTGGTGCCGAACCGCAAGGGACTGGAGCGCGCGCATGCCGCTGGCGCGCCGGAGATCGCCGTGGTGCTGTCCGCGACCGAGACCATGAACCTGCGCAACATCAATATGGATCTGGCGCAGGCCACCGCGGTCAGCGAAGAGACGCTTGCCCACGCACGCGAGCTCGGCCTGCGCACGCGCGCCTATGTCGCAGTCGCCTTTGTCTGTCCGTTCGAGGGCGAGGTGCCGCTCTCCACCGTGGTCCGGCTGGCGCAGCGCATGCGCGAGGCCGGTGCGCAGGAGATCGTGATTGCGGACACCATCGGCGCCGCCGCACCGGCCGGAGTCAAGGCGCGCATTGCCGCGCTGGCCGACACCTTCGAGATCGACCGGCTCGCGGTTCATCTGCACGATACGCGCGGCCTCGGTGCCGCCAATGCGTGGGCCGCGCTGGAAGCAGGCGTGCGTCGCTTCGACGCCAGCGTCGGCGGCATCGGCGGCTGCCCCTTCGCCCCCGGCGCGGCCGGCAATCTGGCGACGGAGGACCTGGTGTTGATGGCGGAGCAGAGCGGCTTTGCCACGGGTATCGCGCTGGAGGGCCTGCTCGATGCCGTCGGTTATGCGGAGTCGCTGCTGGGACGTCCGTTGGGCGGGCGATCCAGCGCATGGCTGCGGCGCCGGTACGGGGCTGAACCGGTGACATGAGTCCGCCGTCCGGAATCACGCTACAGCACCAGCAAGCCCCGACAAGCACAACAAGCAAAACAAGCACAACAAGCACAACAAGCACAACAAGCACAACAAGCACAACAAGCACAACAAGCACAACAAGCACAACACACAACGAACACAACAGGAGACAACCGATGCTGAACCATCGCTGGATGCGCGCGGCCATGATGAGCCTGGCTTGCCTGGCCGCCGCCGTGCCTTGGGGCCACGCCGCCGCCAAATGGCCCGACAAACCCGTCACGCTGATCGTGCCCTATGCCCCAGGCGGCGGCACCGATATCGTCAGCCGGCTGGTGGCGCAGAAGCTGTCGGAGCGCTGGGGCCAGTCGGTGGTGGTCGAGAACCGCCCCGGCGCCAACGGCGTGATCGGCACCGGCCACGTCGCCAAGTCGGCGCCGGATGGCCACACCTTGCTGATGGTGGTCGGCTCGCACGCGATCAATCCGGTGCTGATGAAGAGCCTGCCGTATGACACCGCCAAGGGCTTCACGCCGATCACGCGGCTGGCGGTGTCGCCGATGGTGCTGGTGGTCGCCAAGTCGAGCCCGTACAAGACGCTGAACGACCTGGTGGAGGCCGCGCGCAAGCAACCGCTCGGCGTGGGTTATTCGGAGGGGCAGACCCGCCTGACCGGCGAGCTGCTGCGCCAGGTCGGCAAGCTGCAGACGATCCCGGTGTCGTACAAGGGCGGGGCGCAGATCATGGTCGACATCATCGGCGGCCATCTCGCCTCGGGCTTTACCAGCGTGCTGACCGCCTTGCCGCACGTCAACGGCGGCAACCTGCGCGTGATCGGCGTTGCCGCGGACGAGCGCATGCCGATCTTCCCCGACGCGATGACGTTCAAGGAAGCCGGCCTCGAGGGCGTGCAGTCGCTGAACTGGTATGGCCTGTTCGGACCCGCCGGCATGCCCGCGGCCACGGTCGAACAGATCCACCGCGACCTGCGCGAGGTCACGGCCGACCCCACGGTCGCCAAGCAGATGCGGGACCAGGGCGCCGCCATCGTGCTGACCCCGCCGGACGCGTTCCGCGCGTTTATCGGCAGCGAGACGCAGAAGTGGGCCGAAGTGGCACGCCGCGGCGGCATTCGCCCCGAGTAGCGCAGCGCGGACGCAACGACCCGCGATATAACGAGCAGGAGGAGACAAGATGCAACGCCGCAAACTGATTCAGGCGCTGGGGGCCGCCGTGCTGGCGCTCGCCGCGGGGCCGGGTTCCAACGCCCTGGCCCAGGACTATCCGGCGCGGCCGATCCGGCTGATCGTGCCGTTCGCTCCCGGCGGGGTCTCGGACACCAGCGCGCGCGTGATCGCCGACAAACTGGGCCAGCGGCTCGGTCAGCAGGTCGTGGTCGACAACCGTCCAGGGGCGTCGGGCAATATCGGCACCGCGATGGCCGCGCAGGCGGCGCCCGATGGCTATACGCTGTTGCTCGGCTTCGACGGCACCATGGTGATCAACCCGCATGTGTTCGCCAAGGTCCCGTTCGATACGGTCAAGGATTTCGTGCCGATCAGCAAGATCGGCGACGCCGCGCTGATCCTGATCACCCATCCGTCGGTGCCGGCGAAGAACCTGAGCGAGCTGGTGGCGTACTCGCGAACCACCTCGGCGGGCCTGTCCTATGGCAGCGCCGGCACCGGCAGCACACCGCATCTGGCCGGCGAACTGCTGAAGGCGCGCACCGGGCTGAACATGGTCCACGTGCCCTACAAGGGCGGCGGACAGGCCATGGGCGATCTGGTCGGGGGCACGCTGCCGGTGCTGTTTACCGCGGTGGCCGGCGCGCAGCAATACGTGAAGAACGGCAAGGCCAACGCGATCGCGGTGTCCGCCGCGAAGCGCGTGCCGTCGCTGCCGGACGTGCCGACGCTGGCGGAGTCGGGCGTGCCCGGCTTCGTCAGCGACTCATGGGTAGGGCTGCTGGCGCCTGCCAATACGCCGAAGGAGATCGTCGACAAGCTGGCGCGCGAGCTCAATGCGGTCGTCAATATGCCCGATACCCGCGAGCGGCTGGCGACGCTGGGGATCGTGCCGTCGGGCAATACTTCGGAGGCCTTCGCCAGCGAGATCCAGAACGACCTGAAGAAGTACAGCGAGATCGTCAAGACCGCGAAGATTCGCGTGCAGTGAGGGCTTGCGCGTCGGCGAAGCGATCGGTCGCGGCGATCAGCTGATCGAGGATGCCCGGCTCCGTCCACGCATGGCCGGCGCCCTCGATCAGATGGAAATCGGCCTGCGGCCAGGCCTGGTGCAACGCATAGGCATAGCGCGCGGGGCATGGCATGTCATAGCGGCCATGCACGATGACGCCGGGAATGCCGGCCAGCTTGTGCGCGTCGCGCAGCAGCTGGCCTTCTTCCAGCCAGCAGCGGTGCGTGAAGTAGTGGTTTTCCAGCCGCGCAAACGCCAGCGCGAAATGGCCGTCGTCGTGCCTGGCGGCGATCGCCGGATCGGGCAGCAGCGTAATCGTCTCGGCTTCCCACACGCTCCATGCGCGCGCGGCTTCGATCTGTTTGGCCTTGTCCTCGCCGGTCAGCAGCTTGCGGTAGGCCGCCATCATGTTGCCGCGCTCGGCCTCGGGCACTGGCGCCTGGAAACGTGCCCACTTGTCGGGGAACATCTCCGACACGCCATATTGGTAGTACCAGTCGAGCTCCGCCTGAGAGACCGTGTAGATGCCGCGCAAGACCAGCTCGCTGACCCGCTCGGGATGCTTCTGCGCATAGGCCAGCGCCAGCGTCGAACCCCACGAGCCGCCGAACACCAGCCAGCGTTCGACACCGGCCAGCGCGCGCAGCCGTTCGATGTCGTCGACCAGATGCCAGGTCGTATTGGCTTCTAGCCCGGCATGCGGTGTCGAGCGGCCGCAGCCGCGCTGGTCGAACAGCAATACGTCATAGCGTGACGGATCGAACAGGCGCCGATGGTCGGGCGAGATGCCGCCGCCCGGCCCGCCGTGCAGGAACACCGCCGGCTTGGCGCCCGGCGTGCCGGCACGCTCGTAGTAGATGACGTGGCCATCGCCGACATCGAGCGTGCCGGTCTCGTAGGGTTCGATTTCGGGATAGAGCGTGCGCAGCGAGGGCATGGATGCGGTCTCCGAGGGGGAATACCGCAGTGTACCGGGGGCGAACGCCCTCCACAGCCTCGACGGCCGCCACAGCTGCAACAGCGGCCCCAGCGGCCCCCAATGGCGACAGCTGACACAGCCGCGACAGGCCCCAGGATCAGGCCGCCATCGGCGCCGCGCCAAGCCAGATCAGCAGCGCCCCTGCTGCGATCAGCACGATTCCGGACAGGCGCGCCACCTGCAAGCCCCCGGGCCCCACTTTCTCCAGCAGCACGAGCAGGGCCAGCGCGGCGACCCAGGCCAGCGCCATCACGCCGGTCACGAACAGTACGCCCATCAGCGCCCAGCAGCAGCCCAGGCAGAACGCGCCATGCCGCATGCCCATCGTCAGCGCACCACGCTTGCCGTCGCGCCAGTTCGTCATCAGGAAGCCGAGCGGGCTGCGGCAGTGGGTCAGGCAGACCCGCTTCCACGGCGTCAGCTGATAGAGGCCCGCCACGCAAAGGATCGCGCCCGCGGCCACGCGGCTCGACATCGCCATCGCGGGCGACAGCAGCAGGGCCTCGTGCAGGGCCCATTGCACGAGCGTCATGGCCGCGCTGAAAGCGGTCCAGACGGCCAGATAGCCAAGCCCGAAGCAGACCACCGTCGCCGGCAGCCTGCGGTTCTCCCGCCGGCGTTGCAGTCCGGCGTAGATCAGCACCACCGGCGCGGCGGCCGGCGCCATCATGCCGATCATCATGACGACCCACATTGCGAAGGTGTAGAGCAGGTCCGCGGCCGTCCAGGGCATCGGCATGTCCTTGCCCATGCCCATGCCGGCCATCATGGCGTCGTGATCCGCAGTGGGGGGCATCGACCGGTCCAGATGGATCAGATAGCCCCACGCAAGCGCCGCTATGGCGAGCATGCAGGCCCAGCCGAACAGCCGGTCGCGCCGCTGCAATGCGCCGTACCGGGCGGCGTCCCGACCGCCGTCTCTACCGCCGTCCCGATCGTTGTCCCGATCGTTGTCCCGAACGCCGGCCGGTAGCGGCACCGCGCCGGCGGGCTCAGGCTCCCTGCCAGGAGAATGGCGCATATTGGCCATTGTTGCGGCCGCTGTCATCGTCCCAGACCATGCCCAGCGCATGGACGTGGCTGCGTGCGGGGCGCGCCAGCGCGACGCGGTCTGCGGCCGGGTGACCGGTGTTATCCAGATGGATCGGCTCGGTCGCATTCGGATTGATGCCCATCACGCCTTCGGCCGCCATGTCGACCAGGTTCGGCGCGGTGACCGACCAACTGCGGCTGTTGCGGTCGAAGCGGATCTGCGCCGATTCCACCCCGGCGAACGAGCCGACCAGCGGGGAGAGCGCCGCCATCGGCCCGCCCGCGGCGCCGCTGGCAATCGCGGTGATCGCATCACGCTGTGAGGCATCGGCGCGTTCGTCGACGATCACGCCGACGGACCAGTTGCCCTTGCCCATTTCCTCCGGCGTCGACCCCAGCACGATAAAGCCGAGCCCATCGAGCGACACCTCGCCATATCGGCCCTGCTCGATCTGGAAGCCCATGGCGAAGATGCAGTGCCCCTTGGTGGGCGGCGCGGCCAGCTGTCCGGGCAGGCACGGGCAGATGAAGTCGCAGTTGCAGGTCTCGTAATACTGACCCTCGATGTTCCAGTTGGGCGTGGCCATGGTTTGCCTCCTTGCCTTGCGTCCCGGACCGCACTCTCGTACCGCGGTGGAGCGGGCGGTACGCGGCGTCTCGGTTTCGCGTGTACCGATTCACTGGAATATAGGTGAGCGGGCGGGGGATGCCGGCGGGGCCGGCAAAGTCAGTGATTTTTGCCTCGGGATGGCGGGCGAGAGCGGCGGTGCGGGGAAGGTGGCAGTGCGGGGAACGGCGGCAGTGCAGGGAAGGCGCGGGTGCGGGGAGGCGCGGAGCGGGGAGGGGAGGCGGAGAACGGGGAACGGAGAACGGAGAACGGAGAACGGGGAAGGGGGAGCGGGGAAGGGGGAGGGGGGAGATGGGGCGCCGGTGCCGCCGGCGGGGCGGCGGCACCGGGATCATGCAGGCGTCGGCGAGACGCCCGGCGAAGCTGCGCTGCGGCTTATTCCACCGTTGCGCCGGACTCCTGCACGATGGTCTTCCACTTCTTGTAGTCGGACTGGACCAGATCGGCGAACTGCTTCTGCGACATCAGCTTCGGCTCGGCGCCCTGCTCGTGAATCGCCTGGATCATCGCCGGCGTGGCGAGCTGCTTGTTCACTTCGGCAGCCAGCTTGTCGACCACCTCGCGCGGCGTTTTCGCCGGCGCGAAGATGCCGTACCACGTGCTGACGTCGACCTGCTTGTAGCCGCTTTCGGCCAGCGTGGGCACATCCGGCAGCGAGGTGCTGCGCGTGGCCGAGGTCACGGCCAGCGCGCGCAGCTTGCCCGCCTTGATCTGCGCCATGGCCGACGGCACCGAGGCCACCATCAGGTCCACGTTGCCGGCGATGGCGTCCATCATCGCGGCGTTCGAGCCCTTGTACGGCACGTGCAGCAGCTTGATGCCCGCGGCCTGGCTGAAGATCTCCGCGGCCAGATGAATGGTCGTGCCATTGCCGGGCGAGCCGTACTTGATCGAGCCGGGCGCGCGCTTGGCGGCGGCCACCACGTCGGCGATGTTCTTGAACGGCGAATTGGCCGGCGCGACGATCATGATCGGTGTGTAGGCGACATGCGTCACCGCGACCAGGTCCTTGCTCGGGTCGTACTTGACCGTCTTGTACAGCCACGGGGCCACGACGAGGTTGTCCTTCTGGCCCATCACCAGCTCGTAGCCGCTCGGCGCCGCGCGCACGACCTCGGCAATGCCGATGGTGCCGCCGGCGCCCGGGCGATTGTCCGGCACCACGGTCCATTTGGCGCTCTGGGTCAGCTGATTGGCGACGAGGCGGGAGAGGATATCGGTGCCGCCGCCCGGAGGGAACGGAATCACCAGTCGGATCGGCTTGGCAGGCCAGGCCGTGTCGGCCTGCACCGGGGCGACGGCGGCCATGCCGCAGGCCGCCAGAAGGGCGAGCAACGCCTTCTTCATCGTCTGTCTCCTTGTTTGGGATGTCCCGAACCAGTCGTGTTGCTGGCTTGTCGCGGCCGGATGGCGCCGGTCCCGCTGGGCTGGAGCAAGTCTAGAGGGCGGGAGTGGAGCGGGCGAAGTCATATTTTCAGAGACCAGATATGCGTTTTAAAAATAGCGGAGGTTACCACTAACGGCGGTAGGAGGGAGATGGATGGGTCTAAGGGAGGGCCATCGCGGGCGCTGAAGGAGGTAGGGAACGGGCAGCCGCAATCGCCCGAAGCGCCCGGCGCATGCAGGGCTTCGCCGCGCGTCCTAAACGGATCAGCTGGACGCCTGGCAGGACCGGGCATTGGAGGCGGCGTGCCTGGATGACGTATTTCGCGCCTGAACCGCGCAAATGAGGCGCGAGAACGCGTAGGGCCGAGACTGGCCGCAGGGCGATGCCCTTCCTTCAGCCTCGGCCGCGTCGGCGGAGATTCAGAAATCCACTTTCTGCCCGGGCTCCGGCACGATGACGCGGGTCGCATCCGTGGCGCCCAGCGCCGCGGTGAACTCCGCCGGCGTGCCGCGCAGCATGGGGCTGGTCAGATAGTGGATCGGGATCGCATACCGGGGGCGGATCATCTCGCGCACGGCGATCGCCGCCTCGCGCGGCCCCATGGTGAAATGCCCGCCAATGGGGATCAGCACCAGGTCCGGTTTGTAGAGCTCCGCCACCAGCCGCATGTCGGCGAACAGGCCGGTATCGCCCATGTGCCAGATGCGAAAGCCGTTCTCCATCTCGATGATGTAGCCCACCGGCTCGCCGCCGTAGTGGACCTCGTCCTTGCCCGAGCTCGGGTTCTTCCAGACCAGCTCGGAAGAGTGCTCGGCATGCACGGCGGTGATCTTCGGACCGTTGGCACCGAAGGGCGTGACCGTACCGCTCTTGCCGAAGCGCTGCGACAGGTTGGCCGGCACCATGCCGAGGCTGACGAGCGTCTGCCCCATGCCGCCACCGTTGTAGATCGGTGCGTTATGCATCTTCGCCAGCGCCGGCGCATCGCCCAGGTGGTCGCCATGGGCATGCGTGACCAGGATCAGATCGACCTTGCCGAGCGTCTGCAGCTGCTTGAATGGGGCGGGCGTCTTGGGGTTCCCCGTCAGCCAGGGATCGATCACGATGACCTTGCCGCCGGGCGTCGTGATGCGCGTGGCGGCCTGGCCCAGCCACAGGACCTCGGTTTTGCCTGCGGCAGTCTGGCCCGCGGCGGACGGCAGGAGGGCCGGTGTGGAGGCGGACGTCGCGGTGGGGGCGGTCGGGCCTGTAGGCGCGGTGGCGCATGCACCGAGCAACGTCAGCAGGGCGGCGAGCAGAAGGGGGCGCGCTTGTGGCATGGCTTCCTCCGGGCGTTGTGGGCGAGGACGACGTGGGCGCAGGCGTGATGCGAACCAAAGCGACTGCCAAGCGGCAGTATTGGTACGCGCCATGGCGGTGTCAACCTGACGGGGATTGGCTCGTCTTCTCCGCCCGGCCAGCGCGCCCGCTCGGTACATCGATGATCTCCGTATCCTCCAAGGTCCCGAATAGCGCCACCAACGAAATATCAAAATATTTGAATAAAAAGACCAAACCAACGTACTTCTTCAGGCTCGGCGGACCTCTATAGTTCGGCACATGGACAACGCGACGGCGCAACAAACCCAAGCGCGGCAGCGTCCGGATCGATTCAAATCTGCTGACTAATAAAGGAGAAAGCCATGCCCAAGAACGCGACCCTGAAGATCGCCTCCGCTCTGCTGCTGTCGCTCGCCGGTGCCGGGATCGCGCAGGCCGCGACGGTCCCCGCGGACAAGTACGGCTACGAGTTCCGCACGCCGCAGACGTTCACCGATGGTGCCCGCACCTTCGACGTGCATAGCGATGGCGCCCGCGGCTTCGACCCGTACACGCAGGGCGCCCGCAAGGCCGACCCCTATGTCGACGGCGCGCGCAAGGTTGCCGGCCTGGATCGCGTGGGCGTCTCGGCCACGCCCGGTCGGGCCGCCGATGCGTACACGGACGGCGCCCGCGGCTTCGATGCCTTCAGCGAAGGCGCGCGCGGCTTCAATCCCTACCTCGACGGCGCCCGGGCCCAGGCCTGATGCCGGGCGGCGCGACCGGGTACACGGCGGCGCGCCGCACTCGCTGTCCGCAGGGGGCAGGAGCGGATATTGGTGAAGGTGGCGGCGAAGTAGTGGCGAGGTGGTGTCCATGTGGCCGGCGAGGTGGCGGCGAAGCAGGCCGCTCAGCCGCGCCCCATCAGCCGCCGGCCGCTGCCCACCGTCAGCGCCGCCAACACCAGCAGCACCGCGCCGCCGATCAAGGTCGCAGCGATGGAGATGCGGTCCAGCAGCATGCCGCCGAACGCGGCGCCCAGCATGATCGCCAGCTGGATCGCCGCCACCATCAGGCCGCCGCCGCTCTCGGGCTCGTCCTCGATGCCGCGGGACAGCCAGGTCGACCAGCAGACCGGGATCGCGGCGTTCAGCGCGCCCCATGCCACCATCGCGACAGCAACCGCCCAGAAGCTGTGCCCGAACGCCAGCATGGCGACGGTCGCGGCCGCCAGCGCCAAGGGCAGCCCCATCAGCAGCCGATACAGCGAGCGGCCCACCCACGCCGAGGCGTAGTACGTCCCGATAAAGCCCGCGACGCCGAGCCCCAGCAACAGCAGCGACAGCTCTGGCACGGTGACCTGCGTGTAGCGCTCCAGGAACGGCCGGAAGTAGGTGAAGGCCGCGAAGGCCCCGCCGAACGTCAGCATCACGGCGACCATCGCGATGGCGACATGCGGGCGCCCGAGCAGTCGGAAGACCTTGCCGACCGGATTGGTGGCCCGCGGCGGCATCGACGGCAGGCTGAACCATTGCCAGAGCAGATTGGCGAGCACGAACGGCACCAGTACCCAGAACACGCCGCGCCAGCCGATGATGCCGCCCAGGTAGCTGCCGATCGGTGCGGCAAACGCCGTGGCCATCCCATTGCCGGTGTACATGATGCCGAGCGCCTTGGGTACGTCGGCGGCTGGCACCAGCCGCATGATGGTCGCGGTCGCCAGGGCCCAGAAGCCGCCGATGGTGATGCCCAGCAGCCCGCGCGCCACCATCAGCACCGCGAAGTTCGGCGCGATTGCGATCAGCACCAGCGAGGCCAGCATGACGCCGGTCAGCGCCATCAGCACGCGGCGGCGGTCGAAGCGGCCGGCGACCGTGGCGATGAACAGGCTGGCGATGACGGCGAACAGGCCGGAAATCGAGATGGCTTGTCCCGCCATCCCTTCGGTGGCATGCAGGTCGGCGGCGATCGGCGTCAGCAGGCTGATCGGCATGAACTCGGAGGCGATCAGCATGGCCACGCACATGGTCATCGTGCCGATGGCGCTCCAGCGCTCGCGGCGCGATGAGGCAAGGGGCAGGGCTGCGGAATTTGTCACGGTATCGAAGCGCATCGACGTCTGAATATCAATCCACGAAGGCGTGACGAGCCCTTGCGGCCGTTCAGCGCAATGGCGGGCACGTCGGAGGGCACGTCGGAGTAAAAGGGGGCCCCGCGCAGGTCAGCGTGACCTGCGCGGGGGGCGATCGGGACGGCGATCGGGGCGGAAAGCGCGGCGCTTACGCGACCGTGCGGACCGGCAGGCTGCGGATGCGTTTACCGGTGGCCGCGAAGATCGCGTTGCACAGCGCGGGCGCCACGGGCGGCACCGGGGGCTCCCCGACGCCGCCGGGCGGCGTGTCGTGGCTGCCGTTGACCAGGTGGGTGCGGATCACGCGCGGCGAGGCGTGGTGGCGCAGCACCTCGTAGTCGTGGAAATTGCTCTGCTTCACGCGTCCTTTCTCGAAGCTGATCTCGCTGGTCAGCGCCAGGCTCAGGCCCATGATGGCGCCGCCTTCCATCTGCGCGCGGATGCGCTCCGGGTTGATCTGCGGCCCGCAGTCCATCGCCATGTCGACGGCGACGACCTGCACCTCGCCCTTGTCGTTCACGGCGACCTCGACCACCGTGGCCGTGTAGCTCATGAAGCTGTAGCAGAAGGCCAGGCCCAGGCCATGCCCGCGCGGCAGCTTGCGGCCCCAGCGCGCGCCGCGGGCGGCGGCCTCGATCACGTCGCGCAGCCGGCCGGTGTCGTAGGGATAGCGCTCCGGCGACTCGGTGTAGTTCCAGGTGTCCGCCATGGTGCGCGGATCGATCTTGCGTGCCGGGCCGATCAGGTCCAGCGCGAACTGCTTGTGGTCCTTGCCGGCGCGATGCGCCAGTTCGGCAATGAAGCACTGCGCGGCAAAGGCATGCGGGATATTGGCGACCGAGCGGAACCAGCCGATGCGGGCGTGGGCTTCGACCTCGGCGGTCTCGACCCGGACGTTCGGAATCCGGTACGGCATGTTGATGGCCGACATGCCCGACTCGAACAGCTGCTGGCCCTTGGCGCCCTGCGTAAACAGCGAGCCGATGGTCGGCGCCGCGCTGCGGTGCAGCCAGGTCTGCGGCCTGCCGTCCTTGCCGACCACGGCTTCGATCCGCTCCACCGACACCGTGTGCAGGTAGTCGTGATGGATGTCGTCCTCGCGCGTCCATACCAGCTTGACCGGCGTACGCGGCATGGCCTGCGCGACGATCGCGGCCTCGTCGACGAAGTCCGGCTTGGACTTGCGGCCGAAGCCGCCGCCCAGCAGCAGCACGTTGACGCGCACGTCCTTGGGCTCGAGCTTGAGCCGCTTGGCCACGGCGGTCTGCGCGGCAACCGGATTCTGGATCGACGTCCATACCTCGGCGGACTTGCCGCTGACGCGCACGGTGGCAACCGGAGGCTCCATCGAGGCGTGGGCCAGATGGGGGACGTAGTACTCGGCGGCGTAGCGCTCGGCCTCCGCGCTGTTGTTCCACGCGGCCGGCGCATCGCCTTCGTTGCGCACGACCTTGCCCGGTTTGCGCGCGGCGACCTCGAGCGTGCGGCGATACGCGGCGGAATCGTAGCCGGCGTTGGGCCCATCGTCCCAGTCGATCTCGAGCGCGGCACGGCCCTGCATCGCGGCCCAGGTATTGCGCGCCACCACGGCGACGCCGCCCAGCGGCTGGAAGGCCGGCGCGCCGCTGAACGGCGGGATTTCGACGACCTTCAGCACGCCCGGTACGGCCAGCGCCTTCTCGGCGCGGACGGCCCGCGCCTTGCCGCCAACCACCGGCGGCCGTGCCACCACGGCATAGACCATATTCGGCAGGCGCACGTCCATGCCGTAGGTGGCCTGACCCTTGCCGATCGCTTCCAGATCGACCATCCGCACGCGGTCCTTGCCGATGTAGCGGAACTGGTCTGGCGTCTTCAGCTTGAGCGTGCCCTCGGCAGGGACTGGCTGCTTCGCGGCGTCGGCGGCAAGCTCGCCATAAGGCAGGCGCCGGCCCGTTGGCAGGTGCACCACTTCATGCCGTTGCGCGCGGACCTCGCCGACCGGCACGGCCCAACGCGCGGCGGCCGCTGCTTCCAGCATCTGCCGTGCCGCCGCACCGACGCGCCGCATCGGCATCAGGAAGTGCCGCACGCTGCGGGACCCGTCGACGTTCTGGTTGCCGTAGCGGGTCTCGTTGGCCTCGGCCTGCACCACCTTGACGCGGTCCCAGTTCGCCTCCATCTCGTCGGCGACGACCATCGGCAGGCTGGTTCGCACGCCGGTGCCCATCTCGGCGCGGTGCGCGACGATGGTCACCGTGCCGTCCGCGCCGATCGAGACGAACACCAGCGGGTCGGACACCGTGCCGCCGGGCATGGAGTCGGCGCCGTATTTCTTCGGCGCGTCGTCGTCCGCGTGCGCCAGGCCAATGACGCCAATGACGCCATTGGCGCCGACCGCCAGCGACAGCGTGCCGAGCAGCGTTCCCTGCAGGAAGCCGCGGCGGGACAGGTCCGGTGCCTGGATCGAGTCGTTGTCGCGCATCACTTGCCTCCCTTGGCCAGGGCGCCGGCCGCCTGCTTGATGGCGGCGCGGATTCGCGGATAGGTGCCGCAGCGGCAGATATTGCCGCTCATCGCCTCGTCGATCTGGCGCTCGCTGGGGGCCGGCGTGGCCTTCAGCAGGCTGACCGCGGACATGATCTGCCCGGCCTGGCAGTAACCGCACTGCGCGACGTTGTTCTCTACCCAGGCCTTCTGCACCGCGCGGCCGACGCGATCGGCTTCCACGCCCTCGATCGTCGTGATGGCGTGCCCGTCCGCCGCGGAGACCGCGGTGATGCAGGCGCGAATCGGCGAGCCGTCCATATGCACCGTGCAGGCGCCGCACAGTGCCATGCCGCAGCCGAACTTGGTGCCGGTCATGCCCAGCTCATCGCGCAACACCCACAGCAGTGGGGTGTCGCCCGGGACGTCGACTTCCTTGATCTGACCGTTCAATTGGAGGCGTGCCATGGTGCAATAGGGGAGTAATGGAATGGGGGTGGGTTTTTTATTCGGCGGCGAGCCTGCAGCCGGGCTGCGCGTCAGCGCAATGATATTCGGTTATTTGGAATGGATCATTACGCCAATCGGCAAGCACTCATGTATTGTATTCATCAATGTTTTCCCCTGCAGGGGACGACGAAGACGATATTCCGCTATCCCGCCATCCCGCTATCCGTATGGAATGCGGGCAGTCACCGCAACGGCAATTGCAACCGCAAACCCCAACCGCAGCTCGCATGGCACGCGATAACATCAACGACATTCTCGCCTTTCTGGCCGTCGCCCGGGAACGCAGCTTCACGCGCGCGGCCGCCAGGCTCGGCGTCTCGCAATCCGCGCTCAGCCATACCATCCGCGCGCTGGAGACGCGGCTGGGCGTGCGGCTGCTGACCCGCACCACGCGCAGCGTATCGCCGACCGAGGCCGGTGAACGGTTGATCCAGACCGTGGCGCCCAGGCTGGAAGAGGTCGAGGCCGAAATTTCCGCGGTCAGGGAATTGGGCGACAAGCCGATCGGCACCGTGCGCATCACGGCGATCGATCATGTCATCGACAATATCCTGATGCCGCGGCTGTCGAGCCTGCTGGCGGCCTATCCCGAATTGCGCGTCGAAATGAATTCGGACTACCGGATGGTCGATATCGCGGCCGAGCAATACGATATCGGCGTGCGCTGGGGCGACCAGATCGCCAAGGACATGATCGCGGTGCGGCTGACGCCGGATGTACAGATGATGATCGTCGGCGCGCCGGACTATTTCGCGGCGCACGGCGAACCACGCTCTCTCGAAGACCTGCTCAGGCACAACTGCATCACGCTGCGGCTCAGCGGCGGCGGCTTGTATGCCTGGGAACTCCGCCACAAGCGGCGCGCGGTCCAGGTTTGCGTCAGCGGGCAGCTGACCTTCAACACCGCCTATCAGATGGTGCGTGCCGCGGCCAGCGGCGGCGGCCTGGCCTTCGTGACGGAGGACCTGGCCGAACCCTATCTGCGCGACGGGAGTCTGCGCAGGGTCATGGACAATTTCTGTCCGAAGTTTCCGGGACTGTTTGCCTACTATCCGAACCGGCGCCATGCCTCCCGGGCGCTGAGGCTGGTGATCGAAGCGATCCGCTGCCCGGAATGAGGCGAACAACGACGCGGCGGGGCGCGACTCGCGCCGCGCCCCGCCCGCCCCGCCGAAAGGGCCTCCCTACCGCAATGCAGCCCGCTCAGGGCTTCACTGCAATCGCCCCGATCTCCACGGCCACATCGCGCGGCAGCCTGGCTACCTGCACCGTCGCGCGCGCCGGCGTGACGCCGGTGAAGTAGGTCCCGTAGACCTCGTTCATCTTGGCGAAGTCGTTCAGGTCCTTCAGGTAGACCGTGGTGGAAACCACGTTGGCCATCGTCATCCCGTCGGCGGCCAGCACCGCCTTCAGGTTGTCGAGTACCAGCCGGGTCTGCGCCTCGATCGGCGCGTCCTTCATCAACTCCCCGGTCTTCGGATGGATCGGGATCTGCCCCGCCAGGTACAGCACATTGCCGGCACGGACCGCCTGCGAATAGGGTCCGATGGCCTTGGGCGCATCGGGCGACGAGACGGCACGCAGTGCACCACCTTGCATGGCGCCGCCATGCTGGGCGCAGGCGGACAGCGATGCCACCCCGCAAGCCGCGGCGGCAATCAATGCGATCGATCGTTTCATGGGCTGACTCTTGTTGGAATTGGATTGGGGTCGGTTACGCCATGGCGCCGGACAGATTCCACATCGAATCCACCAGCCGGTCGATGTCGTTGGCGTCGTGCCACAGGTGCGTCGAGATGCGGATGCCGTAGTGCTGGGCGGGCGCGCCGATGACTTCGAAATTGACCGAGCGGATCACGAAGCCCGGCGAAAAGTCGCTCAGCATGCGGTTGACGAACGTCGTTGCCTTCTGCTGGTTCATCGCATCGTCGCGGTTGCGGAACGGGTTGAAGCAGGTCAGCGCCGAGACCAGCTTCGGATCGTCCTTCGGCGAGTACAGCGAATCGATGCCCCAGCGCTCGACGATCTTTTCCTTCAGATAGGCCGACAGCGTCAGGTCGTAGGTCTCGATCTTCTTCCGGCCGATCGAGTCCCACATCTCGCAGGCGCGGGCGAGCGACTTGAACATCGGCACGTGCAGGCTGCCGCAGGACGTCACCGTGGCCGCGATGTCATAGGAGCCGCGCGGCTGCTGCCTCGCGTAGGAACTGGTATGGATCGGGAACCAGTCGGGCAGCGGCAGCGGGTTCGATGCGCGCATCTTGTTGCGGATGACCAGGATGCCGGTCGAGCCCGGGCCGCACTGCCACTTGTGTCCGGCGCCGGACATGAAGTCCATGCCGAGAGCGCCGTAGTCGTACGCCATCATGCCGGGCAGGTGTGCCCCGTCGACGATGCTGATCAGGCCGTGGGCCTTGACCACCTCCATCAGATCGGCGATCGGCAGCATGGTGCCGGTCTTGTAGGTGGGCGAGGACCACATCATCGCGCGCACCCGCTTGCCCTGGCCCTTCAACGCACGGATGCGCTCGTCGAACAACTGGACATAGGTGCTGGCGCTCTGGCGGTTGCCGGTCGGCAGCGGGATCATCGACACCTCGATGCCGTAGCGGTCCACCGCGATATTGAGCGGCGTCAGCCCGCCGCCGTGCTCATGGTTGGTGGTCACCACGACATCGCCCGGCTCCCATTTGATGCCCAGGATCGCATGGCACATGCCCGACGAGGTGTTGGCCGAGAAGGCCAGTTCGTCGCGATCGACGCCGAAGCCCTTGGCCACGGCCTCGCGCAGGTCGGCGAGGTTGCCATAGCCGCTGGCCGAGTCGGCTGCCTTGGCGAAGTTCTCCTGCTGGAAGGTATCGAGCACGACCTGCGGCATCGAGCCGCCGGTGCCGATGTTCATGTAGACCTTCTCGGGCTTGAGCACGAACATGCCCTGCACCTGCGCCCAGAAGGCTTCGTCCTGCGTCAGCCGCGAGCGCAGGTCCGAGGCCTGCGCCGACGCGTCGTCGGAGCAGGCGCCGATCAGCGGCCCCAGGGCCAGCGAGCCGGCGCCGTAGGCCAGCATGCGCAGGAATTCGCGCCGCTTGGGCGTCCACGTCGACAAGTCGTCCACCTGCGGTTGCGTCGCGACAGCCCGTCTCTGCGTTTGCTTCAACTCGTCCATGGTGCTCTCCCGTTTTCGTCCAGCGATCGGCGCATCGGCGCGTCCGCGTGTTCGAACGCATGGCGCCTGTCCAAAAAAAGTCTACGCAAACTACGGTTCCTGCATCAGGACGACTTTCCCCTACGCAGTAATACCGAGAGTGGGCTTTCCGGGCATGCACAAGGGCGATGCGCAAGCGGTCTTGCGCAGTGCAAACGGCACCATCAAGGGGATGGCACCGCAACAGGAAAGATCGTCAGCAGTCTGCCGCTAATGCCTCGTCGGCCAATCCGATCGCATGCAGATCGGAGAAATGCACCGCGTATTTGACGAGCTCGGCGCGCCCGCCGACCTGCAGCTTGCGGCGGACGTGCAGACGATGCGTCTCGACGGTGCGTACCGAGGTGCCGAGCCGCTCGGCGATCTCCTTGTTGGAGTAGCCCTCGGCCACCAGCTTCAGCACGGTGGCCTCCTTGGGCGTCAGCGTCCGGCGCGAGGAGGGAGGCGGTTCGTCGGTCTGCAGGAAGGCCTGCAATTCGGTATTCAGATAGGTGCCGCCCGCGGCGACCGTACGGATCGCTGTCACCAGCTCATGCGCGGGCGCTTCCTTGAGGACATAGGCCGCGACGCCGAGCGCGAAGGCGCGGCGCACGTACTCCGGGTCCTTGTGCATCGACAACGCGACCACCCGTATCGACGGAAACCGCTCGGCGAACCGTGTCGCCAGCTGCAGGCCGTTGGCATCGGGCATGTGAATGTCCGAGACAACCAGGTCGGGACGGCGCTGCTCGGCCAGTACGACGGCGTCCTCCACATTGGACGCCTCGCCGACCACCGTCATTTCGCCGGTGGCCTCCAGGCGCAGGCGGACACCGTCCAGCACGAAGGGATGGTCATCGACGAGCAGCACTCGCAGGTTCGAGGTCATGCAGCAGGGCTCCTTGCAGGGGAACGGTGGCCGGAATGTCGGGCTGGATGCCGGGGCGGCCGTCGGCGCGGATCTCCGCGCGGAAGTCGGCGCGGAAGTCAGCGCGGCTGTCGGAGTCGGGCTCGGGCGCGCGCAGCGCCAGCCGTACCTCGACGCGGGTGCCGTCCGCTCCGGTATGGATGGCGAAGTCGCTGCCCTCCAGGCTTTCGATGCGTTCGCGCATATTGCGCAGGCCGATGCCGCCCTTGCGGTCGGCCCGCACCTTCTTCAGATCGAAGCCGCGGCCGTTGTCCTCGATCGTCAGCACGAGATGGCGGTCGGTGCCGGTCAGCGCGATCTGGACCCAGCCGGCATGGGCGTGGGAGAGGGCGTTGTTCAGCGCTTCCTGCGCGACGCGGAACAGCGCCGTGGCCTGCGCCTCGGACAGCGCCGGTATCGCGCCCTGCTCGGTGAAGCGCAGATCGACGGGGCACTGCGGCCGCAACTGTTCGACCAGCATGCGCAGCGCGGCGGCCAGGCCCAGGTCGCTCAGCAGGGCCGGATGCAGCCCATGCGAGACGCGGCGGATCTCGATCAGCGCCTCCTGCAGGCGGCCCAGCCCCTGCGCCAGCAGTTCATGCGGGGCGTGGCGCCGCGCCGGCGGCGGGGCGTCGTTCCGGCCCTGTACGGGTCCTTTTTCCTGTTCCTGTTCCAGATGGACCTGCGCCGTTTCCAGCAGGTACTTGGACGACACCAGCACCTGCACCACGCCGTCATGCAGCTCGCGCGCGACGCGGGCACGCTCCTCTTCCTGCGAGCTGACCACGCGCCGCGCCAGCCGGCGCAGCTTCTCGCCCGATATGCGGGAGTTGTGCAGGTTCAAGGCGAGGCCGCCCAGGCTGATCAGCATGATCGATCCGAGCGCGAAGGCGCTGATCCGGATCTGCGTCTCGCGCAGCGTGCGGGCGGCATTGGCATCGAAGGCCGCCAGCTCCCGCTCGATGTCGTCCATGTAGAGACCGGCGCCCAGAATCCAGCCCCATTGGTCGGCGGCCCGCACATAGGACATCTTGGGCGCTTCGGTACGGGAAGAGGGCTTGATCCAGTTGTATCGAACAATACCGCCGCCGGAACGGGCCTTGTTGATCAGCAACATGGCCTGGTCGCTGCCGGCATCGGCCGGATCGCAGAAATCGACGCCCTGGATTCCCATGCTGCCCGGGTTCAGCAGCACATTGCCGAGGCGGTCGTAGACGAAGAAGTAGCCGTCATTGCCGAAGTGCATGCGCGACAGGGCGGCGAGCGCCTGCTGCTGCAGGTCCGCCTCCTCGCCGCTGCCGTGGGCGATGCGCACCAGCGTGGCATGTCCGAGCTCGACGTAGTGACGCAGCTCCTTTTCCTTGCTGGCCACGTAGACGGCCTGCACCTGCTGACGATCCTGCCGCGAATGGCTGACCATCTGGTACGAGACCGCCCAGGTCACCAACACGAAGACCACCAGCATGAAGGCCGCGGACAGCGCGACCGTTCTCATGCGGATCGTCAGGCTTTGCACACGTGGGGGCAAATGGATCATCGAGGGGGCGCCCAAGAGCCGGTCGTATTCGGGTTCGGCAAGCCGATCGGATGGCCGCCGACGAAACACCGAGGCGGCGCCGCGCAACATGCCGACGCCGCCGAACAAATCGATTCCTCCCAGTTCGATTTATCGAATCAGCCCGCTGCGCGAGTTCGTTGTCCGCGCTTTGTCAGGCTGATTCTCGACCCCTCGTGCCATCGGCGAACAAGGACTGTTCGGTCGACAAGCATGACGAAAGCTATGACGTTTTTTAGCAAAATGCAAGGAACGGGCCAACAGGTGGCAGACCGTGCAACGCAAGCGATGCGCGCCCCGAAAAGCGGCGCGCATGGATCCGAAATGTCAATGCGGGTCGCCACGAAGAACAATGCAGACATGCGGGTCCAAACGCGGCAAGACGCAGCGAGACGCAGCGAGACGTAGCGAGACGCAGCGAGACGCAGCGAGACGCAGCGAGACGCAGCGAGACGCGGCAAAGGCAATCACCGCGTCGGCGCCGGCACGGCTGCGGCACTGCACGAATACCGTTGGGGGCAGCGCTCGCCGTGCCTTAGCCGCCGTTGGTCTTGCGCCCCACGCTGCGAACCAGCTGCGTGACCCGCGTCATGTAGCGGTCGAAGACCTGATTGGCGTGGGCCTGGGTGTCGATCGGCTGCGCGACGGTGCGGCCCTCGGCCTCGAGCCGGGCGCGGATGTCGGGCTTGGCGAGCGCTTCGCCGATCGCCTTGCGCAGTACCGCCACCCGGTTCTCGGGCGTGCCGGCCTTGACGAAATACCCGCCGCTGATCGTGTACTCGAAGTCGGGCACCGGGCGGCTCTGCGAGATCAAGGGAATGTGCTTGAGCGCCGGGGGCAGGGCCTTCGAGAAGCTGGTCAGGATGCGCAGCCGCCCCTGCTGCTGCATGGCGTCGAAGCTCGACTGGTAGGGCAGGATGGCGAAGTCCACCTCGCCGCCCGCGAGGCCCTGCAGCGCCGGCGCACCGCCCTTGTATGGCACATGCAGGAAGGTGGTGCCCAGCCTGGCTGCCAGCGCGTCGCCCATCAGGTGGTAGATCGAATCGATGCCGACCGTGGCATAGGTCAGCGGCTTGTCCTTGCCCTGTCTGGCCTGTTCGAGAAACCGGTCGAAGGTCTCCGCCGACAGCCCGCTGCGCACCATCAGCACGATGGTGGCGTCGCTGATCGGCGCGGCCAGCATGAAGTCCTGCGGCTTGTAGCGTGCGGCCGGATTGAGCATCGGCGCCAGAAAGACCTCGTTGATCGAGCCGTGGAAGAAGGTGTAGCCGTCGGCGGGCGCGCTCAGCACCTTGTTGGCGCCGATCAGGCCGGTGCCGCCGCCGTAGTTTTCGACGACGACCTGCTGCTTGACCGTCTTGGCGATCGATTCCCCGAAGATGCGGGCGGACGTGTCGCTGGCACCGCCGGCCGGGTAGGGCACCACCAGGGCCAGCGGCTTGACGGGAAAGCCGTCCGCGCGCGCGGGCAGCGCGCCGAGCAGCGAGGTCCCGGCGACAGAGCCGGCATATTGCAGGAAACGGCGGCGATTCAGAGATGGCATCGATGTCCCCGGGGATCGGTTGTCAAACCAGATAGCTTTGTGCCAGGTGCGCCCAGAACGCGGCGCCCACCGGCAGAGCCTTGTCGTTGAAGTCGTACAGCGGGTTGTGGACCATGCAGCCGCCGTCCTCGCCCAGGCCGTTGCCGAGCCGGACATAGGCGCCGGGCCGGTGCTCCAGCATGTAGGCGAAATCCTCGCTGCCCATCACCGGCGGCCGCTCGACCACGTTGTCGGCGCCCAGCAGCCGGATCGCGGCCTGCCGCGCAAATTCGGTCTGCGCGGCATGGTTGACCAGCACCGGATACTTGCGCTCGTAGACCACCTCGCTTTGCAGCCGGAAGCTCTCGGCCTGCGCCGCCACGAAGCCGCGGATGCGTTCCTCGACGAGGTCGCGCACCTTCGGGTCGAGCGTGCGTACGCCGATCTTGATCGTCGCGGTTTCCGGCACGACGTTGTACGTGCTGCCGGCCTGGATGGAGCCGACGGTGATGACGGCCGACTTCAGCGCATCGATTTCCCGGCCGACGATCGATTGCAGCCCGAGCACGATGCTGGCGGCGCATTGCATCGGGTCGATGCCGTGATGCGGCATGGCCCCGTGCGCACCGCGGCCGCGCAGCGTGACGGTGGCGCGGTCGAATGAGGCCATGGCCGGCCCGGTGATGAGACCGATCTGCCCGACCGGCAGGCCGGGCGAGTTGTGCAGTGCATAGATTTCGTCGCAGGGAAACCGGTCGAACAGTCCTTCCTCGACCATGCGCAGCGCGCCGCCTTCGTTCTCCTCGGCGGGCTGGAAGATCAGGTTCAGCGTGCCGTTGAAATCCACCGACTCGGCCAGATACCGGGCCGCGCACAGCAGGATGGCGGTGTGGCCGTCATGGCCGCAGGCGTGCATCTTGCCTGCGACCGTGCTGGCATAGGGCAGGCCGGTCTTTTCCTGGATCGGCAGCGCGTCCATGTCCGCGCGGATGCCGAGCGTCTTCTGCCCGCGCCCCTTGGTCAGTTTCCCGACCACGCCGGTGGTGCCCAGCCCCCGATGCACCTCGTAGCCCCAGGCCGCGAGCCGTTGCGCGACCAGCTCGCTGGTCTGGCGTTCCTCGAACGCCAGCTCGGGATGGGCGTGGATGCGCCGGCGGATCTCGACGAATTCGGCCGACAGCGTGGCGATGGACTGCCGCAGGTCGGCAAGGTGGGAAGTATGCATGGCGGTCAGCGAGCGAATGATGCGCACCATTCTGCTTCCATGGACCGTCCCGCATCCATGACAATGATGGGCGTAAATCGTTGTATAAATAGCAACATTAAAAAACTCGCGCCGGTGCTTCGGACGGCCCGCCGCGTCGACAAGGGGAGAGACGTCATGGACCATGTGCTGGACCGCAAGCGGGCGCTGTGTTTGCTGCAGATCATCGAAACCGGCACGGTGCGCGGCGCCGCCGAGGTGCTGGAGCTCGATCCCTCGGTGGTGAGCCGGGCCGTGGCCAAGCTGGAGCAGGATCTCGGCGTGACGCTGCTGGAGCGGCGAGGGCGCGGCGTCGTGGCGACCGATGCCGGGCGGCTGCTGGCGCTGTTCGCCCGGCGCCAGCAGGACCTGAGCGATACCTTTCTGGCCGAGATCAACAATCTGAAGAACGCGCAGCGCGGGCACGTGGAGCTGGTCTTCGGCGAGGGCTTCGTCGACCTGGTGCTCGAGCCGGTGCTGCAGGGCTTCCTGCGCACGCACCCCGACGTGACCTACAGCATCCAGGTGGCCGGCACCGACGAAACGGTGCGGCATATCCTCGAAGACCTGGCGCATATCGGCTTTGCCTTCCAGCCGCCCAACGATGTCCGGCTGCGCTCGCACTATTCACGGGTGTCGCCGATCCGCGCGCATGTCCGCAAGGACCATCCGCTCGCGCGCCGGCGCCGCGCGCTGACGCTGGCCGACCTCGCGCCCCACCAGGGCGCCGCGCTGGCCGAATCGTTCGGCGTGCGCAAGCACGTGCAGGCGGCCGAGCTGGAGGAACACATCACGCTCAAGCCGATGCTGGTGACCAACTCGTTCAAGGTGCTGTGGGAATTCGCGGCGATGGGGCTCGGCTACATCCTGACGCCGCGTTCGGTGCCGCTGAAGGGGCCGCAGTTCAAGCAGCTGGTGTCGCTGCCGCTGGCCAGTCCGATCCTCAACAACAGCCGGATCCACGTCATTACCCGGGCCGGCAGGCCGCTGTCACCGGTGGCCGACCGCCTGCTGCGGCATGTGGTCAAGGCCTTCCCGCTGATCTGAGGCTCGGCGCTGCCGCCGCAATGAACGTTGCGCCGGATGCAATGATCTTCCCGTTCTTAATCAACGCTTAATGTCGCCCTGTCATCATCGCGCGCCCCAGCGACTTTCCCTACCGTTTCCCATGACAAGCGCCATGGACCTGCTGCTGGTCGAAGACGATCCCATGCTGGCCGAGGTCATCTGCGATGGCGCCCGGCAGAACGGCTGGCATATCGACCATGCCGATTGCGCCGCCGCGGCCCGCGCCGCGCTGGTCGACCATGCCTATTCCGCGGTGCTGCTGGATATCGGGCTGCCGGGCGAGTCCGGCCTGACCGTGCTGCGCGCCATGCGCGCCGGCTACGACGTGACGCCCGTGCTGATGCTGACCGCACGCGGCCAGCTGAGCGAGCGGATCGAAGGGCTGGACGCCGGCGCCGACGACTATCTGGTCAAGCCGTTCCAGGTCGACGAACTGTGGGCCCGGGTGCGCGCCGTGATCCGGCGCAGCCAGGGCAGGGTGGTGCCCGTGTTCAGCTGGGGCGAAATCGAGCTCGACCGCAGCCGCCGCGTGGTCACGCGCGCCGGTGCCCGGGTGCCGCTGAGCGCCCAGGAGTACCGCACGCTGCTGGCGTTGCTCGAACGCCCGGGCCGCGTCGTCACGCGGGAACACCTGGAGCGCGTGGTATACGGCAACGCCAGCACGATCGAGAGCAATACCATCGCGGTGTTCATCCATCAGCTGCGCCGCAAGCTGGGCGAGGGCCTGATCACCACGGTCCATGGCCACGGCTACATGATCGGGGAGTCCGGCGCATGAAGTCGCTGCAGGGACGGCTGCTCGCGGTGATGGTCGGTGTCATCGTGCTGTGCTGGGTGGTGTCGCTGGCCGCGCTGATGGTCTATCTGCAGCACAGCCGCTCCAGTATCTGGGACGACAAGCTGCAGGCCTTCGCCACCCGCATCGTGCGCGCGCTGCCGGCGAACAAGCAGTCGTTCAATCTGGTCGGGCCCGGCCGGGAGGTGCGCGACGACGACCGCGCCAGCGAATTCGACCTGGTGATCCAGATCTGGTCGCAGCGCAGGCTGCTGACCGTGCAGAGCCCGCGTCCCCGCGTGCAGGCCAATACGCCGGTGGCCGCGCTGAAGCCGGACTTCGTGGATGGATTTGCCACGCGTGTCATCGATGGCGAGCGCTGGCGCGTCTATGCCGTCTCCGACAGCACCGGCACCATGCAGGCACAGGTTGGCATCCCGCACGAGGTCATCAACGCCGAGGTGCGCGAGGCCGCGATGCAGGCGCTGCTGGCCACCAGCGTGCTGCTCGCGCTGGTCGGCGTGCTGTTGTGGCACACCATGCGCCGGTCGCTGAAGCCCGTGGCCGCCCTCGAACGGCTGGTGCGCGATCGCACGACCTTCGACCTGACACCGCTGCCATCGACGTCGCTGCCGACCGAAGTGCAGCCGCTGGTGCAGTCGTTCAACCGCGTGCTGGCGCAGCTCGATCAGGCGGTGGAGAGCGAACGGCGTTTCATCGGCGATGCGGCCCACGAATTGCGCACGCCATTGTCCGCGCTGCAGGCGCAGGTCGAGATCGCGCTGCGCGCGCCGAGCGGCAAGGACAAGGACACGGCGCTGGAAAAGCTGCTGGCCACCGCCAAACGGACGACGCGGCTCGCCGAACAACTGCTCGACCTTGCCCGGCTGAATGCCTGCGGCCAGGCGCCGCACGAACCGGCGGACCTCGGCAACCTGGTGCAGCATGTCGCCAGCGAATTCGAGGTGCAGGCCGAACTGCAGGCGCGCAGGCTGTCGGTGGAAACGGGCGGCGGCCGCATCGCCTGCAATATCGACGAGATCGGCATCCTGCTGCGCAACCTGGTCGACAACGCGCTGCGGTATACGGCGCCGGGTGGGCGGATCAGGATTGCCTGCGGCACCGCGGGTGCCGGCGATGCGGTCTATCTGGAAGTCGCGGACGACGGGCCCGGCGTGCCGCAAGCCGAGCATCAGGCGATCTTCCGGCGATTCCACCGTGCCAGCGGCAATCGGGTGCGCGGCAGCGGCATCGGACTCTCGCTGGTGGCCACCATTGCGCAATCGCATGGGGCCACCATCGAGACGGGCCGCGGCCTGGATGGGCGCGGCTTTCGCGTACGCGTCGTCTTCGCGCAGGCCGCGCCGGTGGCCTGACGGGGCGGCCGGTCAGAACCGGCGATCAGAACCGGCGATCAGAACCGGTACAGGTAGCCCACCGCCACGCTGGTCATGTTCGAGCGATCGACGATCGGGCTGTCCTTGATCGCCGAGCCCAGTCGCGTCGCGCTGACATCGAGAAACAGCTGGTGATGCCGCGCAAGCCGGTAATCCACCCGCAAGCCCGCGGTCAGGTTCACCGTCGAATCGCCCTGGTATTGCGGCCTGCCGATGCGCGCCTCGGATGCCCTGACGCCGTAGTAGTAGTCCACGTTGTCCGTGCTGAGCCATTGCGCCGCTACGTGGGGCGTCAGCCGGAAATTGCCGTACTGGAAGCCGCGGCTGACCTGGAGGGTGGCCTTGTTCCCGTCGGCCGATCCGAGCCATTCGGCCGAGACATCGGCAATGGGGTTGTGCCAGATCGCCGCCCCACCGAACCAGAGGCGGGCGTTGCGATCGGCCATGCCTTCGAGCGCGGCGGAGTCGGAGGCCTCATAGCCGTCGCTCAGGCCGTAGCGGGTGCGCAGCCGGAACGAAACCGGGCCGAGCGAAGGCAGCTTCAGGTCCGCGGTCAGGCCGGACACGTGCAGCCAGCGGTTTTCGTACGACAGCACGGGAATCGCCCGGTAATCCGTGCCGACGTCGCGATAGGGCTTGCGGCGGGCAGCCGCGCCGACGCCGAGTCCCCATTGCGGTTCGGCGGGCTCGAGCGCGGCGTCGCCGCCCTGGGCCCATCCCTGTGGCGTCCACAGGCTGGCCAGCAACGCGATGGCCGCCGCGGCGGCCGGGGTTCGAAAGGAGGCCGCATGGCGACCGGGTCTTGTTGCGTTCATTCGGGTTTCGTCGGGCAAGAGTCGATCGGAAAGTCAGCAGGGCGGCCGCCGATGGGCGGCGCCTGGTTCCGGCGTGCCGCGGCAAGGGTCCGGCAACGCAGACAAAGGCATCGACCGTCCATGGCGGCCGCAGGGCCGCCATCCGACGTCGCGGGCGCACGCAGGGTAGCGCGCGGAGGGAGCATGGGGATTGGCACGAGGAACCTTGCTGTTTGCTGTGGCGGCCGGCGATGGCCGTCGTCCACGGTTCGAATCGTGCCGAGGTGGGTTTAAGAAGTTATTAGGGCTTGCGGCGACCGATGAGGACCTGCGAGGCCTGCCGCATCCGCGCCCGCTTCATGGCCTGGCGCGGCGGTCCAGGCGCGCGCGGCGTCAATGCCCCGCGCTGAACGCCTGTCTCAGGCGCCGTCGGCATGGACGTCGCGGCCGCCCGTGGCAGCGCCGTCGCTGAACACATCGCGCGTTCCCCCGCGTGCGCCGTCGGTGAAGGGATCGACGTGGCCCTGATGGGCGCCATCCGCGTAGACATTGCGTGCACCGAGACTGCCGGCGTCGATGGCACTCGCGCCCGCCAGGGCGGGCAAGGCGGCCAGGGCCAGGGTGGTGGTGAGCAGGGCGTGCTTGAGCAGCTTCATCGTCAGTGTTCTCCGAAAGGGTGGCCGGTAATGATCGGTAGCGACCGGTGAAGGCAGTCTACGAAGACGCCCGCCACAGGAGCATGACGACCCCATGACAATGCTGTCATTTGGACGAACGCCGCCATCGCCACGCCACCACCACGCCATCGCCACGCCACCACCACGCCATCGCCACGGCCACCCCGCGCCGTCGCGGCGCCAGCGCGACATGCGTCGCGCGACGTTGCGCCACGCCGCCGCAATCTGACGACGACATGACAAATTTGTCATGATCGGCCGCCGGCGCCGGGATTGCGGTACCGTTACCGTCTTGCCGGCGGTCCGGCGATTCGTTGAATGTCGATGCGTGTACTGATTGTCGAGGATGAACCCAAGGCCGGTGCCTACCTGCACAAGGGCCTGACCGAATCCGGCTTTATCGTGGATCTGGCCCGCGACGGCGTCGATGGCCTGTCGCACGCCCGCGCGCAGCCCTACGACCTGATCGTGCTCGACGTGATGCTGCCCGGCATGGATGGCTGGCAGATGCTGCGAGAACTGCGGCGCGACCAGGACACGCCGGTGCTGTTCCTGACCGCTCGCGACGATCTGGCCGATCGCCTCAAGGGCCTCGAGCTCGGGGCCGACGACTACATCATCAAGCCATTCGCCTTTGCCGAGCTGGTCGCGCGGATTCGCACCATCCTGCGCCGCGGACCGGTACGCGAGAACGAGTGGATCGAGGTGGCGGACCTGCGCATCGACGCGGTGCGCCGGCGGGTCACGCGTTCGGGACAGAAGATCGAGCTGACGTCCAAGGAGTTTGCGCTGCTGCATCTGCTGGCGCGCCGGCGCGGCGAGGTGCTGTCGCGCTCGCTGATCGCGTCGCAGGTCTGGGACATGAACTTCGACAGCAACACGAACGTCGTCGACGTATCGATCCGGCGCCTGCGCGCCAAGGTCGACGACCCGTTCCCGGCCAAGCTGATCCACACGCGCCGCGGCATGGGTTACGTGCTGGACGATATCGCGCGGTAGCGGCCATGCTCGCCATCTCGAAGGCGCTGGCCGCGCGCCTGCTTCCTCAATCGCTGACGGCCCGCATGGCGCTGGCCTTCGGCGCGGTGGCAGCGGCCATCATGGCCGCGATGGGTACCTATCTCGCGTGCGCGCTGTCGACCCAGCTGCAGGAGCGCGACGAGGCCGAGCTGGTCGGCGAGGTGGTCCTGGTCCGGCATCTGTTGTCCGAGGTGGATTCGGAAACCGCCGTGCGCGAGGGCATGCACCGGTTTGCCGATATCGCGCTCGGTCACGAAGGGCTGATCCTGCTGGTGCGCAGCCGGCACGGCGAGCCGCTGGTGACACTGAATCCGCGCCACGAGGCGGTGCCGCCGCTGAAAGCGCTGCCGGCCGACGTGCATCCCGAACCGTCGATGCTGCAGACCTGGTATCCGCGCAATGGCGTGCCCTCGCGCGCGATCGCCGCGCTGGGCCGGCTCGGCGACACCGACGAGGCCGTGGAGATCGTCGTGCTGCGCGACGCCGGTTACCGCGCGGTGCTGATGCGCGATTACCAGTTCCATGTCTTCTGGGCGACGCTGTGCGCGACCGTCGCCGCCGCGGCGCTCGGTTATCTGCTGGCGCGCCGTGGGCTGCGCGGCCTGCGCAGGATGGCGGAGGAGGCGTCGGCCGTCACGACCAGCCGTCTGGCGACCAGGCTCGATGCCGGCACCGCGCCCAGCGAATTGCGGGAGCTGGCCGACGCCTTCAACGGCATGCTGGCGCGCCTGCAGGACAGCTTCTCGCGGCTGTCGGAGTTCTCCGCCGACCTGGCGCACGACTTCCGCACGCCCCTTAGCAATCTGATCGGACAGACCGAGGTCACGCTGGCCCAGGCGCGCAATGTCGCGGAATACGAGGCCCTGCTGGAATCGAACCTGGAAGAATACGACCGCCTCTCCCGCATGATCGAGAACATGCTGTTTCTCGCCCGCGCCGACCACGCGCAGGTCGCGCTGGCGCCGCGCACGCTGGACGCGCGCGCCGAGGTGGAAGCCGTGGCGGAGTACTTCGAGGCGGTGGCGGCGGAGCGCGCGATCTCGCTGTCGCTGCAGGGACATGCGCCGGTGCGCGCGGACCAGACCCTGCTGCGCCGCGCGCTGACCAATCTGCTCGACAACGCGCTGCGCCATGCGCCGCAGGGCAGCCGGGTCTCGGTGATCGTCAGCGCCGAGCGCGAAGCGACCCGTATTCGCGTCGCCAATGGCGGCGCCGGCATCCCGCCCGAGCGGCTGGCGCATATCTTCGGACGCTTCTACCGCGGCGATCCCGCGCGCAGCAATTCGGCGCACTCGACGGGCCTGGGCCTGGCCATCGTCGATTCCATCATGCGGCTGCACGACGGCCGCGCGACCGTGTCGAGCCGGCAGGGGCTGACGGTGCTGGAGCTGGTGTTTCCGCTGCCGACGCCGTGAAGGAGAGGGCAGCGGGGTGACGGCGCGCCATCAGGCCCCGCCATGAGGCCGCGTCATTGGGCTGCGCCATCAGGCCGCGTCATTGGCCTGCGCCATGAGCCCGCGGTATGAGAGACCGCGGTGCGACCGCGATTACGTCGCGCTGATGCCCTTCGCCTTGACGATGGCGCTCCAGCGGTCGTAGTCCTTGTTCAGGCGCGCCTGCATCTGCTTGCCGTCCTGGAACGAGGCGATCGCGCCGGCCGTCACCAGCTTCTGCTGCAGTTCCTTGTCGTTGGACAGGATGTCGCGCGTTTCGCTGGCGATGCGGTCGACGATCGGCTGCGGGGTATTGAGCGGCGCGATCAGGCCGCCCCACGAATCGAAGTCGAAGCCGCGGAAGCCCTGCTCCGACACGGTCTTGACGCCCGGCAACAGCACCTTGGCATTGGGCGAGCTCAGCGCGATCGCCTTGAGCTTGCCGGCGCGGATATGCGGCAATGCCGCCACCACATCGGCGAACATGGTGCCGACCTGGCCGCCGAGCAGATCGGCGACCGCGGGCGCGCTGCCGCGGTAGGGCACGTGCATCATGTCGAAGCCGCCCAGGTCCTTGAGCTGCTCCATCGCCAGATGGCCGAAGCTGCCGGTGCCCGAGCTGGTGTAGTTCAGCGGCGTCTTGCTGGCCTTGGCGAAGCGGATCAGGTCCGCCAGCGTTTCCACGCCCGGCACCACGTTCGGGTTGATGACGATGGCCATCGGCAGCACGTAGACGGTGGCGACGGACTGGAAGTCCTTCTTCACGTCATACGCGCTGTTGTTGTACATCAGCGGGGCCAGCAGCGCCGGCATGCCGAACATCGACAGGTTGTAGCCGTCGGGCGCGCTCTTGATGAAGCTGGCGGTGCCGATCGAGCCCGACGCGCCGGGCTTGTTCTCGATGATGACCTGCTGCCCCAGGCGTTCGGAGAGCTTCTGCGCGACGATGCGCGCGGCGGTGTCCGTCGGGCCGCCGGCGGGGAAGGCCACCACCATCTTGATGATCTTGTCGGGCCAGCCGCTGCGTGCGAACGCGGCGGGCATCATCGCGGCCATCGATGCGGCGGCACCGGCCTTCAGTATCTGGCGGCGGCTGAGGATCAGCTTGGTCATCGTCTTGTCTCCGTCCATTGAGAGCGTCTATTGGGAACTGGGAACTGGGAACTGGGAACTGGGAACTGGGAAAGGCGAAATTCGATGCTCAGATGACGCCGCGGGACCGCAGATCCGCGATCTCGTTGTCTTCGAGCTGCAGCAGTTCCTTGAACACCTGCTGCGTGTGCTCGCCCATATGCGGCGGCGGCATGCGCACCGGCATCCGCTGGCCGTCGATGGCGTACGGCGGCGCCAGCACCGACTGCGCGCCCGCCTCGCTGTCCTCGTAGCGATGCAGCAGGCCGGCCTGCGCGGTGCGCTCGGACTGCAGCGCCTCGAACATGCCGAGCACCTCGCCGCAGGGAATCTGCGCGGCGGTCAGGCGCTGCAGCAGCTCGGCGCGCGTGAATCGGCGCAGGGCCTCGCGCAGCTGCGGCAGCAGCGTGTCGCGATGCTGCGAGCGCGCGGTGTTGGTGGCGAAGCGCGCATCCTCGGCCCACTCTGGCCGATCGATCACGTCGCGACAGAATCGCTGGAATTGCCCGTTGTTCCCGACGGTGATCACCAGCGGGCCATCGGCGGCCTCGAACACGCCGTAGGGCACGATGGACGGATGCGCATTGCCGAACTTGGCCGGGTCGCCGCCCTGCAGCAGCGCTTCCATGCCGTAGTACGAGGTAATCATCAGGCCGCAGTCGTACAGGGCCATCTGCACGTGGCGCCCGCGGCCGCTCGATTGGCGCGCGTACAGCGCGGCGAGGATCGCCTGCGCCGAATACATGCCGGTAAACATGTCGACCGCCGCCACGCCGAATTTAAGCGGGCCCTGGCCTGCCTCGCCATTGGTGGCCATCACGCCGGCCTCGCCCTGCACGACGAGGTCGTAACCGGGCCGCTCGGCCTCGGGCGTGAAGCGCGCATAGCCGGATATCGAGCAGTACACCAGGCCGGGATTGAGCTCGGACAGCTGCTCGTAGCCCAGGCCGAGCTTTTCCGCGCCGCCGACCTTGAAGTTCTGGATCACCACGTCGCTGCGCGCTGCGAGTTCGCGCGCCAACTTCAAACCCGCCTCGCTTTGCAGGTCCAGCGTGATCGAGCGCTTGTTGCGGTTGGCGCTGTTGAAGTACGAGGTGTTGCGCGTGCCGATCCGCAGACCCCAGTCGCGGGTGTCGTCGCCGCGGGCCGGGTGTTCCACCTTGATGACGTCCGCGCCGAGGTCGGCCAGTGCCATCGCGCACATCGGCCCGGCCAGCACGCGCGACAGGTCCAGTACCCGCACGCCGGCCAGCGGCAGCGATGCGCCTTTGTTTTCCTGATGCATTGAGCAACGTCCCCTGCCGGGAACGGTCCGGTTATTTTGGTCAGCGCAGATTGTCTATATGTTGATAAAGTTTGACAATTGCAACCGGGAATCAACATAGATGACAACTCGGAGTTGACAATGGATTTGAGCGCGCTGTCGTTGCTGGTGGACATCATCGACGCCGGCAACCTGAGCCGGGCGGCCCGGCAGCTGGGCATGAGCCGCGCCAACGTCAGCAAGCGCCTGAACCATTTCGAGCGGCAATTGGGCGCGGAACTGCTCCGGCGCAGCACCCGCCAGCTCGAGCCGACCGAACTGGGCCGGCAACTCTACGAACACGGCCGCGCCATCCGGCAGGAACTGATGGCGGCGCGCGAGTCCGTGCAGAACCTGGGCAAGCGGCTGAGCGGCACGGTGCGCCTGAGCGTGCCGAGCGGCTTCGGCCAGCACACGATGTCGGCCTGGTTCATCGAGTTCATGCGGATGTATCCGGCCATCACGCTCAACGTGATCTTCGACAACGACATCGAGGACCTGATCAAGGGCGCGGTGGACTTTTCCATCCGCGTGATGGGCGAGACGCCGACCAATGCCGTGGCGCGCAGCCTCGGGGACATCGAATACGTTGCCTGCGCCACGCCGGAACTGGCCCGCGAGGTCGGCATGCCGAGTTCGCTGGAGCAGTTCCGCGACCTGCCGCTGATCACTTCGGAGCTGACCGGCGAGCGGCTGCAGCTGGCCGGGCTGGCGGGAACGGCCGCCGGCCGGGCGCAGATCCGCCCGCGGCTGATGTCGGCCAACTTCTTCTTCCTGCGCGACGCCATCCTTCAAGGCATCGGCGTGGGCCTGGTGCCGCAGTACATGGTGGCGTCCGATCTGGCGGCCGGGACCCTGGTTCGCCTGCCGCTGCCGCCGCATGACCTGGCCTTCCTGCGCACCACGATGTATCTGCTGTATATGCCGGCGCGCTACCAGACGCGCGCCGTGACGACGCTCATTGCCTTTCTGCAGCAGAAGGCGGCGGCGATGGCGGGGTAGGCGAAGGAGGCGAGGGGGGCCGGGCAGGCGGGGCAGGCGCCGCGGCCAGTTCCCGGCCCTGCGCGATGGCCTGGCCGATGGCCGCGACGATGTCCTCGCGCTTGCCGGCGTCATCGACGCGCAACGCATAGGACGGGTGCCAGGTGGCAACGACCCAGGCGTCGCCGAGCCGCACCGGCCGGTTCAGGTAGTCCCGCAGGCTGGCTTTCTGGCCCAGGATCGCCGCCAGCGCCGTCGCGCCCAACGTGACGATGACCGCCGGCCGCACCCGCGCCCGTTCCTCGTCGAGCCAATGGGCGCAGGCCTCGACCTCGCGCTGGCCCGGCGTCTTGTGCAGGCGCCGCTTGCCGCGCGGGATCCACTTGAAGTGCTTGACCGCGTTGGTGACGTATACCGAGTCGGGTGGCACACCGGCGCGGCGCATCGCCTCGTCCAGCACCTTGCCCGCCGGCCCCACGAAGGCGCGGCCGGCAAGGTCTTCCTGATCGCCGGGCTGTTCGCCGACCAGCATGATGCGGGCCGTTTCGGGACCGTGGCCCGGCACGGCCTGGGTAGCATGGCGCCAGAGTTCGCAGCGGCGGCATTGATCCAGCGACGAGGGCGCCGGACGCAGCGGCTGCGCGTCCTGCGCATCGACCGCAACCGGCTTGCCCTTCATGGTGCCGACGGCGCCCGCCTGCGCGACGCGGCGGGCGCCGTTGCGGGCGTCGGCGATCATCGCCGGAATCAGCCGTCCCTCGGGCAGCCCCTTCCAGAAGCGCACCGGCATGTGCTGCTCCAGTGCGGCTTCGTTCAGGCGGGCCGGATTGAAGATGCTGCGGTAATAGGCGAGCCACAACGGCTCGATGTCGTCGGCGGCCGCGCCCGCTCGGAGCGCGGCGATATCGGCGGTGGCCAACGCATCGGCCGGTGTCCCGGAGAACTGCAACGCATGCCCGTCCCACAGCGCCGCGCCTTGCGGCGTGCCGATCCACCACGACGCGCCGCCCATGCGGCGTGCGAAGTGGTCGGCGGCGTCGGCCAGCACGTCGTGCTCGGGCTCATACCAGGCCAGGTACTCCGGCATGCCGTCGCCGCCGCGCCGATGAAAGCGCACGTAGGCAATCATGTCGTGGTGGGCACGCCGCACGGCCTTGGCCATCGCATGCAGCCGCGCGCCGTCTTCATCGGCGGCGGAAGCTACGGCGCGATCGCCTTGGCACCATCGCCACAGCACCCGGTAAAGAAACGCCCAGCGTTGCGGCGAACGGTAACGCGCGGCGTCCTGCAGCAGGGCGGCCAATGCCTTGGACACGCGCACGTCCGGGGCGGCGCCCGTGGTGTCCGGGCGGGCTGCCGGCACCGCGTCGTCTCCCGAGACCGGCGCGTTGTCTCCCGCGGCCCGTGCGTTGTCGCCCGAGACCGGCGCGTTGTCGCCTGGGACCGGTGCGTCGTCTCCCGAGACCGGTGCGGCGCCGGGACCGAGCAGCATCAGCTGTTCGGTTCCCCCGCTTGCCGCCGAGCCGCGCTCCGTCCATGTGACCGTCTCCGGCGGCCAGCCCGCCGCCAGCGCCCGCAAGGCCTGCGCGCGCCAGCTTGCGTAGCCGCCATCGACGCCGCCATCGACGCTGCACTCAACGCCGCACTCGACCACCAGCGTGCGCGGTCCTGCGCCGCTCATAGCAAGGCCAGCTGCACGGGCGCCGGTGACAGCGCCCGCCGCAACTGTTCGGACGGTGAATCCGCCAGCGCCGGCCGGTAGTCCTGCACCACGACGAAGGGTTTGACCTTGTCCATCGGGCAGCGCAGCCGCGCCAGGTCCTGATAGCGGATCGCGCGCGAACGGCGCAGCTCCACCAGCCGCTTCGCGTTGCGCATGCCGATGCCGGGCACCCGGGCGATCAGGGCCTGCGGCGCGCGGTTCAGGTCGACCGGAAACGACTCGCGATGCGCCAACGCCCAGGCCAGCTTCGGATCGATGTCCAGCGGCAGGTCGCCGCCGGCCTGGAACAGCTCCTCGGCCTGGAAGCCGTAGCCGCGCATCAGGAAGTCGGCCTGATACAGCCGATGCTCGCGCAGCAACGGCGGCGCCTGCGCGGGCAGGCCTGAGGGGCTGTTGGGAATCGGGCTGAACGCCGAGTAATAGACCCGCTTGAGCTTGTACGCGCCGTACAGCGTCTGCGCGGTCTGCAGGATGGTGCGGTCGTCGGCGTCGTCCGCGCCCACGATCATCTGCGTGCTTTGCCCGGCCGGCGCGCGGCCGGGCGCCTGCCTGTCGCTCTCCGCCTCCTCCTGCGCGAGGCGGATCGAGCCCATGGCACGCTTGATCGTATGCGCGTTCTTCTCCGGCGCCAGCCGTTGCAGCCCGCCGTCGGTGGGCAGCTCGATGTTGACGCTGAGCCGGTCGGCATACTGCCCGGCCTGCGAGATCAGCCGGGGATCGGCGTCCGGAATCGTCTTCAGATGGATATAGCCGCGGAACTGGTGTTCGTCGCGTAGCGAACGCGCGACCTGGACCAGCTGCTCCATGGTGTAGTCGGCGCTGCGGATGATGCCGGAACTGAGAAAGAGCCCGTCGATATAGTTGCGCCGGTAGAAGTCCAGCGTCAGGTCGACCACCTCGCGCGGCGAGAAGCGCGCCCGCGGCACGTTGCTGGAGCGGCGGTTGACGCAGTACTGGCAGTCGTACTGGCAGAAGTTGGTCAGCAGGATCTTCAGCAGCGAGACGCAGCGCCCGTCGGGCGTGAAGCTGTGGCAGATGCCCGCGCCGGTACTGGCGCCCAGTCCGCTTTTGCCGACCGAATCCCGTTTCGGCGCGCCGCTGCTGGCGCACGAGGCGTCGTACTTGGCGGCGTCGGCCAGGATTTCCAGCTTGGTGAGCAGTTCCATCGGGTGGTGATACTGTATGGATATACAGTATTATAGGCGCTATCGCGTTTGCGCGGCCGATTTCCCGCGGGACAAGGCGGCAAGGTGGGCCGGCGCCATGCCGCCCGGCCTCAAGCCTTGACCTCGTGCGGCGGGAGCCCCGGCTCAATACCGATGTCCGCCGCCACCGAAGCCTGCGAGGATGGCGTCATCGTGGCCGTCAAGGGGAGAGGCCGATGTGCTACGCCGCGCAGATCAAGGCCGACTTCAGGAAATTCACGCGCGAATACGGCGCGGTGATGAGCCTTCGCCAGTTCTTCGAATTGTTCTGGCAGAAGCGCAAGGACCAGGAATGGCAAAAGGTGCCCAAGGCGATGCGCATGGCCTTCGCGCAGGCCGGTTCCAGCTCCGACCAGGAGTGCGAGCTCGCGGCGCTGATCGCCGCGGGCGACCGCGAACAGGCCAATGCGCTGGAGGCCAAACTGTTTCGCCAGAAGACCCGCCTTGCGCAGGCGGAGCGCGCGCTTGCCGGCCGGCCCACCCGCAAGGCCGAGAACGAGCAGCGCATCGCCGCCGACAAGATCGCCCGCCTGCAGCAGAACCTCGCCGACCTGCAGCGTGCGGTGCCGGTGCCGGAGGACGCGATGATCTTCCCGGGTTATTACGCGCCCGTGATGATCATGATGGACGGCCAGCGCGTGATCGTGCCGATGCGCTACCGCTGCCGGCTGCCCGGCTGGGACGTCGCCATGGAAAGAAAGAAGCCCGGCACCTACAACGCGCGCCGCGACAATCTCGAGACGGCGTGGCGCCAGCTGTTTGGCTATCGCCACGGCATCCTGCCGATCCGCGCCTTTCATGAACACGTGGCCCGGCACCGGCTGGAGCGCCGCGAGCTCGGCCCGGACGAAAAGGAGCAGAGTGTCGTCCTCGAGTTCCGTCCGGAGCCGCCGCAGGATCTATTGATCGCCTGCCTCTGGTCGCATCACAAAGGCGAGGCCGGCGAGCCGGATCTGTATTCGTTTGCCGCGATCACCGACGAGCCGCCCCCGGAAATCGCCGCGGCCGGCCATGACCGTTGCGTCATTCCGATCAAGCCAGAGCACGTGGACGCCTGGCTCAATCCAGACCCCGGCAATCTGGCCGCCCTGCACGCGATCCTGGACGACCGGGAGCGGCCGTTCTTCGAATATCGGTTGGCGGCTTAGCGGGGGCGCAGCGGGAGGCGGCGATGGCTTACCAATGACGGCTTACCAATCCTTCTACTGAACTTGCCAATTCATCCACTCGGGAGGTCGCGCTTTACCAATTCATCTACTGAGCGCGCCGGTTCTTGCCAATTCATCTACTGGGAGCGCCGCGACTTACCGTTTCCTCTACATCGCCAAACCTCAGCGCCGGAACCAGAGGATCGACAGCCCGCTCGCCGCCATCAGCAGCAGCACCGCCACCGCCGCGAACAACGCCCCGACCTCGGTTTCCCGGCGCTCCAGCGCGAAGCGCGTGTTCAACTGGCGATAGACCTGGCTGAGATCGGCTTCCGAGCCCGCGTGGAAATATTCGCCGCCGGTGATCTTGGCGACCGCGCGCAACGCGGGTTCATCGAGCTGCATGTAGTAAGACATGACGGAACCCGAACCGCCGGCCGTCGTGCTGTCGCGGGAGCCAAAGCCGACGGTATAGACGCGCACGCCTCGTTCGGCGGCCATGCGGGCGGCGATGACGGGGTCGGGGCCGGTGGTGCGGCGGCCGTCGCTGAGCAGGATCACGGCGCCGTGCCGATAGGAGCCGGGTTCGGCCGCAGGCCGTTCCTCGCGTCTGGCGCGCTTCTGGCGCAGAGCGTCGGCCGCGGCCGATTCGTCCAGCGGCCTGCCCTGATTCTCCGGCGGTTCCGACGCGTCGCCGAACAGCACCGCCTCCAGGTCGATGCCATCGTTCGGGAACAGGACCGCCAGCGCTTCGATCAGGCCACTGCCCGTCGCGGTGCCTCGCTGAAGCTGGAAGCGCTCGATCGCCTCGAGCATGTCCTGCCGGTTGTCGGTTGGACTGAGCACCACCGACGCGGTCCCGGCGAACGACACGATGCCCAGCCGCACCTTGGCGGGCAGCCCGATGACGAGATTCATGGCGGCCTGCTGTGCGGCGGCGAGCCGGGTCGGGGCGACATCGGTCGCTTCCATGCTGCGCGAGACGTCCATCGCAAGCACCAGCGTGATGGTGTCGGCCGGCAGCGTGATCGTCGCACTGGGCCGCGCGCAGGCGAGCAGCGCGGTGCCGAGCGACAGCCAGAAGAGCAGGGGAGGGAGGTGGCGCCGGAGCCATTGCCGGGGACCGAGCGCCGCGCGCGGCAGGGTGAGGCTGGCGTAGAGCAGAGCGGCCTTCCTGCGCCGGGCGAGCACGTAGAAGTAAGCCGCTGCCAGCACGGGAAGCACGAGCAGCAGCCAGAGCATTTGAGGCCAGAGAAACTGCATGCCCTGCTCCTTGGCGCGTGGTTAAGATCGATGGTACTGTAGTTTCCGACGCGTGAACTCGGGGCGGCGATGAAACGGGTGACGATCTACGGAACAGCCTTGGCGGCGATCGCACTCGTCTTCGCCGCCGGCATCGGCTCCGCCTGGCTGTTGCAGCCGAAACAGCGCGTCTTGACGCAGTCGGACATCGATTCGGCCGTGCTCCACACGCTGAACAACAAGGACCTGCCTTCGCGCGCCGCCCGCGCCGCCGAGGCGATCCGCCAGTCGGTGGTCGAGGTCCGCAGCTATCCGGCCGCCGATACCGCCGCGGAAAAGCCGCGCGCCGACAAGGCAGGACGCGATCGCCCCGCCAGGCCGCCCGAATCCTCCGCCCCTTCCAAACGCACGCCGCGCGACGAGACCGCAAAGGGCAAGGCCCCCGGCGACAAGGCCCCCAGCGACAAGGCCCCCAGCGACAAGGTCGCGCCCGACGCCTTGCCCGACGGCCGGCACATTGGCACCGGCGTGGTCGTCACCGAAAGCGGCGTGATCCTGACCAACTACCACGTCGTCGCCGGCGCCCGCCGCGTCGAGGTCCGCTTCCACGACGGGCATACCGCCGAGGCCACCGTGCTGCAGGCCGTGCCGGAGAAGGACCTCGCCATCCTGCAGCCCAGATCGATTCCCGACGACCTGCCGCCCGCGACGCTCGGTTCCAGCCGCGAACTGGCGCCGGGCAGCGAGGTGGTCGCGGTCGGCTTTCCGTTCGGCATCGGCCCGTCGGTGACGGCCGGCGTGGTGTCCGGGCTCGACCGGCAGTTCGTGTCCCCCGACGAGAAGCAGCAGCTGGACAAGCTGATCCAGTTCGATGCCGCCGCCAATCCGGGCAACTCGGGCGGGCCGCTGGTCAACATGAAGGGCGAGGTGGTGGGAATCGTCACCGCCATCCTCAATCCCAACCAGAGCGGCAATTTCCTTGGCATCGGGTTTGCCATCACCATCGAAAGCGCGGGCGGCTCCGTCGGCGCTTCGCCCTTCTAGCCTTCCCTACAGAATTCCACACCACAGCGAGAGGCCCATGAACGACCAAGCCCGGGACGCCATCGAAACCGCCAACCTGATGGAGCGCCTGCTGTACGAGGTCAAACGCGTGGTCGTAGGCCAGGACCATTTTCTCGAGCGGGTGCTGGTGGCGATCCTTGCCGGCGGGCATCTGCTGGTGGAAGGCGTGCCGGGGCTGGCCAAGACGCTGACCGTCAATACGCTGGCGAGAACGATGCGCGGGACCTTCAAGCGGATCCAGTTCACGCCGGACCTGCTGCCGGCCGACCTGGTCGGCACGCGCATGTACCACCAGGGGACCGGCGAGTTTTCCACGGTGCGCGGGCCGGTCTTCGCCAATCTGCTGCTGGCCGACGAGATCAACCGCGCGCCGGCCAAGGTGCAGAGCGCATTGCTCGAGGTGATGCAGGAAAAGCAGGTCACCATCGCTGGCGAAACCCATCGGGTGCCGATGCCCTTCCTGGTCATGGCCACGCAGAACCCGATCGAGACCGAAGGCACCTATCCGCTGCCGGAGGCGCAGGTCGACCGCTTCATGATGAAGGTGCTGGTGGGTTATCCGAGCGAGGACGAAGAGGTCGTGATCGTCAACCGCGTCACCGGTCCGCGGATCGACGTGAGCCCGATCGCCACGCCCGAGCAGCTGACCGCGCTGCAGGAGGAATGCCGCGCGGTGTACGTCGATCCCGGCCTGATCCAGTACGCGGTGCGCGTGGTCTCGGCCACGCGCCGGCCGGCCAGCTACGGGCTCGACGATCTGGACCGTTACGTGACCTTCGGCGCCAGTCCGCGCGCCACCATCGGCCTGATCGAAGGCGCGCGCGCGCTGGCGCTGCTGCGCGGCCGCCACTATGCGGTGCCGGAAGACGTGATCGATCTGGTGCCCGACGTGTTGCGCCATCGGCTGTCGCTGTCCTACGAGGCGATGTCCGACGGCATCACCCCAGATGCCTTGATCGGCCGCATCGTGCAGGCCATGCCGGTTCCCGAACGTCCGCTGGAATCCCATGTTCGGGCGGCTGCGCGGTAGGCGCCGGTCCGGCCCGGACGCCGCTTCGGACAAGGCCGCGCCCGGCGCGCCGCGCGGTGTCGGCGCCGGCCGCACCGATGCCTTGCTGCGCCGCATGGAATGGACCGTGGTGCGCCGCCTCGACGGCATGCTGCAGGGCGACTACCGCACGCTGTTTCGCGGCTTCGGGCTGGACCTGGCCGACCTGCGCGAATACCAGGCCGGCGACGACGTCCGGCACATCGACTGGAACGTGACCGCCCGGCTGCAGACGCCGCATGTGCGGATGTTCCAGGAGGATCGGGAGATCGCGGCGTGGTTCCTGCTCGACCTGAGCGGCTCCGTCGAGTTCGGCTCGGGCGAGGTCCGCAAGCGCGACCTGCTGAGCGATTTCACCACCGTGATGGCGCTGCTGCTGACGCGCTATGGCAACCGCGTCGGCGCCGTGCTCTACAACGGGGCGGCCGACATGACCGCGTCGGTGGTGCCCGCGCGTGCCGGGCGCCGGCAATTGCTGCACCTGCTCGACCGCATGCACGCCACGCCGGCCGCCTCGCCGGGCCACACTCGGTTGCGCGGCCTGCTCGACCATGCACGGGCGGTCGCCAGGCGGCGATCGGTGGTGTTCGTGGTGTCGGACTTCATCAGCGACCCAGGCTGGCAGGCCTCGCTCGCCATGCTGGCCAGGCGTCATGAGGTGGTCGCCGTGCGGCTGGTCGATCCCCTGGAGCAGGCGCTGCCCGATCTGGGTTTGCTGGTGCTGCAGGACGCCGAGACCGGCGAGCAGATGTTCGTCGACACGCACGATCCGGCCTTTCGCAAGCGCTTCGTGGCGGCCGCGCAGGCGCGCGAGGAAGAACTGCGGCTGGGCTTTGCCCGGGCCGGCGTGGATTGCCTGACGCTGTCGACCGATGCCCGGCTGGACCTGGCCCTGCTGGAGTTCTCGCGGCAGCGTCGTCATCGGCAAGGCACGGCGAAGGGCACGGCAAAGGGCACGGCGCCGAAAGCCGGCAACGCGGGCCCCAGCGCGGGGGGCAATGCGGGCGCAATTGCGGGCGCGAATGCGGGGGCAAGCAAGGAAGCGAAGAAGGGGGCCGCATGGACGGCGTGAGCGAGGCGATCACCCGGCTGCCCGCCATCAGCTTCCTGTGGCCCAGGATGCTGTGGCTGCTGGCGCTGGTCCCCGTGCTGGCTCTCGCCTACCTGTGGCTGGACGCACGGCGCCGGCGCGCGGCGGTTCACTATCCCGCCCTGAAGACCGTCGGCTTCGCCAACCGCGGCGTCGCAGGCTGGCGCCGGCATGTGTCCCCGGTGCTGATCCTGCTCGCCTTGACCGCATTGATCGTCGCGATCTCGCGGCCGCATGCGCTGCTGGTGCTGCCCTCGCGCATCGAGACCGTGATGCTGGTCATCGACCTGTCCGGCAGCATGCGCGCGAAGGACGTGCAACCGAACCGGCTGCGCGCCGCGCAACAGGCCGCCAAGGGGCTGCTCGAGGCGAAGCCCGCGGGCGTCAGCGTCGGCCTGGTTGCGATGGCGGGAACATCGGCCGTCGCGCAGGCGCCGAGCCGCACGAAGCAGGACGTGGCCACGGCCATCGACCGCCTGCAGCCACAGGGTGGCACCGCGCTGGGCAACGGCCTGCTGATCGCGCTGACGGCGTTGCGGCCGGAAGCGACCGAGGACGCCGGACGCCTGATGGATGGCGATGCCTCGCCGCTGAAGAAACGCGGCGCGCTCGGCAACCCGTTCGGCGCAGCGGGATTGGGGCAGGGAGCGAGCCCGGGCGCGGGCCAGGGAGGAGGACAAAACTCTGCCGACCAAGAGGGCGCCGCCGCCCCGGGCTCCTATGCCGCCGGCGCGATCGTCGTGTTCTCCGACGGCGAAAGCAACGCCGGTCCGACCGCGGTGCAGGCGGCCGAACTGGCGGCCTCCTATGGGGTGCGCGTCTATACCGTCGGCGTGGGCACGACCCAGGGCGTCGTGCTGTCGGCGGACGGCTGGTCGGCGCGCGTCAAGCTCGACGAGGCCGTGCTGAAGGAAGTGGCCAATACCACCGGCGCCGAATACTTCCGGCTGGAGGACGCCGCCAGGCTCAAGCAGGTGTATCGCGCGATCAACGCCAAGCTGACGCTAGGCAAGACCGAGCAGGCGGAAATCACCGCACTGTTCGCCGCGCTTGGCGCGGTGCTGGCGGCGGGTGCGGCGCTGCTGTCGCTGTGGTGGTTCGGACGGGTGATGTAGGGCAGGGCGCAAGAAATCGTCTGCCGGGAAATGAGATGTATTATCATCTGCGCGGTTTTCTGGCCGTTCCCATCCTGTTCCGCCCATGCCCGCTCCGAGCCGAAGCACGACACTGCACGCACTCTATTGCGATCATCACGGCTGGCTCCATGGCTGGCTGCGCAAGCGCCTCGGCAACGACTGCGAGGCGGCCGATGTGGCGCACGACACCTTCCTCCGGGTCTATGCCGGCCCACGCGCACTCGACCATCTGTCCGAGCCGCGTGCCTTTCTGACCCACGTGGCCAAGGGGCTGGTGGTCGATCTCTACCGTCGACGCGCGGTGGAGAAGGCCTACCTGGACAGCCTCGCCCAGCTGCCTGAAGCGCTGGCGCCTTCGCCCGAGACGCGGGCACTGGTGCTCGAGGCCCTGCACCGGATCGACGCGATGCTGTGCGCCATGCCCGTGCGAGCGCGCGAGATCTTCCTGTTGTCGCAGCTGGACGGCCTGACCTACGCGGAGATCGCGGCGCGGCAAGGCATCTCGCTGCGAACCGTGAAGCGGCAGATGCGCGACGCCTTTCTCGCCTGCCTGTCGGCGATATGAGCCGCGACCGTGGGGCGGGGACGGTGCCCGCCAGCATCCTGGCCGAGGCGGCCAACTGGATGGTACGCATTCAGTCGGATCCGCACGACGCCGCGCAACTGGCCGAACTGCACGCCTGGTGCGCGCGCAGTCCCGCGCATGCCCGGGCCTGGCACCAGGCGCAGCAGGTGCTCGGCACGTTCGACAGCGTGCCGGCCGCGTTGCGGCGCACGGCGTTGGCGGGACTCGCGCGCGAACAGCGGCGCCGGGCCACCCGCAAGCTCGCCCTGATGCTGGTGGGCGCCCCGGCCGCCTGCCTGGCCTGGCGCTTCGCCCCGTGGGAGGCGATGACCGCCGGCATCCGTACGGCAGTCGGCGAAACCCGCGAGGTACGGCTGGCCGATGGCACGCGGGTCACGCTGGACACGGACAGCGCGATCGACGTGTCCTATTCCGACAGCACGCGCCTGATCAAGCTGCGGGCGGGCCGCATCCTGATCGACACCGAGCCGGACCCGGCCGCCGTGCCCCGGCCCTTCGTCGTCGAGACGCCGGACGGCGTGCTGCGCGCGCTCGGGACGCGCTTCGTCGTTCGCCGGCAGTCCGACGCCAGCCACGTGGAGGTCTACCAGGGAGCGGTGGAGGTTCGGCTGCGCCGCGACGGCGCGCCGCTGCGGGTGGGCAGCGGGCAATGGCTGCGCTTCGGCGCCGGGGAGACGGCATCCGGCGCCGCGCTCGACGGCCTGGGTGCGGCGTGGGCGCACGGCATGCTGGCCGCGCGCAATCTGCGGCTGGAGGCGCTGGCCGAGGAACTGGCGCGCTATCGCCCCGGCATCGTGCGCTGCGATCCGGCCATCGCCGACCTGCGCGTGACCGGGGCCTTCCCCTTGCGGGACACGGACCGCAGCCTGGACCTGCTGGCCGAGACGCTGGGCATCCGGGTGCGCCGGTGGACCCGCTACTGGGTCATGCTCGAGCCCGGCGACGCCGGCTCCTCGCGATAGTACATAGGCCCGGGGCGAGCCAGCCGGCCCGCCTTCATGCGCCGCCAGCCCGGCTCATGCGCCGCAGGCACGGCGCATGCGCCGCGGGCACGGCTCATGCGCCGCCAGCCCGCTTCATGCGTTCCCGGCCCCCCCTTGCGCTCGCTGCACGTGGCCCCTTTTTTCCTCTCGCCCGGTGTACCTGTTGTAGGCCGGTCCCGCCCCAGCGGGCACCGGTCCGATCGTCGACTGGTCACTGGTGTCGGAAAGGAACATGTTCGTGGCAATCTCCTGCAATTCCCGGTTTTATCCCAAGCACGGCGTGCTGACGCGGGCGCTGTCCCGTGCCCTGTCCGGCACCGCATTGAGCCTGTGCGCCACGCTGGCCGTGCCGGACGCCGCGCTGGCCCAGGCCGCTGCCCCGGGCGGCGCGTCTTCCGCGCGCAGCTACGCGATTCCGCCCGGACCGCTTGGCGATACGCTGGCGCGCTTCTCCATCGAGGCCGGCGTCCCGCTGTCGTTCCCGTCGGGGCTGGTGGCGGGGCTGCGCAGCGAAGGCCTGAACGGCGCCTATGACGTCCAGGCGGGTTTCGCGCGGCTGCTGCAGGGAACGGGCCTCGAGCTGGCCGCGACCGGCAGCGGGGCGTACACGCTGCGCCGGCGCCAGGCAGCGCCGGCGGCGGAGGTCGAGCTCCAGCCCGTCACGGTCACCGCCTCCGCCACGGCGGAGCGCGTTGCGCCCGCTTACCCGGGCGGCCAGGTCGCGACCGGCGGCGGCCTGGGCCTGCTGGGTAATCGCGACATCATGGACACGCCGTTCAGCCTGACGGCGTACACGCAGGAGCTGATCCAGGCGCAGCAGGCCAGCAGCATCGCCGATGTCGTCAACAACGATGCCTCGGTGCGCAACGTGAACCCGCGCGCCGGGCGCTTCGACCAGTTCTCGATCCGCGGCTTCCCGGTGCTGAACAGCGACATCGCGCTCAACGGCCTCTATGGCGTGCTGCCCACCTATGCGGTGGCGGTGGAAGCGGCCGAGCGCATCGAGATCCTGAAGGGACCGAGCGCCTTGCTCAACGGCATGGCCCCCAGCGGCGCGGTGGGCGGCGCCATCAACGTGGTGTCCAAGCGCGCGCCGGCAGAGGCGGTGAATCAGTTCACGCTGGGCTACGCATCGGACTCGACCTTCGGCGGACATGCCGACGTGGCGCGCCGCTTTGGCGAGCGGCAGGAGTTCGGCGTGCGCTTCAACGCCGCGTACAAGAACGGCGACACCTCGGTCGATCCGCAGTCGCTGGAGCGCAGCCTGGCAACGCTCGGGCTGGACTACCGTGGCACGCGGCTGCGCCTGTCGGCCGATTTCGGCTATCAGCAGCAGAATGGCGACGCGCCGCAGGAGCGGGTGACCGCGGCGGCGGGCGTGCCGCTGCCCGATGCCTCGCGCATTCACCGCAACTATGCCCAGCCCTGGACCTTCGCCGACACGCGCGACAGCTACGTGGCGCTGCGCGGCGAGTACGACGTGAGCGACGACCTCGAGGTGTATGGCGCCTTCGGTGCCCGCCGCGGGCGCTACGAGTTCCTGCGCATGGCGGTCGCCGCGCGCGACGCCGCCGGCAACTTTGCCAGCGCGCCGTTCCGTTTCCTGCGCGAGGAAGACGCGTACACCGGCGAGATCGGTGCCCGCGCGCGCTTCGCCACCGGACCGCTGCGCCACCAGCTGAACGTGAGCGCCTCGGTGTTTCATCTCGAGGCCGGCAATCTGCGGCAGAACTTCGGCACGATCCGCTCGAACCTGTACAACCCGGTCGTGGCGCCGCGGCCGTCCTTCGCGGGCCTGAGTTCGGATGTACCCAAGGCGGAAGAGACCGAGCTTTCCAGCCTGGCGCTGGCCGACACGATTTCCGCGCTGGACGAACGGATCCAGCTGACGCTGGGCGCGCGCCTGCAGCGCGTCCAGTCCGATTCGTTCGACGCCACCGGGCAGGTCACCAGCCACTATGACGAACGTGCCGTCACGCCGGCGGTGGCGCTGGTGGTCCGGCCCTGGAAGCAGGTCTCGTTCTACGGCAACTACATCGAGGGCCTGAGCCAGGGGCCCACGGCGCCCAGTACCGCGGCCAACGCCGAACAGATGTTTGCGCCGATCAAGTCCAGGCAACTGGAGGCGGGCGTCAAGGTGGATTTCGGCAGCATCGCGACCACGCTCAGTGCGTTCCGCATCGAGCAGCCCACCGGCTTGACGGACCCGGCCACCAATGTCTTTTCGGTCGCCGGGAAGCAACGCAATACCGGCCTGGAGTGGAATGTGTTCGGCGAACCGGTGCAGGGCGTGCGGGTGCTGGCCGGCGCGATGTATCTGAACGGCCGGCTCAGGGAAACGGCGGAACCGGCCAACAACGGCAACGTCGCCCCGGGCACGCCGCGCTACAACCTGAACGCGGGCGTGGAGTGGGACACGCCCTTCCTGGCGGGGCTGACGCTGTCGGCGCGCGTACTGCGCTCGACGTCGCAGTATCTCGACGCCGCGAACCGGCAGCGGATACCGGCCTGGACGCGGACCGACATCGGCGCCCGCTATACGCTGAAGGCAGCCGGCAAGCGCGTGACCGTGCGCGCCGCGGTGGAAAACCTGTTCGACAAGTCCTATTGGGCCTCCGCCTCGGCCAATGGCCTGACGCTCGCCACTCCGCGCACCTTCCTGGTCTCGACGACGATCGATTTCTGAGGCTGCCGCCGCGGTGGCACCTTCGCGGGCCCGCGCTCAGCGCCCCTTGAAGACCGGGTGCCTGGCGCAGGCCGACAGCACGATGCGCTCGGACTGCACCAGATAGTCGTTCAGCGCCGCGGCACACTCGGCCAGCTTGCCCGACTCGAACAACTGCAGGATCTGCTGGTTCATCTCGACATAGGGCCCGTGCAGGAATTCGGGGTCCTGCAGCATGCCGAACGCCAGCCGCAGTTCGGCCAGCAGGTGGGAGAACATCACGTTCAGCCGCTCGCTGTCGGCCAGTTCCACGATCGCCATGTGGAACTCCATGTTGGCGGTGCCCGCGCCCTGCCAATCGCCGCTGTCGCGGCAACGCAATCCCGCTTCCACCGCCTGCCGCATGTGCTTTCTCGCCGGATGGCTGGGGTAGGCCTGCGCGATCGCCTGGCATTCGATCAGGCGGCGGACCCGGTAGATGTCGATGATCGCCGCGATGCTCGGAATGGCCACCGCCACGCCGCGGTTGGGCTCATGCTTGAGCAGACCCTCCTTGGTCAGCACGCGGAAGGTCTCGCGCAGCGTATTGCGCGAGATCTGCAGGCTTTCGCTGAGCGCGGCTTCGGACAGGCGCTGCCCGGGCGCGAAGTCGCCATGCAGGATGCGCTGGCGGATCTGCTCGGTGACCCGTTCGGCCAGGTTTCTTACGTCGGAACTGGTTGTCATGTCGGCTGCAAGGGGAACGGGACTTCGGCCCGGCATCGGTCGGCCCGGTATCAGCCGTGTCCCGTATCGCGGGATGTTACCCCAGCTTTGTTCAACAACCTGCGCCAGATTGGTGCGACTTGGCTCGGCCATGCAGGCCTAGGTGTATACCAGAATCGATCCGAACGAATGATTGTTGAACAATCCATCCACGGTGGTTGAGTCAATGCGTGCAGATACATCAACATGGCACGTGCCTTGCCAAACAGCGCTGCGGTGGAGGGGCGGCTGTCTGGCGGTCCCGCTCACTGCCTCGACGTCGTCGCCGCGGCGTCATCAAACCGCGCGACGAGCATCCCCACGTTTTGCCGTTATCCCGAGTGAGCGCAACCATGTGGCTTAAAGAAACATCGCAGGAAGAGCGCAAGACGCTCTTTGCCGCCTTCGTCGGCTATGGGGTCGATGCCTTCGACTACATGATCTACACCTTCATGATCCCCACGTTCATCCTGGTATGGGGCATGACCAAGGCCGAGGCCGGCTATATCGCGACGGGCGCGCTGATCAGCTCCGCGATCGGCGGCTGGCTGGCCGGCATCCTGGCCGACAAGTACGGCCGCGTGCGCGTGCTGCAGCTGACCGTGCTGTGGTTCAGCTTCTTCACGTTCCTCAGCGGCTTCACGCAGTCGCCCGAGCAGCTGTTCGTGACGCGCATGCTGCAGGGGCTCGGCTTTGGCGGCGAATGGTCGGTCGGCTCCGTGCTGATCGCCGAAATGATCCGCGCCCGCCATCGCGGCAAGGCCGTCGGACTGGTACAGAGCAGCTGGGCGGTGGGCTGGGGCCTGTCGGCCATTGCCTTCTGGGCGGTCTACGCGGTGTTCGAGCAGCAATACGCGTGGCGCGTGCTGTTCTGGATCGGCGTGCTGCCGGCGGTCTTCATCCTCTATATCCGCCGCAACATCAGCGAGCCCAAGGTGTATCGGGAGACCCAGGCCAAGCTCGCCGTCACCGGGCAGAGCAACAACTTCATGCTGATCTTCAAGCCGGGGGTGCTGCGCGTGACCGTGCTGGCGAGCCTGCTGGCAACCGGCATGCAAGGCGCCTACTACTCGGTGACGACCTGGCTGCCGACCTACCTGAAGATGGAGCGCAACCTGTCGGTGCTGAACACCAGCGGGTACCTGATGGTGCTGATCGCCGGCTCGTTCGCCGGTTACCTGACCAGCGCCTGGCTGTCCGACCACCTGGGTCGCCGGCGCTGCTTCATGCTGTTCGCCGTAAGCGCGGCGATCCTGGTGATCTGCTACACGCAGCTGCCCATCACCGACGCCGCGATGCTGGTGCTCGGTTTCCCGCTGGGCTTCTTCCTGTCGGGCATCTTCTCCGGCATGGGCGCTTACCTGACCGAGCTGTATCCGAGCCATATCCGCGGCTCGGGACAAGGCTTCTGCTACAACTTCGGGCGCGCGGTCGGTTCGGTATTCCCGGCGATGATCGGGCATATGGGCGCGACGATGTCGCTGGGCGTCGCCATCGGCTATCTCGCCGCCGGCGCCTATGGGCTGGTCGTCGTCGCCTGCCTGCTGCTGCCGGAAACGCGCGGACGCGAACTGCTGGGCGAAGCCGAGCCCGCGCATTGAGGTCCGGCGCCATGCAAATCGATCTGAACAGCGATCTGGGCGAGAGCTTTGGCGCCTGGCGCATGGGCAACGATGCCGCCATGCTGGACATCGTCAGCAGCGCCAACGTGGCCTGCGGCTTCCACGCGGGCGATCCGGCCGGCATCCTGCGGACGCTGAAGGCCGCGAAGGCGCGCGGCGTCGCGGTGGGGGCCCACGTTTCGTATCCGGACCTGCAGGGCTTCGGCCGCCGCAACATGGATGTCGCCAGCGAGGACCTGATCGCCGACGTCCTTTACCAGATCAGCGCGCTGGCGGGGATGGCGGCGACGGTCGGCACCGCGGTGCGCTACGTCAAGCCGCATGGCGCGCTGTACAACACCATCGCGAGCGACGAGCGCCAGGCACGCGACGTGATCACCGCGATCTGCAAGTTCAATCCCGAACTGGCGCTGGTTGCGCTGGCCGGCTCGCCGCTGGTGGGCTGGGCGCGGGATGCGGGCCTGCGTGTCATTGCCGAGGCCTTCGCCGATCGCGCCTACACGCCGCAGGGCACGCTGGTATCGCGCCGCGAACCGGGCGCGGTGCTGCACGACGCCGACGAGGTCGCACAACGGATGTTGCGGCTCGTGCGGGAAGGCACGGTGGTCGCCATCGATGGCAGCGTGGCGCGCGTCGAAGCGCAATCGATCTGCGTGCATGGCGACAGCGCGGGCGCGCTGGAGATGGCGCGCGCCGTGCGCGGCGCGCTCGAGCGCGACGGCGTCAAGGTGTCTGCGTTCGCCTGAGTCAGAAGGCCCGATCTGGAGCTTGTTTTGCGTTTCCTGCCCGTTTCCTCGAATGCGCTGCTGGTCGAGCTGGCCGACCTGGACCAGACGCTGGCCCTGCTGGCCTCGCTGCAGCGCGACCCGCTTCACGGCGTGGCGGAGCTGGTGCCCGCCGCGCGCACGATTCTCGTGCACTACCGCCCGTGGGCGACCAGCGCAGGCGCGCTTGTCCGCGCCATCGCCGCGCGCGACCTGTCGCAGCGGGTCGAACGCAGCCATACGCTGATCGAGATTCCGGTTCGCTATGACGGCGAGGACCTGGCCGAGGTCGCCGAGCTGCTCGGCATCACGCCCGACGAAGTCGTGCGCCGCCACACCGGCAGCGAATACACGGTGGCCTTCACCGGCTTCGCGCCCGGCTTTGCCTACCTCAGCGGCGGCCATCCGTCGCTGGACGTGCCGCGCCGCCGTACGCCGCGCACGCGCATTCCCGCCGGCGCGGTGGGTCTGGCCGGCACCTTCAGCGGCGTGTATCCGAAGGCAAGCCCCGGCGGCTGGCAGATCATCGGCACGACGCCAGTGGCGATGTGGGATCTCGGCCGCGAGCCTCCGGCGCTGCTGCAGCCCGGATTTCGCGTGCGCTTCGTCGATATGGCGACGCTGGAAGATGCGGCGGACAGAGCGGCGGACACAGCGGCGGACACAGCGGCGGACACAGCGGCGTACATGGCGGCGTACATGGCGACGGCGCGCGTGGACGCGCCTGTGCCCGACGCCGGGACTGCGGCTGCGCTGCGCAAGGAGCAGGGCAGTGCGGCGTGCGCCGCGGCCCTGAAGGTCACGGGCACCGGATTGCAGACCGTATTCCAGGACCTGGGCCGCCACGGCCAGGCCGGGCAGGGCGTATCGGCCTCTGGCGCGCTTGACCAGGCGGCGCTGCGGATGGCGAACCGCCTCGTCGGCAATCGCAGCGACAGCGCCGCGCTCGAAACCGTCGGCGGCGGCCTGCAACTGCAGAGCGACGGCGATACCGTGCTGGCCGTCACCGGCGCCGACGCACCGCTGACCGTGCGCACCACCGATGGCCGCCAATGGCGCGTGCCGACGCATCAGGCGGTGGCCCTGGCCGATGGCGACACGCTGAGCATCGGCCAGCCGTTCGCCGGCGCCCGCTGCTATGTGGCGGCACGTGGCGGCTTTGCCGTGGCGCCGGTACTGGGCAGCTGCGCGACCGACACGCTGGCCGGCATCGGGCCCGCGCCGTTGTCGGTGGGCGACGTGCTTGGCGTCTTGCCTGCGCCGGCCGGTGCAGTGGTTGGCATGCCCGAGCAGCCCGCCACCGATCTGCCCACGATCGAGCAAGACGTCGTGCTCGACGTGGTGCTGGGCCCGCGCACCGACTGGTTCACTCCCGAGTCGGTCGCGCGGCTGGCCGCGCAACGCTGGCAGGTCACGCCGCAGTCCAACCGCGTGGGCCTGCGGCTGGCGGGCGAGGCGCCGCTGGAACGCGCCATCACCGGCGAGCTGCCCAGCGAAGGCACCGCGCTGGGGGCGCTGCAGGTGCCGCCCAGCGGCCAGCCGATCCTGTTCCTCGCCGACCATCCGCTGACCGGCGGCTATCCGGTGATCGGCGCCGTGGCGCCTCACCATCTGGATCGCGCCGGCCAGATTCCGGTCGGGGCGTGGCTGCGATTCAATCCGATCGGCCCCTTCGAAGAACTGCAACCGTCCGCCGGCTGAGCGGGCGCTCTTTTACCGAGACCCGCACCGAGATTCGTACCGAGACCCGTACCGAGATTCGCACCCAGACCCGCACCGAGATTCGCGATGAAGAAAGTCCTGATTGCCAACCGTGGCGAGATCGCCGTTCGCATCGTTCGCGCCTGCGCGGACTATGGCGTCGGCTCCGTGGCCGTCTATGCCAACGCCGATATCGACGCGATGCATGCGCGCCTGGCCGACGAGGCCTACGGCCTGGACGGCGACCGTCCCGCCGACACCTATCTGAACATCCCCAAGCTGCTCGACATCGCTCGCCGCAGCGGCGCCGATGCCGTGCATCCGGGCTACGGCTTCCTGTCGGAAAGCGAGGCCTTTGCGCAGGCGGTGATCGACGCGGGGCTGACGTGGATCGGCCCGTCGCCGGCGACGATCGCGCGGCTCGGCGACAAGGTGGAAGCGCGCAAGATCGCGCTGCGGGTCGGGGCTCCGCTCGTGGCCGGCACGCCCGAGCCGGTCGCCGACGCCAGCGAGGTGCTGGCCTTCGCCGAACGGCACGGCCTGCCGATCATCATCAAGGCCGCATTCGGCGGCGGTGGCCGCGGCATGAAGATCGCTTGGCGCATGGACGAGGTCGAGGAGCTCTATGCCTCGGCGGTGCGCGAGGCGGTCACCGCGTTTGGCCGCGGCGAATGTTTCGTCGAGCAGTTCCTCGACAGGCCGCGCCATATCGAGGCGCAGGTCCTTGCCGACCGGCACGGCAACGTGGTCGTGCTCGGCACGCGCGACTGCTCGCTGCAACGCCGGAACCAGAAGCTGGTCGAAGAGGCCCCCGCGCCGTTCCTCAGCGAGGAACAGCGTGCGCGCATTCACGCCGCGGCCCGCGACATCTGCGCGGCGGCCGAATACACCAGCGCCGGCACGGTCGAATTCCTGCTCAGCGCCAGCGGCGCGATCTCGTTCCTCGAGGTCAACACGCGGCTGCAGGTCGAGCACCCCGTGACCGAGCAGACCACCGGCGTCGATCTGGTCGTCGAGCAATTGCGCGTGGCCGATGGCCTGCCGCTGTCGATCACCGACACCCCGGCGCCGCTGGGACATGCGATCGAGTTTCGCATCAATGCCGAGGACGTTGGCCGCGGTTTCCTGCCCACGCCCGGACCGGTGCAGCGCTTCGATGCGCCCTCAGGCCCGGGCGTGCGGGTCGATTCCGGCGTGCAGTCCGGTTCGGTCGTGCCCGGTACCTTCGACTCGCTGATGGCCAAGCTGATCGTCACCGGCGCGACGCGAGAACAGGCCTTGGCGCGCGCGCGTCGTGCGCTGCGCGAATTCCGGATCGAGGGCGTGGCGTCGGTGCTGCCGTTCCATCGTGCCGTGATCGATCACGCGGATTTCGTCGGCACGGACGGTTTCAAGGTCCATACGCGCTGGATCGAATCGGATTTCGCCGAGCCGCTGGCCGCGGCCGCGCGTGCCGAGCCGCAGCCCGACGGCAGCCTGCTGCGCACGGCCATCGAGATCGACGGGCGCCGCATGGAGCTGGGCTTGCCGGCTCAGCTGCTTCGCGGATTGGCCAATGCGCCGGCCGGCGACGGCGCTATGGATGCCGCGCGGGGGGGCGCCATCAATGCCACCAATGCCACCAATGCCACCGACGCGGCCGAGCTGGCGTCGCCCATCGCCGGCACCGTGCAGGCATGGAAAGTCGCGATCGGCGACGAGGTCAAGGAAGGCGATCTGATCGCCGTGATGGAAGCGATGAAAATGGAGATGCAGGTCCACGCGCATCGTACGGGCCGGCTGACACGGCAAGCCCCGGCCGGTACGTTCCTGGCCGCCGGCGCACCACTGGCCAGCATCGAGTGAAACGCATCGGCACCGCGATGGCGAGAGCCGAAGACTGAAGGCGGTGCCTCAATGCCGTCGATGCATCGATGCCTCAATGCCTCAATGCCTCAATGCCTCAATGCCTTGGCGGATTGCGATCCTGTCCCGGCGGCGTTTCCGTCGGCCGCACCGTCTGCTGGCCCACCGGAGCCTGGCTGACTGGCGATACCAGTTGCGAGGGATCGACGGCGGGGTTGGCGCCAATGCCTGCGGTCCCGCCGTCGGTGCTGCCGGTCGCGGCCGGGGCCTGATTCAGGCCCACCGACGAATCGCCGGAATCGCTGCCGCCGCATGCGGCAAGACCGAACGACAGACCGATGGCGAGCGCCGCGATACTGCCTTTCGGCACCAGGGCACGACATACCGTGCGGATTCTGCGCCTGCGATGCAGAGCCATCTCTACCTCCTGCGATATGGCATCGAGGATGCTTCCGAGCAGCGTTCGCACGCTGCTCGCATCATGTTCGCACTGCGTGCGCCGCGGTGTCGGCTTGCGGCTCGATAAGGCGAATCAAACTTGCGTACGTCCCTGCGTACGCGTTGGCGTACGAATTGGCGTACGTGTTTGCGGACTGCACGCTTCGTTGCCTGATAGATCAACGCGAAGAAGGACGGCATCGACGCGCGCCAATCCAGTCTTGCAACAAAGCCCGCGCGGTAAAAGTTCAATTCTGTAACGGAACGTTACGCATCTTCTCTTTCGCGCAGCGCGCACTACCGTCTCCCTAAGCGCCGTTTCTCGGCGCCCTTCAATGCCGCGGCATCGCTGCGCAAGGGAGGCATCATGCGTGCTCGTTTCCTCATGACCGCGCTGATCGGCGCGGGCGTCCTCGCTGCGCATTCGGTCCCCGCGCAAGCGCCTTCCACCGACGCGCAGATCAATGCGATCGTGCAATCGATCCTTGCGCAGATGACGCTGGCCGAGAAGCTCGAATACGTCAGCGGCACGGGCGCATGGGACATCAAACCGTTGCCGCGTCTCGGGCTGCCGCAAATCAAGGCAAGCGATGCAGGATTGGGCGTGCGGCTCAGCAATCCTGTAGGCGTTGCCTATCCCGCGGGCCCGGCATTGGCATCGACCTTCAATGCCGATCGCGCCAAGCAGATGGGCGTGGGCCTAGGCCTCGAAACGCGTCTGAGCGGCTTCCAGCAAATCGCCGGCCCCGGGCTGAACATGTATCGCACGCCGTTCTCGGGGCGCGCCTTCGAGTATCTGGCGGGTGAGGATCCCTTCCTTGGCGCCGTGCTCGGTGCCGCGCAGATCAATGGCATCCAGTCGCAGAACGTCTGGGCCGACGCCAAGCATTACATCGCGAACGAGCAGGAGGTCAATCGCTTCAACCTGATGGAAACGGTCAGCGAGCGGGCACTGCGCGAGATTTACATGGTGCCGTTCGAGTCGGCGGTAAAGAACGCCAACGTTGCCGTCGTGATGTGTGGATTCCAGGGCCTCAATGGTGCAAATCCGGTTTGCGAAAGCCATGCGGCGATTCAACAGACGCTGAAGAACGAGTGGGGCTTCAAGGGCTTCGTGGAATCGGACTATGCCGCGCTCAAGCACACGCTGCCCGCGGCAGTGGCCGGCGTCGATATCGAGCGGCCGTCCGCCAACATCTTCTCGCCGGGCGCGCTCGGCGCGCTGCTGGCGAACGAACAGCTGAGCCAGGCGACGCTGGACGACAAGGTGCGCCGCATTCTCGGCCGTCTGGTCGCCTATGGCTTCATTGGCGGCGTGCCGGCGGCAACCGGCGAATCGCATCCGCCGTTTGCCGAACGGGCGGCGCTGGACGTGGCGCGCGAAGGCATCGTGTTGCTGAAGAACGAGGGGCAGCTGCTGCCGCTGCGCCGCGAGACGTCACGCAATATCGCGGTGGTGGGCAAGCTCGCCACCGGCGCGCCGCCGACCGGTTTCGGGAGTGCCCATATTGCGGCGGCGCGGTATATCAGCGAAATCGACGGCCTGCGGCAGATCGCCGGCACGGGCGCCAATATCGTGCTGCTCGATGCCGTCACGCTCGATCCCGCGCGCTCGGCATGGACCACGCCCAGCGGCGCATCCGGCGTGCAGGCACAGTACTACGCCAACCCGACTTGGAGCGGCGCGCCGGTCCTTACCCGCGTCGAACCGATGATCAATCTGGACACCTCCGGCGGGGCGCCGCAGAGCGGCGATTACCGCGGTCCGGTCTATGGCGGTGGCGGCACGGCGCAGCCGGCGTCGGTGCGCTGGACCGCCACCATCCGGCCCACTGTCAGCGGTGCGCACGTATTCAAGGCGCGTGCGAACGGGGCCGTCCGCCTCTACATCAATGGGCAATTGGTGATGGACAACGGCGACGGCAATCCGCTGCCCGGCAATGTCATCCCGCCGACCATTCCCGTCAATGCGCGGGTGATGCTGCAGGCGGGCCAGACCTACAACGTGCAATTCGACTACTCGGCAAGGCCCGGATATATCGCCGTGTTCGGTGGTTTCCTGGGCGCGCAGCTCAGCTGGGCGTCGCTGCAGGCGCCGCCGAACCTGTCCGGCTTCGATGCCGTCGTGGTCGCGGCCGGCCACAGCGCCGAATACGAGGGCGAGGGCTTCGATCATCCGTTCACATTGCCGGAGTTCCAGGACGAGCTGATCGCCAATCTGTCACGCGCCAATCCCCGCACGATCGCGGTGCTGCACGGTGGCACCGGCTTCGACATGCAAGGCTGGATCGATGGGGTCGGCGCGGCGCTGCACGCCTGGTATCCGGGACAGAACGGCGGCCAAGCCCTGGCCGAGATCCTGTTCGGCGATGTCAATCCCTCCGGCAAGCTGCCGATCACGATCGAGCGGTCGATCACGGACAACCCAACCTACGCGAATTATCCGCAGGCATCGAACGACCTGAACTTCAGCGCGATGACCTACACCGAGGACATCTTCGTCGGCTATCGCGGCTTCGAGCGCAGCGGTAGAAGGCCGTTGTTCCCGTTCGGCTTCGGGCTGTCCTATACCCGCTTCAACTACGGCGCGTTGAGCGTGTCGCCCGGCATTGCCGCCGGCAGCGGGCGCGTCGCGGTGTCGTTCGATATCACCAATTCCGGCGAGGTCGCTGGCGCGGAGGCGGCGCAGGTCTACGTCGCGCAATCCGGCTCTGCCGTACCGCGCCCCGTCAAGGAGCTGAAGGGCTTTGCCAAGGTCTTCCTGCAGCCGGGCGAGACGCAGCGCGTGACGGTCTACCTGGACCAGCGCTCGCTGGCGTACTACGATGCCGCGCGCAATGCGTGGGTGACGGAGCCCGGTGCGTTCGACATCCTGGTCGGTGCATCGTCGCAGGACATCCGCCTGCGCGGGCAGCTGTTCAATCTGTTCCGATCGGTCACCAATACGCGGGTCAGCAATCCGCTGCCCGCGCCGGAACTGGTTCGATTGGGGCCGGTGCATCCATAGCCCGATGCTGGTCATGGCGCCATGCCGTCATGCCGTCATGCCGCCATGGCGCCGGGCCCCTGCCGATCGGCCTCCGCATGGAAATGCGGCAGCACGTAGGCCGCGATTTCCTCCATCGCGTCGCTGACCGGCCGTTGGCTGCGGCGGAAATGCAGGCCGACATGGCGCACGCCGGCCTCGCGCATCGCGTGCAGTTCCTCGATCAGGCCGTGGCGCCCGACCGCGCCGCCGAAGCGGTGCCGTTGCATGGGCGCATCCGGGTCCGCCAGCAGGTCCAGATGGATGAAGCTGATGTAGGGCTTGTCGCCGGCGACCTCGCGCCATAGCGCGCTGCGGCGGACATGGTCCTGCGGGGTTCCGGGATAGGCCAGCCAGCCGTCCATATGCTGCCCGACCCAGCTCGGCGTCTGCTGCGCCAGCCCGGCCACCAGCAGGGGCAGCGGACCCGTGGGGCGCGGCAACAGCGCGATCCCGCTCGGCAGGTCGGCGCCGCCGTTGCGCAGCAGCGCCACCTGCTCGCGGAAATTCTGTCCGCGGTTGTCGAAGTCACGGCCGAAGATCGGGTATTCCACCGGCCGGTCGCCGCTGGCCACGCCGAGCAGCAGCCGGCCGTTGCTGAGCTGGTCGATGGTCGTGGCGGACTTCAGCGTCAGATAGGGATCGCGCAGCGGCAGCACGATGGCCGCCGTGCCGAGCAGGATGCGCTCGGTGATGCCGGCCAGATAGCCGAGGTAGGAAAAGGCCTCGAAGACCTGTGCGGCGTCGCCGAATTGCGGATCGTACAAAGGCACGTCGCGTACCCACAGCGCGCGAAAGCCCGCGCGGTCCGCCAGTTGCGCCAGCGCGCGATGCGCCGACAGATCGGGCTCGCCCGGCAGGCGCCCGTCGCGCTGGCGCGCGGCCTGGCCCGCGGGCGACCAGTCGTTGTCGAGCGGCAGCTCCACGCCGATGCTGAAGCCGCCCGAAGTCAATGTTTCCAATGCCGATGACATGACAGATTCTCCAGGCAGGCGCGCGGGCCTGCCTCTGCTGCTGAGCCGATGACGGGCCGCGTCAGGCGGCAGCACTAGCCGCGGTTGCCGCGTACTCGGGGTAGTCGGTATAGCCCGCGGCGCCGCCGCCGAAATAGTTGGCACGATTGCCCGGATTCAGCGGCAGGTCGTGACGCAGCCGGTAGGGCAGGTCAGGATTGCCGATAAAGCTGCGGCCAAACCCGATCAGGTCGGCCCAGCCCTTCGCCAGCGCTTCCTCGGCGCGCGCCTTGTTGTAGTTGCCCGAATAGATCAGCGTGCCGGGATAGACCTCGCGCAGCGCCTCCTTGAAGGCGGGCGGCATCACCGGCGCGTCTTCCCAGTCGGCCTCGGCGATGTGGATATAGGCGACGCCGATCTTGCCGAGCGCGTGCGCGGCGGCGAGATAGGTGGCTTCAGGCGTGTCGTCGACCGCGCCCTGCAGCGTGGTCAGCGGGGCCAGGCGCACGCCGATGCGATCCTTGCCGACCACGTCGGTCACGGCCTGCGCCACCTCCTTCAGAAAGCGCAGGCGATTGTGCAGCGATCCGCCGTATTCGTCGGTGCGCGCGTTGGCCTGCGAATCGATGAACTGGTTGATCAGGTAGCCGTTGGCCCCATGCAGCTCGACGCCGTCGAAGCCCGCGTCGAGCGCGTTGCGTGCGGCCTGCGCGTAGTCGGCGACGATGCCGTGGATCTCCGGAATCGTCAGCGCGCGCGGCGCCGAGTGCTGGACCATCTCGCCGGCGCCGCCGGCCGGACCCTTGCCTTCCACATCGATAAAGACCTTGACCCCTTCGGCCACCAGCGCGGACGACGACACCGGGGCCGCATTGCCCGGCTGCAGCGAGGTGTGGGATACACGGCCGACGTGCCAGAGCTGGGCAAACATGATGCCGCCGGCGCCGTGCACCGCGTCGGTGACCTTGCGCCAGCCGGCAACCTGCTCCCGCGTGTAGATCCCCGGCGTCCATGCGTAGCCCTGGCCCTGCTGGCTGATCTGCGTGCCTTCGGAAATGATCAGGCCGGCCGAAGCGCGCTGCCGGTAGTACTCGGCCATCAGGTCGGTCGCCACGCCGCCATCGCCCGCGCGCGAGCGGGTCATCGGCGGCATCACGATGCGGTTCTCGGTGGTCAGGTTGCCAAGGCGATAGGGCGTAAACAGCATGGGTTCCTCTCGGTTTCGGTTGCGGACCGGCGTGGCGGCGGGCCATGCCGATGTGCGATGCAGCCATTGTGGGGAACGCATGCGTGTGGAAACACCCGGTCACGGGCAAATGATTCTTGCGCGAGGGTCAAGGGTCATGCCTGGCCTGGCGATACAGGGGCGGTATCCTTCGTCCGGGCCGTCGATCCAGGACGGTTCACGCCTGAGGGCACCGAACAAAAAACGATGAGGGCTTGATGACGGAGTCGAATTCCACCCCCCGTAAACCAGCGATCGGCCTTGCCGGCGCGGCGCGCGATCTCTATCGGGCGCTATGGCATCACGCCCGCGGCGTGCGGGTTCAGCTGGTCGGGGCTTCGGGCCTGCTGGCTGCCGCGCAGCTGCTGCGGCTGACCATGCCGTGGCTCGCCGCGCAGGCGATCAACGCGCTGCAGCGTGACAACATCGCCGAGGCGGGCCGCTGGATCGTCTATCTGGTCGGCATCTACCTGCTGTCGTGGCTGCTGCACGGTCCGGGCCGCGTGCTCGAGCGCAACGTGGGTGTGCGCGTGCGCGAGCGGCTGGGCGACCAGCTCTATGCGCGCATCGCCGCGGCACCGCTGGCCTGGCGCGATGGCCGGCATTCGGGCGAGCTGCAGCACCGCGTGGTGCAGTCCAGCCGCGCGCTGTCGGACTTCGCGCAGAACCAGTTCGTCTACCTGCAGAACGCCTTCAATTTCGTCGGCCCGCTGGTCGCGCTGACGATGCTTTCGCGCACCAGCGGCCTGATCGCGGTCACCGGCTACGTGGTGATCGCCCTGATCATCCTGCGCTTCGACCGCACGCTGATGCAGCTGGCCCGCGCGGAAAACGACGCCGAGCGCCGTTATGCCGCCGCGCTGCTCGACTTTGTCGGCAACGCCGGCACCGTGATCGGGCTGCGCCTGCAGGCCGCGTCGCGCACGCTGCTCGGCCGCCGGATGGCGGCGGTGATGGCGCCGTTGCGCCGCGCGGTGATGGTCAACGAGGGCAAATGGTTCGCGGTGGACCTGCTCGGCATGGGGCTGACCTGGATCCTGGTGGTGATGTACGTGCTGCAGGAGCGCTCGCCGGGGCAGGCGGTGCCGCTGGGTACCGTCTTCATGATCTACCAGTACGCACAGCAGGCCGCGTCCGTGGTGGGCTCGATGGCGGCGAACTTCCAGAGCTTCGCGCGGATGCATACCGACTACGGCAGCGCCGAGCCGATCTGGGAGGCGCCCGGCGATCCGGACGCCGCCGTGCCGGCCGTGGTGCCCGATGCCCCGTGGCAGACGCTGGAGCTGCGCGGCGCCACCGTGCACTACGCGGACGGTTCGCGCGGCGGCCTGCATGGCATCGACCTAATGCTGCGCCGAGGCGCGCGCGTGGCCTTGATCGGCCCGAGCGGCGGTGGCAAGAGCACGCTGCTGCGGACGCTCGCCGGGCTCTATCACCCGCAGCACGGCGAACTGCGGCGCGATGGCGCGGCGGTGGGCTGGACCGAGCTGCGTACGCTGGCCACGCTGATTCCGCAGGAGGCCGAGGTCTTCGAGGCCAGCGTGGAGGAGAACCTGACCTTCGGCTTGCCGGTGGACCCGGCGGCGCTGACCGGCGCCGTGCATACGGGCGGGTTCGACGAGGTGCTGCACCGCCTTCCCGACGGCCTCGCCAGCGCCATCAACGAGCGCGGCGGGAACCTGTCGGGCGGTCAACGGCAGCGGCTGGCACTGGCCCGCGGCGCGCTCGCGGCGCAGGGAAGCTCGCTGCTGCTGCTCGACGAGCCGACCAGCGCGCTCGACCCGCAGGCCGAGGCCAGGGTATTCGATCGCATGGATGCCGCCTTTCCGTCCGCCTGCATCGTCGCGTCGGTCCATCGGCCCAGCCTGCTTGCGCGGTTCGATTCGATCGTGGTGATGGAGGGCGGCAAGGTCGTCGATGCCGGGCCGCGCGACGAGGTGCTCGCCAGGCGGGCGCATTGAATCGGCTCAGCGATCGTTCCGGCGCCCGCTTGTGCGGCCCGTGTCTGTGCGAGCCTTATCTGGACGTGCCTTGGCTGTGCGCGGCTGATCAGTACGCGCGCCAGCAGTACGCGCCCCAGCAGTACGCGCATTATCGGGACGCGCGTTATCTGTCCGCGATTTGCCGGACCCGGAACGGATAGCGACGGGCCTCGCGCGCGCCGCGCCTGTCGCCGTGCCGCTTCCCAGCGCGCCCGCCGCCGCGGCGCGCAGCATGCGCCGGAACGTCGGACACTCCAGATGGCTCGGCGCCGGGCAGACCGCGGCATGCCGCAGCCCGTCCCGCATCGCCGTCAGCCGGCGGATCGTCCGGTCCAGTTCGTCGGCCTTGGCGGAAAGCCGCGCGCGGTCGATGCGCGGCCGGCCGTCGCTGGCAAACATCAACCCGATCTCGTCCAGCGAAAAGCCCGCCGCCTGCCCGAGCGCGATCAGCGCCAGCCGGTCCAGCACGGCCGGCTCGAACACGCGCCGCAATCCGCGCCTGCCGACCGACACGATCAGTCCCTTTTCCTCATAGAAGCGCAGCGTGGAGGCGGGAACGCCAGATCGTTGCGCCACTTCGGCAATGTCCATCTCCGCGGCCCTTGACTTCAAGTTGACTTGAAGTGCCATGATGGCTTCCATGGACCTGGAATGCAACTGCGAGGAGCCGACGATGAATGAGGAGGGTGCCCATGCATGACGCTGCCCGTTTGCTGCTACTGGCCGTGGCCATCGGCGCCGGCGCAACGCTGGCGATGGATCTCTGGGGCCTCGCGCAAAAGCACTGGCTCGGCATGAAGCCGCTGGATTACGGCATGGTCGGCCGCTGGCTCGGCCACATGCCACGCGGCCGCTTCCGCCACGAGGCCATCGGACAGGCGCCGGCGATTCCGGCCGAACGCCTGATCGGCTGGACCGCGCACTACGTGACCGGCATCGCGTTCGCGGCGGTGCTGCTGGCGGTATGGGGGCCGCAGTGGGCCTGCCGTCCGACCATCGGCCCCGCGCTGATCGTGGGGCTCGCCAGTGTGGTGTTTCCCTTCCTGCTGATGCAGCCCGGCATGGGCGCCGGCATTGCGGCCCGCCGTACGCCAAAGCCCGGCGTCGCGCGCTTGCGCAGCGTCGTCACGCACGGCGTATTTGGCCTTGGCCTCTACGCGTCGGCCAGGCTGATGCTGGTGCTGAACGGCGCGCTGGCAGGATCGCAGATCGGACTGCCGGGATTCTGCGGCGCGTAGCCGCTGGAGCTACGTAGCTCGATCGATGTCATGCCGGGCGCTGAAACCGGCCGTTGGAGCAACCCGCTTGCCCCAACGGCCTTGCGCCATCAGGCGGGCCTCGCCCCCGCTCCCTGCAGGAAGGCGCGCTCCGCCAGCCCCGCCAGGCCGGCTCGCGCGATGCGTCCGCGCCGTTCTCCGTCGAGCAGGCCGATCAGCACCGACGCCCAGATTTCCGTCAGCGCCTGCGCAGTGATGTCGATACGAAAGACGCCCTGCTGCTGGCCGCGCAGAAAGAAGGCGTCCAGCTTGCCCTCCCAGTCGGTCTGCCAATCCGACGAGACGCCGGAAACGACCTCGCGCCAGTAATAGATCAGGAACGCCGCCACCTCCCGTTGTTCGACCATGTTCGCATTCAGGCGCCGCAGTGCGTCAAGGGGAGAGGGATCGTCCAATCCGGCGGACTGGATGACGTTGGCCAGCACGCGGACACAGTGGTCGATCAGGCGGGAAATCAGTTCGTCCCGTGTCCGGCAGAACCGGTACAGCGTCGCCTTGCTGATGCCGACGGCCTTGGCCAGGTCCTGCAGGGTGCCGCGAGGCTGGTCGACGAGCGCCAGTGCCAGGGCGGCGAGAAGGCGGCTGTGGTCTTCATTCGATGCAGTGACAGCCGTCATGACAGGGTGAAATCCATGTTTTGTATCTCAAGAAGCACTTTATGTGGCTTTTGCGGGGTAACGCGTTGCGCCTGCGACCCGGATTATCCGGCAAAAACGACTTCCACCACACCATATGAATCTTTATTGATTCATATGATGAATGCGCGTACCATGCGCTCCTTTGCCGAACATTCGAGAAGGTAGACATGAAGCACTTTCCAAAGCGGGGGTGGCGCGCGCTGACCATGGCGGCGGCGGTCATCGTCACGGCGGCATGCGGCAATGCGGAACAGCCGGCCGCGCCGGCGGCTCCCTCAGTCGAGGTGCTGACGTTGCAGCCCAGGCCGATGGCGGTCAGCAGCGAGCTGCCCGGCCGCATCGAACCGGTTCGTGTCGCCGAGGTGCGGGCGCGGGTCGCCGGCATCGTGCTCAAGCGCAACTTCAAGGAAGGCAGCGACGTCAAGGCGGGCGATGCGCTGTTCCAGATCGATCCCGCGCCGTTGCAGGCGGCGCTGTCGCGCGCCGAGGGCGAGCTTGCGCGCGCGGAAGCCGCGCTGGCCGACGCCGATGCGGTGGTGCGCCGCTATGCCCCGCTGGTCGAGATCGAGGCGGTCAGCCGGCAGGATTTCGATGCGGCGCAGGCCACGCTGAAGAGCGCGCAGGCCGCGCGCCGCAGCGCAGCCGCGGAAGTCAAGACCGCGCGCCTGAACCTGGAATACGCGACGGTGCGAGCGCCGATTTCCGGCCGGATCGGCCGCGCGCTGGTCACGGAAGGGGCGCTGGTCGGGCAGGGCGAGGCGACGCCGATGGCGACCATCCAGCAGCTCGACCCGGTCTATGTCGACTTCAAGCAGCCGGTCGCCGACGTCCTTCGCATGCGCGAGGCGCTGGAGCAGGGCCGCTTGCAGCAGGCGCCGGAAGGCGGCGTTCCGATCGTGGCGACCATCGAAGGCACCGACAAGAAGCGCGAAGGGCGGCTGCTGTTCTCGGACATTTCCGTCGACCGCGGGACCGGACAGGTGTCGCTGCGCGGCCAATTGCCCAACGCCGACAGCCTGCTGCTGCCCGGGATGTATGTGCGCGTGCATGTCACGCACGCGATCGATCCCGCGGCGATGCTGGTGCCGCAGCGGGCGGTGCGGCGCAATCCCGATGGCAAGGCGCAGCTGCTGGTGGTGGGCAAGGGCGACGTGGCCGAGACCCGGCAGGTTCGTACCGGCCCCATGCAGGGCGCCGAGTGGCAAATCCTCGAGGGCGTGAAGCCGGGCGAGCGCATTGTGGTCGGCGGCGACGCAAGCCCCGGGCAGAAGGTCACCATCGCCCCGGCGGCGCCGGCCAGGCAGGCGGCCGGGCAAGCCGGCCAGGGCGGCCAGGGCGGCCAGGCCGGTCATGAGCGCGAGGCCGCGCCCTCGAACAGTCCTCCGGCGGAACGAGGCTAGGCGCGCAGGCGCCGCGCCACTGAATAACAAATCATGCTGCCAAGATTCTTCATTCATCGGCCCAACTTCGCCTGGGTACTGGCGATCTTCATCGTGCTGGCGGGACTGCTCGCCATGCCGTCCCTGCCGGTCTCGCAATATCCGACCGTCGCGCCGCCGCAGATCGCAATTTCGGCGATGTACCCGGGCGCGTCCGCGACCACGCTGGTCGATTCGGTGACCAGCGTCATCGAGGAGGAGCTCAACGGCGCCAAGGGGATGCTGTACTACGACTCGTCCAGCAGCTCCGCCGGCATCGCGGAAATCACCGTAACGTTCGCGCCCGGCGTCGATCCCGACCTGGCGCAGGTCGACGTGCAGAACCGCATCAAGCAGGCCGAAGCGCGCCTGCCGGCCGCCGTCACGCGCCAGGGCCTGCGTACCGAGCAGGTCAGCGCGGGCTTCCTGATGGTCTATTCGATCAACTTCAAGGGAGACGACGCGGGCAAGGACATGGTCACGCTGGCCGACTATGCGGCGCGCCGGATCAACAACGAGATCCGGCGTGTGCCGGGCGTCGGCAAGGTCCAGTTCTTCGGCGCCGAAGCGGCGATGCGCGTGTGGATCGATCCGCAGAAGCTGCTCGGCTACGGGCTGTCCGTTGCCGACGTCAACGAGGCGATCGCCGCGCAGAACGTGCAGGTGCCGGCCGGCAGCTTCGGCAGCCCGCCCGGCAGCGCGGACCAGGAGCTGAGCGCGACCATCGCGGTCAAGGGCATGCTGACGACCACCGACGAGTTCGGCGCCATCGTGCTGCGCGCCAATCCCGACGGTTCCAAGGTGACGCTCGCCGACGTCGCGCGGCTCGAGGTCGGCCTGCAGGACTACAACTTCGACATGCTGACCAGCGGCAAGCGCGCGGTCGGTGCCGCGGTGCAGCTGCGCCCGGGCGCGAACGCGCTGGAAACTGCCCGTGCGGTGCGCGCCAAGCTGGAAGAGCTGTCGAAGTCCTTCCCCGACGACATCGAATATTCGGTGCCGTACGACACATCGCGCTTCGTCGAAGTCGCGATCGAGAAGGTCATCCATACGCTGGTGGAAGCGGTGGTGCTGGTGTTCCTGGTGATGCTGCTGTTCCTGCAGAACCTGCGCTACACGCTGATTCCAACCATCGTCGTGCCGGTGTGCCTGGCCGGCACGCTTGCCGTGATGTACGCGATCGGCTTCTCGGTCAACATGATGACGATGTTCGGCATGGTGCTGGCGATCGGCATCCTGGTCGACGACGCCATCGTGGTGGTGGAGAACGTCGAGCGGATCATGGCCGAGGAAGGGTTGGGGCCCGTGGAGGCGACCGCCAAGGCGATGAGCCAAGTGTCGGGCGCCATCATCGGCATCACGCTGGTGCTGGCCGCGGTGTTCTTCCCGCTGGCCTTCATGTCCGGATCGGTCGGCGTGATCTACCGGCAGTTCTCGCTGTCGCTCGCCGTGTCGATCCTGTTCTCCGGCTTCCTTGCGCTGACGCTGACGCCCGCGCTCTGCGCGACGCTGCTCAAGCCGATCCCGCAAGGTCACCATGAAGAGAAGCGCGGCTTCTTCGGCTGGTTCAACCGCAGGTTTGGCCGGCTGACCGAGCGGTTCACCGCGCTGAACGCGAAACTGCTGCGCCGGGCCGGCCGCTGCATGATCGTCTACGGCATGGTGGTCGCGCTGCTGGCGCTGCTGTACACGAGGCTGCCGGAATCGTTCGTGCCGATCGAGGACCAGGGCTACTTCGTCGTCGACGTGCAGCTGCCGCCGGGCGCGACCAACCAGCGCACCGAGGCCGTCGTCAAGGAGCTGGAGAGCTGGCTGCTCGGCCGCAAGGCGATGGAATCGACCACGATGGTGCTGGGCTTCAGCTTCTCGGGCAGCGGCCAGAACGCGGCGCTGGGCTTTCCGACGCTGACCGACTGGTCCGAGCGCGGCAGCGGCCAGCATGCCAGCGACGAGGTCGCGGCCTTCAACGCGCAGTTCGCGGGACTGAAGGAGGCGCGCGTGATGGCGGTCGATCCGCCGCCGATCGAAGGGCTGGGCAATGCCAGCGGCTTTGCGCTGCGTCTGCAGGATCGCGGCGGCCTCGGGCGCGCCGCGCTGGTGGCGGCGCGCGATGCGCTGCTGAAGCAGGCCAACACGTCGCCGGTGCTGGCGTACGCGATGATGGAAGGCCTGGAGGACGCGCCGCAGCTGCGGCTCGATATCGACCGCGACAAGGCCGAGGCGCTGGGCGTCGGCTTCGAGGCGATCAACACCGCGCTCTCCAGCGCCTATGGTTCCGCGACCGTGGCCGACTTCGCCAACGTCGGCCGCCTGCAGCGGGTGGTGGTGCAGGCCGACGTGCGCGACCGCATGACGCCCGAAGCGCTGCTGTCGCTGAACGTGCCCAACGTGCGCGGCGAGCAGGTGCCGCTGAGCGCGTTCGCCACGCCGGAGTGGGAGATCGGCCCGGTGCAGGTGTCGCGCTACAACGGCTATCCGACGATCAAGATCATCGGCGACGCCGCGCCCGGTTTCAGTACCGGCGAGGCCATGGCCGAGATCGAACGGATCGCCGCCACGCTGCCGGCGGGCATCGGCTACGAATGGACCGGGCTGTCGTATCAGGAGCGGCAGGCCGGCGCGCAGGCACCGCTGTTGCTGGGGCTGTCCTTCCTGGTGGTCTTCCTGCTGCTGGTGGCGCTGTACGAGAGCTGGGCGATCGCCGGGGCCGTGATGCTGATCGTGCCGATCGGTGCGCTGGGCTCGGTACTGGCCGTCAATGCCGTCGGCATGCCGAACGACGTCTATTTCAAGGTGGGGCTGATCACGATCATCGGTCTGGCGGCCAAGAACGCGATCCTGATCGTCGAATTCGCCAAGTCGCTGCGCGAGCAGGGGATGCCGCTGATCGACGCGGCCCTCGAGGCGTCGCGGCTGCGTTTCCGCCCGATCGTGATGACTTCGATGGCCTTCATCCTCGGCGTCGTGCCGCTGGCCATCGCCACCGGCGCGGGCGCGGCCAGCCAGCGTGCCATCGGCACCGGCGTGATCGGCGGCATGCTGACGGCGACCACGCTGGGCGTGGTGTTCGCCCCGGTCTTCTTCGTCTGGGTGCTGTCGCGCTTCAAGCGCTACCGGGACAGCGCACGTACCAACACGCCGACTGCGACCACGACGACTGCAACGACGCCGACGGAGGGCGCGCAATGAAATCGATTCGATCCCGGATGACGCTGCCGTGCCTGCTGCTGGGCGCGGGTGCCGTCCTCGCGGGCTGCTCGCTTGCGCCGGTCTACGAGCGGCCGGCGGCGCCGGTTCCCACGCAATGGACGTCCGGACAGGCGAGCGGGATGGCGGCCGACGATACGCGGACCGCGCCGTCATCGGCGGCCGTGCTGCAGTGGGACAGCTTCATCGTCGACGACAAGCTGCGCGAGCTGGTGGCGCTCGCGCTCGCGAACAACCGCGACCTGCGGCAGGCGGTGCTCAATATCGACGCGGCGCGGGCGATGTATCGCGTGCAACGCGCCGACCGTGTGCCGGGCCTGCAGGCGGAGGCGGGCGGCAGCCGGCAGCGGATTGCGGAAGACCTGCGCCAGCCGGGCATGGGCTCGGTCCAGCAGACCGTGCAGGCCGGTATTGCCGTGCCGGCATTCGAGCTGGACCTGTTCGGGCGCGTGCGCAATCTTTCCGAAGCGGCGCTGCAGGAGTACTTCGCGACCGAGGCGGCCGCGCGCAGCGCGCGCATCAGCCTGGTGGCGGAGGTCATCCAGGCGTATCTGGCGCGGGACAGCGCGCAGCGGCGCCATCTGCTGACCACGCAGACGCTGCAGACGCGCGAATCGTCGCTGCGGCTGATCGCGCAGCGCCGCCAGGCCGGCACCGCTACCGCGCTGGACTTCTACGAGGCGAGCGGCCTGACCGACCAGGCGCGTGCCGACCTCGAACGCACCGACCGGGAGTTCCGCCAGGCCACCAATGCGCTCGCGCTGCTGGTCGGCGTGCCGGACATTGCCGCGCAGTTGCCGCAGGCGCCGCGCGACGATGTGCTGCTGGTGCAGACGCTGGCGCCCGGCACGCCGTCCGAACTGCTGATCCATCGGCCCGACATCCTGGCCGCGGAGCAGCGGCTGCGCGGGCGCCATGCCGACATCGGCGCGGCGCGCGCGGCGTTCTTCCCGCGCATCACGTTGACCGGCATGTTCGGCAGCGCCAGCGGCGAGCTGTCCAACCTGTTCGGCGCGGGCCAGACGGTATGGTCGTTCGCCCCGCAGCTGACACTGCCGATCTTCTCCGGCGGGCGCAATCTCGCCAACCTGGATCTCGCCCATGTGCGCAAGGACATCGCCGTGGCGAACTACGAGAAGACGATCCAGACCGCGTTCCGCGAAGTCTCGGACGCGCTCGCGGCCACCGATACGCTTCGCCGCGAAGAGATCGCCCGCCGTGCCGTCGCGCAGACCAGCGAACAGACGCTGCGGCTGTCGGAGGCGCGTTACCGCGCCGGCGTGGACGACCATCTGCGCTACCTGGAGGCGCAGCGCAGCCACTATGCCGCGCAGACCGCGTTGATCGAGGTGGCCGCACAGCGGCAGAGCGCGCTGGCGTCGCTGTTCCGGGCACTCGGCGGTGGGTGGTCGAGCGACAGGACGAGCGCGGCGGAGGCACCGGCGCGGGGCAATGTTCCCCAGCCGAGTGCATCGGCGGGACAAGCCATCGCGGCGAATAGCGGTGGATAGCGGTCTTAAGTTTTTCTTTTGAGACGGCAAATAAAGTCTTAATTTTCTTTATTTGAGGCGGCCATTAAGATCGGGCGACCATCAGGAGGAGAAACCCGTCATGCCCGCCGTCCGCCATACCGTTCGCCGTCGTACCTTGTTCGCCCTCGCCGCGTTGTGCGCCATGCCTTCGCTGACTGTCGCCGCGGACAAATACCCGTCCAAGCCGATTCGCATGGTGGTGGCCTTTGCGGCGGGCGGGGCGAACGACACCATCGCCCGCATCCTGGCCAAGGAACTGCAGCAGAGCATGGGCCAGTCCGTCGTGGTCGAGAACCGCGGCGGCGCCGGCGGCCTGATCGGCTCCGACATGGTCGCCAAGGCGACACCGGACGGCTACACGCTGCTGCTCGGCAGCGCCGGCGCGCAGACCATCATGCCGGCCCTGACCCGCAAGATGCCCTACGACCCGCGCACCGGCCTGGCGCCGGTGTCGCTGGTCGCCGAGGCGGCCAACGTGCTGATGGTCAGGACCGGCCTGCCGTTCAACAACGTCAAGGAGCTGCTCGCCGGCGCGAAGCAGAAACCGGGCGCCTATACCTACGGCTCGTCGGGCAATGGCACCACGCTGCATGTATCCGGCGCGCTGATGGAAAAGCTCGGCGGCATCGACCTGCTGCACATCCCGTACAAGGGCAACGGCCCGGCGATGAACGACCTGTACGCGGGCAACGTCGACATGGTGTTCGGCTCGGTCCCGGTCGCCATGGCCGCACTGAAGACCGGCAAGGCGAAGATCCTGGCGGTCACCACGAAGAAGCGCATTCCCTCGCTGCCGAATGTGCCGACCATGGCCGAAGCCGGTGTGCCGGGCTACGACTTCTCCAGCTGGTACGGGCTGTTCACCACCGGCGGCACCGACCCGGCCATCATCGAGCAATTGGCGCGCGAAACGGCCAAGGCGCTGGCCAGGCCCGACGTGGTGGCGGCGCTGGCGCAGCAGGGCGTCGAACCGGAGAGCAGCACGCCCGCGGCATTCCGCGCGCGCATCAACGACGAGCTGATGCGCTGGGAACGGGATATCAAGACGATGAAGATCGCGGCGGAGTAGTCATCTACTGATCGCGCTGCAGATCGGCCAGCAACTTTCGGCGCTCGCTCTTCTTCCTGATCTGTTCCGTGTCGAGCGTCGCGCCGTGCAGGCGAAGCCGGGCGCCCGATGGCGTCACGACGAAGCGGCGCCGCGCGCCGATCGGCAAGTCCTCGGTGCCATAGACCCCAAGGACGACGATTGTCACGGCCTGGACCGTCTCGGGCCGGGCCTCCTGCAATGCGGGCGACATCAGATGCTCGAACGAGCCGATGTCCCGAATCGCCGCCGGCTGCAGCGGTCCTTGCCGCGTTCTCTCCAATGGCCGCGAGTAGGCCTGCTGTTCGGCGTCCTGCGTCTCGGTCGCAGGCATCACCACCATTCCGCCGGGCGTTTCCAGTGCGACGATCACGCTCTGCACATAAACCGGGCCGGAGCTCATGTTCGTCACGAAACAGCGCGCGGCGAGCCCGTCTCCGGGGCCGCGCGTGATCAGCAGCGTGGCACGAAGCTGCCGCCGGTAACTACTGACGAATACCTGCAGGTAGATGACCCATACCAGCAGGGTGCCGACACCCGTGAGCGCGGAGATCAACTGGCTGTGGTCTGCAATCCATTGCAAGAGGCCCTCCACAAGGTTGGTTGCGCGATTTGGCGCGCGCCATTCCTTGTACGCGGAATGCGAGACTTGTGGTATCGGGCAACGTCTGACCGGCTTTGGAGTTCGGCCGAATGGCGCCGGACTGCCGGCCGCAGCCAGTGCGATGCGCGATCAGACGCTCTTTGCTCGCGCCGCGACCCGATACGCGCCCAACGCCGTGCCGGTGATCAGGATCTGAACCACCGCGCAGGCCGTCGCGGGCGTCGTGCCGTATCCCACCAGCTTGGTGCCCAGCGCGCCGATTGCCATTTGTCCGCAGCCGTACAGGCCGGCCGCCGCGCCGGTCAGGCCGGGAACGGCCGAGATCGAACGCGACAATGCCGCCGGGCTGGCCAGGCCCGCGCCGACCGTGAGCATGAAGGTGACCGCGATCAGCAGCGGCGCGGTCAGCCAGCCGCCGATCTGCACCAGCAACAGTGCCGACGCCATCGACAGGCTCAGGCCCGCGCCGGCATTCAGGAAGACCTCCGGCCGAACCTGGCCCGCCAATCGCTTCGTGATCATCGTTCCAAGGCTGGCGCCAACGATCGTCACCGTGGCGAACCAGCCGATCTGCCAGACCGGCAGGCCCAATTGCTCATGGACGATGTACGGCGAGGTCGCCAGATACGGGTAGAGCGCGGTGGTCGAACAGGATCCGCCCAGCATGAAGCCGAGATAGCGCCGGTGGCGCAGCAGGCGGCCATAATCCCGCGCGATCGTGAACACCTCCAGCGTTCGGCGCTCCGGATTCGTTTCCGGCAGCAGGCGCCAGGCGCAATACACCATCAAGGCGGCGATGCCGACCAGAAAGACATAGATCGCGCGCCAGCCGAACTGATCGGCCAGAAACGATCCCACGACCGGCGACAGGCCGGGGCCCACCAGCGTCAGCAGGTTCAGCAGCGCCAGATCGCTGGTGACGCGCCCGGGTGCGGCGGTGTCGCGCACGATCGACCGGCCCAGCGTGATGCCCGCCGCGCCACCGAGCGCCTGCGCCAGCCGCGCAAACAGCAGCCAGGTCAGCGACGTCGCAAACAGGGCGAGGATGCTGGCGACCAGGTACAGGCCCAGCCCGATCAGCAGCGTGGGGCGTCGCCCGATCGTGTCCGATACCGGCCCGTAGATCAGTTGGCCGAAGGCCAGTCCCAATACGTAGTAGGTGATGGTCTGCTGCATGCCGGCGGCACTGGCCTGCAGGTCCGTGCCGGCCAACGGCAGCGCCGGCACGAAGATGTGCATCGCCATGGTGCCGCTGAGCGTCACCAGCACCAGCAACCACATCGGAGCGCGGACGGAAGGGTAAATCGCTTGTTGGGAGGACTGCATGATGGGGGCCGCCTCAGACTTCGGTCAGGCGGCGTGCGATTTTCTCTAGGGCGGAGCGGGTGGTCTGCAATTCTTCGGGGGAGAGCGCTTCGAGGATCTGCGCCTCGATTTCCAGGCTTTTTCTCAGCATGCGCCTGGCCATGGCGCGGCCTGACGCCGTCAGCCGAATGCTCTTGGCGCGCCGATCGGCCTCGTCCGCTTCCCATTCGACCAACCCCATCTCGCGCAACTGCGACAGCACCCTGACCAACGACGACTTGTCGAGCGCCAGCAGGTCGGCGAGCTCGCCCTGGCGCATGCTCGGCGCCGGGGATTCATAGAGCGCCACCAACGGCGCGCGGGACGCATCGGTCAGGCCCAGCTCGCGAAAGCTCTGGTCGACGGCTCTTCGCCATCGGCGATAGACCGCGCCGATCAGGCGGCCGAGGCGGGGGGAAGGCTCGGTAGCGGACGGATTCGGTGCCGGAGAAGGCGGGATGGGTGGCATGCAAACTATTTTGACCGCGAAATGGTTTGCATGTCAACCAAAGTGATTCGGCACGCTCTTGTCGCCACACATCGTCGTTCGTCGGTTGTCCGTTTCATTGGGCCGCGATTCCGGCATTGGGATCCTGCGAATTGCGTGCGTCGATATGGGTCGCGCGTCCCGCGATTGCACGTTTGAATCCAATTTCCCGGTAAGGGATACCAAATTTACCGGTTTTACTTATAAGCGCCGATCTTTTACGCTGCTCGCCATCAATTAATCAAAAGACCAGGAGACAGGAATGGCGGGACGGCATAAGTCCGACGGCGCCGATTACGGCCGTCGCAGCATCTTGAAGGGCGGCGCGGCCATCGCCCTTCAGGGAACACTCGGACTGGCGGCACCGGCGGTGCTGGCCGCAAGCCGGACCATCGAAATGCCATTCGAGAACGGCCAGCGCGAACTGGTGGCATTTCCGCAGAAGCGGCCGCTGATTCTGCTGACCAGCCGCCCGCCGCAGCTCGAGACGCCTTTTGAAGTGTTTCGCGAGGGCGCGATCACGCCCAATGACGCCTTCTTCGTGCGTTATCACTGGAGCGGGATTCCCACCAACATTGATCCCGCCAGGTATCGGCTCAAGATCGATGGCCATGTCGCCAACGCCATGGAGCTGTCGTTGCGGGAACTGCGCAAGATTGCCGAGCCCGTCGATCTCGTTGCCGTCAATCAATGCTCGGGCAATAGCCGAGGGTTCTTCGACCCGCGCGTCAATGGCGGGCAGCTCGGCAATGGCGCCATGGGCAATGCCCGCTGGACCGGTATTCCGCTGCGCGCATTGCTGGAAAAGGCCGGTGTCAGGGCCGGGGCGGTCCAGGTCAGTTTCGATGGACTGGATCGTTCGCCGCTCGAAACAGGACCCGATTTCGTCAAGGCGCTGACACTGGATCACGCCATGGACGGCGAGGTCATGCTGGCCTGGGCGATGAACGGCAAGGACTTGCCATTCCTGAACGGCTATCCCTTGCGTTTGGTCGTGCCCGGGCACTACGGGACGTATTGGGTCAAGCATCTGTCCCACATTCAGGTGCTGGACAAACCGTTCGACGGATTCTGGATGAACTCAGCCTATCGGATTCCGGCGAATGACTGCGCCTGCGTCTCTCCAGGTACCGCCCCCACCAGCACCGTTCCCATTGGCCGATTCAATGTGCGGTCCTTTATCACGAGCCACATGCAGGACAGTATCGTGCCGATGGGGCAGCAGGTCGTCGTCAAGGGCATTGCCTTCGACGGCGGACACGGTATCCAGGAGGTGGCATTTTCCGACGATGGCGGCACCAGCTGGCGTGCGGCATCTCTCGGCAAGGACCTGGGCCGGTACTCGTTCCGGGAATGGAGCATTGCGTTCCGTCCGGCCAGGAAGGGCAATTACGACCTGCGCGTTCGGGCGAAAAGCCGCTCCGGCGAGACGCAGCCGCTGACCGCGAACTGGAATCCGGCTGGATACATGCGCAACGTGGTGGAATCCACGCGCGTGATCGTCAGGTGAGGGCGCCATGAAAAGAAAAAACCAGATGCGATCCGCCCTTGCTGCCGTCGTTGCTTTCGCGGCGACATCCAGTGCGATGGCGCTTGAAATCAAGCTCCCTCAAGAGACGGCAATGTACAAGCCGAGCAGCCTGCCGGGATACGCGCTTGCATTGCAGAATTGCATGACCTGCCATTCCGCGCAGTACGTCTCGACGCAGCCGGCTTCCTCGCCCCGCAAGTACTGGGAGGCAACCGTCAAGAAGATGAAGACACCTTTCGGCGCACCGCTGAAGGACGAGGACATACCCGTTATCGTCGATTACCTGGTGAAGACCTATGGCGCGGAACGAGGAGAGGCCGGTCCGTCGGCAGCAAGGAAGTGAGCACGCTGCGCCGGCGGCCTGCCGGCGTGTGGAGATCCGGACAAAGCCGGATAACTCCTCCTGTTGCTCTGGGCTTGGAAGACTGCGGACCGGGGACAAGGAGGACGCGGCGGCGGGTGCACCCGTCGCCGTTTTCGCTGCTGCGGCGGATTCGATTCCACCGCATTGTTATGCCGCGTTGAATTGACCCGCCAAGCCGGCCACCTTTATCCCATCCTCGCCAACCGCCAAGATGGTCGCCATGGGACGCGCAATCCAATCCGAGCGTCCCTTCGGCAAAGCGATCGCGTTCATCACGGCGCACGACGCCAGTACCGGGGCAGACGATGCTCTCCCCAACGCAACGCAACGCAATGCCTCAGCGAAGTGCCATCTACGAGCGAGGAGCAAACCATGAGTCTGACCATCCTGATTACCGGCGCCTCCAGCGGCTTCGGTGCCCTGAGCGCCAGAGCGCTCGCGTCGGCGGGCCACACCGTCTATGCGGGAATGCGCGACACGCAGGGACGCAATGCGCCCCAGGTCGACGCGCTGCTGGCATATGCCGCCGACAACAAGGTGAACCTGCATGCCGTCGAACTGGACGTGCAGTCCGAGAGTTCCGCGCAATCCGCAGTGGATCGCGTCGTCGCGGAACAGGGGCGGATCGATGTACTGATTCACAACGCCGGCCACATGGCATTCGGTCCCGCCGAAGCCTTCACGCCGGAGCAATTTGCGCATCTGTACGACGTGAACGTACTGGGGACCCAGCGCGTGAACCGCGCAGTCTTGCCGCAAATGCGCAAGCAGGGGCAGGGCTTGGTCCTGTGGGTCGGGAGCAGCAGCCACCGTGGCGGCACGCCGCCTTACCTGGCGCCGTACTTCGCCGCCAAGGCGGCAATGGATGCCGTCGCGGTCAGCTATGCCGGAGAGCTTGCCCGCTGGGGCATCGAGACGTCGATCATCGTACCCGGGGCGTTCACCAAGGGCACCAATCACTTCGCGCACAGCGGCCGCCCGGCCGATACCGCCCGCGAGCAGGAATATGCCACCGGCGCCTATGCCGGCTTCGAGCAGGAGGTTCTCCAGGGTCTGGCCGCGTGCGAACCGCCCGATGCCGACGTTTCGGCGGTGGCCCAGGCCATTGTCGACATCGTCGGGCGTCCCTACGGCAAGCGGCCCTTCCGCGTCCATGTCGATCCCTCGGACGATGGCTGCGAGGTGGTCAATGCAGTCGCCGACCGGATCCGTGCCGATTTCCTGCGGCGCATCGGGCTGGCGGACCTGTTGTCGCCTCGCCTGGCCGCTGAGTCAGCGGAGACCAGCCATGGCTGATCGCTCCTTTCCCACGCATTTGAAGGTGGTCATCGCCGAGTCGATCGTTGCCTCGTCGGCCGCCACGCTGAGCGTGACCGCGCTGGACGTGCCGGTATGGGCCATGTTCGTTGGCTGGATTTCATTCTTCACACGCGGTATGAACCTGAAGCAGGGCGCGATCAATCTGGGCTGCGTGCTGATCGGCGTGGCGCTCGGTATCGGCACGGCGCTTGCCATGGCGGCACTGACGCCGCTGCTGGGGCAATACACGCTCACTGCGGTCGTGTTTGCAATCACCGGCATCGCGTTGTCGCTGGCAAAGGCACCCGCGTTGAACAACCTGCTGGGCTTCTTCCTCGGTCTGGTCGCCTACTTTGCGTCGCACCAGCCGCCATCGGTGGCCGCGTTCACGATGCTGGCCTCGGCGGCCACGCTGGGGACGATGGCGGCGTTCATTGCGCACAGTCTGCAGAGGCGAATACAGCGGGGGAGGGGTGTCGCGGCGCATTGAATGCGATCTGGGCCCATGCGGGGCGCCTTGCGCGTGCCAATTCCGATTCCAACGCTGGTTGCCGGCGCGTCGCTCTGGCCGGATGGTCGGTACAATTCGAGATCGACTTTTCGAGTCAAGACCCATTCGGACCGTATTGCCGTCCAGAACTCCCCGGCTGCGCATGCTCTCCACCGCCTCCGCACTGTTGCTGTTTGCCTTGACAATGCTCGGACTCTGGCTCGTCTCCTGGTCCCGGCGAGCGGGAGCCCGGCATGCGCGCGCCAAGGCTGAAGAGGAGGCGCGCATCCTCACCGCGCTCGTCGACGTGAGTCGCTACGCTGGGCAGCCGGTGGACCGCCTCAAGGAAGTCCTTGGGGACCGATGCCGCTATAGCTCCTTTGATTTTGGCGCATTCACTCTGGAATGGGACATCGGCCAGGTCCAGATCATTGCCTGGTGCCGGGGGAGCGAGTGTGAATCGATGGAGATCCTGCCGCGGTCGAACTAGCCGGTTGCCGAGCTGACCGATCCATCGACCCTTGCGTACGATTCAAAGGTCTTTCGCAGCCGGGCCGGTTTTTCGCAGTCAAGCGCCACAGCAGAATCGTGATTCGATCGTCAGAGAGCGGAGAACACGATGAAAGCGAAGCACGGAATTGCGATGGCGGTGATATTGGCGGCAACGGCTCACGGCGCATGGGCGGCCGACTGGTATCCCTCGCAGTTTGGACCGGACGATGAAATCGGCGCGGCCAACCTGTTGACGCCCGACGTCGTCCGGCAGGCCGCCGGGCTGGTCAAGACCGGCAAGACCTATGCGCTCGGCGTTCCGGTCAGCAAGGATCTGCCGGCATTCCGGCATCGCAGCTTCAAGCTGTACAACATCCAGCCCGGGGAGCAGGCCGGCCAGACCCTGGGGCCGAACCGTTTTACGTTCAACGATGAGCTCGCCGTGGCGTGGACCGGCGTCGGCACCCAGCTCAATGGCATCGGGCATATCGGTATCGACAACGTCTACTACAACGGCAATCGCGCGGTGGACTTCGTCACGGTGGAAGGCGTGAAGAAGCTCGGCGTGGAAAAGGTACCGCCGATCGTCACGCGGGGCGTGGTGCTGGACATGACCGCGCATTATGGCAAGGCCATCGTGCCGGGCGGAACGGAATTCAAGGTTGCCGATATCCAGGCCGTGCTCAAGCGTCAGGGCGTCACGCTGCGCAAGGGCGATGTCGTGCTGTTCCACACCGGATGGCTCGAACTGATCGGCAAGGACAACAAGCAGTTCCTCGAGGTGGAACCGGGCATCGGCATGGAGGCGGCGCGATGGCTCGCCGACCAGGGCATCGTGGCGTTCGGTGGCGACACCTGGGCCTCGGAGGTGTACCCGAATCCGAGCGGCGAAGAGTTTCCGGTCAATCAGTTCATGCTGGCCAAGCGTGGCATCTATAACCTCGAACTGATCGACAGCCGCGCGCTGGTGCGTGACAAGGCGTGGGAATTCCTGTTCGTGCTGGGCCAGCCACGCTATGTCGGCTCGACCCAGGTCAACGTGAATCCGGTAGCGATCCGCTGACACGGCCGGGCGCGCTGGCGGCAGGCAATTCGATACGGACCCGAAGTCCTCGTCCATCCGGCCCGTCTTCCAGCAGCACGCGTCCGCCGTGCGCTTCGCAGATCTGCCGCACGATTGCCAGACCGAGTCCACTGCCCGGAGACCGCGAGCCGCCGAGGCGCGCGAATCGTTCGAATGCCTTGGCCCGCATCGCCGGCGCAATGCCGGGGCCACTGTCGTCCACCAGCACCTGATGCGTGGTGGCCCCCGCCATCACCGTCACTTCCACCCGTCCGCCCGCGGGCGTGTATTGCACGGCATTGTCCAGAACATTGGCCAGCATTTCGCGCAGCATGCCTTCGTCGCCGTTGACGTAGGCATGCATCTGGTCGGAGGCGCTCAGGCCAAAGTCCAGCTGCCGATCGCGCGCCGCGAGATACCACTCGGCCGACACCGCCCGGCACAGCGCCGTCAGGTCCAGCCGTTGCAGCGCGGCGCCCTGCGCGGCATGCGGCGGTTGGGCATCGGTACGCGCCAACGCCAGCAGCTGGTTGGTCAGCCGGATGGTGCGGTCAATGGCGTCCCGGATCTCGCGCCATTCCGGCTTGGCCTGATAGGTCCGCACGGCATGGTCTGCCTGCGTTCTGACCAGCGCGAGCGCGGTGCGCAACTGATGCGAGGCATCGTCGAGGAACTGCGATTGCCGCGAGACCATGCCGCGCAGGCTGTCCAGATAGCTGTTCAACGAGGCGAGAAGGGGATGGATTTCCCGCGGCAGTTCGGGAACGTCGATCGGATCCAGACTGGCGGTGTCGCGGGCCCGTAGCGTGGCCTCGATGTTCTTCAGCGGCCGCAGTGCGACATGCACGGCCAGCGCGATCAGCGCAAGCGAGGCGGCGATCAACAGCGCCTGCTGCCACAGCGTGGTGGCCAGCAGCCGCATCGCCATGTCGTCGCGCATTTCCAGCGTTTCGCCGACTTCGACCAGGGCGATGCCGCCATCGCCGGCGCCCGCGACCGGTTGCCATAATGCCGCGACGCGCAGCGGCGTGCCGAGGTAATCGGTATTGTAGAAATGCACGAGGGCAGGGTAGTGGTCGCTGCGCGGCACGTCCTTGGGCATCGGCGGCAAATCCCGGTCACCGGAAACAAAACGCCCCGCCGGATCGCGGACCCGATAGAAAATGCGGCCCCGGATATCGACCTGGAAGGTGTCCAGTGCGACATAGGGAACGTCCACCACCAACTGGTGATTGCGATAGTCGAGCCGCTCCGCGATGGCGCGCGCGGAAGCCAGCAGCGTGCGGTCATGGGCCTGATTGGCTTCGGACAACGCGGTGCGATACGAGGTGAAAGCGGTAAAGATGCCGACCGCGACCAGCGGGATGGTCAAGCGCCAAAGCAGACGCCGGCGCAGGCTGTGCCGACGCTCAGTCGCTGCCATGATTCGATTCGAGCAGGTAGCCAATGCCCCGGACGGCGGTGATGGTCGTTTTGCTGTCGCGCAGCTTCTTGCGTACGCGGGATACGTAGAGCTCGATGGCCTCGGGATTGACTTCGTCATCCAGCGAGAACACCCGACCGAGCAGGCTTTCGCGTGTTACCACGCGGCCGGCGCGGATAAACAGCGCTTCCAGAACCGCATGTTCGCGCCGCGACAGCATCAGCGGCGCATCGCGCAGCAGGAAGATGCGCTCGACCGAGTCGAAGGCGAGATCGCCGAAGCGCGTCACCGGCTGGCCACCATGGGTGCGCCGCAACTGGGCCTTGATGCGCGCGCTCAATTCTCCAAGGTCGAAGGGCTTGGCGATATAGTCGTCGGCGCCCAGGTCCAGGCCCTTGATGCGGTCGGCAACTTCGGTGCGCGCGGTCAGAATCAGGATAGGCGCGCCGACGCCGCGCGCCCTGGCTATCCGCAGGACTTCCAGGCCATCGATGCCGGGCAATGACAGGTCGAGCAGGATCACACCGTAAGGCTGCTCCTGCAGCATCGTCAGGGCAGTTTCTCCATCGGGGACATGATCCATGTCGAATCCGTCCGCCCGCAAGGATTTGACCATCCAGGCAGCAAGCTCCTGATGATCCTCGATCAGCAATAAGCGCATGGAATAGGGTAAACGCTAGGCCGTGACAGTCGCGATGACAGGCTCGCGACAGCATCGGGCTCTACGATACGGCCAATCGCGCCGAAGTCAATTCGTGTTCGCGCGCCATAACAACGACCGGACCAGGAGACCCCATGACCGCCATTCCCAAGCTCGTCGCCGCCATGCTCGCCGCAGGGGCGATGCTGTCCACGAACGCCCAGGCCCAGCCATCGCGCCCCGAATGCATCGCGCCGGCCAAGCCCGGGGGCGGTTTTGACCTGACCTGCAAGCTGGCACAAACCGCGCTGCAGGACGGCGGCCAGTTGAAGAGCCCGATGCGCGTGACCTATATGCCGGGCGGCATCGGCGCGGTCGCCTATAACGCCGTCGTGGCACAGCGGCCGGCCGATGGCCAGGCCATCGTCGCTTTCTCCAGCGGCTCGTTGCTGAACCTGGCCCACGGCAAGTTCGGCAAATACGGGCCGGACGACGTCAAGTGGCTGGCCGCCATCGGTACCGACTACGGCATGGTCGCGGTCGCCGCCAACTCGCCGTACAAGACGCTGAAGGACCTGATGGCCGCGATGAAGGCCGATCCGCAGAAGGTGGTGTTTGGCGCGGGCGGTTCGGTCGGCAGCCAGGACTGGATGAAGGCGGCGCTCGTTGCCAAGCAGGCCGGCGTCGAGCATCGCACGATGCGCTACGTCGCCTTCGAGGGCGGCGGAGAGGCCATCACGGCCTTGCTCGGCAACCATGTGCAGGTCGTGCCCGGGGACATCGGCGAGGTCGCGGGCATGCTCGAGGCCGGCAAGATCCGCGTGCTCGCGGTGCTGGCCGACAAGCGCCTGCCCGGCAAGCTGGCGGCGATTCCGACCGCGAAGGAGCAGGGCTTCGATGTCCAATGGCCCATCGTGCGCGGCTTCTATATGGGGCCGAAGGTGCCCGATGCCGAGTTCCAATGGTGGAGCACTGCGTTCCGGAACTTGCTGGCCTCGCGCCAGTTTGGCGAAGCGCTCGACGCCAGGGGCCTCTTTCCGTTTGCCAAGACCGGCCCGGAACTGGACAGCTATGTGAAGGCCGAAGTCGCCCGCTACCAGACGCTGGCGCGCGAGTTTGGCCTGATGAAGTAAAGCGGGCCGCCGGGACGCCCGGCATCTCCCTTGGGCCGCGCTCGCGGCCACCCCAAACACCCTGAGACATCGATGAATAGTGATCGCGTTTTCGCCATCGCGTGGCTGCTGCTGAGCGCCGCCGCCGCGTGGGTGGCCACGGGATTTACCGCCGAGTTCAGCTACGAGCCGGTGGGGCCGCGGGCCTTCCCGCTGCTGCTGTGCGTGCTGATGGCACTGTGCAGTATCTGGTTGCTTGTCTTTCCGGGGCCCAAGGTCGCCTGGCCCGAGCGCGGTGGCGCCTTCCGGCTGGCCATCATGGTGGCTGCACTGCTGGCGTATGCACTGGTGTTCCAGTGGCTCGGCTTTGCCATTGCCACCGCCTTGCTGACGATCGTGCTGGGCCGGCTGTTCGGCGGCGGGTGGATGGCCTGCGTGGCGACCGGCGCGCTGATGGGCATTAGCCTGTTTTTCCTGTTCGATCGCTGGCTGGAAGTCACGCTGCCGATCGGCACCCTGATCGAGGGCCTGCTATGAGCGCGTTCGAACATCTGCTGCACGGTTTCGGCATTGCGTCGCAATGGTCGAACCTGCTGGTGGCCGCGATCGGGGCCTTTATCGGAACGCTGGTCGGCATGCTGCCGGGGCTGGGTCCGATCAACGGCGTCGCCATTCTGCTGCCGCTGGCTTATGCGATGAAGCTGCCGCCGGAGACCGCTCTGATTCTGCTGGCCGCCGTCTATATGGGATGCGAGTACGGCGGCCGCATCTCGTCGATTCTGCTCAATGTGCCGGGCGACGCCGGTGCCATCATGACGGCGATCGACGGCTACCCGATGGCGCGCAAGGGACTGGCCGGCGTGGCGCTGTCCATCTCCGCGTGGAGTTCGTTTGTCGGATCGGTGATTGCCACCCTCGGCCTGGTGATCTTCGCGCCGGTGCTTGCCGACTGGGCGGTGGCCTTCGGTCCCGCCGAATACTGCGCGCTGATGATCTTTGCCATCGCGTGCCTGGCTGGCATGGTTGGCGACAAGCCGGTCCGCACATTGCTGGCGGCATTGATCGGCCTGACGCTGGCCACCGTCGGTGTCGACGCCAATAGCGGCGTGTACCGCTTCACCTTCGACAACGTGCACCTGTCCGATGGCATCCAGTTCATCGTGGTGGTGATCGGGTTTTTCTCGGTCAGCGAGCTGATGCTGATGTTGGAGCAGCATACCGAGACGGGGCAGCAACTGGTCAAGAACACCGGCCGCATGATGTTCAATGCGCGGGAGGCCGCGCAGACGTGGTGGTGCACGGTTCGTTCGTCGGTGATCGGCTTCTTTGTCGGCGTGCTGCCGGGAGCGGGGGCCACCATTGCCAGCGCGATCACCTATATGACCGAGAAGCGCATCTACGGCAGCAACGGAACCTTCGGCCACGGCGATATTCGCGGCGTGGCGGCGCCCGAGGCGGCCAACAACGCCTCGGCGACCGGCTCCTTCGTGCCGATGCTGACCCTCGGCGTGCCCGGCTCGGGTACGACCGCAGTGATGATGGGCGCGCTGACGCTGTACAACATCACGCCCGGCCCAATGCTGTTTACCCAGCAGCCGGATATCGTCTGGGGCCTGATCGCCTCGCTGTTCATCGGCAACGTGATGCTGCTGGTGCTGAATATCCCGCTGGTCAATCTGTTCGCGCGTGCATTGTCCACACCGATGTGGATGCTGGTGCCAGCCATCGCCGCGATCAGTGCCATCGGCGTCTATGCCGTGCATGCGACCACCTTCGACCTGGTGCTGATGACGGTGCTCGGCGTGTTCGGCTATATCCTGCGCAAGATGGATTTCCCGATGTCCGCGCTGATCCTCGGTTTCGTGCTGGGCGAAATGCTGGAACAGAATCTGCGCCGCGCCTTGTCCATCTCGAATGGCGACGTGGCGGTGTTGTGGTCGAGCCCGATTTCGGCGGGGCTGCTGCTGGCGTCGGGGACGATGTTGATTGCTCCGTTTCTTGTTCGGCGGTTGCGCGGGGCGCGGAGGCAGGTTGCGTAATCACGACGTGGATTTTCGCTGACTGCTATCATGAAATGGCCAGAAAAAACCGCTACAACGTTCTGCGATACCAGCGATATGAAACACCCAGAAGAAGCGTTGCGAGCGTTTCAGAACGCGTGGAATCGGCACGATATGGAATCCTTCGCAGCATTGTTCCATGAGGATGCGACATTCGTGAACCGGTTTGGGCGCTACGTGCGCGGCGTCGAGGCGATTGTCGAGATGCACGCTCCGATTCACGCAACGATCTACAGTGATTCCACGCTCGAAAACGAACTGATACACGTGGTGACCATCGGCCCCGAAGCGGTGGTGATGCATTTTTGGAGTCGACTGACGGCTGGAACGGCTCATCCAGCGGGCCCGCATGCTGTGGATACAGTGATCCTTGCGGTGCTGACGCGACAGGAGGGCGATTGGCGAATCAAGGCGCTGGAGAATGTCACCGTGACGGATCCTCGCACCGGCGAGCCGAAGTTGAGAGAGGAGCTGAAGGATTGAATCTGTCGAGAGGCGAGTTCAACTCGATGCACGGATATCCGCTACGACACCGCCGCCTCCTCCCTGGCCCGCAGCTCCTGCACGAGGCTGACGTAGGCCTGCATGGCCGCCTGCGTCGTCATGCCCTTGCGCGCGGCCCAGGCATCGTATTTGGCGCGGCCCACGACATCCATGACGCCGGGGCGCTCGCCCACCACGTCACCGATGCTGCCTTGCTTGTAGAGCGCGTAGAGGGCCAGCAGCGTGTCGTTGTCCGGCGCCTGGCGCAGCGTCTTTGACAGTGCCGCCGCTTCCGAGAACGCCTTTTCCTGCGGGCTCGGGCCCTCGGGAACCGGCTCGCCGCCGAAGAAGCGGTCTTCCAGCGTGACATCGTCGGGAAACCAGCGCGCCTCCAGCAGCTTGCCGGCGCGCATTGCAAGCGCCAGCACGCCGGGCGATGCAAGCGCCTCGCCGGCCATCAGCGTGGCCGGCAACACCGCCACGCCGGCGTTCGGGCTCGGCATGCCGAAGGCGCCGAAGCGCAACGGCGGCTCGCCCATCGCCCAGCCCTTGAGCCGGGCGAGGCCTTTGCCGCCGCGATAGACGCCCGTCGCGCGGTTCGCACCCGGTTGCAGCCACGCAAAGTCCGGAATGCCGGCGGCGTAGAGGCCCGCGAAATCTCCGGATTCGAGCAGGCGCCGGGCGGTTTCGAGCAGCGCCAGTACCTCGGCGGGCGTCATGGCCGCGTCCACCGGTCCCATGCCGAGCGAGGCCGCGGCCGTGACATCGAAGAATTCCAGCACGTTGCGGGCGACGATTTCGCGATCGTTGTCGACGCAGACCATGTGGTAGCTGTCCTCGAGCACCACCATGCGGGCCAGGCCGGCGCGCTTCCTGCCGCCGATGTGTTCGACGAGGTAAGTGGCCGAGCGCAGGCTGGTCAGCTCGTCCTCGCGCGCATGGACAACCAGCGTCGGGCAGGCGATCCGGTCCAGGCCCGTCATGACGAAGCCTCGCAGCCGGTCGACTTCGCGGATGCAGGCGAGCGGCACCCATCCATAGTGGAAGTTCTCGCCGCGTTCGAACTTGGCCTTGACGATGGCGCGCAGCTGCTCGTTCTTGATGCCGTACGGGTCTTCTTCCATGACCTTCATCCGCGCCGGCACGCCCGGTACGCGATAGAGCAGGCTGCGCGCACCGCGATACCAAGGCGTGGCCCAGCCGTCGATGTAGACGGGCGGCGCCAGCACCACGAGCTTCCCCTTGGCATGGCGTTCCCGCTTGGCGGTTTCCACCGCCAGCAGCGATCCCATGCACATGCCCATCAGATGCAGCACGTCATGCTGGCCGATGATTTCGTGGTACTTCGCCCGCACCGCTTCGAGCCAGTCCTCCGCGCGCACGTCGACGAGGTCTTCCGGCTTCGTTCCGTGACCCGGCAAGGTCAGCGAATGCGTGACGAATCCCGCGTTCTTGAGCCGCTTGTGCATCGAGCCCAGGTCGTACTGGGTGCCGCCCAGACCGTGGATCAGGAAGACGCCGGGCTCACGCATGGCGTTCCGCGCCCACGGGCGTGACCAGGCGCAGCAGGCATGCCACGCGCTCGACGCCGCCATCCGGCCCCCTTACCGGAGCAAGGCGCGCCTGCACATGCAGATCGCGTCCGTCGAGCCGGATGTCATACGCATCGGTGCTCATGTCGCGATGGCCGGCGGACACGGCTTCCCAGCCCGCCTGCGCCAGTGGCCGGTCGGCATCGTCGACGCGGTCGAGCCAGTCGCGGATATTGCGCAGCTGCGCCGCCTCGGCGCCGAGTACGGCTTCGGCCGATTCTCCCCACCACGCGACGCCGGTGACGGCATCGAACTCGACGCTTGCCACGCCATTGGCCTGCAGCGTCCGCTCGTAGCGCAGCTGCCAGTCGCGTGCCTTGGCCAGCGCGGTTCGTCGCGCCTCGTTGAGCGCGCGACCGGCGAGAAGCAGCACTGCCCACACCCAGACATAAGCCTGCACCTCCACCACCGACTCGCCCGGAAAACCTTCGCGGATCGCAAACGGTCCGCCGCCGTGCGCGGTCAGCCAGATGATCAGCAGCGCGCCCACCAGCGTGGCAACGGCGCCGCCGCGCGGGCCCCAGAACATCGATGCCAGCAGCAGGAACGGCATCGGCAGGTAAGTGAGCGTCGCCGCCACGTCGCCGAAGCGCTGATGCACGCTGCGATCGAAGACGATCAGGGTCGTCAGCAGGAACAGCGCGAACATGGCCGCACCGGCGCCGAACTGCTTCATCGGCATGCCCCCGGAACGCTTGACGGCAAATCCCTTGAAGCCGACGATCACGGGCGCGACGAGCAGGATGCCGACGATCGTGGAAAACGCCCAGGCGCGCCATTCCCGAGCCAGATCGATAGCGCCCCCCGGTTGCAGCCAGCGCCAGAGTTCCACGGCGAGCGTCGCGCCTGCCACGCTGGTGACGATGGCGCCTGCCACGAGCAGCGCCGCGGCCTGCAGCGGCCGGGCGGCCTGTTGGCGAAGGGAGGCGATCCAGGCGCCGATCGCAATGCTGGCAGTCTCGATCGCGGAGAATGCGAGCGCGGCGCCGAAGGGCAGGGCGTGTCCCGCGATTCCCCAGATGGCTGCGGCAACGACGGTACCGGCCAGTATTGCCGCCCGCATGCCTGGCGGGCTCACCAGCCAGGCGCCGAAGCTGACGCCGCCAGCCAGCCATACGGCGACAGCCTGCGTATCGCTCGCGGCCATGGCGCGCGACAGCATGCCCACGGCCAGATAGGCAATGGCGACGAGGATCGCCACGACGATGAAGCGGGTGCCTGCAGACTGCATCGGTATCCCCCATAGATCCGAATCCCTGCCGGACCGGGCCGCGGACGCGGCCGGCATGCGTCGATGAGGATAGTAGTACAAGGTCGCGCAGGCGCAACATAGTGACTAGAATCCCCGTGGAGCATATCCTCCTTGGGGGAACGATGATCCGGCTCGCGCTGATCATGCTGGGATTCGACTATCTGCGCCAACGGGCACGCGGAATGTTCTGGCTCGGCATCGCCTTTCTACTGGCCGGCATCGTGCTGTTCATCGACGGATTGGACGGCGCCGTCTACTTTCCGCTCGAGCTGTTTGCGCTGCTGCTGATGGCCGGCGGCATCGGTACGCTGGTGGTCGCGTTCGTCGGCGCGGGCGGCATGCGCAGCATGCGCGTGTTCAAGGGACTGTCCCTGATAATCGCGGCCTCCCTTGTTCTGGCAGGCCATCATCATGACCACTTCTGGCTGTCGATGCTCTTCGGCACGCTGTTCCTGCTCGATGGCCTGCTGCAATGCGTCTCGGCGAGCGTGGTGCGGTTTCCGCGCTGGCGCATCGCCGTGGGCATGGGGGCGATCGAGATCCTGATCGCGATGTTCTTCTTTCAGCCTTATCCGACGAACTATCGGGGCACCGTGCCTTACGCACTGTCGCTGTGGCTGTTGTTCGGCGGCTGGAGCATGGTCATGCTGGCCTACCGCGCGATGCGCGTTCCCGAGAGCGCAACGATCGAAAGCCTCATGCATGGTCCGCGACGGCGGCGCGCCGGGGCAGAGGAGGGCGGTAGGACGAAAGCCGGTTCTCCGCCGGTTCGTGATGGCGCGCAGCACGAGCCGGTGCACAAGGTCACGAAGACGCTGCTGTTTTCGCAGCCCGAGCCGTCCATGACGCTTCCCGCCAGGGATGGCCCTGTACTGACGGTCCATGTCTGGACGCCATCGGGCTCGGTCGAGCGTCCGCTGCGGCGCCGTCCGGTGGTCGACCGCTATATCGCCGCCGTCGACGCCAATGGCGCGATCTGGACCGGCCATGCCGCGCTGGAATCGCCGGAAGGCATCTACATCAGCTTCGATCCGGCCACGCCATTGAACCGTACCCCCGACCGCGTCGCGCAAGCGCTGCGTGCGTCCAGCGACAACGATGTGCCAGGGCGGTTCGAACCTGACTACGCCACGGAATCGGCTCGCCGCGGCGATTCCACAGCGCGCGTGCACCTGCGCAATTATGATCCGGCGCGGCTGGAGCGGTTCTGGAATGCGTGGCGCTCGGACACGACCTACAACCTGACATATCGCAACTGCGCGGTCAGCGTGGCACGGGGGCTGGAAGCGGCCCTGGAGGGCGCGCTGATGCGCCGGCACGGCCATCGCCACAGCTGGGGCCTGCTGCTCAAGACGATGCTGACGCCCGAATTGTGGCTTGCCGCGCAGATCCGCAAGCGGGCCAAGACCATGGCATGGACGCCCGGTCTGGTGCGCGACTACGCGCGCGCGCTAAGCCTGCTGGTCGATCCCCATCCCGGAGCGCAGGCCCGGCGTGCATGGCGGGTTGGCATGCCGGCGTTGAGGCGACTGCGGCGGCAGCGCCGGCAATGGCGGGAGGAGGATGAGCGGCGCGGGGATGAGCGGCGCTGATGAAATGCATTGTCGATCCCCGGTGCGATGTTCCGATGGCTCGTGCAGCAGCGCTGCGTCCTGGCCCGCCCGTTCGCCGGCATCAACGTCCGCGGTAGCGCCACACGTCAGCACGGGACAAGCATGTTGCTTGCCCATTGCGCCGGCCTCGGAGCGCCGGCGCGAAGCCGCACTTGTTCACAGCGCATTGCCTGATGGTGGAATCTAGGCGGCGTCGCCGGGAATCTCATGACCTTGTTCGCGCAAGGCCTTTGTCCAGCGCTTGATGCGGGCACGTAGCCGTCCCTGAGCAGCCCTTTCCATCGGCATGTCGTTGACGCGATTGATAGCGGCGTCCGGCGAAACATAGCCGTGCTGAATCAAGGCCATGCAAAAGACGCGATCTTTGTCGCGATCCGCGGCAGCCTTGGCCATAAAAAGGTCCAGGACGTCCAGGCAATAGGCTACGCGCCCGTTGGTGCCGGACGTCTGGATGCGCTGCAACCGGCTCTGCCATCCGGCCGGCAGACACGCTGTCTCTGGTCCGACTCCTTGCGCGTAGTATCCGTAAGTCTCGTGAAAGCGGGAGCCTTCGCCGATGGCGGCATCGATTTCATCCGCCTTGTGGATAGCATTGAGCGGGTAGATGTCAGCCTCCGCCGACATGGTGAAAATCGCCGGGGGATTAGGGATCGGGCCCAGAATCGATTGACTGCCAACAACGACGAACTCGTACTCGTTCGTGATGTCGGCAGCCGCTCGGATGATGTGTTCCAGATCTTCACGGTTCATGCGTCTCTCCGAGGATAACGCCGGTCTTCAATGCTTGGACCTGCGCTAACACATTGCGCCGCACGTCGTCTGGTAACACCGTGGGCAGAGGAGAGGCCTGGCGGAGTTCCTGAGCACGCCGCGTCCGGCCAAGCGCTTTGCGCCAGGATCGCTTCGCAAGGATCGATTCCCACTCGGACCACAGTGAATCGGACCGTGACCCACCCTGTGCGCGCCATCGCTGGAGGACTTCCTGAGCCCGAGCTAGTAGAGCGGGGTCATCCTGTATCAGCCGGATCGCTTCCTTGTGAAGCGCCATGCTTTGGAGGTCCTGCGCCTCGTGACGGCTGGAGTCCGTCCGGACCCGGACTTCGACCTGTGGCGCAGGACGCCTGGATGACGCGGCCGCGGAGTGCTCCGGTGGCGGCTGGAACGTATCGCTAACCAACAGGGCAAGATCGGCGGCCACGCCCAAAACGGACATGACGCGAAGATACGTGCCCATGGAAGGCGCCGGGTCGCCCGCTTCAACGGCCGTGAGAGTGGTCCGGGAGATGCCAACGCGCTTTGCCATCTCGACCGTGCTGACGCCTTGTGCCTTGCGCAAGCGTTTGATGCGATCGCCGAGCTGCAACAGCAAGTGACGTTCCAGAACAGAGGTGGTATCGGTGAAGGATGGCATGTTCAGTATTCTAGACAACATTGGCGCTTTTGAGCGTTTTACCGGACAAACTTTGTCGGCGCTGCTCGGTATCGTGCGCGGTTGGAGTCCCTATGGGGGTCGTCTCAGAAAACGGAAAAAATCGTACGCTAAGCACCGCAAAGAAACTCGTGATGGACAGGCACGCTACGGTCGCGGGTCGTGCCTGCCCATTGCTCAGTTGCCCTTGACGCGCAACAGTGT
>NZ_VWRN01000046.1 GCF_008632125.1 Cupriavidus cauae
CGGGCCAGGCGCGCCGCATCGACGGTCGGCAGCGCGGGCAGCGCGGCGGTGGCGGGGGCCGCCAGCCCGGTCAACGCCAGGCCGCTGCGCAAGCCGTCCGCCAGCACATGGGCGTCGTGCCCCAGCTGCCGCAGCCAGCTCGCCACCACCGGCGCGCGCACGCCGTCGTCATCGAACAGCACCAGCCGCGCGCCGCGCACGCCGACGTATTGATCGGTGGCCTGGATCAGCTGGCCGCCGGGCGTGTGTTGCGCGCCGGGCAGCGTGCCGCGCGCGAATTCCTCCGGCGTGCGCACGTCGCACAGGAACAGCGTGCGCGTGGTGTCGCGGGCCCAGCCCTGCACGGTCGCGGCGTCGACGGTGGCCACGCCGTGGCGCTCGGCCAGCCGCGCCGCCGCTGCGCGCATCGGTTCGAGCGCGCTGGTGTCCGTCTTCTCGGGATAGTGCCGGTCGTTGCCGTGCTCGAGCTGGTAATCGGCCAGATACCAGCCCTGCGTGCCGTTCTCCAGCGCGTAGACCGGATTGGGGATGCCCAGGTTGATCAGCGTCTGCGCGCCGATGATGCTGCGCGTGCGTCCCGCGCAATTGATCACGATCGGCGTGTCGTCGTCGGGCACCAGGTCGCGCAGCCGGTAGGCCAGCTCGCCGTTCGGGCAGCAGATCGCGCCCGGGATATTCATCTTGCGGTATTCGGACAGCGGCCGGCCGTCGAGCACCACCAGCTTGTCGCCGCGGGCCTGCATCGCATGCAGCTGCTCGGCGCCGATGCGGGGCGTATGCAGCTTGTGCTCGACCAGCTCGCCGAAGGTCTTCGATGGCACGTTGACGCCGGCGAACAGCGCATAGCCTGCCGCGGCCCAGGCCGCGGTGCCGCCGTGCAGCACGTGCACGTTGGTGTAGCCAGCGGCGCGCAGCGCGGCGGCGGCCGGCACGGCGACGCTCTCGTCATGGTCGTAGACCACCACGCGCACATCGCGGCGCGGCACCAGGCGGCCGATCTCGAGCTCGAGGCGGCTGTAGGGCAGCGGCACGGCGAGGAACAGATGCGATTCGCCGTACTGGCCATGCTCGCGCACATCCAGCAGGGCGATCTCGGCGCCGTCGTGCAGCCAGGCCTTCAAGGTCCGGGCATCGACGTAATCGGCCGCGCGATCGGTGGCGCGATCAGTGGCGCGAGCGGTGACGGCATGGGTCGCGGAAGCTGGAATGGAATCGGGCTTGGAAGCGGGATTGAAATCGGTCACGGAATCGGTCATCGGCTCACGGGCCGCCCAGGGCGGCCGGAATTCGGGCAAAACGCTCCCCTGGCCGAGGACAGCCATGCGTGGCAAGGGGAGGGGGAATGGGTCGGAGGTGGGCCGCCGTCGATACGCCGTCGCGGATCGAGGACGGCCGCGGGAGGTCAGCGGCGCGTCTGCACGCCGACCGACATCACCTGGTAGCGGCCGGTCTCGAGGTCGAACGCAATGCGCTCCTTCAGCGTTTCCAGCGCGCGGCCGTACATGTGCAGATGGCGGATGATCTGCTCGCCCTGGATCTCGACCGAGTGGATGTCGTCGGGCATCAGCGCGATGCCTTCGCCGGGGCCGACGCGAACGGTATCGATCTGCTCGAGCTGGCCGATGCCGGGCTGCGAGCCGTCATCGAGGCGGCGATAGACGTAGTTCTGTTCCTCGCCCTCAACTGCGGCGATGCAGGCCCAGGTCGTGTGGTTATGCGGCGGAATCCGCTTGCCCGGGCGCATCACGTTCAGATACAGCGCGTAGCGCTGGTCCGGGTCTTCGGTGATCAGATAGCGGGCTTGGCGCTCGCCGGCCTCGGGCGGCGCGAAATCGGCCTCGCTCCACCATTCGCGGTGCGACGCCAGGTCCTTGACCACGGCCAGCACCCGGTCCAGCGCCTCGCGCGTCAGCGCCTTGTTTTCAACAATATCCTTAATGCTTTGCATGGCGCCCTGGACGGCTGCGGTGCGGGCTTCGGCGCGCGCGGGAGCGAGACTCATCGAAAAACTCCTGAAAGATACCGGTCTGGAGCCACACTGTACTGAACGCGATTGGGCCGAACAACTTAGAATATTGCGCAATCATATAAGCATCTCTTATATATCGTTCATGCGCCATCTCGACCTCGAACTGCTGCGGACGCTGGTCGCCATCGCCGAGCACACCACCTTTGCGGCCGCGGCCGACGCGACCCACAAGACCCAGTCCGCCGTCACCCAGCAGATGCAGCGGCTGGAGGAGCAGGTCGGGCTGCCGCTGTTCGACAAGCAGGGCCGCAGCAAGCGGCTGTCGCCGCATGGGCAGAAGCTGCTCGAATACGCCAAGCACATGCTGGCGATCAACGACGAGGCGCTGCGCGCGCTGCGCGAAGGCAATCTGGAAGGCGCGCTGCGGATCGGCGCGCCGCACGACATCGCCGACACCATGCTGCCCCCGCTGCTGGCGCATATCGCGCGCAGCTCGCCGAAGCTGCAGCTCGAAATCCACGTGGGGCGCAGCCCCTTCCTGATGGAGTCGCTGCGCCGGGGCGAGATCGACCTGACGCTGTCGACGCGCAGCGATCCGGCGCTGGAAGGCGTGGTGCTGCGGACCTCGCCGACCGTATGGATCTGCGCGGCCGACTACGTGCACGACATCTCGCGGCCGGTGCCGCTGATCCTGGCCGACGAGCCCAGCCTGTTCCGCCGGCTGGCGCTGGAGGCGCTGGAACTGGCGCAGGTGCCGTGGCGGCCGGGCTATCTGGCGCCGAACCTGATCGGCATCAAGGCCGCGATCCGGGCCGGCCTGGGCGTGACCGCGCGCAGCATCGAGCTGCTCGGGCCCGATATGCGCGTGCTGGGCGAGAACGACGGCATGCCCCGCCTGCCCGATGTCGCGTACTACCTGTGGATGCGTCCGGACGTGATCAATCCGGCCACGCGGCAGGTCTACGAGATGCTCAAGTCCACGCTGGGACTGAATGCCACGCTGGGACTGAATGCGAGCGCGGCCGGACCTTCGCCGGCCTGATTCTGTCGCGCATTCCCGTCACGACCTTCGCCGGCCCGCAGCGCAGGGCAACACAACCGATACCGCTGGTTTCGAACGCCCGCTTGCATGGCCGCGGGCCTTCGCATAGACTAACCAAAACGTTTTGGTTACGCGGTTTTTTATCATTCAGCGGCGAAATACGCACAGACGGGCGCATAGACGCATAGACGCATAGAGGCATGAAGGCAGCGGCGCGGCTCACCGATCGCGCCACTCGCCAACACACGCCGCTGCCACCCAAGGAGGAGATCCCCATGACCCAACCCGCTCCCGCGGCCGTCGACGAGGTATTGCCATGGCGGCGGCTGTTCGCCTTCGGCATGCAGCATGTGCTGGTAATGGCCGCATCGCCGATTGCGTCCGTGTTCCTGATGAGCAAGGCGCTCAATTTTCCGGCCGCGCTGGCGATGCAGCTGCTCAGCGCGACCTTCGTGATCTGCGGCCTGGGCACCTTGCTGCAATCGTTCGGGCCCAAGGGCATCGGCGCCCGGCTGCCGTTCATCATGCTGCCCGGCGGCGCGCCGATCGTGCTGTTCATCCTGATCGCGCAGCAGACCGATGTGCAGACGGCGGCCGGCGCGGTGATCCTGACCGGCGTCTTCTATTTCCTCGTGCTGCCGGTGTTTCGGCGCTGCCTGCGCTATTTCCCCGCGGCGGTGGTCGGCACCATGCTGCTGCTGGTGGCGATCAATCTGGCGCAGGTCTCGGGCAAGCTGATCGCCGGGCAGCCCGGTACGCCGGGCTTCGGCGCGCCGATGAACCTGCTGCTGGCGTTCGCGACGATCGCCTTCACCGTGCTGTTCTCGCGCGTGCTGACCGGCATGCTGGGGCAGCTGGCCATCCTGCTCGGGCTGCTGGGCGGGGCGCTGGTGGCGGTCGGAATCGGCGCCTTCCACAGCGAGCATCTGTCGCTGTGGCCGGTGCTGGCGCTGCCGTCCGCGTTGCCGTTCGGCATGCCGAAGTTCGACCTGATCGCGGCGATTCCGCTGATGGTGTTCTCGATCGTGTCGATGGTGGAGGCGACCGGCCAGACCATCGCGATCGGCGATGCGGTCGGCAAGCCGATCGACGAGCAGCGCGACGTGCCGCGCACGATTCGCGGCGACGCCTTGACGTCGCTGCTCGGCGGGCTGTTCGGCACCTCGCTGATCATCACCAGCGGCGAGAACATCGGCATCGTGCGGGCGACCGGCGTGCGCTCGCGCTTCGTCACCGCGGTATCGGGCGGCATCCTGGTGGTGTTCGGGCTGCTGGCGCCGGTGTCGTCGCTGATCGCCGCGATTCCGGAGGCCGTGGTCGGCGGCACCGGGCTGATCGTGTTCTGCATCGTCGGCACCATGGGCATCGACATGCTGCGCAAGGTGGACCTGCGCGACCACGCCAACATGTACATCGTCGCGGTGGCGCTGGCGGTCGGGCTGCTGCCGATCCTGGTGCCGGGCATCTATGCCAGCGTGCCGGCCAACATCCGCATCCTGGTCGGCAACGGCGTGGCGATGGGCGCGATCACGGCGGCGCTGATGAACTTCCTGTTCTTCCATACCGGGCTGCGGCGCGGCATGGAGAAGGTGCCGGTCGCGCATTGAGTCGCGCATTGAGTCGCGCATTGAGTCGCGCCTTGTAGTCCGCAGGTTTTTTACCCCTCTCCCGCAAGCGGGAGAGGGAGCAGTCATCCGCTTATCTGGCCATGCCGCCGCCTGCATGCGCCGCAACTCGTAGAACGTATGTCGCTTTCTTCCTCCGCTTTCCCCGCTCCCTTCACTGATCGCTTCACCGATCCGTCCGCCGATCCAGACCGCGCCGGGCTGCGCCCCGCGTCCTTCGACCGCCCGCAGATGCTGCTGCCCGAATGGACCCTGCTGCGCGACGGCATCGTGCGCGACCACGCGATCGTGGTGCAGGACGGCCGCTTCGCCGCAGTCGGCCCGGCCGCGCAGATCGCCGCGCAATTCCCGCATCTGCCCACGCTGTCGTTGCCGCGCATGCTGCTGATGCCGGGCATGATCGATACCCATCATCATCTGACGCAATCGTTCGGCAAGTCGCTGGTGTTCGGCGAGCCCTCGGAGATTTTCCGGCGCGTGTGGGTGCCGCTGGAGGGCAGCCTGACCGAGACGCATCTGTACCTGTCGTCGAAGCTCGCCGCGCTCGAGGCGCTGCGCGGCGGCTTCACGACGGTGTGCGATGCCGGCACGCGTGCCGATGCGGGGCTGGAGGCGATCGCGCAGGCGGTCGGCGAGGCCGGCGTGCGCTGCGTGCTGGGCCTGATCTGCAACGATCGCCCCGGCGGCCAGACCCTCGACGCCGCGCCGATCCTGCGCCGCGCCGAGCGCCATCTGGCGATGTACGACGATCATCCGCTGGTGGTGCCGTCGCTGGCGATCTCGATTCCCGAGGTGGCCAGCGACACGATGCTGCGCGACGTCTATCGGCTGTGCGAGGAAGCGGGCCGCGTCTTCCAGACGCACGCCAACGAACATCTGGTCGCCGTGGAGCGTTCGCTCAATGCGCGCCGCCAGCGGCCGATCGAGCATCTGGAGGCGGTCGGCGCGCTGGGCCCGGCCGCGCTGCTGGCGCACGCGACGCTGGTGACGCCGCACGAGATCCGCCTGCTGGCCGAGCGCGGCGCGGCGGTGGCCTACAACCCCGTCGCCAGCGCCTGGAAGGGCAATGCGGTGGCGCCGGCCGAGACCATGGCGACCTTTGGCGTGCGCCTGGGGCTGGGCACCGACGGCACCCGCAGCGACGGCTTCCGCCTGCTCGACTATGCCGAGGCGGCGCAGCGCTTCGCCTTCGGCATCGGCGTCGGCGACTCGTCCTGCGGCGCCGGCTGGCGCTGGCTCGACATGGCGACGCACGACGGCGCCGATGCTGCCGGCCTGGGCAACGTCACCGGCGAGATCGCGGCCGGCAAGCAGGCCGACTTCCTGCTGGTCGATTGCGATGTACCGGAGATGACGCCGTCGTGGGACCTGAGCTGGGAGCTGGTGCGGCTGGCCAATCGCGACCAGATCCGCGGCGTCTTCGTCGACGGCCGGCTGCGCCTGTGGGACGGCTGGCCGCTGGACTGGGATGCGCGCGCGCTGATGCGCGAGATCCGCCAGATGGCCGAGCAGACCATCGCCAACGCGCCGATCACCAAACTGCACGATCCGGCCGACGTTCACCGCGCCGCCAATCGTGCGTCGCGTCCCAAGGCGGCGAAGGGCGGGGCGCAGGCATGATGTTCGATACGACGATGCTGAGCGTCTGGCTCGCCGTGTTCGCCGGCGCGCTGGTCCAGGGCACCACCGGCATGGGCTTCGCGCTGATCGTGGTGCCGGTGCTCGCGCTGGCCGCGCCGGCGATGCTGCCCGGTTCGCTGCTGATCGCGATGCTGCCGCTGAACGCCTATGTGGCCTGGCGCGAGCGGCATGCGATCGATCTGCGCGGCGCCGGCTGGATCAGCGCCGGACGGCTGGCCGGTACCTTCGGCGGCCTGTGGGTGCTGGTGGCGGTGCCGATGGCCTGGCTCAATGCGCTGGTCGGCGGCAGCACGATCCTGGCGGCCGTGGTGTCGCTGATTGCGCCGGCATTCACGCCCGGCAAGATGACCTTCGCCTCGACCGGCCTGATCACCGGCGTGACCGAGACCGCCACCGGCGTCGGCGGCCCGCCGCTCGCGCTGGCCTACCAGCATGCGCCGGTGGCCACGCTGCGCGCGACCGTGGCGCTGTGCTTCCTGGTGGGCGAGATCATCTCGCTGATCGTGCTGGCGGTGGGCAAGCGGCTGGACGCGCCGCAGTGGCACTACGCGCTCGGCATGCTGCCGGTGCTGGGCGCCGGCATGCTGGCCAGCCATCTGGTGCACCGGCGCATCAACCAGCGCATGCTGCGGATCGGCGTGCTGGTGTTCGCGCTGGTATCGGGACTGGTGGTGCTAGTTCGGGGCTGACGTCGCGGGCCTGGCGGACGTCACCGAGGCCGCGGAGGTCGCCGACGTAGCGGACGTAGCGGACGTAGCCGACGATTCGCGCGGCACCAGCTCGGGCAGCGGCGCCGCCACGGACGCACGTTCGCGCCCGCCCGAGATATGCTCGAACAGCAGTTCGACGGCCAGCGACGCGACCCGTTCGAGATGCAGATTGACCGCGGTGATCGGCGGCTGGTGGCTGCGCGCGCGAATGCCATCGTAGCGGGTCACCACCATCAGGTCCTGCGGCACCCGCTTGCCGAGCGATTGCGCATGCGCGATCGCGCCGACCGCGAAGGCATCGACCGGCGCGCATAGCGAATCGATGTCCGGCTGCTCGCGCAGCAGTGCCGCGCAGGCGGCGGCGCCACCCGCTTCGCCTTCGCTCTCCTGCGCGGTGACGATATGGCAGGGCAGGCCCGCCGCGGCCACGAAGGCGCGATAGGCGCGCTCGGTCTCCACATAGGACTGGCGCGGCGTCGCGCCGATCAGCAGGCCGATGCGGCGCCGGCCCTGCGCATGCAGATGCTCGAGCAGCAGCCGCGCGGTGTATTCGGATTGCAGATCGACGAAGGGCACCGGGTCTTCGGTTCCCGGCTCGCGGCCGATCGACACGATGCTGACGCCGCGCTGGCGCAGCAGCGCGATATGCGCGTCGTTGGCGACCGGCTCGATGACGATCGCGCCATCGATGTCCAGGCTGTCCAGCAGCCCGCCCGCGCCCTCCAGCGGCGGCACCAGCACGACGCCAAGGCCGCGGCCCAGCGCCGCTTCGGCGGCGATTGCCGCCACTTCCATCATGAAGCCCAGCCGCGAGGTGCCGCCCGCCACCGCGAACGGCATCGACGACACCAGCGCGATGCTGTTGGCGCGGCCCGAGCGCAGCCGCTGCGCGCGCACGCTGGGCCGATAGCCAAGCTGCTGGGCGATCTGCTTGACCCGAGCGCGCGTGGCCGGATCGACCACGCCGCGATCGTTCAGCGCATGCGATACCGTCGTCAGCGAGACGCCGGCCTCGCGGGCCACGTCATGGATGGTGATGCGTCGGTGCGGGGCGGATGCGCTCGGCCTCGGGTCTTTCATGCGTTGTCGGTGACGGAGCAGGGTAGCGGTGAAATGCCGCGCGGGAAGCGACGTCGCGGCGATCGCCTCGACGATGCGCGCGTTCGCGCCGCCTTCGATCGGCGCGGTGGCAAGCATACACCAGCGATCGCGCCGCGCCGCGCCGCCATGCCGCCATCATGCAGCCCGCGCCGTCATGCAGCCCGCGCCATCATGCAGAGCGCGCCATCATGCGGTCACCGCGATCACATGCGCCGATATCCGGCCCTCGATCGGTCCTTCGCCGAACTGGCTGCGCAGCGCGGCCTCGCAATAGTCGGTGGCGCGTTGCATGGCATCGCCGCCGCGCGCTTCGAACTCGGCGCGCATCGGCGTCGCCTGGCAGAAGCCGACCGCCGGCACGCGCGCCGACTCGGCCTGGCTGCGCTTGCCTACCGTGTCGAAGCTGGGTGCCGAGGCAAAGCCGCCCGCGCGCAGGTCGCGCTCGATGGCGTCGCGCTGGTGGTAGCCGTGCGGGGTCCGGGCCATGAAGTCCGGCGGCGAGTCGGGAAAGCACTCGGCCAGCGCGCGTGACACCGCGTTGGCGAAGTCGTTCTCCTCGATGCGGTCCCAGACATTGAACAGGAACGCACCGCCGGGCCGCAGTACGCGGCGCGTTTCGGCGAAGGCCCTGGCCTTGTCCGGGAAGAACATCACGCCGAACTGGCACACCACCAGATCGAAGCTGCCATCGTCGAACGGCAATTGCATCGCATCGGCCTGGCGCCATTCGGCCACGCGGCCGCGGAGGCCGGCCGCCTCGGCACGCGCCAGCATCGGCGCGTTCAGGTCGGTGACGACGAGTTCGGCCTCGTCGGGCAGCACCCTGGCCATCGCGCGCGTGACCACGCCGGTGCCGGCGGCGATCTCGAGCACGCGGGAAGGGCGCCGCTCGCCCACGCGGCGGGCCAGGTCGTCGGCATAGGGCTGGAAGATCATCGGCACGAGATATTGCTCGTACAGCTCGGGAATCGGGCCGGTGAACAGCTTGTCGGCATTCGGTGTGGTCATGGCGGTCTCCTGGCAGGCTGCGGGGGCAGGGCGCCCGCCGCTTCAGTTGGCCTGCCAGTCCATGCTAGACGGCGATCACGGCCGGGGCGGCTCGCCTGCGGGACCTTCCGGCGAAATGCGCAGGCGGCGCGGCTTCCCCGAGGCGGGCGCGCGGCACGCGACCCAGATCTGTGCTTTTGTGCTCGCTTTGTTCGTTCTCGGGCGCGAGGCAACGCGCGGGACTTTGGCTGCCTGACCCGGCTGCATACGATCCGGCGCATCGCCATGCCGAGTGGCTGAGCGATCGGCGCACAGCGTCGTTCCAACCATCGTTCCACCAATCCATTTGCTCAGGAGCCTGATCTTGCAGACCAACCGTACTCCGCTGCTTCCGCCTCACCTTGCCGTCAACCTTGCCACGCTTGACCTTGAGGACGATCACCATGATGGCTACGGCTTGTTTCGCGAAACGCGCATCGCCATCGACACCGATGCAGGGCGGGATGGCGCCCGCCTCCATTGGTGCCTCGCGCATCCCAAACTGGCCGGCGGGCTGGTCGGTACCGTCGCCTTCGGCGTGGTCGCCGGCGCGAGCGGCATCACCTTCGCCGCCACGCATGACTGGCTCGCCGCGGCCGCCGTATTTGGGCTCGGCAACACCCTGATGGGCTGCGCGGGGAGTTGCATCCTGAACTACATATCGCGGTCGAACGGATGAGCGGACGCCGCCCGCCAACGCGGCGCCCTGACGGCTACCCGGCCTTTGGGTGATACCCCGGCTCCGCCATCTCGAACGCCGTTCCCCGGTGCGCCGGCGGCGGATAAATCCACTGCCGATTGATCTGCCGCTTCAGCGCCTTGGCTTCCGCACCGGCGAGCTGGACGTCGCGCTGCCACCCTTGGGTCAGTACCGCACCCCACGGACCGAGGTCCAGGCAGGTGACATAGCGCGGCTGGGCATACGGCGTCGCCGGGACGCCCAGCAGATCCGCCATCGCGTTGTTGCCGGCGACCCGGCCAAGCGGCATCGCATGCTGGCAGGACATCAGCGTGCGGTGGCCCGCTTCATCGGTCAGGGCGCTCGCGGCATCGCCGGCGACGAACACGCTCGGGACGCCCGGCACGCGCAGGTCGCGATCGACCAGCAGCCGTCCGGCGCGGTCGCGCTCGGCGGGGATCTGCTGCGTCAGCGGTGTCGCCGTGACGCCGCCGGTCCAGATGACGGTGGCGGCATCGATCCGCTTGCCGTCACTGAGCGTGATGCCGTGGGCGTCGACCGCCGTTACCGCCACGCCCAGCCGGCGTTGCACCCCCAGCGCGTCGAGCGCCTGCTCGATGACGGGACGCGGCCCGGGTCCGAGATCGGGACCGATGGCATCCGCCTGCTCCACGACTATCACGTGTACTTCGCTGTCGTCGCCGAGCGCGGCACGCAGGCGCGCCGGCATCTCCGCGGCGGTCTCGATGCCGGTGAAGCCGCCGCCGGCCACCACCACCGTATTGCGCGCCGTCGACCACGGCCGCTCGGCCAGCGCGGACAGATGCCGCTCCAGTGCGACCGCGTCTTCGCGCTGATCGACGCTGAAGGCAAACCGGGACAGGCCGGGCAGCGCCGGCATCGCCAGACGGCTGCCGGCGGCGAGCACCATCCGGTCGTAGCGAATTTCGCTGTACCGGCCTTCGCCATCGCGCAGCGCGACGCGGCCGGCGGCGGTGTCGATGGTGTCGGCCCAGCCGGCGATGAAGCGGACGCCGACGGTGTCGAACAGCGCATCGAGCGGCGCCGCCATGCGCGCCGGCGCGCTCTCATAGAGACGCGGCCGCAGCGTGATGGCGGCTTCGGGCGCCACCACCACGATCTCGATGGCATCCGGCGCGACGCCGTGGCGATCGCGCAGTCTGGCGGCGGCCAGCGCCGCATACATGCCGGCAAAGCCGGCTCCGACGATAACGACTTGCTTGTTCATGACACCCCACGATTGGCAACGACGGAGGATCCGTCCGGATCGACAGGTGGGGATGGTAGGAGGCGGGGGCCGGCGGGAACAGTACCAAGATCTGAGCAAATGCAGGCACCATCGAATGCCTGCACATCGCGCGACCGGCTACGGTATCGGCGCACGGCATCGCCGCAGCGTGCTGCAGCAGGCTGTTACGGGGTTCTGCTGACTGCCAGGGACTGCTGCGAGGGCTCAGCGCATCTCGGCCAGCAATGCCATCAACGTGTCGCAGGCCGGCTCCAGCCGCGCCTCGCTCAGATTGGTGACGCCGAGCAGCAGGCCGCGCTGCTGCGGGTGCCGCCCGGGGTCGGCATACCAGCGCGAGACGGAGGAGGGCGCGATGCCGCGCCGCACCGCTTCGGCCGCGATCGCCCGATCGTCGCAGTGGGGCGGCAGCCGAAGCCGCACGGCCAGCCCGGCCATCGCATCGACGTCCGCCTGCGGGCCCGGACGGGAGTCCAGGAGGGTCCGCAGAAGGCCGCGCAGCGCATCGCGCCGCTGTGCATACAGCGCCTTCATATGCCGCAGATGGCGCAGATAGTGGCCCTCGGCCATGAACTCGGCAAACGCCAGCTGTGTCGCCAGGTTCGGCGCGGGAGCCAGGCAGCCGGCCACCTCGGCGAAGCGTTCCGCCAGCGGCAGCGGCGCCACCACGAAGCCCAGCCCCAGCGCCGGGCTCATGGTCTTGCTGAACGTCCCGATATGGATCACGCGGCCGTGCCGATCGGTCGCCGCCAAGGCCGGTGCCGCGCGGCCCTGCAATTGCAGTTCGCTCAGATAGTCGTCCTCGACGATCCACGCCTGCGCGCGGGCGGCCCAGCGCAGCAGCGCCTGGCGCCGTGCCGGCGACAGCGGCACGCCCGTCGGCGCCTGCTGCCCGGGCGTGACCACGGCGAGCGCCGCCTCGGGCGCCAGCGCGAGGCCGCGTTCGACATCGAGCCCGTGCGCGTCCACCGGGATCGGCACCGCGCGCAGCCCGGCCAGTTGCAGGCCGGTCCGCGTGACCATATAGCCCGGCTCTTCGATCCAGGCGGTGCGGCCGGCGAGTTGCAGCGCGGCCAGCGTCAGCCCCAGCCCGCCGCGATAGCCGGCGGTCAGCACGATCTGGTCAGGCACGCAATGGATGCCGCGCGCGATCGCCAGATAGCTGGCCAGTTGCGAGCGCAGCGCCGCCGCGCCGCGCGGATCGGGATAGGTGACCGGCGACATCGCGCCGGTACGCAGCGCCCGCGCCCGCAGCCGGGACCACAGCTTGGCCGGGAACGCGTCCTGCGCCGGCACGCCCATCTCGAACGGCAGCGGGGGCGCGGAAAAGTCGTGAAGGAGGCCGCTCAGCGGCGCGTTCAGCGCCGGCGCCGGCGCGGCTGCGGACTCGGTTCGCGCCGGCTGGGCGGCGACGCGGGTACCGGCCGCTCCGGCCGCGACCACCAGCCGCTCGTCGATCAGCCGTTCATAGGCGCTGCGGACGGTGCCGCGGCCCACGCCAAGCCGGGCCGCGAGATCGCGCCACGAGGGCAGCCGCGCGCCGGGCGCCAGCCGCCCGGCGCGGATCGCCAGGCGCAGATTGCCGGCGATCTGCGCGCTCAGGGGTTCGGATGACAAACGGTCGAGGCTGACGTCGAGACTGGAGTCCATGCGGGAAAAATCGATCGGCGTTGCATCGCCGGCTGGCGGGACAAGGCGGCGTTGGACAGGCATTCTAAGCCGCAGCGCTGGCGGCAACGGCATGGAGGCCACCGGCAATTTGACCTAGAGTGGCCACAGTAGCCGCGGTCAGGGCAGCGTTCACGCCGCTCTTCCCGCCACCGCTTGCCGCTTGGAGGACATTGCCATGGACCGCCCGTTATTGCGTCGGCTTCCGCGCCTGCTGCGGACGCGCTTGCCGGCACAGTTGCCGATCCATTTGCCGACTCGGTTGGCGCCCCCATTGAGGCCATCGAATCCATTGCCGCTGCCGCAGCGCCCGGATGCGCACCGGCGGCGGCTGCTGGCAGTCGGTGGCGCGATGCTGCTGCCGGCCGCATGGCCCGGCCTCGCCTCGGCGCAATCCGCTTCACCTTCGCCTTCGCCTTCGCCTTCGCCGCAGCAGTCGGTGCCCCGTCCATCGGGCAGCAAGCCGATGCAGATCGGCGTGATCGGCAGCGGCCGGATCGGTGGCACGGTCGGAGGGCTATGGGTCAAGGCCGGCTATCCGGTCTTGTTCTCGTCGCGGCATCCGGAACAGCTCAAGCCGCTGGTCGATGGCCTGGGGCCGCTGGCCCGGGCGGGCACGGTGGCGGAGGCGGTCGCTTTCGGTGACGTGCTGTTCGTTGCCGTGCCCTACGGCGCGCTGCCCGAGATCGGCAAGGCGCATGGCCGCGGGATGGCCGGCAAGGTGGTGCTGGACGCCACCAACGCCTATCGCCATCGCGATGGCGCCGCGGGCGAGGATGCGCTGGCCAACGGCATCGGTCCGACCACGTCGAAATACCTGCCGGGGGCGCGCATCGTGCGCGCCTTCAATTTCACCAGCGCCAGCGATTTTGCGACCCGGCACCATCAGGAACCGCGGATCGCGATACCCATCGCCGGCGACGACCGGGCCGCGCTCGACACCGCCTCCGAACTGGTGCGGGACGCCGGCTTCGAGCCCGTCGTCATCGGTCCGTTGAAGATCGCCGACAGCTTCGCGCCCGGCGGGCCGCTGTTCCGGCAGGTCGGCAGCGCCGAGGAACTGCGGCAGAAGGCGAGGGCCGCAGTGCCGGCGCAGCCTGCCGGGCGCTAGCGCTCGGCGATCACAGCCGATACAGCGACGCTGGCGAGCCCGCCGGCGGGCTCATCAGATTGCGCACGGTGACCTTTGCCAGCAGGTTCGTCCGCGCCGCGTCGCTCAATTGACCGCCGTGGATCAGTGCCATCGCCTTGTCCTGGATACCGGCGGGCGGCTGCGGCCACGACAGCCACTCGGCCAGCCAGGCGGCCTGCAGATCCGCCGGCATCGCTGCCAGCGCTTGCTCCATGGCGCAGACCAACGAAGGGGAAGCGTCCGGGCGCAGCGCGAGATGCGCGGCTTGCTCCAGCAGCCCCGCGCGTGCCGTTGTCCTGCCGGCCACCTGCGGCCGCTCGGCGTCGCCGAGGACCGAGGCGAGACGCCCCCGCAACGTGTCGTCCCGCGGAAGATTCGGGCCGGCGAGGTACCGCGCAATGCTGGCCGCCAGCGTTTCGGCCGACGTGGTGTCGCGCCGGTTGACGAGGCCGCCCGCCCGCTCGACGTCCTGGATCAGGCAGTTGCTCAGCCGGAACTGATGGCTTTCCAGCAGCGTGCCAAGCAGATCGCGCGGATGTGCGCCCGGATCTCGCTGCCTTTCCTGCTCCAGCGCCTGGAATACCGCGTTCAGTCGGAGAATGTCGGGGCGCGGTTCGAGCGCGACGCGCGCTTCGCCGGCGTCGAACTCCAGTAGAGGTAATCCGCGTGCCGCCGCGGGATTGGCGCCGGACTCAAGCGGAAATGGAAGGGAAATGGCCTGCTGGGGCGCGGCGGCGCCCGTCGAAGAGGTGTGCATGGGAGAAGTATGGAGGTGAGCGTTGAGGGAGGAGCCGCGGCGTGCCGGCTGGCGTGCTGCTGCGCCGCCACCGCGGTCCGGCTCGTGTCCGCGACGCGGACCGCGCGATTCTGGCCAGCCCCGCCGCAGCGCGCTTCCGATTTGCGGCGCGGACCGCAGGAAGCGTGCCTCGCTCAAGACGCCATGCCGCCGGCCGCTGCGCTGGGCGACGGTAGAATGCCTGCGCGCCGGACCGTTCCGTCTCAGTAGCCAGATTTCCGCTGACACCGACCAGGGAGGATGACGATGAGCGCCCCAAATCCCCAGCACCCCGACGAGCACCGCCTCGGCGCCTGCGCTTACCTGCTGCACATGCTGCTGCAGCGCGCGGAACAACAGCAGCCCGGCATGCTCGATGCACTGATACGCAGTGTCACGGCAGACCGGGACGGCGCGCAAGCGCAAGGACTGGCCGATCCACGTACGGCCGGCGTCTTCGACGAAGCGCTGCGCATGCTGCAACTGGCGAACGATCAGCTCAGGGCGCAGACCCGACCGTAGCGATCGCGGGCTTACGCCCGCCGCGGCCGAAACGCGCCCCCGGCAGTGTAAACTGCGGGGTTTTTCACTCAGGCGCTATGTTGCAAGTGCCCCCGAGCGCAGCCCCCGGCGGACAGACGCTGATCCGGTTGCTTGCGCACCTGACCGAAGCCCAGGCCCCCGAATCGGCCCCGTCGCTGTCGGGCCAGCTGAGCCAATGGCTGGGCTGGACCGACGCGATCGCCTTGTCGTCGGCGCTCAACGGCAATCCGCCGGCCGTGCCCGCGGCCGGCGCGCGTGCGGCCGTCGGCGACGAAGCCGCCGACAGCGCGCGGGTGCGGGCGATGCTGGTCGACGCCATCCGCGATGATCGGGCCTCGGCCAGGGGGAGGCGCAGTCCGGTCCGGCCCATGCCGGCGGAGGCGCTCGATGCGTCGGCCGATTTTGCGATCTACCGCCAGCGCTACCAGACGCTGCAGCACAGGATGGAGACCGCCATCGGCGATCTGCGCGGCCGCCTGCGCGGGGCGCTGGCCCGGCGTCCCGGCCAGGGCCGGCTCGCCATGCTCGATGCGGTGATGGAACGCGTGATGGGCGCGCGGGAGCAGGCGTTGCTGGCCAACCTGCCGGCCGTGCTCGAGGCGCACTACCTGCGCTTGCGGCAGGCGGAGGAAAACGCGCTGGCCCGGGCGGCGAGCGCCAACACCGCCAATACCGCCAATACCCCCAATACCCCCAATACCGACAATACGGCCGAAGCCACCGAAGCCGCCGAAGCCGCGCAACCCGCCGACACCACTGCAAGGCCCGAGCCGGCCGGCGTGGCGGCGACGGTCACGCCCGGCGCGTGGCGCCGCGTGTTCCGCCGCGATATGGAAGACCTGCTGCTGGCCGAACTGGACCTGCGCTTCCAACCCGTCGAGGGATTGGTCGCGGCCCTTGGCGCCAATCGATCCGGCAGCTAACCAGAACATCATGACCCGATTCCCTATTCAACTTGTTGTGTTCCTGGCGGGCCTGCTGGCTGTCTGCTGGATCGGTGCCGGCTACGCGGGCTCGAATGCGCTGGCGCTCGCCGTGACGCTGCTGATCGGCGGCTTCTATGTCGGCGGCGCCTACGAGCTCCAACGCTATCGCCGCGCGACGGCGAGCCTGACACAGGCCGTCGGCGGCCTGTCCGAGACGCCGGCGACCCTGGGCACCTGGCTCGAACGCATCGATCCGGGCCTGCGGCAAGCGGTACGGCTGCGCGTCGAAGGCGAACGCGTCGCCTTGCCCGGTCCCGCGCTGACCTCCTACTTCGTCGGCCTGCTGGTGCTGCTGGGCATGCTCGGCACCTTTCTCGGCATGGTGGCCACGCTGAAGGGCACCGGCCTGGCGCTGGAAACCGCCACCGATCTGCAGGCCATCCGCGCCTCGCTCGCCGCGCCGGTCAAGGGCCTGGGCTTCGCCTTCGGTACCTCGGTGGCGGGCGTGGCGACCTCGGCCATGCTGGGGCTGCTGTCGGCGCTGTGCCGGCGCGAGCGGATCGACGCCGCGCAGCTGCTGGACGCTCATATCGCGACGACCTTGCGTGTCCATTCGCGGGTCCATCAGCGCGAGGAAGCCTTCAAGCTGATGCAGCGCCAGGCCGAGACGATGCCGGTGCTGGTCGACCGGCTGAACGCGATGATGGCCGCGATGGAGCAGCAGAGCCAGGCACTGACCGAACGGCTCGCCGCCAGCCAGGACGCCTTCCACGGCAAGACCGAAGCGGTGTACACGCGCCTGGCCGCATCGGTCGAGCAATCGCTGAAGGACGGCGTCGCCGAGAGCGCGCGCGCCGCCAGCGCGGCGATCCAGCCGGCGGTGGAAGCCACCATGAGCGGCCTGGCGCGCGAAGCGGCCGGGCTGCGCGACACCGTCACGCAATCGATGCAGCAGCAGCTGGAAGGCCTGGCGTCGCGTTTCGATGCGACCACGACGCAGGTGGCCGGCCTGTGGAGCGAGGCGCTGGCGGAGCACCGGCGTATCAGTGCGGCGCTGGCCGACGGCCTGCGCGGCACGCTCGACGGGTTCACCGCCAACTTCGAGCAGCGCTCGGCGGGATGGCTGGAGCAGGTCGCGCAGCGCATGGACACGGCAGCCGCCGCGACTTCGGCCCGCTGGAACGAAGCACTGTCCGGCCACGAGCGCACCCTCGGCGCGATCGCGAGCGAGAACCAGCAGGCGCTGGCGACCGCCGCCGGCGCCTTCGAACAGAATGCGAGCGCGCTGCTGACCACGGTCGCACAGGCGCAGGCCGAGCTGCGCGCGCAGCTGGCCGCGCAGGACGAGCAGCGGCTCGCCAACTGGAGCGCGACGCTGTCCAGCCACGAGCACGCCATCGGCGCGATCGCCAGCGAGAACCAGCAGGCGCTGGCGACGGCCGCCGGCGCCTTCGAACGGAATGCGAGCGCGCTGCTGACCACGGTCGCGCAGGCGCAGGCCGAACTGCGCGCGCAGCTGGCCGCGCAGGACGAACAGCGTCTCGCCACCTGGAGCGCGAAGCTGGACGGCATTGCCGCGGGGCTGCGCCAGCAATGGGAAGCGACCGGCGCGCAGACCGTGGAGCGGCAGCAGCAGATTTGCGAGACGCTCGAGCGCACCGCGCAGGAAATCACTGCCCAGACGCAGGCGCAGGCAGGCGCCACCATCGCCGAAGTCGCCCGTCTGGCGCAGGTCGCCGGCGAAGCGCCGCGCGTGGCGGCCGACGCCATTGCCGAACTGCGGCGCAAGCTGTCCGATGAAATGGCGCGCGACAACGCGATGCTGGAGGAACGCACCCGCCTGATGGAGAGCCTGTCCACGCTGCTCGAACAGGTCAGCCGGACCTCCACCGCGCAACGCGAGGCGGTCGACACGCTGGTCGGTACCAGCGCGGAACTGCTCGAACGCATCGGCTCGCGCTTCACCGACAAGGTCGAGGCCGAGACCGGCAAGTTGACCGAGGTGGCGGCGCAGGTCACCGGCAGCGCCGTCGAGGTCGCCAGCCTGGGCGAAGCGTTCGGCGTGGCGGTGCAGCTGTTCAGCGAGTCGAACGACAAGCTGATCGCGCATCTGCAGCGCATCGAGACCGCGCTCGACAAGTCGATGGCCCGCAGCGACGAGCAGCTGGCCTACTACGTGGCGCAGGCCCGCGAAGTGGTCGACCTCAGCATGCGCTCGCAGAAGCAGATCCTCGAAGACCTGCAGCAGGTCGCCGGCCAACGCGCACCGGACGCAGAGGCGGCATGAGAGAGGAGATCGACGCCGGCGTCGAGCCGACCGTACCGACCTGGGCCGTCTTCGGCGACCTGATGTCGGTGGTGCTCGGCGCCTTCGTGCTGATTCTGCTGGGCGTGATCGGTATCCAGCTCGAACTCGCCTCGCGGCTGGACAACGAGGTCAAGCAGCGCCAGCAGGAGATGCATCGCCGCGAGAGCCTGGAACAGGCGCTGGCCGGCCCGCTGGCCGCGGGGCGCGTGACGCTGGTGAACGGGCGCATCGGCATCAGCGGCAGCGTGCTGTTCGCGTTGAACTCCGCCGAGCTGCAGCCCGAGGGGCAGGAGGTGCTCAAGAGCCTGGCCGCGCCCTTGAAGGCCTATCTGCGCCATCGCGACGAGATCCTGATGGTCAGCGGCTTCACCGACGACCGGCAGGTGCGCGACGGCAACCGCCAGTTCGCCGACAACTGGGAGTTGTCGGCCCAGCGCGCGCTGACGGTGACGCGCGCGCTGATAGACGCGGGCGTGCCGGCCGCGTCGGTATTCTCCGCCGCCTTCGGCTCGCAGCAGCCGGTGGCCTCGAACAAGGACGCGCAAGGCCGCGCCCGCAACCGCCGCGTCGAGATCGCGCCGATCCCGCGCGTGTCGATGGGAACGGGGAAGTCCGGTGGCTAGCCTCGGCGCCGACGACATGCTGGCGCGCATCGACGCATGGCGCGACAGCGGCGCGGATCGCGTGGATCCGGTCCGCTTTCGCCTGCTGGAGGCACTGGCGCGACGGATGTCCGCCCATCGCGGCGAGGCGCGGCGGCGGCTGGAGGAAAGGCTGGCCGGGCTCGTGCAAGCCTATGAGGACGGGCTCGGCCGCGCAGCAGCCACGGCGACCCAGCCCGAACAAGGTCCGGCGCAACGCCGGCGCATGACAGGGCCGCTGGCGGCACTGGTGCGCCAGCTCAGAGGCGATATCGAGGGGCAGGGCGCCGATCCTGCGGCGATATCCACGGTCACCGCCACCGCCACCACTGCCACCGCGATCGCGTCGCGTCACCCGCCCCAGCCCGACCCGGCGCTGGTCGAATATGTCCGCCAGACATGGACCCGCCTCAGCGCGGAGCGCGCCTGGCGGCAATCGCTCGAACGCGTCCCGGAAAACGCCGGACCGCTGAACTCGAACCACCTGATCCACCGCGCGCTGTCCGCGATGCGCGAGCTGTCGCCCGGCTATCTGCAGCAGTTGCTGTCGTACGTCGATACGCTGTCGCGGCTCGAGCGAATGAACTGCAATAGTGCGCCGGACAGCAAGGGCGCGCCGCCGGTCGGCGGTCAGGCGAAGGCCGTACGCGGCAAGGCACGCCAGTCGCGCGCCAGGCCCGCGGCGCCGCCGAAACCGTAGCGCCTCACCGCATCACGGCGCCACCGGCGTCAGTCCTGCCGCGGTGAAGATCTTCTGCAGTTCGCCGTTGCCGCGCAGCGTATCGACTGCGCGCTGCACCGCGTCGGCCAGTTCCGCGTTGTCCGCCTTTACCGCCATGCCGACCGCCCATCCGCGCGGCGGCAGCAGCGGCGACGAGACCTCGGCCGCCGCGTATTGCGACGCGGTGCGGCCATCGGCCTTGAGGGCGCTCTCGTATTGCGAACGTGTGACCATCGCGGCCGCGATCTCGCCGGCAAACAGCGCGCGCAGCGTGTCGCGCGGCGACGGATAGATGCGGACCTTGTCGCGCAGCGTGCCGCCGGCTCCGGCCAGCAGCGCATTGGCGCCGGCCGAGCCGGCTTCCGCGCCGACGGGCAGACCTGCCAGATCGGCGAGATCGCGGATCTGTGGCAGCCGCGCGGTGTCGTGGACCAGCACGAACTGCTCGCGATAGTACGGCGCGAAGATCGTCGCCTTGTCGTTCTCTCGCATGAAGGCGCGGTCCACCGGCACGTGCAGCATCACGTCGGCCGGCCCATAACCGAGATAGTGGCCGCGCCAGACCATATTGCGCAGGTCGTCGGCCATGTTCTCGTCGGCGTCGAAGGGCAAGAGCGTCAGCGACAGATTCAGCTGGCGGCTCAGCGCTTCGGCGATCGCGACATCGACGCCGGTCGGCTTGCCGTCGACGACATCGGAGAAGGGCGCGAAGGCCTTGTAGACCGCGACCTTCAGCCGCCCGCTTTCGCGGATCCTGGCCAGATCCGCCCAGGCGCCGGCGGACCATGCCAGACCGGCCGACAGCAGCAGCAGGGCGACGACGCGGCGGCGGCGCGCGGCCGGACCGGCGCGCCTCGAAGGCACGGGGGACAGCGGGGAGAGAGGGGACAGCGGGGGCGGCGTGGGCATCGTCGTCTCCTGAATGGAATGGGAGGGCAGCGGATACGGGCGCGCCCGCGCGCGGCGAGCGCCTCGTCGGCGTGCCATCACTGCGGCCGGCGCGATTCCAGATAGGTCTTCAGTGCCCACACGGCTTCCTGCGTCAGCGTCTCGTCGAACGGCGGCATGTAGACGCGGCCGTCGCGCGTGCGGCCGCGGCGCACGGTGGTGGCGAAGTACTGATCGATCTCGCTGTAGCAGCCTTGCTTCTTCTTCGGGTCGGCCAGCGCAGAACAGTCGGAGTCGAGACTGCGCAGGTCCGGCGCGATGCCGCCCGAGATCGCGTCGAGGCCGTGGCAGCGCGCGCAGTTCTGGTTATAGGCGGAGCTGCCGATGCGCAGCGCCTCGTCGTGCGCGGGGCCCGTGCGGTAGGGGTTTTCCTGCTTCCACTCCTTGCCCAGCTGGGGCAACGTGCTGGTGTCGACGGCCTGGGGCGTGACGTCGCCGTGGGCATGGGCGGCGCCCGGCATCGTGGCGGCGGCCAGGCCGGCGCAGAGGGCGAGGGCGGAAAGAAGCGGGCGGAAAGTCGCCATGGGGGTCTCCTGATGTTGTCGGGATCGTTTGCCCCGATCGTCTGCAAGAGCTGTGCCACTCGCGCCAGGCCCAGGAAACGGCGGAAATCGCCACGCGGCGGCGTCCTCGCGTCGCAGCATGGCCGCCGGGGCGCCCTCGAATTCAACACCCTGGCAAGCATTTTGCTCCACAATGCAACAGTGCCCCGGCGGAACACTGCGCACCCCACTGTGCGCAGGTTTCGCCCGGATGCGCCGATCGCCGAAGATCCGGCACCAAGATGCCGGGCAGCCGAACAGGAGACAATCCATGACCCCGCACGAGCCGGAGCCGCACGGCGGCACGCACGCCGACACCATCGCCCAGGCCCATCAGCGATCGCAGTCCTACGGGCTGCGCCCCTACGAGTCGCCGGACTTCGGCCCGGTCGCGCCGGTCGACCTGCGCAGCCAGATCGAGAAGAGCCAGTCGCTGTTCACGCACGCGCTGCCGGTCATGGAGATGCTGTACGACCAGATCGTCAACACCCACAGCATGGTGATCCTGACCGATACGGCCGGCCTGATCCTGCATTCGCTGGGCGATGACGACTTCCTCGAAAAGGCCGACAAGGTCGCGCTGCGTCCCGGCGCGGTGTGGTCCGAGGAGAGCAAGGGCACCAATGCGATCGGCACCGCGCTGACCGAGGGGCTGCCCACGCTAGTCCACGGCGACGAACACTTCCTGCGCGCCAATCATTTCCTGACCTGCTCGTGCTCGCCGATCTTCGATCCCTACGGCAAGACGGTCGGCGCGCTCGACGTGACCGGCGACCATCGGGGCTTTCACAAGCACACCATGGCGCTGGTGCGCATGTCGGCGCAGATGATCGAGAACCATCTGTTCGAGAACGCCTTCCAGGACATGGTGCGCGTGCATTTCCACGCGCGGCAGGAGTTCATCGGCACGATTGCCGAAGGGCTGGCCTCGTTCACGCCGGGCGGGCGCTTCCTGTCGGCCAACCGCAGCGGCCAGTTCCAGCTCGGTTTGTCGGTGGGCGCGTTGCGGGCGCATACGTTTTCGTCGCTGTTCGGGCTGTCGATGGGCCAGCTGTTCGACGCGCTGCGCAGCGCGCCCGGCGGCGTGATGCCGCTGCAGCTGTCGAGCGGCGTCAAGGTCTGGGCCCGGGTCGAAATCACGCGCTCGACGGTGGTGCCTTCCGGCGGGCTGATGCCCGAGGCCCGCGAAACGCCTGCGCCGCGGCGCGGCCGCCTGCCGAACGCCCAGCAGCCCGGCGGCCTGGACGAGCTCGATACCGGCGATCCGCAGATGGCGGCGGTGATCGGCAAGCTGCGCAAGGTCGTGGGCCGGGACATCCCGGTGATGATCTGCGGCGAGACCGGTACCGGCAAGGAGCTGCTGGCGCGCGCGATCCACGCCGAGAGCCAGCGGCAGCAAGGCCCGTTCGTCGCCGTCAATTGCGCGTCGATTCCCGAGACGCTGTTCGAGTCGGAGCTGTTCGGCTACGAGGAGGGCGCGTTTACCGGTGCGCGCAAGAAGGGCGGCATCGGCAAGATGCTGCTGGCCAACGGCGGCACGCTGTTCCTCGACGAGATCGGCGACATGCCACTGCATCTGCAGGTACGGCTGCTGCGGGCGCTGCAGGAGCGTTCCGTGACGCCGCTGGGCAGCAACAAGGTGATCGAGGTCGATTTCGTGCTGATCTGCGCCACCAACCGCAACCTGCGCGAGGAAGTGGCGGCGGGCCGCTTCCGCGAGGACCTGTACTACCGGCTCAATGGCCTGGTGGTGCGGCTGCCGGCGCTGCGCGATCGCACCGACCTCGACGTCGTCGCCAGCAAGGTGCTGGCGCGGCATGGCGGCGCATCGCGGCCGCTGCGGATCGCGGAGCCGGTGATGCGGATGTTCGCGTCCTATCACTGGCCGGGCAATATTCGCCAGCTGGCCAACCTGCTGAACACGGCGCGGCTGATGGCGGAAGACGAGGACGAGATCGACGTAGCGCATCTGCCCGACGATTTCCTCGACGACTGGCGCGAGCGGAACGCGGCGGGCACCGCTACGCCGGCCGCGGCCGCGAGCGGTGCGCGCCCGGCGGCGGTACCGGGCGTGGCGCAGCCTGATTCGGTGCCGCCGCTGCCGCTGCGGCCGACGCGGCTTGCCGACGTCGAAGCGCTGACCATCGTCGCGACCGTCAAGGCGCATCACGGCAATATCTCGGCCGCGGCCAAGGCGCTCGGCATCTCGCGCAATACGGTCTACCGCAAGCTCGGCGAGGCCGAGCGCCTGCTGCAGGCCGATGGGGACGCGGAACCGGGCGAGCCGCACTGACCTGCCCGCGCGCCGGCCAGCGCCGGCCAATGGCCCGCGCTCATCGGGCCGGCGCGCCGCGCATCCATTCATCCTCCAGTTCCAGCCAGGCGCGTTGCACGTTCAGCGCGTGCCGCGGCACAAAGCCCTGCCAGTGCCGGAAGGCTTCGCCCGGCACGGCCCGCAATGCATTGGCGGCATCCACGCCAGCGGCCAGCCCCTGCCGGATGCCGCGCTCCAGACTGTCGAGATAGGCCAGCGTCGGGACGATGCATTGCCGTGGCGTGCCAACGCCGTCGCCCACGACAGTGTCCGCCGGCAACACCGACAGCGCGCGCAGCGCAGCCTGCCAGCCCGTCAGCGAACCGTCGCGCAGATCCGGAACACGCTCGCCCATGGCCAGCCCGCCGGCAAACAGCAAGCGCAGCGCGGGCGCATACAGCGCCGTGTCCGAGGCGCTGTGCGCATTGGCAAGGACCCGCACCTGCCAGCGGACTCCGCCGGCGTCGAGCGGCGCGCCCTCGCGCAGCGCCGGCCGTGGCAGCACGATGGTCGTGCCGGCCATCGCCGCCGACCCCAGTTCGGCCACGAGCTGGCGAAGGCAAGCGTCGCAACGCGATCGCATCCGCTCGGCCGTCGCCGGCGAAGCGAGGAAAGCGGGGCGGGGCCGCAGCTCGGCGAAGGCGGCATTGGCCAGCACCTGCCGTGGATGCGGATGCGAATTGACGACCCATCGCACCGGCAGCGCAGTCCGCCGCCGGATCGCCGCGATCAGGCGGCGGCCATGGCGCAGATTCGGGCCGGGATCGACCACCAGCACGCCATCACGACCGATCGCCACCAGAGAAGGGGAGAACGACGGATCGGCGCCGTCCACCGCGCCGGTGTAGACGCCGGGCGCCAGCGGCGAAAGAAGCGGCGAAAGAGGCGGAGACAGAACCGGAGACAGCGCGGGCGACGACACCGGCGACGGCACCCGGGACATAAGCGGCTGCGGCTGCGGCTGCGGCTGCGGCTGCGTCGGCGCGGCCCCGGCCACGCTGTCCGCGGACAGCGCCGCCAAGCCCAGGCGGGCGGCACGCTGCAGGAAAGCGCGGCGGCCGCCTGTCACGCCGACAACTCGCGGATCGCGGCTCGCAAGGCATCGGCCATGGGTCCCGCGGCGAGATGCCCGCCCCCGAGCACCACGCGCAGCATGGCGTGCGGCATGACGGCCAGCAGCCGCGCCGCATTGCCGGGCCGGCAGACGCGGTCGCGCGCGCCGTGCAACAGGATCGTGGGGATGCGGTGCCGCGCGATGCCGGCGGCGCAGCGCAGCAGCGCGGGCTTGCCAAGGCCGCAGCGGCGCTGCAGGTAGTGCGCCTGGATCCGGTACTTGCGCCGCAGGGCGGCGTCGTTCCGGGCGGGATGGGCCGGTCGACGCAGCGCGGCGTGCTCGCCCAGCAGCGCGCGTTCCACCATGCGCCATCGCCGCGCGGTGTCCCGTTGTTGAACACCTGTTCCATTCTGCAGCAGCCGGATGGCGCAACGCCGTTGCGCTTCGGCGGAGCCGCCGCGCGCCCGCGCCGCAGCAAAGTCGGCGCCGCCGGGGGGCAGCACCGACATGCCGCGGGCACGCGCGGCGAACAGCCGCAGGATATCGTCGCGCCCGGTCAGGAAGCTGCCGCGCAGCACCAGCCCGGCAACGCGCTGCGGCCAGCGTGCCGCGTAGGCCAGCGCCAGCGAGGCCCCCCACGAGCCGGCAGCCACATGCCAGCGCTCGATGCCCAGCACGGTACGCAGTCGTTCAATATCGGCGAGCAGCGCACCGGTGGTGTTGCGCCTGAGCGTGCCGGCCGGCCGCGAGCGGCCCGCGCCGCGCTGATCGGGCAGGATGGCCAGCTGGCGAGCCGGATCGAACCAGCTGGCCATCGACGCGGAACAGCCGCTGCCCGGGCCGCCATGCAGTACCAGCCAGGGATCGCCATCCGGCCGGCCGTGGAGGCGGACGTGCACGCGGTGCATGTCCGCGGTGCGCAGCCAGAACACGCGGTCTTCGATGCGGTGGGAATCGTGCTGCTGTCGTGCGGTGTCGGGCATGGATGTTGCCTCGGAGTCGATGCGGAAGGGCGGGGCACGGTGCCGCCGCCCGCTCCGACTCGGCAATCACAGTCCGTGCCAAGCAACCACATCGAAGGAGACCTCATGAACTGGACCACGCCCGCCTATACCGATCTTCGCCTCGGCTTCGAGATCACGATGTATATCGCCAATCGCTGACGGTCAGCGTGCAAGCCGGTCCCCGCGCTGGCGGGGACTGTCACACCAAAAGAACAAAACGGGCGCACGGCGCCGCGGCATTGCGATGACGACGTTAAGGGTTCTGGGATCGGCTGCGGGAGGGGGCTTTCCGCAGTGGAACTGCAACTGCCCCAATTGCGACGGCGTGCGCCGCGGCGCGGTCTCCGCGGTGCCGCGCACCCAATCCTCGATCGCGCTGACCGAGAACGGCCTGGACTGGCTGCTGGTCAACGCGTCCCCCGACATCCTTGCGCAGATCCGCGCCACGCCGGCCCTGCAGCCCGCGCGCGAGCGGCGCGACACCGGCATCGCGGCCGTTCTGCTGATGGACGCGCAGATCGATCATGTGACCGGGCTGCTGATGCTGCGGGAACATCAGCGCCGCCTGCCGCTGTATGCCACCGAGCCGGTGCTCGCCGATCTGTCGGACGCCTTGCCGCTGGCGCGCGTGCTGTCACACTACTGCGGGCTCGATCGGCATCGGCTGCCGCTCGACGGCGAGCCGCTGCACATCGCGCCGCTGCAGCGGGCGACCATCACGGCCGTGCCGCTCGACAGCAAGGCGCCACCGTATTCGCCGAACCGCCACGCGCCGCGGCGTGGCGACAATATCGGCCTGCGCATCGTCGATACCGCCACCGGCAGGCGCGCCTTCTACGCGCCCGGACTTGGGCGGATCACGCCGGACCTGATGGAGGAGCTGCGCGGCTCCGATATCGTGCTGGTCGACGGCACCTTCTGGGTCGACGACGAGATGCTGCGGCTGGGCCTGTCGAACAGGACCGCCGCGCAGATGGGTCATCTGGCGCTGTCCGGCGCCGGCGGCATGATCGAGCTGCTGGACGCGTTGCCGGCATCGCGCAAGATCCTGATCCACATCAACAACACCAATCCGATTCTCGACGAGCGATCGCCGCAGCGCCGCCATCTGGACGCGCGCGGCATCGAGGTCGCCTGGGACGGCATGGAGATCGCGCTATGACGCAGGCCACCGCCTGGAGCCCGGCCGAGTTCGAATCGCAACTGCGCGCGAAGCAGTCGGGCTACCACATTCACCATCCATTCCATCGCCGCATGGCGGCGGGACAGTGCACCCCCGAGCAGATCCGCGGCTGGGTCGCCAACCGCTTCTACTACCAGGTACGCATCCCGCAGAAGGACGCCGCCATCCTGGCCAATTGCCCGGAGCGCGAGACCCGCCGGCTCTGGGTCCAGCGCATCCTCGACCACGACGGCACCGACAGCGAGCCCGGCGGCATCGAGGCCTGGGTCCGGTTGGGCGAGGCGGTCGGCCTGCCGCGCCAGGCGTTGTGGTCGCACGAACTCGTCGTGCCCGGCGTGCGCTTCGCCGTCGACGCCTACGTCAATTTCGCGCGCAGCGCCCCGTGGCAGGAGGCGGTGTGCTCGTCGCTGACGGAGATGTTCGCGCCGGAGATCCACCGCCAGCGGCTGGCCGGCTGGCCCGAGCACTACCCCTGGATCGAGCGGGACGGGCTGCATTACTTCCGCACGCGCATTCCGCTCGCCCAGCGCGACGTCGACCATGGCCTGCGCGTGACCCTCGAACATTTCCGCACGCCGGCCGAACAGCGGCGCGCGCTCGAGATCCTTCAGTTCAAGCTCGACGTGCTGTGGTCGATGCTCGATGCCATCGAGAAGGCCTATCCATGACCGCGCCATCCACAGGCACCTGCATGCCGACCCTGCACCGCACGCTCCGCCTGCAATGGGAGGAGGCGCAGCAGGCGTGGGTGCTGCTGTATCCCGAGGGCATGGTCACGCTGAACGAAAGCGCCGCGGCGATCCTGCGCCGCTGCGACGGCTCGCGCACGCTCGACATGCTGATCGACGAACTGCAGGGCGCCTATCACATCGAAGGAATCGCCGCCGAGGTCCATGCCTTTGTCAAACATGCCTTCGAACGCGGCTGGCTCGCCTGAGGCCGGCGTGCGCCCCGGCCCGCCTCTGTGGCTGCTGGCCGAGCTGACCTATCGCTGCCCGCTGCACTGCGCGTTCTGCTCGAATCCGGTCGACTATGCCCGGCACGGCGCGGAGCTGGGCACCGCGCAATGGCTCGACGTGCTGGCGCAGGCGAGAGCCCTGGGCGCGGTGCAGCTGGGACTGTCGGGCGGCGAGCCGCTGATGCGCAAGGACCTCGAAGCGATCGTCGCGGATGCCCGCCGGCTCGGCTTCTACATCAACCTGATCACCTCCGGTGTCGGGCTGACCGATGAACGCCTTGGCGCGCTGCGCGAGGCGGGACTCGATCATATCCAGCTGTCGTTCCAGGATTCGACGCGCGAGCTCAACGACTTCCTGTCGAGCACGCGCACCTTCGAGCTGAAGCACCGCGTGGCCCGCATGATCAAGGCGCACGGCTATCCGATGGTGATGAACTGCGTGCTGCACCGGCACAATCTGCCGCATGTGGGCGCCATCATCGAGATGGCGCTGGAGATGGGCGCCGAATACCTGGAGCTGGCCAACACCCAGTACTACGGCTGGGCCTGGCGCAACCGCCTCGCGCTGATGCCCGATGCCGCGCAGCTGCGCGAGGCCGAGGCGGTGGTCGAGCGCTATCGGCGGCGTATCGGTTCTCGTTGCCGCATCCTGTTCGTCGTCCCGGACTATTTCGAGACGCGCCCGAAGAAATGCATGAACGGCTGGGGCACGACGTTCCTGGGCGTCGCGCCGGACGGCACGGCGCTGCCATGCCACGCGGCGCGCATGCTGCCGGGACTTTCGCTGCCGAACGTCGCCGACATGCCGCTGCGCGACATCTGGTTCGACAGCGAGGCGTTCAACCGCTATCGCGGCACCGCGTGGATGAAGGGCGCGTGCCAATCCTGCGACGAGAAGGAGGCCGATGCCGGCGGCTGCCGCTGCCAGGCATGGCAGCTGACCGGCGATGCCGACGCGACGGACCCGGTCTGCGAGCGGTCGGACGATCACGATCGCGTGCGCGCCATCGTGGCACAGGGGCGGCTGGCCGCCGTGCTGTCCCAGGGGCGCGTGCAGCGGGGCAGGGAGGCGCCGCTGCTGTTCCGTACCGACGCCAATTCGCTGCGACTGAGCAAGCCGTAGCGGACCGCGGCGCATGACATCAAGAAAGGAGAGGCGCACCGGCGCCTCTCCTTTTTCCGTATGACGCGGGACCTGGCTCACGCGGGGCCCCGATCGGATCAACCGGCCTCCAGCACCCACGCCGCCAGCTGCCTGGCCTCCTCGTCCTTCAGCGAGGGGTGCGGCGGCATCGGAATCCGCCCCCATACCCCCTTGCCGCCCTCCTGGATCTTGCGGGCCAGCTTGCCGGTGGCCTCGCTGTCACCCTTGTACCTGGCCGCGACCTCGGCGAAGCCGGGGCCAACCAGCTTGCCCTGCATGCCGTGGCAGGAAAAGCAGCCGTTCTTGTCGGCCAGCGCCTTGAGGTCCGGCGCCGCTTGCGCCGACGCGGCGAGGGCAAGGCCGAAGGCGAGGGCAGCCGCGCCGCGCGGCGCGATACGTCGAATCCATTCTTTCAGCATGAATCACCCATTCGAATGCGGCCGGCGCCGTCCCCGCATGCGCCAACACATGCGCCAACACATGCATCAACGCACGCGTCGATGCACACGCTCGCGCGCCGGCCTGTACGGCAAGCGCTCAGACCTTGCTGAGCTTGAACACCCACACCGAGCCGCCTTGCTCGAGGAAGTTGACGCGCTTGGCCACGTCGCCGCCCCACAGCGGCACGGCGCCGCCCCAGCCCGACACCACGGCGATGAACTGCTCGCCGTTTTCTTCCCAGGTGACTGGCGGCGCCACCACGCCGCTGCCGGTCTGGAATTGCCACAGCTCCTTGCCGGTCTTCGCGTCCGCCGCCTTCAGGTAGCCCTCGGGCGTGCCCCAGAACACCAGGCCGCCGCCGGTCGTCATCACGCCGCCCCACAGCGGCGCGTTGTTCTTGACCTCCCAGACGATCTTGCCGGTCTTCGGATCGACGGCGCGCAACGCGCCGATATAGTCCTCGTTCAGCGGCTTGATGGTGAAGCCGGCGCCGAGGAAGGCCGCGCCCTTCTTGTAGGTGATCGGCTCGTTCCAGATGTCCATGCCCCATTCGTTGGCCGGCACATAGAACAGGCCCGTCTGCGGGCTGAACGCCATCGGCTGCTGGTTCTTGCCGCCGAGGAAGCCCGGCGCGGCGAACACCGACTGTCCCTTCTTCTGGTCGGCGGGGTCGCCAGGACGGCTTTCCGCGACGAAGTTGGGCCGGCCGGTCTTCAGGTCGATGTCCTTGGCCCAGGTCACCTTGCGGACGAACGGAAAGGCGTTCAGCACCTTGCCGTTGCGTGCATCGTTGACGTAGAAGAAGCCGTTGCGGTCGGCCTTGCCGCCGACGCGCTTGCCGTCGAGGTCGAAGGTCACGAACTCGTTGACGCCGTCGAAATCCCAGCCGTCGTTCGGCGTGTTCTGGTAATGCCAGACGATCTTGCCGGTGGCAGGATCGATGGCCACCGTCGACGACGAGTAGAGGTTGTCGCCCTTGCGCAGATGGCTGTTCCACGGCCCCGGATTGCCGGTGCCGAAGTAGGCCAGCCCGGTCTTGGGATCGTAGGTGCCGCCGAGCCAGGTCGCCGCGCCGCCGGTCTTCCAGGTTTCGCCCGGCCAGCTGGCGTTCAGGTTTCCGGTGATGCCGTTCTCGATCTTGTTGCCCTCGGCGTCGAAGCGATAGCCCATATGCCCTTCGACGGTCGGGCGGATCCACACCAGGCGGCCGGTCCTGGCATCGCGCGCCTCGACGCGGCCGACCACGCCGAACTCGCCCCCCGATACGCCGGTCAGCACCAGTCCCTTGACGATCATCGGCGCCGCCGTGTACGAATAGCCGGCCGCGTAATCGTCGATCTTGTCCTTCCACACGACCTTGCCGGTGTCCTGGTCGAGTGCGACCAGCTGCGCGTCCAGCGTGCCGAAGATGACGAGCTTGTCGTACAGCGCGGCGCCGCGGTTCACCACGTCGCAGCACGGCATGATGCCTTCCGGCAGGCGATGCTCGTACTTCCACAGCTTGGCGCCAGTCTTGACGTCCAGCGCGAAGATCCGCGAGTACGAAGCGGTGACGAACATCTTGCCGTTATGGATCAGCGGCTGCGATTCCTGGCCGCGCTGCTTCTCCCCGCCGAACGAGAACGACCACGCCGGCACCAGGCGGGCGACGTTCTTCGTATTGATCCTGGCCAGCGGCGAGAAGCGCTGGCCCTCCGGCCCGATCCCCCACGACAGCACATCACCGGGACTCTTCGCGTCGTTCTCGATCATCGCGTCCGTCACGGCGGCCCGCGCGGCGAAGCTGGTCACGCACGCGGCGGCCAGCACCAGCACCTTCAACTTGCTCATCGTTTGCTCCTCTCTCTTTTTGTCGATGATCGGCTTCGATCATCGGTTTCGATCAACCCTGTCGCGGATTTCCCGGTGGTCCTTCCACAGGCGCGGCACAGGCCGATCGGCGATGCCGCGCCGGTGCGCCAATCCGCAATTCGCGTGCCACGCCGGCCGTGAAAAATTCCCGTTGCTTGCGAACCCTTTTCGCCGCGATCGCGCGCGCGGATGCGCCATACCGGGCCGTACCGCGCCACCGCGCAACAACGCTGTCGCGGAATGGAGCACCCCTCGCGCGTGCCCGCCGCACGGCTCATGGCGCCAGCGCCTCCCGTTCATAGGCCGGGTACAGGTGCGTGACGTTGCGCAGGTATTCGGCCGGCATCGCGGCCCAGCCCGAGTACGGCGCCGGCACCGGCATCGCGATGACCTCGGCGAGGTCGCGGCCCTCGCGGGCCGCCTGGCGCAGCCGGGCGTCGAGCCAGCGCAGGTAGTCGCGCGTCTGCGCGATCGCATCGGCGCCGTCGAGCGCAGGGCCATGGCTTGGCACCAGCAGGCGCAATCCGTCCTCGCGCATCCGGCGTTCCAGCACGTCGAGGCTGGCGAGCCAGCGGGGAATGTCGGCGTGCGGCGTGGTCGGGATGCGCGAGCGGAAGGCCAGGCCGCCGGCGAACATCACGCGCGCGGTATGGTCGATCAGCACCAGATCGTCGCGGGTATGACCCTGCAGGCGCAGCAGCTCGAATCGATGGCGTCCGATCGTGCGCGGTCCCGGCTCGATGGTCGTGACGGGCGGCGCCGGTTCGGTGCCCGCCATCCAGTCGCCGCAGAGCCGATACAGGTTGTCGGCATACGCGCCGGCCTCGCGCGCCGCGCCGGCGACGGTACCGGCCAGCGCGGCCGGACTGGCGTCGGCATAGGCCTGGTTGCCGAAGAAGTAGTCGGGATGCAGGTTCAGGTTCAGCACCAGGCGGACCGGGGCCTTCGTCACCCTGGCGATCGCCGCGCGCTGCTGCTCACCGTAGCGCCGCGACGGCCCCGTATTGACGACGACCACGCCGTCGCCGGTATCGATGAAGGCCGTATTGATGATGTTGCAGCCGTTGCCGACGGCGAAGTCGGCATTCGCCCCTTCAAACAGCCAGATGCCGTCGCCGATATCGCGCGGCGCGAGGCGGTAGTCGGGCGGCCGCAGCGCCCCTGCTGCGGGGTCGTCGCCGAATGCCGGCGCGGGAAGCAGCAGGGCCATCGACAGGGCGATCGACAGGGCGATCGACAGGGAGAACGGCAGGGAGAACGGCAAGCCAAACAGCTGGGCAATCGGCACGGCGAGCGCGGCCAACAGGCGCCTCATGGCAGCACCCGCGCGTCGATACGGTTGCCGTTGTTGTCGCGGCCGGTCACCGCCAGCGGCTGCGGCGCCGGCTCGCGCAGGTCGAAGGAGAAGATCGGGTTCTCCGACACGGGCTCGTGCAGCTCGAGCGTGCCGAGCGGTTCGCGACGGCCGTCGACGAGCGCCAGCTGCTCGATATGGAAGGCGGGAATGCCCGCCACCAGGCCGGTGTCCATCGGATGCATCACGCGGACCCGGATCCGGCCGCCGCCGCCATCGAGCGCGGCAAAGCGCCGGGCCTCGACCCGGTTCAGCGTCACGCTCCACGAGCCGTCCTTGCGCGTCACGCCCGGCACCGTGCAGCCGCCGCCGGCGGCGTCGACCAGCAGGCCGCCGACATGCCAGACGCCATCGCGGGTGCGGGCCGCGACCCGTACCGGGGAGCCCTGTTCCAGCTTGAAGCGGAACGACAGCGCCGGCTTGAGCTTGCCCGGCGTGAACGCCAGCACCTTGCGGATCGGATTGCGGTCGACCCCGACCACGACCCGGTCCACTTCGCCCAGCGCCGAGGCGTCGAAGGCGATCGGCACGTTCAGCGCGTCTTCGGCGAAGGCGGGACCGACGACCTTCACGCGCGCGTCGAACACCGCGGGCGCGTTGCCCAGCATCTCGCCGCGCAGCGTGGGCCATTGCGCCGAGGCGAACGGGTCGGCATCGGCGGCCGCATGCGCCAGCGCCGACGCCAGGGCCAGCAGCGTCCCGAGCCACGCAAGGCTTTGCCTGCCATGACGGCGCGGCACGACAGGCGGCCTCACGCCCGTTTTCCCAGCGGCCTTGCCATGCCGCGCTGCGGGTCGTAGCCGAGCAGCGCCACGCCGAAGAACAGGCAGGCGCAGGCCGCCACCACCGCGACGCTGCCCCAGGCCGCCTGCCCGTACAGCGCGAAGCGGATCGCCTCGACCGCATGCGTGAAGGGGTTGATCCGCGCCAGCTGGTGGATCGGCTCGGCCCCGGATTCCTCGAGCTTCCACAGCGGATATAGCGCGGTGCTGATGAAGAACATCGGGAAGATCACGAAGTTCATCATGCCGGCGAAGTTCTCCAGCTGCCGCACATGCACCGACAGCGCGAGGCCGAGCGCGCCGAGCATCAGCGCGGCCAGCGTCATCGCCGCGAACAGCATCGGCAGCGCGGCATACGCGATCGGCACATCGAACAGCACGGCGACCAGCAGGAACGCCGCCATCTGCAGCAGCGACAGCAGCGCACCGGCCGCGAGCTTGCACGCCAGCAACCAGGGCCGCGGCAGCGGCGCCGTCAGCAGCAGCCGCATCACGCCCATTTCGCGGTCGTAGACCATCGCCAGCGAGGACTGCATGCCGTTGAACAGCGCGATCATCGCCAGCAGGCCGGGGGTCAGATATACCTTGTATTCGACATAGGTGTCGTAGGGCGGAATGATGGCGACGCCGAACACGTTCTGGAAGCCCGCGCCGAATACCAGGAACCACAGCAGCGGCCGCACCAGCGACGAGATCAGGCGGCCGGGCTGGCGCAGGAACTTGCGCAGCTCGCGGCCCGCGACGGCGCGCAGCGCGCGCCAGCGATGGAGCAGGGGAGAGATGGAGGTCATCATGGCGGCAGGCTGTCAGCGGCGGCACGCGGTCTCGGGCGCGTCCGCGCCCAGCGTGTCGAGGTTGTTCCTGGGATGCAGGAAGCCGTCGAGCGGGGCGACCGCCGCCACGCCGTCGGGATGCGCAAGAAACACCGGCTGGCGCAGCTGCCCGTCCCAGGGCCGGAAACTCAGGCGCGGGCCCTTGAAGCCATCGATGACGACATCGCCGGAGACCAGGCTCCGGGCCTGCTCGGCAAACGGCGCCTTCGGCGCGCGCGTGGCCGCTTCGACCACAGCCTTGACCGCGACCCAGCCGGCCCAGTCGTGCCCGCTCATCGGCCTGCCGGCGGCCTTGAGGAAGCGCCGGTTCAATTGCGGGCCGCCGTGGCGCTCCCAGGCCCGGTGCCACGCCATCGCGGTCAGGCCGTTGGCGCCCGCCACCGGGCGCGGCAGTTGCGTGGCGTACGGCAGCGTGCGCGCGAACTCGCCGTCGGCATCGGCGACCACCACGACGTCGTGATCCGGGCCGCCCGTCAGCAGCCGGACGTTGGCCAGCTCCCGTTCACGCGGATCGTTCGACAGACGGAAGTCCCGCTGCGCGGCCCAGGCGATCCCGAAGCGCCGGGCCGCCTGCAGATAGAGCGCCTGCCACGCGCGATCCTCCGGCGCGGGGCCCGTCAGCAGCAGCGCCTTGCGCCATTTGCGCGCGGCCAGCGCCTGCATCAGCGCGTCGGCCTGCATCCGCCGGCTCGGCAGTGTGTGCAGCAGGTGCGGCGCGCAGGCTTGCCCGCGCAGCGCGTCGTCGTCGGACGAGACGTTCAGCAGCAAGGCCTCGCCGGGCTTTACCGCGCGGGTCGCCGCGCGCACGGCGTCGGCGGGGAGATCGAGCACGATGTAGCGGATGCCCTGGCGCGCCAGCATGGCGGCCGTCTGTGCCGCCCCCTCGGCGTCGCGCGCTTCGGCGGCCTCGAGCTTCAGCGACAGCCCCGCGGCCTCGAGCGCAAGGCGGGATTCGGCCGCGGCCACGCGCATGCCGTCGAATGGCCTGCCCTCGGGGTGGCCGGGATAGCGCTGCTCCAGCCGTCTGGACTCGTAGCGCGGATCGTCGGCCAGGCTGACGACGCCGATGCGCAGCTCGGCCGCGCCAGCGCGCGCCGCGCCGGTTGCCGCAGCCGTTGCCGCAGCGGCTTGCGTAGCCGTCGATATGCCGGCCAGCAACACGCACACGGCGAGCGGACGCAGCAACGCGAGCCTAGTCATCGATCGCCACCGAATGCGGTACGCGCCCGGCCTTCAGCGTCGCCACCGCCTTGGCACGCGCGGTGTCGACCACGCTGACGTCGTCGGACATGCCGTTGGTCACGTACAGCAGCGCATCGCCGCGCGTCAGCGCCACCCCCCACGCGCGCCGGCCGACCAGCACGTAGTCGAGCACGCGCCGCGCGGCGACATCGACCACCGCCACATGGTTGGCCCGCCCGAGGGCGACATAGGCGCGCCTGCCGTCCCGCGACAGGGCCAGCCCTACCGGCGTCACGTCGTCGGCACGAAACCCCTTCGGCGCGAAGGTCAGCACGTGCGCGACCTGCAGCGTGTCGGTGCGGATGATCGACACGCTGGCGGCGAGCTCGTTGCTGACCCACAGCTCCTTGCCGTCGGGCGACAGCGCGAAGCGGCGCGGTCGGTTGCCGACGGGGATATGGCGAACGATCTTGCGGCTGTCCACGTCGATCACATGGACGAGATTGGCCACTTCGGAGGCCACGTAGACACGCTTGCCGTCGGCGCTGACCTTGACGCCCTCCGGTTCATCGCCGACGGCCACCGAGAAGCGCTTCTGCCCGGTCGCAGTGTCGACCGCGGTCAGCAGGGACTCTTCCTCGTTGGAGACATAGAGCGTCCTGCCGTCCGGGCTCAGGTCGAACATTTCCGGGTCGTCGCCGACGCGCAGCGCGGCCAGCGTCTTGCGCGTGCGGACGTCGACCACATCGACGCGATCGTCGTCGCTGCAGGCGACATAGAGCCGCGTGCGGTCGGGCGACAACTGCAGATGGCGCGGCCGGCGGCACTGCGGCAGCACGGCGGACACCTGCCGGCTGGCCGCGTCGTAGAACGTCAGGCTGCCGTCCTTCTCGCTGGAAACGATGACCTGGCCGCCGCCGGCCGGGTATGCCGTCTCGGACCACCCGGCCAGCACCAGCACGGCGGTCGCGAACAGGGTGGCACCGACGACCCAGCGGATACGCGGCACCGGTGGCAGGTGGCTCATGGCGATGCCTCCGAGGCGGTGAGGGCCAGGAAGGCCCGTTCGAGGTCGTGCTGCGTGGTGGCGGCGCACAGCATCGCCGGCGTGCCGTCGAAGCGGACCGTGCCCCGGTGCAGCACGACGACACGGTCGCAGGCGGCGATCTCCTGGACCAGGTGCGTGGCCCACAGCACCGCGGTGGATTGTTCGGCGGCAAGGCGGCGGGCCTCGTCGACGATCTGAGCGCGCGAGGCCGGATCGAGTCCGACCGTCGCCTCGTCCATCAGCAGCAGCGCCGGCTCGTGCAGCAGCGCGCGGGCCAGTTCGACCTTGCGGCGGTTGCCGCCCGACAGCGCGCGCACCGGCGCGCGTTCGCGCTCGGCAAGCCCGAAGTGCGCGAGCAAGGCGGCGATGCGCGGCAAGGACTGCCGCCGGGCAAGGCCATGCAGGTCGGCATGGAACAGCAGGTTGTCGCGCACCGACAGGTCCAGATCGATCGCCGGCTGCTGGAAGACGATGCCGAGCCGGGCCAGCGCGCGGGCCGGATGCTCCCGCATGTCGGCGCCCATCACCTCGGCCCGGCCGGCATCCGCGACGAACAACCCGGTCAGGATCTGGAACAGCGTGGTCTTGCCGGCGCCGTTCGGCCCGAGCAGCGCAACGAATTCGCCGGGGCGAACCGACAGCGATACGCCATCGAGCGCCGCCTGCCTGCCGAAGCGCTTGACCAGCCCGTCGCAGCGCAGCGCCGGGGCGGTATCGCCAGTTGCTTCGCTCGATTCGGCATCCGCCCGCATCGCCGCCGCCAGGGTGGGGCTTATCACGATGGCTCCTTGCCGGCGGCCAGGCCCAGCCGTTGCGCGAACTCGCGCTCGCGCGCCCACACGCCGCGCAGATAGGCCTCGTACCGCTCGGTATCGAGATACGTCAGTTCCTGGTCGTACCTGGCCAGTTCGGCCAGATGCCGGGGGTGGCGCATGGCGCGGGCGAAGGCGTCGTGCAGCCGGCGCACGACGCGCGGGTCGGTGCCCCGCGGCACGCCGATGCCATAGGGAGAGTTGTGGACCGCGTCGGGATAGCCGAGCTCCTTCATGGTCGGCACGTCGGGCCAGCGGGGCGAGCGGTGTTCGCTGAACAGGGCCAGCAGCCGCAGGCGCCCGCTGTCGACATAGGGCGCGAAGCCGGTCGCGCTGACGCCCGCCATCAACGCGCCGCCGGCGACCGCCAGCATCTGGTCGGCGATGCCGCGGTAGGGCACATGCAGATAGCGGACGCGGTTGCGGCCGAGCACGTCCTCGATCGCCAGATGCGGCGTGGTGCCGATGCCGGAGGAGCCCACCGTCAGCGCGCCGGGATGGGCCTGTCCCCAGGCGACCAGGTCGCCGAAGCTGCGGAACGGGCTGTCGGCCGGCACCACCACGCCGAAGGTATAGCCGGAGATCATCACCACCGGCTGGATATCGCGCAGCGGCTGCCATGTCGTCTTCTGCTGGTGCGGCAGCCGGTAGACGGTCACCGGCAACTGGCCGATGGTGTAGCCATCCGGCTTTGCCGCGGCAAGCAGCGCGCCGACCAGGGCACCGCCGGCGCCGGCGCGGTTCTCGACCACCACCGGCTGGCCGAGCTCGTGCCCGACCAGTTCGGCCAATACCCGCATCGACAGATCGGTGGCACCGCCCGCGGGCCAAGGCACGATCATCGTCAGCGGGTGCGCGGGGTAGCCGGCGGCCGGATTGGCGCCCGCGCCGGGCGTGACGGTTGTGGCCGCCATGGCCGGAAGCGCCGCGCGCGCGGCCAGCGCGCCAAGCGCGATCGTCAGCGCGCGGCGCCCTGGCATCGGAAGGATCGGCGCGGGCGCCATCACGCGGCGAGGTCGGGATAGTCGACGGTTGCCCGTTGCGGCGGCACCGCGGCGAGCCGGTCGGCCTCCTCGTCGGTGAACAGCCGCGAACGGGTCAGGAAGCGCATGCCGGTGGCGCGTTCGATCGAGAACATGCCGCCATTGCCGGGCACCACGTCGATGATCAGCTGCGTGTGCCGCCAGTACTCGAACTGAGATTCGCTCATGTAGAACGGTGCGCCACCGATCTCGCCGAGCTTGATGTCGCTGCCGCCGACCAGGAATTCGCCGCGCGGAAAACACATCGGCGCGCTGCCGTCGCAGCAGCCACCGGACTGGTGGAACAGGATGGGGCCGTGGTCACCGGTCAGCTGCGCGATCAGTGCGAGCGCGGCGTCGGTGGCGATCACGCGTGGGGGCAGGGGGGTATGCATGGTCGGAATCCGCGAAGACGCCGTCGTCCGGGCGAAGGCCGGGAGCCCGGCGTCCCTGCCGCTTGCGGCGGAACGGGACGCCAGGATCCGGCCTGGCGAGGGCGACGGCCGTTGCCAGGCCCGTCGGTCAGAAGAAGCCGAGCGCGTTCGGGCTGTAGCTGACCAGCAGGTTCTTGGTCTGCTGGTAGTGGTCCAGCATCATCTTGTGGTTCTCGCGTCCGATGCCCGATTGCTTGTAGCCGCCGAATGCCGCGTGGGCCGGGTAGGCGTGATAGCAGTTGGTCCACACGCGGCCCGCCTGGATCGCGCGGCCGAAGCGGTAGGCCCGCGTGCCGTCGCGCGTCCACACGCCGGCGCCGAGGCCATACAGCGTGTCGTTGGCGATCTCGAGCGCCTCTTCCTCGGTCTTGAAGGTGGTCACCGATACCACCGGCCCGAAGATCTCCTCCTGGAAGATGCGCATCTTGTTGTGGCCGCGGAAGACGGTCGGCTTGATGTAGTAGCCGTTCTCCAGGCCATTGCCCAGTTGCGCGCGTTCGCCGCCGGTCAGCAGCTGCGCGCCTTCCTGCTTGCCCAGGTCGATGTACGACAGGATCTTCTCGAGCTGTTCCTGCGAGGCCTGCGCGCCGATCATCGTGCTGCGGTCCAGCGGATGGCCTTGCTTGATCGCCTCGACGCGCTTGATGGCCCGCTCCATGAAGCGGTCGTAGACCGACTCCTGGATCAGCGCGCGCGACGGGCAGGTACAGACCTCGCCCTGGTTCAGCGCGAACATCGCGAAGCCTTCCAGCGCCTTGTCGAAGAAGGCGTCGTCCTTGTCGAGCACGTCGGCGAAGAAGATGTTGGGGCTCTTGCCGCCGAGCTCCAGCGTGACCGGAATCAGGTTCTGGCTGGCGTATTGCATGATCAGCCGGCCGGTGGTGGTCTCGCCGGTGAAGGCGATCTTGGCGATGCGCTTGTTCGAGGCCAGCGGCTTGCCGGCCTCGAGGCCGAAGCCATTGACGACGTTGAGCACGCCCGGCGGCAACAGGTCGCCGATGATCTCCAGCAGCACCATGATCGAGGCCGGGGTCTGCTCGGCGGGCTTGAGCACGACGCAGTTGCCGGCGGCAAGCGCGGGCGCCAGCTTCCACGTCGCCATCAGCAGCGGGAAATTCCAAGGGATGATCTGGCCGACCACGCCCAGCGGCTCATGGAAGTGGTAGGCGATGGTGTCGTGGTCGATCTCCGAGATGCCGCCCTCCTGGGCGCGCACCGCGCCGGCGAAATAGCGGAAATGATCGATCGCCAGCGGCAAGTCGGCGGCCATGGTCTCGCGCAGCGGCTTGCCGTTGTCGATCGTCTCGGCGACGGCGAGGCGCTTCAGGTTGGCCTCCATGCGATCGGCAATGCGGTTCAGCACGTTGGCGCGCTCGGCCGGCGAGGTGCGCGCCCAGGCCGCCTTGGCCGCATGCGCGGCGTCCAGCGCCAGCTCGATATCGTCGGCATTGGAGCGGGCGATCTTGCAGAACGCCTGGCCGGTGACGGGCGACAGATTGTCGAAGTACTGTCCCGATTGCGGCGGCACCCACTTGCCGCCGATGAAGTTGTTGTAGGACGCCTTGTACGGGAATTCGATATCGAGGAATTTCAGTTCCGCATGGTTCATGGTGGTGTCTCCTGACGAATCGTCTGTCTTGCGTTTGTCTTGCGGTTGCGCTGCTGTCTTGGCGACCGGGTGTCCGGCCAGTCCACTTCCCTCAGCGCAAGGAGCGTGCCATTTGCCGGCCGCCGTTTTTCGGCATGGTTCGCCCGTGATGCGCGCCCGCACTGTTGCGTCGCTAATCGCGGCCCTGTCCCCGGTGTCCCGAAATGGAGCAATCGCACTGCGGCCGGCGATCAACGGTCCGCGATCAAGGGGCCATGGCCAACGGTCCCGCGGTCTGCGGTTCTGCCTTCAGTCAAGGCCGTGCTCGCGCGCATAGCGGTACATCTCGACGACGTTGGCCAGTCCCAGCTTCTTGCGGATCAGCGTCTGGTAATTGGCGATTGTCTTGGTGCTCAGGTAGAGCTGCGCGGCGATGTCCTCGAGCGCGATACCGCGCACCAGCAGGCGGAACAGATCGAACTCGCGCGGCGACAGGCGCATGTGCGGCAGCGCCTTCGGGTCTCCCTCGGCGGCGAGGCCGGCGATATCGTCCGACAGCGGCCGCTCGCCGGCCGCGACGCGATGCACCGCGTCGACCAGCAGGTCCGGTGCGCTGCTCTTGGTCAGATAGCCGTCCGCTCCCGCGCGCAGCGCCTGCGCGACGATGGCTGGGCTGTCGTGCATGCTGAAGACCAGCACGCGCAGGGCGGGCACGCGCGCCTTCAGGCAGCGCAGCACTTCGAGCCCGCCGCGGCCCGGCATCGACAGGTCCAGCACCAGCACGTCGGCAGGGTGGCGGCTGAGCCAGAGATAGGCGGCATCGCCGTCGGCGAACTCCCCGACGACCTGCAGGCGCTCGTCCAGCTCCAGCAGGCGGCGGTAGCCGGTCCGCACGACGGCATGGTCGTCGGCGAGTACGACGCGCAGCGGCATCATCAGGCCAGCTCCGGCAGGCAGCCGTGGCCGGGGGCGCCGGCGCGGGTCGTGATGTCTGGCGCATGCACCGCCGCAACGGCCGCACCCTTCGAAATTGTCGCGACGGCGGCAGGTGCCGCCGCCAGCGCGCCAGGGAATCGCGCAAGCAGCTTCAGCCCGGGCCGCGTTTCGCCGGGCCGCGAGGCGCCCAGCTCCAGCTCGCCCCCATGGGCCCACACCCGTTCCCGCATGCCGCCCAGTCCGCAGCCGGCCTCGAGCGCGGCGCCGAGATCGGCGATGCCGCGGCCGTCGTCCTCGACGCACCAGACGATATCGCCGGCGGCGTTGGCGGCCACGCGGACCTGAACCGTTCCGGCGCCGGCGTGCCGTACCGCGTTGGTCAGGGCCTCCTGCGTCATGCGGTAGAGCGCCAGTGCCAGCGCCGGCGGTACCGCCACCGCGCCAAGCTCTATCTCCAGGCGAAAGTCCGTGCGCGAGTCCGGCTGCGTGCGCCACCCTTGCAGCAAGTCCTGCAGCATCCGAGCCAGCGGCACCGGCCCGTTGCCCGGCTGCGTGCCATGCGGCCGCAGCCGATGCAACAGCGAGCGGACATCCTGCTGGATGCGCGCGCCATGCTGCGACAGCCCGTCGGCCACGCCGCGCAGCCCGGCGTCATGCGTCAGCCGGCGCGACAGGTAGGCGGCGTCGGCCCGCATCGCGGTCAACGTCTGGCCGAGCTCGTCGTGCAGTTCGCGCGCGATGCGCGCCCGCTCGTGCTCCTGCGCATCGAGCAGCCGCAGGCTCAGCGCGCGGCGGGAAGCCTCCGCCTGCGCCAGCGCCGCGGCGAGCTGCTGCAACGCCCGGCGGATGGCGTCAAGCTCGGCGATCCGGGTCGGGGGCAGCGCCGCATCGTATTCGGCGTGCTCGTATCGGCGGATTGCCGCCAGCATCCCGCGCAGCGGGGCCAGCGCCCGTCGTGCCGACCAGGCGATGCCGGCGAACAGCAGCGCGCTGTACAGCATCAACGTGGCCAGCTGGCCGGCAAAGGTGTTCAGCGCCTCGCTTTCCTCGCTGCGCGGATTCCAGTCCAGCGCCACGCGGTAGGCGGCGCCCTCGGCCGCGGGGATGGTCCACGACGCGGCCGGCCCCGCGGGGACTGCGCTGCCGGCGGTCCCGGCCTGCGGGACGAGGACCACGCCGCGATCGTCCCGCAGTGTCAGCCGCAGATGGCGCAGCGCGCCGGAGGCCGCGATGTCCCGCAGGGCCCGCAAATGTCCGTCGTGGGCCTCGGCGGGATCTGCCTGCAGCCCGGCGAGATGGCGAAACATCCTGGCCGTCGCGTCGGCGCCGCGCCGTTCGCTGCGGATGTCGCCCGCGGCGGTGGCCAGCGCGAACAGCGTGGCGACGATCAGGCTGAGCAGCGCGATCGGCGCGGCCCGAAGCAGCAGGTGGCGGGACAGGGGCATGGCTAGGGTCTCCTCGTGTTCGTCGAGGCGGCCCGTGCGCTCTGGTGGCGTGGTTGCGTGGCGCGCGATCCCGGCACGGCGAGCCCGGCCCTGTCGTCAGGTCGGGAGTTTTTCCCGGCCCTCGGGGTACGGAATCTGCTCGACGGGATCGTGCGGCCCGACAGAGGTCCGCTCGATAACAGGAGGAGATGCAAGATGTCAGCCAACCGGAGCGGTGCCGCCGCCGGCGGCCGGCGCGCGGCCGCCGCGCCGCGCCACGCGGGGTCCCCC
>NZ_VWRN01000047.1 GCF_008632125.1 Cupriavidus cauae
GTGGTCGCGGCGGGCAACGGCGCCGAGGCCGCGCTGGTGGAGTCGATCACCGTGCTGGCGGCCGCTTCGCTGCCCGAGGTCTGCGCGCACCTTGCCCGCACCGGCCCGCCGCTGGCGCGGGCCAGGCCCGTGACGGCGGCACCCGTCGATGGCTCGTCCGCGGGCATGCCGGACATGCGCGACGTGCGCGGCCAGGGGCAGGCGCGCCGCGCGATGGAGGTGGCGGCGGCCGGGCAGCACTCGGCCCTGCTGATCGGCCCGCCAGGCACCGGCAAGTCGATGCTGGCGCAGCGCTTTCCCGGGCTGCTGCCGCCGATGACGCTGCAGGAGGCGCTCGAGTCCGCCGCGGTGCTGAGCCTGACCGGCGCCGGCTTCCAGAGCGAGCGCTGGGGCCGCCGGCCGTTCCGGGCGCCGCACCATACCGCCTCGGCGGCCGCGATGGTCGGCGGTGGCGGCGATCCGCGCCCGGGCGAGATCTCGCTGGCGCATCACGGCGTGCTGTTCCTCGACGAGTTGCCCGAGTTCGACCGGCGCGTGCTGGAGGTCCTGCGCGAGCCGCTCGAATCCGGCCACATCACGATCTCGCGTGCGGGCCGGCAGGCCGATTTCCCGGCGCGCTTCCAGTTCGTCGCGGCGATGAACCCCTGTCCGTGCGGCTACCAGGGACATCCGGCCCGGGCCTGCCGCTGCACGCCCGACCAGGTGCTGCGCTACCAGGCGCGATTGTCCGGGCCGCTGCTGGACCGCATCGACCTGCAGATCGAGGTGCCGGCGCAAAGCCAGCAGGAGACGCTGGACGGCCCGCCCGGCGAGGACAGCGCGGCGATCCGCGTGCGCGTGCTGGCGGCCCGGGCGCGGCAGCTCGAGCGGCAGGGCAAACCCAATGGAGAACTGGCGGGGGAGGAGATCGACCGGCATTGCCCGCTGGACGAGCAGGCGCAGGGGCTGTTGCGCGCGGCGATGGCGCGCCTGGGCTGGTCGGCGCGCTCGTACTTTCGCGTGCTGAAGGTCGCGCGGACCATCGCGGATCTGGGCGGCGCCGACACCATCGGCGCGGCGCATGCGGCCGAGGCGGTGCAGTATCGGCGGGTGTTGCGGCCGGTTTAGCGATGCGCTGCGTTCATCGGCTGATCGGCTGATCGGCTTATCGCTCCGCGTCACTTCTTCCGCTGGCGGGAAGGGTTGGAGGAGGGGAACGGCGCTCGCCACACCGACGGTGCCGGCCGTTCAATCGCCCCTGCCCTCTCCCCCGCCCCTCTCCCACCAGTGCGCGAGGGGAGCAAACCGGGCGCGGTAGCGGTGCAGGCCGTTAATCAAGCCGGACGGCGGGCTTCGGGCGGCTCGCCCGGCGGTTCCGGCTCCTCCTCGATCGGCGGATGATCGGGCGGCACGCCGGGCGGCGGCGGGTCTTCTATCGGCGGAACGGTGTGGTCGGCGCGGCGCGGCATCGGTCGGCTCCAAGGGGCGGGTAACCACCATTGAAGCAAACCGGCCGGGGGATCGCCAGCCAGCGTGGTCCTGTCCGGTCCGGTCCGATCGCGCTCAGCCCGGCTGCCGCCGCACGAAGAACAGCGCGGCGCCGACCGCCATCAGCACGCTGCCGAACACGCGGTTCTGCCAGCGCATCGCGCGCGCGTCGCGAAACAGCCCCTGCATGCGCGAGGCCAGCAGCGCGTAGCCGTGCATCACGATCAGGTCGACCGCGCACATCGTTACGGCCAGGATCGCCAGCTGCGGCACCAGGGGCCGCGCCGCATCGATGAACTGCGGCAGCACCGCCACCATGAAGACGATGCCCTTGGGATTGGTGACATTGGTCAGCAGGCCGGTGGCGAAACGCCGGCGCGGACTCATCGCGGCCACGCGGATGCCGCCCTGGGACTTGCCCTCGCCATTTGCATCGCTCGGCTCCTGCTCGACCCGCGCCCGCCACTGCTGCACGCCCAGATAGATCAGGTACAGCGCGCCGACCGTCTTGACCGCCGCGAACGCATGCTCGGATGCAATCAGCAGAGCACCGAGTCCGCCGCCGGCGACCAGCAGCACGATCACCAGCCCGGTCTGCAGGCCGAGAATCGTGGTGGTGGTCTTGCGCAGCCCATAGGACAGCCCGTGGCTCATCGACAGCACGGCCCCCGAGCCCGGCGAGACGGCGATCGCCCAGCAGGCCGCGAAATAGGCGAGCCAGATTTCCCAACGCATGATTTGCTCCTTCTTGTTTTTGCCTAAGCTCGAACCTTTTCAACCCCGGAACCTTGCCGGACCCTGGGACCTTCCATTCCCCGGACTTCTCCAATCCGCGGACTTTTCCAATCCCCGGACCTTTCCAATCCGCGGACGTATCCAAACCCCGGACGTTTTCAGATCCCCGGACGTTTCCGCGGACGTATCCAAACCCCCGGACCTTTTCAGCCCCCCGGATCGTTCCAAACCCCGGTGGCGTTCAACCCGCCACCCGCCGCCAAAGCCGCGGCACCAGCGCATACCAGAGATAGCCGACGAGCTGCAGCCCCAGCAGTCCGCCAAGCGCCGCGCGGAACGCGTCGGCCTGCGGCAGCCCGGCGTCGCGGAACAGATCGATCGCGACCCCTAGCCCCCACTGGATCAGGAAGCTGCCGCCGAACACCAGCAGGTTGTAGGTGGTATTGGCGCGCCCGGCGACCGCCGCCGGAAACGACAGGCTCAGCGTGCTGAGGATCAGCGACAGCGTGCTCGCGCACATCGCCAGCAGCGGCCACAGCAGCCACGCCGCCGGCGCGGTCCAAGCGACGATCGCCGCCTGCAGCACCAGCGTCAGCCCGGCGCCGACCATCACCAGCCGCGCCGACTCGACCGGATCGCGCGCGCGCCGCGGCGCCAGCCAGCCCAGCAGCAGATAGCCGGCCAGCAGCGCGATATTGAACAGGAACAGGATCTGCGCGGTGCGGTCCGGCCCGAAGCCCAGCACGTCGACCAGCCAGGGACCGACCCACAGCGTCTGCACCGCCATGAAGCCGGCCTGGTTCAGCAGGCCGAAGGGCAGCACGCGAACGAAGGCCGGGTGGCGCAGCAGCGCCCGATAACCGCCGGCCATCGTGGCCGCCGGGACCTGCGCAGCGGCGGTCGCGCGATCCACGCCGTTCGTCGGGCTGCCCACGCTATTCGTCGCGCCGTCCGTCATGCCGTCCGTCGCGCTTCCTGCCCCGCTGCCAGTTGCACTAACGGTCGCGCTAGCAGCAGCGATATCGGCCGCGATATCGACAGGATCGGCGAGCGCACTCCTCCGCTCCGCCCCGCGCGCCAGCCGCGCACTGCGCCGCTCGACCCGCGCCAGCCCCCGATACAGCGCCAGCGCCGACAGCAGCAGCAGGCCCGCCATCACCAGGAAGACGCCGCGCCAGCCCAGCCACGGCAGCACCGCCTGCACCGGCAGCGTCGTCATCAGCGCGCCGCCGCTGCCGGCGACCAGCATCCAGACCGACAGCTGGCTTTGCCGCGCGGTCGGAAACCAGCGGCGATAGGCGGTGTAGGACGCCATCAGGCAGGCCGAGACGCCGGCGCCGATCAGCGCCCGCCCCAGCCACAAGGTCGCCGCCGAGCCGGCCAGCGCGAACACCAGCGCGCCCGCCGCGGCGATCAGCAGCAGCACGGTTTCGACGCGCCGCACGCCGCGCCGGTCCAGCCACTGGCCGACCGGCAGCTGCATCGCGGCGAAGGCGAGGAAATAGGCTGACGACAGCAGGCCCAGGTCGGCGTTCGACAGCCGCATGTCGGCGATCAGCTCGGGCGCGATCACCGCGTTGATGGTGCGCAGCGCGTACGACAGCACATAGGCCGCGGCGAAGCAGGCGAACACCAGCGCGCCCTCGCTACGCCGCAGCAGCGAGGACGGCCGCATGGACAGTCCGATGCGGTTGCTGCGCGAGCCGGTACGGGAACGCATCAGAACGGGTGGAAGCCGGCCAGGAACTGCTCGACCTGCTCGGCCTGGCGGTGGTCGCGCGCGGCATCGCCGGCCTCGAGCACGACCGCCTGGTAGACCTTGGTCCCCCTGGCGACCAGCCGCGCGGTCAGCCGGCGCGGCGCCTTGTCCTGCGGCGAGACGCCAGCCACGCGGATCTCGATGCCCTGCAGCGCCACCGGCGGCTGGGCCGACGACATCACCGTGACCGCGCGCGTCTGCACCGGCTCGGTCGGCGCGTTGCCCAGATTGGCCAGCAGGCCGGACTGCATCGCCGACAGCGCCTCGGCGCGCAGCGCGGCATCGTCGCTGGGCAGGCTGACCACGCCGACCGCGAACAGCGTCTCGTCGACGCGGGCCGCCTCCATCGTCATCGGCAGCTTGCGGCCCGCGATCGCGACATCACGCGCGGCGCTGGTCGGCTTGCCAGGATAGAGCGCGGCATAGCCGCCCTCGTTGGACTGGATGGTCCGCCAGTCGTAACGCGGCGAGCAGGCGAGCAGCGCGGCCACCGCCAGGCCGGCGCAATACCGGGCCGGCCGGCGGAGGAACGAAAGGCGAGACATCGGGAAGCCTGAACGACGGGTGGAAGAAGACGGCCGATAAAGGGAACGAAGCGCCGCACCGGCAGGGGTGCGGCCAAGCCGCTATTATCGGGGATCAGGCACTGACGCAGTGTCTTTCTGATCTCGATATTTCATTATGGTTTTGGACTTCGCAGGTCGCCGCATGGGTTCGGCATGGCTCCAGGGCGCCGCCCTGGCGCTGCCGGCCGCCCTGTCGGCTGCCCTGACGGCCGCGCGATCTGCCACGCGATCTGCCACGCGATCTGCCGCGCTATCGGTCGCGCGATCTGCCGCGCTGTTCGTCGCCCCGTTGGTCGCCCTGCCCGTCGCCGGCCTGTCGCTCGCCCTTGCCGCGCCATCGGTCCAGGCGGCCAGCCCCGCGCACCTGCCGGCGGTCGCCGACCTGGCGGCGGAGACGCGCTCGGCCAGCCTGCGCGGCGAACCGCTGGTGGTGCTGGTGACGCTGCCGAACTGCGGCTATTGCGAAGCGGTACGGCGCAACTACCTGGGCCCGCAGGCCACCGCCGGGCAGCTCACGGCGCGCGAGCTCGACATGAGCGCCGCCACGCCGATCCGCGATGCCGACGGCCGTGCCACCACCGCACGCGCCTGGGCGCGCGAGCATGGCATCCGCTTCGCGCCGACGGTGCTGTTTCTCGACGGCAAGGGGCGCCCGGCCGCGCCGCCGCTGCGCGGCATGCAGCCGGACTTCTACGGCGCCTATCTGGAACAGTCGCTCGACACCGCGCGAGCCGCGATGGCGGCCGGGGCCGGCGGGCGCTGACCCGCCGGGGGCCACCACGCGGCCCCGCCACGCCACGCCACGCCACGCCACGCCCGAGCCCGTGCCCGTGCCCGTCCTCGGGCTCGGCTCGGCTCGGCTCGGCTCGGCTCGGCTGGGGCTGGGGCTGGGGCTGGGGCTGGGGCTGGGGCTGGGGCTCGGGCTCGGGCTGGGGTTCGGGTTCGGGCGCGCGCTCAGCCTCGAGTTCGGGCTAGAGCTCGGGATCGGCGCCATCGGCCACCTCGGCGCTAGAATGACGTTTTCCCCTCCTTCGGTCGGCCCATCATGACTTCGTCCGCCTCCCAACCGGAACGTCCCGCCTCCCCCCGCAAGCGCTGGCCGCTGATCGTGGGCCTGCTGGTGCTGGTCCTGCTCGGCTGGTTTGGCTACCGGGCGCTGACGCCGGCCCAGCATGCGCCGCAGGCGACCTTCGTGCTGCTGTCCGGCGAGCGCGTCAGCACCGCGCAGCTGCAGGGCAAGGTCTATATGGTCAATTTCTGGGCCACCAGCTGCACCACCTGCGTCAAGGAGATGCCGGACATGGTGCGCACCTACCAGCAGTTCAAGGACAAGGGCCTGGAGTTCGTCGCGGTGGCGATGAGCTACGACCCGCCGATGTACGTGACCAATTTCACCGAGACGCGCAAGCTGCCGTTCAAGGTCGCGCTCGATTCGGACGGCTCGGCGGCCAAGGCCTTCGGCGACGTGCAACTGACGCCGACCACCTTCGTGGTGGACAAGGACGGCCGCATCCTGAAGCGCTACGTCGGCGAGCCGGAATGGGACAGTCTGCACCGGCTGCTGGACGAGGCGCTGGCCAAGGCGGTCTGATGCGCTGACGGGGGAGGGGCTGCCCTCTCGCCCAGCCCCTCCCGCAAGCGGGAGAGGGGCGCAAACCCGCAGCGTCCCAACGGCGATTGGGTTCGCCCTCTCCCGCGGGCGGAAGAGGATCGGGGAGAAGGCATTCCCGGCGCAAGCTCCACCAAAAGCGCCCTTCAAGTCCCTTCAACCATCCCCCGCTTGCCCAACACATCTGTATGGATATACAGTCTGCGGCGAACATTTCCGGTTTTCGCCCTCGCCCGCCCCTGTGTCCGCCGATCTCGCCCTCGCTCCCGCCGCAGCACTGTCCGATCCGATCGCTCCGAGCGTTCCGGCCGACCCGGCCGCTCCGGCCGACTATCTCGCCGCGCTCAACCCCGAGCAGCGTGAAGCGGTCGAGCACGCCACCGACCGGCCGCTGCTGATCATCGCCGGCGCAGGCTCTGGCAAGACCAATACGCTGGCGCACCGCGTCGCGCATCTGCTGCTGGGCGGTGCCGATCCGCGGCGCATCCTGCTGCTGACGTTCTCGCGGCGCGCCGCGGTCGAGATGGGCCGGCGCGTCGAGCGCATCGTCGACCAGGCCTTCGCGGCCCGCAACGGCACCACCTCGTCGGCCAACCCGGGCCGCGCCGCGCTGCAATGGGCCGGCACCTTCCACGCGATCGGCGCGCGCCTGCTGCGCGAATACGCGGAGACGCTGGGGCTGTCGCCCTCCTTCACCATCAGCGACCGCGGCGACTCGGCCGACCTGATGAACGTGGTGCGGCACGACCTCGGCCTGTCGGCGCAGAACGCGCGCTTCCCGCGCAAGGAAACGTGCCTGGCGATCTATTCGCGCGTGGTCAACACCCAGTTGCCGCTCGAAGAGGTGCTGCAGCGCCAGTTTCCGCGCTACGCGATGTGGGTGGACGCGCTGCGGGCGCTGTTTGCCGGCTATGTCGAGGCCAAGCAGAAGCAGCAGGTGCTCGACTACGACGACCTGCTGCTGTACTGGGCGCAGGCGCTGGCCGAGCCGGCGCTGGCGCGCGACATGGGCGAGCGCTTCGACCATGTGCTGGTCGACGAATACCAGGACACCAATGCGCTGCAGGCCGCGGTCCTGCTGTCGCTCAAGCCCGACGGCCGCGGCCTGACCGTGGTCGGCGACGACGCGCAGTCGATCTACGCGTTCCGTGGCGCCACCGTGCGCAACATCCTCGACTTCCCGCACCGCTTCTCGCCGCCGGCGGGACAGGTCACGCTGTCGCGCAACTATCGCTCGACGCAGCCGATCCTGGCCGCCGCCAACGCGGTGATCGGGCTGGCGGCCGAGCGCTTCACCAAGGACCTGTGGTCCGACCGCGCCAGTGCCGAGAAGCCCGGCGTGGTGGTGGTGGGAGACGAGACCGAGCAGGCGCGCTTCGTGGTCGAGCGCATCCTCGCGCGGCGCGAGGAAGGGCTGGCGCTGATGGCGCAGGCGGTGCTGTTCCGCGCCGCCGACCACAGCGCGCAGCTCGAACTGGAACTGGTCCGCCGCAACATCCCCTTCGTCAAGTTCGGCGGGCTCAAATTCCTCGAGTCGACCCACGTCAAGGACATGCTGGCGGCGCTGCGCTGGCTGGAGAATCCGCGCGACCGCATGGCGGGCTTCCGCACGCTGCAGCTGATGCCGGGCGTCGGGCCCAAGACCGCCGCCCGCGTGCTCGACGGCCTGGAGCTCGCCAGCGATCCGCTGTTCGCGCTCGAATCGTTCGAGGCGCCGCCGGCCGCGGCCGAGGCATGGGCGGAACTGGTCGCGCTGGCGCGCGAGGCGATGGCGCCCGCGGCGGCATGGCCGGTCGACTTCGAGCGCGTGCTGCGCTGGTACGAGCCGCATCTGGAACGCCTGCACGACGATGCCGCCGCGCGCGCCGCCGACCTGCAGCAGCTGGCGCGCATCGCCGCGACCTACGGCTCGCGCGAACGCTTCCTGACCGAGCTGACGCTGGATCCGCCGGACGCCTCCAGCGACGAATCGGGCGTGCCGCTGCGCGACGAGGACTACCTGATCCTGTCGACCATCCATTCGGCCAAGGGCCAGGAATGGAAGGCGGTCTACGTGCTGAACGCCGTGGACGGCTGCCTGCCGTCCGACCTGGCCACCGGCACCACCGAGGAGATCGAGGAGGAGCGCCGGCTGCTCTATGTCGCGATGACGCGCGCACGCGACCATCTCGACATCGTCGTGCCGCAGCGCTTCTACGTGCATCAGCAGCCCGGCATGGGCGACCGCCACGTGTACGCGTCGCGCACGCGCTTCCTGCCCAATCGCGTGATGCCGCATTTCCACAGCCGCGCGTGGCCGCCGCCTCCGCCGGTCGACGCGGCGCCGCAGCGCGCGTCGCTGCCGGCGGTCGACCTGGCCGCGCGGATGCGCAATATGTGGCGGTGAGCCGGGCGTAGTGGTCGTAGGGCCGTAGCAGCCGTCGTTGCCGCGCCGGCCGTAGTTGCCATAGGCGACGTAGCCGCCATGGCGTCCGCAGCAACCATAGGGGCCGTAGGCCGTAGCCGCCGTGCCCGTTATGCTGCGCTCGCGACGAGGGCCTCAAACCAGCGCCTCCTGTGCGCCATAGCTAACACCCACCGCGGCGTGGCGCTGCAGACGCCGCCATGCGGTCGAAACGGCCCCCGGCTCGCCGTATAATTCCGAGCTTCCCACCGTTCCGACCGGCGCCAAGCCGCGCGCGCGGCCCAGCCGAGCGCGCCGCGCCCTCCCACGCATGAGCAGCTACTACCAGCACCACGTCTTCTTCTGCCTGAATCAGCGCGAGCCGGGCGAAAACTGCTGCGCCAACCACAACGCGAAGGCGATGCAGGAATACGCCAAGAAGCGTTGCAAGGAGCTGGGCATCGCCGGCGGCGAGGGACGGGTGCGGATCAACAAGGCGGGCTGCCTGAACCGCTGTGAACTCGGTCCGGTACTGGTGGTCTACCCGGAGGCCGTTTGGTACACATTCGTCGACGAGCAGGACATCGACGAGATCATCGACAGCCATCTGATCCACGGCAAGCCGGTCGAACGCCTGATGGTGGATCGCTGAGCGCCGCGCGCGCAGGCGCATCCGCATCCATCCGCCGCCCACGCCCACTTTCGTTTCGACCCCGGATTTCCGCCCTTCCTGCCATGAACGCGCATACCCAGGTACTCACCGTTGCCGGTCCCGCCGGCGCGATCGACGTCTCGGTCGACCTGCCGCAGGCCGCCCCGGTGCGCGGCCTCGCGCTGGTCGGCCATCCGCATCCGCTGTTCGGCGGCACCAAGGACAACAAGGTCGCGCAGACGCTGGCGCGCGCCTTCGTGCAGCTGGGCTACGCCACCGTGCGGCCGAACTTCCGCGGGGTCGGCGGCACCGCCGGCGAGCATGACAACGGCCAGGGCGAGCAGGACGATCTGCTGGCGGTGATCGACTGGATGCGCCAGCAGCGCGACTGGTCCGCCGACGCGGCAACGCTGCCGCTGGCGCTGGCCGGCTTCTCGTTCGGCAGCTTCGTCGTCAGCCATGTGGCGCGGCGCCTGGCCGAGGCCGGCACGCCCGCCGAGCGCTTGGCGATGGTCGGCACCGCGGCCTCGCGCTGGCAGGTCGCGCCGGTGCCGGCCGACACCATCGTGATCCACGGCGAGCAGGACGAGACCGTGCCGCTCGCCAGCGTGCTCGACTGGGCGCGGCCGCAGGAACTGCCAGTCACGGTGATTCCGGGCGCCGACCATTTCTTCCATCGCAAGCTGCATCTGATCAAGCAGCTCGTCGTCAATGCGTGGCAGCGCTGAGCCCGGGCATTGAGCGGGTGGCCATGGCAATCCGTGGCCGCCGTTCCTTGCCCTGCCGCCACGCCCGCGTGGCGGCGCGACGCTGCCCTTTCTCTCTTGTCGGAACCTGAAAACATGTTCAATCAAGCTTCGCCGCTGTTCTCCCACCGCATCGCCCACACCCTGCTGGCCAGCGCCGCCGTGCTCGCGCTCGCCAGCGCACCGCTGACGGTGCGCGCGCAGGCCGTGCCGATGCCGCAGGTGGCGGCCAAGGCGTGGATGCTCTACGACGTCACCAGCGGCCAGGCGCTCGGCTCGCAGAATGCCGATGCCCGCATCGAGCCGGCTTCGCTGACCAAGATCATGACCGCCTACCTGGCCTTCCAGGCGCTGAAGGAAAAGCGCCTGACGCTGGACCAGGCCGTGGTGCCGACCAATCTGGTGCTGAAGGTCAAGAGCGACGAGTCGCGCATGTTCATCGAGCCGAACAAGCCGGTCACGGTGCAGGACCTGCTGATGGGCCTGATCGTGCAGTCGGGCAACGATGCCGCGCTGGCGCTGGCCGAGGCGGTCGGCGGCTCGGAGGAAGGCTTCGTCGCGATGATGAACCGCGAGGCCCAGCGCATGGGCATGAAGAGCACGCACTTCACGAATACCGACGGCATTCCCGACCCGAACCACTACACCACCGCGGCGGACCTGGCGATCCTGACCACGCGCCTGATCCAGGACTTCCCCGAGTACTACGGCATGTACTCGCAAAAGGAGTTCACCTATAACAAGATCAAGCAGCCCAACCGCAACCGCCTGTTGTACATCGATTCGACCGTGGACGGCGTCAAGACCGGCCACACCCGGTCCGCGGGCTACTGCCTGATTTCCTCGGCCAAGCGCCCGCTGGCCAACGTGCCGAACGGCTCGCGCCGCCTGATCTCGATCGTGATCGGCACCACCAGCGAACAGGTCCGCACGCAGGAAAGCCTGAAGGTGCTGAACTACGGCTTCCAGTTCTTCGACACGCTGCGCCTCTACGACAAGGGCCAGGTGCTGGCCACGCCGGACATCTACAAGGGCAGCAACGACACCATCAAGATCGGCGTCCGCGACGAGACCTACGTGACCGTGCCCAAGGGCACCGCGGGCCGTCTGAAGCCGGTGCTGGAGCGCCAGGAGCTGCTGGTGGCGCCGATCACGGCCGGCCAGCAGGTCGGCACCGTCAAGCTGATGGACGGCACCACCAAGGTGGCCGAGTTCCCGGTGGTCGCGCTGGAGGAGGTGCAGGAAGCCGGCTTCTTCGGCCGCATCTGGGACACCATCCGCCTGTGGTTCAAGCGCAAGTAACACGCAACAAGGAGGCCGCCGCCATGAGCGCCGACAACACCGACAACGGGCGCGACCAGCCTTCGCTGATCGAATACCCGAGCGATTTCCCCATCAAGGTGATGGGCGCGATGCAGGACGGCTTTGCCGAGGCCATCGTCACGCTGGTGCAGGAATTCGACCCCGGCTTTCATGCCGGCAAGATGGAGATGCGCCCCTCGCGCAACGGCAACTACCTGGGCCTGACCGTGACGGTCTGGGTCACCAGCCGCGAGCAGCTGGACGACCTGTATCGCGCGCTGACCGCGCATCCGATGGTCAAGGTGGTGCTGTAACGCGACGATGGCGCCGGCTTCGGCCGGCGGTGCCTGTCCCTTTCCACCGCGCCGCTCTTACCGCGCCGCTTTACCGTTCCCTCCAGGCCCTGTCCCGCAGGCCGGGGAGGAAAGCGAACCGCGCGGTGAACCAGAAGGCCGCCGCTGCGCGGCCTCCCTTCCCTGAATCATGAATACCCTGACCCTGAAGCCCGGCAAGGAAAAGTCCCTGCTGCGCCGCCATCCCTGGATCTATGCGACCGGCATCGACCGCGTCGAGGGCCGTGCCGAGCCCGGCGCCACCATCACGGTGCGCGCCGCCGACGGCCGCTTCCTCGCCAAGGCGGCCTACAGCCCGCACTCGCAGATCCGCGCGCGCGTGTGGACCTTTGACGAGAACGAGCCGGTCGACCATGCGCTGATCAAGCGCCGCGTCGCCACCGCGGTGGCGCATCGCCGCCAATGGGTCAGCGACAGCGACAGCGACGCGGTGCGGCTGGTGTTCGGCGAGGCCGACCGGCTGCCCGGGCTGGTGGTCGATTACTACGGCGCCGGCCGCGGCGCCGAGCACGCCCAGCTGGTCTGCCAGTTCAACGCCGCCGGCGTCGAGCAGTGGAAGGACGCGATCGTGCAGGCGCTGATCCGGGAGACCGGCTGCCCCAACGTCTACGAGCGCTCCGACGCCGCGGTGCGCGAGCGCGAGGGGCTGGCGCTGGTGACCGGCGTGCTGGCCGGCGCCGAGCCCGACCCCGAGCTCTCGGTCACCGAACACGGCGTGCGCTACTACGTCGACGTGCGCAACGGCCACAAGACCGGCTTCTATGTCGACCAGCGCGACAACCGCAAGCTGGTCGGCGATCTCGCCGAAGGGCGCGAGGTGCTGAACTGCTTCTGCTATACCGGCGGCTTTTCGCTGGCGGCGCTGCGCGGCGGCGCGGCCTCGGTGGTGTCGATCGATTCGTCGGGCGAGGCGCTGAAGATTGCCGAGGGCAATGTCGCGCTGAACGGCTTCGATGCGGGACGTGCGACCTGGCTCGACGCGGACGTGTTCAAGTCGTTGCGCCAGTTCCGCGCCGAGGGCCGGCAGTTCGACCTGATCGTGCTGGACCCGCCGAAGTTCGCGCCGTCGGCCCAGCATATCGACCGCGCCGCGCGCGCCTACAAGGAAATCAACCTGGTCGGCATGCAGCTGCTGCGCCCGGGCGGGCTGCTGTTCACCTACTCGTGCTCGGGCGCGATCGGCATGGAGCTGTTCCACAAGATCGTGGCCGGCGCGGCCACCGACGCCCGCGTCGATGCGCGCATCCTGCGGCGGCTGTCGGCCGGCACCGACCATCCGATGCTGGCGGCCTTCCCCGAGGGCGAATATCTGAAGGGGCTGCTGCTGCAGCGTGTGTAAGCACCGACGGACGCAATGGGCGCGCATGGGCACGCATGGGCACGCATGCGCCGCGCAGGAGCCGTGCAGGAACGCATGGGACCGCGTACCAGCGCATAGGAGCGCGCCGCGTTGCGCGCGCCGCCGGCCGCTTCATCGAGACGTCACCGCCTCGTCCCCGGATCGTCATATTGCCCCTCTACCATGCCGTTGACGGCTTCGGCATTGGCAGGTGCCCGCCGTCGATGTATCAGTCTTCGTGGTAATTGCCCCGCCCCGGACGCGGGGCTTTTTTTTGCCTCGCGTGTTCCGCAAGGGCGCCGACCGCGGGGCAGGGCCGGATTCGCGCTAGATTGGTGGGGCTGGATCGGAATTGCACTTCGGCTAGACCCGCGCTTCTAATGCCGCGATAACGCCCCAACAAGGGAAGTCCCTATAATCGAACGATCGTTCAGAACATCGATGCCACGCAGCGCCACGCTTGCCGTGGGTCAAGGAGACACCATGCCCGCCGCCAAACATATCCCCGCCGCCCTGCAGAAGCTGACGCTGCCCGTGATCGCGTCGCCGATGTTCATCGTCAGCTATCCGGAACTGGTGCTGGCGCAATGCAAGGCCGGCATCGTCGGTTCGTTTCCGGCGCTGAACGCGCGCCCCGCCGAACTGCTCGACGAATGGCTGACGCAGATGCAGCAGGAGCTGGCGGCCTTCCGCGCCGCCAATCCCGATGCCACGATTGGCCCGATCGCGGTCAACCAGATCGTGCACGCGTCGAACGCGCGGCTGGAGCAGGACGTGCGCGTCTGCGTCGAACACAAGGTGCCGATCTTCATCACCTCGCTGCGCGCGCCGGTCAAGGAGATGATCGACGCGGTGCACAGCTACGGCGGCATCGTGCTGCACGATGTGATCAACCTGCGCCATGCCGAGAAGGCCCTCGAGGCCGGCGTCGACGGCCTGATCCTGGTCGCCGCGGGCGCCGGCGGCCATGCCGGCACGCTGTCGCCGTTCGCGCTGGTCGGCGAGGTGCGCCGCATCTTCGATGGCCCGATCGCGCTGTCGGGCTCGATCGCCACCGGTGACGCCGTGCTGGCGGCGCAGGCGATGGGCGCGGATTTCGCCTATGTCGGCACGCGCTTCATCGCCTCGCAGGAAGCGCATGCCAGCGAAGCCTACAAGCGCTCGATCACCGATGCGGCGGCCGCCGACATCGTCTACACCAACCTGTTCACCGGCGTGCACGGCAACTACATCCGCGAGAGCATCCTCAATTCGGGGCTCGATCCGGAGAACCTGCCGCAGGCCGACAAGAGCAAGATGGATTTCTCCAGCGGCAGCTCCAAGGCCAAGGCGTGGAAGGACATCTGGGGCGCGGGCCAGGGCGTGGGGCAGATCGACGCGATCCAGTCGGCCGGCGAGATTGTCGCGCGCATGAAGGCCGAGTACGATGCGGCCAAGGCGCGCCTGTGCGCCGTCAACTGACCGCAGCCGCAGCAACCGCCGTAGCCGCTGCCATAGCCGCCGCGGTCGCCGCTGCAGACCGCTGGAGATTCCCCGCTGGATAAGCCCCCTGTCGTCATTGCCGAGGTCCGGCGCAGCCGCCGCGAACGCCTGGTGCGCGCGGCCTGGGCCACGCTCGGCATCGTCTGCATGGTGCTGGCGGTGCTCGGCGTCTTCCTGCCGGTGCTGCCGGCCACGCCCTTCGTGCTGCTCGCGGCGGCCTGCTTCGCGCGCGGCTCCGAACGCTTCCATGACTGGCTGATGCGCCATCCCCGGCTCGGCCCGATCGTGCACGACTGGCAGCGCCATCGCAGCATCCCGCTGCGCGCCAAGATCGTGGCGATCGCGACGATGTGGATCTCGCTGCCGACCACCGCCTGGGTGCTGCGCGCCCGGCCCGCGCTGTCGATCGCGCTGCTGGTGCTGGGCGCCGTGGCCACCGCCTATCTGCTGTACCTGCCGACGCGGCCGCGCGGCGGCCACGGACCGGCAAGCACCGCGCCGCCGTCCGAGCCGGAGCCGCCGCGGCAGGGCTGAACGCGCGCTGTCGCGAACGCCCTGCGAACCCGCCCTGTGAACGCGCCCTGCGAACGCGCCCTGTGAACGCGCCCTGTGAACGCGCCCTGTGAACGCGCCCTGTGAACGCGCTCGTGAACGCGCTCAGTCGTAGCTGCGCGCGTCCTCGATGACCTTGCCGTCCTGCGGCAACGAACCGGCCGGCACGAACCGGACCTCGCCCTTGAGCCGCATCACGTCGCGCATCGACACCGCGATCGCATCGGCCAGCCCCGCGTCCTGCCGCGTGGCGTCGCAATGCAGCGTCATCACGTCGGCGCCCGGCGCGCCGGTCACGACCAGGCGCGCCGCGCGCAGCTCGGGATGGCGGCGCATCACCTCGCCGATCTGGCCCGGATGGACGAACATCCCCTTGACCTTGGTGGTCTGGTCGGCGCGGCCGAGCCAGCCGCGCAGCCGGATATTGGTGCGCCCGCAGGGGCTGGGCGTCGACGACGAGCCCGGCACGACGGCGGACAGGTCGCCGGTGCCGAAGCGGATCAGCGGATAGTCCTCGTTGCCCAGCACCGTGACCACCACCTCGCCGACCTCGCCCTCCGGCATCGGGCGCGTGCCGCCCGGTTCGACGATCTCGACCAGCACGCCCTCGTCGACCACCCAGCCGTCGGCACCCTCGCTCTCATAGGCGATCAGGCCGACATCGGCGGTGCCGTACATCTGGTGCACCTTGATGCCGCGCTCGACGAACCAGGCGCGCAGCGAAGGCGGCATGGCCTCGCCCGACACCAGCGCCTTGGCCAGGCTGCACGGCTGGCCGAGCTCGGCACCGCGTTCGAGCAGGATCTTCAGGAAGGACGGCGTGCCGGCGTAGGCGGCCGGCCGCAGCATCGACAGCGCCTGCACCTGCGATTCGGTCTGGCCGACGCCGGCCGGAAACACGCAGCAGCCCAGCCGGTGCGCGCCGGTTTCCATCATCATGCCGGCCGGCGTGAAGTGGTAGGAGAAGGTGTTGTAGACCAGCTCGCCGCGGCGAAAGCCCGCCGCGTACATCGCGCGTGCGGTGCGCCACCAGTCCGGCCCGTGGCCGTCGGGCTCGTGCAGCGGTCCGGGCGACTGGAAGATATGGCGCAGCGCGCCCAGCGGCGTCGCGTTCAGCCCGCCGAGCGGGGCATTGGCCTGCTGCAGCGCGCTCAGCTGCGCCTTGCGCGTGACCGGCAACGCGGCCAGCGCCTCGCGCGAGGTCAGCGCCTGCGGATCGACATCGCGCAGCGCCTGGGCAAAGTAAGGCGCGTGCGTCCTGGCATGCGCGACCTGGCGCGACAGCGCGGCCAGCAGGGCCTGTTCGCGCGCGGCGGGGTCGCGCGTCTCGAGAGCGTCGAAGTATTCGGACATGATGACGGATGTCGGTGAGGATGGGGTGCCGGGCGATACGGGTCACGGCCGCGGCGGGCCAAGGCATGATGTCGGCGCCGATCGCCGCGCGGGCCGGCCGGTCCGCGCGCTGGTCCGTGCGCCGCTCAGGCGAGCCAGCGTTTGCGCCGGCGGTAGCTCTTGACGTCGCGGAACGACTTGCGGCCGCCGCCGTCGGCATCGTTGGCCGCCACGCCGAGGTAGAACTCCTTGACGTCCTCGTTGGTGCGCAGCGCCTCGGCGGCACCATCCATCACCACGCGGCCGTTCTCGAGGATGTAGCCGTAGTCGGCATAGCGCAGCGCGACCATCGTGTTCTGCTCGGCCAGCAGGAAGCTGACGCGCTCGCGCTGGTTCAGGTCGCGCACGATCTCGAAGATCTCCTCGACAATCTGCGGCGCCAGTCCCATCGACGGTTCGTCGAGCAGCACCATGCTGGGCTTGGCCATCATGGCCCGGCCGATCGCGCACATCTGCTGCTCGCCGCCGGAGGTATAGCCGGCCTGCGACTTGCGCCGGGTCTTCAGGCGCGGAAAGTAGGTGTAGATCTTGTCGAGCTCGTCGCGGGTCTCGCGGCGCGAGAGTCCGCGCGTATAGGCGCCGGTCAGCAGGTTTTCCTCGATGGTCAGGTGGGCGAAGCAGTGGCGGCCTTCCATCACCTGGATCACGCCGCGCTTGACCAGATCGTTCGGCGTCAGCTGGTCGACGCGCGCGCCGCGGTATTCGATCGAACCCTTGGTCACGTCGCCGCGCTCGGCGCGCAGCAGGTTCGAGATCGCCTTCAGCGTGGTGGTCTTGCCCGCTCCGTTGGCCCCCAGCAGCGCCACGATGCCGCCCTCGGGCACGTCGAGCGACACGCCCTTGAGCACCAGGATCACGTGGTCGTAGATCACTTCGATGTTGTTGATGGACAGCAGGGTCATGGTGGACCTCGGTAGGGATAGCGGGGCGCGGTGGTGTTCTCCCTCTCCCGTCCGGGGGAAAGCGGGGGAGAGGCCGGGGAGAGGGAGAACGCCTTACGCAAGCATCAATATGCGCATCACGACTTCGCGCAGGCCGGCGTGATGCCCTTCTCCTTCGCGTACTGCGCCGCGTTGGCCTTGAACAGCGGGTGGATCAGGCTCTTGTTGCCTTCGATCCAGTCCGACACCACGGTCCACTTGGCGCCGTCCCATTGCTGGATCTTGACCTTGCCCGAGCCCTCGTGGTTTTCGCAGCTGGTCTTGATCTCCGGCAGCAGGCCGGTGGCGCCCAGCTGCTGCAGCCGCGCATTGGTCAGGTTCAGGTTCTCGAAGGCCCAGCGCATCTGCTCGCCGCTCATCGGCTTGCCCTTGCCGAACTTGTTCTGCGCCACGCGGATCGCCTCGACCGTGACCACCGCCGCCGACACGCCGCGGTTGTACAGCACCGAGCCGATCTTGTTGCGGTCCTGCATATTGCCCTTGCCGCCGCCGTAGACCACCTTCTCGATATCGGCGATCAGCGGCACGCCCTTGCCGGCCACGTTCCAGGTCGCGCTCATGTAGCCCTTGGCGGCGTCGCCGGCGGGCACGGTGTCCTCCTCGGAGCCGGCCCACCACGAGCCGATCATCTTGTCGCGCGGATAGCCGACCTTCTGCGCGGCCTTCAGCGCGGTCTGGTTCATCACGCCCCAGCCCCAGAAGATCACGTAGTCGGGACGCTCCTGCCGGATCCGCAACCACTGCGCGCCCTGCTCGTTGCCGGGATGCGCGACCGGGATCTCGATCAGGTCGAACTTGTTCAGCTTGGCCTCGGCCTGCAGCGCGACGATGGGCTCCTTGCCGTAGGCCGAGTCGTGGTACAGGTAGACGATCTTCTTGCCGGCCAGCGAACCGCCGCTCTTGCCGGCCAGGTACTTGACGATCGCCGACACCTGCATCTGGTAGGTGGTCACCAGCGGAAAGGCGTAGGGGAACACCGAGCCGTCCACCGCGTCGGTGCGGCCATAGCCCATCATCACCAGCGGCACCTTGTCGGCCGCCGTCTTGTCGACCAGCGCGTACGAGATGCCGGTCGACATCGAATGGTAGGCGGTGCCCCTGGTGGTCGGGTTCTTGCCCTTCAGGCGCTCGTAGCACTCGACGCCCTTGGCGTTGTTGTACTCGGTCTCGCACTCTTCCCAGGTCAGCTTGACGCCGTTGACCCCGCCTTCCTTCAGATTGACGTAGTTCAGATAGTCGATAAAGCCGCCGTACCAGGACTGCCCGTTGGCGCCATACGGCCCGACCCGGTAGCTGGGCAGCGCGATGAACTGCTCGCCGCTCTGGGCCTGCGCCGGCAGCGCCGGCACCAGCAGCGCGGCGGCCGCGCCGACTGCCAGCGCGACGCGCTGGGCATTGCGAATCAGGTTGCTCATCACTGTCTCCTTCACCTTGGCAGGTGCATTGTTATGGCGTTGTTGTCCAACGACCCGTTTGCATGACATCGGCGCGTGCCCCGTCGACACGGCGTCAATGCGGGAACGGCCACAGCCGCAGCTTCTCCTTGCCGATCTGCCAAAGCCGAGCCAGGCCGTGCGGCTCGACGATCAGGAAGAAGATGATCAGGCCGCCGAACACCATCATCTGGATGTGCGACACCGTCGCGTTGGTGAACGGCAGATGCAGCAGCGCGGCCAGCGGCGGCAGCATGTTGTCGAGCAGGATCGGCAGCAGCAGGATGAACGCGGCGCCGAGGAAGGAGCCGAGGATGCTGCCGACCCCGCCGATGATGATCATGAACAGCACGCGGAACGACAGGTCCAGCGAGAAGCCGTCCGGCTCGACCGAGCCCAGGTAGCAGAACGCATACAGCGCGCCGGCCACGCCGCAGTAGAACGAGCTGACGGCAAACGCCAGCAGCTTGGTGCGCATCAGCGGAATGCCGATCACCTCGGCGGCCACGTCCATGTCGCGCACCGACATCCACGCGCGTCCGGTCGACGAGCGCACCAGGTTCTTGGCGACCAGCGCCAGCACCGTGACGATCGCCAGCACGAACAGGTACTTGCGCATCGGCGTGTCGATCGGCAGGCCGAACAGGTCCAGCTGCTGCGCGGTGATCACGCCCGACGAGCTGTTGTTCGAGAACCAGGGGAACTTGGTCAGCGCCCACACCACGAAGAACTGCGCCGCCAGCGTCGCCACCGCCAGGTAGAAGCCCTTGATCCGCAGCGAGGGCAGACCGAAGGCGACGCCGACCACCGCGGCCGACAGCCCGGCCAGCACGAAGGTCAGCAGCACCGGCAGCCCGTCGATCCGCAGCTGGAAGTTGTAGGCCGCGTAGGCGCCCACCGCCATGAAGGCCGCGGTGCCCAGCGACAGCTGCCCCGCGTAGCCGGTCAGGATATTGAGCCCGAGCGCGGCGAGCGAGAAGATCAGGAACGGGATCAGGATCGCCGAGAACCAGTACTCGCTGCCGATCAGCGGCACGCCGACGAAGGCCAGCGCGAGCAGCACGGCGAAGCCGATGCGGTCCTGCCGGATTGGAAAGATCTGGCTGTCGGCGACATAGTCGGTCTTGAACTGGCCGGCTTCACGATAGAACATGGGCGACTCCTTGGCGTCGTGCCACCTGACGGACCGTCACACGCGGTCGATATGTTTTTCGCCGAACAGCCCCTCGGGCCGCACCAGCAGGAACAGCAGCGCGAACACATAGGGGAACCAGCCTTCGATGCCGCCGAAGTTGCCGCCGAACATCGACTGGAACACCGGCGGGATGTAGATCTCCGCCAGCTTCTCCGAGGCGCCGATGATCAGCCCGCCGACGATCGCGCCCGGCACCGAGGTGAAGCCGCCGAGGATCAGCACCGGCAGCGCCTTCAGCGCGGTCAGCGTCAGCGCGAACTGCACGCCATTGCGCGAGCCCCACAGCATGCCGGCCACCAGCGCGACGAAGCCGGCGACGCCCCAGACGATCGCCCAGATATGCTGCAGCGGAATGCCCAGCGACAGCGCGGCCTGGTGGTCGTCGGCGACCGCGCGCAGCGCCCGGCCGACCTTGGTGTACTGGAAGAACAGCGCCAGCGTGGCGACCAGCACGCCGGCGATCGCCGCCGCGGCCAGGTCGAACTTCGAGATCACGATATTGAAGCGGGTCAGGATCGCCTCGATCGGTTCGTCGACGATGCCCAGCTGGATCGGGCGCACCTCGTTGCCGAACAGCAGCGGCCCCAGCCCTTCGAGGAAGAACGACAGGCCGATGGTCGCCATGAACAGCGTGATCGGCGGCTGGTTGACCAGCTTGCGCAGCACGAAGCGTTCGGTGCCGATGCCGACCAGCGTCATCACGAAGAAGGCGCCGATCACGGCCGCCCACATCGGCATGCCCTTGTCCATCAGGCCCACCACGGCCAGCGCGGCGAAATAGACCATCGCGCCCTGCGCGAAGTTGAACACGCCGGAGGCCTTGTAGATCAGCACGAAGCCGAGCGCTACCAGCGAGTACATCAGCCCGGACAGCAGTCCGCCGAGCAGGATTTCGAAGAAGAAGGTCATCGGCGTGGCCTCGGTGAAGGACGGGGGTCGGCGTTGGGCAAGCGAGCGAGCTGGCGGGCGGGCCGTTCAGTGCGACGCGCCCAGGTAGGCGCGGATCACCTCGGGGTTGGACTTGACCTGCTCGGGCGTGCCGTCGCCGATCTTCTTGCCGTAGTCGAGCACCACCACGCGGTCGGAGATGTCCATCACCACGCCCATGTCGTGCTCGATCAGCACGATGGTGGTGCCGAACTGCTGGTTGACGTCGAGGATGAAGCGGCACATGTCCTGCTTTTCCTCGACGTTCATGCCGGCCATCGGCTCGTCGAGCAGCAGCAGCGAGGGCTCGGCGGCCAGCGCGCGCGCCAGCTCGACGCGCTTCTGCAGCCCGTAGGGCAGGCGCCCCACCGGCGTCTTGCGGATCGACTGGATCTCCAGGAAGTCGATCACCTCCTCGACCTTGCGCCGGTGCGCGATCTCCTCGTTGCGGGCCGGTCCCCACCACAGCGCATTGGCCAGCAGGCCGGAGCGGAAGCGCGTGTTGCGACCGGTCATGATGTTGTCGAGCACGGTCATGCCCTTGAACAGCGCGATGTTCTGGAAGGTGCGGGCGATGCCCTGGCGCGCGGCGGCGGTCGGATTCATCTTGCGCCGTTCCTCGCCGCGGAACACGATGCGTCCCTGCTGCGGGTGATAGACGCCGTTGATCACGTTCAGCATCGAACTCTTGCCGGCGCCGTTCGGGCCGATGATCGCGCGGATCTCGTGCTCGCGCACATCGAACGAGATATCGGTCAGCGCCTTGACGCCGCCGAACGCCAGCGAGATATGCTGCAGATCGAGAATCACCTCGCCATGCCGCGTCGATGCCGCGCGCCGGCCCGGCACCGACTCCGCCGCGATCGCCACGCCGCCCTCGGCCAGCGGCTCGCCGGCCGCGCCGGTGCCGGCGCTCGTGCCTGCGCTGGTCCCTGCGCCCGCCCACTCCGGTGAGCCGTCGGCCCGCCGCTCCACGCCTTGCCACGCCATCTGTGTCATCCTCCTGCCCCTGCTATGCCGCTTGCTCGGCGGGCGTTGCCGCGCCGGCCTGCGTTGCCTGCGCGGCCTGCGCCGATCCGGCCGGCGGGAAGCGTTTGGCATCCACCAGCTTCAGCGTCGCGCTGACCCTGCCTTCGCGCCCGTCCTCGAACTTGACGCGCGTCTCGATGAACTGCTCCGGGCGTCCGGCGTACAGCGCGTCGATCAGCACCCCGTACTTCTCCGCGATGAAGCCGCGGCGCACCTTGCGGGTGCGGGTCAGCTCGTCGTCGTCGGGATCGAGCTCCTTGTGCAGGATCAGGAAACGCGCGATCTGCGAGCCGGACAGCGCCGGATCCTTGGCCAGATCGGCATTGACCTGCTCCACGCATTCGGCGATCAGGTCGATCACCTGCGGCTGCGCGGCCAGGTCGATATAGCCGGCGTAGGGCAGGTGGCGCCGTTCGGCCCAGTTGCCGACCGCCTCGAAGTCGATGTTGACGAAGGCGCAGACGCGGTCGCGGCCGGTGCCGAAGGCCACCGCTTCCTTGATGTACGGGAAGAACTTGAGCTTGTTTTCGATGTACTTGGGCGCGAACATCGAGCCGTCCACCAGCTTGCCGACGTCCTTGGCGCGATCGATGATCTTCAGATGGCCGTCGGCGTCGATCACGCCGGCGTCGCCGGTCATGAAATAGCCCTCGTCGTTGATCGCCTCCCGTGTCGCGTCGTCGCGCTTGTAATACGCCTTCAGCAGGCCGACGCCGCGCACCAGCACCTCGCCGTTCTCGGCGATGCGGATCTCCATGCCGGGCGCGGCCGGGCCGACCGAATCGAACTTGACCTGGCCGTCGGGCTGCAGGCAGACATAGGCGCAGGTCTCGGTCTGGCCGTAGAACTGCTTCAGGTTGATGCCGATCGAGCGATAGAAGCGGAACAGGTCCGGACCGATCGCCTCGCCCGCGGTATAGGCCACGCGGATGCGGCTCATGCCGAGCACGTTGCGCAGCGGGCCGTAGACCAGCGATTCGCCCAGCGCGTAGCACATGCGCTCGAGCAGCGGCACCGGGCGGCGATCGAGGATGTCGGCGCCGCAGCGGCGCGCCACGTCCATGGCCCAGCCGAACAGCTTGCGCTTGAGCCAGCCGGCGTCCTCCATGCGGATCATCACCTGCGTCAGCAGGCTTTCGTAGATGCGCGGCGGCGCGAAGTAGTAGGTCGGGCCGATCTCGCGCAGATCGGTCATCACGGTCTCGCGCGACTCGGGGCAGTTGACGGTGAAGCCGGCGGCCAGCGCCTGCGCGTACGAGAACAGGTTGTCGCCGACCCAGGCCATCGGCAGGTACGACAGTACGTCGTCGTCGGGACCGAGCCCGTCGAACTCGCAGCCGTGCATCGCCGCGCCGATCAGGCCGCGGTGCGAATGGCAGACGCCCTTGGGCTTGCCGGTGGTGCCCGAGGTGTACAGGATGATCGCGGTATCGTCCGGGTCGCCGGCCGCCACGGCCTCGTCGAAGAAGCCCGGATGCGCGCGGTCGAATTCGCGGCCGATCTCCTGCAGGCGCTCGTACGACATCAGCGACGGATGGTCGTAATCGCGCAGCCCGCGCGGGTCTTCGTAGACCAGATGGCGCACCGCGCCACCCTGGGCTGCCAGCTCTTCCTCGACCTCGAGCAGCTTGTCGACCTGCTCCTGGTCCTCGACCACCGCGAAGGCGATTTCGGCATCGCGCAGCACGTAGACCATCTCGCTGGCGATCGCGTCCTGGTACAGCGGCACCGGCACGCCGCCCAGCGCCTGCGCGGCGGTCATGGCCCAGTACAGCCGGGGACGGTTGTCGCCGACCACCGCCAGGTTCATGCCGCGGCCGAAGCCGAGCGCGGCCAGTCCGCAGGCCAACGCACGTACCTCTTGCGCCGCCTGCGACCAGCTGCTCGTCTGCCAGATACCGAGATCCTTCTCGCGATAGGCCGGATGATCCGGCCGCTGCTGCGCGTGCGCCAGCAGCAGTCGCGGGAAGGTCGTTGCCGACCTGTCCTGCATCGCTGTCTCCTGTCCCTCCGACGGGTGGGTTCCCGCCGGTGCCAAGCGCCGGTGCCGATCGTTATACTTGCCCCTGGTCGTCCGAAGGCCGGCAGGCCGCCGCGCGCCAGGGATATCGTGGCCGCGCCTTGAGCGCGGGTCGGTCCGTGGTGAACGTAAGATAGCCGATGCCCCTCCCCCCGGTTGTCACGTCGGTGACAATTCCGGGTTAATCCCTAGCGGAGTCCCCGCCGGACTCCCGACCGGAGCCAAGCAGGCATGCTCAACGACTTTCTCGACCGGTGCATCTGGGCCGCCGACCTCAGCGACGAACAGCGCCAGCGGGTGCGGCAGGCCATGTTCGTGCGCGAATACAACCCCGGCGATTACGTCTGCCACAAGGGCGAAATGGCCGAGCACTGGCTGGGCGTGCTGGAGGGGATCGTCAAGATCACCACGGTGTCGCCATCGGGCAAGTCGGTGACCTTCACCGGCGTGCCGACCGGCGGATGGTTCGGCGAAGGGGCCGCGCTGAAGCAGGAGATCCGCAAGTACGACGTGATGGCGCTGCGCCATTCGCGCATCGCCTTCCTGCCGCGCGAGACCTTCCAATGGCTGCTCGATACCAGCCTGCCCTTCACGCGCTTTCTGCTGACCCAGCTGAACGAGCGGCTCGGCCAGTTCATTGCCGCGGTCGAATACGAGCGGCTGCTCGATATCGACTCGCGCGTGGCGCGCGCGGTGTCGTCGCTGTTCAACGAGCACCTCTATCCGGGCATCGGCACCAAGCTGGAGATTTCGCAGGAGGAGATCGGACTGCTGGCCGGCATTTCGCGCCAGCGGGCGAACCAGGCCCTGAAGGTGCTGGAGCAGCAGGGCCTGGTTCGGGTCGACTATGGCGAGATCGAAGTGCTCGATCTCGAGGGACTGCGCCAGTACGGCGAATGAGGCATCGGATTCAGACCGGCACCTTTTCGGTGGGCACCTTTTCCGTTGGCACCTTTTCGGTCGGCACCTTTTCGGTGGGCACCTTTTCCGTTGGCACCTTTTCGGTCGGCACCTTTTCGGCCGGCACCTTTTCGGCCGGCACCTTTTCGGCCGGCACCTTGCTTGCGGAGGAGGACGGCTCCGACTGCTGGTTCGGTGCGCTGCCGTTGCCGAGCGAACGCCACTGCCGCTGATCGCCCTGCTGGTTTGGCCCGGTCGGGTGAAACACGGGCAAGGATTCGAATTTGCCGTCCTTATAGAGGGTGACGGGCTTGTTGCAGTCGGCCTCCGTCACGTTGGCAAGCCGCGGGAACACGTTCTTGAGATCCTGCCTGAGCGCGTACGCCGCAGCCTGGCGCTGCGAGACCGGATCCGCCGCCACCGGGCCCGAACGCGCCGCGTCCTCGTCCCGCATGATGACGCGGTCCGCGGAGAAGTCGTTCTGGCCCGGGGCGACACGGGCTGCCCGGTCCGCCTCGCCTGCCCAGCGATGGAGGTAGGCGAAGGTCGTATTGCCGATCCGCAGATTGCCGGTCAGCTTGAGCAACAGATCTTTCGCCGCGTCGCCTTCGGGCGTGTCCTGGAAACGCAAATCCTCGCGGAGCGCCTGGACGCTTTCCATGACAAGCGGCAGGATTTCGTTCTGGTAGAACCGCCCGAGCGAGCTGTCGAAAACCGTCTGATGCAGTGCCCTGGCATCGCTTTCGACATCCTTCGGCACCTCGGCCAGCTTGATGGTCTTCCAGGCCCACTTCGCCATGTTGCGCTGTCCCAGCGGCACGAAGCGCAATGCCTCGCCATCCTCGCGCGATGCGACCGCAAGCACTTCCTCGCCAGGCGCGTCGCCGGACAGGCGCTCCAGCAGTCCCGGCTTGCGTGTGAAGTGCACCAGCCGTACGCGCGCCGGCAAGGCGGAGCCCGCCGCGCGATCGGCATGCAGGGCCTGCGCCGCCTCGCCATTCAGACCGCATTGCCGCACGACCTCGCGCACGAAGGCGGCGAGCCGCTTTCCGGCGAGATGGGGCTTGACCTTCTGCTGGATTTTCTCGATCAGCCTCTCGCGCGCATCCAGCACCGTCGATACCACGGGATCGCCCTTGTCGCGACACACGCCATTCAGGATGGTCTGAAAGCGCTGTGCCGCGGACGCACGGCAGGATGCCATGGCTTTGTCGACCGCGCGGGCAAGGGCGCGCCGCGTTGTCCGGGTCGGCTCCGGCCTGCCCTTCTTCACCGTGCAGATCATCAGCGGCCTGACGTCGTTATCCTGGTCATCCCGGACGATCGCGCTGGCCGACGCTTCCAGCAGCCGGGGCGCTTCGTCTTCGATCGTCGCCACCATGAAACGACCCATCAATTCGGCCATGTTCCGATAATCGCAGCCCTGTCTCTGGCCCTTGGCAATACGCAGCAACCGCTCCATGTCGCGCTGGACGCGCTCCTTCCCGTGCGTTGCGACGCTCGGCGCGTGAAGGCGAAACTCGATGGCATCGCCCCCGCTCTTGAAGGACAGCACCAGGATGTCGCCCTCGATCCTGGTCTTGCTTCGGTCGATATGCGCCAGGCCCACCGGACCGCCCTCGGCACAGCGGATCCACGCATCGATTTCCCCGGGGTTCAGCGGCGCCAGTGATCCCAGCGTGCGTTCCGATATCGCGCGGTTCGTCGGCACCGCGTTGCCGCGCCGGTCGGAGGGGCCCTGGCCGGCTTCGGCGTTCCGCGCCTCGATGTCGGGCCACAGTTCGTCGACGATGCGATCGACATGCGCGCGCATGTCCTTGACCAGGCCAGTCGTGATGGTGGACCCGCTGCGCAGCGCCCGCTCCATGGTGCGCGTGCTGCTGCGGAAGAACAGAAAGTCCATCAACTGCATCAGTCGCGTCTGCACCAACGACTCGCCGTTCTCGAACTCGCGCCGGATGCACAGTTGCCGTGTTTTCCCCTTTGTGGCCCACGTCAGCGTGAAGATGTTCTCGCCGATCTGAAACCTGCCACTCGGCTCCGCCCCGGCGGCGTTCTGCCCCAGGACGCGCTTCACGAAGTCGCCTGGATTGTTCCGCACCTCGTTGTAGAACTGCTCGTAGTCCGTCTTCTTCACCGTTCCGATAAAGGTCGCCATGACTTTCAATCCTCATAGAGTGAATGAGGCGGTCATCGTACGGATCAAGGCCAGACCACTTTTCGGAAAGCGAACGATCCTTTCCCATGCCGTCCGGCCTCGCCGAACGCGTCGTCGCGCGACCTTCGCATTCGGCTTGCGCCGTGCGTCATGCGTCCATCATCGACGGCATGCCGCACGGCCGGCACCACCGCGGTGTGCATGTGGTTGTCGCAACATCACCGCATGGCGCTGGAACAGGTCGCCCGAGGCGGCGTTGCGAAGGTATCGGGTTTCGCCGGCATGAAGGACCTGCCCCGCGTCGGAGTCGGCGGCCGCTTACGCGTTCCGTTACGCACTCCGTTACGCACTCCGTTACGCATTCCGTCACACGGCGCGGTGTCCGTCATGCCGGCAGCGGATCGCTATTTCGCCGCGCTGTAGACGTAGACTCCCCTGCCCGTCTTGCGGCCGAGGTAGCCGGCGGCCACCATCTCGCGCATCAGCATGGCGGGGCGGTACTTCGGATCGGCGAACTCGGCGTACAGCACCTCCATCACGGCCAGCATGGTGTCGAGCCCGATCATGTCCGCCAGCGCCAGCGGGCCGATCGGATGATTGCAGCCGAGCTTCATCCCTTCGTCGATTTCCTCCGGCGAGGCCAGGCCCTCGCCGAGCACGCAGAAGGCCTCGTTGATCATCGGGCAGAGGATGCGGTTGACGACGAAGCCCGGGCTGTTCTTCACCGTGATCGGATACTTGCCGAGCTGCTTCGACAGCTGCTCGACCGCCGCGTGCGTGGCGTCGCTGGTCTGCAGGCCGCGGATCAGCTCGACCAGCGCCATCATCGGCACCGGGTTGAAGAAGTGCATGCCGATGAAGCGTTCGGGGCGGCTGATCGCCGCGGCCAGCTTGGTGATCGAGATCGACGAGGTGTTGGACGCGACGATGGTGTCCTCGCCGACCAGCGCATCGATCTGCTTCAGGATCTTGAGCTTGAGCTCGTAGTTCTCGGTGGCGGCCTCGATCACGATCTGGGCGGCCTTCAGGTCCTCGTAGGCGGTCGAGCCCCGCACGCGCGCGAGCGCCGCGTTCTTGTCGGCCTCGGTGATCTTGTCCTTCCTGATCAGGCGGTCCAGGCTGCCGGCGATGGTGGCGATGCCCTTGTCGACCGCGGCCTGGCTGATATCGACCATCACGACATCGAGCCCGACCACCGCGCACGCCTGCGCGATGCCGTTGCCCATGGTGCCTGCGCCGATGATGCCGACGGTGTGGATTGTCATGCTGTCTCCCTGCTTGCGGATGGAATGGAAATGGAATGGGTATGGATGCGGATCGCGTGAATGCGGATCGCGTGAATGCGGACGGGCGTCAGCCCAGCGCCGCGACGATGCGCGCCGCATGCTGCTGCAGCACCGCCGGGTCCTGCGGCTCGCTGGCGTGGCCGCGCAGCGGGCGGTCGGCGTAGCGCGGCACGATATGGAAGTGCACGTGCGGTACGGTCTGGCCGGCGGCGGCGCCATTGAACTGGCCGATCGACAGGCCGTCCGGGCCGAACGCGTCGCGCACCGCGCGGGCGATGCGCTGGGTGGTGCGGATCGCGGCCTGCGCGGCGGCTTCGGACAGGTCGAACAGCTCGGCGGCGGCCTCCTTGGGCAGCACCAGCACGTGGCCGTCCGACTGCGGCATGATGTCCATGAAGGCCAGCGTGTCGGCGTCTTCGTAGACCTTGTGGCAAGGCAGCTCGCCTCGCAGGATTCGGGCAAAGATATTGTTCGGGTCGTACACCGTGAGCTCCGGTTCGGGAATGCGCGACTGCGCCGGAATCGCGCCGGGGGCCGCTGGACTGGCAGCGATGGATCGACAGCCCGGCGGCAAGGCAGCGCCGCTTGCGAGTTTAACGCACGGTCGTGCGAATTCGCCGTCCAAGGGCGAGGCAACAGCAGGCCACCGCAGCAAGCGGCCGAAGCAAACGACCGCGCGGGACGTGGCGGTCCCGCGCGGTCGCTCCCCGCAGTCGCCGCCTGTTCGGCGGACGCTACATGTTCCGCCGATACTGTCCGCCAACCTCGAACAGCGCATGCGTGATCTGCCCGAGCGAGCAGACCCGCACCGCGTCCATCAGCACCGCGAACACGTTCTCGTCGTCGATCACCGCCTGGCGCAGCCGCGCCAGCATCGCCGGCGCCGCGTCGGCGTGGCGGGCGTGGAATGCCTGCAGCCGCCGCAGCTGGCTCTGCTTCTCGTCCTCGCTGGAGCGTGCCAGTTCGAGCGTGGCCGGGGTCGGATCGCCGTCGGGATTGCGGAAGGTATTGACGCCGATGATCGGCAGCGAGCCATCGTGCTTGCGCTGCTCGTAGAGCATCGACTCTTCCTGGATCTTGGCGCGCTGGTAGCCGGTCTCCATCGCGCCGAGCACGCCGCCGCGCTCGGCGATCCGCTCGAACTCCTGCAGCATCGCCTCCTCCACCAGGTCGGTCAGTTCCTCGATCAGGAAACTGCCCTGGTTCGGGTTCTCGCACTTGGCGACGCCCCATTCGCGATTGATGATCAGCTGGATCGCCAGCGCGCGCCGCACCGACTCCGCCGTCGGCGTGGTGATCGCCTCGTCGTAGGCGTTGGTGTGCAGCGAATTGCAGTTGTCGTAGATCGCGATCAGCGCCTGCAGCGTGGTGCGGATGTCGTTGAAGTCGATCTCCTGCGCATGCAGCGAGCGGCCCGAGGTCTGGATGTGGTACTTCAGCTTCTGGCTGCGCTCGTTGGCGCCGTACTTGTCGCGCAGCGTGACGGCCCAGATGCGGCGCGCGACGCGGCCCAGCACGCTGTACTCGGGGTCCATGCCGTTCGAGAAGAAGAACGACAGGTTGGGCGCGAAGTCGTCGATATGCATGCCGCGCGCCAGATAGGCCTCGACATAGGTGAAGCCGTTGGCCAGCGTGAAGGCCAGCTGCGAGATCGGATTCGCGCCGGCCTCGGCGATGTGATAGCCGGAGATCGACACCGAGTAGAAGTTGCGCACCTGATGATCGACGAAGTACTGCTGGATGTCGCCCATCACCTTCAGCGAGAACTCGGTCGAGAAGATGCAGGTGTTCTGGCCCTGGTCCTCCTTCAGGATGTCGGCCTGCACGGTGCCGCGCACGTTCTGCAGCACCATCGCGCGGATCTTCGCCGCCTCGCCGGCATCGGGCTCGCGGCCCTGCTCGCGGCGGAAGCGGTCGAGCTGCTGATCGATCGCGGTGTTCATGAACATCGCCAGGATCGCCGGCGCCGGGCCGTTGATCGTCATCGACACCGAGGTCTGCGGATCGATCAGGTCGAAGCCGTCGTACAGCACCTTCATGTCGTCGAGCGTCGCGATCGAGACGCCCGAATTGCCGACCTTGCCGTAGATGTCGGGTCGCAGGTCCGGGTCCTCGCCGTACAGCGTGACCGAATCGAAGGCCGTCGACAGCCGCTTGGCCGGCATGCCCTCGGAAACCAGCTTGAAGCGGCGGTTGGTGCGGAAGGCATCGCCCTCGCCGGCGAACATCCGCGTCGGGTCCTCGTTCTCGCGCTTGAAGGGGAACACGCCCGCGGTGTAGGGGAAATAGCCCGGCAGGTTCTCGCGCATCAGCCAGCGCAGCAGCTCGCCCTCGTCGGTAAAGCGCGGCAGCACGACCTTGCGCAGCCGCGTGCCCGACAGCGTGGTGGTGACGAGCCCGGTGCGCAGGTCCTTGCCGCGGATCGTCACCACGTGCTCGTCGCCGCTGTAGGCTTCGCGCAGCGCGGGCCAGCCGGCCAGCAGCGCGCGCTCGGTCTCGCCCAGCGCGCCGTCGCGCGCGGCTTCGAGCGTCTCCAATGCCTGCAAGGCCTGCGGTGCCTGCCGCGCATCGGCGCCCGCGGCAGCCGAGGCCTCCGCCAGCATCCGCCGTGCCTCGCGCAACTGCTGCCGCTCGCGCGCGATCGCGCTCTGCGCCGCAACCCGCTTGTGATACGCCCGCACGGTATCAGCCAGCTCGGCCAGATAGCGGCTGCGCGCCGGCGGCACGATCGCGTTGCGGCCGGTGCTCTGCCGTCCCGCCAGCCGCGGCAGCGTGCCGTCGCGCAGCACCAGGCCGCGCTGGGCCAGCGCCTCGCGCAGGCCCAGGTACAGCATCGTCACGCCGTCGTCGTTGAAGCGCGAGGCCTGGGTGCCGTAGACCGGCATGTCCTCGGCGCGCGCGTGCCATTGCTCGCGGTTGCGCTGCATCTGCTTGGCGACGTCGCGCCACGCGTCCTGCGCGCCCTTGCGGTCGAACTTGTTGATCGCGACGAAGTCGGCGAAGTCCAGCATGTCGATCTTCTCGAGCTGGCTGGCGGCGCCGAACTCGGGCGTCATCACGTACAGCGACAGGTCGACATGGGGGACGATCGCCGCGTCGCCCTGACCGATGCCCGAGGTCTCGACGACGATCAGGTCGAAGCCGGCGACCTTGCAGGCCGCCAGCGCGTCCGGCAGGGCGCGCGACACCTCGCTGGCGGCATCGCGCGTGGCCAGCGAGCGCATGTAGATCTGCGGATGGTGGATCGCGTTCATGCGGATCCGGTCCCCCAGCAGCGCGCCGCCGGTACGCCGGCGCGACGGGTCGATCGAGATCACGGCGATGCGCAGGCTGTCCTGCTGGTCGAGCCGGAAGCGGCGGATCAGCTCGTCGGTCAGCGACGATTTGCCGGCGCCGCCGGTGCCGGTCACGCCGAGCACCGGGGTCGCGATGCGGGCGGCATCCGCATGCAGCGCGGCGGCCAGGGCCGGATCGGCCTTGCCGTTCTCCAGCACGGTGATCCATTGCGCCAGCGCGCGGCGATCGCCCGCGCGCAGCGAGTCCAGCGTCGCGGGCGCATGGCGCGACAGGTCGAAGTCGCAGCGCCGCACCATGTCGGCGATCATGCCGGCCAGGCCCAGGCGCTGGCCGTCCTCAGGGCTGTAGATGCGCGCCACGCCGTAGTCCTGCAGCTCGCGGATCTCCGCCGGCACGATCACGCCGCCGCCGCCTCCGAACACCTGGATATGGGCGCCGCCGCGCTCGCGCAGCAGGTCGACCATGTACTTGAAGTATTCGACGTGGCCGCCCTGGTAGCTCGAGACGGCGATGCCCTGCACGTCCTCCTGCAGCGCGGCGGCGACGACTTCCTCGACGGAGCGGTTGTGGCCGAGGTGGATCACCTCGCAGCCCTGCGCCTGCAGGATGCGGCGCATGATGTTGATCGAAGCATCGTGGCCGTCGAACAAGGATGCGGCCGTCACGAAACGGACCTTGTGGGTCGGCGCGCCGGCGGGCGCGGGTGCCAGCGCCACGGTGGCGGCTTCGGCTTCGGCGCCTGCCTTGCGCAGGTCGGACAGATCGGTCATGGTCTCCACCCGGTGAGGCCGGGAGCGGCGGACAGACTGCGCCGCCGAAGCACCGGCCATCGCGTTGTGCGGCCATTGCTGGCCATATTGTCTGGGGTTGCCCGCGCCGGCGGTGCCGCCGGTGGGCCAGTCGATTGTAGGCCCATCCCGCCGGGCGTGACCAGCGGGCAGCAAACGGCACGTGACGCCCCCTGCCTTCGGCTACAATCGAGAACATCCGCCGGGACTCGGACCTCCGGTCGGCACAACAAAGGACACGCACAGCCGGCCGTGTCGACCTATTGAAGGGGATTCCTATGCGGCATTGCGTGCCGTGGCTGCCGCGCCTTGCGCTGCTCGCAGGTCTGATCGGCCTGCCCGCCAGTGCCATCGCGTGGGACTACACGCCCGCGGCCATCTCGGGTCTGACCAGCCTGTACGGCTACCTGACCAACCAGAACGCCACGCTCGAGCGCGCCGCGGCCAAATACCCGTCGCTGCGCAACGACATCCAGCAGGTGCGCAACGCGTTCGACCGCCAGTATCCCGATGCGCTGGCCACGGTGACCCGGCTGTTCCAGGACATTCCGCTGCCCGCCACAGACCGTGCCCGGCTGGCGACCAAGGTGCTGGAAATGGACCGCGAGGCGATGCAGTCGGCGCTGGCCTCCGAGCCCGCGATGCAGGCCTATCTGCAGCGCGTGCGCGAAAGCGCCCAGGGCGACATGGAAAAGGCCTCGCTGCAACTGCTGCTGGCCGCGGTCTACGAGGACAAACCCGCCGCCGAACTGGCCTCGCCGATGGCCAGGACCTACACCACCAGGGGCGTCCGGCAGGCCGGCGCGATCGACCTGATGCTGCGCATGCCGCTGTCCTGGGAGCGCGATGCGGCCCGGGAAAAGCTGCTGCCGGACAACGCCATCTTTGCCTTCACCAGCCAGGGCGGCAACGGCCTGTCGACCATCGATCTGCTGGCGCGCCCGCTGCCGAAGGACGCGGCCAGGGAAGGATCGAAGGAAGGCGCAAAGGAAGGCGGGAAGGAAGGCTCGGGCGCTGTGGCCGCCGCGCGCGCGGCCGAGGAACTGAAGGCGCTGACCGGCGCCAGCGCCAAGGTGATCGCCCAGGGCACCGTACGGTTGGCGAATCACCGCGCCAACTGGGCCAGCTTTTCCATCGCCAGCGACGGTGGCCGCCTGCAGTACGGCCGCGTCTGGTGGGTACCGCTGCCGGAGGCCGGCCAGACCGCAGTGCTGCTGTGCCGCACGCCGTCGCTGGCGCCGCAGGCCGCCGACAACGAGCGGCAGCGGCTGGAGCCGTTGTGGCAGGCGGTCGCCGCCACGCTGTCGACCGCGACGCCGGCGCGCTGAGCGCCGCCGGCGCCGCGCTCCATCCTTCCGGCCCATACGCTCCAAACGTCCAACGTTCCAAACGCTGCGAGGGCTTCGAGCGCTTCAAGGGCTTCAAGGGCTTCGAGGGCTTCGAGGGCTTCGAGGGCTTCGAGGGCTTCGAGGGCTTCGAGCGCTTGGAACGCTTTGAACGCTTCAATCCCTTCGAGCCATTCCCGCTAGCGCGACAGATGCCGTGCCGGCCACCAGCCGGCGGACGGCTCCGGCAGCCGTATCGGGTCGGGCCGCGGCCGCGGGCGCAGCAGGGCGAGCAGCCCGCGCCATGACAGCGGCGCCGACTGCTGGGCCACCGTGAAGCGCGCCCCCGGCGCGTCGGCCGAGATCCATACCCAGGCGCCCTCGGGCAGGTCGAACGATTGGCCCGGTGCCAGCCAGATATCGCCGCGCTGCCCTTCCACCGTCAACCAGATGTTGCCGTCGCGCGCGACGATGCGCTGCCCCGGCCGCGCGCGCCAGCTGACCGGCGTGCCGGCCTGGTCCAGTTCGTAATCCCTGAGTTCCTGCATGGTGCTGCTCCTGTCGATGGGCATCGAGCGGAGCCGGCTCGTCCGGCCCGCCGCCTGCCGGTCGCGCAACGGCGGGACCGGATGTTGTCCAGGCGGGCATGGTCGGCGCCGATGGTCCTGAAGCCTTTCGGTATTTCGCGGCGGTTTTTGCCCGCTGCGCCGGGCCTCTTGCCAATGTGGGCGACCGCACGGACGGCCTCGCCACGGCGTGCTTCGATGCACGATTTCATTATGGACGGCCGGCGCGGCCATCAAAGGGACAGTTCCGAACAGTTTCCCAGGTACTGTTCCGGCGTTTTTTCTGACAGTTGGGGCGCTGGGCGGCGGAGGCCCTGCCGACGAGGCGGTGACGAGGCTGGACCCGCGACGCCCTGTCGAGGCCCCGACGAGGCCGGACCCACGACGCCCTGACGAGCCCCTGACGACGCCCGGCCGACGAGGCCCTGGCGAGCCCTACCGATGCAGCACGGCGTTGCGCCGCGCATAGCCGAAATAGATCACCAGGCCCAGCGCCAGCCACAGCAGGAAGGCTACCCAGGTGAACGGCTGCAGATGCGCCATCAGGAACAGGCAGAAGCCGACCGACAGCAGCGGTACCACCGGCACGCCCGGGCAGCGGAAGGTGCGCGGCAGGTCCGGCCGGGTCTTGCGCAGCACCAGCACCGCGATCGAGATCAGCGCGAACGCCGACAGCGTGCCGATATTGATCAGCTCGGCCAGCACGTTCAGCGGCACCAGGCCGGCGATCGACGAGAAAACGATGCCGACCGCCCACGTCGCCTGGAACGGCGTCGCGTGCACCGGATGCACCCGCGACAGCCGGGCCGGCAGCAGCCCGTCGCGCGACATCGCGAACAGGATGCGGGTCTGGCCGTAGGTCATCACCAGGATCACCGTGGTCATGCCGAGGATCGCGCCGAGGTCGACAAAACCCGCGACCCAGTTCTCGCCCGCGTACTGCAGCGCCAGCGAGACCGGATGGTCGATGCCCTCGAACTTCGGGAACGGCACGATGCCGGTCATGATCGCCGCCACCGCGACATACAGCAGCGTGCAGACCGCCAGCGACCCAATGATGCCGATCGGCAGGTCGCGGCGCGGATTGCGCACCTCCTCGGCCGCCGAGGTCACCGCATCGAAGCCGATGAAGGCGAAGAACACCAGCGCGGCGGCATTGACGATGCCGGCGAAGCCGAACGGCGCGTAGGGTTGCCAGTTGACCGGCTTGACGTGCCAGACGCCGACCGCGATGAACAGCAGCACCACCGCGACCTTGATCGCCACCATGATGTTGTTGACCCGTGCCGACTCCCGCACGCCATACGACACCACCCAGGTGATCGCCAGCATGATCAGCACCGCCGGCAGGTTCAGCACGGTCTGCACGCCCGGCACCGCGCCGGGCGCGGCGGTCAGCGCCGCCGGCAGTTGCACGCCGAAGCCCGACAGCAGGGACTGGAAGTAGCCCGACCAGCCGACCGACACCGCCGAGGTCGCCAGCCCGTATTCGAGCAGCAGGTCCCAGCCGATCATCCAGGCGACGATCTCGCCCAGCGTGGCGTAGCTGTAGGTGTAGATCGAGCCGGACACCGGGATCGCGGTCGCGAATTCGGCGTAGCACAGCGCGGCGAAACCGCAGGCGAGCGCGGCGATCACGAAGGACAGCGTCAGCGCCGGGCCCGCGGTCAGCGCGCCGGTACCGGTCAGCACGAAGATGCCGGTGCCGATGATGGCGCCGATGCCCATCATCACCAGGTCGACCGGGCCGAGCACCTTTTTCAAGCCATCGTCGCGGCTCGCGGCCAGCATCGTTTCGATGTCCTTGGTGCGGAACAAGCTCATGAAGGGATCTCCTGCATTGGCGGCATCCGCCCGGGGTCGGCCGGGCGGTGTCGCCAGGATCGAGTTTGGCCGGCCCGTGGATGACCGGTCGCCAATGCCCGCGGGCGCCACCGCCTGGGTGGACGCGCAGGGCCGCCCGCGGCTCGGCAAGGTGGGCCGGCCGGGGCAAAAAAGGCGCCTAGTTTATCGAACCGCTCTGGCCAAACCGTCACTTATGGAGGCGGGCTTCGGGGTTCGGAGCAGAAGAAGGGAGCGGGAGGTGGGGTGGGAGTTTTCGCTCCCCTCTCCCGCAGCGGGGAGAGGAGAGGGATCGGCGCGGGGCGTCCGCGCCGGCGCTGCCTTACTGCACGTCCTTCAGCACCTGCCGCACCGTGTCGAACAGCTCGGCGATCTGCGCCTCGGTGACGATCAGCGGCGGCGAGAAGGCCAGGATGTCGCCGGTGTACCGCACCAGCACGCCGCGCTCCAGGCACTTGAGGAAGACCTCGTAGCCGCGCGCGCCCGGCTGTCCCGGCCGCGGCTCGAGCTCGATGCCGGCCACCAGGCCCAGGTTGCGGATGTCCTTGACGTGCGGAGCGCCGCGCACGCCGTGCGCGGCCTCCTCGAACAGCGGCGCCAGCTTCGCGGCGCGCCCGAACAGGTCCTCGCTGCGATACAGGTCCAGCGTGGCGATCGCCGCGGCGGCCGCCAGCGGGTGGCCCGAATAGGTATAGCCGTGCGGCAGCTCGATCGCGCCGGCGGCGGCGGCGTCGATCACCGTGTCGTGGACCTCGCGCCGGACCGCCACCGCGCCCATCGGCACGGCCGCGTTGTTGATCGCCTTGGCCATCGTGATCAGGTCCGGCGTGACCTTGAAGCGCTCAGCCGCGGTGGCCGCGCCCAGCCGGCCGAAGGCGGTGATCACCTCGTCGAAGATCAGCAGGATGCCATGCTTGCTGGTGATCTCGCGCAGCCGCTCCAGGTAGCCGACCGGCGGCACCAGCACGCCGGCCGAGCCCGCCAGCGGCTCGACAATGACGGCGGCGACGTTGGACGGATCGTGCAGCGCGATGATCCGCTCGAGATCGTCGGCCAGATGCGCGCCCCAGGTCGGCTGGCCCTTGGAGAAGGGCGCCTCGGCGATATTGAGCGTGGCCGGCAGATGGTCGGTGCCCGGCATCAGGTTGGCCGAGAAGGCCTTGCGGTTCGGGCCGATGCCGCCGACCGCCATGCCGCCGAAGCCGACGCCGTGATAGCCGCGCTCGCGGCCGATGAAGCGGGTGCGCTGCCCCTCGCCGCGGGCGCGGTGATAGGCCAGCGCGATCTTCAGCGCGGTATCGACCGATTCGGAGCCCGAGTTGGTGAAGAAGATGCGGTCCAGGCCCGAGGGCATGATCGCCGCGACCTTGCTGGCCGCCTCGAACGACAGCGGATGGCCCATCTGGAACGGCGGCGCATAGTCCAGCGTCTGCACCTGGTGCGCGATCGCGTCGGCGATCTCCTTGCGGCAGTGCCCGGCCGCCACGCACCACAGGCCGGCGCAGCCGTCGAGGATCTTGCGGCCGTCGTGGGTCGTGTAATACATGCCGCTGGCCGAGGCCAGCAGCCGCGGCGCCGCCTTGTACTGGCGGTTCGCGGTGAACGGCATCCACAGCGCATCGAGATCGGGAATCACGGTCTTGGCGGCGTCCATTACTTCCTCCTTGGGTTCGTCCTGGCTTGGTCGGGCTGGGTCCGGGGCCTTGTGCAGGGCCTGGTCCGGTCGGTTCGGGGTGTCGCGCCGCCGGGCAACAGCGGCCGATGGCGCGGGATAGCGATCCGGCCACTGTAGCGAGCCCGGCGCTCCCTAAAAATATACGGTTGTGAAATGCTCGCCTTACCGTACTGATTTTGCGGCTCGAACCGTACAGGTCAATCCCAGTCCCGGCGCCGCGGCATCATCGCGATGCGCCCGTATCCGCCGGAAGCATGCGGCATCGCGGCATGGCCGGGGTGGCCGGCAGCGCCCCTCGCCGCGCTTGAACTGTACAGGCATCCCCCGCACAATGCGGTCGCATGATCCAGCTCGAATTGACCCGCAGCCGCCGCGGCGGCGACACGCTGACCGAACAGATCGTCGCCGGCATCGCGGCGCTGGTCGACCGGCGCGCGCTGCGCCCCGGCATCGCGGTGCCCTCGGTGCGGCGTTTCGCCGCCCAGCATGGCGTCAGCACCTTTACGGTGGCCGAAGCCTACGGCCGGCTGACCGCTCTCGGCTACCTGGCCGCGCGCGCGGGCTCGGGCTATACGGTCGCGCATCGCCAGGCCAGCACCGAGCAGGCGCCGAGCCCACGCTGGGAGACCCCTGCCCTGAACGCCGCGTGGCTGCTGTCGGACGTGTTCGCCGACCATTCGGTGCCGATCAAGGCCGGCGCCGGCTGGCTGCCCGGCGACTGGCTCAACGAGGAAGGGCTGCACCAGGCCATCCGCGCCGCCGCCCGCGTGCCGGCCGGCCAAGTGTCGGGCTACGGCCATCCCTACGGCTTCGCCGCGCTGCGCGAGCACATCGCCACGCGGCTCGCGCAGTACGGCATGCCGATGCAGGCGCAGCAGGTGGTGCTGACGCAGGGCGCGACCCAGGCGCTGGACCTGGTGGTGCGCACGCTGCTGCGCGCCGGCGATACGGTGCTGGTCGAGGACCCGTGCTACTGCAATCTGCTGCAGATCCTGCGACTGGCCGGGCTGAAGGTGGTGGGTGTGCCGCGTGGCGCGGCGGGGCTGGATACGGACGCGCTCGACGCGGCCATCCGCCGGCACGGGCCGCGCGCGCTGTTCGTCAACACGGTGCTGCAGAACCCGACCGGCGGCACGCTGACCAGCATGAACGCGCACCGCGTGCTGCAGCTGGCCGAGCAGCACCGGCTGCTGGTGGTCGAGGACGATATCTATCGCGAGCTGGCTCCCGCCGGCGCGCCGATGCTGGCGGCGATGGACGGGCTGTCGCATGTGGTCTACGTCAACGGCTTCTCGAAGACCATCACGCCGTCGCTGCGGGTCGGCTATCTGGCGGCCAGCCCGGAATTGGCCAAGGCCTTCGCCCGCACCAAGATGGCGGTGGGGCTGACCTCGTCCGAGGTCACCGAGCGGCTGGTCTATGCGGTGCTGACGGGCGGCCACTACGCGCGCCACGTCGACGCGCTGGCCGCGCGGCTGCGCGCGCAGCAGGACCGCGTCACCGAGAAGATGGAGGCGCACGGCCTCGAAGTGCTGCTGCGCCCGGAAGGCGGCATGTTCGCCTGGGCACGGGTACGTGGGGCGCCCGACGGCGCGGCCGCGGCCGCGCAGGGGCTGTCCGGCGGCCAGCTGGCGACGCGCGCGCTGTCGCACGGCGTATGGCTGGCGCCCGGCAGCTATTTCGCGCCGGACGAGACCGATTCGCCGTGGATCCGTTTCAATGTCGCGACCAGCGATGCGCCGGCGCTGTGGGAGTTCATCGATGGCGTGCGCGGCGGCAGCTAGCCGCGCACGCTTTGGCGCCCGGCAGGCCCGGAGCGGCCCCGAAGCGGGTCTCCAAGCAAGCCCCAGGCAGTGGGCCCGGGAGAGGCCGGGACCGGCAGAGTCCGGCCGGGAATGGGCCCGCGGAGAGGCCGGGGCCCGGACGCGCGCGCCCGGAGGCAGCGCTCAGAAGCGGTAACGCACGTAACCGGTGTAGAAGTTGGTACCCGGGTTCGGCCGCTTGATGCTGGCATTCGAGATGTGCTGGAAGCGGAAACCCGCCTCGGCACGCTTCTGCGGACCGAAGGCCACGCCCACGCCGACCATGTCCGAGAACTGGAAGGCGGTGCTGTAGTCGTGCGAGTCCGAGGTCGAGGTGGCGCTCATCAGGCGCAGGCCCACCGACAGCTCGGCGAACGGCACCACGCTCCAGCCGTGCTTCTCGACGCGCAGGATCGGCGAGAAGCCGAGTTCGGTCACGTCGCGGCGGTTGTTGCCGCTGCGCGCGTTCCAGCGCGCCAGTTCGACTTCCCATTGCAGCTTGGCCAGCCAGCCCTGCGGATTGCCGTAGGCGAAGCCCGAATCCCAGTTCAGGCCCACCTCGTACTTGTTCAGGCCGTGGCCGGGGTCGCGGCCGTAGGCCACATGGACGGCGGGGTCGGCCTGGGCGGGCGCCGCGGCGATCAGCGTTGCTGCGGCGCAGCAAAGGGCGGCCGAGCGGCGCAGCGAACGCGCCGTGCGTTCTTGTTGTTGTGTCATGGTCGAGGGGAGAGGAGGAGTTGAAAGATGCCGGCGAAGGCACTGGCACAGTCCGTGCCAGGCAGGAAAGGCCACCCTCATCGGCGCCGCGCGAACGGGCTGGAGGTCAGGCCCAGAGCCGTTCGATCAGCCAACCGGCGGTGGCGCACAAGCCGAGCCACGCCGCCATGCAACCGGCAATGAATCGATAAGTCATCGTACTTTTGGCAAGCAAAGAGCGAAATTACGCAAAATCGTGATCGCGATGATACATGCATTCATGAATGTATGTTAAGCGGCGACAAATCCATTTTGCGCCTGGGGGTAAACGATCGGCCATCCGGGAAACTTGAGGGCGCCGGCTGCTGGCGGTTCCAACCGCGGGTGCCGCCCCAAGCCGCGGCGGCGAGGCCAGACTGCGAGTCCTGACCGGGTCCCGACTGCCACTGCCGACCGGGAGTCGGCGCACTTGCAGCAGGGATTTGCGCCTGCCCACGCATGCATGCTGCTACCCTTGCGGCCATCGAAAAGAGGCCAAGCCATGCATACCCACGATCTCTCCCCCTGGACCCACTCGCATGTCTTCGACCGTGGCAACGCCGCCGGCGAACGCGGTACGCGCCTGGTGCTGCTGCTGACGGCCGCGGCGATGGTGGCGGAGATCGCCGCCGGCTGGTGGTTCGGCTCGATGGCGCTGCTGGCCGACGGCTGGCACATGAGTTCGCACGCGCTGGCGATCGGCCTGTCGGTGTTCGCGTATGCGGCCGCCCGCCGCTTCGCCAACGACCGCCGCTTCGCCTTCGGCACCTGGAAGATCGAGGTGCTGGCCGGCTTCGCCAGCGCGGTCTTCCTGATGGGGGTGGCCGCGCTGATGGGCTTCGCCTCGATCGAGCGGCTGTTCGCCCCGGCGGCGATCCGCTATCCGGAAGCGATGGCGGTCACCTGCCTGGGCCTGCTGGTCAATCTGGCCAGCGCCTGGCTGCTGGGCGGCGCGCACCACCATCACCACGGGCACGGGCACGATCACCACCACCATCACCACGACGATCATCATCACGGCCATCACGGCCACCACCACGGGCACGGCCATGACCACGCGCATGACCACGCGCATGGCCACGCCCATGGCCACGACCTGAACCTGCGTTCGGCCTACCTGCACGTGCTGGCCGACGCCGCCACCTCGGTGCTGGCGCTGCTGGCGCTCGCGGGCGGCTGGTGGCTCGGCTGGAACTGGCTCGATCCGGTGATGGGCATCGTCGGCGCGGTGCTGGTCGGACACTGGGCGCTCGGCCTGATCCGCCAGACCTCCGCGGTGCTGCTCGATCGCGAGATGGACCATCCGGTGGTCGACGAGGTGCGCGAGGTGCTGGCCGGCTTCGACCAGGGCCGCGACGGCACCCGCGTGACCGACCTGCATGTCTGGCGGGTCGGCAAGGACAAGTTCGCCTGCATCGTCGCGCTGGTCACGCACGACCCGACGCTGACGCCGGCGCGCGTGCGTACCGCCCTCGGCGTGCACGAGGAACTGGCGCATGTCACGGTGGAAATCGCGCGCTGCGACGATGGCGCGATGAAGAAGGCCGGCTGAACCACGCCGCTCGCGCCGATTGCATTGGCGCGGGCAGGAAAGCTGGAGGCGGGGGAACGGAATCGAACCGTCGTACACGGCTTTGCAGGCCGTGGCATGCCACTCTGCCACCCCGCCGCTGTCTTGAAGCGGTGCGCTGCGAACAGCGCGGGCCGAAGTGTAGCCCGATTCGCCCGCTCGTGCAGAAGGCCGCCGCATCGCGGCCGAGCCCGAGCCTGAGCCTGAGCCTGAGCTTGAGCCGAGCCCGAGCCCGAGCCAACGTGCGGCCGAGCCGGCCCCCCACCGATCTCTGCTATCGTCTCGGCCAACGTTGAAAGGCCCTCCCCCAGCATGCGACTGCTGCACACCTCGGACTGGCATCTCGGCCAGACCCTGCATCACTACGACCGTACCCACGAACATCAGCACTTCCTCGACTGGCTGCTCGATACGCTGGACGCCGAGGCCACCGACCTGCTGCTGGTCGCCGGCGACATCTTCGACACCGCCAACCCGTCGGCCGCGGCGCAGCGCCAGCTGTACCGCTTCCTGACCGAGGCACGGCGCCGGCGCCCCCATCTGGCGATCGTGATGATCGCCGGCAACCACGACTCGCCGGCGCGGCTGGAGGCCCCGGCGCCCTTCCTCGACTGGTTCGGCGCGGCCTGCGTCGGCCAGGTCCATCGCTTGCCGGACGGCACGATCGACGTGGAGAAGCTGGTGGTGCCCGTGCGCGATGCGGGCGGCCGGATCGCGGCGTGGTGCCTGGCCATCCCGTTCCTGCGCCCCAGCGACGTGCCGCGGGTCGAGGCCGCGCGGGACAACACGGATACCGGCATCCATACCGGCTTCGATACCGGCATCGATACCGAGACCGGCACCGACCCCTACCAGGCCGGCGTCGCCGCGCTCTATCGCAGCGCGCTCGAACTGGCGCTGTCCCGCCGGCAACCCGGCCAGCCCATCGTCGCGCTGGGCCACTGCCATATGCGCGACGGCGAGGTCTCGGAGGACTCCGAACGGCGCATCGTGATCGGCGGCGCCGAAGCGCTGCCGGCCGGCATCTTCGACCCGGCCATCGCCTATGTCGCGCTGGGCCACCTGCATCGGCCGCAGAAGGTCGGCTGCCACGAGCACATCCGCTACAGCGGCAGCCCGCTGCCGATGTCGTTCTCCGAGATCCACTATCCGCACCAGGTCGTCAGCGCCAGGCTCGAGGGCGAGACGCTGGCCGAGTGGCGCGCGATCCCGGTGCCCAGACCCGTCGACCTGATGCGCGTGCCCCTGACGCCCCGGCCGCTCGAACAGGCGCTGGACGCGCTGCGCGCGCTCGACCTGCCGCCGTTTCCCGACGCGCTGCAGCCCTATCTGCAGGTGCGCGTCGCGCTGGACGGCCCCGAGCCGACGCTGCGCGCCAAGGTGGAAGCCGCGCTCGACGGCAAGCCGGTGCGCCTCGCGCGCATCGAGGTCAGCACCGCCGCCGCGGCCGGCGAGGCGCCCGCGCCGATGCTGTCGCTCGACGACCTGAACCGGCTCGACCCGGCCGCGGTGTTCGCCTCGCTGTACCGCGAGCGGCATGGCGCCGAGGCGCCCGCCACGCTGGCGGCCGCGCTGGCCGAACTGCTGCACGCGCCGGACGAGGTGGCAGCGCCATGAAGATCCTCGCCATTCGCGGCCGCAACCTGGCCTCGCTGTCGGGCGAGTTCGCCATCGACCTCACCGCCGAACCGCTGGCCTCGGCCGGCCTGTTCGCGATCTGCGGCCCCACCGGCGCGGGCAAGAGCACGCTGCTCGATGCCCTGTGCCTCGCGCTGTACGACGAGACCCCGCGCGTGGCCCGCGTCGGTGGCCGCGCCACGGTGCTGCCCGACGTCGCGGGCGAGACCATCGGCGCGCACGACACGCGCACGCTGCTGCGCCGCGGCGCCGCCGAGGGCCACGCCGAGGTCGACTTCGTCGGCGGCGACGGGCAGGCCTACCGCGCCCGCTGGAGCGTGCGCCGCGCGCGCTCCAAGGCCGGCGGCAAGCTGCAGCAGACGCAGATGTCGCTGGCGCGGCTGCCCGGCGAGGAGCCGGTCGGCGGCGGGCTGAAGACCGAGGTCCAGGCCGCGATCGTCGAGCGCGTCGGGCTGACCTTCGAGCAGTTCACGCGCGCGGTGCTGCTGGCGCAGAACGAGTTCTTTGCCTTCCTGAAGGCCGGCGACGACGAACGCGCGGCACTTCTGCAGGCGCTGACCGGCACCGGCCGCTTCGAGGCGATTTCGCGGCGCGCCTTCGAACGCAACAAGGCCGAGCAGGAAGCGTTGCGCCAGCTGCGCGAGCAGGCCGCGCAGCACCAGCCGCTGGAAGCCGAGACGCGCGCGCAATACGAACTGCAACGCCAGCAGCAGCACGACGCGGTGACGGCGCTGGACGAACGGCTGCGGCAACACGAGGCGCAGTTGCGCTGGCACGCCGACGCGGCGGAACTCGCCAAGCTCGAACAGCAGGCGATTGAGCAGCATCGGGTGGCCGTCGCCGCGCACGATGCCGCCGCACCGCGGCGAGCCCGGCTGGCGGACGCACATGCGGCCCAGGCCGCGCGGCCGCTGGTGGCCGAGATCGACCGCCTGGCCGCTCAGCGCGAGGCACAGCGCCAGGAACTCGCGCGCGCCGCCGAGGCGCAGGC
>NZ_VWRN01000005.1 GCF_008632125.1 Cupriavidus cauae
CGCCGCGACCGGCTCAGCTCGCCGCCCGGCGTGCGCGCCGGCCCTCCCTGGCCGCCGCCGGCACGCCGCGCGCGCCCTGCGCCAGCATCTCCTCGGCGTGTTGCAGCGTGGTGGCGGTCACCGTCGCGCCGCCCAGCATGCGCGCGGTCTCGACCACGCGGCCGGCGGCGTCGAGCACGCGGATCTGCGAGCGCGTCACGGCCTCGCCGCCATCGCCGACGGTCTCCTTGCTGACCAGCAGGTGCGTGCCGGCCTGCGCGGCGACCTGGGGCAGGTGGGTCACGCACAGGACCTGGCGCGCGCTACCAAGCTCCTGCAGCCGGCGGCCGACCACCTCGGCGACCGCGCCGCCGATGCCGGTATCGACCTCGTCGAAGATCAGCGTCGGCGTCGGCGCGGCCTCGCTGGTGATCACCGAGATCGCCAGACTGATCCGCGCCAGTTCCCCGCCCGACGCGACCTTGGCCAGCGGCCGGGCGCTCACGCCCGCATGGCCGGCCACCAGGAACTCGACCTGTTCGAGCCCGTGGCTGGCGCCTTCCTGGAGCGGGTGCAGCGCCACGGTGAAGCTGCCGCCGGCCATCGACAGGCCCTGCATCGCCTCGGTGACCGCCGCCGACAGCCGCTCGGCGGCCTCGCGGCGGCTGTCGCTCAGATGGCGCGCGATGGTCAGGTAGGCGGCGCGGGCCGCCGCCTCGCGCGCGGTGATCTTGTTCAGGTCCTGCGCGGCCTGCAGGTCGTCGAGCTGCTGGCGGCGCGCCAGCAGTTCCTCGGGCAACTGTTCGGGCGGCACGCGGAACTTGCGCGCGGCGGTGTGCAAGGCCTGCATCCGCTCCTCGACCACCTGCAGCCGCTCGGGATCGAGCTCGAGCCGGTCGACGTAGCGGGTCAGCGAGTGGGCCGCTTCCTCGGCCTGCACCTCGGCCGCTTCGAGCGCGGTCACCACATCGGCGAGCGCGGGGTCGACCTCGGCCAGCTGGCGCAGCCGGTGCGCCATCGCATTGAGCGCCGACAGCACCGCGCCGTCGGCCTCCGACAGCGCATCGAGCGCGGCGCGGCCGCCCTCGAGCAGATTGGCCGCATGCGACAGGCGCTTGTGCTCGCCCTGGATCGCTTCCCATTCGCCGGCCTGCGGCGCCAGCTTGTCGAGCTCGCCGACCTGCCACTCGAGCCGCTCGCGTTCGAGCTGCATCTCGCGCGACTGCTGTTCGACGGCCTCGCGCTGGCGCACGCAGGCCCGCCATGTGCGCCAGGCCTCGGCCACCGCGGCGGCTTGCGCGGTCAGGCCCGCGTGCGCGTCGAGCAGCAGCCGCTGCGCGTCCGGCCGCAGCAGCAGCTGGTGGGCGTGCTGTCCGTGGATGTCGACCAGCTGGTCGCCGACCTCGCGCAGCTGCGCGAGCGTGGCGGCGTTGCCGTTGATGAAGGCCTTGCTGCGGCCGTTGGCATCGACGACCCGGCGCAGCAGCACGTTGCCGTCGTCCTCGGCCAGCGCCTGCTCGTTGAGCCAGGCGTCCAGCGCGGGGTGCGTGGAGAAGGTGGCGCTGACGCTGGCGCGCGCCGCGCCCTCGCGCACCACGCCGGCATCGGCGCGCTCGCCGAGCACCAGCGCGAGCGCATCGATCAGGATCGACTTGCCGGCACCGGTCTCGCCGGTGAACACGGTAAAGCCGGCGGTGAAGTCGAGGTCGAGCGTGTCGACGATGACGAAATCGCGGATGGACAGGCTGCGCAGCATCTTGGGAGACGGAAGGCGGCGGTGACTTGGGAGGGATCGGGACCGGCGGGGTGCGCTGGCGCTCAGAGCCGGTTGTCTTCGGTCGGGTACTCGTGCCAGTGCAGCTTCTTGCGCAGCGTGGCGTAGTAGTTGTAGCCGACCGGGTGAAGCAGGTTGATGGTCCTGGCCGAGCGGCGCACGACGATGCGGTCGCCGGGCAGCAGCGAGGTCAGCGACTGCATGTCGAAGTTGACGCTGGCATCGCGGGCGGTGGCGACCTCGATCGACACCTCGGCGTCGTGCGGCAGCACGATCGGCCGGTTCGACAGCGCATGCGGGGCGATCGGCACCAGCACCAGTCCGGACAGCGTCGGATGCAGGATCGGGCCGCCGGCCGACAGCGCATAGGCGGTCGAGCCGGTCGGCGTCGACACGATCAGGCCGTCCGAACGCTGGTTGTACATGAAGTAGCCGTCCACCGAGACCGCCAGCTCGACCATGCCGGAGATGCCCGAGCGATTGACCACCACGTCGTTCAGGGCCAGCGCGGAGAAGATCACGCCCTCGTCGCGGATCACGCGCGATTCGAGCAGCATGCGGTTCTCGGGCTCGTAGTGGCCGCTGAGCATGGCCGGCAGCACCGATTGCACATCCTCCAGCGGGATGTCCGTCATGAAGCCGAGGCGGCCGTGGTTGACGCCGATCAGCGGCACCGAGAAGCCGGCCAGCTGGCGCGCGATGCCGAGCAGCGTGCCGTCGCCGCCGAGCACCACGGCGACGTCGGCCTGCCGGCCGATCTCTTCGGCGGACAGCGCGGGGTAGTCGGTCAGGCCGGTCGCCAGCGCCGTCTCGCGTTCGAACACCACGTCCTGGCCGTTGCGCAGGATGCAGGCCGCCAGTTCCTCGAGCGGGCCCTCGATGCCCGCGGTCGAATACCTGCCGACCAGGGCGACCGTGCGAAAGGGCGCGTGCGCGGCGCCGGACTTGGGGTGTGCAGACATGCCCGGATTAGACCATACCGCCATGACCATTGTCAGCACGGGGCGGGGGGCGAGTGCCAGCGCGAGCCCCGGCGCGCAAAACTTGCGTAAAATCGGGACACCATGGACGAACGAGCGAAAACCCTTCTCAAGACCCTGATCGAGCGCTACATCGCCGAAGGGCAGCCGGTCGGCTCGCGTACGCTGTCGAAGTACTCGGGACTGGACCTGTCGCCGGCGACCATCCGCAACGTGATGTCGGACCTGGAGGAGATGGGCTTCATTGCCAGCCCGCACACGTCGGCGGGGCGCATTCCGACCCCGCGCGGCTACCGGTTGTTCGTCGACACCATGCTGACGGCCCAGCCGCTCGACAGCCAGTTCGACCGCACCAAGCTGGCCGGGCTGATCCAGGGCGAACTCGGCGCGCAGGAACAGAGCCCGCAGCGGATGATCACCACCGCCGCGCGCACGCTGTCGAACCTGTCGCAGTTCGCCGGCGTGGTGATGACCCCGCGCCGCGCGCAGGCGTTCCGGCAGATCGAATTCATGCGGCTGTCCGACAAGCGCATCCTGCTGATCATCGTGACGCCCGAAGGGGACGTGCAGAACCGCATCATCCAGACCGAGCTGCCCTACAGCGCGTCGCAGCTGGTCGAGGCGGCCAATTTCATCAACACGCATTACGCCGGCATGCGCTTCGACACGGTGCGGGAGCGGCTGCGCGACGAACTGAAGGCGCTGCGCATCGACATGTCCGAACTGATGCAGGCCGCGGTCGAGGCCGGCAGCAGTGCGATGGCCGACGAGGACGACCAGGTCTATATCTCGGGCGAACGCAAGCTGCTCGAGGTCGAGGACCTGGCCTCGAGCATGGACAAGCTGCGCCGGCTGTTCGACGTGTTCGAGCACAAGACCAGCCTGCTGCAGCTGCTCGATGTGTCCAGCCATGCCGAGGGCGTGCAGATCTTCATCGGCGGCGAGAGCCGGCTGGTGCCGCTCGAGGACATGGCGGTGATCACCGCGCCGTACGAGGTCGACGGCCAGATCGTCGGCACGCTGGGCGTGATCGGCCCGACGCGGATGGCCTATGACCGGGTGATCCCGATCGTCGATATCACCGCGCGGCTGCTGTCGAGCGCGCTGAGCAGCCAGAACTGATGGCGGCCAGGGCGGGCCGCCACGCGCAGGGCGGCCTTCGCGCCCCAGCGATACCGGAATCCCTATGACCTTTACCGCAGAACCGGCCTATCGGCATGGGCAGGCGCCCCGCACGGCGATCCTGCTGATCAATCTGGGCACGCCCGACGAGCCGACCCCGAAGGCGGTCGGCCGCTATCTGAAGCAGTTCCTGTCCGATCCGCGCGTGGTGGAGATTCCGCGCGCGGCCTGGCTGCCGGTGCTGTACGGGCTGATCCTGCCGCTGCGCTCGCGCGCGTCGGCGCTCAAGTACGAATCGATCTGGCTGCGCGAGGCGCACCGGACCGGCTCGCCGCTGCTGGTCCACACCGAACGGCAGGCGCATGCGCTGCAGCAGTTGCTGGCGCAGCAGGGACACGACGTGACGGTGGCCTGCGCGATGCGCTACGGCAACCCGTCGATCCCATCCGTGATGGAGGCGCTGCGGCGCCAGGGCTGCGAGCGCATCCTGGCGCTGCCCATGTACCCGCAGTATTCCGGCACCACCACCGCGACCGCCTTCGACGAGCTGTTCCGCGTGCTCGGCGAATGGCGCAACCAGCCCGAGCTTCGGCTGGTCAAGCATTTCCACGATCATCCGGCCTACCTGGGCGCGCTGCACCAGCAGGTCGGCGCCTATTGGGCCCAGCACGGCGCGCCCGATTTCGCGCGCGGCGACCGCCTGATCCTGTCCTTTCATGGCGTGCCGCGGCGCACGCTGGAATTGGGCGATCCGTATCACTGCGAATGCCTGAAGACCGGCCGCATGCTGGGCGAGGCGCTGGGTCTGCAGCCCGGCCAGTACCAGGTCACGTTCCAGTCGCGCTTCGGCAAGGCCGAGTGGCTGCAGCCCTATACCGCGCCGACGCTGACCGAGCTTGGCAAGGTCGGCACCGCGCGGGTCGACGTGTTCTGCCCCGGCTTTCCGGCCGACTGCATCGAGACGCTGGAAGAGATCGCGATGGAAGGGCAGTCCGAATTCAAGGTCGCCGGCGGCAAGGAGTTCCACTTCATTCCGTGCCTGAATGACGCGCCGTTCTGGATCACCGCGCTGTCGGAGATTGCGCTGCAGCATATGCAGGGCTGGCCCCTGCGGCTGCCGCACGCGCACGAACTGGAGGCCAGGCGCTCGCTGGCGCAGGCAAGGGGGGCGGCGGCATGAATCCGTCATACGAGGACGATGCGCGCCAGCGCATCGACAAGTGGCTGTGGTGCGCGCGCTTCTTCAAGACCCGCTCGCTGGCGGCGGAGGCCGTCGAGCGGGGCCGGGTGGAGGTCAACGGCCAGCCATGCAAGAATTCGCGGGAGGTCAAGCCGGGCGACAGGATACGCATCGACGCCCATCAGCAGCGCTGGGAGCTGGTGGTCAAGGGCGTCGCCCCGGCCCGCGGGCCGGCCTCCGTCGCCCAGACGCTCTACGAGGAAACCGAGGAAAGCCGGACGCGGCGCGCCGCCGAGGCCGAACGGCGGCGTCTGCATGTCGAGCCGGCGTCGCAATTGCAGGGGCGCCCGACGAAGCGGGACCGCCGCCGCATCGAGGAGCTGAAAGGGTGAGCCGAAGCGACACGGCCCGCGCGGGCGGGCCGTGTGTCAGCGGGAATACTGGATGATGTATTGGCGCAGCGCCGGATCGGCGCCGCCTGCCACGCTGTCGCGCGGGGTCAGTCCGTCGGAGAGCCAGATGAAGACGGTCAGGGCCGCCAGCGAAAGAAGTACCAGCAGGGTGAAGAGCGAAAACTTCGGCGTTTTGTTCGACGGCTTCGGCAGCTTGCGCATGGCCTTACCCCGGCAGGAAAGACTTCAATATGGGACGGCACCCCGGCAGTTTTGTCGTTTTTTTGGATTTATCTTAGAAGCTGCACTGCAGCAAAGCAATTTCACTCCCCGCAGCACTGGTTTAAGTTTGTAAGCTGATGTTTCCTGCAGATGTCCATCCGCTCTTGAAATATCGGCTTGGCGCCACCAGTTGCCAGCTGAATTCCGATTGACCCCAGGCGGACCGCCGGTGCGGCCGCAACTTGTTCTGAAACGGATCGACATGGAAGACCAGAAGCAAACGCCATCCAACACGCCGCCGACCTCGCCCGCCGACCAGGCCGCCGAAGCGCAAGCCGCGCAACCGGCAACGCCGAACCAGACGACCGAGCCCGCCGCAGCCGCGGATGACGTGGCCACCCAGCTCGCCGCACAGCTGGCCGAGCAGGAAGCCAAGGCACGCGAGAACTACGATCTGTATCTGCGTGCCGTCGCCGAGGCCGAAAACATCCGACGCCGGGCGCAGGAAGACGTGGCAAAGGCCCACAAGTTCGCCATCGAGAGCTTCGCCGAGCATCTGCTGCCGGTGATGGACAGCCTGCAGGCTGCGCTGGCCGATGGGTCTGGCGATATCGCCAAGCTGCGCGAGGGGGTCGAACTGACCGCCAAGCAGCTGGCCAGCGCCTTCGAGAAGGGCCGCATGGTCGAACTGAATCCGGTCGGCGAGAAGTTCGACCCGCATCGGCACCAGGCGATTTCGATGGTGCCTTCGGAGCAGGAACCGAATACGGTGGTGGCCGTGCTGCAACGCGGCTATCTGATCGCGGACCGGGTCCTGCGGCCCGCATTGGTGACGGTGGCTGCGCCGAAGTAAGGGTCGGCGGGCAGACCGGCCTGCCTCCGATGCGCAGCCACGCCCGGCGCCGTTTCGGCACCGGGCGTTCTCGTTTGTGGAGAAATGCGATGCCTTACCCGTTCGGCGCAGCGCCGGCGCCCCATACGGATCACCGCGCGTTCGAGGCCTTCGGCATGCGCGCGGTCGATCATGACACCATCGACGACGCGCTCGCCGCCGCCGGCGACAAGCTGGTCTGCGTGTTCTTCTGGGGCGAGGACTGCTACAACTGCGAAATGGCCAAGAAGGCCATGCTGGCCAATCCGGACCCGCTGCGCCAGCTCGATCTGCACTGGCTGCATGCCGACGTCTACACCTATCCGGCGCTGGGACGGCGCTTCGGGCTGTACGGCATCCCGGTGTTCATGTTCTTCCACCGCGGCAAGAAGCTCGGCCGCGCCACCGGCTGGCATGGCATCGGGCAGTTCGCCGCGGCGGTTGCCAACGCGCGGCTGAAGGCCAGCGGCAAGCCGCTCGCCGGGTGACGGCCCGGTAGCTGCCGCCGCGGCTCGGCGGCCGCGCGCGCCTGGAGGCTCGACGGTCGCCTTTCCCGGCGGCTCGACGGTCGCGCGCCCGGCGGCTCGGCACGTACGGGGGCTCGGCCCCTCAGCGGTTCAGCGAGTAACCGATGCGGAACTGCCACGGCGTCTTGCGGTTGTAGTCGAGCAGGCTCTCGCCATAGCCGACGAAGTAGCCGGCCATCAGGTAGCCGGCCGTGCCCGGGATCAGCCTGCCCATCGGGTAGGTGAACTGCGCGTCCACGCTGCCGTACCACTGGCGGGTGCCCTTGCGCACCGTCGCCGCCAGCTCCCACGAATCGGGTTTGCCGTAGGCGACCCGCAGATCCATATAGCCGCGGTAGCGCGCGATATCGCTGTTGTCGCTCTTCTCCAGGTAGTAATAGAGCTTGGGCGTCACGGTCCAGTGCCAGTCGTTCGTCTCGCCGAAGTGGAAGGTCGGCTTCAGGAACAGCGTATTGATGCTGCGCGACTGGTCGCCGTCGCGGCCGTTCGATTCGTGTTCGAGGCCGGTCGCCATCGACAGCCGGCTGATCCAGCGATTGCGCACGCCGGTATCGGACAGGTAATAGAAGATGCTGGGCCGGTAGTTGGTGTCGTGGAACGGCTTCGATTCCTCCGACAGGTCCCACAGCGAGAACTGCGTGTAGCCGACGTACAGATTGTCGAGCCAGTAGCGCGAGTTCGGATCGCGGCCCTCGAAGATCCGGTACTTGAAGCTGAACTGGAACTTGGCATTGGCGCCGCCGTGCGCGCCGACGGCGAAGTACATCGGATCGTTGAAGGTCAGCCGGCTGCCGCCCGACAGGATCGGCTGGTCGTAGACCGGCTGGCCCGGTCCCTTCGGCTGGACCACCGTCTCGACCGGCGTCGCCGCGATATCCGCCTGCTGATCGTCGTGGTCGGCCGGCGCGGCCGCGGTCGCCGCCGCAGGCGTACCGGCGGACGGCGCCGCGGCGGTGGCCGGGGGCGCGATGCCCGACTGGTTCAGCGTCACCAGCACCGGCGCGGCGTCGAGGCCGACCGGATCGAGGCGGATCTGGCCGCGCAGCGTCGACGGGATCTCGCCCTGGTACTGAATGGTGCGATTTTCCCCGCGGCGCAGGCGCACCGTGGCCGGGCCCGGCGTGATCCGGCGCATCGTGATCCGCACCGGCGCCAGCATTTCCGGCGAGGCGACCACTTCCAGCGTATCGGGCACCAGATAGCTGCGGTTGGCGGTGTCCGCGGTCACCAGCAGCGTCAGCCGCAGCGGCTGCGCGCCGTCCAGCACGCGCGGCGGCTGCAGCAGCGCGATCGCGGCGTGGGCGGACGGCGCGCACAGGGCGGCGAGGGCGAGGGAAACGGCGGCGGCGGGCGCGAGCAGGCGCGGACGACGAGCCGCGGACGGGCTTCGGAGCATCGGCATCATGGGAAATATTGGAGGGGTGTGCCGGATATGACGCATGGCACGGCCCGGAATGGCAACGCGCCAAAGCCTAGCACGTGGCCGGCCGGACTAGCTGTGACGATTTGTACCGGCCGGTCGGCCGGCGGTCCGGCGGAAATCAGCCGCGCGCGCGGCGCTGGACGCAGGCGATGTAGTGCTCGCCGTCCGGCGGCAGCCCGCTGCGTTGCGATTGCCACAGCATCTCGCCGAGGCATTCCATCATCTGATGATGGGCCTCGTGCGGCGAATCAAGCCGGCGCGCCAGCTGTTCGAACGCCTGGCGGATGCCGCGCGGCTGGTCGACGGACACCTGCTCGGCGATCGACAGATGCATGGCCAGATGCAGGAAGGGGTTGGTCTGCCCGCGCTCGGGCGTGAATTCCTCGGCGATGGCCGCGTCGGCGTCGGCGAGCTGGTCGTGGTATTCGGGGTGGGCGCGGATCCAGTCGACGGCGATCGCCTCGAGCGGCGTCAGCACTTCGTTGGCGCCTTGCTTGCGCCAGGCTTCGCAAAAGAACCGGCGGACTTCTTCACGGGAGGGATTGAACATGATGGGGCGGATTGTAAACGACGGCCCGCGGGCTTGCCGGCGCTGCCCCGCGTTGGGTGCCACTGAGACTGTGCCGCAGGGGCCGCATGCCGACTAGAATGCGGGATCGTCCGGCGTGCCGTTCGACCCGGCGTTTTACCCGCGTTCGACTCGAGTTCGTCCTGCCTTCGACCCGTGATCGACCCGTGTCGGCCCCGTTCGACCTGAAGTTGGACCTTCCGTAGACCTCGCCATAGGGCCCGGCTCCTCCATGACCGCTACCCCCCGCCCGTCGACCCTGCTGCGGCACGCCGGCGACAAGCTGGCCGGCGTGCTGCTGATCGCGATCTCGGCCAGCGCCTTCGGCGCGATGGCGATCTTCGCCCGCTTCGCCTATGACGCCGGCGCCGACGTCTATGGCCTGCTGTCGGTGCGCTTCGTGCTGGCTGCGATCGCGCTGGCGGCGGTGATGCGCTGGCAGCGGATCGCGCTGCCGCCGTGGCCGCGCGTGCTGGCGCTGGCGGCGATGGGCGGCATCGGCTATGTCGGCCAGTCGTTCTGCTTCTTCAGCGCGCTGAACCATGCGCAGGCCAGCCTGGTGGCGCTGCTGCTCTATCTGTATCCGGTCTTCGTCACCGTGATGGCGGCGCTGTTCCTGAAGGAGAAGCTGACCGGCGCGGCCGTGACCGCGCTGGTGCTGTGCTCGGTCGGCGCGGGCCTGACGGTCGGCGGCGGGGAGGGCAGCGCGCTCGGCATCGGCCTGGGCCTGGCGTCGGCGCTGATCTATTCGGTCTACATCATCGTCGGCGCGCGGCTGACGCCCGGCGTGCACCCCGTGGCGACCACCACGGTGGTCTGCACGGCGGCTGCGGTCGTCTATGTCGGCGCCGCGCTGGCCCGGGCCGCGGCCGGCATGCCGCCGCAGTTTCCGGCCGATGCCGGCGGCTGGCTGGCATTGGCGGCGATCGCGCTGCTGTCGACGGTGCTGGCCATCCTGACCTTCTTCGCCGGCCTGCAGCGGCTCGGCGCGGCCCAGGCCTCGATGCTGTCCACGCTCGAACCGGTGGTCACGGTGCTGCTGGCCGCGCTGCTGCTGGGCGAGCAGATCGGCCTGACCCAGGCCGTCGGCGGCGGCCTGATCCTGGCCGGCGTGCTGTGGCTGACCCGCAAGGGCACGGCGCCCGCGCCTGTACAACAAAATTGAACGGCTTGCTGAAATCCTTGGCGTGGAACGGGTGGAACGCGTCGGTAGAATGCGCCCTTTCCCGTACTTCCCTGAGGAATCCGCATGAAATCGCTCGACCAGGCCGCCATCGCCCAACTGTTCACCGAGGCCCGTACGCATAGCGCCTGGCAGGACCGGCAGATCGACGACGCCGTGCTGCATCAGCTGTACGAGGCGATGAAGTTCGGCCCGACCGCGGCCAACAGCTCGCCGGCCCGCATCGTGTTCGTCAAGACCGCGGCGCAGAAGGCGAAGCTGGTCGAATGCGTGTCGCCGGGCAATGTCGACAAGACCCGCTCGGCCCCGGTGACGGCGATCGTCGCCTTCGATACCGCCTTCCACGAGCAGCTCCCCAGGCTGTTCCCGCACGCCGATGCCCGTTCCTGGTATGTCGGCCAGCCGGAGAAGATCGCCCGCGACGCGCTGGTCAACAGCTCGCTGCAAGGTGCCTATCTGATCCTGGCGGCGCGCGCGCTCGGCCTCGACTGCGGGCCGATGGGCGGCTTCGACCCCGCCAAGGTCAATGCGGCGTTCTTCCCCGACGGCAAATGGTCGGTCAACTTCCTGATCAACCTCGGCTATGGCGACGCCGACAAGCTGTTCCCGCGCAACCCGCGCCTGAGCTTCGACGAGGCCTGCCGGATCGTCTGATCGGGTGAAAGGATGACCGGTGACCGGACCGGTTGACCGGGTGACCGGGTGACCGGGTGACCGGTCGACGGATGATCAGGTCACCGCGCTGGCTGCTCGCGTGGTCACAGGCGCGGCGGCAGCGTCTTGTCCGGGTACTCGCACAGCGTCTCGATCGCGCAATGCCAGCATTCGGGCTTGCGCGCCTTGCAGACGTAGCGGCCGTGCAGGATCAGCCAGTGGTGCGCGTCGTGCAGGAACTCGTCGGGCACGACCTCCAGCAGCTTCATCTCGACGGCCTGCACGGTCTTGCCGGGCGCCAGTCCGGTGCGGTTGCTGACGCGGAAGATGTGCGTGTCGACCGCGACGGTCGGATGGCCGAAGGCGGTGTTCAGCACCACGTTGGCGGTCTTGCGGCCGACGCCCGGCAGCGCTTCCAGCGCCTCGCGATCGGCCGGCACCTTGCCGCCGTAGCGCTCCGCGAGGATCCGGCAGGTCTCCATCACGTGCTTCGCCTTGGTCTTGTACAGGCCGATGGTCTTGATGTATTCGATCAGCCCCGACTCGCCCAGGGCCAGGATCTTCTGCGGCGTGTTGGCGATCGCGAACAGCCTGCGGGTGGCCTTGTTGACGCCGACATCGGTGGCCTGCGCCGACAGCAGCACGGCGATCAGCAGTTCGAACGGCGAGCTGTACTCGAGTTCGGTGGTGGGCGACGGGTTGGTTTCTCTGAGCGTTTCAAACAGCGCGCGGCACTTGGCGGCGTTCATTGTGGTCGCTTGGTGTCGGAGGGGACGGGATGGTCGGAATGGCCGGAATCGCCGGAATGGTCGGAAGGCTCGGGCCCGGCGGCCGGCGCCGGCTCGGGGCGGTCAACCGGATCGGCCGGTGCGGCGTTGAGCGGCTGGGCGGCCTGCCGCTTCTGGCGCGCCCGTTCGATCGCCGCCTGGATGATGGCCTTCTTGCGCTCCTGCGCCTGGCGCTCGGCCTCGGACGACGCCGCTTCCTGGCGCAGCGCTTCGAGCTTGGCGGCGGCCTTGGCCGCCAGGCGCGCTTCGTTCTCCTCGCGCTCGCGCACCAGCCGCTGCTTGCGCGACAGGTAGCGGGCACGGGCGGCGTCGGCCTGCGGCTGCGACCAGGCGTCCCAGCCGGTGCGCTCGCCGGTGACCGGGATCATCGCGATGCAGTCGACCGGGCAGGGCGCCACGCACAGGTCGCAGCCGGTGCACCAGTCCGGCAGCACGGTGTGCATCTGCTTGGCGGCGCCGACGATCGCGTCGACCGGGCAGGCCTGAATGCACAGCGTGCAGCCGATGCACAGCGTCTCGTCGATCCGCGCGACCGCGCGCGGCTGTTCGGTGCCATGACTCGGATCGAGCGGCAACGGCGCGACACCGAGCTCGGCCGCCAGCCGCCGGATACCTTCGGCACCGCCGGGCGGGCAGCGATTGCAGTCGGCCTCCCCGCGCGCCATGGCCTCGGCATAAGGACGGCATCCCTGAAAGCCGCACTTGGTGCATTGCGTCTGGGGCAGCAGGGCTTCCAGGCGGTCGGCGCGGGCCGCCAGACCGACGTCCAGGGAAGCAGCGGCGGGGGAAGCGGAAGCGGTATCGGCGGCGGAAGCGGTCACGAAAGCAGGGGAACGATGCGGGGTAACACAAGGTGCAGCCGTACGGTGCGGCTGACGCGGCAAGGATTATCCCCGATTTCGCCGCGCCGCAGAAACCATGAAGATGCGCCCTTTGCCATGGCGCCGAAGCTGATCAACCCGGAGCGCCCGCGCCAGTGGCGCAGGTGCGCCATGCCATCATCCACAAAATCGAGCCGACCACGCATGTCGAACGCCACCAAGACGAAACGCGATCCCGAAGGAACCCGTCGTCGCATCATGGATGCGGCCACCGAGGAGTTCGCCAAGGGCGGCCTGGCCGGCGCACGCGTCGACCAGATTGCCCGCCGCGCCGAGACCAACGAGCGCATGCTGTATTACTACTACGGGAGCAAGGAGGGCCTGTTTCTCGCGGTGCTCGAACGCCAGTATGCGCAGTTCCGCGCCGCGGAGGAGCGCCTGCAGATCGGCGACGAGGACCCGGTCGCCGCGGTCCGCAAGCTGGCCCGTTTCGTCTGGGACTGGTACTACCAGCATCCCGAGTTCATCCGCCTGGTCAACAGCGAGAATCTGCACGAGGCGCGGCACCTGAAGAAATCCACGCAGCTGCACGACCTCGTCAATCCGGTGGTCGACGTGCTGGCCGAGATCGTTCGCCGCGGCCAGCGGCAGGGCGTGTTCCGCGACGGCGTCGATGTGCCGCAGCTCTATCTGACGATCTCGGCGCTCGGCTATTACGTGCTGTCGAACCGCTACACCATCAGCGCGGTGATCGGCCGCGACGTGGCCTCGCAGGACGAGCACGAGCGCTTCGCGCAGCTGCATACGGACATGCTGCTGGCGTATCTGGCGCGGCGCTAGGGGCCGGGAAAGGGCAAGGAAAACGGGACCGTTGCGGTCCCGTTTCTCATTGGCGATCGGCTGGTGAGCTGTTGACGATCTGTCTTCGCCTCGGTCGGCCGAGTCGGGCTCGGTCGGCTGGGTCGGGCTCGGTCGGCTCGGCCCGGCTCAGTTCGGCTCAGCGGTACTTGCGAATGAAATCGCGTAGTTCCGGATAGATCGTTTCGCGCCAGCGCCGGCCGGAGAAGATGCCGTAGTGCCCGCACCTGGGCGCGGTCAGATGTTGCTTGCGGGTCTTCGGAATGCCGGCGCACAGGTCGTGCGCGGCGGCGGTCTGGCCCGCGCCAGAGATGTCGTCGAGCTCGCCTTCGATCGTCATCAGCGCGGTGTGCTTGATGTCCTGCGGCCGCACCGGCTCGCCCTGGATTTCCCAGGTGCCGTTGGCCAGCCGGAACTCCTGGAAGACTTCGCGGATGGTGTCGAGGTAGTACTCGGCCGCCATGTCCAGCACGGCGTTGTATTCGTCGTAGAAGCGCACATGCGCCTCGGCATCGTCGGCATCGCCCTCGATCAGGCTGAGGTAGTAGTCGTAATGCGAGGACAGATGGCGGTCCGGGTTCATCGCGACGAAGCCGGCATGCTGCAGGAAGCCGGGATAGACGCGCCGGCCGTGGCCGGGATAGTTGGCCGGCACCGTGTAGATGACATTGTTCTCGAACCACTCGTACGACTTGTTGGTCGCCAGCGAATTGACCGCGGTCGGGCTTTTGCGCGCGTCGATCGGACCGCCCATCATCGTCATCGTCTTGGGCGTCTTCTCGCCGGCGGAGGCCATCAGCGAGATCGCGGCCAGCACCGGCACGGTCGGCTGGCAGACCGACACGACATGCAGGTCCTCGGCGCCGAGATGGCGGATGAATTCCTGGATGTAGCGGATGTAGTCGGCCAGGTGGAAGGGGCCGTCCTCGACCGGCACCATGCGCGCGTCGACCCAGTCGGTCACATAGACCTTGTGGTCCTGCAGCAGCGTGCGCACCGTGTCGCGCAGCAGCGTCGCGTGGTGGCCGGACAGCGGCGCGCAGACCAGCACCGACGGTTCGTCCTTCAGCAGCTTGATCGTGTCGGGATCGTCCGCGTAGCGCTTGAAACGGATCAGCTTGCAGAACGGCTTTTCCATGATCGTCTGTTCGACGATCGGAATATCGCGGCCGTTGGAGCGCACGGACTTGATGTCGAAGGCGGGCTTCTCGTATTCCTTGCCGAGCCGGTACAGCAGCTCGTAGCCCGCGGCCAGCCGGGTGGCCCCCGGCACCAGCGACAGCGGGCTCAGGGGGTTGGTAAACGTCTTGGCCGTCGCCTGGGCCCACGCGGTCAGCGGGTTCAGGATCGAGCGCTGAAATTCATGCAGTTGGTAAAGCATTGCCGCACACCTGCCTTTCGATATCGGGTTTTGCTGTGGCGGATTATGCGCTCAACTCGTTGGTTTTGCGAACGACCGTACGCACAATCTTGCAACGCAGCATATACCTAAAGGTATGCCGGCGTGAGTGGAACTCAATAGGACAATGGCTGTAATTCTGGCGCGGTGTTGGACTACACCGACAGGGTGGGCGATGTGGGTGCTGTGCGGCGCACAAAGCGCGCCGATAAGCGGGGAGGCGCAAGGGGCCGGAGGCGGGCGCCGCTGGAGCGGCCGGGCCGATTGGAACGGGTGGGAGAGTTTGAAACGGCCAGCAGAAAGCACGCGGGCCCATCGACGATGGGCCCGCTGGCGTCAGGAGTGGTCCCGAGGCTTACAGCACCGCGGCGATCGCGTCGACCACGGCGTCGATATTGCGGCTATTGAGTGCCGCCACGCAGATGCGGCCGGTGCCGACCGCATAGATCCCGTGTTCCGACTTCAGGCGCTCGACCTGTTCGGTGGTCAGGCCCGAGTACGAGAACATGCCGCGCTGCGCCTTGACGAAGGAGAAGTCGCGCGACACGCCCTTGGCGGCCAGCTTGTCGACCAGCGCGTGGCGCATCTGCTTGATGCGGTCGCGCATTTCGGCCAGTTCTTCCTCCCACATCGCGCGCAGTTCCGGGCTGTTCAGCACGGTCGCGACCACGGTGCCGCCATGCGTCGGCGGGTTCGAGTAGTTGGTGCGGATCACGCGCTTGACCTGCGACATCACGCGCTGCGCCTCTTCCTTGCCGGTCGTCACGATCGACAGCGCGCCGACGCGTTCGCCATACAGCGAGAAGCTCTTCGAGAACGAGCTCGAGACGAAGAAGGGCAGGCCCGACTCGGCGAACAGACGCACCGCGGCGCCGTCCTGGTCGATGCCGTCGGCGAAGCCCTGGTAGGCCATGTCGAGGAAGGGGATCAGGTTCCGTTCCTTGATCAGGCCGACCACCTGTTGCCATTGCTCGGCCGACAGGTCGACGCCGGTCGGATTGTGGCAGCAGGCGTGCAGCACGACGATCGTGTTGGCCGGATACGACTTCAGCGACTCCACCATGCCGGCGAAATTCAGGCCGTGGCTGGGGGCGTCGTAATAGGCATAGTTGACCACCTGGAAACCGGCAGCTTCGAACAGCGCGCGGTGGTTTTCCCAGCTCGGATCGCTGATCGCGACCTTGGCGTCCGGATACAGGCGCTTCAGGAAGTCGGCGCCGATCTTCAGCGCGCCGGTGCCGCCGAGTGCCTGAGCCGTCACCACACGGCCTTCCGTGATCAGCGGCGAGTTCTTGCCGAACAGCAGCGTCTGCACTGCCTGGTCGTAGGCCGCGATGCCCTCGATCGGCAGGTAGCCACGCGGGGTGGCCGTCGTCAGGCGTGCCTTCTCGGCTTCCTGCACCGCGCGCAGCAGCGGAATCTTCCCTTCGTCGGTGAAGTACACGCCCACGCCCAGATTGACCTTGTTGGCACGGGTGTCGGCGTTGAACGCTTCATTCAGGCCCAGGATGGGATCGCGCGGGGCCATCTCGACGGCAGAAAACAAACTCATTTGGGATTCTCGTGGTCAGCTATGTAACAAAACGGGAAGGCGTAGAATGCTCGGACTGCGCTGGGGGCGTGCGGTGGGTCCGCCTTGAAACGGACCGCGCAACCCCGAGATTCTAGCGTATCCGCCCGTATTCCAAAGGTTTTCTGCCTGTCTATGTCGAATCTCGCCGTGCCTCTCGCGGATGCCGCGCACACCCTGGACGAGGACAAATTCGTCAGCTTCCCCGGTTCGCCGTTTCAGCTGTATCAGCCCTATCCGCCGGCCGGCGACCAGCCCGAGGCGATCCGCCAGTTGGTCGAAGGCATCGAGGACGGCCTGTCCTACCAGACGCTGCTCGGCGTGACGGGCTCGGGCAAGACCTTCACGATGGCCAATGTGATCGCCCGGATGGGGCGGCCGGCCATCGTCTTTGCCCCAAACAAGACGCTGGCCGCCCAGCTCTACTCCGAATTCCGCGAGTTCTTTCCGCGCAACGCGGTCGAGTACTTCGTCAGCTACTACGACTACTACCAGCCGGAAGCCTACGTCCCGCAACGCGATCTGTTCATCGAGAAGGACTCGTCGATCAACGAGCATATCGAGCAGATGCGGCTGTCGGCGACCAAGAGCCTGCTGGAGCGGCGCGACACGATCATCGTGGCGACGGTGTCAGCGATCTATGGTATCGGCAACCCGAACGAATACCATCAGATGATTCTGACTCTGCGGGCCGGCGACCGCATCAGCCAGCGCGACGTGATCGGGCGGCTGATCGCGATGCAGTACACCCGCAACGACACCGATTTCCAGCGCGGCACCTTCCGCGTGCGCGGCGACACCGTCGACATCTTCCCGGCCGAACACGCCGAGGTGGCGGTGCGGGTCGAGCTGTTCGACGACGAGATCGAGTCGCTGCAGTACTTCGATCCGCTGACCGGCAAGGTGCGGCAGAAGATTCCGCGCTTCACGGTCTATCCGTCGAGCCACTACGTGACGCCGCGCGAGACGGTGCTGCGCGCCATCGAGGCGATCAAGGCGGAGCTGCGCGAGCGGCTCGATTTCTTCTACAAGGAAAACAAGCTGGTCGAGGCGCAGCGGCTGGAGCAGCGCACGCGCTTCGACCTCGAAATGCTGGCCGAGCTGGGCTTCTGCAAGGGCATCGAGAACTATTCGCGCCATCTGTCCGGCGCCCGTCCCGGCGACCCGCCGCCGACGCTGGTCGACTATCTGCCGCCCGACGCGCTGATGTTCCTGGACGAATCGCACGTGCTGATCGGCCAGCTCAACGCGATGTACAACGGCGACCGCTCGCGCAAGACCACGCTGGTCGAATACGGCTTCCGGCTGCCGTCCGCGATGGACAACCGGCCGCTGAAGTTCGAGGAGTTCGAGCGCAAGATGCGGCAGGCGATATTCGTCACCGCCACGCCGGCCGACTACGAGCGCGCCCATGCGGGCCAGGTAGTCGAGCAGGTGGTGCGGCCCACCGGCCTGGTCGATCCGATCATCACCGTGCGTCCCGCCGTCTCGCAGGTCGACGATCTGCTGTCGGAAATCCATTTGCGGATCCAGGCGGGCGAACGCGTGCTGGTGACCACGCTGACCAAGCGGATGGCCGAGCAGCTGACCGAATTCCTGTCCGAGAACGGCATCAAGGTCCGCTACCTGCATTCGGACATCGACACGGTGGAACGGGTCGAGATCATCCGCGACCTGCGCCTGGGCGCCTTCGACGTGCTGGTCGGCATCAACCTGCTGCGCGAGGGCCTGGATATCCCCGAGGTCTCGCTGGTGGCGATCCTCGATGCCGACAAGGAAGGCTTCCTGCGCGCCGAGCGCTCGCTGATCCAGACCATCGGCCGCGCCGCGCGCAACGTCAACGGCACCGCGATCCTGTACGCCGACCGCATCACCGATTCGATGCGCAAGGCCATCGACGAGACCGAGCGCCGCCGCAACAAGCAGATCGCCTTCAATACCGCCAACGGCATCACGCCGCGGGGCGTGGTCAAGCGGATCAAGGACATCATCGACGGCGTCTACGATCCGAACGAGGTCAAGGCCGAGCTGATGGCCGCCGAGGAGCGCGCCCGCTACGAGGACATGAGCGAGAAGCAGGTCGCCAAGGAAATCAAGCGCCTCGAGAAGAAGATGCTCGACCATGCCAAGAACCTGGAGTTCGAGCAAGCCGCGCAGGTCCGCGACCAGCTGAGCAAGCTCAAGCAGCAGGTGTTCGGCGCGGCGGGCGAGGGCGGGGCGCTGCCGGCGTGAGATTGGAAACGATGAAACGCTTTGCCATTCTGATGTGCTGCATGGGCAATATTTGCCGGTCGCCGACCGCGGAAGGCGTGCTGCGCGCCAAACTCGCCCAGGCCGGCCTGGCCGACGCCGTCGAGGTCGATTCGGCCGGCACCCACAGCTATCACCTGGGCCATGCGCCCGACCGCCGCGCGCAGCAGCATGCGCTGGCGCGCGGCTATGACCTCGCCGGGCAGCGGGCGCGGCTGGCCGCGGTCGAGGACTTCGCCCGCTTCGACCTGGTGCTGGCGATGGACCGCGACAATCTCGCGCGGCTGCAGGCCCTGTGCCCGCCCGAGCATCGCCACAAGGTCAAGCTGCTGATGCACTTCGCCACCCGGCACGATGCCGACGAGGTGCCCGATCCCTACTACGGCGAGGGCGACGGCTTCGAGCGCGTGCTCGATTACGTCGAGGACGCCTGCGAGGGCATCGTCGCAATGCTGCGCCAGCGACAATGACCGCGGGGGCCGCGCCGCGGCCCGTCTGCCTGCCTGATCACCGGCGTGCGTCCGACCCGATTCGCGCCAGTCTTTCCGTTCCTTCCCGATGTTCCGAACCCTGCTTCGCAAATGGCGCGAGTCGCGCAATGCCAGCCTGCAGCTGGACGCCATCCTGTCCGCGGCCAATCCCGACGGCGCGCTGGCCGAGCGCAACGGCTGGCTCATCGAATTGGGCTATTGGCTGCGCCGCGATGGCTGGCCGGCTACGGGCGCTGCCCCGGCCGCCGGGCCGACTTCGGGCGACGACGTCTGGCCCGAGCACGTCCGGCTGCGCTATCTGCTGCAGGTGCTCGAACGCAATCCTGACCTGGCCGCACGCTTTGCCGGTACGGTCCGCACGATCCTGCGGGACAACGATCCGACCGGGCTCTTCTGCGACACCGGCGTGGCCTCGCACCCGGGCTTCTGGGGCGAGATGATGGACCGCCTGCAGGCGCGCTTCCTGTCGCCGCCGCCGAACCGCGGCGACATGGCCGATCTGTTCGCGCTGCTGTTCGTCGGCGAGCGCGACGCCGACTGGGTGGCGGCGCTCGATGCGGAGCTGCTCGAACGGCTCGGCGCGCTGCTGATGTTTGCGCCGGACGAGGCCGCCGGCGAAGGCCCGGCTGACGGCCCGGGTGAAGAGGTGGATGAAGGGGCGGGTGAAGGGGCGGGTGAAGGGGCGGGTGAAGGCGCGGGTGAAGGCGCGGGTGAAGCGGCGGCTGAAGGCGCAGACGCAGTGGGGATTGCAGGCACAGGCGCAGGCGAAGGCCCGGTCGAAGGCACGCGCGATGGCCAAGCCGCCGCCGCACGCCAGACCCTGCCCGCCCGCTACTGGGACCATCTCGAGCGCACGCTGGCCAGCAGCATCCAGGTGCTGGCCAGCCAGGTGCGCGCCACCGGGCTCAGCCAGGCAATCCGCGCGCGGCTGCCGGGCCGGGTCGACGACACGCCGTTCTTCCGGCTCGGCCCCGCCGTGGCGGCGCTGTGCGAGGAAGGGCTGGTGCGCGACAGCGATGTCTTCCTGCACCGCCTGAACTACTGCCGTGCGCTGCTCGACGGCTGCCACGACGCCGCGCGCCATGTCTACGCGGATCTCGAGGAGAACGGCGTCTCCGTCGAAGTGGTGTTCCAGATCGAGCGGATGAAGGTGCGGCTGGCCCGTATCGACATGCTGCTCGCCGCCTGGGCCGATCCCGCGCGCCGGGGCAAGGTCGCCCAACTGGCCGGCGAACTGATCCGTTCGACGCAGGCGCGCCGCAGCGTCAAGCATCTGGCCGCGGAATCGTTCTCGCATCTGGCGCGCAAGGTGGTCGAGCGCTCGGCCGAGACCGGCGAGCACTACATCACGCGCGACCGCAAGGAGTACGGCGAACTGGTGCGGGCCGCGGCCGGCGGTGGGCTGATCACCGTGGCCACGGTCTATCTGAAGTTCCTGATCTATGGCCTGCACCTGGACAAGTTCATCGAGGGGCTGCTGGCCTCGCTGAACTATGCCGGCAGCTTCCTGGCGATCCATTTCGCGCATTTCACGCTGGCCACCAAGCAGCCGGCGATGACCGGTCCGGCCCTGGCGCATCGGCTCGATGCGGTGGGGCGGCCGGAGGGCAGGGAGGCCTTCGTCGACGATACCGTCGCGATGATCCGCTCGAACGCGGCGGCCATCGTGGGCAATCTGGCGGTGGTGTTTCCGGTGGCGCTGGCGATCCAGTGGCTGGCCGGCAAGCTGCTGTCGGTCAACCTGATCACCCCGGCCAAGGCGATCGCCACCATCGAATCGTTCTCGATCCTGGGTCCGACGCCGCTGTACGCGATCTTCACCGGCGTGCTGCTGTGGCTGTCGAGCCTGATTGCCGGCTGGGCCGACAACTGGTTCGCGCTGCACCGCGTGCACGATGTGCTCGCCTACCATCGCCGGCTGCGTTATGTGCTGGGCGAGCGGGGCGCCATGCGGCTGGCCGACTTCTGGAAGCGCAACCTGTCCGGCATCGCGGGCAATGTGTCGCTGGGCTTTCTGCTCGGGCTGGGGCCCGAGATCCTGAGCTTCTTCGGTCCGCATATGGAGGTGCGCCACGTGACGCTGTCAACGGGCTCGGTCGGCACCGCGATCGGCGTGCTGGGCCTCGATGCGCTGCGGATGCCGGCGCTGTGGCTGGCGGTGGCCGGCATCGCGCTGATGGGCCTGTTGAACGTCGCCGTCAGCTTCGCGCTGGCCTTTTACATGGCACTGCGCTCGCGCAATCTGCGCCGGGTGGACCGGCGTGCGCTTAGCGCCGCGGTGCGGGGGCGCATCCTGCGCCATCCGCTGTCGCTGATCGTGCCGCCGCGGCAGGCGCCGGCTGACGCGGAGGCAGGCCGAGCCTGACCGTCCCCGACTGCGGCAATGCCCTTGCCATCACCAGGGGATCTGCCGAAGAAGTGACATGGGGTAGTTGACCGATTTAGTCGGGAAATTTATACTTGACGAAATTCATCAGGTATTACCCCCCGCAATCATGAGATTGACGACCAAAGGCCGCTTCGCGGTCACCGCCATGATCGACCTGGCCATGCGCCAGGACCAGGGTCCGGTGACGCTGGCCGGCATCAGCCAGCGCCAGAAGATCTCCCTGTCCTATCTGGAACAGCTGTTCGCCAAGCTGCGCCGGCATCAGATCGTCGAGAGCGTGCGCGGCCCGGGCGGCGGATACAGCCTGGCGCGCAAGTCCGAGGACGTGACGGTGGCCGACATCATCATCGCGGTGGACGAGCCGCTCGATGCCACCCAGTGCGGCGGCAAGGGTAATTGCAATGGCGACGAGAATACCGGCCGCTGCATGACCCACGAGCTGTGGGCGACCCTGAACCAGAAGATGGTCGAGTATCTGGACTCGGTCTCGCTGAAGGATCTGGTCGAACAGCAGCGCGCCCGCCAGCCCGGCGTGCTGCGCGACATGCGCGAGGAGGGCGGTGTCCGCCAGAGCGCACCGGCAGCGCGGACGGCGCAGCCCGGCGCGGCGGAAAAGGCGGACAAGCCCGCCCGGCCCAAGATGGTGAATTCGGTTTTCAGCCTGGCGCAGTCCTGAGCGGGACTCCAGCCAGGCGACGCACAGTGTCCCACCAGGCAGTCAAAACAAGGCAGTGACAACGATGAGCACCCCACATTTCCCGATCTACATGGATTATTCGGCCACCACGCCGGTGGACCCGCGCGTGGCGGACAAGATGATTCCGTATCTGCGCGAGCAGTTCGGCAATCCCGCGTCGCGCAGTCACGCCTACGGCTGGGAAGCCGAGAAGGCCGTCGAGGAAGCGCGCGAGCAGGTGGCCGCGCTGGTCGGCGCCGATCCGCGCGAGATCGTCTGGACTTCCGGCGCGACCGAGTCCGACAACCTCGCCATCAAGGGCGCGGCCAATTTCTACTCGGGCAAGGGCAAGCACATCATCACGGTCAAGACCGAGCACAAGGCCGTGCTCGACACCACGCGCGAACTGGAGCGCCAGGGTTTCGAGGTCACCTACCTGGACGTGCAGGAAAACGGCCTGATCGACATCGAGGTGTTCAAGCAGGCGCTGCGCCCGGACACCATCCTGGTCTCGGTGATGCTGGTCAACAACGAGATCGGCGTGATCCAGGACATCGAGCAGATCGGCGAGATCTGCCGCGAGAAGGGCATCATCTTCCATTGCGACGCTGCGCAGGCCACCGGCAAGGTCGCGATCGACCTGTCGAAGCTGAAGGTCGACCTGATGTCGTTCTCGGCGCACAAGACCTATGGCCCGAAGGGCATCGGCGCGCTGTACGTCCGCCGCAAGCCGCGCGTGCGCATCGAGGCGCAGATGCACGGCGGCGGCCACGAGCGCGGCATGCGTTCGGGCACGCTGGCGACGCACCAGATCGTCGGCATGGGCGAGGCCTTCCGCATCGCCCGCGAGGAAATGGCGACCGAGAACGAGCGCATCCGCATGCTGCGCGACCGCCTGTGGAACGGCCTGTCGGGCATGGAAGAGGTCTACCTGAACGGCGATTTCGAGCGCCGCGTGCCGCACAACCTGAACGTCAGCTTCAACTTCGTCGAAGGCGAGTCGCTGATCATGGCGATCAAGGATGTCGCGGTGTCGTCGGGCTCCGCCTGCACCTCGGCCTCGCTGGAGCCGTCCTACGTGCTGCGCGCGCTGGGCCGCAACGACGAACTGGCGCACAGCTCGATCCGCTTCACCGTCGGTCGCTTCACCACCGAACAGGAGATCGATTACACGGTCGAACTGTTGAAGAGCAAGATCGGCAAGCTGCGCGACCTGTCCCCGCTGTGGGAGATGTACAAGGACGGCGTGGACCTGAATTCGATTCAATGGGCGGCGCATTGAACGCTGTCCAACCGACCCCATAAAAGATACGTCACAGAGGTAGCCAACATGTCTTACTCCAACAAGGTACTCGACCACTACGAAAACCCCCGTAACGTCGGTTCGTTCGACAAGAACGACGACGCCGTCGGCACCGGCATGGTGGGCGCGCCCGCTTGCGGCGACGTGATGAAGCTGCAGATCAAGGTCAACGAGCAGGGCGTGATCGAAGACGCGAAGTTCAAGACCTACGGTTGCGGCTCGGCGATCGCCTCGTCGTCGCTGGTGACCGAGTGGGTCAAGGGCAAGACCGTGGACCAGGCGCTGGAGATCAAGAACACCCAGATCGCCGAGGAACTGGCGCTGCCGCCGGTCAAGATCCACTGCTCGATCCTGGCCGAGGACGCGATCAAGGCCGCGGTCGAGGACTACAAGAAGAAGCACGCGGGCGCCCCGACGCAACAGGCCGCCTGAGCGATCGAAGGGAAGTGGTAGCGATGATCACATTGACCGAAAAAGCCGCGAAGCACGTTTCGCGCTATCTGGACCGCCGGGGCAAGGGCATCGGCCTGCGGCTCGGCGTCAAGACGACCGGCTGTTCCGGCCTGGCGTACAAGCTCGAGTATGTCGACGAGCTGCAGCCGGAGGACCAGGTGTTCGAGTCGCACGGCGTCAAGGTGGTGGTCGATCCCAAGAGCCTGCCGTACATCGACGGCACCGAGCTCGACTTCGCCCGCGAAGGGTTGAACGAAGGCTTCCGCTTCAACAACCCGAACGTCAAGGACGAGTGCGGGTGCGGCGAATCGTTCCGCGTGTAAGGCCGGCGGCCTGAGCGTGTGCCTCTCCCGCTGGCGGGAGAGGGCCGGGCACGGCGGTGGCGCCTCACGGACGAGGCACCGCCGCCTTCGCCATAGCCTTCCAGCAGGACTACCTTGAAAGACGATTACTTCGCCCTGTTCGGGCTGCCGGCCCGCTTCACCGTCGACGAGGCAGCGCTCGACGCCGCCTACCGCACGGTGCAATCGCAGGCCCATCCGGACCGCTTCGCCCATGCCGGCGACGCCGAACGGCGCGTCGCGATGCAATGGGCCGCGCATGCGAACGAGGCCTACCGGACCTTGCGCCAGCCGCTCAAGCGCGCGATCTATCTGCTGTCGCTGCGCGGCATCGATATCCAGGCCGAGAACAATACGGCCATGGCGCCCGACTTCCTGATGCAGCAGATGGAGTGGCGCGAGGCGCTGCAGGACGCGGTACAGCAGCGCAACGCCGCGGCGCTGGACGCGCTGCTGCGCTCGCTGCGCCAGGAGAAGCGCGAACGCCAGAGCGCGCTCGGCGGCCTGCTCGATGCCGGCGAGGACGAGGCCGCGGCCGCCGCGGCGCGCCAGCTGATGTTCGTCGAGAAGATCGAGCACGACGCGAGCGAGGCGATCGACCGCCTCGAAAGCTAGCGCGGCAGGCACCATCGCGGGGGCCATGACACAATGGCGCCCCGGCAAAAGCGGGTAATCCGGCGGCGCGCCCAGGACCTTCGCCCGGCCATCGCGCCGCTCGCCCCGACAACAGAAGATTGACATGGCACTGCTTCAGATTTCCGAACCCGGCATGTCGCCGGCACCCCACCAGCGACGGCTTGCGGTCGGTATCGATCTCGGCACCACCAACTCGCTGGTGGCGGCCGTTCGCAACAGCATTCCCGAGGTGCTGGCCGACGAGAGCGGCCGTACGCTGCTGCCGTCGGTGGTGCGCTATCTGCCGAACCAGACCGCGCAGATCGGCTTCCGCGCCCAGGAAGAGGCGGTGCGCGATCCCAAGAACACCATCGTCTCGGTCAAGCGCTTCATGGGCCGTGGCCTGCACGACGTCGCGCATATCGAGCACAGCCCGTACGACTTCGTCGACGCGCCCGGCATGCTGCAGATCAAGACCGTCGCCGGCATCAAGAGCCCGGTCGAGGTCTCGGCCGAGATCCTGGCCACGCTGCGCCAGCGCGCCGAGGATGCGCTGGGCGACGACCTGGTCGGCGCGGTGATCACCGTGCCCGCCTATTTCGACGACGCGCAGCGCCAGGCGACCAAGGACGCGGCGCGCCTGGCCGGCCTCGAAGTGCTGCGCCTGCTGAACGAGCCGACCGCGGCGGCGATCGCCTACGGGCTCGACAACGCCTCGGAAGGCATCTACGCGGTCTACGACCTGGGCGGCGGCACCTTCGACATCTCGGTGCTGAAGCTGACCAAGGGCGTCTTCGAGGTGATGGCGACCGGCGGCGATTCCGCGCTGGGCGGCGACGACTTCGACCAGCGGCTGGTCTGCTGGATCGTCGAGCAGGCCGGCCTGCAGCCGCTGTCGGCCGAGGACACGCGCCTGCTGATGGTGCGCGCGCGCGCCGCCAAGGAAGCGCTGTCGGAAGCCGACAGCACGGTGATCGACGCGGTGCTGACCACCGGCGAGATCGTCCATCTGCCGCTCACCGCCGAGCAGTTCCGCGAGATGACCGCGCATCTGGTGCAGAAGACGCTGGCGCCGGTGCGCAAGGCGCTGCGCGATGCCGGCGTGGCGCCCGACGAGGTCAAGGGCGTGGTGCTGGTCGGCGGCGCCACGCGCATGCCGTCGATCCGCAAGGCGGTCGCCGATTTCTTCGGCCAGCCGCCGCTGACCAATCTCGATCCGGACAAGGTGGTCGCGCTGGGCGCGGCGATGCAGGCCAATCTGCTCGCGGGCAACAACGCGCCGGGCGATGACTGGCTGCTGCTCGACGTGATTCCGCTGTCGCTGGGCGTCGAAACCATGGGCGGCCTGGTCGAGAAGATCATTCCGCGCAACAGTACGATCCCGGTCGCGCGCGCGCAGGAGTTCACCACCTTCAAGGACGGCCAGACCGCGATGGCGATCCACGTGCTGCAGGGCGAGCGCGAACTGGCCAGCGACTGCCGTTCGCTGGCGCGCTTCGAGCTGCGCGGCATTCCGCCGATGGTGGCCGGCGCGGCCCGTATCCGCGTGACCTACCAGGTCGACGCCGACGGTCTGCTGTCGGTGTCGGCGCGCGAGACGCAGTCGGGCGTGGAGGCCTCGATCGCCGTCAAGCCCTCGTACGGTCTCGGCGACGACGATATCGCGCGGATGCTGCAGGACAGCTTCCGCGAGGCCGAGCACGACATGAAGAGCCGCGCGCTCGCCGAGGAGCGTGTCGAGGCCGAGCGGCTGCTCGAGGCCACGCGCAGCGCGCTGCAGGCCGACGGCGACCTGCTGTCGGACGACGAGCGCGCCGAGGTCGAAGCCCTGATGACGAGCGTGCGCGAGACCGCCGCCGGCGACGACCATCTGGCGATCAAGGCGGCCATCGAAGCGCTGTCGCGGGGCACCGACGAGTTCGCGGCCCGCCGCATGGACCGCTCGATCAAGCAAGCGCTGGCCGGCCGCAAGGTGCAGGAGCTCGGCTGAGGCGCTCCATTTCACCTGCCGCGTCGCCCGCCATCCCCAATATCAGGACCCCATATGCCACAGATTGTCGTACTGCCCCACGCCGAATACTGCCCCGAGGGCGCCGTGATCGAAGCCAGGAAGGGCACCAGCATCTGCGACGTGCTGCTCGAGCATGACATCGAGATCGAGCATGCCTGCGAGAAGTCGTGCGCCTGCACCACCTGCCACGTGGTGGTGCGGGAGGGCTTCGATTCGCTGAACGAAGCCGAAGAGAAAGAGGAAGACCTGCTCGACAAGGCCTGGGGCCTCGAGCCGAATTCCCGGCTGTCCTGCCAGGCCATCGTCGCCGACGAAGACCTGACCATCGAGATTCCCAAATACACCATCAACCACGCCAAGGAAGGCCACTGAGGCCCGTGTTGCCTGCCCCGGCGGCATGGCGATTCCATGGCGAACGAAGACCTTGGAGAACCCCTGATGAAATGGACGGATACCTTTGACATCGCGGCAGCGCTGTACGACAAGTACCCCGATGTCGATCCGCTGACGGTGCGCTTCACCGACCTGCGCCGCTGGGTGCTGGAGCTGGACGGCTTCGACGACCTGCCCGAGCGGTCCGGCGAAAAGATCCTCGAGGCCATCCAGGCCGCGTGGATCGAGGAAGCCCAGTAGGGCGGCAGGGCGGTCATGCAGTAGTGCAGCAGCGGTACGAACGTCGGGCCGGCCCGGCCGGATCATGGTCTGTGCCATCGGCCGGCGGTGCGGACAAAAAAAGCGCGCTCCAGGAGCGCGCTTTTTCATGGCTCGAGCCCGCGCCCGTCGGCGCGGCCCGGCTCAGTCTTCCCGCCGCAGGTGCGGGAACAGGATGACGTCGCGGATGTTCGGGCTGTCGGTCAGCAGCATCACCAGCCGGTCGATGCCGATGCCGCAGCCGCCCGTCGGGGGCATGCCGTATTCCAGCGCGCGGATGTAGTCCGCGTCGAAATACATCGCCTCCTCGTCGCCCGCGTCCTTCTGCTCGACCTGCTTGCGGAAGCGCTCGGCCTGGTCCTCGGCGTCGTTGAGCTCCGAGAAGCCGTTGGCGATCTCGCGGCCGGTGATGAACAGCTCGAAGCGCTCGGTGATGCCGGGCACCGTATCGGAGGCGCGCGCCAGCGGCGACACCTCGACCGGATAGTCGACGATGAAGGTCGGCTCCCACAGCTGGCTCTCGGCAGTCTCCTCGAACAGCACCAGTTGCAGCGTGCCCAGGCCCGCGTTGAGGAATTGCGGCGCGCCGGTGTTGACGCCGAACTTCTTCAGCTCCGCGCGCAGGAAGTCCGCATCGGCCAGCTGCGCATCGGTGTATTGCGGCGCGTACTTCTGGATCGCCTGCGTGATGGTCAGCCGGTGGAAGGGCTTCGACAGGTCCAGCTCGCGTCCCTGATAGGTCAGCGTCGCGCTGCCGCGCGCGTCGATCGCCGCCTTGCGGATCAGGTCCTCGGTGAAGTCCATCAGCCACCGGTAATCGGTATAGGCCGCGTAGAACTCCATCATCGTGAACTCGGGGTTGTGGCGCGGGCTGACCCCCTCGTTGCGGAAGTTGCGGTTGATCTCGAACACGCGCTCGAAGCCGCCGACGATCAGCCGCTTCAGATAGAGTTCGGGCGCGATGCGCAGGAACATCTGCATGTCCAGCGCGTTGTGGTGCGTGATGAAGGGCTTGGCCGCGGCGCCGCCGGGAATCGGATGCAGCATCGGCGTCTCGACTTCCATGAAGCCGGCCTCGGCCATATGACGGCGCAGCGACGAGATGGCCTCGGTGCGGGCGCGGAAGGTCGCGCGCGTCTCCGGCGAGACGATCAGGTCGACATAGCGCTGGCGGTACTTCATCTCCTGGTCGGCCAGCCCGTGGAACTTGTCCGGCAGCGGCCGCAGCGACTTCGACAGCAGGCGCAATTCCTGCACCTGCACCGACAGTTCGCCCTTGTTGGTGCGGAACAGCAGCCCGCGCGCGCTGACGATGTCGCCCAGGTCCCAGTGCTTGAAGTTGGCGTAGACCTCTTCGCCGACCTTGTCGCGCGTGATGTAGAACTGGATCTGGCCGCTGCCGTCCTGCACCGTGGCGAAGCTGGCCTTGCCCATCACCCGCTTGAGCATCATGCGGCCGGCCACCGCGACCTCGACCGGATCGGCCTCGAGCGCGGCCTGGTCGGCGTCGCCGTATTGCGCGTGCAGGCTGGCGGCCTGATGGGTCGGACGGAAGTCGTTGGGGAAGGCGACGCCTTGCTGACGCAGCGCCTGCAGCTTCTCGCGCCGCTCGGCAATGATCTTGTTTTCGTCGACGGCGGGGGCCTGCTCGGCAGGCGCGCGGGTGGGTTCGGTCATGATGTCGTCAAAGGGCGGGGCACGGGGCCGCGCGGGAAAGTCAGGTATTGCGGATATCGTCGAGTTCGGTGCTGCCGAAGTCGGCGCGCTGCAGATAGGCGGCGATGCGGGCGGCGGCCTCGTCGGGGCTGGTCAGCTGCGCGTTGGCCTTCAGCGAGCGGAAGCGTTCGACCTGCGCGAAGTCGGCCTCGCGGATCGCGGCCTGCATGCCGGTATCGACCACGCCCGGCGCCAGCGCCACTGCGCGCACGCCGCGCTCGGCCGGCACCGACGCGTACTCGGCATTGACGGAGCGCACGAACATGTCGAGCGCGGCCTTGCCGGCGCAGTAGGCGCTCCAGCCCTCGACCGGCCGGCGCGCGGCGCCCGACGAGATCGCCAGCACCTTGCGCGGGCAGCCGAAGCGCTCGCTGCGCGCCAGGAAGGCCGCGGTCAGCGTCATCGGCGACACGAGGTTGGTCATCAGGTGCGGCACCAGCGTGGCCTCCTGCAGCTCGGCGATCGGCGCGATCGGCTCGATCACGCCGGCGTTCAGCACCAGCGTCGCGCTGGCGGGGGCGTCGACGCTGTCGAGCACGCTCGCCAGCCAGCTCGCCGCCTGCGCGGGCTTCGACAGGTCCTGCAGGTGCCAGGCGATCGGCACGCCGCTGGCCTGCGCGGCCTGCTCCAGTTCCGCATTGCGGCTGCGCGCCACGCACACCAGCCGGTTGCCCGGGACCATCAGCGCGCGCACCAGCGCCGCGCCCAGCCCGCGCGAGGCGCCGGTGACGATGATCAGATGGGATGCGTCGGTCGATGCGTCAGTCGATGCGGCTGTGGTCATGGATATCGCCCTGGCGGAGAGAGGTCGGACCCCGCGGCACGGCCGCGCCGCGGGATGGGTGGCGCGAGCGGGCGCCGGTCCTGCTGGTGCTGCAACGCTTGGCCTGCGCTTACAGGCCCTGTTTCAGGCTCGCCTCGATGAAGGTGTCCAGGTCGCCGTCCAGCACCTTCTGCGTGTTGGACAATTCGACGTTGGTGCGCAGGTCCTTGATGCGGCTCTGGTCCAGCACATACGAGCGGATCTGGTGGCCCCAGCCCACATCGGTCTTGGTCGATTCGAGCTTGTCGGCCTCGGCCTGGCGCTTGCGCATCTCGTGCTCGTACAGGCGCGACTTCAGCATCGACATCGCCTCGGCACGGTTGCGGTGCTGCGAGCGGTCGTTCTGGCACTGCACGACGATGCCGGTCGGGATATGCGTGATCCGCACGGCCGAATCGGTCTTGTTGATGTGCTGGCCGCCCGCGCCCGAGGCGCGATAGGTATCGACGCGCAGGTCCGCCGGATTGATCTCGACCTCGAACGAGTCGTCGACCTCCGGATAGACGAACACCGACGAGAACGACGTATGCCGGCCGCCCGACGAGTCGAACGGCGACTTGCGCACCAGGCGGTGCACGCCGGTCTCGGTGCGCAGATAGCCGAACGCGTATTCGCCCTCGACCTTGATCGTGGCGCTCTTGATGCCGGCGACATCGCCCTCGGATTCTTCCAGCACCTCGGCCTTGAAGCCCTTGCGCTCGCAGTACTTCAGGTACTGGCGCAGCAGCATCGAGGCCCAGTCGCACGCCTCGGTACCGCCGGCGCCGGCCTGGATGTCGATGAAGGCATTGGCCTGATCGAGCTGGCCGGAGAACATGCGGCGGAACTCCATGTCGGCGACCGCCGCCTCGAAGCCCTTGACGTCCTCTTCGATCGACACCAGCGTGTCGTCGTCGCCCTCTTCACGCGCGAGCTCGAACAGCTCCTGCGCGCTTTCCAGATCCTCGGTCAGCTTGCCCAGTACCTGGACCACGCCTTCGAGCATCTTCTTTTCCTTGCCGAGGTCCTGGGCCCGCTTCGGGTTGTTCCAGACCTCGGGGTCCTCCAGTTCGCCGTTGACTTCGGCCAGACGTCCTACCTTGACGTCGTAGTCAAAGATACCCCCGTAGATCTTCCGTCCGGGAACGGAGATCGGAGATGGCGCCGGAGATGGCGTTGAGGCGTTCTGCTTCCATGGTGTTCTTGCGCTTTGAAAACCGTGAATTATAGCGGAACGGGACGGCATTCCCCGGGTAATGACGGATAATGCGCCGCGCGGACGGCCACGCTTTGGCGATGCCGGGGGCCGCGGCGGCTCCGGTCCTGCACGGGTCACCGCCGGGCGATTCCGGGCGGCGCGTCGAACTGTGGCCGTGACCGATGGTCTACAGTTGCGGGTGCGTCAACCGTTACATCGCTGGCGCCGCCTCTGTTTCCATTCCGCCGTACCGTCCGCCGTTCATTCCGCCGCTCCGGCCCGCCAGGGCGACATGGCGGCGGGCCCAGATTCCCGATGCAGCCATGACGATGCCAGCCATTTCGACCCTCCCGACCGCGACCGCACCGACCGCCCCGGCCATCGGCCGCCGGCGCGCCATTGCCGCGCTGGCCGCTACGATGCTGGCGACGCTGGCCGGCTGCGGCACGGTGGGCGAGGGCGGCCCCGCGCCGGACGGCTTCTACCGGGTGCGCTCCGGCGACACGCTGTATTCGATCGCGCGCCGCCACCGCCGCTCGGTGCGCGACCTGGTGCGCTGGAACGCGTTGCCGAGCGCCGATCGCATCGAGGTCGGCCAGCTGATCCGGGTGCGGCCGCCGGCCGGGGCCGCGGCCGCCGCCGCCAGCAACCCCAGCGGCCCGGCCACGGTCGAGGAGACCCCGCGCGCGGCCACGCCGTCGAGCCGGCCGCCGTCCAGCCGCATCGCGCTGCAATGGCCGGCCGACGGCACGGTCACGCACGGCTATTCGCCACCGTCCAGCAAAGGCCTGCGCATCGCGGTGCCGGCCAATGGCACCGTACGTGCCGCCGCGGCCGGCTGGGCGATCCACGTCGGCGCGCTGCGCGGCTACGGCACGCTGGTGATCGTCAAGCACAACGACGACTGGCTGACGGTCTACGGCAATCTCGATCAGCCGATGGTCAAGGAAGGCGCCCACGTCGACGCGGGCCAGGTGGTGGGCCGCATGGGCGCCGCGGCCAGCGAACTGCACTTCGAGGTGCGCGGCAACGGCAAGCCGGTCGATCCGGCCAGCATGCTGCCGGCGCGGGGGTAAGGCCGGGTCCTGCCTTCGCATCGGCGTCGTCTCCGCGCATGCGGGACGCAGCGTCCTTCGGCAGCCGCTTGGCCCCTGCTTTCACGGGGCGAACTATCGGCTGGCAGAGCCTGTCCCTACTGCGCGTGCTCGATCACCATCTGCACGCGCGTGACGCCGTTGAACGTGTTGTTGTCGAGCCGGTAGGCCACCATCGCGCTGGCGCCCAGCGTGTCGGCGTGGTTGAACCAGATCGCGTCGAACTGGCGCTTGCCGCGTCCGAGCTGCAGCTTCAGGTGCTTGCCCTTGAGCACGGTCTGGCGCAGCACGTCGAATTCCCCGCAGAAGGTCGGCGGCGGAAAGCCCTGGCCCCATACCTGCTGCTCCAGCAGCGACACGAAGGCCGGATCGAAGCAGTGGTCCTCGATCTCGCCGTCGGTCTCGATCACGCGGGCGAGATGGTCGTCGGTCAGCCATTCGCGGCCGATGCCCTCGAACGCATCCATGAAGCGCTCGAAATCGCCGGCGCGCAGCGTCAGGCCGGCCGCCATCGCATGGCCGCCGAACTTGACCAGCAGGCCGGGATGGCGCTTGGACACCAGATCGAGCGCGTCGCGCAGATGAAAGCCCGGAATCGAGCGGCCCGAGCCCTTGATGGTGGCCTCGTCGCCCGGCGCAAACGTGATGGTCGGGCGATGGAACTTCTCCTTGAGCCGCGACGCGACGATGCCGATCACGCCCTGGTGCCACGTGTCGTTGAACACGCTGACGGTAAAGCGCGACGACGGGTCGAGCCCGTCCAGCGGACGTTCGAGGATCTGCAGCGCCTCCTGCTGCATGCCGGCCTCGATATCGCGCCGCTCGCGGTTCATCGCGTCGAGCTGCTGCGCGATCTCCCACGCGCGCTCGGCGTCGTCGCTGAGCAGGCATTCGATGCCGAGCGACATGTCGGCGAGCCGTCCGGCGGCGTTCAGCCGCGGTCCCAGGCCGAAGCCCAGGTCGAAGGTGGTGGCGCGGCTGGCCTCGCGTCCGGCCGCGCGGAACAGCGCGGCGACGCCCGCATGCATGCGGCCCGCGCGCATGCGCTTGAGCCCCTGCGCGACCAGGATGCGGTTGTTGGTGTCGAGCTTGACCACGTCGGCCACGGTGCCCAGCGCGACCAGGTCGAGCAGTGTGTCGAGGCGCGGCTGATTGGCCGGCGTGAACACGCCGCGCTGGCGCAATTCCGCGCGCAGCGCCAGCAGCACGTAGAACATCACGCCGACGCCCGCCAGGTTCTTGCTGGGAAAGCCGCAGCCCGGCTGGTTCGGATTGACGATCACCGCCGCGTCGGGCAGCTGGTCGCCAGGGAGATGGTGGTCGGTGACCACCACGTCGATGCCGCGCGCATTGGCCGCGGCCACGCCATCGACGCTCGCGATGCCGTTGTCGACGGTGACGATCACGTCCGGGTTGCGCTGCGCCGCCAACGCGACGATCTCCGGCGTCAGGCCGTAGCCGTATTCGAAACGGTTCGGCACGATGTAGTCGACCTGGGCACCCAGCATGCGCAGGCCGCGCACGCCCACCGCGCAGGCGGTGGCGCCGTCGCAGTCGTAGTCGGCGACGATCAGCAGCCGGCGGCGCGCGGCGATCGCGTCGGCCAGATAGACCGCGGCGCGGTCGATGCCCTTCATCGCCTGCGGGGCCATCAGTTCGGGCAGGTCGGTGGCCAGCTCGCGCGCATGGGTGACGCCGCGTGCCGACAGGATGCGCGCCAGCGTCGGATGCAGGCCCAGCGCCGCGAGGGCGCTGGCGTGGTCGGACTGGTGGGGGCGGATCGCGATGCGGGTCATGGGCTCGGAACGATAGCGGAGCAGGGGCCGGGGCGGCGGCACAGCGGGCGAAGCAGCCGCAGCGGACGAAGCAGACGCGGCGGCCGCAGCAGGGGAAGCGGACGCGGCAGACGAAGCGGATGCGACAGACCAAGCGGGTGCGACAGACCAAGCGGGCGCGGCGCGGCAAGTGGATGAGGCGGACGAAGCGGCGTTGGCATGGTCGCCCTCATGCGGCCAGCGCGAGATCGGACAGCAGCGCGCGCCAGTCGCCGCGCATGCCCAGGCCGCGCCAGAACTTGCGCAGGTCGCCGCGGCGCACGGTGAATTCGGCGTGATGGTCGTCGCCGCCGAGCACCAGCGTCAGCGCCTGCAGCCGGCCCGACTCGAGCGCGGCCAGCGCCGGCGCGAACCAGTCGGCCTCGAGCGCATGCAGCCGTTCGATCCAGCTGCCCCAGTCCTCGGCGAGATAGGCCGAGGCGCAGGCATCGAGCAGCGCCATGGCGCTGCCCTCGGCCTTAAGCGATGCGAGCGATTCGAGCGATGCCAGCGAAGGGGGCAAGGGCAGGCATTCCGCGCCGCCGGCCAGCGCGAGCCCACGCAGCAGCGGATCGTCGGCCAGCACCGTATCGGCCAGCCGCGGCACCGGCCGCAGCGCGCCGCCGCCATGCAGCCAGACCGAGTTGACGGGCAGCGCGCCCCGGGCCTCGCGCGCCTGGTTGACCGGATGGTCGAACCAGGTCATCTGGATCTCGTTCTGCAGCCGGCGCCAGTCGCGCTCGCGCGGGCCGGACTGCATCCAGACGTCGATATTGCGGCCGGCCGCGCGCAGCGGCGGGGTCGCGTCCAGCGGGCCGAACACGGCTTCGGGCAGATACCAGCGGCCGGGGTGCGGCGCATCCAGCGCGATGCCCGAATCGCTCAACAGCGGCGCGATGGCCTCGCGCAGCGCGGCCGATTCGGCGGCGTCCAGCGTCAGCAGCGCCGGGTCCATCAGCACCAGGTGATCGCGCGCGGCATGGATGTGGACCGGCTGCAGGCAGACCCAGGACTGCGGGTCGGTGCCGGACCGCAGGTCGTGATCGGCGTCGGCGCCGCCATGGTCGGCCAGCCGCATGTAGGGCGCGGTGGGCACGCGCGCGGTGTCCAGGCCGGCGCGCGCGGCCAGCCAGCGCTCATGGGCGAGCGAGCGCAGCGCGATCGGATCGTAGCCGGCGCCGTGGCGCTCGCGCGCAGTCGTGCCGGCGCGCGTCAGCAACTTTCCCAGCGCCGGCAACTCCAACTGGCGCAGCAGGGCGCCGGCAATGCCGCCGCCGGCGCCGTTCGGTTCGTCCAGGCCCTCGGTATCCGCGCCGGGCGGGACCGAAAAGGGCACAATCAGGGTCAGGTGCGTCGTCATGGTTGGCGAGATTGTAAACTCGCGGGTGGCCGGCGCGTCCCGATTCACCCGATTCGGATGAATTCGCGCCGGATTTGCGCCGAACTGGCACCGGACTTGCGCCGGATTTACGCCCGATCAGCACGCGCCCGGGGGCGCGATGGCGGCCCGGCCGGGCCATCGATCCGGCCTCACGGGCGCCATCGCGCGTTGGCAACGAACACAGGAACCGTCTTGAACTTTCCCTACGAGTGGCAGATCGGCTGGCGCTATACCCGCGCCAGCAAACGCGCCAGCCGCAATACCTTCATCTCCTTCATCTCGATGATCTCGATGCTCGGCATCGCGCTCGGCGTGGCCGCGCTGATCGTCGTGCTGTCGGTGATGAACGGCTTCCAGAAGGAGGTACGCGACCGCATGCTGTCGGTGCTGGCGCATATCGAGGTGATCGGCCCATCCACGCTGCCCGACTGGCGCCGCACCGCCGCCGAGGCGATGCGCAACAAGGAGGTGGTCGGCGCCGCGCCCTATGTCGCCGCGCAGGCAATGCTGACGCGCGACGACACCGTGCGCGGCGTACTGCTGCGCGGCGTCGATCCGGCCGAGGAGCCCAAGGTCTCGGACATCGGCAAGCAGTTCAAGGCCGGCAGCCTGACCGAGCTGCAGCCCGGCGGCTTCGGCATCGTGCTCGGCGGCGAGCTGGCCGCGGCGATGGGCGTGCGCGTGGGCGACAAGGTCACGCTGGTGGCGCCGCAGGGCACCATCACGCCGGCGGGCGTGCTGCCGCGGCTCAAGCAGTTCACCGTGGTCGGCGTGTTCTCGTCGGGCCATTACGAGTTCGACAGCGCGCTGGCGCTGATCGACATCCAGGACGCGCAGACGCTGTTCCGGCTCGACGGTCCCAACGGCCTGCGGCTGAAGCTGTCCGACATGCAGCGCGCCCCGCAGGTCGCCGACGCGCTGTCCGGCACGCTGTCCGGCGAGCTCTATCTGCGCGACTGGTCCAAGCAGAACCGCAACTGGTTCGCCGCGGTGCAGACCGAGAAACGGATGATGTTCATCATCCTGACGCTGATCATCGCGGTGGCGGCCTTCAACCTGGTGTCGACGCTGGTGATGACGGTGACCGACAAGCAGGCCGATATCGCGATCCTGCGCACCATGGGCGCGCAGCCCGGCTCGATCATGCGCATCTTCATCGTGCAGGGCGTGGCCATCGGCTTTATCGGCACCGTGCTCGGCGTGCTCGGCGGCACGCTGATCGCGACCAATATCGACGTGATCGTGCCCTTCATCGAGCGGATCCTGCAGGTCCAGTTCCTGCCCCGCGACATCTACTTCATCAGCGAATTGCCCTCGGACCCGCGCGTGAACGACATCGCCACCATCGGCACCATTTCCTTCGTGCTGGCCATCCTGGCCACGCTCTATCCCAGCTGGCGTGCCGCCCGCGTGAACCCCGCGGAGGCGCTGCGCTATGAATGAGGCCATGCTGAACCGCACCGCCGCGCCCGAGGCCACGCCGGCGGGCGCTACCGCCGCCGCGCAACCGATCCTGACCGCGCAGGGGCTGTGCAAGCGTTTCCGCCAGGGCGGGCTCGACGTCGAGGTGCTGCGCGGCGTCGATCTGCGCATCGATGCCGGCGAGAAGGTCGCCATCGTCGGCGCCTCCGGCTCGGGCAAAAGCACGCTGCTGCATGTGCTGGGCGGGCTCGACAATCCCGATTCGGGCAGCGTCGCGCTGCTTGGCAAGCCCTTCACCGACCTGCGCGAGACCGAGCGCAACCTGGTGCGCAACCGCTCGCTCGGCTTCGTCTACCAGTTCCACCATCTGCTGCCGGAGTTCACCGCGCTGGACAACGTCGCGATGCCGATGCGCATCCGCGGCCTGCGCCAGGGCGAGGCGCGCGAGGCCGCGCAAGCGATGCTGGCGCGCGTCGGCCTCGGCGAGCGCGCGAAGCACCGTCCCGGCGAGCTGTCCGGCGGCGAGCGGCAGCGCGTGGCGATCGCGCGTGCGCTGGTGGGGCAGCCGGCGTGCGTGCTGGCCGACGAGCCGACCGGCAACCTCGACGACCACACCGCCGGCGGCGTCTACGACCTGATGCTGGAGCTGTCGCGCACGCTGGGCACCAGCTTCGTGATCGTCACGCACGATCTCGATCTGGCGAACCGCTGCGACCGCGTGCTGCGGCTGCGCGACGGCCATCTGCATCGCGAACGCTGAGCCGCGGCGCGCCGGAGCTTGCCCCGATGTGGATCGACACCCATTGCCACCTCGACGCGGCCGAGTTCGATGACGACCGCGACGCGGTGGTGGCGGCCGCGGCCGCGGCCGGCGTCGCCGGCATCGTGCTGCCCGCGGTGGCGGTGTCGAACTTCGCCGCCGTGCGCGCGCTGGCGCATCGCCATCCGGCCTGCGTCTACGCGCTCGGCATCCATCCGCTGTGCACCCCCGGAGCGGGGCAGCCCGACCTCGACGCGCTGCGGCGCGAGGTAGAGGCCGCGCTGCCCGATCCCCGCTTCGTCGGCATCGGCGAGATCGGCCTGGACTTCTTCGTGCCGGGGCTCGATGCGCAGCACCAGACCTGGCTCTACGTCGAGCAGCTGAAGATCGCGCGCGAGTTCGATCTGCCGGTGCTGCTGCATGTCCGCAAGTCGCAGGACCAGGTCGCCGCGCAACTGCGGCGCGTCGGCGTGCGGCGCGGGATCGCGCACGCCTTCAACGGCAGCGCGCAGCAGGCGCAGCGCTTCGTCGAGCAGGGCTTCAAGCTCGGCTTCGGCGGCAACGTGACCTTCAGCCGCGCGCGGCAGATCCGGCGGCTGGCGGTGGAGTTGCCGCTGGACGCGCTGGTGCTGGAAACCGATGCGCCCGATATCGCGCCGGCATGGCTGACCGACGACCAGTTCGGCGAACAGCGCAAGGTGCGCAACACACCGGCCGAGGTCGCAGGCGTCGCCCGGGTGCTGACCGAACTGCGCGGCATCGATGCCCCAACCCTGGCCCAGGCGACCTGGCGCAATGCGGTCGAGGCGCTGCCCCGGCTGGCCGCCTTTGCCGCGACGATCGCGCCGTCCTCCGCCGTGACGGACTGACACGTTTCGCGCCGCCGCCCGGCGGTATAAACGCAGGCATCGTGATCGTCGAACGAGGGCGGGCATGTCTGCGGTACTTGCGGACCTTAGGCTTTCTGCGGTTTCTACGATTTGCCCGGCGGCAGATGGACATGCTGCGGGCGTATCGGGCCCGGCGTTCGTTGCTGTCCCTGCTGTTCCTGCTGTTCCTGTAGTTCCTGCGTTGCCGGCGCCGCGATGCGCCTGACCCTGTGCGCCTTCGTGGCAGGTTGCTGGCTGGTGCAGCAGCTGCCGGCGCTGCCCTCCGCGGGCACCAGCATGACCGCGGGGCTGGCTTCGTTCGGCGTGGTGCTCGTGCTGTCGCCGCTTGCCGGACGACACCGCCGAACGGTGCCGGCGCGCCCGCGTTCTTCCTCCCTTGTCTTCCATGCCCGCTGGCTGGCGACCGTACTGGTGACCGTGCTCGCGGCGCTGATCGTTGGCGCGGCATGGGCGGCGTGGCGCGCCGAGCGCCGGCTGGCCGAACGGCTCGCCGCCGAGCTCGAAGGCGTGGCGCTGTCGCTGACCGGCGTGGTGTCCAGCTTGCCGACCGGCAACGGCGAGGGCCTGCGCTTCAACCTGGCTGTCGAAGGCAAGCGGCCGGCCGGCTTGCCGGCGCTGCTGTCGCTGGGCTGGCAACAGGCGCCGCCCGGCCTGCTGCCCGGCACGCGGCTGGCGCTGACCGTGCGGCTGAAGCAGCCGCACGGGCTCGCCAACCCGCATGGCTTCGACTACGAATACTGGTTGCTGCAGCGGGGCATCGGCGCGACCGGCTACGTGCTGGCGGCCGGCCCGGCATCGCCGGTGGCGCTGCGGCCCGCCTGGCGCATTTCACGCTGGCGCGCGCGGATGCGGGCGCGAATGCTGGCGGCGATGCCGGCTGATGCGCCGTTCGCCGGCGTGCTGGTGGCGCTGGCGATCGGCGACCAAAGCAATATTGCCGCCGAGCAGTGGCGCTGGTTCACGCGCACCGGCATCGGCCATCTGGTCAGCATTTCGGGACTGCACATCACGATGATTTCCGGCCTGGCCGCCGCGCTGGCCCGTGCGCTTTGGCGACGCTCGTTCGGCCTGGCCAGATGGATGCGCAGGCCGCTGCCGTTGCGCTGTCCGGCGCAGCGTGCGGCGGCGGTGGTGGCGGTGGTGTCGGCCCTGGCCTATGGGTTGCTGTCCGGCATGGAAGTCCCGGCGCAGCGCACCGTGGCGATGGTCGCCGTGGCCGCCCTGGCGCTGTGGTGGCAGCGTCGGCCGCCGGCCTCGCTGGTGCTGGCCTGGGCTGCCGCGGTGGCACTCGCGCTCGATCCCTGGGCGGTGCGGGCGGCGGGGTTCTGGCTGTCGTTCGGCGCGGTGGCGGCGATCTTTCTGGCGGCGTCGCAGCGCACCGTCGCTGCAGCCGGGCCCGGGCCGCCACCGCCTTCGCTCTGGCAGGCGCGCTGGCATGGCCTGCGCCGGCATCTGGCGGAAGGCGTGCGCACGCAATGGGCCGTGACCGTCGGACTGCTGCCGCCGACGCTGCTGTTGTTCCAGCAGGTGTCGGTGGTGTCGCCGCTGGCCAATGCGCTGGCGATTCCGGTCGTCAGCCTGCTGGTGACGCCGCTGGCCCTGAGCGCGGCGCTGCTGGCGGCGTGGCCCGCGGACTGGCCGCTCGGCGGCGCCATCGCGATGGCGGCCACGCTGCTGCTGACGGTGGCGCATCAGGCGATGGCATGGCTGGGGGCCGTGCTGGTCCGGCTATCGGCGCCGAACTGGGCCGTCTGGCAGGCGGCACGGCCCGATACCATCGAGCTCGCCTTCGCGCTGCTTGGCACGGCGGTGCTGCTCGCCCCGCGCGCCTTTGGCTGGGGCTGGCGCGTGCATGGCCTGGTGCTGCTGATTCCGATGCTGTCGAGCGGCCGTGCACCGCTGCCCGCCGCGGCGTTCCGCGCCACGGCACTCGATGTCGGGCAGGGCGCGGCGGTGCTGATCGAAACCCGCAGCCACCGGCTGCTGTACGACACCGGGCCGGCCTATGGCCCGACCAACGGTTCGGCCAGCGGTTCGGCCAGCGGTTCGGACAGAGGTTCGGACAGAGGTTCGGACAGAGGTTCGGACAGAGGTTCGGTCAACGGCCCGGCTGACGCGGCGCGGCCCAGCGCCGGCGAACGCGTGGTGGTGCCGTTCCTGCGCGCGGTCGGCATCCATTCGCTCGATGCGCTGGTGATCAGCCACGAGGACGCCGACCATGCCGGCGGCGCGCGCGACGTGATGGCGGCGCTGCCGGTCCGGCGCATGTGGGCGGCGTTGCCGCGCGGCCATCCGCTATGGCGCTTGCCGGCCGGTGTCGGCCCGGATGTCAGCGAGGTGTGTGCGGCGGGTATCGCCTGGCAATGGGACGGCGTGCGCTTCGAGCTGCTGCATCCGCTGCCGGGACAGGGCGACGACGCCACGATCGGCAGCAATGCGCGCAGCTGCGTGCTGCGGATCTCGAGCCCGTACGCCACGATGCTGCTGACCGGCGATATCGATCGCGCCGCCGAACGGGCGATGGTGGCGCGCCTGCCGCCCGATGCGCTGCGTGCCGACCTGCTGCTGGTGCCGCACCATGGCAGCCGCACCTCGTCCAGCGACGAATGGCTCGATGCGGTGCAGCCCACCGCCGCGGTGTTCCAGCTCGGCTATCGCAACCGCTACCGGCATCCGCATGCACAGGTATGGGCGCGCTATGGGCGCCGCGGGATTGCGCGCTATCGCGGCGATCGCACGGGCGCGGTAGAAGTCGTCGCGGATCGCGGCGGCATCGCGATCGCGTCGTTCCGGCAGCAGGCGCGGCGCTACTGGCGGCCGGCGCCGGACGCGCCGGAATGAGAGGTGGGTTCCTGTTGAGGCTTTATTGGCCGCGGTTGGCAGTAGCTGATGCGCCGCTGCGCCGCTGCGCCGATGCGCCGATGCGCCGATGCGCCGATGCGCCGATGCGCCGATGCGCAAGCGCCGGCTAATCCTTGGCCGCGCGGCGCGCCGCCGGCCTTTGGACCGATCTTGCGGCCGATTTGGCCGCCGATTTCCCCGCGGACTTCGCCGCCGGCCGCGCGTTGCGGCGCGCCTTGCCGCGCGGCAGCGCCTCCAGCGCATGGCTCGGCTCGGCGCTGGCGATGCGCCGTTCGCGCAGATGGGCCTTGGCCCGTTGCAGCCGGCCCGCCATCGTATCGGCCCGCGCCAGCGCGACGCCCGCGGCCAGCACATCGCCGAGCACCAGATGGCTGATGCGCGAGGTCATCGGCGTATAGACCTCGCTGTCCTCCTCGACATCGGAGAACACGCAGACGTCGGCCAGCGCGGCCAGCGGCGAGCCGCTGTGCGTCAGCGCCAGCACGCTGGCGCCCGCGCTGCGCGCCAGCGTGGCGGCGGTCAGCATGTCCCAGGTACGGCCGCTGTTGGACACCAGTACCGCGACATCGCCCGGCGCCAGCAGCGCCGCGGACATGCTGAACACATGCGGATCCGAATACGCGACGGTCGGCATGCCGAGGCGGAAGAACTTGTGCTGGATATCGAGGGCGACGATGCCGGAGTTGCCGCAGCCGTAGAACTCGATGCGGCGCGCGCCGGCCAGCAGGGCGATGCCGTGCTCGATCTGGTCGGCCGACAGTGCGTTGCGCACCGACATCAGGGTCGCGATGGTGCGGTCGAACACCTTGCCCGCGATATCGGCCGGCTGGTCCTGCGGATTGACGTCCTGATGCACGAAGGGCGTACCGGCACCGACGGTCTGCGCGAACTGCAGCTTGAACTCGCGAAAGCCGTCGTAGCCCAGCGCCGCGCAGAAGCGCGCAATGGTTGGCTGCGACACGCCCGCACGGCGCGCCAGCTCCGGCATCGACAGCCGGATCACGCTGGCGCCGTGGCGCGCGACGTAGTCGGCGAGGCGCCGTTCGGAGGGGCGAAGGGAGTCGTAGACGGCGAGGATGCGATCGCGCATGAGGGCGGCAAGGGTCGGATTGGATCGTTGTATGTAGAGATTCTACTTCGCGGGCCGAATGATCGGGCCGATCGCCGTTCGCTGCAGTCGGGAATAACCCTGAGACTCGGCGATGGAAAGGCCGTTTTATAAGGGGATTTCCCGCATTGTCGGCACATTGGCGCGAATCGGGGCTTCTGGAATCGACCTGTCTTCCGGTAGAATGTAGAAATTCTACACAAAACGACCCCGCCGGGATGGACCCCAGCTCCCGGTTCATCGACTGCCCATCTTCCCGTTCGCCTCTCCATACCGCATGTCACAGACTCTCGATCCCGCGGTGCGCGACGTCACCGAGCGCATCGTCGAACGCAGCCGCGCCAGCCGCGCCGCCTACCTGGAACGCTGTGCCCGCGCGCAGCGCGACCAGGGGCCGGCGCAGGGACTGTCCTGTGCCAATCTGGCCCACGGCTACGCCGCGCTGCCGGCCGCCGACAAGCTGAAGCTGCGCGTCGAACATGCGCTCAATCTCGGCATCGTCACCGCGTACAACGACATGCTGTCGGCGCACCAGCCCTATGAGCGCTATCCCGCGCTGATTCGCGCGGCTGCGCGCGAAGTGGGGGCGGTGGCCCAGGTCGCCGGCGGCGTGCCGGCGATGTGCGACGGCATCACGCAAGGCAATCCCGGGATGGAGCTGTCGCTGTTCTCGCGCGATGCGATCGCGATGGGCACGGCGATCGCGCTGTCGCACAACACCTTCGACGCGGTGGTGATGCTCGGCGTCTGCGACAAGATCGTGCCGGGGCTGGTGATGGGCGCGCTGCAGTTCGGCCATCTGCCGGTGGTAATGGTGCCGGCCGGACCGATGGCCAGCGGCCTGCCCAACAAGGAGAAGGCGCGCGTGCGCCAGCTCTATGCGACCGGCCAGGTCGGCCGCGACGCGCTGCTCGAGGCCGAGTGCCAGGCCTATCACGGCGCGGGTACCTGCACCTTCTATGGCACCGCCAACAGCAATCAGCTGCTGATGGAAATCATGGGCCTGCATCTGCCGGGCGCGGCCTTCGTGCCGCCCGAGGGCGGCCTGCGCGATGCGCTGACGGCCGCCGCGGCACAGCGCGCGCTGGCGCTGTCGGCGCGGGGCGACGGCTATCTGCCGATCTGCCGCATCGTCGACGAACGCGCGGTGGTCAACGGCATCGTCGGGCTGCTGGCGACCGGCGGCTCGACCAACCACACCATTCATCTGGTGGCGATGGCGCGCGCCGCCGGCATCGTGATCGACTGGGATGACTTCGACCGGTTGTCGCGCGTGACGCCGCTGCTGGCGCGCGTCTATCCGAACGGCGCGGCCGACGTCAATCACTTCCATGCGGCGGGGGGCGTCGGCTTCGTGATTCGCCAGTTGCTGAACGCCGGACTGCTGCATGAGGACGTCGAGACCGTGGCCGGCCCGGGGCTGGCGCGCTATGCGCAGGAGCCGGTGCTGCACGACGGCGCGTTGCAGTGGCGCGAAGCCCCGGCGCAAAGCGGCGACGCGCAGGTGCTCGCGCCGATCGACGCGCCGTTCGATCCGGAAGGCGGGTTGCGGCTGATGTCCGGCAATCTTGGTCGCGGCGTGATCAAGGTGTCGGCGGTCGCGCCGGAGCACCGGATCGTCGAGGCGCCGGCGCGCGTGTTCGATTCGCAGCAGGCGCTGCAGGACGCGTTCACGCGCGGCGAGCTCGATCGCGACGTCATCGTCGTGGTGCGTTTCCAGGGCCCGAACGCCAACGGCATGCCCGAGCTGCACCGGCTGACGCCGCCGCTGGGCGCGCTGCAGGATGCCGGTCATCGCGTCGCGCTGGTGACCGACGGCCGCATGTCGGGCGCCTCGGGCAAGGTGCCGGCGGTAATCCATGTCGGACCGGAAGCGAGCGCCGGCGGTCCGCTGGCGCGCGTGCGCGACGGCGACCGGCTGCGCGTCGACGCGGTCGCCGGCACGCTGGCGTGGCTCGGCGATCCGGCCGAGTTTGCGGCCCGCGCGCCTGCTGCACCGCCGCAGGACGCGTTCGCCGACTACAGCCTGGGGCGCGGCCTGTTCGGGCTGTTCCGCCGCCACGCGCGCGGCGCGGAGCAGGGCGGCAGCGCGCTGGACCTCAGCGAGGCCGATGCGATGGCGGCGCCGGCACCGCGCGCACTATAGTCGTGCTGTAGGGCGTACTTTCGGCAGGCGATCCGGCAACCGATACGGCAACCGATACGGCAACCGATACGGCAACCGATACGGCAACCGATACGGCAACCGATACGGCAGGCGACCCGCAACCCCGGACCGAACCCCGGACCGAATCAATCCTCAAGCCGGCCGGACCCCATGTCCGGCCTCGACCGCACGCGCGCGAACCCGCCGCCGCGCGGTCAGACCAACAAGGGCGGCTTCGACCGTCCGATCCTGATCGATGGAGCAGACATGATCTATATCCTGATGGGCGTCTCCGGCAGCGGCAAGACCACGGTCGGCTCGCTGCTGGCGCAGGCCCTGCACTGCGGCTTCCATGACGCCGACGAATTCCACAGCGCCGCCAACAAGGCCAAGATGGCCGCCGGCATTCCGCTGACCGACGAGGACCGCTGGCCCTGGCTGGACGCGATGCGCGCCGCCATCGACCAGGCCCGCGCCGAGGGCCGCCCGCACGTCTTCACCTGCTCCGCGCTGCGCCAGATCTATCGCGACCGCCTGACGCCGCCCGACGGCGGGGTCAGCTTCATCTACCTGAAGGGCGATATCGACGTGCTGCGCACGCGCCTGGCCGGCCGCAGCGGGCATTTCTTCGATCCCAAGCTGCTGCAGAGCCAGCTCGATACGCTCGAGGAGCCGCGCGACGCGCTGGTGCTCGATATCCGCAAGCCCCCGGAGGAACTGGTGCGCCAGATCCTGGCCGAGCGTCCGCCCGTCCGCGGCAGCCAGCCCGTGCACTGAAATGGTGTGCGGGGCGGCGTCCCCGCGCCATTGCGTGGCGCCACGCCGCGCCAACACGCCGTTCGCGACCCGTCTTCCATTGGCAGGCATCTTGCTTGAATGTCTGCCAAGGCACCTGGCCTCCTTCTCGGGGGCGGCGGCCGGACGTATGCTGTAGAAGTCAACGATGCGCGGCGGCCGGTCGGGCGCCCGGTACTGGGGGAGGGCATCATGGCGGCGGGGTTTTTCGATGAAATGCTGGACTGGCGCGGCGATGCGCCCCCGAACATCGCCGCCGGGCAGGCGTTGTCGCCGGACGCGATCCGGCCGCACTACCGCCAGTTCGCCGACTGGCTGGCGCGCCAGTCGGGCGCGACCATGGCCAACAAGCGTGCCGAGGCCGACCTGGTGTTCCGGCGCGTGGGCATCACCTTCGCCGTCTATGGCGACAAGGACGAGGCCAACAGCGGCACCGAGCGCACCATCCCCTTCGACGTGATTCCGCGCATCTTTCCGGCCGGCGAATGGGCGCTGCTGGAGAAGGGCCTGCGCCAGCGCGTCGCCGCGCTGAACCGCTTCATCCACGACATCTATCACGGCCAGGACATCATCCGCGCCGGCGTGATCCCGCCCGAGCAGGTCTACGACAACGCGCAATACCGGCCGGAGATGCTGGGCATCGACGTGCCGCGCGACATCTATGCGCATGTCGCCGGCATCGACGTGGTGCGCGCGGGAGAGGGCGAGTTCTATGTGCTCGAGGACAATCTGCGGGTGCCTTCGGGGGTCTCCTACATGCTCGAGAACCGCAAGATGATGATGCGCTTGTTCCCCGAGCTGTTCGCGCGCAACCGCGTCGCGCCGGTGGCCCACTATCCCGACCTGCTGCTCGACATGCTGCGCAGCGTGTCGCCGCAGGGCGTGGCCGATCCGACCGTGGTGGTGCTGACGCCGGGCATGTACAACTCCGCCTACTTCGAGCACGCGTTCCTCGCGCAGCAGATGGGCATCGAACTGGTCGAGGGCAGCGACCTGTTCGTGCAGGACGACCATCTGTACATGCGCACCACGCAGGGGCCGCAGCGCGTCGACGTGATCTACCGCCGCGTCGACGACGACTTTCTCGATCCGCTGGTGTTCCGGCCCGATTCGACGCTGGGCGCGGCCGGCCTGCTGGCGGTCTATCGCGCCGGCAATGTCACGGTCTGCAATGCGATCGGCACCGGCGTCGCCGACGACAAGTCGATCTATCCCTATGTGCCCGAGATGATCCGCTTCTATCTGGGCGAGGAACCGCTGCTGGCCAACGTGCCGACCTGGATGTGCCGGCGCCCGGACGACCTGCAGTACGTGCTCGACCATATGGACGAGCTGGTGGTCAAGGAAACGCACGGGGCCGGCGGCTACGGCATGCTGGTCGGGCCGGCGGCGACGCGCGCCGAGATCGACGCCTTCCGCGAGGTGGTCAAGGCGCGGCCGGATCAGTACATCGCGCAGCCGACGCTGGCGCTGTCGACCTGTCCGACCTATGTGGAGGCCGGCATCGCGCCGCGCCATATCGATCTGCGGCCGTTCGTGCTGTCGGGCAAGGAGGTGCGCATGGTGCCGGGCGGGCTGACGCGCGTCGCGCTGCGCGAGGGGTCGCTGGTGGTCAATTCCTCGCAGGGCGGCGGCACCAAGGACACCTGGGTGCTGGAGCGCTGAGCCGACGAACCTTCGAGCCATCGAGCCTTCAAGCTTCAATCCTTCGCACCTTTCCGCAGCCATTGCCGACCCCGCGATCTTCCGACCGGACCACGGAGAGCCATCATGCTGAGCCGCACCGCCGACCACCTGTTCTGGATGGCGCGCTACACCGAGCGCGCCGAGAACACCGCGCGCATGCTCGACGTCAATTACCAGACCTCGCTGCTGCCGCAATCGCTCGAGGTGGCCGAGCAGGGCTGGTGGGCGATGCTCGATATCTCCGAGCTGACGCACGCGTTCGACCACAAGTACGGCCTGCTGTCGCGCGAGGACGTGATCGACTTCATGGTGCGCGACATGACCAACCCGTCGTCGATCATGAGCTGCCTGCGCGCGGCGCGCGAGAACGCGCGGGCCGTGCGCGGTTCGCTGACCACCGAGGTGTGGGAGACGCTGAACACCACCTGGCTGGACGTGCAGCGGATGATCTCGGACGGCGTGCTGCGCGACGATCCGTCGCAGTTCTTCGAATGGGTCAAGTTCCGCTCGCACCTGGCGCGCGGCGTGCAGTTCGGCACCATGCTCAAGGACGACGCCTTCCACTTCATGCGGCTGGGCACCTTCCTGGAGCGCGCGGACAACACCGCGCGGATCCTCGACGTCAAGTTCCAGGCCACCGGCAGCGAGAACGGCGGCACCGAACGGACCGAGCAGGACTTCTATCACTGGGCCGCGGTGCTGCGCTCGGTGTCGGGCTTCGAGGTCTACCGCAAGATCTACCGCACGGTGATCACACCGGTGCGCGTCGCCGAACTGCTGATCCTGCGGCCCGACATGCCGCGCTCGCTGGTGTCGAGCATGGACGAGGTGGTGGCGATCCTGGCGCTGGTGCGCAACCAGCAGTCGGCCGAGACCGAGCGGCAGGCTGGTAAACTGCATGCCGACCTCAAATACGCGCGCATCGACGACATCTTCGCGGTCGGACTGCACGCTTTCCTGACCAGCTTCCTGGAACGCATCGGCGATCTGGGCAGCGGCATCAGCCGGGACTTCCTGGTGCCGCCGCTGGCAGCCTGACCGATGGATTCGCCCACCGACGCGCCAGGCGTACCTGCCGGGCGGATCTGGCGGCGCAGCGCAACATGACCGTGAAATACCAGATCCACCATCGCACCGTTTACCGCTATGCCGAGCCGGTGATCCGCAGCGTTCACGAGCTGCGGCTGGCGCCGCGCTCCGGCCCGCTGCAGCGCGTGCACCAATGGCAGCTGTCGGTGCCGGGCAATCTGTCCGAGGCGCTCGACGGCTTCGGCAATATCGTCCATCAGTTCACGCTGGCGCGGCCGGCCGACACCATCACAATCGCCGCCAGCGGCGAAGTCGAGATCACGCCGGCCTCCGATGCCGACGGCTGCTTCAGCGACGCGCCGCCGCCGGGCGAGGCGCGTGTGTCGCCGCTGTACTTCCGCAGCGGCACGCCGCTGACCAGCGCGCCCGACGAACTGAGGACGTTCGCCGCCCCGTATCTGGCCGCCGGCCATGATCCCGCCGCGCTGCTGGCGCTGGCCCAGGGCATCGGCGAGCGCGTGCGCTACCAGCCCAATGCCACCGATGTCGGCACCAGCGCCGCCGAGGCCTTCGCGCTGGGCGCGGGCGTGTGCCAGGACCAGGCGCAGGTGATGGTGGCCGCCTGCCGCGCCTTCGGCATTCCGGCGCGCTATGTCAGCGGCTATTTCCACGACCCCGCGGCCACCGAGCTGGCCAGCCACGCCTGGGCCGACCTGTGTGTCGATACCGGGCGGGAGCGCTGGTGCAGCATCGACGTGACGCACGGCTGCTTCACCGATACCCGCCATATCCGCCTCGCGGTGGGGCGCGACTACCGCTCGGCGGCGCCGATCCGCGGCGTGCGCGAGGGCGGCGGCACCGAATCGCTGTCGGTGCAGATCCTGATCGAGCCGGCCTGAGTCCTGCATTGCGCCGCAGCGTGCCGCTACGTGCGGCTACGTGTCGCCGTGGGGCCCCGGGTCGCCACGGGTCGCCACGGCTCGCCACGGCTCGCTGTGGGGCCGATAAGGGGCCGTGACAGGGGACGCCCGGCGAGGGCGCTAGAATGCCGGGATGCTCCCCGCGCGTTCCGCCGCGCGCCATGTCACCACAATAAGACAACACCATGACGTACTGTGTAGCCATGCGGCTCGATGCCGGCCTGGTATTCCTGTCCGACTCGCGCACCAATGCGGGCGTCGACGCGATCTCGACGGCCCGCAAGATGACGGTGTTCGAGGAGCCCGGCGACCGCGTCATGGTGCTGATGACCGCCGGCAATCTCGCCATCAGCCAGTCGATCCGCCAGATCCTGATGGAAAGCCGCGACAGCAAACGCTCGCTGTGGACCGCGCGCGATATGTTCGAGGCCGCCTCGATCGTCGGCGACGCAGTGCGCCAGGTGCACCGCCGCGATGCCGATGCGCTGCGCGATGCCGGCATCGAGTTCAACGTCAGCCTGATCTTCGGCGGCCAGATCGGCCGCGAGCGGGTGCGGTTGTTCAACGTCTATGCGGCCGGCAATTTCGTCGAGGCGACGCCGGAGAACTGCTACTTCCAGATTGGCGAGGCCAAGTACGGCAAGCCGATCATCGACCGCGTGGTGCATCCCTCGTTGCCGCTGGCCGAAGGGGCCAAGTGCGCGCTGATCTCGATGGACTCGACGCTCAAGTCCAATATCTCGGTGGGCCTGCCGCTGGACCTGCTGGTCTACGAAGCCGATTCGCTGCACGTCACGCGCTTTGCCACCATCGACGACCGCAATCCGTATTTCTGCATGATCCGCGAGACCTGGGGCCAGCGCCTGCGCCAGGTGTTCGGCGAGATCGACAACCCGGAATGGGACGCCGCCGCGCCGGCCCAACATCCGCTGACGCGGCAGGGCGAGGGCGACCGCTGGGGACAGCCGGTGCGGGCCCGGCGCGAGCGTCCGCGCGAACCGCAGTGAACGGGGCGGCGAGGGCTCGCGCGAGGCCGGGTCCGCCGCCGAAACGGCACGCGAGCGGACAGTCCGGCACGCCGATTCCGCCCGTCCATCCGGCCTCGCTCATGTATAATCCCGATTTCCCCGGCAAGCTCGGTTTATGACCAAATTCGTCTTCGTCACCGGTGGCGTCGTCTCTTCCCTCGGCAAGGGCATCGCTGCCGCCTCGCTCGCGGCTATTCTCGAGTCGCGCGGCCTCAAAGTCACCCTCCTCAAGCTCGATCCCTACATCAACGTCGATCCCGGCACGATGAGCCCCTTCCAGCATGGCGAAGTATTCGTCACGGAAGACGGCGCGGAGACCGACCTGGATCTTGGCCACTACGAGCGCTTCGTCTCGGCCAAGATGCGCAAGTCGAACAACTTCACCACGGGCCAGATCTACGAATCGGTGATCCGCAAGGAGCGGCGCGGCGAATACCTGGGCAAGACCGTGCAGGTGATCCCGCATATCACCAACGAGATCCAGGCCTTCATCGAGAAGGGCGCGGCCGCCTCGCACGAAGGCAAGGCCGACGTGGCGCTGGTCGAGATCGGCGGAACCGTCGGCGATATCGAATCGCTGCCGTTCCTCGAGGCCGCCCGCCAGATGAGCCTGCGCATGGGCCGCAACCACGCGGCCTTCGTCCATCTGACGCTGGTGCCGTTCATCGCCAGCGCCGGCGAGCTCAAGACCAAGCCCACCCAGCACTCGGTGCAGAAGCTGCGCGAGATCGGCATCTCGCCGACGGCGCTGCTGTGCCGCGCCGACCGGCCGATTCCGGACGACGAGCGCGCCAAGATCTCGCTGTTCGCCAATATCCCGCAGGAAGCGGTGATCTCGGTGTGGGACGTCGACAGCATCTACAAGATCCCCCAGATGCTCAACGAGCAGGGCCTGGACCGGCTGATCTGCGAGGAGCTGCGCCTGGATCCGAAGCCGGCCGATCTGTCGATGTGGCAGAAGCTGGTCAACGCGCAGGAAAACCCCGAACACGAAGTGACGATCGGCATGGTCGGCAAGTACGTCGATCTGACCGAGTCGTACAAGTCGCTGATCGAGGCGCTGCGCCACGCGGGCATGCATACCGCGACCCGCGTCAATATCGAATACATCGATTCCGAGGAACTGGAATCGGGCCATCTCGAAGTGCTCAAGCCCCTGGACGCGATCCTGGTGCCGGGCGGCTTCGGCAAGCGCGGCACCGAGGGCAAGATCCGCGCGATCCAGTACGCGCGCGAGAACAAGGTGCCGTACCTGGGCATCTGCCTGGGCATGCAGCTGGCGGTGATCGAGTTCGCCCGCCATGTGGCCGGCATGCGCGATGCCAATTCGACGGAGTTCAGCCTCGAGACCGAACACCCGGTGGTCGCCTTGATCACCGAATGGGTCGACCGCGACGGCAAGGTCGAGCAGCGCTCGGCCGATTCGGATCTGGGCGGCACCATGCGCCTGGGCGCGCAGCGCGTGCCGGTCAAGCCGGACACCAAGGCCGCGCAGATCTACGGTGCCGAGGTCAACGAGCGGCATCGCCACCGCTACGAGGTCAACAATCACTACGTGCCGCAGCTGGAGCAGGCCGGCATGGTGATTTCGGCCCGCACCCCGACCGAGAACCTGCCCGAGATGATGGAACTGCCGGCCCAACTGCATCCGTGGTTCGTCGGCGTGCAGTTCCACCCGGAATTCACCTCGACGCCGCGCGAAGGCCATCCGCTGTTCAAGGCCTACGTGGAAGCGGCGCTGGCCGGCCAACAGCGGCGCAAGGGCGCCTGAAGCGGCCGATAGCAGGAGAGCAAGATGAAATTGTGTGGATTCGATGTCGGCCTGAACCAGCCGTTTTTCCTGATCGCCGGTCCCTGCGTGATCGAGTCGGAGCAGATGGCGCTCGATACCGCGGGCGCGCTGAAGACGATCACCAGCGAACTGGGCATCCCCTTCATCTACAAGTCGTCGTTCGACAAGGCGAACCGCTCGTCGGGGAAGTCCTTCCGCGGACTGGGCATGGAGAAGGGGCTGGAGATCCTGGTCACGGTCAAGCGCGAGATCGGCGTGCCGGTGCTGACCGACATCCACGAGATCGACGAGATCGCGCCGGTGGCCGCGGTGGTCGACGTGCTGCAGACGCCGGCCTTCCTGTGCCGGCAGACCGATTTCATCCGCGCCTGCGCGCAGAGCGGCAAGCCGGTCAATATCAAGAAGGGCCAGTTCCTGGCCCCGGGCGACATGAAGAACGTCATCGACAAGGCCCGCGACGCCGCGCGCGAAGCCGGCCTGCCCGAGGACAGCTTCATGGCCTGCGAGCGCGGCGTGTCGTTCGGCTATAACAACCTGGTCTCCGACATGCGCTCGCTGGCGATCATGCGCGAGACCGGCGCGCCGGTGGTGTTCGACGCGACCCACTCGGTGCAGCTGCCGGGCGGGCAGGGCACCAGCTCGGGCGGCCAGCGCGAGTTCGTGCCGGTGCTGGCGCGCGCCGCGGTGGCGGTCGGCATCGCGGGCCTCTTCATGGAGACCCACCCCGATCCGAGCAAGGCGATGTCGGACGGTCCCAATGCCGTGCCGCTGTCGCGCATGCGAGAACTGCTGGCCGTGCTGAAGGATCTGGACGCGCTGACCAAGCGCGCCGGCTTCCTCGAAGACAATTTCGGCTGGCCGGCCTGCGCCTGAGCGCGCAGCGCCAACCGTCAATCGTTCAATCGTTCAATCGTCAGCTGCAACGGCCCTCGCGCCGATCACCGATTCCGCACGTTGCCGCCGTCATCGGGCGGCAACGTTGACAACCATAAGATTCATCCTGGAGATACGCATGGCCGCCGGCTACATCATCGCCTACGTCGACGTCACCGATCCGCAGCAGTACGAGCAGTACAAGGTCCTGTCCAGCAAGGCCATGCAGGAGCATGGCGCCGAGGTGCTGGTGCGCGGCGGCCGCACGGTCCCGCTCGAAGGCGAATGGGCGCCCACCCGCGTGGTGCTGCTGAAGTTCCCCAGCGTCGAGGCGGCCCAGGCCTTCCATGACGGCGAGACCTATCGCGCCGCCCGCAAGGCGCGCGAGCATGCGGCCCGGATGAACATGATCGTGGTCGAGGGCGTTTGAGCCTCGACCGGGGCGTTGCCTGACGCGGGTCTCCACGCGGAGCGCCTGGCGCGCGGTGCAACGCCGTACCAGACGCAGTGCATCGACATACCGAGCTTCACCAGATCTAGATCAAGAGGAATCCATGAGTGCAATCGTAGATATCATCGGTCGCGAGGTTCTCGACTCGCGCGGCAACCCGACCGTCGAATGCGACGTTCTGCTCGAATCGGGCGTGATGGGTCGCGCCGCGGTGCCGTCGGGCGCGTCGACCGGCTCGCGTGAGGCGATCGAACTGCGCGATGGCGACAAGTCGCGCTATCTGGGCAAGGGCGTGCTGAAGGCCGTCGAGCACATCAACACCGAGATCTCCGAAGCCATCATGGGCCTGGACGCCGCCGAGCAGGCCTTCCTGGACCGCACGCTGATCGATCTGGACGGCACCGAGAACAAGAGCCGCCTGGGCGCCAACGCGATGCTGGCCGTGTCGATGGCGGTGGCCAAGGCCGCCGCCGAGGAAGCCGGCCTGCCGCTGTACCGCTACTTCGGCGGTTCGGGCGCGATGCAGATGCCGGTGCCGATGATGAACATCGTCAATGGCGGCGCGCACGCCAACAACAGCCTGGACATCCAGGAATTCATGATCATGCCGGTGTCGCAGAAGAGCTTCCGTGAAGCGCTGCGCTGCGGCGCCGAGGTGTTCCACGCGCTGAAGAAGATCCTGGCCGACAAGGGCATGTCGACCGCGGTCGGCGACGAAGGCGGCTTCGCGCCGAACTTCGCCTCGAACGAGGAATGCCTGAACACCATCCTGCAGGCGATCGAGAAGGCCGGCTATCGCGCCGGCGAGGACGTGCTGCTGGCGCTGGACTGCGCATCGAGCGAGTTCTTCCGCGAAGGCGAGGACCTGTATCACCTGGAAGGCGAAGGCCTGACGCTGAATTCGACCCAATGGGCCGACTACCTGGCCAATCTGTGCGACAAGTTCCCGATCGTGTCGATCGAGGACGGCATGGCCGAAGGCGACTGGGACGGCTGGAAGGTGCTGACCGACAAGCTCGGCAAGCGCGTGCAGCTGGTCGGCGACGATCTGTTCGTCACCAACACCAAGATCCTGAAGGAAGGCATCGACAAGGGCATCGGCAACTCGATCCTGATCAAGATCAACCAGATCGGCACGCTGACCGAAACCTTCGCGGCGATCGAGATGGCCAAGCGCGCCGGTTACACGGCCGTGATCTCGCACCGTTCGGGCGAGACCGAGGACAGCACCATCGCCGATATCGCGGTGGGCACCAACGCCGGCCAGATCAAGACCGGCTCGCTGTCGCGTTCGGACCGCATCGCCAAGTACAACCAGCTGCTGCGCATCGAGGAAGACCTGGGCGACATCGCCAGCTACCCCGGCAAGAGCGCGTTCTACAATCTGCGCTAAGCCCGGGAGTCGGCAGGCGCCCGGCGGCCTCGGCCGCCGGCGCCTGCGGCCACCGCCCAGTCGTCCGTTTCCTGAATGCCCATGCGCCTGATTACGCTGCTGTTGTTCGTGGTGCTGCTCGCGATCCAGTATCCCCTGTGGCTGGGCAAGGGCGGCTGGTTGCGCGTGTGGGAATTGAACAAGCAGGTCGGCGAGCAGACCGCCCGCAACGAACAGCTCAAGCGCCGCAATGCCAAGCTCGAGGGCGAGGTGCTGGACCTGCAGGACGGCACCGGCGCGGTCGAGGAGCGGGCGCGCTACGAGCTCGGCATGGTCAAGGACGGCGAGGTGTTCATCCAGTTCGTCGCACCGGCCCCCAAGGTCAGCGCCACGCCGCCGCTGCCGCCGCCTCCGGCGGCCAAGCCGGGTTCCGGCGGGCACTGAGCGTCAGGCTGCCGCCGGCTCGCGTCTCACGCCAGCGCTTCACCACCACCAGTACGGATAACCGCCCCAGCCCCAATAGCCGGGCGACCCGATGCTGACCCCGCCGCCCCAGCGGCCGCGGCCCCATCCCCCGTAGTACAAACTCCAGCTCGACAGCGGATACGCCGGATAGGCGTAGGTCGATGCGCGCGCCCAGGCCTGGGCCTGCTGATCGCGGGCGATCGCAGCCTCCTGCTCGCGCAGCACCTGCTTGTTCAGTGCGTCCAGCCGCTTGCGTTCCTCGGCGCTGAGCGGCGCGGCAGGTGCGCGTGACGCGGTATCCGGCGCCAGCCGGGCGGTCGGCGGCGAGCCGTTGATGTCGCGCGGCAGATTGGCGGCGCACCCCGCGGCCAGCAGCGGCGCGGCCAGCAATGCAAGACGGATCGACGAAGGGATGGCCGGCATGATGACCTCCAGGCGGTGCGCGGATGTCGGGGAGACTTTGTTGACTTTGATTTTAGTGAGCCGGCAAAGTTTGCGGCCCGCGGGGCACCACAGGGTTTTTCCCCTCTCCCGCTGAGGGGAGAGGGAGAACAGACCGGGGGAACCGGTCAGCCTGGCCGGCAGAGCTCAGCGCTGCTCGGTGTCACTCCGTGCTGCTCAGCGCCGCTCAGTGCCGATGTCCCGCGCCCTCGCCGACCCCCGCCGGCATCGCCGCGCCGCTGAACAGCTGCGCGCAGTCGACCGGGTCGAAGCGGTACTCCTGGCCGCAGAAGTCGCAGTGGATCTCCACCGAGCCGCGCTCGGCGACGATGTCGTCGACCTCGGCCTGGCCCAGCGACTGCAGCATGTTCGCCACCTTGGTGCGCGAGCACGAGCAGCGGAAGTGCGGCGTGCCGGGTTCGAACACGCGCAGCCCGGCGTCCTGCAGGTCTTCCCAGAACAGCCGCCGCAGCAGCGTATCCGGCTGTTCGGCCAGCAGTTCCTCGGTCTTGAGCGTGGCGCCGAGCTGGCAGGCGCGGTCCCAGGTATCGAGATCCTGCGCGCGGCCGTGGGCCGACAGCGGCGCGCCGGTCTCGCCAACCTGTGCGGGCGGGCGGCCGGGCTTGCCTTCCATCGTGCCGCCGTAGGACGGCAGCTTCTGCAGCAGCATGCCGGCCGCGACGCGGTCGTCGGCGGCCAGCCACAGCCGCGTGTCAAGCTGCTCGGAGGCCTGCATATAGTGCTCGAGCACGGCGCTGATCGACGTCAGCGGACCATGGGCGTCGGCCAGCGGCACGATGCCCTGGTAGGGCTGCTGGCCCGGCAGCTTGTCGTGCGGGTCCAGCGTGATGGCAAAGCGCCCCTGGCCGTGCTGGTTGACCAGCTCGGCCAGCGTGGCATCGTCGGCGATCTCGACGCCTTCGGCCAGCTTCGCGGTGCCGCGCAGCGACAGGTCGGACAGGCATTCGACCACCAGCATGCGCACCGGCCCGTCGCCATGCAGCTGCATCACCAGCGCGCCGTTGAACTTCAGGTTGGCCGACAGCAGCGCGGCCGCGGCCATCATCTCGCCGAGCAGCCGGCGTACCGGGGCCGGATAGTGGTGGCGCTCCAGCGCTTCCTGCCAGGTCGATTGCAGCCGCACCAGCTCGCCGCGCACCGGGGCGGCGTCGAACAGGAATTTCTGCAGGGTGTCCGGGGTTTGGGTTTCAGTCACGATCATCCATCGGTGGGATCGGCCGGCGCGCGGGCGCTCAGCCGATGCGTTTCAATTCCTTCTTGTAGACGGCCTGGCGTGCCGCATACGTGTCGGTGTTGCGGTACAGGCCGGCCACTTCCTCGTCGCTCAGTTCGCGTACCGCCTTGGCGGGGGCGCCCAGGATCAGCGTGCGGTCGGGGAACACCTTGCCTTCGGTGACGATGGCGCCGGCGCCGACCAGGCATTCCTTGCCGATCACCGCGCGGTTCAGCACCACCGCCTGAATGCCGATCAGCGCGCCTTCGCCGATCGTGCAGCCGTGCAGCATCGCCTGGTGGCCGATGGTGACGCGGTCGCCGATCGTCAGCGGGCAGCCCGGGTCGGTGTGCAGCACGGCGCCTTCCTGCACGTTGGTCGCTTCGCCGACGACGATGGGCTCGTTGTCGCCCCGGATCACCGCGCCCGGCCAGACGCTGGCTCGCGCCTTGAGCGTCACGTTGCCGATGACGGTGGCTTCGGCAGCCACGTAGGCGTCGGCATCGATGGAAGGGGCGGTATCGCCGAGCTGGTAAAGCGACATGAGGTCTCCTGTACGGGGTTCGTTTCTAGATGGGGATGGCCGCCGGGCCTTAAAGGGCGGAACCCCGGGCGCAACACCCGGGCGCAACACCCGGGCGCAACACCGGGGCGCAACACCGGGGCGTAGGTCGTATGAGGCCGGGCGGCGCCGGCAAGGCTCTACAATCGCGGCAGACCGGATTTTACGCCCATGCCCGCCTACGCTGCCGAACCCGCCCCAGATCGCAATGCCACGGCGCCGATCGATCCAGATGCGGCCTCCTCGCCGCTTTCCCTGCGCCATCGGGCGCTCGCCGTGCTGGCGGAGCCCGATCCCGCCGCCAAGGCCGCCGCGGCCCGTGCATTGCGCGCCGCCTCACTGGAAGCCGGCGATGATGCCATCGGCGCCGCCCTGACGCTCGCCGCCGCCGGCCCGGTGCCTGGCCGCCCGGCGCGTCCCGAGCTGGTGCCGCCGCAGAAGGTCGAGCGGCGCGGCTCGCTGCAGAATCCGGCGGGGCGCGCGGTGCTGATCCACGCGCTGGCGCATATCGAGTTCAACGCGATCAATCTGGCGCTCGATGCGGTCTGGCGCTTTGCCGGCATGCCGGCGGGGTATTACCGCGACTGGCTGCAGGTGGCCGACGAGGAGGCGCTGCACTTCACGCTGCTGGCCGCGCACCTGCGCAAGCTGGGCTTCGCCTACGGCGATTTCCCGGCGCACAACAGCCTGTGGGAGATGGCGGACCGCACCGCCGGCGACGTGCTGGCGCGCATGGCGTTGGTGCCGCGCACGCTGGAGGCACGCGGGCTGGACGCCTCGCCGGTGGTCCGCACGCGGCTGGCCGACGCCGGCGATGCCGAGGCCGCGGCGATCATCGACATCATCCTGCGCGACGAGGTCGGCCACGTGGCGATCGGCAACCGCTGGTATCGCTGGCTATGCGCCGAGCGGGGCCTCGATCCTGTGACCACCTACGCCGAACTGGCCGAGCGCCACCAGGCGCCGCGGCTGCGGCCGCCGTTCAATCTGGCGGCGCGCCGCGCGGCCGGCTTCGACGAGGACGAACTGGCCTGGCTGACCGGCAGCGCCGGATAACCGGCAACCGGTGAAGGACCAACCGGCTGGCCCAACCGGCTGACCTCAACCAGCGGACTCAACCGGCTGCTCAACCGGCTGACCGCCTAGCCGTTGCCCACGCGCGGGGCCGCCGCACGCTGCCGCGCCGCCTCTTCCTCCTGCAAGCGCAACACGCGGCGCTGGATCTTGCCGGTGGTCGTCATCGGCAGCTGGTCGATGAAGGCGATCGCCTTCGGATACTCGTACGGCGCCAGCTGTCCCCGCACGTGCTGCTGCAGTTCGGCGACCAGCGCGGCCTCGGACTCGGCCGAGCGCTGCACGCCCGGCGTCAGCACGATGAAGGCCTTGACGATCGCGCCGCGCTCGGGGTCCGGCGACGGCACCACCGCGCAGTTCGACACCGCCGGATGCTTGAGCAGGCAGTTCTCGATCTCGCTCGGGCCGATGCGATAGCCCGAGGACTTGAAGACGTCGTCGGCGCGGCCCTGGTACCACAGGTAGCCGTCTTCATCGACGCGGGCGAGGTCGCCGGTGCGGCACCAGCGCAGGCCATCGTGCTCGACGAACTTGCCCTCGGTCGCCGCCTCGTTCTTCCAGTAGCCGAGGAAGAACACCGGATCGGGATGGCCGTGGATGTCGGTGGTGCAGACCGCCACCTCGCCGTCCTCGCCGGGCGGGCAGGGGCGGCCTTCGTCGTCGACCACGGCGACGCGGTGGCCGGGGTAGGGCCGTCCCATCGAGCCCGGCCGCGCCGGCCAGCCGAGCTGGCCATCGTCGTATTGCGCGGTGCAGTTGCCGACGATGTAGTTGATCTCGGTCTGGCCGAACATCTCGTTGACGATCACGCCGAAGGCCTCGCGGCACCAGTCGAACACGGTCTGGCCGACCGCCTCGCCGGCGCTCATCAGCGCGCGCAGCCGCAGGTCGTAGCGCTCGCGCGGGGCCGGGCAGGCTTTCATCATCTGCTTGAGCGCGGTCGGGAACAGGAAGGTGTTGGTGACGCGGTAGCGCTCCATCAGGCCGAAGGCGACCTCGGGCGAGAAGCGGCCCTGGTAGCCGACGATCGTCTTGCCGAAGTACAGCGCCGGCATCAGCGCGTCCCACAGGCCGCCGGTCCAGGCCCAGTCGGCGGGGCTCCAGAACACATCGTCCTCGCGCGGATACCAGTTCTGCGAGCAGACGAAGCCGGTCAGGTTGCCGATCAGCGCGCGGTGCGGCAGCAGCGCGCCCTTGGGCGGCCCGGTGGTGCCGCTGGTGTAGATCAGCACGGCGGCCTCGTCGGCCTTGGTCTGCTCGGCGGTGAAGTCGTCGGCCTGGTCCGCCAGCGCCGCGTCCCAGTCGCGGTCGCCGCGGCCCGCCGCTTCGCCGACGGCGATCACCGCCTGCAGCGCGGGGCAGTCGCCGCGCGCGGCGAGCAGATTGTCGATCGAGGTCTCGTCGGCGATCGCCACGCAGGCCTCGCTGTGCTGCAGGCGATAGCCCAGCGCCTCGGGGCCGAACAGCATCGACAGCGGCATCGCGATCGCGCCGAGCTGATAGACCGCCATATGCGCGACCACGGTTTCGATGCGTTGCGGCAGCACGATCGCCACCCGGTCGCCGCGCCGGACGCCCAGCTCGCGCAGCGCGTGCGACAACCGATTGGCGTCGCGCTGGATCTCGCCGTAGCGATGCGACGCACGCCGGCCATCCTCATGCTCGGTATGGACGGCGATCCGGTCGCGCGTGGCGGGATCGCGTGCCCAGCGGCCGCAGCACGCTTCGGCGAGATTGAAGGTTTCGGGTACGTGCCAGTGGAAGTCGCGGTAGAGCGCGGGATAGTCGTCGCGCCGGCTGTCCGGCAGCGAGGATGCGGCCATGGTGGTCTCCGTTCTTGTGTCCGCGGCGTCGGGCGCCGCGGATCTTGTTGGCATGCTGGCTGGCGTCGCGGACTCGCTTGTGGCTACAATCGCGGTAAATCGAACGAGCGTTCGATTTTGTCGGACTGAGGGCGTGGTGGCCATCGACGGCCGTCGCGGCAATCCTTGGCACGACCATCGTGACGATCGTGACCATCGCGATCAACGTGATCATCACGATCGCAATCATCACCACAGGCAGAGCAATCGCCGCAACCACACAGCCGACAAGGCGGGACAGGGCAGACCATGACGATCCGCGACACATCGCGCTCCGAATGTATCACGGTGCGTGGCCTCGATTACCACGTGCGCCACTGGGGCGAACCGGGCGCGCCGAAGCTGTTCCTGCTGCATGGCTGGATGGACGTGGCGGCCTCGTTCCAGTTCCTAGTCGACGCGCTGCAGGGCCGCTGGCACGCGATCGCGCCGGACTGGCGCGGCTTCGGCCAGACCGGCTGGCCGACCCGCCATCCGGGTACGGCGTCGTACTGGTTTCCCGACTATCTGGCCGATCTCGAAGTCCTGCTCGACCACTATCAGCCGGACGGCGCGGTGGACCTGGTCGGCCACAGCATGGGCGCCAATATCGCGTGCTTCTACGCCGGCGTGCGTCCCGAGCGGGTACGCCGCGTGGTGGACCTGGAGGGCTTCGGCATGACGGCCACTCGGCCAGAGCAGGCGCCGCGGCGCTTCGCCCGTTGGCTCGACGAATTGCGCGACCCGCCGACGCTGAAGACCTACGACAGCGTCGAGGCGGTCGCCGCGCGGCTGAAGAAAACCAATCCCCGGCTGCGCGACGACCGCGCGGCGTTTCTCGCCGAACACTGGTCGCGGCGCAACGCGGAAGGTCGCTGGGAGATCCTCGGCGATCCCGCGCACAAGCTGATCAATCCGGTGCTGTATCGCGTCGACGAGGCGATGGCGATCTGGGCCGCGGCGACCGCGCCGGTGCTGCACGTCGAGGCGCGCGACTCGGAGACGCTGCGCCATATCGCCCACAAGCAGAGCATCGCCGAATTCAAGCAGCGCTTCGCCGCGTTCCGCGATTTCCGCGAGGTGATTCTCGACGACGCCGGCCACATGCTGCATCACGACCAGCCCGAGGCGGTCGCGGGGCTGATCGAGTCGTTCTGCGGCTGAGCCCGCGCGGCGGCCCTCCGCCTCAGTCCGTGCCGTGCGTCAGCGCTTCCTTCAGCGCGGCGTTGTTGCTGGTGTGCACGTGGACCAGCGCCTTGTCGGGGAAGGCGTAGTGGTAGGCGCGGCGCAGCGCCAGCGCGGCCTCGTGGAAGCCCGACAGGATCAGCTTCTGCTTGTTCGGATAGAAGGCGATGTCGCCGGCGGCGAAGATGCCGCGGCGCGAGCTCTCGTAGGTGGTGGTATCGACCAGGATGCGGCCGGCGCGCATGTCGAGGTCCCAATGCGCGATCGGACCCGGTTCGGACACCAGCCCGTACAGCGCGACCAGTTCATCGGCCGGCAGCGTCAGCGTGTCCTCGCGCGTGCGCACCTGCGCGGCGACCAGCGCGTCGCCCTCGGTCTGCAGCGCGCCCAGCATGCCGACGACGAAATCCATCTCGCCCGCCGCCACCGCGGCGCGCATCTCGGCGACCGTATGGTCGGCCGCGCGGAAGCCCTCGCGCCGATGCAGCAGCGTGACGCGCGCGGCCACCTTGCGCAGCGCCAGCGCCCAGTCCAGCGCCGAGTCGCCGCCGCCGGCGACGATCACGCGCTTGCCGGCGAAGCGCGACACGTCGCGCACCGCATAGTGCAAATGCCGGCCCTCCAGCGCCGCCGCCTCGGGCAGCGACACGCGCTGCGGCGCGAACGCGCCGGCGCCGGCGCAGATCAGCACCGCCGCCACCTCGAAACGCTTGCCGGCATCGGTGGCGACCAGCAGCCGCTGCGGCTCGCCGGGCAGTTCCTGCACGCCCTCGACGCGCTGGCCGAAATGCATCGGCACCGCGAACGGTGCGCACTGCTCCAGCAGCCGGTCGACCAGGTCCTGGGCCAGGCAGCCGGGCACGGCGGGGATGTCGTAGATCGGCTTCTCGGGATAGAGCTCGGTGCACTGGCCGCCGGCGCGGTCCAGCACGTCGACGATCTCGCATTGCAGGCCCAGCACCCGGGCCTGGAAGGCCGCGAACAGGCCGACCGGACCGGCGCCGACGATCAGCACGTCGGTGCGGACCGGTTCGGTATTGGTCGCGGCGGGCGGGGTGGAAACGTCTTGGGAGGGGGAGGCCGGATGGGTGTTCTGCATGATCGGATCGTTGCGGCCGGCGTGCGCCATGGCGGCACGCCGCGCGGAAAGACTGGGGAGGCGTCCACTATACCCCGGCCCCGCCGCGGTTCCGGCTACGCCAGCGTTGGCGGCATGGCTATGCGCCGCCGTGGACCGCAGTGGCCCCCATTGGCCGCAGTAGCTGCCGTCGACCGCAGTAGCCACTATTGACAGCAGTGGCCGCCGTCCACCGCAGTGGCCACCGTGGGCCGCAGGGGACCGCCGGGGCGGCCATGTCCCGCGGTGCAGCGGCGCCCGGCTCCTGCGGACACGGAAGGCGCGGGAGTAGAATGACGGAATGCACGCTTCCCACGCCATCAACGCCGACCTGCATTGCCACTCGACCATCTCGGACGGCACGCTGCCACCCGCGGTCGTGGCCGAGCGGGCGCACGCCAACGGCGTCGAGATCTGGTCGCTGACCGACCATGACGAACTGGGCGGCCAGCTGATCGCGCGCGAGACCGCCGAGGCGCTGGGCATGCGCTATGTGCCGGGCGTCGAGATCTCGGTGACCTGGGCGGGCCAGACGGTCCATATCGTCGGCCTGCAGATCGATCCGCTGTGCCCCGAACTGATCGACGGCCTGACCGCGACGCGCTCGGGCCGCGCCCGCCGCGCGCAGGACATCGGCGACGCGCTGCACGCGGTCGGCATCGAGGGCGCCTACGAAGGCGCGCTGCGCTATGTCGGCAACCCCGACCTGATCTCGCGCACGCACTTCGCCCGGTGGATGGTCGACGAGGGTATCTGCGGCAATATCTCCGAGGTGTTCGACCGCTATCTGACCGAGGGCCGCCCCGGCTATGTCGGCCATCGCTGGGCCACGCTCGGCGAGGCGGTCAAGTGGATCCGCGCCGCCGGCGGCATCGCCGTGATGGCCCACCCGGGCCGCTACGACTACACCGATACCCAGCACGACGCGCTCTTCGACGAATTCACCGCGCTCGGCGGCGGCGCCGTCGAGGTCGTGACCGGCAGCCATACGCCGGACCAGTACCGCCGCTATGCCGACGTCGCGCGGCACTACGGGCTGCTGGCCTCGCGGGGCTCGGACTTCCACGGGCCGGGCGAAGGGCGGGTCGAGATCGGCTCGCTGCCGCCGCTGCCGTCGTCGCTGACGCCGGTCTGGCACGACTGGTAAGCCGCCGGACCGCCCCATGTCGCAGTTCTTCGATATCCATCCGGTCGATCCGCAATCGCGCCTGATCAAGCAGGCCGCCCAGATCGTCGGCAAGGGCGGCCTGATCGCGCTGCCCACCGATTCGAGCTATGCGCTCGCCTGCCGGCTCGACGACAAGGGCGCGGTCGAGCGCCTGCGCCGGCTGCGCGGCATCGACGACAAGCACCACCTGACGCTGATGTGCCGCGACCTGTCCGAACTCGGCAATTTCGCGCGGGTCGACAATCGGCAGTACCGCTGGATCAAGGGCGCCACGCCCGGGCCCTATGTGTTCATCCTCGAGGCCACCAAGGAAGTGCCGCGGCGGCTGTCCCACCCGGCCCGCAAGACCATCGGCGTGCGCGTGCCCGACCATGCCATCCCGCAGGCGCTGTTGAACGAACTGGGCCAGCCGATGATCAGTTCGACGCTGCAGCTGCCCGGCGATGCCGCGCCGCTGGACGATCCTCTCGAAATTCGCGAGCGCCTGCAGAAGCAGCTCGACCTGGTGATCTGCGGCGGCACCGCGCCCGCGCATGCCTGTACGGTGATCGACCTGACCAGCGGCGAACCGGTGCTGGTGCGCGCCGGCCGCGGCGATGTCACCCGCTTCGGGCTGTGAGCGCGGCATCATGCCGCTGCCCGGCGCAGACCGCCCCACGAATCGGCGTGGCGGCCGGTGCCCGCCGTTACAATAGCGCCCCATGGACGCCTCTCTGATTCAGACCTTCGCGGTCTACGCGCTGCCCGTGCTGTTCGCCATCACGCTGCACGAGGCCGCGCATGGCTATGTGGCCAAGCTGTTCGGTGACAACACCGCCTATATGCTCGGCCGGGTCAGCCTCAACCCGGTCCGCCATATCGATCCGATCGGCACCATCGCCGTGCCGCTGCTGCTGTACCTGGTCACCAGCGGCCAGTTCGTGTTCGGCTATGCCAAGCCGGTGCCGGTCGCCTTCGGCCGGCTGCGCAACCCGCGCTGGCACAGCATGTGGGTCGCGCTGGCCGGGCCGGGCGCGAACCTGGTGCAGGCCTTCGCCTGGGCGCTGGTCGCGCTGGGGCTGGTGCTGGCGCAGGTCGACGAACCGTTCTTCGCGCAGATGGCGCGCGCCGGCGTGCTGGTCAACCTGGTGGTGGCGGCGTTCAACCTGTTTCCGATTCCGCCGCTCGATGGCGGCCGCGTGCTCAGCGCCTTGCTGCCGCAGCGCATGGCCTACGCGCTGTCGAAGATCGAGCCGTACGGCATCTTCGTCGTGCTGGCGCTGGTCGCCGCCGGCGTCATCACCCGGGTCTGGATGCAGCCGGTGATGAGCCTGCTGGGCTCGCTGGTCCAGCTGCTGCTGGCGCCGATCCTGGCGCTGGTGCAGTGACGCTGGTGCAATGATTTCCTGAAAGACTGATTACAACGACATGTTCCCCGATCGCGTTCTCTCCGGCATGCGGCCTACCGGCGCGCTGCATCTTGGCCACTACCATGGCGTGCTGAAAAACTGGGTCAAGCTGCAGTCGGAGCACCCGTGCTTCTTCTTCGTGGCCGACTGGCACGCGCTGACGACGCACTACGAGTCGCCCGAGGTGATCGGCCAATCGGTCTGGGAAATGCTGACCGACTGGCTGGCCGCCGGCGTCGATCCGGAGCAGGCCACGCTGTTCATCCAGAGCCGCGTGCCCGAGCACGCCGAACTGTTCACGCTGCTGTCGATGGGCACGCCGCTGGGCTGGCTCGAACGCGTGCCGACTTACAAGGACCAGATCGAGAAGCTCAAGGACAAGGACCTGGCAACCTACGGCTTCCTTGGCTATCCGCTGCTGCAGGCGGCCGATATCCTGATCTATCGCGCCGACAAGGTGCCGGTGGGCGAGGACCAGGTGCCGCACGTCGAGATCACGCGCGAGATCGCGCGCCGCTTCAACTTCCTGTACGGCCGCCAGCCGGGCTTCGAGGAGAAGGCGCAGGAGGCCGCGAAGAAGCTGGGCGGCAAGCGGACCCGCGTGTTCCTCGACCTGCGCAAGACCTTCCAGGAGCAGGGCACCGACAGCGCGCTGGAAGAGGGCCGCGCGCTGGTCGCGCAGTCCCAGAGCCTGTCCAATGACGACCGCGAGCTGCTGCTGGGCTATCTGGCCGGTTCGCGCAAGACCATCCTGGTCGAGCCGCAGGCGCTGCTGACGGCCGCGTCGCGGATGCCCGGGCTCGACGGCCAGAAGATGTCGAAGTCCTATGGCAACACGATCCGCATGCGCGAGGACAAGGACTCGGTCGAGAAGAAGGTGCGCACGATGCCGACCGATCCGGCACGGGTGCGCCGCACCGATCCGGGCGAGCCGGCCCGCTGCCCGGTGTGGCAGCTGCACCAGGTGTATTCCGACGAGCCCACGAAGGAATGGGTGCTCAAGGGCTGCCGCAGCGCCGGCATCGGCTGCATCGAATGCAAGCAGCCGGTGATCGAGGGCATCCTGCGCGAGCAGCAGCCGATGCTCGAGCGCGCCCAGCCGTACATGGACAATCCGGCCCTGCTGCGCGACATCGTCGACCACGGCTGCGCCAAGGCCAGCGCGGTCGCGCAGGAGACCATGCGCGACGTGCGCGAGGCCATGGGGCTGGGATACCGTTGATGGGCTCGCTGCCGTCGTCGATGCCGTCTCCCATGCCGTCGTCCATGCCTGCCGGCGCGCCGCATGCCGCGCTCGGCGAGCCCTCGCCCTGGGTGGTGCGCTGGACGCCGTTGCTGCGCGCGGGCGGCCGCGTGCTGGACCTGGCCTGCGGCAGCGGACGCCATGCGCGCTGGCTGGCGGAGCGCGGCTTCGACGTGCTGGGCGTCGACCGCGATGCCGCCGCGCTGGCCGGCCTGCCGAGCCCCGTGCGGACCCGGCAGGCGGACCTGGAGCAGGGCGCCTGGCCGCTGGCCGACGAGGCGCCGTTCGACGCGGTGATCGTCACCAACTATCTGCATCGCCCCTTGTGGCCGCATCTGATCGATGCGCTGGCGCCCGGCGGCGTGCTGATCTACGAAACCTTTGCGGTGGGGAACGAGACGGTCGGCAAGCCGTCCAATCCCGATTTCCTGCTGCGGCCCGGCGAATTGCTCGAGGCGGTACGCGGGAGCCTGCGGGTCGTCGCCTACGAGGACGGCGTGATCGAAGTGCCCCGGACGGCGTTCGTGCAGCGCATATGCGCCGTGCGCGAGGCACTGCAGGCCGCTGGAGCGGCGGCGCCGCCACGCTATCGCCTGGACGGGTGATTTGCGCCAGGTGATGCCGGCGCGATGTCAGCGTGCAAGCGGGCCGATGCGTTGATCCACTTGGTGTTTGCCCGGGTAGGCAGGGTTGCCGGTGTGCTTCGGCGGCCAATTCGTATCCGGTACAATCCCGCTATTCGAAATCTCGAAAACCATACCAGCTATGACACAGATTACCGGCAGCATCGTCGCCATCGTGACGCCGATGCAGGAGGATGGCAGCCTGGATTACGCCGCGCTGCGCAGCCTGATCGACTGGCACGTCGGCGAAGGCACCGATGGCATCGTGATCGTCGGTACCACGGGGGAATCGCCCACGGTGTCGGTCGAGGAGCATTGCGAGCTGATCCGGGTCGCGGTCGAGCAGGCCGCCAAACGCATCCCCATCATCGCCGGGACCGGCGGCAACTCGACCCGCGAGGCGATCGAGCTGACCGCCTTCGCCAAGCAGGTCGGCGCCGATGCGTCGCTGCAGGTCGTGCCCTACTACAACAAGCCGACGCAGGAAGGGATGTACCGGCATTTCCGCACCATCGCGGAAGCGGTCGATCTGCCGGTGCTGCTGTACAACGTGCCGGGACGCACTGTCGCCGACATGAGCAACGACACCATCCTGCGCCTGGCCCAGGTGCCGGGCGTGGTCGGGGTCAAGGAGGCCACCGGCAATATCGACCGCGCGGCCCAGCTGATCAAGGACGCGCCGGAAGGCTTTGCCATCTACAGCGGCGACGATCCCACCGCGGTCGCGCTGATGCTGCTGGGCGGCCACGGCAATATCTCGGTGACCGCCAACGTGGCCCCGCGCAAGATGCACGAGCTGTGCGTCGCGGCGCTCAAGGGCGATGCGATCACCGCCCGCCGCCTCCATATGGAGTTGATCGCGCTGAACAAGGCGCTGTTCATCGAGGCCAACCCGATCCCCGTCAAGTGGGCGCTGCAACAGATGGGCAAGATGGCCGGCGGCATCCGCCTGCCGCTGACGCCGCTGTCGCCCGAGCACCACGAGACCGTGCGCCGCGCGCTGGCCGGCGCCGGGCTGCTCGCCTGATCGATCCGATTTTTCTTTCGCGCCAAGCGGTCATTCCCTTCACTAGGATTGCGTGTCAATGAAACTCAAGCTTAACCGCCATGGCGTGCCGCAAGGCCGCCGTGCCGCCCTGGTCTTGCCGCTGCTCGCGCTCGGCATGACCGCTGGCTGCAGCACCGTCAACGACATGATGCAGGCCGACAAGATCGACTACAAGTCGGCCGCCGCGGCCAAGCGCACCTCGACGCTCGAGGTGCCGCCGGACCTGACCAAGCTCGACGGCGATCGCCGCTATTCGGTCCCCGAGCAGGCCGGCGCGACGTTGTCCGGCTACCAGCAGGCCACCAGCACCCAGCCCAAGGTCGCCGGCACCAATGTGCTGCCGTCGGCGGAAGGCATCCGCGTCGAACGCGACGGCAACCAGCGCTGGCTCGTCATCAGCAACGGCATGGCGCCCGACCAGCTGTGGCAGACCATGCGCGAGTTCTGGCAGGAGAACGGCTTCCTGCTGGTACAGGACTCGCCCGAGACCGGCATCATGGAAACGGACTGGGCCGAGAACCGCGCCAAGATTCCGCAGGACTTCATCCGCAACACGATCGGCAAGGTGTTCGACAGCCTGTATTCGACCTCGGAGCGCGACAAGTTCCGCAGCCGGGTCGAGAAGGGCCAGAACGGCAACCTGGAAGTCTTCATCAGCCATCGCGGCGCCAAGGAAGAGCTGACCGGCCTGGACAAGTCGCAGACGGTGTGGACTCCGCGCCCGGCCGATCCCGAGCTGGAAGCCGAATTCCTGTCCCGCCTGGCGCAGCGCCTGGGCGTGCAGAAGGAACAGGCCGACCGCATGGCGAAGAACGGCACGCTGCCCGCACCGGCGGGCGCCGCCAAGCCGGCCGCACCGGCCGACGCCGGCGCCGGCAAGACGGCGGCGGCCGCCGCTTCGGCGACCTATCTGACGCAGGTCAACGGCGCGCAGGCGCTGCAGCTGCCCGAGCCGTTCGACCGCGCCTGGCGCTCGGTCGGCCTCGCGCTGGACCGCGTCAACTTCACGGTGGAAGACCGCGACCGCGGCCAGGGCCTCTACTACGTCCGTTATGTCGACACGCGCGACACGGTCAACGACAACCGCGGCTTCTTCTCCAAGCTGTTCACGCGCAGCGGTGGCGATGCCGCCCGTCAGGCGAAGAAGTACCGCGTGGCGCTGAAGGGCAGCGGTTCGGGCACCACCGTGACCGTGCTGAACGACGCCGGCCAACCGGAGTCGACCGAGATCGCCAAGCGCATCCTGACGCTGCTCGACGAGCAGCTGCATTGAACGCTGCATTGAGCGCTGGATTGAGCCCGGCATTGCACGGACCCGCGATGCCGGGTGCTCGCGCCCCGGTCCGGCCCACCGCCGCGGTTCCGCCCGGCATGGGGTGGGCGCGGCGATGATGCGGTTCGGCTTTCTCGGCAGCGGCAGCGAGGGCAATTCGCTGCTGATCGAATCCCGTGATGGCGCCAGCGTGACCCGCGCGCTGCTCGACTGCGGCTTCGGCCTGCGCGAGACCGCGCGGCGGCTCGAGCGGCTGGGCGTCACGCCCGACCGGCTCGATGCGGTGCTGGTTACCCACGAACACGGCGACCATATCGGCTCGGCCTACGCATTTGCCGCCCGGCATGGGCTGCCGGTCTTCACCACGCATGGCACCTGGCTGGCGACCTCGCATCTGCGCGGTGCCGACAAGGCCGATGTGCGGGTGATCGGCGCCGACTACGCGTTCGAGATCGGCAACCTGCAGGTGCTGCCTTACACCGTGCCGCACGACGCGCGCGAGCCGGTGCAGTTCGTGCTGTCGGACGGCGATGCGCGGCTGGGCGTGCTGACCGACGCGGGAATGGAAACGCCTTACCTGGTGGCCCGTCTCGCCGGCGTCGACGCGCTGGTGCTCGAGTGCAATCACGATCGCGAGATGCTGCGCAACTCGGTGTATCCGCCATCGTTGAAACGGCGCATCGGTGGCGACTTCGGTCATCTGGCCAACGAGGTGGCCGCCGCGATCCTGGCGCGCGTCGCGCACAGCGGCCTTGGCCGCGTGGTGGCGGCCCATCTGAGTCAGCAGAACAATACGCCGGCCCTGGCGACCGGCGCGCTGGCAGCGGCGCTCGGCACGGTGGCCGACGATATCCTGGTGGCGGATCAGTACGAAGGGCTGGGCTGGCAGGCGGTGAAGGGATGAATCAGGACGAACGGCCGGCTGGCAGGCGGTGAAGGGATGAATCGGACGCGATAAATGGCCGGGCCCCAGGCGTGCAATCCCGGCCTGGCCAGCGCCCATAAAAAAACCGGCCCGAAGGCCGGTTTTTTTCGTTCGGGCGAACGCTTACTTGGCTTCTGCAGCCGAAGCGTCAGCGGCCGGAGCCGAAGCGTCAGCAGCCGGGGCCGAAGCGTCGGCAGCCGGAGCAGCAGCGGTGTCAGCAGCCGGAGCCGAAGCTTCGGTAGCCGGAGCGGTAGCAGCCGGAGCAGCGGTGTCAGCTGCGGGAGCGGCTTCTTCCTTCTTGCCGCAAGCGGCGACGGCAACAGCAGCCAGCAGGGAAGCGATCAGGAGAGACTTCTTCATTGTTCGTCCTTTAACTTGTAATAGAAAGAAAAACAGGCGATGAATAATTACCGGTAATTATCGCTCGTGAACTTCAATTTAATGGCTCTCCCCGGTGCCGTAAATGCATTGGTCCACAGTACGAGCCAGCTGGCGATTATATCCACGTTTTCCCGGCTTGTGTAGCGCCGTCATTTGCTGACCACACTGTTACGCATTATTACACCGCGGCCGGCGCGAGCTGCAGCCAGCCCTCCAGGGTCCAATGGTGAAATGTCTCCATCAGCTCCGGCAGCTCCGCGCATTGGCCGACCTCGGCGGCGGTCAAATGGCGCCGATCGGCCAGCCGCCGCAGCCAGCCGGCCAGTTCGCCGGGGACCTCGTAAGCTTCGCCATTGAGGAAGAAATGGCTGCGGTCGTATAGCGCGATCGAAGCCGGCGCCAACACAATGCCGTGCGTTCTTGCCAGTTTCGCGTATTTTCCCGCGGCGATTTGCGGAACCTCGGCGAACTCCACGCCGGGCTTCGGTTCGGACAGATGGGTGCCGATAAACTCGGACACCATGTCATTGGACCAGCGCAACGCCTGCAGCCGTTGCGCAACGGTTCGGGCGAGATCCGCGGGCAGTTGCGCGGGACGCGAAGTGGCCGCTTGTCCGGGATCGGCATAACGCCCGGACAGCGCCTCGTTGTCCTCCACGGTTTCCGACAGCCACGCCAGAAAATGCCCCGCCAGCTCGCGGTAGGCCGGCGCGCGGAAACCGATCGAGCAGGTCATGCACTCACCCTCGGCGACGCCGTCGTGGGCGTATTGCGGCGGCAGGTACAGCATGTCGCCGGGCTCGAGCACGAACTCCTGTTCCGCTTCGAATTCGGCCAGTATCTTTAAAGGAAGATCCGGCACCAGCTCGAGCCGGTCTTGCGACGAGATGCGCCAGCGGCGCCGGCCCGAAACTTGCAGCAGGAACACGTCATAGGAGTCGAAGTGCGGGCCGACACCGCCGCCGTCGGTGGCATAGCTGACCATCACGTCGTCCAGGCGCGCATCGGGAATGAAGCGGAATTGCCCCATCAGCGCGGCCGCCGCGCTATTGTGGAGGTTCACGCCCTGGACCAGCAGCGTCCATTGGCGCGCCTTGGTCGATGGCAGATTGTCGGCGGCAAAGGGGCCGTGCGCCAGTTTCCAGCGGTTGCGGAAGTGGGTGACCAGCCGCGATTCGACGTCGTCGCGGTCGGCCAGCTCGAAAAGCGCTTCCCGCGAGACAGGGGGCACGATATCGGAGATGGCTTGTCGAACCAGCAGGGGTTTGCGGTGCCAGATATCACGCATGAATGCGGCGGGCGTCATGCCCCCGAGCAGCTGAAGTGGCGCATCCGGATCCACCGGGCCGCGGGGCAGGGCCTGCGCGTATAATGCGGAATCGTTCATGGAGTGAAGAATTGAAAATCGCGAAGAACACGGTTGTGTCCGTGGTGTACAAGCTGTCGGATGCGCAGGGCAATCTGATCGAAGAATCGGATGAGCCGATGGTCTACTTGCACGGCGGCTATGATGGCACGTTCCCCAAGATCGAGGAAGCACTCGACGGTCATGCCGCAGGCTTCGAGACGCAGTTGCAGCTCGAGCCCGAGGACGCCTTCGGCGACTACGACGCCGAACTGGTCAAGGTCGAGCCGCGCGATCGTTTTCCCGAACCGCTCGAAGTCGGCATGCAGTTCGAAGGCGTGCCCGAGGACGGCGACGAAGAGGATTCGGTGATCTATACCGTCACCGACGTCGCCGAGGACAAGGTGGTGCTCGACGGCAACCATCCGCTGGCCGGCATGGCGCTGCGTTTCTGGCTGAAGGTCTCCGAGGTCCGCGAAGCGACCGCCGAGGAAGTCGAGCATGGCCACGCGCATGGCGCATCGGGCATCGAAGTGGTCGACGAGGACGAGGACGACGACAGCCCGCGCACGCTGCACTGATCGACGTATGCATCCATCGAACGGAAAAGCCGGCATTGCCGGCTTTTTCGCTTTCTGGGCTCGATAGTGGTAAGCAGGCTAGTTCTTGCCTGCGCCGTCCTGCAGCGCAACCGAAAACAGCGAACGCGAATCCGGCGAGATCGTCAGCTCGGTCCACTGCTTCGGCGAGCCCACCGGCAGCGCGACGCGCGTGAAGCTGCGGATCGTCTTGCCCTTGGCATCGCGCAGCGGCGTATCGATGCCGAAGCCGCCGATGCTGCTGTGAATCAGCAGCACCTGCCCGCGATAGTCGCTGACCAGCTCGCGCAGCTGCCGCTTGAATTCGAGATAGCCATCGCGCTGGCGATGGCGCAGAAAACCGTCGAGCAGCGTCGGCTTGCCGCGCTTCTCCCAGCCGTTGCCGAACTGCGGGTCGCCGTGGATCACCAGCACGATGCCATCGAGCGATTCCTGCTCGGCGGCCGAGAACGCGCGCGCCAGCCATTGCCGGTTGGCCTCGCGGCGGTCTTCGAATTCTCCGTTGCGCCCCGCCTCGGTGCGATAGTGGTTGTTGTCGTCGGGCACGTTCATGCCGACCAGCAGCACCTTGCCCGCCGTCCAGCGGACGTTCTCGCGATAGCTGCGGAACTTGGCCTGATCCGATTGCCGGATCAGCCGGAGCTTGCGTTGGCCCAGCGAATCGTCGTCCGGAAAGGCCAGCTCGCGCAGCCGCGCCAGCCGCTCGTCGGGATCGAAGCTGCCATTGATCGCCTGCTCGCATTCGGCCCAGTCGGTTTCGCCCGGGATATAGACCAGCGGCAGCGGCGACTGGTCCAGCAGCCGCAGCCGGCCGGCCAGCATCGCATCGGCGCACGACTCGGTGTCGCCCTTGATGCCGCCGGCATGGATGACGAAGGCGAGCTTGCGTTGCGCGAGGTTGTCCAGCAGTTGCTGCGTCGGCGCCTCGGCGTCGGGCCATTGCGGCAGGTCGGCGATCAGCGCGATGCGTACGAGCCGTGAGTCGACGGCCTTGCCGCTCGCTTTGTCACCGGTCTTGCCGCCGGGCTTGCCTTCCGCCGACAGCGCCCTGGCCGCGACCGGCTGCACGGTGGCGGCGCTCTGCGTGGCCCACGCGCCCAGCAGCGCCGCCGCCAGCCCGAGGGCCAGCAGCGGTCGGCACCACGGTGCCCGGCGGCGCGCGCTTGCCATCGTCATGCCGGCTGCCCGGATTCCTCGGCCAGCGCCTTGAGCCGGTACAGCGCGTCGAGCGCCTGCCGCGGCGTCATGCTGTCGGGGTCGAGATCGCGCATCGCCTCGCCGAGCGCATCGTTGGCGGCGGCGATGGAAGCGGGGCCATTGTGGCGGCCATCGTCGCCGTCATCGTCCGCATCGGGCACGGTCGGCGCCGCGAACAGATCCAGCTGGGGCGTCGGCGTGGCGTCGGTCGATTGCTGCTCGAGCCAGGCCAGATGCTTGCGCGCCGCGCGGATGACCGGCTGCGGCACGCCCGCCAGTTGCGCGACCTGCAGGCCGTAGCTCTGGCTGGCCGGGCCGTCCTGCACGGCGTGCAGGAAGACGATGCCGTCGCCGTGCTCGACCGCGGACAGGTGCACGTTGGCCGCCTGCGGAAACTCCTGCGGCAGCTGCGTCAGCTCGAAATAGTGCGTGGCGAACAGCGTGTGGCTGCGGTTGTGCGCCAGCAGATGACGGGCGATCGCCCACGCCAGTGCCAGTCCGTCGAAGGTCGAGGTGCCGCGGCCGATCTCGTCCATCAGCACCAGGCTGTGCGGCGTCGCGTTGTGCAGGATGGCGGCCGCCTCGGTCATCTCCACCATGAAGGTCGAGCGGCCGCCGGCCAGATCGTCGGCGGCGCCGATGCGCGTGAAGATCCGGTCGATCGGCCCGACGGTCGCGCGCCGCGCCGGCACGTAGGCCCCGACGCACGCCAGCAGCACGATCAGCGCGGTCTGCCGCATGAAGGTCGATTTACCGCCCATGTTCGGGCCGGTGATCAGCAGCAGCTTGCGGGCCTCGGTCAGGTGGCAGTCGTTGGCGATGAATGGCGTCGACTCCGCGGCCAGCTGGCCCTCGACCACCGGATGGCGGCCCTGCACGATGTCGATCACGTTCTCGTCGACGCGCTCGGGGCACGACCAGTCCAGCGTGCGGGCGCGTTCGGCGAGGGCGGCCAGCACGTCCAGGCGCGACAGTGCCGCCGCGACCCGGCGCAGCTCGCCGATATGCGGCAACAGCAGTTGCAGCAGTGCTTCGTACAGCTGCTTCTCGCGCGCCAGCGCGCGGTCCTGCGCCGACAGCGCCTTGTCCTCGAAGGCCTTCAGCTCCGGCGTGATATAGCGCTCGGCATTCTTCAGCGTCTGGCGCCGGCGATAGTCGTCGGGCACCTTGTCGGCTTGCCCGTTGGTGACTTCGATATAGAAGCCGTGCACGCGGTTGTATTCGACGCGCAGGTTGGCGATGCCGGTGCGCGTGCGCTCGCGCGCCTCCAGGTCGATCAGGAACTGGCCGCAGTTCTCCGAGATGTCGCGCAGCTCGTCGAGCGCGGCGTCGTAGCCGCGGGCGATCACGCCGCCATCGCGCACGGCTGTCGACGGCTCCGGCGCGATCGCGCGCGACAGCAGGTGCAGGCACTCCTGCGGCACCGCCAGCTCGGTCAGCGTCTGCGCCAGCAGCGGGGCGGTGTCGTCCGGCGCCACGCAGGCCTGCACGTCCGGCAGCGCCGCGAGCGTATCCCTGAGGGACGACAGGTCGCGCGGACGCGCGCTCAGCAGCGCCAGCCGGGCGGTGATGCGCTCGACATCGGCGAGCCGGCGCAGGCGGGCGCGCAGCGTATCGAGATCCTGCGCCAGCAGCGCGCCGATGGCCTGCTGCCGCGCCTGCGGAATCGCGCGTTCGCGCAAGGGATGGTGGAGCCAATGGCGCAGCAGCCGGCTGCCCATTGCCGTGGCACAGGTATCGAGCAGCGAGAACAGCGTCGGCGATTCGCCGCCGCGCAGCGTCTCGGTCAGTTCGAGATTGCGGCGCGTGGCGGTGTCCAGGCCCACGAACTCGGTTTCATGCTCGACCGTGACGCCCTGCACATGGCGCAGCGATTGGCCCTGCGTGCTGGCCGCGTAGTTCAGCAGCGCGCCGGCCGCGCCGAGCGCCGCGCCCAGCGCGCGGCAGCCAAACGGATCGAGACTGGCGACGCCCAGTTGCTCGCGCAGGCGGCGCGCGCCGGCGTCCTGATCGAAGTGCCACTCGGGCAGCCGGGTACGCGCGCACGGATGCGCGGGCAGTTCGATGCCATCGGTGTGCAGCAACTCGGCGGGGCGGATGCGTTCGAGTTCGCGCGCCAGTTGCGCGGCCTCGCATTCCATCAGCCGCAGCTCGCCGCTGGCCAGGTTCAGCCAGGCCAGCCCGGTCTTGCTGACGCCGCGCCGCGTGGTCTGCTGGTGCACCGCCATCAGGAAGGTATCGGCCTTGTCGGGCAGCAGCGCCGCGTCGGTCAGCGTGCCGGGCGTGACGATGCGGACGACCTTGCGCTCGACCGGTCCCTTGCTCGTGGCCGGATCGCCGATCTGCTCGCAGATCGCGACCGATTCGCCGAGCTTGACCAGCCGGGCCAGGTATTGATCGACCGAATGAAAGGGAATGCCGGCCATGCGGATCGGCACACCATTGGAGCTGCCGCGCGCGGTCAGCGTGATATCGAGCAGCCGCGCGGCCTTCTCGGCGTCGTCGTGGAACAGCTCGTAGAAATCGCCCATCCGGTAGAACAGCAGGGTGTCGGGATGGTCCGCCTTGATGCGCAAATATTGCGCCATCATCGGCGTGTGTTTTTCCGTGGCACCAGCCGATGCGCTGGCGGCCGCGGTAGTTGGCAGGTCTTCGGACATGCAATCCTCTCGGCGGGCCGCTGCGCATGGGCAGCGGCCGGGTTCGGAGCGTGCGCGAGGCCGTGGGCATCGGACGCAAACGCGCATTTTACTGCGCGTTGCGGCGGGGTACGGAGAGGAATTGGATGAAAAAGGGGGGAGGGCGCCGCGATGGGTTGGGCGCTTCCCCGCCCCTCAGGCCGCCGGGCCGCCGTTATCCAGCGAGTACGGCGTCAGCAGGCGCACCATCTGCGCGAAGGCCTTCGGGTTGCCGGCCAGCACCTCGCCCTGTTCGAGCTGGCGCGCTTCGCCCGCGTAGTTGCCGACCAGGCCGCCGGCTTCGGTGATCAGGAGCATGCCGGCCGCCATGTCCCAGGGCTTCAGGCCGGTCTCGAAGAAGCCGTCCAGGCGGCCGCAGGCGACATAGGCCAGGTCCAGCGCGGCGGCGCCCGGGCGGCGCAGGCCGGCGCAGCTGCGCGTCATCAGCGCGAACACTTCGACATAGGCCTCGAGGCCATCCAGATCGCGGAACGGGAAGCCGGTGCCGATCAGGCAGTCGGCCAGCTTGTCGCGGCGGCTGACACGGATGCGGCGGTTGTTCAGGAAGGCGCCGGCGCCCTTGGTGGCGGTAAACAGCTCGTCGCGGGTCGGGTCGTAGACCACCGCCTGCACCGGCGAACCCTTGTGCAGCTGGGCGATCGACACGCAGTACTGCGGGAAGCCATGGATGAAATTGGTGGTGCCGTCGAGCGGGTCGATGACCCAGGTGTACTCGTGGCCTTCCTCGTCCTCGCGCCAGGACTGGCCGGACTCTTCCGCTAGAATGCCGTGTTCCGGGTAGGCGGTGCGGATGATCTCGATGATCGCGGCCTCGGCGGCGCGGTCGACCTCGGTGACGAAATCGTTGTGCTGCTTGCGGGAAACCCGCAGGAGATCCACGTCCATCGACGCGCGGTTGATGATGGAACCCGCCTTGCGAGCGGCCTTGATGGCGATATTGAGCATCGGATGCATGAATCTCTCCAGCCGCCGAAAAGCGGGCAGCGCTGCGGACGGCATGGCGCGCGCGGCTCCCGGCGGACAACACAACGGATTGTAGAAGAACGGGCGCGTCGACCTTGTCTCCGCTGGCCGGCATCGAAGCCTTGGCCAGGGCGGCGGAGCGGCGCGCCAAATAAATTGGAACCCTGCATTGTATAGGAACCCGGCAATGGACACGAGCGAGCACGCAAACGCAGCTCCAGGCGCGCCACAGACCGCCCTGGACGCCGCCTTTGCCCGCGTGCGCTTCGTGCTGGTCGAAACCAGCCATCCCGGCAACGTCGGCTCGGTGGCGCGCGCCATCAAGACCATGGGCTTCGGCGCCCGGCCCGGCACGCTGGTGCTGGTGTCGCCGCGGGAGCCGGCGGTGCGCGAGCATCCGGAGGCCGTCGCGCTGGCCAGCGGTGCCGACGACGTGCTGCGCGCCGCGCGCGTGGTCGACGATCTGGAAACGGCGCTGGCGGGCGCCTCCTATACCGTCGCGATGACGGCGCGCCAGCGCGAGTTCGGGCCGCCGCGGCTGCTGCCGCGCGAGGCGACGGCGCGGGCGCGCGGGCATCTGCTGGCGGCCGCGGCCGGCTTCGGCTCGGCATCCACCGCCGAAGCCACCCTGGAACGCACCCAGGGATCTACCCAGGGATCCACCCAGGGATCCACCCAGGAACCCACCGCGGAATTCAGCCCCGAAGCGGCCGATGTCGCCTTCGTCTTCGGCAACGAACGCTTCGGCTTGCCCAACGAGGCCGTCGACCGCTGCTCGGTGGTGACCCATATCCCCGCCAATCCCGCCTACGCCTCGTTGAATCTTGCCCAGGCCGTGCAGTTGATCGCCTACGAGATGCGGCTGGCGTTGCTGCAGGACCGCGCGGCGCCGCCGAGCGATATCGGCTATGCTGGGCAGGCCGCCACGGCCGAGCAGATCGAGGCGATGTTCGCGCATCTGCAGCAGGGCCTGGAGGCGATCGGCTTTCTCGATCCGGCCCATCCGAAGAAGCTGATGCCGCGACTGCGCCGGCTGTTCGCGCGCAGCGGGCTGGAGCAGGAGGAGGTCAATCTGCTGCGCGGCATCGCCAAGCAGATGACGCTGGCCGGGCGCGGGCCGCGCAGCGGCGAACGCAGTGACGACCGCGGCGGTGTCGGCAGTGACCACCGCAGTGGCGACAGCATGGAGACATGACCTTGGCGCGAATTGCCGCCTGCTTCTGCTGCATCGGTCCCTGGTGCATCGAACCCTGGCGCACCGAAGCGCTTCACGCACGTCGCGAGCGGGCCGGCCGTCCGTCGCTCGTGCGACGCGAGCGCGCCATCCGCACCGCTGCCCACGCTGCCCACGCCTTCCACCGCGAGCGATGTTGACGCCCGCGCCGCGCACGCCCGGGCTTCCCCCGCGCGTGTCGACGTAGCGGCGGGGCAGGTGCGGCGCCCGATGCCCATGACGGCATCAGGGTGCCAAATCTCTTACACTCCCTGCTTCCGTTTCCCCAGGGCCTTGCCCGGACACGACCCCGGCGGCATGCGCGCTCCGATGGCGCGCGGCACGGCGGGGCAATCGCACACGACCAAGATGTTCTCTCGCCTCAAGGAAGATATCGACACCATCATGCAGCGCGACCCCGCCGCGCGCAGCCGGCTGGAGGTGCTGACGTGTTACCCGGGCCTGCATGCCGTGGTGTTTCATCGCTTCGCGCACGCCTGCTGGAATGCGGGGATGCATTGGCTGGGCCGCTGGATCTCGCACTGGTCGCGCTTCCTGACCGGCATCGAGATCCACCCGGCCGTCAAGATGGGCCGGCGCGTGTTCATCGATCACGGCATGGGCGTGGTGATCGGCGAGACCGCCGAGATCGGGGACGACTGCACGATCTATCAGGGCGTGACGCTCGGCGGCACCTCGCTGTACAAGGGCCAGAAGCGGCATCCGACGCTGGGCACCGGCGTGGTGGTCAGCGCCGGCGCCAAGGTGCTGGGCGGCTTCACCATCGGCGATGGCGCGCGCGTGGGCTCCAATGCCGTGGTGCTCAAGCCGGTGCCGCCGGGCGCCACCGCGGTGGGCGTGCCGGCCCGCATCATCCTGCCGGACGCGCCGACTTCGCAGCAGGGCGCGCGGCAGGAGTTCTCCGCTTACGGCATCACGCCGAATGCCGACGATCCGGTGTCGCTGGCGCTCAAGAGCCTGATCGACCATGCGGCCAGCCAGCAGGAAAAGCTCGAGGCGGTGCAGGCCGCATTGGACCGGCTCGGCGAGCATCTGGAGAACACGCCGAACGATCGCTTCGATGCCAGCGAACTGCGCAAGCTGATGAAGTAACGCGATGGCGTGAACGAGGAAGGGCGGAGGTGCGGCCGCGTGGGCCTTTGCCTGCGCCGCGATCAATCGAGCTGCGGCAATTCGCGAAAGCCCTCGGCATCGAGCTGCAATGCCGCCGCGCGCGGATGCGGGCCATCGAGGTCCCAGTCGGTCAGCACCCAGCGCAGGCCATGCGGCTCGTCATGCCGGGCCGGCCGGTGCGTGTGTCCATGCACCATCGCCGCCGTGCCGCTGTCGCGCAGCAGCGCCGCGACCGCGGCCGGCGCGACATCGCCATAGTCGCGCGGCGGCCCGGGGCGCTGGCGGCCCGCCTCGCTGTCGCTGCGCAGCTTGCGCGCGATACCCAGGCGCCACGACAGTGGCAGCGCCAGGAACAGCCGCTGGATCCAGGATTTGCGCGTCCAGTGGCGGAAGCGCATATAGCGCGTGTCGTTTGTGCACAGCATGTCGCCATGGGTCAGCACCACGCGATGGCCCGCGCAATCGATCACGGTCGGATCGGGCAGCAGCGTCGCGCCGGCCTCGCGCGCAAAGCGCGGGCCGAGCAGGAAGTCGCGATTGCCGTGCATCAGATAGACCGGCACGCCACGCGCGGCCAGGCGCGCCAGCGCCGCGGCGACGGCGCGCGGAAACGGTGCCTCGCTTTCTTCGTCGCCGATCCAGAATTCGAAGAAGTCGCCGAGGATGAAGAGCGTGCGCGCCTGTTCGGCGGCGCGTTCGAGCACGCGTTCGAAGGCCGCCAGCGTGCGCGGCATCCCCGGGGTCAGATGCAGGTCGGAAATGAACCACGCCGGCGCTTCCACCGCGAGGGTGGAGGCAGCCGGCGTGCTGGCGGCAGGGCTCATCGATTGGGAACGATTTCCATGGGCGAGGGCATGCCGCCGTGATTGGCGCGGGCGCAGCGCACGCGTTGTGCCGCGTGCCGTGCCGCGCGCTGTGCCGAGTCAATCCAGTGCACGATTACTCGAGCACCACCGCCTTCTCGATCACGACGTCCTCGAGCGGCACGTCCTGATGGAAGCCGGCGCTGCCGGTACGCACGCCCTTGATCTTGTCGACCACGTCGGTGCCTTCGACGACCTTGCCGAACACCGCGTAGCCGAAGCCCTGCGGCGTCGGCGAAGTGAAGTTCAGGAAGTCGTTGTCGACCACGTTGATGAAGAACTGCGCGGTGGCCGAGTGCGGCGCATTGGTGCGCGCCATCGCCACGGTGTAGCGGTCGTTCTTCAGGCCGTTGCCGGCCTCGTTGTCGATCGGATCGTCGGTGGGCTTCTGCTTCATGCCCGGCTCGAAGCCGCCGCCCTGGATCATGAAGTTCTTGATGACGCGGTGGAAGATCGTGTTGTCGTAGTGACCCTTGCGGACATACGATAGGAAGTTCTCCACCGTCTTGGGCGCCTTGTCGGCGTCGAGTTCGATGACGATGGCGCCGTGATTCGTTTGGAGCTGGACCTTGGACATGGCTTTCCTCTGTTACTTGACGATGGTGGCCGACTCGATGACGATCGGCGTGGCTGGCACATTGCGCATGGGGCCGTAGGCGGTGGTAGGCGTCTTCTTGATGCGGTCGACGGTATCCATGCCTTCGACCACCTTGCCGAATACGGCATAGCCGTTACCGTCCGGCTGCGGATAGTCGAGACTCGGATTATCTACCACATTGATGAAGAACTGCGCCGTGGCGGAGTTCGGATCGCCAGTGCGGGCCATGGCCACGGTGCCGGCCTTGTTCTTCAGGCCGTTCTGCGCCTCCAGCGGAATCGGCGCGCGCGTCGGCTTCTGCTTCATGTCGCGGTCGAAGCCGCCGCCCTGCACCATGAAGCCGTTGATCACCCGGTGGAAGATCGTGCCGCTGTAGAAGCCGCTGTTCACGTATTCCAGGAAGTTGGCGACGGTCTTCGGCGCGGCCTCGGGATAGACCTCGATGGTGAAGTTGCCGGCGCTGGTGGCAAAGCGCACGCGCTCCGCAGTCGTGGCGGGGGCGGAGGCCGGCGCCTGCGCGTGGGCCGCACCGTAGCTCAGGGTGCCGGCCATCAGCGCGGCCAGCATGGCGCCGAGGGCGCCGCGTCGGGTCAGGGACATGGGGATCTCCAGGGAGTGGGCGAGGGCGATCGGCGGATACCGGCGGTCGATGGACGCGCCGTCCCGGCAGTCGCCCCGCATGGATAACGATCACGCCCGCTCGCTACGCCTTGCACAGCGCAGGGCGCGAGCGGGGCAGTGCTGCGGACCGGTCAGTCCAGGTCTTCGCGATCCGGGCCGGGCGGCCGGGGCAGCGGCGGCGCCGCGACCGGTGCCTGGGGCTCGGCGGCGGGCTGGCGCGTACGCGGCTGCGGGCTGGCGGGCGGATTTGCCGACGTATTGGCCGGCGCCTTGGTGCCGACCGCGGCCAGGCCGCTGCGGGCGCGCGCATCGCCGGGATTGCGCTTGAGCGCTTCGGCGTAGGAGCGCTCGGCGAGCTTGCGATAGACGTCGCCCAGATTGGTATAGCCGATCGCAAAGCCGGGCTTGGCTTCGAGCGCCGCCAGCAGCTCGGCCTCGGCGCGCTTCAGATCGCCCCGGCGCGCATAGATCAGCGCCAGATTGTTGTGCGGCTCGGGCAGTTCGGGATATTCCTGTGCGATCTCGTGGAAGGCCTGCACCGCCTCGTCCTCGCGGCCGGCCTGCGACAGCGCCCACGCACGCTCGAAGCGGGCCTGCACATTGCGCGGGTTGGCGGCGATCACGCGGTCGAAGCGTTCGATCGCCTCGGCATAGCGGCGCTGCTGCGCGGCCTTCTCGGCCTCGGCCATGCCCGGATCGCCGGAGGGCTGGAAGCCCTTCGCGCCGGCCGTGCCGCCGCCGGGAAAGCCGACGGATTGCGCCAGGGCCGGCGCAGCGGGCAGGGCGCACAGCAGCGCGGCGGCGCTCGCCACGGCGATGGCGCACGCGCGCACGCTGCGTACGGTGGCTGCGGCGGCGCGCCGCCGCACGGTCATGATGCCGGGCGTGACGTGATGCATGGCGTCGGTCGCGACGTTGGGCAATGGCAAGCTCATGTAGGTGCGGTCCTTTATACTTCGCGGCATTCTAGCAAAGCGCGGCATCGACGCCGACGCGCGAAGGCTTCCGGTAAGATATGGCCTCGCTCGGCGAACCGATGTCCACGCCGCCGCGGCACTGGTCGAGACGCATCGCCCGGTCACGCTGTCCGGCAAGTCGACCGATGCGCGGCCGGCCAGTCGGCACGGTCTCGCGCGCGGCAGGCGCCACGCATTCTCTTCGAACACCTCGTTTCATGCATCCACTGAACATCTACAACACGCTCGCGCGCGAGAAACAGCCCTTCGTGCCCATCGAACCCGGCAAGGTCCGCATGTATGTCTGCGGCATGACGGTGTACGACTACTGCCACGTCGGGCATGCGCGCGTGATGGTGGTGTTCGACATGGTGCAGCGCTGGCTGCGCGCCGCGGGCTACGAGGTCACCTATGTGCAGAACATCACCGACATCGACGACAAGATCATCCGCCGCGCCGCCGAGAACGGCGAGACCATCGGCGAGCTGACCGAGCGGTTCATCGGCTATATGCACGAGGACGCGGCCGCGCTGGGCATCCAGCGCCCGGACCACGAGCCACGCGCGACGCAATACGTGCCGCAGATGCTCGACATCATCGGCAAGCTCGAAGCGAAGGGCCTGGCCTATCAGGCCAGCGACGGCGACGTCAATTACGCGGTGCGCAAGTTCGCCGGCTACGGCAAGCTGTCGGGCAAGTCGCTGGAGGACCTGCGCGCCGGCGAGCGCGTGGCGGCCAACGATGCCAAGCACGACCCGCTCGACTTCGTGCTGTGGAAGTCGGCCAAGGACAGCGAACCGGCCGAAAGCAAGTGGTCGTCGAAGTGGGGCATGGGCCGTCCGGGCTGGCATATCGAATGCTCGGCGATGAGCTGCGCGCTGCTGGGCGAGCATTTCGACATCCATGGCGGCGGGGCCGACCTGCAGTTCCCGCACCACGAGAACGAGATCGCGCAGTCGGAAGGCGCCAGCGGCAAGCCCTTCGTCAACGTATGGATGCATAACGGCTTCGTGCGCATCAACGACGAGAAGATGTCGAAGTCGCTCGGCAACTTCTTCACGATCCGCGAGGTGCTCAAGCAGTACGACGCCGAGGTCGTGCGCTTCTTCATCCTGCGCGCGCACTACCGCAGCCCGCTGAACTACAGCGACGCGCACCTGGACGACGCGCGCCACGGCCTGACCCGTCTCTACACGGCGCTCAAGGACGTGCAGCCCGACACGCAGCCGCTCGATTGGGACGAGCCGCACGCGCGCCGCTTCGCCGAGGCGATGGGCGACGACTTCAATACGCCGATCGCGGTCTCGGTGCTGTTCGACCTGGCCGGCGAAGTCAATCGCAGCGGCTCGGCCGCCGCGGCACGGCAATTGAAGGGCCTGGCCGCGACGCTCGGCCTGCTCGGGCGCGACGCGCACGCCTTCCTGCAGGGCGGCGCCGACGCGGCCGGCATCGCGCCGGAGCAGATCGAGGAGCGCATCGCCGCGCGCAAGCAGGCCAAGGCCGAGCGCAATTTCGCCGAGGCCGACCGCATCCGCGCCGAACTGCTCGAGGCCGGCATCGTGCTCGAGGACAAGCCGGGCGGCGTGACCGAATGGAGGCGTGCTTGAACGCTGCCGTGCGCAAGACGCCCGGCACGGCGGCCAAGGCCGCCAAGCCGGCGCGGCCCACCGGAGAGCCGGCCCTGAAGGTGACCAAGGCGGCCAAGGCGACCAAGGCAGCGAAGGTCGCCAAGGCGCCGGCCGCCGGCGGCGTGGCCGCGCCCAAGGCCCGCACCGTCACCAAGGCCGACGGCAAGCCGGTCCTGAAGACCGCGCGCGCCCCCAAGGCAACGCTGCCCGAGGCCGCGGCGATCCCGCTGCCGGTCGAGACGGTCGAGGGCGCCGTCCGTCCCGCCTACTGGGACGAGGCCTGCGCCGACCTGATGAAGCGCGACCGCATCCTGCGCAAGATGATCCCGACCTACGGGCCGGCCCATCTGATTTCGCGCGGCGATCCCTTCATCACGCTGGCCCGTTCGATCGTCGGCCAGCAGATCTCGGTCAAGGCCGCGCAATCGGTGTGGGACCGGCTGGCCGCCGCCTGCCCGAAGCTGACGCCGGCGCAGCTGCTGCGGGCCGGCGTCGACAAGCTGGCCGCCTGCGGCCTGTCGCGCCGCAAGGCCGAGTACATCGTCGATCTCGCCGAGCACTTCAAGGCGGGGCGGGTCCATGTCGACAAATGGGCCGAGATGGACGACGAGGCGGTCATCGCCGAGTTGACGCAGATCCGCGGCATCGGCCGCTGGACCGCCGAGATGTTCCTGATGTTCAACCTGATGCGGCCGAACGTGCTGCCGCTGGACGACATCGGCCTGATCAACGCGATCTCGGCCAACTATTTCAGCGGCGAACCGGTCACGCGCAGCGAGGCGCGCGAGGTCGCCGCCAACTGGGAGCCATGGCGCACCGTGGCGACCTGGTACATGTGGCGCAGCCTTGATCCGCTGCCTGTCACTTACTAGTCTGGCATTCGATAGCCGGGGCACGAAAGTGCTCCTTTCACCATCTTCAGGCGGCGCATGCGGCGCATCCGGCGCGATTTCAGCGCCCGGAGCGCAAGGAAATTCCGGTAGAATGCGCCCCTTCACAGACAGGTACGTGTGATTCAATGAAAACCACCTTCCTGGATTTCGAACAGCCGATCGCCGAACTCGAGGCAAAAATCGAAGAACTGCGGTTCGTGCAGGACGACTCGGCCGTCGACATTTCCGAAGAGATTTCGCGGCTGGCCGGCAAGAGCCAGCAGCTGACCAAGGACATCTACGCCAACCTGACCCCGTGGCAGGTGGCCCAGATCGCGCGCCATCCCCAGCGTCCCTACACGCTGGACTACGTGCGCGAGATCTTCACCGACTTCCACGAACTGCATGGCGACCGCGCCTTCGCCGACGATCTGTCGATCGTGGGCGGGCTGGCCCGCTTCAACGGCCAGGCCTGCATGGTGATCGGCCACCAGAAGGGCCGGGACACCAAGGAGCGCGCGCTGCGCAACTTCGGCATGTCCAAGCCCGAGGGCTATCGCAAGGCCAAGCGGCTGATGGAACTGGCCGACAAGTTCGGCCTGCCGATCTTCACCTTCGTCGATACGCCGGGCGCCTTCCCGGGCATCGACGCCGAGGAGCGCGGCCAGTCGGAGGCGATCGGCCACAACCTGTACGTGATGGCCGGCCTGAAGGTGCCCCTGATCGCCACCATCATCGGTGAGGGCGGTTCGGGTGGCGCGCTGGCGATCGCCGTGGGCGACGTGGTGCAGATGCTGCAATTCGCCACCTACGCGGTGATCTCGCCGGAAGGCTGCGCGTCGATCCTGTGGAAGACCGCCGAGAAGGCGCCCGAGGCCGCCGAGGCGCTGGGCCTGACCGCGCATCGCCTGAAGGCGCTGGGCCTGATCGACAAGATCGTCAACGAGCCGCTGGGCGGCGCGCACCGCGATCCGAAGGCCATGGCCGCGATGCTCAAGCGTTCGCTGGCCGAGTCGCTGCGCCAGTTCCAGGGCATCAGCGTCAAGGAACTGCAGGCGCGCCGCCACGAGCGCCTGATGGCCTATGGCAAGTTCAAGGAAACCGGCGCACAAGGCTGATCCCGCCGCGCCCGATTTGCGCGACCCGACCGCCACGCTGACCGACAAGGTCGCACAGGCCCTGCAGGCCGGTGCGGCCTTTGTCGTTTCCGGGGCCGGCCAACATGGCCCGCGCGCGGTGGCGGTGGCGCTGTCGGGCGGCCGCGATTCGGTGGCACTGCTGCACGCCACGGGCGCCGCGCTCGCCGCCACCCGTGTCGGCGAGGCCGGGCCGGCGCCCCTGCTGGCGCTGCATGTCCACCACGGCCTGCAGGCCCAGGCCGACGAATGGGACCGCTTCTGCGCCGGGTTGTGCCAGGACTGGCGTGTCGAATACCGAGCCGCCCGGGTCACGGTCGTTCCCGCGCACGGAGAAGGGCTCGAAGCCGCCGCCCGCCGCGTTCGCTACCAGGCGCTGACCGAGCTCTGCGAGCAGCACAACGTCGGCTGGCTGCTGTTCGGCCACCATCTGGACGACCAGGTCGAAACGGTGCTGATGCGGCTGTTCCGCGGCAGCGGCGTGCATGGCCTGGCCGGCATGCCGGCGCTGCGGCGCCTGGCCGAACGCCGCGACATCGCGCTGCTGCGGCCGTGGCTCGAGATCGAACGGCGCGACATCGAGGCCTATTGCGACGCGCACGGCCTGCGCTGGATCGACGACCCCTCCAACGACGACACCCGCTTCGCCCGCAACGCGCTGCGCCAGCAGTTGCCCGGATTGCTCGCCGCCTTCCCGGCGCTGCGCGCCAACGTCGCCCAGGCCGCCGCGCATCTGGCCGAAGCCGCCCACGCGCTCGATGCGCTGGCGGCGCGGCATCTGGCGACGCTGGCGCATCCCGGGCGCGACGCCGCCACGCTCGCCGAACTCGATCTCGACGGCCTGCGCGCCCTGCCGGCCGCGCAGGGCGATGCCGTGCTGCGGCTGTGGCTGCGCGACCTCGGCGTGCGCGCACCGTCGGTGGCCCGGCTGGCGGCGATGCGGGCGCAACTGATCGACCATCACGGCGGCGAACCGGCGCTGCCGCATGACGGCCTGGTGCTGCGGCGTTTCCGCTCCCGTGTGCTGGCCTGCATGCCGCCGGGTGCCCCGCCAACGGAGGCGGTCGCGCTGCAGTGGGCCGGGCAGGGCAGCCTGCCGGTTCCCGCCTGGTGCGGCGAGCTGCGCTTCACGCGCGACGATACCTTCGGCGTGCCCGAGGCCGTGCTGCGGCAGCCGCTGACGCTGGGGCCGCGCACCGGCGGCGAGCGCATCGTGCTGCGGCCGGGCGGCCCGGCCCGGGCGCTGAAACAGGCGTATCAGGAGGCGGCCGTGCCGGCCTGGCGCCGTCCCTATCTGCCGCTGCTGCGGGCTGGCGAGGCGGGGGGCGCAGGGCAGCAGATCGTGCTGGCCGCCGGGCTCGGCATGCATCGCCGCTGGCCCGACGCCGCGCCGGCCCCGCGCTGGCGGGTCGAATGGCAGGCCTGGGGTTCGGACGCCGCCGGGCTGCCGCAGTGACCGGCGCATAACCCCGGCCCCCATGGCCCAGCCCGGAACTCAGGCCCGGAACTCAGGCCCGGAACTCAGGCCCGGAACTCAGGCCCGGAACTCAGGCCCGGCGCTCGGGCCCCCGCCCTGACGGAGCGGCCCTGATGGGGCTGCTCATGCCGCAGTCCCGCGGCGCCTGCCACGTCGCCTACCGCACGAGACGTCGCTCCGGCAAGGCTTGACAAGCCGAAACGCCCGCTATTCCGCCTTGCCGGGCGTCGGTGCTTGGTGTATTTTCAGTGGTTTTGCACAATCGCTGGCGTCGACAAGAAGATGGCTCTCATCGTTCACAAATACGGCGGCACTTCAATGGGTTCCACGGAACGCATCAAGAATGTCGCCAAGCGCGTGGCCAAGTGGCACCGCGCCGGTCACCGCGTAGTCGTGGTGCCTTCGGCCATGTCGGGCGAGACCAATCGCCTGCTGGGACTCGCCAAGGAGATTTCGCCGCAGCCGGACCCGCGCGAGCTCGACATGCTGGCCTCGACCGGCGAGCAGGCCAGCGTCGCGCTGCTGGCCATCGCGCTGCACGGCGAGGGCATCGACGCGATCAGCTATACCGGCTGGCAGGTCCCGGTCAAGACAGACTCGTCATACACCAAGGCACGCATCGAGTCGATCGACGATGAGCGCATCCTGGGCGATCTCGACGCGGGCCGCGTGGTGATCGTCACCGGCTTCCAGGGCATCGACGCGCTGGGCAACATCACCACGCTTGGCCGCGGCGGCTCGGATACCTCGGCCGTCGCCATCGCCGCCGCGATCGAGGCCGACGAGTGCCTGATCTATACGGACGTGGACGGGGTCTACACCACCGATCCGCGCGTGGTCGAAGACGCGCGCCGGCTGGACCGCATCACCTTCGAGGAAATGCTGGAAATGGCCAGCCTCGGTTCCAAGGTGCTGCAGATCCGCTCGGTGGAATTCGCCGGCAAATACCGCGTCAAGACGCGCGTGCTGTCGTCGCTGACCGACCCCCTGATGCCGCTCGAGCAGGAAATGCATTCGGGCACGCTGATTACTTTTGAGGAAGACCCTGACATGGAAGCAGCCGTCATCTCCGGCATCGCCTTTGCCCGTGACGAAGCCAAGATCACCGTTCTCGGCGTGCCCGACAAGCCCGGCATCGCCTACCAGATCCTGGGCCCGATCGCCGACGCCAATATCGACGTCGACATGATCATCCAGAACCAGTCCGTCGAGGGCAAGACCGACTTCACCTTCACCGTGCCGCGCGGCGACTACCAGCGCTCGCTGGCGATCCTGAACGACGCGGTCAAGGGCCATATCGGCGCGGCCAGCGTGTCGGGCGATCCGAAGGTGTCGAAGGTCTCGGTGGTCGGCGTGGGCATGCGCTCGCATGTCGGCATCGCCAGCAAGATGTTCCGCACGCTGTCGGAAGAGGGCATCAATATCCAGATGATCTCGACCTCGGAAATCAAGATCTCGGTGCTGATCGACGAGAAGTACATGGAGCTGGCCGTGCGCGCGCTGCACAAGGCGTTCGAGCTGGAACAGGCCTGAATTCCGGCGCATTCGCGCGCCAGCCCTGGCGAGGGCAGGCAAGTGCGGTGTCATCGATTCGTCGTTGACCAATTGCCACACCCTCGCTAGAATACGCGCTTCGTTGTGCGGCCTCCCTCGCACAACGCAAGTTTGGGAGACGTGGCCGAGAGGTCGAAGGCACTCCCCTGCTAAGGGAGCATCCGGGCCAAAACCTGGATCGAGGGTTCGAATCCCTCCGTCTCCGCCAGTACATCGGTACATGGCGGCGGAACCCCGGAAGATCGCGGTCTTCCGGGGTTTTGTTTTTTTGGCCTGTTTTCTTGCGCATTTCTGGCTCGCGGGCGCTGGCTTTCCACCTTGAGGCGGTCACGCATGGCGCCGACCGAGCTGCTGTCCCGCCCATCCACGCTCGCGCTCGCCGGCATCGCGCGGCCCGCTGCGAGCGGCCTCGGCTTCTTCCTTCGCGCCTCCCTGCGCTTCCACCACCTGCACCTTGCGCACCGGCACCCCAAACTCCACGCCAAGCTTCGCCAGCTCCGTCACCATCGCCAGATTGATCGACTGCTGGATATCCATGTACAGGTTGTAGTCCGGGTCGGTGACGAAGTAGACGACCTCGAACTCCAGCGCGCTTTCGCCGAAGCCCTTGAAATGCGCGCGGTCGAAGCGCGTGCGGCCTGCGGCGACGACGGCCGCCTTGACGATCTCCGGGATGCGCCGCAGCGTGTCCGGCGGCGTCTGGTATGTCACGCGGAAATTGAACTGGATGCGGCGTTCCGCCATGCGCTTGTAGTTGTGGATCGTCGTCTTCAGCAGCTCGGTATTGCTGCAGACGATCTGCTCGCCGCTCAGCGCGCGCAGCCGCGTGGTCTTCAGGCCGATGCGTTCGACGCTGCCGGCGATGTCGCCGAACACGATGAAATCGCCGTTCTCGAACGGCTTGTCCAGGCCGATGGCCAGCGACGCGAACAGGTCGCTGAGGATGTTCTGCACGGCCAGCGCCACGGCCACGCCGCCGACGCCCAGACTCGCCACGAAGGCCGTGATATTGACGCCCATATTGGCCAGCACCGCCAGCAGCAGCACCGACCACAGCATCACGCGCATGCCCCACGCCATCACCGTGGTGAACACGGGATTGTGGGCGGTCGGCCCGGTGCCGGTCAGCCTGTCGTACGTCCATAGCGTCACGGCATGATTGATCCAGATCGCGATCTGCAGCCCGATCAGCAGGAACCACAGATGGCCGATGCGGCTGGCCCATTTCGGCGGCAGATCGAGGAAGTCGACGGCGATCAGCAGCGCGGCCAGCAGCAGCACGAAGCGCGAGGTATGCCGCAGCATGTCCGCCATGCGGTCGATGATCACCGGCTTTGTCCGGGCCGCGAGCCGGTCGAGGCGTGCGCAGGTGAAGCGCAGCAGCGTGACCAGCACCAGATAGCTGACGACGGCGGCGATGCCGGCATGCAGCCAGTTGAGCGCCGGGATGCCCAAGAAGACGTTCAGATCGAGCCATTCCTTCATGCCTTACCTCCTGTGCCGGGACGGACGCATGGGGCAGGGGCTTGCAGGATTGATGCCACGGTGCGACGGGAGATTCGTGCATAGCGGCGCAAGCCGCGGAATGGGTCCGTTCAACGGATTGCGGGTCATCGTGCCTGGGCGAGGCGCGCGTGCACGGAGATGACCGCAGGCAATCGTTCGTCGAAAATTCAAACGAGGGCAACGCTGACAAGGTGGCGATGGTCCGCGGCCAGTGAGTGGGAATCCCATACAATCGGGTCACACAAGCGACCACCATCGGCGGCGGGCACGCAGCATGCAAAGCCATCTGCGAGCGCGACCGACCCCAAGGAGACACCCAGCATGTTCACCCCGTGCCCCACCGAACGCAGCCGCGTCATTGCCGATCGCGTCGAGCGATTTGTCCGCGATGTCGTCGTCCCCTATGAAGCCGATCCCCGCTGCACGGCGCACGGGCCGACCAGCGAACTGATCGACGAGATGCGCGCGAAGGCCCGCGCCGCGGGCGTGATGACGCCGCATATCCTGCCCGACGGATCGCACCTGACGCAGCTGGAAACCGCGGCTGTGCTCAAGCGCTCGGGGTTGTCGCCGCTGGGACCGGTTGCAGTCAATACGATGGCGCCGGACGAGGGCAATATGTTCCTGCTTGGCAAGGTCGGCACGCCGGCGCAGAAGCAGCGCTTTCTGGAGCCGCTGGTGCGCGGCGAGGCCCGCTCCGCCTTCTTCATGACCGAGCCGGCCGAGGAGGGCGGGGCCGGTTCCGATCCTTCGATGCTGCAGACCACGGCGACGCAGGACGGCGGCGACTGGATGATCCGCGGCCGCAAGAAGTTCATCACCGGCGCCGAAGGGGCCCGGGTGGGCATCGTGATGGCGCGCACCGGCGACGGCGAACATGCGCAGGCGACGATGTTCCTGGTGGACCTGCCGCATCCGGCCATCCGCCTCGAGCGCGTGATCGACACCATCGACAGCTCGATGCCCGGCGGCCATGCGCAGATCCTGCTCGACGACCTGCGCGTGCCGGCCGACCAGGTGCTCGGCGAGGTCAACGAGGGCTTCCGTTATGCGCAGGTGCGCCTGTCGCCGGCGCGGCTGTCGCACTGCATGCGCTGGTTCGGCGGCACGGTGCGCGCCGACGAGATCGCGCGCGCGTATGCCACCACGCGCAAGGCCTTCGGCAAGCTGCTGATCGACCATGAGGGCGTGGGCTTCATGCTGGCGGAGAACCTGATCGACCTGCAGCAGGCCGCGCTGATGATCGACTGGTGCGCCGGCGTGCTCGACGGCGGCGCGGCCGGCACGGCGGAGAGCTCGATGGCCAAGGTCGCGGTGTCGGAGGCGCTGTACCGCGTGGCCGACCGCTGCGTGCAGATCATGGGGGGCCTGGGCGTGTCGCGCGACACCATCGTCGAGCAGATCCTGCGCGAGGTGCGGGCCTTCCGCATCTACGACGGTCCCACCGAGGTCCACAAGTGGTCGCTGGCGAAGAAGATCAAGCGCGATACGCTGGCCGGCACGCCGGCGCGCTGAACGTCGCGCCATGCCGTCGCGTCCCTCACCGGTGCAGCGCGCGCTTGCCGTGCTGCGCGCGCTGTCCGATCCCGAAGTGCGCCGCATGAGCGATGTCGCGCGGGCGACCGGGCTCGATCCCGCCACCGCGTCGCGCATGCTGGACCTGCTGGTGCAGGAGGGCTTCGCCACGCGCGACGAGATGCGCCGCTACGGCATCGGCCCGGAGATCTTCCAGCTGGCCGACGTCGCGCAGCGCCGGGCCGCGCTGCGCAAGCTGGCGCGCCCGGCGTTGCAGCGATTGGTCGCGGAATTCGGCGATACCGCCGTGCTGACCGAGGCCAGCCGCGGCGAGGCGGTCTGTTCGGACGTGGAGCCGGGCACGGTGCCGCTCAGCGCGAACTACGTCTCGGTCGGCACGCGCCGGCCGCTCGGCGTGGGAGCGGGCAGCCTGGCCGTGCTGGCGTGGCTGCCGGCCCCCGAACGCACGCGCCGCCTGCAGCAGACCTCGCGCAAGCTGGCGAACTATCCGCGGCTCGACGCCGCCGCCATCGCCGCCGAGATCGAGGCGGCCCGCCTGCGCGGGCACGTGATGTTTCTCGACTGGGTGGTCGAAGGCATGGGCGGCATCGCGGTGCCGATTCTCGACGACCAGGGCAGGCCCATCGGCGCGCTCAGCGTCGCGGCCCAGACGGTACGCTTGCGCGCGCGCGAGGCGGTCCTTGCGCGGCGCCTGCGGGCGGAGGCAAGCCACATCGCCAGCGCGTGGACGGGCTCGGCGCTGTCGCCGCAGGGCGAAGCAGGCCGGGTTACAACGCGCGGGACAGCGCGCGGGACAGCGCGCGTGACGGCGGTGCGCCTATCGCGCCGGCCCGCGCAGCAACGGCGCTAGTTCGTCCGGGATCTCGACCTCGAAACGCAGCACCGCACTGGCCAGCGCCTTGCCATAGTTGTCGATCGCCAGGCTGCGCGACACGCCGCCGCCGAGCGCGCCCTCGGCGACGAAGTTCAGCACCTGCAGCCCATCGACCTCGTGGCGGGTCACCTCGCCGGCGATCAGCGTGCCGTACAGCGACTTGAACGCGGCCGCCGTCAATTGCGCCTTGATATGCGGATAGAACTCGGGCGCGTAGGCGATCACGGCCGTGTTCGAGGTGTTGCCCTTGTCGCCGGAGCGGCTATGGGCGAGGCGCCGCAGGGGTACGCGCATGACGCTTCCTCACAGATAGTGGATCTCGGACCGGATCAAATCGCGCGGCACCAGCGCCGACCAGACGCCGATGATCTCGCGGGTCCGGTCCTGATGCGGCACGCGCTTGCCGGTGGACGCCAGCCCGCAGACCGCCATGCTGTCGATCTCGCGGCCGACCTTGGCCGCCTCCTCGCGCGTGCGCGTGCGCGCCGCCACGCGCACCGCGATCTCGTTCGGCTCGCACGCCGGTTCGGGCGAGGCGGCCCCATGCACGGCGTTGACGCCGAGAAAGTCGATGCGCAGCTCGTCGGCCTGCAGCTTCGCGATGGCGAAGCGTTCCTCGAGGATGCGCCTGGCCAGCTTCGCCTTGTCCAGGCAGCCGGGGCCCGCATAGAAGAACATGTCCTCGCCGATATGGCCCTCGGTACAGCCCAGCGACACCTTCAGCGTGTCGGTGGCCGGCAGTCCGGACACCCCGTCGATGCGCACGCGGTCCGGCCCCACCTGTTCCAGCACCGCGGTCGAGAAGTCGACGATGACGTCCGGCGTGATATAGCGGCGCGGATCGTGGACCTCGTAGAACATCTGCTCCTTGACCGTCTGCAGATCGATGCGTCCGCCGATGCCTTCGACCTTCGCGATCACCGCGCTGCCGTCGGACTCGACCTCCGCGATCGGGAAGGCGAGATTCCACGGCTCGGGCACGTCCTTGTAGCCCGGATCGCCGAAGTAGCCGCCGGTCACCTGCGCGCCGCATTCGAGCAGATGGCCGATGGCGCTGCCGCGCGCGAGACGCGTCACGTCGTCGGGAGACCAGCCGAAATGCGCGATCATCGGCGCGAGGAACAGCGAGGGATCGGCGACGCGGCCCGTGATGACGATCTGCGCGCCGGCGCGCAAGGCCTCGACGATCGGCGCGGCACCCTCGTAAGGCTCGGCGCTGATCAGCGTGCCGCGCAGCGAGGACACCGGCGCGCCGCTCTCCAGCAGCGTCAGGTCGAGCTCGCAGATGCTGCCGGTCAAATCGGTGGTCGTGATCGCCGCGATCCTGACGCCGGGCAACCCCAGCTCCTCGCACAGCTCGGCCACGCGCCTGGCGGCACCGAGCGGATGGATCCATCCCTGATTGCTGACGATGCGCGTGCCGTTGGCGATGCAGTGCGGCAGCACCGCGCGCATGCGCTCGTCGAGATAGGTGTCGTAGCCGGCGAAGGCCGGGTCGCGCCGCTTGCGGACCTGCGCGGCCGAGACCGTGGCCTCGGCCATCGTCTCGAAGCACAGATAGTCGAGCTTGCCGAGGCGCGCCGAGCGTTCCGCGGGTTCGACGCGATCGCCCCACCAGCCCGATCCCGAGCCGATGCGAAGGGTGCTGCTGCGAGTCATGGTGTCCGTCATGCCTGGGTCCTTCTCTCCTGCGGTACGTGTCGTGCGTGCCATACGAGCCGTTCGTGCACGACGTGCGGTACGTGCAGTACGTGCGGTACGTCCGATACGTGCCGCACGCTCATTGCGCCTTGATCCCCGCGCTGCGAATCACGCGCGACCACTTGTCGGTATCTGCCTTGATCTGCGCCGCGAAGGCCGCCGAGCCCTCGCCGCCGGGTTCGGCGCCGAGTTCCTGGATGCGCTTGCGCACGTCCGGCATCGCCAGCACCTTGTCGACGGCCTGCTGCAGCTGGCGCACGCGCTCGGTCGGCGTGCCTGCCGGCGCCAGCAGGCCGAACCACGAATTGACCTCGTAGTCCGGCAACCCCGATTCACGCACCGTCGGCACCGACGGCAGCACCGAGGCACGCTTGACGCCGGTGACGGCCAGCGCCTTGATCTTGCCGCCCTGGATCTGCGCCAGCGCGGAGGGCAGGTTGTCGAACATCAGGTTGACCTGACCGGCCAGCAGGTCCGTCATCGCGGGCGCCGCGCCCTTGTACGGCACGTGCTGCATCCTGACGCCGGCCATCATGTTCAGCAGCTCGCCCGACAGATGCGGCGAGCCGCCGGTGCTGGTCGACGCGTAGTTGATCTTGCCGGGCTCGCGCTTTGCCAGCGCGATCAGCTCGCCGATGGAGTTGGCCTGCAGCGTGCCGTTGACCAGCAGCACGTTCGGCGAATTGGCGACCAGCGTCACCGGCGCGAAGTCCTTGGCGCTGTCATACGGCATGCGCGGATAGATGAACTGGTTGGTGACCTGCGTGCCGAGCGTGCCCATCAGCAGCGTGTAGCCGTCGGCGGCGCTGCGCGCGGCCGCCTCCGCGCCGATGTTGCCGCCCGCACCGGGACGGTTCTCGACCACCATCGGCTGCCCCAGTACCTCGCCGGCCTTCTGTGCGACGAGCCGCGCCAGGATGTCCGTGGTGCCGCCCGGCGTGAACGGGACGATCAGGCGAATGGGCCGGCTGGGGAAGGCCTCGGCGGCGATGGCCGACATCGCGGGAACGGCCGCGCCGCACAGCACCGCCATCGCGGCGAGCAGGGCGCGCCGCGCAGGGGAATGACGCTTCATCGGTTTGTCTCCTCGGCGCCAAGGCGCACGCTGGTTTCGTCAATGGAAACTCTGTGCGGCACAGGGTAGGGCGGCGCCGAAAGCAGCGTCAAACGAAGCGATCAGATTTTCATTGGATGAAAATTCTGGTGTGGGAAGCGGAGCCCGTTGCGCTACACCTTTCGGCTGCGCCGGGCGCGTTCGGCATGCAGGTACGTTCAGCGCGCCGTCGCCGCCATCAGCGACATCCCACCCACCAGCACGAGACTCAACGCCCAGGCGGCGTCGGTATTGAGCCAGCTGCGCGATACCAGCGCGAGGCCGACGTGGCGATAGGCGACCCATGCCATCGCGCCGCCGCCGGCGATCATGGCCGCGGTGTGGACCAGCGCGACGAGCACGGCCATGCCGGCGTTGCCGAAGGCGAGCGAGGCCGCGGCCTGATGGCCCGTGTCGGCCGCGGTGCCGCAGAGGCCGAGATAGAGCGGCACCAGCATCAGCCCCGCCCCATGGGCCAGCGCGATCGCGAAGGACCACAGCGCCAGCCGCGACGGCGGGATGCGGGCGAGCGCGCGCGCATGGCGCCGCCGCGCCAGCAGCGCGATGCCATAGCCGATCACGAGGGCGGCGGCGACGAAGCGGATCTCGCGCTGCCAGGCCGCCAGCGACGCGAGCAGGCCGAACGGCAGCGTCAGGGCCATCACCGCGCCGGCGTGACCGAGGCCCAGATAGCCGAGCGCGGCGAACACGGCGTCGTCGCGCCGCGCCATCAGCCCGTTCGACACGGCGAGCGGCCAGCCCATCGCGGGGCTCAGGCCGTGATACAGGCCGCTGACCAGCACGCCGGTCCACAGGCCGGCCTGTTCCCACGTCATCGCGGGCCGACGGAGGGATAGCAGAACGAATCGGTCGAGCAGTCGCCGCCTTCGAGGCGGATCTGATGGGCGCGGTAGCCCGCGGGGAACTCGACCCAGAAGTCGTCGGCCAGCGTCAGGCCGCCGTCGGGGTCGGCATGCGCCATGACCTGGGCCCCTGGCACGCCGTCGGGATAGAACTGGTTGTCCCAGCTCGAATAGAGCGAATTGGACCAGTAGACGCGGCGGCCGTCGCGGCTGATTTCGACCATCTGCGGTCCCGCCGCGAACGCCTTGCCGTTCGGATGCGGCGTGCGGCGCGCGATGCCGCCGAGATGAACGGATCCGGTCAGCTTCGGCTTGCGCGGATCGGTGACGTCGTACTGGCGCATCTCGCCGGTGCCCCAGCAGGAAACGTAGAGGAAGCGGTCGTCGAGCGACAGGTCGATGTCGGTCACCAGCGGCGGCACCGCGCCGAACGCCTGCAGCAGCGGCGGCAGCAGATCCGCCGCGGCCGGTTCGGCCGGAATCGTCGCGGTCTTCTCGACGTGGAATTGCCCGTCCTCGCGCCACCACGTCCAGATCGATCCTTCCAGATTGGTGGTGTCGACCACCACGCCGACGAAGCCGTATTCGCGCACCGGGTCGTGGGCGGGGCGCACTTCGAGCGCCATCTGATGCTGGGCGCCGAGGTCGATGGTCTGCACGTTGCGCCGCGCGCGCAGGTCCCAGAAATGCAGGCGGTGGCCGTAGCGATTGGACAGCAGGTCCTCGGGCACCAGGCCGTTCTCGAACTGCGGCGGCAGCGCCCATTCGCTCGACACCATGTAGTCGCGCGGCAGGTTCCACCAGAAGTCGTAGTGCTTGTCCTGCGGGCCGCGGTCGATCTCCCAGCGCCCCAGCACGTCGAAGGTCTCGCAATCCATGATGAAGATGCCGGGCGCGCCGTCCGTTCCGTCGTGGCCGCCGCCGCCGAGCGTGCTCACGTAGATCCCCTCGGGACCGCAGTGCACGGTGTGCGGCCGCGAATAGCCGGTCTTGCGGAAGATCTCGTCCGGTTCGATCACGCGGTGGATCGCCGCCTGGGTCGGATGCGGTTTCGTATCGACAATATAGATGCGCGACGAGCGCATGCCGGGGATGATCAGGAAGCGCCGTTCGAGAAACGCGTGCCCCGTCAGCGGGGACAGCGCCGACGAGCAGGCATTCCAGCCGAAGTGGTGCAGTTCGTCGCCTCGGTGGGTCATCGGCACCGTATGCACCACCTGGCTGTAGGTCGGCGAGCCAGGCTTGACGTCGATGACGGCCAGCGCATCGGGCTGCGAGGCGTCCGGGCTCAGCATCACCGTGTAGGCGTACTCCTCGGGCGGCGCCTGCATCGCCAGTGCCGGCGAGGCGTGGAATGTGGGATCTGGCCGCAGGCTCATGGAATGCCCCTCCTGGCACGGATATGCCGCGCGAACCTATCTACACTAGGTCGCGGCGAAACGGGCGTCAACGAAAGGCGGGCCTGCCGCTACGAACGATTTCGAATGAGCTTATGTGTCTTCTGCAGCGTCTGACGCGGGCAAGCCGATCGCCGCCGGGCCTCACACCACCTTGCCCGGATTCATCAGCCCGAGCGGGTCCAGCGCCTGCTTGATTGCCCGCATCATCGCCAGCTCGACCTCGCTCTTGTAGCGCCGATTCTCCTCGCGCTTGAGCTGGCCGAGGCCATGCTCGGCCGAGATCGAGCCGCCGTGCGCATGCACGCTGTCGTGGACGATGCGGTTGATCGCGTCCTGGTGAGCCAGGAAGGCATCGTGGTCCTGTCCCGCCGGGGGCGACACGTTGTAGTGCAGGTTGCCGTCGCCCAGATGGCCGAAGGTCACCATGCGCACGCCCGGGAATGCGGCCTGCAGCTGCGCGTCGGTGCTGGCGATGAAGTCGCCGATGCGCGAGATCGGTACCGCGATGTCGTGCTTGATGTTCTTGCCTTCCTCGACCTGCGCCAACGGAATGTGCTCGCGCAGATTCCAGAAGTCGCGCGACTGCTGCACCGATTCGGCCACCACGGCATCGGCGACGATGCCGGCCTCGAAGGCCGCTTCCATCAGCGTCTCGAAGGTGGCGCGCGCATGCTCGGCGCTTTCGCTGTCCGACAGCTCCAGCAGCACGACCTGCGGATGCGGCCGGTGGAACGGATAGCGCAGTTGCGGATAGTGGCGCGTCACCAGCGCCAGGCACATCGCCGACATCAGCTCGAAGCCTGTCAGCATCGCGCCGGCGTGGCGCTGCGCCAGCGCCAGCAGCGCCAGCGCGGCGCGCGGGTCCTCGACGGCGGCCAGCGCGGTCACGCGCGCTCGAGGCGCGGGGTACAGCTTCATCACGGCCGCAGTGATCACGCCGAGCGTGCCTTCCGCGCCGATGAACAGGTCGCGCAAGTCGTATCCGGTGTTGTCCTTGCGCAGGCCGCGCAGGCCGTTCCAGACCTCGCCGCTGGCGGTCACGACCTCGAGCCCCAGGCACAGCTCGCGCGTATTGCCATAGCGCAGCACGCCGGTGCCGCCGGCATTGGTGGCCAGATTGCCGCCGATGGTGCAGCTGCCTTCCGCGGCCAGGCTCAGCGGGAACAGGCGGTCGTGCTCGCTGGCCGCCTGCTGGACCTGCTGGAGGATCGCGCCGGCCTCGACGGTGATCGTGTTGTTCAGCGGATCGACCTGGCGAATGCGGTTCAGGCGCTTGAGCGACAGCACCACCGACGGCTGCGACGCGTCCGGCGTGGCGCCGCCGCACAGGCCGGTGTTGCCGCCCTGCGGCACGATCGCGATCTGGTGCGCATGACAGGCGCGCACCGCCGCGGCCACTTCCTCGGTGGTGCCCGGCAGCAGCACGGCCAGGGCTTCGCCGGTATAGCGGCGGCGCCAGTCGGTCAGGTAGGCCGCCGTGTCCTCGGCTTCGGTCAGCACATGTGTCGGCCCCAGCGCGGCGCGGCACAGCGACAGGAAGGAGTGGAGGCGGGCGTCGGTCGGGGCTTGCGTCATGGCGTGCGATGGATTCGGAGGAGACGTGGAAAGGGAAGGCGTGGCGCTTCAGCGCCGCGTTGGCGGGGAAGCCGCCGCGTCGGCATTGGCCTTGTTCCGGGCAGACTCGGGCGCGCCGGTCTGAGCCCGCGCGCGGCGCTTGTACGGGCGCAGATAGAAGATGGTCGCGAAGAAGAACAGCAGCGTCAGCGCCACCTCGCACCATGCCAGCCACGACGACGGCGCGCGGTCGCTGGTGGCGCGCACGACCCCTTCGGTGAAATACAGCAGGATCAGCATCGACGACCACTGCATCGTATAGCGGTTGCGCGTCAGCATGCCGCGCAACGGCAGCAGCAGCGGCAGGAACTTGATAATCAGCCAGGAGCCGCCCGGCCGCAGCGGCGCCAGGAACCACTCCCAGGCGATCGACAGCACGATCAGCGCGAGCAGGCTGGCGATGCTCAGGCGGTACAGCAGCGGGCTGTGCAGCGCGGCATCGTCGCGGGCGTCGGTGGCGCTCATCGCGCGGCTCCGTTGGCAGGGGCGTTCTGCGCAAGCCGCAGCGCGGTCTGCGCCAGCCGCTTGCCCATCGCGATCGCCAGCGCCGATTCGTCTTCGCTTACCGGCCGGCTGTTGTCGCCAAGCGCGTGGTGGCTAGGACCATAGGGCGTGCCGCCGCCCACGGTGGTCATCAGGCCGCGCTCGCTGTAGGGCAGCCCCATCACCAGCATGCCGTGATGCAGCAGCGGCAGCATCATCGACAGCAGCGTGGTCTCCTGGCCGCCATGCAGGCTGCCGGTCGACGTGAACACGCAGGCAGGCTTGCCGGTCAGCGTGCCAGACAGCCACTCGGCGATGGTGCCGTCGAGGAAGTACTTCATCGGCGCGGCCATGTTGCCGAAGCGGGTCGGGCTGCCGAGCGCCAGGCCGATGCACTCGTGCAGGTCGCGCAGCTCGACATAGGGCGGGCCATCGGCCGGGATATCCGGCGCGGTGGCCTCGCACACCGTCGACACCGGCGGCACCGTGCGCAGCCGCGCGTGGGCGCCGGGCACGCTGTCGATGCCGGTCGCGATCAGCTCGGCGAGCTTGCGGGTGCTGCCGTGGCGGCTGTAGTAGAGGACCAGGATGTCGGACATAGGGGCGCGGGAGGAAGGCGACAAAGGAGCGGCAGGGAGCGGGCAGCGGAGCCGGCCAGGGCGCGTGTCAGGCGTGGGTCAAGGCACGGGTCTAGCCACGGGTCTAGCCACGAAAGGGCCTCGGCTCGCGGGGCCGTGGCGGCTTTGCTCTGGCGGCTCGAGCATCGCGTGCGATGCAACCGGCGTATTATAGTGGCGGGCTCGGCGCCCGCCGCCCTGGAGTTTGCCTCGCATGTCCCATCCCAGCCTGCTGTCCCGCTGCACCAACCGTATCGCGCGCCTGCGCCGCGAATGGAACTGGCAGAAGCTGCGCGCGCTGCTGCGCTATGCCGCGCGGCGCGCCGGCGAGGACCGTCTGCCGCAGGTCGCGGCCAGCCTGACCTTCACCACCGTGCTGTCGGTGGTGCCGGTGCTGACGGTCGCGTTCGCGCTGCTCGCCGCCTTTCCGATGTTCGCGAACTTCCGCAACGCGATCGAAGGCTTCCTGTTCCAGAACCTGATTCCGGGCAACCTCACCGATTCGATCACCGGCTATGTCAGCCAGTTCGCGCGCAATGCCAAGGGCCTGACCGCGGTGGGTCTCGTCGGCCTGATGGTCACCGCGGTGCTGACCATGCTGACGGTGGAGGACGCGCTCAACGCGATCTGGCGCGTCAAGCAGAAGCGGCGCTTCGCACAGCGCGTGCTGGTGTTCTGGGCGGTGCTGACCTGCGGCCCTGTGCTGATCGGCGGCAGCCTGTCGATCAGCTCGTACCTGATCTCGATCTCCGCCGGCTATGTCGGCACGATGCCGTTCGGCGTCGGCTTTGCCGTCAGTCTTGCGCCGGTGCTGCTGTCGGCGATCGCCTTCGCGCTGCTCTATACGGCGGTGCCGAATGCCTATGTCGAATGGCGCGACGCGATCGCCGCGGGGCTAGTGGCGGCGCTTGCCTTCGAGCTGTCCAAGCGCGGCTTCGGCTATTTCATCACGCGTTTCCCCACCTATACCGCGGTCTACGGCACCTTTGCCGCGCTGCCGATCTTCCTGCTATGGATCTACCTGAGCTGGCTGGTGACGCTGCTGGGCGCCACCATCGCCGCCAACCTGCCGGTGGTGCGGCAGGGCTACTGGCGCCGCCGCACCTTTGCCGGCAGCGAGTTCTACGATGCGCTCGGCGTGCTGTACGTGCTGTACCGCGCGCGCGAACAGGCGCCGCGCAGCGTCGGTGAACTGGATCTCGGCCGCAAGCTGCGGGTCGAGGCCGACTACCTGGCCGTGCTGCTGGGCAAGCTCGATGCGATGCATCTGGTCGGCAAGCTGCAGCACCATCGCGGCCAGGCGCACTGGGCGCTGCTATGCGACCCGGCGCGCGTGCCGCTGCGCCTGCTGCACGACCGGCTGGTGCTGAACCTGCCGCGCCTGCCACGCACCGCGGTGGCGCAGCTGCTCAATGGCGCGGACGCGTTGCGCGGCGTGCTGGAGAATCCGATGCTCGACAAGACGCTGCAGGAGATCTTCGAGCCGGGCGCCGCATCGCCGCCGCAGACCCCGCAAACTCCAGCGCCGGAGGGGCAGCGCCGCACGCTGGAGGTGGTCCCGCCCGGCTGGCACGGGCAGGTCTGAGCGGCGCTTCGGCGCGCCGAAGCGGGGGGCGCCGGCGACCGCGTCATTCCCGCGAGAGCGGGAAGCCAGCGTCTTTTGAAGCCACTGGCTCACCGCTCTCGCGGGCCGCAGCGCGAGCGCGCTTGCTTAGTCGCGATTCGCCATCACGCGCCGCGCAAAGCCCGCCAGCGCGTCCAGCACCTCATCGGGCTTTTCCCCCATGATCGCGTGGCCGCACGGCACTTCCACCACGCTGGCGCGCGGCATGCTCGCCGCCAGTGCGCGGGCCGAGCGGGCCGGCGTCATCATGTCCTTGCTGCCGATCACGACCAGCGCCGGACATTGCAGGCCCGCCGCGGCGCGCTCGCCGTTGGCGTAGGCGTTGCAGGCAGCGAAGTCGGTATGGAAGACCTGGGCCTGCGGATTGCGGCGCCCGACCCGTTCCATCAGGCGCTGGCCGACGCCATGCATCCAGAAGCCCGGACCCGGCGCCGACGGCTTGTTGGCCAGGCTCGAATGCGACCACGCATTGACCATCGCGATGGCCTCGTGCTCGCGGTTCTGCGCGGCATCGAGCAGCGCGTCCGAGACCTTCATCGGATAGGCGGTCGCCAGCAGGCCGATCGCGCGCACCGCCTCGGCATGGCGCGCCGCGCATTCGAGCGCGATCAGCGAGCCCATGCTGTGGCCGAACACCAGCGCGGGTGCCGTGACGCCGGCCGCGCGCAGCAGCGCGGCGACCCAGTCGGCCATCTGCTCGACGCTCGCCAGCGGCGGCCCCTCGCTGCGGTTGTGGCCGGGCAGGTCCACCGCCAGCACGGAGAAGCCGTGATGCGCGAACCAGCGCGTCTGCAGGCCCCAGACGCTGTGGTCGTTCTGCGCGCCATGCACGAACACGGCGCAGGGCAGGGCGGGATCGAAGGGTTTGCCGCCGGTATAGGCGTAGGCCCGCTGGCCATCGATGTTCAGATACATCAGGCTTTCCCTCCGTTGCTCTTGTTGGCGGCGCCGCTGCTGGTCCCGCTGCCGCCGCCCTTTTCCATCGACTTCTGCGCGGCCTTCAGCCCGCGCTTCAGGTCATCGATCAGGTCGTCCGGGTCCTCCAGGCCGATCGACAGGCGGATCGTGCCCTCGGCGATGCCGGCCGAGCGCAGCGCCGCGGCATCCATGCGGAAGTGCGTGGTGGAGGCGGGATGGATCACCAGCGAGCGCGCGTCGCCGACATTGGCCAGATGCGAGAACAGCGTCAGGCTCTCGATGAAGCGCTGGCCGGCGGCGCGGTCGCCCTTCAGATTGAAGCTGAATACCGCGCCGCAGCCGCGCGGCAGCAGCCGCCTGGCGAGCGCGTGGTCGGGGTGCGACTCGAGCTCGGGGTAGGCCACCGACTCGACCATCGGATGCGAGACCAGGAACTGCACCACGCGGCGCGCGTTGTCGACATGGCGTGCCATCCGCAGCGGCAGCGTCTCGATGCCCTGCAGCAACTGCCACGCGGCCATCGGATTCATGCAGGCGCCGAAGTCGCGCAGGCCCTCGCGGCGCGCGCGCAGCAGGAAGGGCGCGACGGTGCTTTCCTCGGTGAAGACCATGTTGTGGAAGCCCGCATACGGCTCGGACAGCTCCGGATAACGCCCGGATGCCTCGAAATCGAAGTTGCCGCCCTCGGCCAGCACGCCGCCGATGGTGGTGCCATGGCCGCCGAGGAACTTGGTCGCCGAGTGGTAGAGCAGCGCCGCGCCATGCGCGAACGGCTGCAGCAGATAGGGCGTGGTGAAGGTCGAGTCGACCAGCAGCGGAATGCCATGTTCGTCGCCGAGCTGGGCCAGCGTCGGGATGTCGAGCACGTCCAGGCCCGGATTGCCCAGCGTCTCGCCGAACAGAAGGCGGGTCTCCGGGCGGATCGCGGCGCGCCACGCGTCGATGTCGCGCGCCTGCACGAAGGTGGTCTCGATGCCGAAACGGCGCAGCGTGTAGTGCAGCAGGTTGTGCGAGCCGCCGTACAGCGCCGACGAGGCGACGATATGCGAGCCGCTGCCCATCAGCGTGGCGATCGCCAGATGCAGCGCGGCCTGGCCCGAGGCCGTGGCGATCGCGCCGACGCCGTTCTCCAGCGCGGCCACGCGCTCCTCGAACACGGCCACGGTCGGATTCGAGATGCGCGAATACACATGGCCGGCGCGTTCCATATTGAACAGCGAGGCCGCGTGCTCGCTGTCGCGGAACACGAAGGAGGTGGTCAGGTGGATCGGCGTGGCGCGCGCCCCGGTGGCGGGGTCGGGCGCGGCGCCGGCGTGCAGCGCGAGGGTATCGAAACGGGTATCGGACATGGTCTCTATCGAATCGTGGTTCCAGCGAAGCGGTCTGACAGCGGCCGGCAACGGCACGGTTCCGCAGTGCGGGCGTGCGGCGGCATGCGGATGTGCCGGCCTGCATCGTAGCATTGGCCTGCTCGCGGCGGACCGCCTCGCCGCAGGGCCCCGGCTTTACTTGGGCGCCCGCTTTCGGCTAGCATCGGCCCATCTATCGCGGATGGCGCGCAAGGCCTGCGCCGCCACGCGGTTCGGGCGCCTGGGGCCGGCGATGCCCGCCGCCCGCCGCACCGGCATCATCGAGGGGAGACCATTATGAAAGTCAGCGACATCCTGCAGATCAAGGGCAATACGCTCTATACCGTCAAGCCGGACACGTCACTGCTGGAGGCGGTCACCACGATGGCCGAGCGCGACATCGGCTCGCTGGTGGTGATGGAGTACGGCGAGCTGGTCGGCATGCTGACCTTCCGCGAGATCATCCAGACGCTGGCCTCGAACAACGGCAATGTCGGCAACACGACGATCCGCCGCGTGATGGACGACGCGCCGCTGACCTGCACGCCCGAGACCGACGTCAACGAGGTCCGCCGCATGATGCTGGAGCGCCATGCCCGCTATATGCCGGTGCTCGACAGCCGCACGCTGATGGGCGTGATTTCGTTCTACGACGTGGCCAAGGCGGTGGTCGAGGAGCAGAGCTTCGAGAACCGCATGCTGAAGGCCTATATCCGCGACTGGCCGGAAGAGAAGGCCAGCTGAGCCAGAGCCATCTCGCGGAGCGCGGGCGGACCGTGACGGTGCCGCCCGCCGGATTCCAGCCGCCCCCGATTCCGATCCCCGCGCCCGCGGAGTCGATCGCGCTTGCCGCGCTGTCCCTTGCGCCGTCCCCGGCGCGGCCTTTCGCGCCGCCCTTCGCGCCCCTCTTCGCGCAGTCTGTCGTACCATTTCCCCGCGCCATTCCCGCACCCCAGCCAGTTCCATGAGCCAATCGAGCCAGTCCCGCCTGCTGCGCGAGCGCCGCTTTGCGCCGTTCTTCTGGACCCAGTTCCTGGGCGCGATGAACGACAACGTGTTCAAGGTCGCGTTCACCTCGCTGGTGACCTACCAGACCGCGCGCTTCGAGGGCGTGGACGGCGCCAGCGCGGCCTTCCTGATCTCGGCGATCTTCATCGCGCCGTTCGTGCTGTTCTCGGCGACCAGCGGGCAGATTGCCGACAAGATCGAGAAGTCGCGGCTGATCCGCTTCGTCAAGTCGCTGGAGATCGCCATCATGCTGGTCGGACTGGCGGGCTTCGCGTTGTTTAGCGCGCCGCTGCTGTACCTGACCACCTTCCTGATGGGCCTGCATTCGACGCTGTTCGGCCCGGTCAAGTACGCCTATCTGCCGCAGCATCTGCAGGAGAGCGAGCTGGTCGGCGGCAACGGGCTGGTCGAGATGGGGACCTTCGTCGCGATCCTGCTCGGCACCGTGCTCGGCGGGGAGCTCGCGGCGGTGGGTGGGGCGGCGGCACGGCAAGGCATCCCCGCCACGCTCTATATCGGTGCGGCGTGCGTGGCGCTGGCCGTCGCCGGCCGTGTGGCCGCCTCGCGCGTGCCGCTGTCGCCCGCGCCCCAGCCGGACCTGCGGCTGAACTGGAATCCGGTCACCGAGACCTGGCGCAACCTGATGCTGGCGCGCGAGAGCCGCACGGTGTTCCTGAGCCTGCTGGGCATCTCCTGGCTGTGGTTCCTCGGCGCGACCTTCCTGACCTCGTTCTTCGCCTTCGCCAAGACCGTGCTCGGCGGCGACCAGAGCGTGGTGACGCTGCTGCTGGCGGTGTTCTCGGTCGGCATCGGCGTCGGCTCGCTGCTGTGCGAGCGGCTGTCGGGCCGGCATGTGGAAGTCGGGCTGGTGCCGTTCGGCTCGATCGGCATGACGGTGTTCGCGATCGACCTGTACTTCGCCAGCCGAGGCCAGGCGCCGGCCACGCTGAGCGGCGTCGCGGCCTTCATCGCCGAGCCCGCGCACTGGCGCGTGCTGGCCGACCTGTTCCTGCTGGCGATGTTCGGCGGCTTCTACAGCGTGCCGCTCTACGCGCTGATCCAGAGCCGCAGCGCGCCGACGCATCGCGCGCGCATCATCGCCGCCAACAACATCCTGAACAGCCTGTTCATGATCGCCTCGGCGCTGCTGGCGATGGCGATGACCGGCGCCGGCTACAGCATTCCCGAGCTGTTCCTGGCGGTGGGGCTGCTCAATGCGGTGGTGGCGATCTACATCTATTCGGTGGTGCCGGAATTCCTGCTGCGCTTCGTCGCCTGGATCCTGGTGCATACGGTGTACCGGCTCAAGCGGATCCACGCCGACCGGATTCCCGCCGAGGGGCCGGCGGTGCTGGTCTGCAATCACGTCAGCTTCGCCGATGCGGTGGTGCTGATGGCGGCCAGCCCGCGGCCCGTGCGCTTCGTGATGGACCATCGCATCTTCCAGGTACCGCTGCTGTCCTGGTTCTTCCGGCAGGCGCGCGCGATTCCGATCGCGCCCGCGCACGAAGACCCGCAGACGCTGAAGCAGGCCTACGACGAGGTCGCGCGCGCGCTCGCCGGGGGCGAGCTGGTCTGCATCTTCCCGGAGGGCAAGATCACCGCCAGCGGCGACATCAATCCGTTCAAGCAGGGCGTGCAGCAGATCGTGCGGCGCACGCCGGTACCGGTGGTGCCGATGGCGCTGCGCGGCCTGTGGGGCAGCTTTTTCTCGCGCAAGGGCGGGGCGGCGATGACGCGGCCGTTCCGGCGCGGCATCCTCAGCCGGCTCGAACTGGTGGTCGGCGAGCCGATCGACCCGACGCAGGCCACGCCGGAAGGCCTGCAGCAGGTGGTGCAGGGCCTGCGCGGCGAATGGCGGTAGGCGGCGCGGCCTCACAAGCGGCGGGGTAGCGGAAAAGCGGGGCAGCGGGGCAGCGGGGCGGCGCCGTGGCGCGACGCCAGGCCGTACAATGTAGGCCTTTCCCAATTCCTGCGTGGTTTTCATCATGTCCGGCAATACCCTCGGCCTGCTCTTCACAGTCACCACCTTCGGCGAGTCGCACGGACCCGCCATCGGCGCGGTGGTCGATGGCTGCCCGCCGGGCATGAGCCTGTGCGAGGCCGATATCCAGGGCGACCTGGACCGCCGCAAGCCGGGCACGTCGCGCCACGTCACGCAGCGCAAGGAGCCGGACCAGGTCGAGATCCTGTCGGGCGTGTTCGAGGGCAAGACCACCGGCACGCCGATCTGCCTGCTGATCCGCAATACCGACCAGCGCAGCAAGGACTACGGCAATATCGTCGAAACCTTCCGCCCCGGCCACGCCGATTACACCTACTGGCAGAAATACGGCATCCGCGACCATCGCGGCGGCGGCCGTTCGTCGGCCCGGCTGACCGCGCCGGTGGTGGCCGCCGCGGCGGTCGCGCGCAAATGGCTGCGCGAGCAGTACGGCACCGAGATCCGGGGCTATATGTCGCAGCTGGGCGAGATCCAGGTGCCGTTCACCGACTGGGCCGAGGTGCCGCGCAATCCGTTCTTCGCCGCCGACGCCAATATCGTCCCCGAGCTGGAAACGTATATGGATGCGCTGCGCCGCGACGGCGATTCCGTGGGCGCCCGCATCGAGGTGGTGGCCAGCGGCGTGCCGGTGGGCCTGGGCGAGCCGCTGTTCGACAAGCTCGACGCCGATATCGCGCACGCGATGATGGGCATCAATGCGGTCAAGGGCGTCGAGATCGGCGCCGGCTTCGCCAGCGTGGCGCAGCGCGGCAGCGTCCATGGCGACGAGCTGACCGCGGCGGGTTTCCGCACCAACAATGCCGGCGGCGTGCTGGGCGGCATCTCGACGGGGCAGGACATCACCGTGTCGCTGGCGATCAAGCCGACCTCCAGCATCCGCACCCCGCGCGAATCGATCGACAAGGCCGGACAGGCCGCCACGGTCGAGACCTTCGGCCGCCACGACCCATGCGTGGGCATCCGTGCCACGCCGATCGCCGAGGCGATGCTGGCGCTGGTACTGATGGACCATGCGCTGCGTCATCGCGCGCAATGCGGCGACGTGCGAGTGGAGACGCCGCGCATTCCGGCGCAGGCGCCGAAGGGGCAGGGCTGAGCGGCAGGGTTTCCCCCGTCTCCCGCTGGGAGACAGTCCCAAGGCGCAGGGCTGAGCGGGAGGTTTTCTCCCTCTCCCGCTTGCGGGAGCGGGGAGCCGATATCTGGCGCGTCCGTTATTCCGCGATCGCCGCCACTGCCTCCCCGATCGCCAGCGACGCCGTGAGCCCCGGCGATTCGATCCCGAACAGGTGCACCAGCCCCGGCACGCCATGCGTGGCCGGGCCGTCGATGCGGAAGTCCGCGGCCGGCTCGCCCGGGCCGCTGATCTTCGGGCGGATGCCGGCATAGCCCGGCTGCAGTGCGCCGTCCGCCAGCGCCGGCCAATAGCGCCGCACCTCGTCATAGAAGCTGTCGGCATCGTGCGGATCGACCCCATATTCGATTTCGTCGATCCATCGCACATTCGGGCCGAAGCGAGCCTGGCCGCCCAGGTCCAGCGTCAGATGCACGCCCAGGCCGGCCGCCTCGGGCACCGGGTAGATCAGCCGCGAGAACGGCGCGCGGCCGGCCAGCGTGAAATAGCAGCCCTTGGCGTAGAACTGCGGCGGGATATGCGCCGCCGGCATGCCCTCGATCCGGCGCGCCAGCTCGGGCGCAGTCAGCCCCGCGGCATTGACGACGGTGCGCGCCAGCAGCGTGGTCGCGGTGTCGCCGCCGACTTCGACCACGATGCCGTCGGCAGTCACCGCACCCGTCAGCACCGGCGAACATACCGCCAGCATCGCGCCGGCCTGCTCGGCATCGCCCAGCAGCGCCAGCATCAGCCCGTGGCTGTCGACGATGCCGGTCGACGGCGACAGCAGCGCGGCCTCGCATTGCAGATTCGGTTCCAGTTCCAGCGCCTCGTCGCGCGACAGCAGGCGCAGATCGTCGACGCCGTTGGCGGCCGCCTTCGCGCGAATGCCTTCGAGCGTGGCGACCTGCGCCGCGCTGGTGGCGACGATCAGCTTGCCGCAACGCTGATGGGCGATCTGGTGGCTCCGGCAATAGTCGTACAGCATCGCCTTGCCCTGCACGCACAGCCGCGCCTTCAGCGAGCCGGCCGGGTAGTAGATGCCCGCGTGGATCACCTCGCTGTTGCGCGCGCTGGTGATCGTGCCGAAGGCGTTCTCCGCCTCCAGGATCACCACCTCGCGCCCTTGCCGGGCGAGCGCCCGTGCGACCGCCAGGCCCACCACGCCGGCGCCGATCACCACGCAATCCACTGATTCCATGCCTTGCTTTCCTTGTTCTGCCTTGCGTTGCTTTGAGTTGCGTTGTCGAGACGGGCGGGTGCGGAACGGCGACTGCCATCGCGCTCCGGCTCGCTCGTCTCGTCGATCAATCCAGGTCGAGCCCCATGCGCGCCGCCGCGGCTTCCAGATGCCGGCGCGCGGCTTGCCGTGCCGCGCCGGCGTCGCCGGCCGCGATCGCCTCGGCCAGGGCGGTGTGTTCTTCCTCCGCCGCGCCGGGCCCGCCGCGATAGCGGGCAGCGTTTTCCCAGGCCAGCCGGCGGGCGGCGAGCAGCTGCTGGCCGACGAAATCGGTCAGCCCCGCCATGCAGGGGTTGTGCGCCGCCTGCGCGATGGCCTGGTGGAATGCCACGTCGGCCGCCGCCGCGCTGGACGGGTCGTCGCGCTGCGCGCGCATCGCGGCCAGCGCGCCGTGGATCGCGGCCAGATCGGCCTCGGTGCGGCGGCGCGCGGC
>NZ_VWRN01000048.1 GCF_008632125.1 Cupriavidus cauae
AGGCCGCCTCGACCCGCTTGGGCACCTTGGCCGGGTTGACGAACTCGAAGTGCGACGCCATCAGAATCTGATGCCAGAACGCCGCTTCGTTGGAATGACTGTCGGGGCGTCGGCTCCATACCACCAGAGGCACGACGGCGCTAAATCGCTCCTCCAGCACCTTGCCGACATACCACTGCACGCAACGCGACTTGCCGAGCCGCGACGCACCATAGATATAGCCGCCCGGGCGCTGCTGATCGATCCACTCGCCTATCTGCTCGATCATGGCATGCATCGGCGGCGTGTAGACCGCATACTGCTTGGTCACAATGCAGTGACGCGGATCGATGCGCTCAGGCAGCGAGAACGACACGTTCTACTCCGTTCGCGCCATGCGCCGCGGGGGAAGCTCACCCTTCCGATCCGTGCCCAGGTCACCGGTTGTGTGAGCCCGTGTCACGACCGGCGCGACCTCGGGCGCCTGCCCACCTCGGGATGACCCGCCGCGACCGCGCTCCAGCGCGGCATCAAGCATCACGGCACCAATGGAAAGCTGGGAGGCCGCCGCCAGGATGCGCCTGGCTTCCAGGTACGCCGGATGAACCGGGAGCTTCTTGTGCGGCTGCATCTCGACGTACTGGATGAAGGCTTCGATCGCATCGCCGCCGGGGGAAATCGCAAACTGGCCTCTGGCACAAGCGCGGCAGATGGCCGCGCGTACCGCCAGGCTATGCGGCGATAGGTGCCATGGCGGCGCCGCGCGCAGCACCCCCAGGGGCACTCCATCGAGCGTCGAGGCGAGGGCTACGCGGCAATCGTCCTCTTCATGGCAGATCACCCAGATCTCGGTGCCCACCAGATCCTGCCGGTTGTGCAGTACCTCGTTGCTGTAGCGGCCATAATGGAAGTTCACGTACGGTGCCCGCCCCACCGCCGCGCCGCCCCTGACCACACAACGCCTTCTCACGCTAAACAAGCCTTGCATGGCGGCGGCATCCACCCGGCGCCACGTCTCGCCGCCATGCCGATGCAGGAAGGCCGCATACTGCAAGGGCGTCCGGTTGCCAATGCCGCGGTGAGGGGTAGCGTTATAGTTGGCGATCAGCACGCCCAACAGCTCTTCGGCATATTCGTATTGGAAGCGGCTGGCCAGCGCCACGCCGTCTGGCTCACGGCCCTGCCGATCTTGCGGCTTCGCCCCGGTCGTGTTGGTCAAGCGCTGAAAGCCACGTCCGGCGAGGTTGCGGAAAAACGACTCAATGAACGGGCGATCGTCTTTGCTCCGTCGCGCGGCGAACGAATTGCGCGGCTCCAGCAGGGTCGAACCCACGGCCTGTTGGAGCGCAGCGCGAACGTGCTGACAGGTTTCCGCCAGTGCGCCGTCGACGCTGGTTTCATCCCAACACAGCCCCACAAACTCCTCGCCGAGCGAGCCAAGCAGCCCTGCGCCAGGCAAGTATGGGGTGTCGGAAAAGGTCACGGGACGCAGCTTCGGCCGGCTCAGTCCGGTCTTGATCGCCCGCAGGACATCGTCTTTGGAGACTTCTCGCCCGGTGCTGAAGTAGTAGCCAACCACCGCGCGCGAGACCACCTCGAGGATCACAATCACCCAGAGCCGGTGCACGATCTTCTCCGTGAAGCCCCCGCCGGCGAGCGGCAGCGACACGCAGAAACGACCGTCCAGTTTGTGCGCGTCCATTTCGACCCGCTGCATGAACCGCAGGGCCGGCCGGCCGGACCCATCGCCGGCCTTGAGCTTGCGCACCAGATCGGCTCCCCCGATGCTGGCCGCGAGCGATTTCGGGTCCGAGGACAGCACCTGTTCAACGAAGCGACAGATCGTAAAGTAAGCGCGCGTCGATGTATTGAACGGCCAGTCGCCGCGCGCCTCATAGCCGCGCTCGCGCAGTTGGTCAAGAAACCACAGCCAATGCCGTCGGGGCGATCGCCTGGCCTCGGATAACCGTTTGGACGATGGGCTGGAGCGGATGCGAGATTCAAACGACAGGCGCAGTTCCGGGTGCGCATCTAGTGTGGCTTGCAGCGCTCCGGCTGCCCCGCCGCCGAACCGGTCGACACGGATTTTCGTGCGGCGGCGGTATGGCCGTACTCTTAGCCACGGCACCAACCCACGCCACCCATACGGCCGGCCATCTGGATGCGCCTGAAGACAACGCTCGGAAATCAAACGATAAACTTGCTTGTCGCTGAACGAGGTCAGACGCTTGATGGTGTGGGCGTCGGCGCCGGAAAGATAGAGCTGGACCGCGTGTTTTCTGGAAAAGTACAAGGCGCGCCGCAGATCGTCGAGCGCGCCCTCGTCCGGCGTTGGCCAATCCGACGTGTCGACGCGTTGGCCACGGAGGACTCGCCCGCTGCCGTAATGTTCATCGTTGCCTGGATCCACGAACCGGTCCTCGACTTGGCAGGACGGGCGACATTGCCTAGGAAAACGTTTGAACGATAGAAGGCTTACGCGAGAATGCAAGCGACGCGTGGGGTCAGGGCCCGACGGTCGCGCCCGAGGCTGGCGAACTTCTTCAGGACACCCACGACCAAGCGCCGCGCCGTCCACTGGACAACCCCGGCGTACACCAAAAGAACATAGTTAGTTGAACCGTTCGACGGAGTAACAATTTTCTGCAAAATTCTTTCAACTAAATTTGTTACTCCGCAACCGACAAGCTGTGTCACGCCGTCAGTGCATGAGTAACAAAATTACGCAAAACAACGGCTCAGGCGTCATGCTGCCCGCCTTTCGTGATCATCGCGCCGGCCTGCGGCTGTGCTTTCCCACGCAGCAGGATGCGCCAACGATGGAGCGATTGCTGGCCAATGCGGCAATGGCTTCGTGGACGATGACACGCGCGACGCCGTCGATGACGGTGGCCGTCGCGGAAGGACTGCCCAAGGCGCAGGTGCCGATCCTGCTGTTGTATGGGGCCGGGGACGCCTTGGTCATGCCCCAACCGGCCATTGCACGTGCCCGGGCGCTCAACCCGCGCGTTCGAGTGAGCCTGTACGATAATTCAGGCCATGCGCCCTTTCTCGAAGAGCCGCAGCGATTCACCCGCGATCTGGCGGGCTTTGTCTCCGCGGCAAATCGCTAGCCGGGCCAGGTCGAACGCGAGGAGAACCCGAACAGGTCGCCGGAAGAAGTCCTCGGCGCCCTTCCGGCAAAGGGACTCGAACAGATCGCCACGCACGAGAACAAGGCTGCCGCGTATCTGACGCAGACCGTTTCCGAGTTCTCCTTCGATGTGGAGCGGCTGGCCGAACTGTGCGTCACCCTGCTGATCGGCACCATGCTGACGAGGGCAACGTTCAGCGTTCCAGCCCTGGGCACTGCCCTGCTGCTCATCCTGCTGATCCGCCCGCTCTCCGTCTATTTGTCCACCATCGGCATGCGCTTGCGGCCGGCGCAACGCCGGCTCACCGCATGGTTCGGCATTCGCGGCATCGGCTCCCTGTACTACCTGGCCTATTCGCTGGCACATGCACCCGATATGGCCCATGCCGACCTGCTGCTTCAGATCACCCTGTGCACGGTCGTGGTGTCCATCGTGCTGCATGGTTCGACCGCTACACCGCTGATGGCAAGGTACCGGCGGATCCGGCAGTGACCGCCTGGCCGGTCGGTGCCTGGCGCGCCTGTCGCGTCGCCTCAACGCCAACGACAGGAGGTCCGCGACGTGGCCGACGCGCTATCGGCCGGCCGGTGGCTCCGCTCGCACGAATTTCAGTACGGCCTGCGCTACCTCCGACAGACTCTCTCGAGCACGAAGTGACCAGCGCCGGAAATTGTCAGGCGTACCAACTCTGTCGCCATCCCGGAATGAGAAGGATCGGATCGCCCTTTTGCCTCCGTTCCGCCTTCCACGTAATGCAGCCTGGCCAGTGTCTGCGGCGGATCGGAGTTCGTCCGGCTTGGCGGCTTGCTAGGCCGGCAAAAGGCCGGCCTTCCGATAGCTTTCGATCAGCGAGTCGTAGACCGAGATGTCGGACTGGCTCCTGGCAATGAGCTGGGCGCCGGCGATCGCGGCAAAGATCGCGCGAGCCCGCGCTCGCCCTTCCTTGCCCGAGGCCACGCCTGCCGCGGCCAGCACCTTGGTCAGCCAGGCAATATTGACGTCGACAAAGGTCCGGACCTCCTTCCTGACCACCTCGGGCAGATCGTCGGTTTCCGCGGCCATGAAGCTGCACAGGCAGATGCGATTGCTGCTCTGGAGCGCCTTGCGGAACATGTCGGGATAACGATGCAGGCTGTCCAGGGGGCTCTTCGATTTGGCCAGCGAGGCGTCCAGGTGCGCCGCCGCGGTTTCCCAATAGCGCCGGGCTACCGCCGCGCCGAGATCGGCCTTGCTGTCGAAATGGTGGTAGATGCTGGCGGCCCGGATGCCGACCGCCTCGGCCAGATCGCGAAAATTCAGCCCGCCATAGCCATGGGCCTGCGCAATGGTCGTGGCGGCCGCAAGGATTTTCTCTCTGGAGTTCTGTCTCGCGTCACTGGTCATGGCTTCCACCTCTGGGACCGGAATGGATGTTGACACCCCGTATTGTACCTTGTACGTTTACCCTAACGAACGTTAGGTAGGCGAGCGAATTAGATGAACGTACATGACGATCGCCCTGACTCCGTTCCACTTCCACCGACCGAGGAACTACACGAATGAACGCCAATGGCAGTGTCCAGACAATCCAGCCGCCCACCATGACGATCCATGACTTTCCGACGGGGCCCTATCCGACCCGCGTCCGCATCGCGCTGGCGGAAAAGAACCTGCAATCGCGCGTGCGATTCGTCACGGTCGATCTCTACAAGGGCGAGCACAAGGACCCCGAATTTCTCGCCAACAAGAACTATTCCGGCACGCTGCCGGTGCTCGAACTGGAGGATGGAACCTGCATCGCGGAATGCACGGCCATTACCGAGTATCTCGACGCGCTGGACGGCGCGCCGATCCTCACCGGTCGCACCGCGCGGGAAAAAGGCGTGATCCACATGATGAGCAAGCGCGCCGAACTGGAGCTGCTCGATCCCATCAGTGTCTATTTCCACCACGGCACGCCGGGATTGGGTCCCAAGGTCGAGATCTATCAGAACCCTGAGTGGGGCGCCCGGCAACGCGACAAGGCACTGCGAGGCATGCGGTACTTCGATGCCGTTCTGCGTCAACAACCGCATGTCGCCGGCGAATCGTTTTCGATGGCCGATATCACGGTCATCGGCGGATTGATCTTTGCGTCGCTGGTAAAGCTGCCGGTGCCCGCGGAATGCGAGGCTCTTGCAGCCTGGTACCGGCGCATGCTCGAGCGCGACAGCGTGAGGCACCAACCGGTGTTTCGGCTCATCGCCTGGAACGACAGGCACACCGCGTTGGCACGTCGCCTTCCGCAACCGCAACGCAGGCCCTAGGGTTAGTCAGTACGCAATATTTTGACAGTCAGCAAAAAGCAGATATCGCCGCCTCGCGCCGGACACTAGCATCCATCTATCCCACGCCCCGCCTCCGTAGCGGGCCGAGATGAGAGCTGGATGAACTGGCGCGAGAGCTGATGGAACAGAGCACCTGCACGGAGCAAGTCAAGCCGCGGCGGCGACGTCCCTACGTCGCGCTGACTGCCATCGCGGCGGCGCTGATGCTCACGTACGGTGTCGCACGGCATCTCGCATGGGCGGCCTCGACGCCCGGCGATCCGCAGCAATTCACCGTTCACGTCGATCGGGACAAGGCACCCTGGCAGCGTCCCGTGATCACGCTTCGCGAAGGCGTGCCCGCGCATATCCAGGTGCAGACGCAGCTGTCCGGCGTCCTGATGGTCCACGAAATCCCTGGCGCCTTTGCCGCCTGCGGCTCCGGGAATACGCAGTCCCTGGACATCTTCCCCGTCGACATCACGGGTCGTTTCTCGCTTCATTTCCACAGCAACGACGGCGACCAGATCGAGGTCGCAACCATCGAAATCTATCCGCGATGACGAGGACCAACGTCCTGGCATCGGAGCAGCAACAAGGTTCTTTTCGTTGTGACAACTAAAACAATGGAGCCACGACTCCTGGGAGACAGTTCATGCGACATGTTCCGGCGCTGATGGCCGCCCTGATGGCTGCTGCCTGCCTCGCCGCTTGCGGCGGCGATGGGAACAATCATGCTGCGCCGCTTGCGGCCGACGATCTGCCCGAAACCGGGCTGCAAGGCCAGGTCCCCATTGCCGATCAGAACAGCGGCCGCTCCATGGCCGGCTATCGCAAAGGCGTGACGCTGGTCGGGCGCTCGACCTTGATGGATCGCGGCGGCAATATGCAATTGGCCTGGTACAAGCACTGCGCCTATGTCGGCAACGGTTCCGCGGGCGACCATCCGCTCGAGGGACTGGCGGTGGTGGACGTCAGCGACGCGAAGAAGCCTTCGCTGGTCAAGATTCTCTCCAGCCCCACCGGGCGCAATAGTTGGGAAGGGCTGGAGGTCGGTTCCGCCACCGGGGTGCTGGTGGCGTTCGCAACATCGCGCACGCAACCCTTGTACGTCGACATTTTTGGCACGGACAATCCCAGCAACAACGCCATCGCCGCGGATGCGCTGGACATCTATGACGTCTCGCAAGACTGTCGCAATCCGGTTCGCGTTGCCACGCTGAGCACGCGGGAACTGTTTCCGGGCGGCATGCACGGCCTGAAGATTTCTCCCGACGGCAAGACCGCCTACATTTCGACGATCAAGGCTGGCGCGGCCCCCGCATCGCAAGCCACGCTTGCTGCCGTCGATATTTCGGTGCCCTCCTCCCCGAAGATCATCGGGACCTGGAACTGGAACGACGATCCCGAGAACACGGGGGCCGAGGCCTGGCACGACGGCGAGATCAGCCCGGACGGCAACACCCTCTACTGGGGAACGGTTGCCAGCTTCTCCAATGGACCCGTCAAGCATACCGGGGTTCGCGCGTTCGACGTCAGCGCGATCCAGAATCGCGCCGCCAATGCTTCTTTCAAGCTGCTCGGCAAAGTCGACTGGACGGACTGTGGAGACTCGCAAGGGCATACGGTCCAGTTTGCGAACATCAACGCCAAACCGTACATCTTCGCGGGCGCCGAGTGCCCGGGCGTTCAATTCCACGTGATTCCCGTCAGCGATCCCGCGCGCCTGACGGTGGCCGCGACCTACACGACCGAGGCCAGCGATCCGAAGAACGCGGCGGCGGTGGCCAAGGACAACGTCATGTACTGGGGCCACTACACCGGTGTCGACAGCGTATCGAATACCACGACGCTGTTTGTCACATGGTACGGCTCGGGCTTGCGTCTGCTGGACGTTCGCGATCCATTGCGCATCAAGGAGTTCGCCTACTACAACCCGCCGGCGCACCCGAACCATGTCTTCTGCGGCCTGATGTGCGCGTCCAAGAACGAGTACCTGATGAGCGATGTTCGCTACGACGCGGACACGGGAAACATATGGTTCGCTGGCGTAAACGGTGGCTTCTATGTGACGCATCTCACCGCGTCCGCCGGTCCCAACGGGCTGACGTCCGCACCCTGATCCGCCGGCCGCAATGCGCCCCATGCCAGGTTCGAAACGGAAGCAACGCCAGTGGCGCGAATGCCTGAAGGGCGTCTGCGCGCTGTCATGCGTTGTCCCGTTGACGGCCCATGCGCACGCGTTCGGCGCGACCTATACCCTGCCCTTGCCGCTGTGGTTGTACCTGTATGGCTGTGTCGCCGCGCTGGTCGCGTCGTTCGCCGTGGCCATTGTCGTGGGACAGGACGGGCGCTGGCTGTTCTTGCGGCTCTGCGGCCGGCATGGCGCTCTGCAGCCTGCCGATCGCCTCGTTGGCCGCCGCTCCCCTCTTCCCTGGCTTCGCGCCGCCTGGGTCGCAGCCTTGCTGATTTGCGTGGTGAGCGGCCTGCTCGGTTCACCGGTCGCCAGCGCCAATATCTGCATGACGGCGTTCTGGATACTGTTCGTCCTTGGTTTCCAATACCTCTGCGCATGCTTCGGCAATCTTTACCACGCCGTCAATCCGTGGAGAACGATGGCGCACGCCATCGGCATGGGCATCGACATCGACGAGCACCGAGACAATGCGGCACGCCACGGTGACGCACGCGGGTACTACGTCGCGTTTGCCGGCATGTACGGATGGATCTGCATCGAACTGTTCGGGACGGGCAGTCCGCGGGAACTGGGCATCGCCCTGCTTGCCTACACGGCAATCAGCTTGTTGGGCGCATACGTTGTGGGTGCACGTGCCTGGTTCAGGAGCTTCGAGGCATTCGAAGTCCTCTTCAACATGGTCGGCTCGCTTTCCCTTTTGCGCCCCGGCAAACGCCGTCTTGAAATCGTCGAGCCGATCGTGGTGCCGCGTGCCGACGGCGGTGTGTTGCGCGCGCCCCCGGCCGGCCTTGTGCTGTGCATTCTGTTTCTGCTGTCGTCGACGGCGTTCGACGGCTTCCGCGACACGCGCGTCTTTGCCGACCTCTACTGGGTTCACCTGTATGGGCTGCTGACGCCGTTGGTGGGTTCTGACATCACGCAATCGTTTCCGCTGTTGCAGGCGGGCTACCACGCCTTGCAGTACATCGCGTTGTTGCTGTCCCCGCTGCCTTTTGCCCTGGTGCTTTGGCTGGCTTGCCTGTGCGGCAAGGCGGTGCTGCGCACGGACATCTCTGCCGTCGTGCTTTCCCACGCCTTCGCGCCGGCAATCATTCCGGTGGCCGTGGGATACAACGTGGCCCACTACTTCACGCTGGTCGTGTCGCACGGGCCCGGCATCGTCAGGCTCCTGTCGGACCCGATGGGAAGAGGCTGGAATCTGTTCGGCACCGCACACCATCATTCGTCTGCGTGGACCTTGCCGGCGGAGGTCGTCTGGCATATCCAGGTGGCCGCGATCCTGCTTGGCCACGTGGTCGGCATCGTTGCCGCACATCGCATCGCGTTGCAGTTGTTCGGCACCGGAAAGCGGGCCGCGCTCAGCCAGTTTCCGACGCTGGTTGTGATGCTGATCTACACCACGTTCGGACTCTGGCTGCTGTCTGCGCCGTTCGCGGGCGGCGGCCTGGCGGTCGTTCGATAGCAAGACAAAACCTTCACGTTGAAAACAAGAGGAGACAACCATGCCATTCCCGATTCGGGCAACGATTGCGATATCGCTCGGTACGCTGGCGCTCGCTGGCTGCGGCGGCGACTCTGATGAGACTCCGGTCGTGACGCCCGGCGTATCCGTGGCGGACTACGTCGTGCCCAAGCCTCAAGGCTGCGGGCCGGGCGACAAGCCCGAAACCGCGCTGCAAGGCCAGGTGCCCGCGGCGCTTCGCCAGTCCGGTTTTGGCGGTTTCAACTGCAATCTGAAACTGGTCAGCCAGCTGCAGGGCGAAGGCGCATCGTGGTCTTCCGCCACCTACACCGACAAGCGCGGGCAGACCTGCTTCTATCACTCGACGATGGGAAGCCCGGCGTTCAACAACCCCGCCGCACCGCCACGCGTGAACCCTGGGGTGCCGGTGATCAATATTTCGAACCCCTCGCAACCCGTGCGGGTGACTTCGTTGACGTCCGCATCGATGATCGACCCGTGGGAGTCGCTGCGTGTCAACGTCGCGCGCGGCATCCTCGCTGCGGATAACGGCATCAATGGGGCCGGCGGCTCCGAGATCGACCTGTATGACATTTCTGCGGATTGCACCGCGCCACAACTGCTTGCCAGCGTTCCCGTGGGAACGGGAACGGACGGTGGCATCGTTGCCACCACGAAGCCATTGGGCCACGAGGGCGGTTTCTCGCCGGATGGCCTGACCTACTACATCGGTGCAAGCGTCTCGAAGGCTTACTACGCAATCGATCTGACCATACCGACGCGGCCCAGGATGATCTCGCAGATCAACATGGCCGATCTGGGATTCAGCACGGTTCCACACGGCTTGTCCGTCAGCCGGGATGGCAACCGCGCCTACTTCGTGGGCGGCGGAAATGGCGGCGCCGTGGCTGGAATGGGCGAGCCGCCACTGAACAACCCGAACGCAACCGGAGACAACGGGTTCTTCGTGATCGATACCAGTGAAGTGCAGAGCCGGCGCCCCAATGCGCGGATGCACAGGATTTCGACGGTACCGATTCGAAACGGCAGCGTTGCGCAACATACGGTCTCGTTTTCCGTGGGTGGCAAGCCCTATGTGCTCCATGTCGATGAAGGGGGAGCTGGCGGGCTTCAGGATCCCGGCGCAACGGGCGTCAAGGCTGCCTGCAATGCCGGTATGACGCCGTTTCCCCTCGGGCACATCTACGACATGGCGGATGAGGCCAAGCCCCGGCTCATTTCGGAGCTGCGGCTCGAGACACATGTGGCCGACAACTGCAGCAAGGTCATCCCCGATATCCTTGGTCTTGCCACCTTCACGTATGGCTCGCATTACTGCAGCGTGGACAACCGGGAGAACGCGACCGCGCTCGCCTGCAGTTACTTCAACTCCGGCGTCCGCGTATTCGATATCCGGGACCCGGCCAAGCCCAAGGAAATCGCATACTACAACCCACCTTCGGTCGCATCGCCCGGGGCCGGGTCAGCGCATATGATGTTCGGTCAGCATCGTGCCGGCGGCCCCGACTGGTGCGCTTCGCGCCTGGACTTCGACTTCGATCGCCGCCTGCTGACCACGGCATGCCAGGACAACGGCATGCTGGTTCTCGCGTTCGAGAACGGCGTGTGGCCGTTCCCTGAAAGCACCAAGGCGACGGGGATCGGCAATTGAAGCACGGTACCCACGCAGCCCTCGCGTCGTGGCGCGAGGGGGACAGAGGCCACACAGGCCACACAGGCGACACAGGTGGCACAGGTGGCACAGGCGACACGGCCATGATGCCAGCCCACGCACGGCGTAAGCGCGGCCTTTCCACGTGGCTGGTCCTTGCCGCGCTTGCCGTTCCGCTGACCTGCAGCGCGTTCGAGGCGGACGTGCATTTCGGCCTCACGTACTGGCTGGCCACGCAGGCGGGCTTCGCCCCGCGGGAGGCCGAGGCCATGGCCCTGGCGAATCAGCGCCTCGATGCGGGGTCGATCGAATACATGACGTCGCCCCTGCAGTTCGCGTGTCTGTCGCGCTTTCCGCCAGCCGCCATGGACAGCCAGGCCTATCACTATCCGAGCGAAAGGAAAACGCCGTCGCACGCGCAGGCCCGGCCAGTCCTTGCAGGCGGGCCGGCGTCGCAGACGCTGGTCGATGCCGCGCTGAAGCGCGCCGGCGGCGGCAAGGCACCCTTCATGCTGGGCGCGTTCGGGCGGGCGCTCCATGCGCTGCAGGACTCGTGGGCGCATCGGGGAACGCCTTCCATTCCGGACTGGAGCCGCTACGGCATCGAGTGCGACGCCGAGTTGTCCATGGCCGCGCCGCTCGACCGCGGCACGCCGCAGGGCCACGCCGCGGAACTGACCTGGCGTTGGCCCGCGGACGTCGAGGAGATGGCAAAAGCCACCTACGCCCAGATGCAGAAGTACCCAACCATCCATGGCGTGCGCAGGACCGCCTTGCCCTGGGAGCAGCTGAAGCCCGCGCTGGCCGACTTTATCGGTGCGCGGACGAAGCGTGCCAAGGCGGACTGGTTCGCGTCGAACGGCGTGGCCGACTCGTCGTTCCTCGATGGAACGAGCCTGCCGGACGGCCCGGGTTGGAAGGCGGTCCGCTGGAACGGCCGCCGCGATATTCCGACGCCCGCGCCGCCGACAGCGCTGTCCGGCGTCAGCCAGGAGCTCGTCGATTTCTATGCGGGATTCTTCAACGACTGGCTGACAACGTTGCCGGTGGACAAACGCTGGCTCCCGGCACTCGCATCGGGACGAACCGGTCAGCCCGACGACGCACTGGTCAATCAGCTGATCGGATGGCGGCTGCGGGATCACGGAAGCTACCTCGCACTGGAGGCGCAGCGGCAAGTGGCTCACGGTTCGTCGCCACGGCTTCGCCAGCGCGCGTCGTTCGAGGTGTTCAAGTCCTTGAATGACGCCGTGCTTCCGCTGATCGTGGAAGGCGACAAGCCATCGCCGATCCAGCCTTTCCTGGTGTTCGCCCTGCCCGGCTCGCGAGACGGCACACAACGCGCCGTGGCCCTGATCAAGCTGCTCGATTCCCCCTACGATACCCTCGGCGTCCTGTCCGAGAAGCAGCATGGGCGGGGCTGGAGAATCACCGGATTGATCTCGTCCAGAGACTATTGAAGACGCATTCCATGAGCCTCCAGATCGCTGATTTGTCGTGCGGAGAAAGACGACGGGCGCTCGTCGCCGCACTCGCCCTGGCCTGCATGCCGACGTCGGCCCAGGCGCATGCCTGGAACATTCCGTACTTCCTGCCGGTGCCCTTGTGGCTGTACGCCTACGCGGCTACGGGAACGCTGATCATCTCCTTCATGATCCTGATGTTCGCGCCGAGTGCCCGAATGCCCGCCATCGGGCCCCGGCCGGCTGCGCGCAAGGCGCTGAGAATTCCCGCCGGGGCGCTCCACGCGGGCCAGATCGCCATTGCGCTTTTCCTGGCGCTGTTGGCCGTTGCCGGCATGGCGGGCACGCAGAACCCATTCCAGAACATCAGCATGTCGGGATTCTGGATCTGGTTCTATCTGGGGTCGATCTATGTCAGTGCCGTCTTCGGAGACCTCTATGCCTTTGTCAATCCATTCTGCTGGATGCTGCGAATCGCGGCACGGATCTTTCCCGCCATCGAGATCGGGCGGTATCGCTACGATCGACGTCTTGCCTTCTATCCGGCGCTGGCCGCCTACGGTGCGCTGATCGCGCTGGAATTGTTCGGCATCGGCAAGCCAGGCGAAGTCAGCCTGTTTCTGCTCGCGTATGCGGCTTATGCAGTGGCCGTGTCGGTCTGCTTTGGCCGCGAAGTCTGGGTCAAATACTTCGATGCGCTTGGCCTGCTGTGCAGGCTGTGCGCAAAACTGTCTCCGCTCAAATGGCTTCCGCTAAAGGGCGGCGATGTGGCCATCCAGTTCAGAAATCCGATTGCCGACATGGCGCGAGACGACCGCTCGCCTATCAGCATCGCCGCGTTCCTGTCCTTCATGCTGGCCTCGACCGCCTACGATGCACTACGAGACACCGTGCCCTGGAATCGCTTCTTCTGGGGCAGCATCTACCCGCACGTCGTTCGCCATGTTCCTGCCCTCGGAACGAACTACGCGCACTCTGGTGACGCGCTGCTGATCTGGCAATGGACGGCATTCGCCGCAACGGCGGCGGCGTATTACCTTTTCTTCCGGTTGATTTGTTCGCTGCAAGCGCGCCAGTCACAGTCGTCGCTGAATGGCAAGGCGCTCGCGCGGAAGTTCTGCGTCACGCTGCTTCCCATTGCGCTGTTTTATAACGTGTCGCATTACTTCACGCTGTTTATCGGCCAGGGGCGGCAATTGCTCGCACTGGTGTCGGATCCGCTCGGACTCGGGTGGCGGCTGCTGCCAACCGTGCCGTCGGGCGACACGGCAGCGCCTGTCATCAACATGGGGTATATCTGGCACGCGCAGGTGCTGTTGATTCTGGCCGGCCATGTCCTGAGCGTCTATGTCACGCACGTCATCACCACCCGGGACCGCGACCTGGTCCGGGATGGCGTGATCGCCCAGCTCCCGCTGCTGGTGCTGACCATCGCCTTGACGATCAGTGGCCTTTGGATTCTGTCGCTTCCTCTCGCGTGAAGGGAGTGGAAGGCGGCTTGAGTTGGGACGGCGAGATGCCCCAGCGCTTGCGGAAGGTGGCCGAAAAATGGCTGGCGGTCGAGAAGCCGCAGGCGAGCGCGGCATTGGTCACGTCGCATTGCCCCTGTGCGATCAGGTTGCGGGCGGCCTGCAGGCGCTTTTCGATGATGTACTGATGCGGCGTCATGCCGACGGCCTTCTTGAAGCTTCGAATGAAGGAATAGAGATCGCCGGGATAGTCGACGGCGTTGGCAATCATCGCGATCGAGAGTTCTTCCCTGAATTGCTCGTGGATGTATTCGACCGCTCTCTGCATGATCGGCGTGTGAGCGTATACCTTCGCGCGCGGCCTCGATTCCAGGTACGCCATGCGACGAAGGGCGGCTGCGCCCAGCGCTTCCGCGTACATGGGCCCCAGCGGCATCCCTGCCAGCGCATCCTCATGGATGCTCCTGACGATCTGCATCAGCAGGTCGTCGCTGACATCAAGGCGCAGCGGCCCGGTGGCGAACTGCCCGCCCGTTTCCAGACCCGAACGCGCCAGCCATGACGGCTTGAAGTAGACCGTTACCCACTCCAGTTCCTGCGACCATCGGCTGGAAAAGGACAAGCCGGCTTGCACATAGATCAACGGCGTCCGTAAACGCTTGTGCGCCCATGGATTGCCGTTCGTTCGCAGCTCCAGCGTTGTCGGCTCCCGCAGGTACAGCGCGAACATCGTGCCGGTGGTTTCCAGATCGACGATTTCCGATTCGCCCGCCACGCAGTGGTCGATCGTGACCGGCGACAGCGAGGACGTAATGGACCGCCTCTTCCACTTCGGTGGCGGCTTCCAGCGCACGAGGCTCCCGTCGGCGGCCATCGTGCTGACGCCGCTCATCACGCAATGGCTTCCCCCTCCGTCATCCGGTCCCATAGGCATTCCCGAGAATGTGTTCGTGCTGCTGCCCAGTCCTCCGCTCGGCCGACTGTAGGCGCGCATCCTTACTCGATGCTTACCCGGAGGTCGGCTTTCCCCCGGGACAGCGCGTATCCGCCCGTTGCGGCGCCGGGGGGCGGGACGTCGATAACACGAGTTGAACCGATTGCCGGTCCCGACGCTACAATCGGGCCCAATCAAGAACAACACGTGCGGCGCGGGAAATGAGAAGACATTTGCTCGGGCGAAGCCGGCGAGGCCGAGACATGTCGAAGAGCGCCGTGTTTTCTCCGATTCTGCGCGGCAGCCACGGCACGTTTGTCGGCACCACGCCCATCGACGGCGTGCGCCGGCTCTACAGCTATCACCGCACGCCCGGATTCCCGTTGGTCGTGGTGGTCGGACGCGCCATGACCGATGTACTGGCGCCCTGGTACCGCCGGGTGTGGGCATTCGGCGGAATCATTGCCGCGGTCGACCTGTTGATCATTGCGCTGGCAGCCATGCTGGCGCGTCAATGGCGCCGGCGGCAAGCGATCGAGGACCATCTGCGCCACATGGTGGGAACGGACGGGCTGACCGGCATGGGCAGCCGGCGGGCGCTGGACGACGCTACCGATCGGGAATGGCGGCGTGCCCACCGCGAAAGGCAGCCACTGTCGCTGCTGATGCTCGATGTCGACCATTTCAAGCAGTTCAACGACCAGTACGGTCACATGGCCGGCGACGATGCGCTGGCCGCTGTCGGCAGCTGCATCCAGCAGCAAATCCGCCGTCCCGGCGACTATGCGGGCCGCTATGGCGGAGAGGAGTTTGCGGTACTGCTGCCCGGCACCGATGCAGCGGGCGCTGCGCTGATCGCCGAGAACATCCGCAAGGCAGCGGAGCGGCTGCACCTCGCCCATGCCGGCAGCCCGCTCGGCAACCTGACGGTCAGCATCGGTACCGTGACGGACGGCGCCGACTGGAACGGTGGCCGCCATTTTCCGGATGTGCGCGCCTTCCTGCGCGCCGGTGACGAGGCGCTTTACCAGGCCAAACGCTCCGGCCGCAACCGCGTGGTCGGTTCCGGTACCCTGGCGACGGCCACGGCGACATGAGGCGCCGCCGGACTCGCCCCGCCACGAGGCGTCGGGCGACGCGGGCCTGATCGCCCGCACTACCCGCACTACCCGCGCCGTCCGCGCTACCCACGGCCTCAGGCGTCGGGCGTTGGCAACTGACCGACCCCACCCAGCGCCGGTGCTCGACGATGCCGCGTCGCCGCCTCGTAATCGCGGGCGATGCCGAGCAGCAGGCGCTCGTCGCCGGGGCGGCCCAGCAAGGACAGTCCCGCGGGCACACCGGCCTCGGTCCAGCCCATCGGCACACTGATCTCCGGAAAACCCGCGGCGCTGGCCATGTGCATCGGCGCCAGCGGATTGGAAACCCGGCAGCGGTAGCTGGGGTCGTCCAGATCGAAGCGCGGCGACGCCGGACACGCCAGCGTGGGAAACACCAGCGCGGCGCAGCGGTTGGCCTGCATCAGGCCGACAAGCGCGGCGCCGAACGCGCGCGCCGCGGACAGGCCCGGGCGTGCGGGCTCGTCGCGGGTTGCCACCGCATGGCGCAGCGCGGCAATCGTCAGCGGATTCGGCAAGCGCCCTGCTCCAGCGCCCGAACCAACACGCAGTCCATCGCCGAATCCATCGCGAAATTCATCGCGAAATTCATCGCGAAATTCATCGCCCAACACATCGCCAAACCGCGCCTCGATGCGCGCCAATAGTGCCGCGGAATCCCTCGGGCAAGACGGCGGCATCGCCGCCAGATAGCGGTCGAGCTGCACCGCCCATTCGCTGCGGGCGATATCGCCCAGCACCCGCTCGTACAGGCGTCGCGCATCGGCCGGCAACGCGACCGGCACCGTCTGTGCACCGGCGTCGGCCAGGTCCAGGCACGCCCGCGAAAACAGCGCGTCGATCTCGTCATTGCCACCGTGGAAGTCCATCACGATGCCAAGACGGCGGCCGGCAAGGCGTTCCTTCGGGCCATCGATGCCCGCCGCCGGCGCCAGCGCCGCCAGCACCAGCGCCGCGTCGTCCACCGTGCGCGCCAGCGGCCCGACCGTGTCGAAGGACTGGGCCAGCGGCAGCACCCCGGCCGCGTCGAGCAAGCCGTGGGTCGGCCTGACACCGACGAGGGCATGCACGCAGGCCGGGCCGCGCACCGAGCCGAACGAATCGGTGCCGAGTCCGAACACCGCGAAACCGGCCGCCACCGCCGCCCCCGTGCCGCTGCTTGACCCGCTGGCATTGCGGGAGAGCCGGTAAGGATTCAGGGTCAGGCCGCTTGCCGAGCTGTAGCCGAAGCGCCCATTGGACGCGGCGAGCTCCGACATATTGGCCTTGCCGAGCACGATCGCGCCCGCGGCGCGCAAGCGCGCCACCACGGGCGCGTCGGCGGCGGGCAGCGCGTCGCGCAGTGCGGCGCAACCGGCCGTGGTCGGCAATCCCACGGTGTCGATATTGTCCTTGACCACCATCGGCATGCCGTGCAGCGGCCCCCTCGGCCCATGCCGCCGCCGTTCGCGGTCGAGCCGCATCGCCTCATGCAGCGCGTCGGGATGCAACTGGCTGACCGCGTTGATCGACGGGCCGGAACGGTCGAACGCCTCGATACGAGCAAGATGCCCCGCGACCAGTTCCTCGGCCGTCAGCGTGCCGGCGTCCATGCGGCGCGCCAGTTCGGCGATCGGCAGTTCGAACATATCGGATGCCGCCTCGCCCGCGCCGACTGGCGCTGCCGCAGCGGGCTTGTTCATACGATCGATCATCGCGTTGCTTTCCCTCACGGAATACATGAACGACAATGGCGCACGCAGTGCCTGCGGCCACCATACCGTGTCCCGCCGCCCGCCCGAGGATCTCCCGATGAAAAGCACCACCAGCCGGAACCTGCCCGCCCTTGCCAATCTGGTCGCGCTCGAAGCCACCGTGCGCAAGGGAAGCCTGACCGAAGCGGCCGACGAACTGTGCCTGACGCAGAGCGCCGTCAGCAAGCAATTGACGGAACTGGAGACCTTTCTCGGCGTGCGGCTGCTGGACCGGCGCAAGGGTGGCGTAGTCGCGACGGCGACCGGCACGGAATACCTGAAGCGCGTCCGGCCAGTGCTGAATCTCCTCGAGGAAGCCACGCTGGAAGTCCTCACGGGCCGCGGGTCCGGCGGACGCCTCGATCTGTCGGTGCCGGTCTCGCTGGGCAACATCTGGCTGCTGCCGCGCATGCTGCAATTTGCCAAGCAGCATCCGCAGATCCAGCTGAACATCACCACCAAGGTCGGCCCGGTGGACCTGCCCCACAGCGACCTGGACGCGGCCATCATGTACTGCGGCGGGCCGCCGCCGGGGCACTTCGGCGTCGAAGTCATGCCGCTCGAACTGTTCCCCGTCTGCGCGCCGGACAGGCTGCCGCGTGGCGGGTCGCTTTCCCAGGCCCTGCGGCAGCTGCCCCTGCTCCATCAGCATACGGCGCTGGACGCATGGCCGGCCTATCTCGCGCAGATCGGGGCCAAGGTGGCCAGGCCCGGCGACGGCCCCCGCTACGGCCTGCTGACCATGGGCCTGCAGGCCGCCATCAGCGGCATGGGCGTGGCGCTGCTGCCCGACTATGTGGCCGGCGATGACCTGCGGGCCGGCCGGCTGGTACGGCTGTCCGATACGAGCTATCTGTCGCCGAAGTCCTATTACTTCGTCTGCCTCGAAGAGAAGCGCGCCAACCCGACGCTGGTGACCTTCGTCGACTGGCTGCTGCAAACCGCCAATGCCGACGCCGGCTGACCGGCATGGCCTCACGCCGCCGCGCGTGATCTGACCAGGGTCGAGGTCACGAAGCGTCCGGGCCGATTGCCGGTCGGCGTGCCGCCGCGCAGCGTGGCCTGTCCGGCGACGAACACGTCGCGCACGCCGACCGAGGGCTGCGTGGGCGCATCGAAGGTGGCGCAATCGCGGATGGTCGCCGGGTCGAACACCGTGATATCCGCGACCTTGCCCACCGCGAGAAGCCCCCTTCCCTCGAGCCCGAAGCGCTGCGCGGGCAGGCCGGTCATCTTGTGGACGGCGCGCTCGAGCGGAAACAGGCCCAGGTCGCGCGAGTACAGGCCCAGCACGCGCGGAAAGGTGCCCCACAGGCGAGGATGCGGCGTTTCGTCGGACGGAATGCCGTCGGAGCCGATCATCGTGTCCGGGTAGTCGAGGATGTCGCGCACATCGCCCTCATCCATGATGAAGTACACCGCGCCGCCCGGCAGCAAGGCCTCGGCCACCTCGCGCCGCGAACGCTGCCACTCCTGCGCCAGGTCCTCGAGATAGCGGCCCGCCGCTTCCGGATGCGAGGCCGACCACGTGATCAGGATGCGGTCGCACTGGTCCACGCGCTCCGGACGCAGCATGGTCGACGACGCCGCGTACGGATAGCAGTCCAGGCAAAGCGGCATGGTGCGCGACAGCTCCCGCACCTGCGCCAGCGTCTCGCGGCTGCGGCCGTGATTGCGCTTGCCGACCAGCTTGTGATGCGAAATCACGGTCGGCACGTTGAGCGCCTTGCCCAGGCGCGCCGTCTCGTCGATCGCCTCGGCGACCTTGTCGCTTTCGTCGCGCATATGCGAAACCAGCACGCCGCCCAGCCGCTGCATCGGCTCGCACATGCGCAGGATCTCCTGCTCCGATGCCGCCGCCGATGGCGGATAGAAGGTACCGGTGGAGACGCCGATGGCGCCTTCCAGCAGGGCCTGCTCCACGTCGCGCCGCATGCTGTCGATCTCGTGGTCGCTCGCGGCGCGTCCCAGCTCCGCGACACGGCGCGCGCGCAGCGTCGATTGCCCGACGAGCACCGACACGTTGACGGTGGCGGGCCTCGCGGCGAACGCTTCCCGGTAGGCCCGCACCGATTCGAACACGAAGCCGCCGCGCATGATGTCGAGCGGCGCGGGCGGGATGGTGTCGGTGACGAGCGGGAAGAGGCTGATGCCGCAGTTGCCCGCGATGATGGTGGTGACCCCCTGCGTGACCTTGGGCAGCATCTGCGGGGACTGGAACACCATCCAGTCGTCGTGCGTATGGGTGTCGATGAAGCCCGGCGCGACCACCATGCCGGTGGCGTCGATGACTTCGTCGGCAGTGGCGTCCGGGCCGATGCCGATGGCGGCGATCACGCCGTCGCGCACCGCCACGTCGGCGGCGCGCCGCGGCGCGCCGCTGCCGTCGATCACGTCGCCGTGGCGGATGATCAGATCGAAATGCGATGACATGCCGTGCGCCCTCAATCGACCTTGGCGCCGCTCTTGCGCACCAGTTCGCCGAACTTCACGGTCTCGGATGTCACCAGCGCCTGGAAGTCGCGCGGCGATCCGCCCAGCGGCTCGAAGGAAAGCCGGTCCAGCTGCGCACGGAAGCCGGGGTCGCGGATCACCGCGTTGACCTCGCGATTGAGCCGGTCCACCACCTCGGCCGGAATCCCCGGCGCGCCGACCAGTCCGGCCCACGCGGTCAGTTCGTAGTCCTTGAGGCCGGCTTCGTCCATCGTCGGCACCTGGGGGAAATGCGGCGAGCGCCGGGTCGATGTCACGGCCAGCGCGCGGACCTTGTTGCTGCTGACGTAAGGTCCGATCGACGGCACGTTGTCGAACATCAGCTGCACGTTGTTGCCGACCAGGTCCTGCAGCGCCGGGGTACTGCCCTTGTACGGCACGTGCTCGATGTTCAGATGGGCCAGCGTCTTGAACAGCTCGCCGCCCAGATGGCTGGTCGTGCCGTTGCCGGCCGAGCCCATCGACAGCTTGCCGGGATTGGCCTGCGCGTAGGCGATCAGTTCGCGCACGGATTTGACCGGCAGCGCGTTGTTGACCGCGAGGATATTGAAGGTGGTCACCAGCCCCACGATGGGGACCAGCTTGTCGGGATCGTACGGCAGCCGGCTGTAGAGGAAGCGGTTGGTCGCCAGCGTGGCGTTGTTGCCATAGGCGATCGTGTAGCCGTCGGCGGGGGCCTGCAGCAATGCCTGCATGCCGATATTGCCGCCGGCGCCGGGCCGGTTTTCCACCACGATGGCCTGGCCCAGCCGCTTGGACAGCGCATCGCCGAACAGCCGCGCCACGATGTCGGGCGCGCCTCCGGCCGCCGTGGGAACGATCAGCTTGATCGGCTTTTCCGGCCACGCCGCCCGTGCCGACGGCATCGACATGCCGATCGCGCCCGCCATCAATACCCATGCCAATGCCTGTCTCATGGTGCTTCTCCCCGATCGCTGCGGTTCAATGATGAAGCGAGTATGGAGGAGCGCACCGCGCGCGGCGTGAAGTTTTTTCGGCGAAGTATTCCAGGATGGAATGTATCGTCCGGAGCGAGCCGCCCCGGTCCGGAGCGTTGGCAGGCGCGATGCCCCTCGGCCCCCCAGCGCGCCCCTGCGCTATACTCGCCCCTCATGGACACGAAGCCCAACTCGCCGACCCGGCAATATTGGTGGCGCGCCTGACGCAGGCGGCCCGTTTCCACACGCACCTCGAAAACGCGATGCCGCCAGCCTCCTGGCGGCATTTTCGTTTCTGCGCTCAGTGGCTGGTGGTATCGGTAACCGGAACACGAACACCGGACAACCGGTAAACCAGAACACCATCCATGACCAACGCAACCCAGCCCATCATCCTGACCGGCGACCGCACCACCGGTCCGCTTCACCTCGGCCACTACATCGGCTCGCTGCGCTCGCGCGTGCAGCTGCAACACGAAGCGAAGCAGTTTCTGCTGCTGGCCGATACGCAGGCGATGACGGACAACGTCGGCCGCCATCAGAAGGTCACCGAGAACGTCGTCGAGGTCGCACTCGACTATCTCGCCGTCGGCATCGATCCAGACAAGTCGACGATCTTCATCCAGTCGCAGGTGCCCGAGCTCGCGGAACTGACGCAATATCTGCTGAACCTGGTGACGGTCTCGCGCCTGGAGCGCAATCCGACCATCAAGGAGGAAATCCGGCTGCGCGGGTTCGAGCGCGACATCCCGGCCGGCTTTCTGACCTATCCGGTGAGCCAGGCCGCCGATATCACGGCGTTCAAGGCGACGCTGGTGCCGGTCGGGGACGACCAGCAGCCGATGATCGAGCAGACCAACGAACTGGTGCGACGCTTCAACCTGACGGTCGGACGCGAGGTGCTGGTCGAATGCGTGGCGGTGCTGTCGCACGTGCCGCGCCTGCCCGGCATCGATGGCAAGGCGAAGATGAGCAAGTCGCTCGGCAACGCGATCACGCTGGGCGCCACGCCGGACGAAATCTCGAAGGCGGTCCATGACATGTACACCGATCCGAATCATCTGCGCGTCAGCGATCCGGGCCAGGTCGAAGGCAATGTCGTGTTCATGTTCCTCGATGCCTTCGATCCCGACACGGCGGCCGTGGACGAGATGAAGGCCCACTATCGCCGTGGCGGCCTCGGCGACAGCGTCGTCAAGCGCCGCCTCAACGAGCGTTTGCAGGCGCTGATCGCGCCGATTCGCGAGCGGCGCATGCAGTTCGAGCGCGACCGCGCCGGCGTGCTCGAGATCCTGCGGCAAGGAACGATGCGCGCGCGGGAAGCCGCGGGCGCGACGCTGAGCGAGGTCAAGGGCGCGCTGGGGCTGAACTACTTCGGCAGCTGAGCGCGGCGCCAGCCGGACCGTCATGCCGACAGCGCCGTCGCGGATCGGATGCGCCGGCCCGCTGGCGCGTATCCTGGGGATCGCGGCGGCGCGCATGGCGCGAGCGTCGATCCAAAGACCGTGCACTTGGCCGCCTGCGCAGCCCACGTCCTCGCATTGAGAGACTGCGGCGACCACACCCGATCAGCGTGGGGAATCGTCCGCGGAAACGGCGGAAAGCAGCCGCACGGCCGTCTCCTCGTCGATGTCGAGGCGATACTTCGTGGCCAGGTAGTGCCCCAGATGGGCAATGCGCGCGGGCGTGCTTTGCCCGGCTTGCAGTTGCGCCCGGTAGGCCTCCACCTCGCAGGCCAGCCGATAGGCCTTCGACAGCAGATAGCGCGGGCCGTGCGTGAACGGCCGCCGCCAGAACTGGCGCACGTGAACCAGTTCATGCGCGATCAGCCCGGCCGATACCCCGGGTCGAAGCAGCACGATCGGGCCAAGGCTGATGCCGTCGAAATGCCGCGGGACAAACCAGCGGCTTTCCAGCAGCAGGCACCGGGGGTTGCGCAACGCCTTCATCGGGATCGGGAAAGTACGGTAATACGGCCAGCCTTGGAGAATGGAGCCTTGCGCTGATGTGCCGATTCGCTGTGGTCGCAACGACGGCGGCGCGAGCGCCCCACAATGTCGCAGATAGACATTGCCGCTGCCGCCAAAGTTCGAGGCCCGGCCCCCGCGCCGGCTCGATCAGCCTTGCGGACCCGACCCCGAATCGTGATCCAGCACGTCCCGGATCAAGGCACGCCCCTTCGGCGGCGCGGCCAGATAGGCCAGATAGAGCGAGGCGGCCAGGGCCACTCCTGCCACGGCAAAGGCGATAAACGTCGTACCGGCAATACCAAGTTTTCCGTCGGACATATTGGTCTCCCGTGAAGGTGTCAAAGGCAATGGAATGGACCGGAATCCAATCACGCCAAGCAAGCCTTGCGCCATCGCGGGAAATGCGGTGACATCGGCCCCGCGAGCCGGATCTGGCGCCAGACCGCGATAAAGGGCGGTAAAGATTGCCGGCCGCCCCAAAAAATGGCGCTCGATCACGAGGGCCAGCGGACCGCGCGATAATGGGCACGCCATGTTGCCCAACACGCCCACCATTCCTTCCTTTGAATCCCCGATCGAACTGCTGACCGCCTGCCACGACAAGGTCCGCCGTTTTGCCTCGCTGTGCGGCCGCCTCGCCGAACACACCGCCCGGCATGGCGCCGACGACCAGGCGCGCACCGCGGCGGCCGGCATCGTGCGGTACTTCACGATTGCCGCGCCCTTGCATCACGAGGATGAAGAAGCGGACCTGTTCCCCGCCCTGCGCGCGCTCGGCGACGAGACGCTGACGGCCGCGATGCAGGCCCTGGAGGACGATCACGACACGCTCGATGCGCTGTGGGAGCAGGCCCGGCCATGGCTGCAGGCGGTGCAGCAGGGCTCCGCCGACGCCCCGCCGGAAGCCCTCGCGCAGTTCGCCGCGCACTACCTGCGGCATGTCGAGCGCGAGGAGCGCGAGGTCTTTCCCTTCGCGACCCGCCTGCCCGAGCCGACCTTGCGGGCCATCGGCCAACGGATGGCGCAGCGCCGCGGGGCCTGAAGCACCTCGTTCCTTCGAGCCGCATATCACACCGCTTGCCACAATTCCATGTTTCTACTATATTCGAAACATGGAAACCGATACCGCCCTCGAAGCGCTGTCCGCCCTCGCCCATTCCGTTCGGCTGGCCGTCTTCCGCATGCTCGTCCAGGCCGGCCCGGAAGGCCTGCCGGCGGGGCGGATTGCCGAACTGATGGAAATGCCGGCCTCGTCGCTGTCCTTCCACCTGAAGGAGCTGCATCGCGCCGGCCTGCTGCGCAGCCGCCAGGACGGCCGCTCGATCATCTATATGGCCCGCTTCGAGACCATGAACGCATTGCTCGGCTATCTGACGGAGAACTGCTGCGGCGGCAATCCGTGCTCCCCTGTGTCCGGTTGTACCACCGGATCCGAGTCGTCCCGACGCAATGCGAACCGGAAGGAAACACGCGCGATCGGCGAGCAGGCGATGGAGCCCAAGGCATGACGGCGGCGGAACAGACCGCGAAACAAGCGGCGAAACAAGCGGCCAAACAAGCAACAACGATTTCGCCGGCCGGCGGCATCGGCTTCTTCGAGCGCTATCTGACCATCTGGGTCGCGCTGTGCATCGTGGCCGGGATCCTGCTCGGCCAGTGGTTTCCCGGCGTCTTCCAGGCGATCGGCGCGATGGAGGTCGCGCAGGTCAATCTGCCGGTCGGGCTGCTGATCTGGGTGATGATCATCCCGATGCTGATCAAGATCGACTTCGGCGCGATGGGCCAGGTCGCGGGGCACTGGCGCGGCATCGGCGTGACGCTGTTGGTCAACTGGCTGGTCAAGCCGTTCTCGATGGCGCTGCTGGCGTGGATCTTCGTGCGGCATGTATTCGCGCCGTGGCTGCCGGCCGAGCAGCTCGACAGCTACGTCGCCGGCCTGATCCTGCTGGCCGCGGCGCCCTGCACCGCGATGGTCTTTGTCTGGTCGCAGCTGTGCAAGGGCGATCCGTATTTCACGCTGTCGCAGGTGGCCGTCAACGACGCCATCATGGTGGTGGCGTTCGCGCCGGTGGTCGGGCTGCTGCTCGGGCTGTCGTCGATCACGGTGCCGTGGGACACGCTGATCGTCTCGGTGGTGCTGTACATCGTGATCCCGGTGGCGATCGCGCAGGCCATCCGCAAGCTGCTGCTGGCGCGCGGCGAGGCGACGTACCGGCGCGTGACCGGCGCGCTGGGCCCGTATGCGATCGCCGCGCTGCTGGCGACGCTGGTGCTGCTGTTCGGCTTCCAGGGCAACGCGATCGTCGAGCAGCCGCTGATCATCCTGCTGCTGGCGGTGCCGATCCTGATCCAGGTCGTGCTGAATTCGGGCCTGGCCTATTACCTGAACCGCAAGCTGGGCGTGGCGCATTGCGTGGCCGGCCCGTCCGCGCTGATCGGCGCCAGCAACTTCTTCGAGCTGGCCGTCGCCACGGCGATCAGCCTGTTCGGCTTCGAATCCGGCGCGGCGCTGGCCACCGTGGTCGGCGTGCTGATCGAGGTGCCGATCATGCTGCTGGTGGTCGGCGTGGTCAATCGCTCGCAACGTTGGTACGAAGCCTCCTGAAACCCGTCATACCCGCCGTCATGTCCACTGTCACGATCTACCACAACCCCGCCTGCGGCACGTCCCGCAACACGCTGGCGATGATTCGCAACGCCGGCATCGAACCGACGGTCATCGAGTACCTGAAGACGCCGCCGACTCGCGGCGAGCTCGAAGGCATGATCCGGCAGGCCGGCTTGCGCGTGCGCGAAGCGATTCGCGAGAAAGGCACGCCCTATGCCGAGCTGGGCCTCGACGACCCGTCGCTGACCGATGACCAGCTGCTCGACGCGATGATGGCGCATCCGATCCTGATCAACCGCCCGTTCGTCGTCACCGCGCTCGGCGTGCGGCTGTGCCGGCCGTCGGAGGTTGTGCTGGACATCCTGCCTGCGCCGCAGCAAGGCCCGTTTGCCAAGGAGGATGGCGAGCTCGTCATCGACGCCGACGGCCGGAGGGTCTTGCGATGAGCGCCGACCTGCCCAACCTGATTCCGTCGCTGCTCGACGTCCCCGATCCGCACAAGCTGGAGCCGGCGAAGACCAGCACCCACCCGCCCCGCATCCTGCTGCTCTACGGCTCGCTGCGCCCGACCTCGTACAGCCGGCTGCTGACGCTGGAGGCCGAACGCATCCTCAAACGCCTCGGCGCGGAAACGCGCGTGTTCGATCCGCACGAACTGCCGATCGCCGACAGCGTGCCGGCGGACCACCCCAAGGTGGCCGAGCTGCGCAAATTGTCGGAATGGTCCGAGGGACAGGTCTGGTGCAGCCCGGAGCGGCACGGCACGCTCACTGCCGTCTTGAAGAACCAGATCGACTGGCTGCCGCTGGAGAGCGGCGGCATTCGGCCGACCCAGGGCCGCACGCTGGCGGTGATGCAGGTCTGCGGCGGCTCGCAGTCGTTCAACGCGGTCAATGCGCTGCGCGTGCTGGGCCGCTGGATGCGGATGATCACGATCCCGAACCAGTCGTCGGTACCGAAGGCGTATCAGGAATTCGACGCGAATGGCCGCATGAAGCCGTCGTCGTATTACGACCGCGTGGTCGACGTGATGGAGGAACTGGTCAAGTTCACGCTGCTGACGCGCGACCGCTCGGACTACCTGACCGACCGCTACAGCGAGCGCAAGGAGTCCGCGCCGCCGGTAGCGACGACGCTGACCGCCGCGGCAATGCGCCACGAGCAGGACGCCAAGGTCGGCGACACCGACGACGGCGAGGTCGAATAGAGGCGGCGCGGTCCCGGCCGGGCCGCCGCGCCTTGGGGCCACGCCGCGCGCCATGCGCGGCGTCGGCACCTGTTTCAGTCCGGCCAGCGCGAGGCGAGGATGATGCTGCAGAGGTCGGCGCGCTTGAAGTTCGGATCTTTGAACGCGAGCACATCGTCGTTGAAGGTGCCGAAGGTGGTGTCGGGCCGGTGCTTCATGCCCTCGTAGAAGGCGTCGATGATGCCGTGCTTGAAGTCGTGGCCGCGCGGATGGGCAGCGATCACGGCTTCGCGCTCGTCATCGCCGAGGTCCTGATAGCCGCGCCCGGCCACGTCCATTCCCGCCCCGGCCTGGATCAGCGCGATCTCCGGATGCATGTGTTCCGGAATGCCCGGCGTCGTATGCAAGGCAATGGCGGCCCACACCGTCGCGATATCGCTCTCGGCCACGCCGCGGCTGCGCAGGAAGTCGCGCGCGGCATTGGCGCCGTCGACCTCGAAGCGCAGCTGACTCTGCTGATAGCGAGAGGTCAGCCCCAGATCGTGGAACATCGACGCGATGTACAGCAGCTCCGGATCGAAACGCAGCTGCCGCCGGCGTCCGAGCAGACTGCCCCAGAAATAGACGCGAACGGAGTGGTGATACAGCAGGTCGCTCTCGGTATCGCGGATCAGCTCGGTGGCCTCGCGGGCCAGCTTGCTGTCGGGAATCGTGATGCCTGCAATGACGTCGGTGGCCATGGCGGTACTCCTCGGGGATAGGCCGGAAGTGGCTCGATAAAACGACTACTGCGCCAGCGCGGCCTGCGGCGTATTGCGGAAGCTGATCGCCATGCGGTTGTACAGGTTCATCACGCCGATCGCGATGGTCAGGTCGACCAGCTCCCGTTCGTCGAACACCGCCCTCGCCGCCTGGTAGTCGGCGTCCGGCACGCCGGTCTGCGCCACGCGCGTCACCGATTCCGCCCACGCCAGCGCGGCACGCTCGCGCTCGTCGAACAGATCCCCGGCCTCGGCCCAGGCCTGGACAAGCGCGAGCTTTTCGACCTTCACGCCCTTCTTCAGCAGGTCGCGGGTATGCATGTCGAGGCAGTAGGCGCAATTGTTGATCTGCGACACGCGCAGGTAGACCAGGTCGACCAGCACCGGCGACAGGTTGGACTGCATCACGTAGCCATAGGCGCCGCCCAGGGCCTTCATGCCGGCGGGCGCAATCTGGTTGTAGTCGAGACGTTTGCTCATTGCATGGACTCCTTCTTCGCGGAGGAATGGACAGGGGTGGTCAGTTCCTTGTCGTCGGTGTCGACGACGAACACGGCCAGCAGCTTGGCCGGCTTGGTGGCGCTGGCATTGCGGCTGACCGGATGGCGCGAGCCCGGCGACTCGCTGAAGCTCTCGCCGGCACGGTAGACGCGTTTCGGCCCGTCGTTGACTTGCGACTCGATGGCGCCCGAGACGACGTAGCCGTAGATGAAGGCGGATTTCGCATGCACATGCGAGGGCGAGGCGGCGCCGGGCGCGTAGTCGACCACGACGGCAACCAGCGACTTGCCCGGAATGTTGGGGATCGGTTGATTGAAATTGGGGGTGACCTTCTCCCCGGCTGCGTGGCCGAAGGCCGGCATGGCCCAGGCGATGGCGGCGGCGGCATAAGTGGCGGCGCAGGCGACGCCAATCACGGATCGAATGTTCATGAGGCTCTCCAGATGGGTGTTCCCATTCTGGTCTTGCGCTGGTACAAATAAAAGAACCAAGAATCATCGATTTTTATGTACCAGGCCGGCCGGCGTTAACGTGCCCGTGCCCGTGCCCGTGCCCGTGCCCGTGCCCGTGCCCGATGACCACACCATGACCCAGCCATGACGCAGCGCCTGCAACTCTCCCTGGACCGGACCGCCCGGACGCCGCTGGCCGAACAGATCCGCTGCGGCATCACCACCGCCATCGAAAAGGGCGTGCTGGCACCCGGCGCGCGGCTGCCGTCCTGGCAGGACCTTGCCACCCAGCTCGGCGTCGCGCGCGGCACCGTCAAGACAGCCTATGAAAAGCTGGCCGATGCGCAGCTGGTCGTTGCATCGCGCGCCAACGGCACCCGGGTCGCAGAACGTCCCGCGCTGCGCGCCGGCGCCGACGAGCGGCCCGATCCCGGCTCGTTCATGGACCGGTATCTCGAATTCATGGCCGGGCCGGCCATCTTCCAGATGGGCGTGCCCGCGCAGGAGAGCCTGCCCGCCAGGCTGTTCTCGCGGGTGCGCGCCCACGCGGCCCGCGCGGAACTCGGCGCCGCCTCGCTCTATCCCGACCCGCGCGGCGAGCCGGCGCTGCGGCGCGAAATCGCTGCCTACCTCGCCATCGCGCGTGGCATCCAGTGTTCGCCGTCGCAGATCCTGATCACCGGCGGGTTCGCCGGCGGGCTGGGGCTGGCCTTGCGGGCGCTCGGCCCGGACGGGCGCAAGGTCTGGACCGAAGACCCCGGCTTTCCGTACACGCGGCGCGGGCTGGAACTGGCGGGGTTGTCGCCGGTGCCGGTGCCGGTGGACGCCGACGGTCTCGATGTCGACTACGGCCTGAGGCACGCCCCCGATGCGGCACTGGTGGTGCTGACGCCCGGGCAGCAGGCTCCGCTCGGCGGCACGCTGTCGCTGCCGCGGCGCCTGCAGCTGCTCGATTGGGCCGCGGCGCAAGGCGCCTGGGTCATCGAAGACGACTACCTCAGCGAGCTGCGGCTCGAGGGCCGGGCGGCGCCCGCCCTCGCCTCGCTGGACCGCGCCGGACGCGTGATCCATATCGGCTCCTTCAGCAAGACCATCAGCCCGGCGCTGCGCCTGGGCTTCGTGGTCGTGCCCCCATCGCTGGTGTCCCGGTTTGCCGAGATGGCGGCGTGCCTCGCGCCCGCCCCGGCCCCGTCGATCCAGCTCGCCACCGCCGAGTTCATGCACGATGGCCATTACCTGCGGCACCTGCGGCGCACCAAGCGGCTCTATGCGTCGCAGCGCGATGGGCTGCTGGCCTGCCTGCGTCCGCGCGTCGGCGCGGCGGCGGATCCGACCGGGCTGGCGGTGCTGCTGCGGCTGCCGGACGGCACCTACGACGTGTCGATCGTGAAGGAAACGGCGAGCTTCGGCATCGCGCCCTCGCCGCTGTCGGTCTGGTATGCGTCCGCCGCGAGCGCGAAGTCCGGATTGTTGCTCGGCATTGCGACCGCGCCGCCGATGCAGGTGGCGGCGTCCTGCGATCGCCTGCTCGAGGTCGTGGAGCGCTTCCGGCCGAGATAGTGCGACGGCGACCCGGCGACGGCGAATTGGCGACGGCCATTGGCGACGGCGATTTGGCGACGGCCGCCAAGCCCGATGTCGCGACACGATAGCGGCTAATTAGCCACTTTTGAAATCGCGTTCGCCGACGTATGTATAATTCCGGGCTTTCCGGTGCCGGCGGCGTCCACTCGCGTTGGCTGCGACGCCCCGTCATGGCCCTGCCCACTTCCCCGCGGCATGGCGCGACGCCCGGCACGCATCGGATGACTCCACGGCAACGTCCGGCGCCCGCAGGCGCCGGCTCGAAAGGTGCTCCCCTCATGCGTCGATTTCCCGGAATGGCGTTCAGCCTGCTGCTGATCGTCTTTTTGCATCTGTTACCCGCCGCGGCACCCGCGGCCTTTGGCGCGGACGAACCGTCCCAGACCGCGGACAAGCCCGCCGCCCCGTTCTCCGCCGCCGCGGCCAGCGCGGAGTTGAAACGGCTGCAGACCGAGCAGGACCGCATCAAGCAGCAGGCCTCCAAGGACACCACCGGCAACCAGCTGACCGAGCTCGACGATGCCGTGCACCGGCTGCTGGCGGACGTCGACACGCTGACCGGCACGCTGGTGGCCGAGCGCGCCAAGGTGCAGGCACAGATCGATCTGCTGGGCCCGCCGCCGGCCGACGGCAGCGCGTCGGAGGCGCCCGCCGTCGCCCGCCAGCGCGCAGACTTGAACGGGCGCGCCAAGGCGCTCGACGAGCAGTTGAAGAAGGCCGAAGAAGACAAGGAAAGCCTCGGCAATCTGGCCGATCAGATCGGCAAGCTGCAGCGCGGCCATCTGAAGGACCAGGTCGCCCTGCGCTCCAACAGCATCCTCAGCGGCGACTTCTGGATGCCGGCATTCGACCCGAGCCCGCAGGACCGCCAGCGCTTCGAATCGCTGCGCTCGCTGGTCACGCCGATGGCGAAACAGGCCTGGGACGCCGACCACCGGACCGGCACGGTGATGCTGCTGGCGCTGGCCTTTGCCATCTGGTCGCTGGGCCGCCGGCTGATCGAGCGCGGCATGGCCTGGGTTTGCCTGCACCGGCTGCCGGAGCACCGGCTGCGGCGCAGCGCGCTGGCGTTGTCGACCGCGCTGGCTACGGTGCTGACCACCGCGCTGGCCGTGCGCATCGTGCTGTTCGCCTTCACGCGCGACTACGAGCTGTCCGAGCCGATGCGCGATCTGGCGGACGAGCTGATCAAGCTGACGATGACCAGCGCGCTGATCGCGGGCCTGGGCCGGGCGCTGCTCTGCACGCGCCATCCGACCTGGCGCCTGCCGTCGCTGCACGACGACATCGCCCGCGCGCTGCGGCCCTTCCCCATCGTGCTGGCTGGCCTGCTGTTGCTGGCCGGCACCGTCGAGCAGCTGAACCGGACCATCGATACCAGCGTCCAGGTCACGCTGTTCGGGCGCGGCCTGGTGTCGCTGGTGGTCACGCTGACGATCGGCGCCGGGCTGCTGCGGGCCAACCGCGTGCGCGCCGCGCTGGTCGCCGCCGGCGAGCGGCCGGGCAGCGGCTCGACGCTGACCGGCATCGTGCTGGCCGGCCTGACCGCCACCATCGTGGTGACGCTGGTGGCCCTGGTGACCGGCTATATCACCTTCGCGCGCTTCCTGACCTACGAGATCGTCTGGTTCGACATCGTGCTATGCAGCCTGTATCTGCTGACCAAGCTGACGCGCGATGCCTGCGAGAGCCTGTTCTCGGTCCACTATTCGAGCGGCCGCATCATCAAGCAGCTGTTCGGGCTCGGCGACAGCCATCTCGATCAGGTGTCGACCGTGCTGTCGGGGCTGGGCTCGAGCCTGCTGTTGCTGCTGGCGGTGATCGCGCTGCTGACCGGCGGCTTCGGCACCACGCCCAAGGACCTGCTCGACAGCCTGCTGATGGTGCTGGGCGGCGAGCGGCTGCGGGCGATGAACATCATGCCGGAGCGCATCCTGAACGCGGTGATCGCCACCGGCGTGGGCGTCTATATCCTGCGCTCGGTGCGCCGCTGGCTCGATGCGGACCTGCTGCCCAAGACCGGCATGGAGCCGGGCATGCGCGCCTCCCTGGTGACGCTGTTCAGCAATATCGGCTACGTGCTGCTGGTGCTGATGACGCTGTCGCTGCTGGGCGTGCGCTGGGACAACCTGGCCTGGATCGTCAGCGCGCTGTCGGTCGGCATCGGCTTCGGCCTGCAGGAGATCGTCAAGAACTTCATCTCGGGGCTGATCCTGCTGACCGAGCGGCCGGTCAAGGTCGGCGACATGGTCAATATCGGCGGCGTCGAGGGCGATATCCGCCGCATCAGCGTGCGCGCCACCGAGATCCAGCTGGGCGACCGCTCGACGATGATCGTGCCGAACTCGCAGCTGATCTCGCAGAGCGTGCGCAATGTCACGATGAACAACAGCACGCTCGGCGTGGCCTCGCTGACGCTGACCTTCCCGCTGAACATCGACCCGGAGGAAGTGCGCGACATGCTGCTGGCCGCCTACGCGGACAACCAGGCCATCCTCGACCATCCCGCGCCGTCGGTGACCTTCAGCCAGCTGGCGCCGAACGGCATCACGCTGACGGTGACGGGCTTCGTCTCCAGCCCGCGCATTGCCGGCGGCACCAAGAGCGATCTGCTGTTCGACATCCTGAAGCGGCTGCGCGCGGCGGAGATTCCGCTGACGCATCCGCAGACGCTGCGGCTGGTCAATTCGGAGGTGCTGGCGGCCTGATGGCGCGGCTGCGGCGGCTGGCGCGCGGCAGCGGCGGCTGCTCCTGCGGCTAGGGCTCCAGCTGCGGCTCGGCAGTGGCTGCGACTGACGCTGACGCTGAGCCTGTGGCACGGCTGCGGCCGGGCGCGGGGCGGCGGCGCCGTTATGCCGGCGGGGGTCGGCCGTTATTTCCTGCCAGTTAGCCTTGTGTTGCCTGGCAGGCGCCCAATGCCCCGGTGCCGACGCACTAGAATGGCGCGATTCCCGTTCGGAGATCGCGCCGTGGACCTTTCCCTCTTTCCGCAATTCCGCAGCATCGACGTCGAGACCGACAGCGAGGTCACGATCCATGCCGTCGTCGGCGGCGACGGGCCGCCGCTATTGCTGCTGCATGGCCATCCGCAGACCCATGCGATCTGGCACAAGGTCGCGCCGGCACTGGCGCAGCGGTTCACCGTGGTGGCCTGCGACCTGCGCGGCTATGGCGATTCGTCCAAGCCGGCCGGCACCGGCGACCACGGCAACTACAGCAAGCGGACGATGGCGCGCGACGCGCTGCGCGTGATGCAGTCGCTGGGCTTCGAGCGCTTTCGCGTGCTGGCGCACGACCGTGGCGCGCGCGTGGCCCATCGGCTCGGCATGGACCATCCCGCCGCGGTCGAGCGGATGGTGCTGCTCGATATCGCGCCGACGCTGGCCATGTACGAGCAGACCACCGAGGCCTTCGCCCGCGCGTACTGGCACTGGTTCTTCCTGATCCAGCCGGCGCCGCTGCCCGAGCGGCTGATCGAGGCCGATCCGTCGCGCTATATCCGTGACCTGATGGGCGGCCGCAGCGCGGGTCTGAGCCCCTTCGATCCGCGCGCGCTGCGCGAGTACGAACGCTGCGCTGCCCTGCCCGGCGCCGCGCATGGCGTCTGCGAGGACTATCGCGCCGCGGCCGGCATCGATCTCGAACACGACCGCGCCGACCGAGAGGCCGGCAAGCAGCTGACGATGCCGCTGCTGGTGCTGTGGGGCGAACAGGGCGTGGTCCATCGCTGCTTCCAGCCGCTGCAGGAATGGCAGCGGGTGGCCGAGGATGTCGATGGCGGGCCGTTGCCGTGCGGGCACTACATTGCCGAGGAAGCGCCTGACGCTCTGTTGGCGCGGGCGCTGCCGTTCCTGGAGCAATAAGGTCGGCGGCCAATGCTGCGCCATGCTGCGATAAGCGGCGCTTATGGCCGTAGTCGCAGATTGAATTTCCCGCCGGGGTTCTCCTTCGGTAAAGTCGCTCGCGCATTGGACGGGGCCGATGGCGTTTGCCGCCGCGCCCCGCCTGCGTGACAGCAACGCGACAACAAGGAGGAGATCTCATGCAAGGCATTCGCCAGGCCCTGGCCTGCGCCGTATCCGCGGTGGCATTGCTCGGCGCCACGCCGGCCAAGGCCGACAACTGGCCCAGCAAGCCGATTCAGATGATCGTGCCGCAGGCACCGGGCGGGACCAACGACATCGTGGCCAGGCTGGTGGCAGCCGACCTGTCGCAACGACTCGGCCAGCAGGTCGTGGTCGAGAACCGGCCCGGCGCCGGCGGCAATATCGGCACGCAGTTCGCGGCGCGCGCGACGCCGAACGGCTACACGCTGCTGATGACCATCAGCAGCACGCAGGCGATCAACCCGTCGCTGTACCGCCAGGTTCCGTTCGATCCGATCAAGGACTTCGAGCCGATCGCACTGGTTGCGACCGTGCCGAACGTGCTGGTGGTCAATCCTGCCTTCCCGGCGAAGACGCTGCCCGAACTGATCGCAATGGCGAAGGCCAAGCCCGGCCAGTATCGCTTTGCCTCGGCCGGCAACGGCACGCTGAACCATCTGCTGGGCGAAATGCTGAACAGCATGGCCGGCATCCAGCTGGAGCATGTCCCGTACAAGGGCGTGGCGCCGGCCCTCAATGACGTGCTCGGCAACCAGGTGCCGATGGCGTTCGCCAGCCTGCCCTCGGTGCTGCCGCACATCAAGGCGGGCAAGGTCCGCGCGCTGGGCGTCAGCTCGGCCAGGCGCTCGCCGTTCGCGCCGGACATTCCGGCCATCGGCGAGACGGTGCCGGGTTATAGCGGCGATCTGTGGGTCGGCCTGTTCGCGGTCAAGGGCACGCCGAAGGAGATCACGCAGAAGCTTGCCCAGACCATGCAGGCCGCGCTGGCCGACCCTGCGCTGCGCGAGAAGCTCGGTGCGCAAGGTGCCGAAGCGCTGTCGGCCACGCCGCAGCAGTTCGCCACGCAGCTCAAGGGCGATATCGACAAGTGGGCGCGCATCGTCAAGTCGTCCGGCGCGCAGGTGGATTGAAGCGGGTGGATTAAAGCGGGTACGTTAAAGCGGGTACGCTAAAGCGGGTGGATTAGACGGGTGGATTAGACGGGTGCATTAATCGCAGGTGGACTGAAAGGAAACCGGCCCGCCCCGCATATCGCGCTGGACGGGCCAGTTGGTGGCGCCTCTGGGCGCCTGCGGTCTCTACCGCCTGGTGGGCTGCTTATTGGGCTGCTTATTGGGCTGCTTATTGGGCTGCTTATTGGGCTGCTTATTGGGCTGCTTATTGGGCTGCTTATTGGGCTGCTTATTGGGCAACTTATTGGGCAGCATTCTGGGCAGCTCAGTGGACAGCCGACCCGGCGGTGGCCTGTTCGGCCTGAGCCTGCATGAACTCCCTGGCAGCGCCGACGGCCTGCATCGCCTCCTGACTGCCGCCCTTGTCGGGATGGGCCTTCAGCGATGCCGCCCGGAACGCCTTGCCGATCTTCGCCAGATCCGTCTCGCCGGCATTCAGCCCCAGGATTTCGTGCGGCAGACGGTCATAGCTCCATCCGTCGGGCGCGTAAGGGTTTGCTGAAGCGGCGGGTTTCTGCGGCGGCGGCGCGCTGTGCGTGGATTCCGGGCCATGCGGCGGGGGCGCGCTATACGTGGGTTCGGGCCGCGGCGGCGGGGGCGCGCCGTACGTGGGTTCGGGCCCCTGCGGCGGCGCGCTGTACGCGGGTTCGGGCCGGTGCCGCGGCGGCGCGCTGTGCGCGGGTTCTGGCCGTTGCCGCGGCGGCGCGCTGTACGCCGGCTCGGGCCGATGATGCTGCTGTTTGGCGCGCTCGCTTTGCCGATCATCGCGATGCGTCGGTTCGGGCTCGGGATTGCGCGTCGGCCACAGCACCACGATCGCCGCCGACAGCCTGCCGGCCTGGTCGACCAGCACGATCGCATTGATCTGGAGCGGCGCCGATCTCCGCGGCGCGAAGGCGTTGGCGCTCAGGTTGGCGAGCAGCAGGTTCATCAGCAGCGCATTGGCGGCATCCTCCGGCGACATCGAGAACCGCAGGTCGGGGGACTTCGCCTGCGGCATTGGCGGCGGGATGTCGATGGGCCGCTGGGCGGGGACGAAAGAAACGAACGGCATGGCAACTCCTTGAGGTCATGGGGGCTGCCATCTTTGCCCGCTGACCGCAAAGCCGCTACCGCTGAAACCAACTGGTTTTCGCTTTTGCATCACGTCACGCGCCGCACGGCCTATCGTGCCCGCATCGCTCTCGGTGCGCTCACGCACATACCGCCACCATCGGCATCGCCGCAAAATCGCCTTTTCCGCATCGACAGGGGCGACGATGAAGCGCGTGATCCGTATTGCGGGTTGGACGATCGCCGGGCTGATCGTCGCCGCCGGCCTGGTCCTGGCGACCGGCATCCTGCTCGCCGAACGCAAGGCCCAACGGCAGGTGCACGTGCCCGCAGTTCCCGTCGCCTATCGCGATGACGCGCAAGCCCTCGCGCGCGGCAAGTATCTCTACGAGTCGCGCGGCTGCATGGAATGCCACGGCGCCGACGGCCGCGGCCGCGTGATGATCAACGACCCGTCCGGCATGTTCGTGCGCACGCCGAACGTGACGGCCGGCAATCCCGATATCGCGCGCTACCGCGAACGGGACTGGGTCCTGGCGATCCGTCACGGCGTCGCGCCATCGGGCCGGCCGCTGATGATCATGCCGAGCGAGGACTACAACCAGCTCAGCGACGAAGACCTGTCCGCGCTGGTCGCCTATATGCGCAGCCTGCCGCCGCTGCTCAGCGGGATGACCGAGATCCGCCTGCCGCTGATGGCGCGCGTGCTCTACGGCTTCGGCATGATCCAGGACGCGGCGGCCAAGATCGACCACGCCCGCCCGCCGTCGCCGCCGCTGCAGCCGGCGCCGACCGCCGCCTATGGCGCCTATGTCGCCAATGCCTGCATCGGCTGCCACGGCGCCGATCTGGCCGGCGGCAAGATTCCCGGCGCGCCGCCGGACTGGCCCCCGGCCGCCGACCTGCGCCCGGGCGCCGTGATGCTGCGCTACCGCACGCCGGAGCGCTTTATCGAGATGATGCGCAACGGCGTGCGGCCGGACGGCACCGAGGTCAGCAAGGTGATGCCGTTCGAAAGCCTGCGCAAGATGAGCGATACCGACCTGACCGCGCTCTATCTCCATCTGAAGGCGTTGCCGGTGACGCAGGCCGCGCGGTGAGCGGGTTGGCGTTGCGGTGGTCGGCACTGCCCGATGCCCGATGCGCGGCGTGCGGTTCCCCGATGCGCGTTGCACGCCTGCGACATCCCTCCGACCGGTCCGGCGTCATAAGCGAAAGTTTTACACGTTTGCCTAATTTCACTGCACGCCGACTACGATAGGACCCCGTCTCCTTCCCCGCTCTCGCGCCGCCTCTTCCGGCGGCAGGCACTCACGACCGCGTTTCGTCCCACCGATCCTTGCTCCGGGCATGGGCATTGCAGCGCAACCCACGCCCATGCGGAGTGAAGTACCGCTTGAGTCCCTGCTTGAGTTCCGTTGACCGAGATCGGAGGATCCCCATGTTCATGCACAACAAACGATTGCAGTACACCGTACGCGTATCACGGCCTGATCCCGGTCTGGCCAATCTGTTGCTGGAGCAGTTCGGCGGTCCGCAGGGCGAATTGGCGGCCGCACTGCGCTATTTCACGCAGGCGCTGGCCGAGGACGATCCGGGCCGCAAGGACATGCTGCTGGATATCGCAACCGAGGAACTGAGCCATCTGGAGGTGATCGGCTCGATCGTCGCGATGCTCAACAAGGGGGCCAAGGGCCAGCTTGCCGAGGGCATCGAACAGGAAGCCGAGCTGTATCGCTCGCTGTCCGGCCCCGGCAACGACAGCCACGTAACCCAACTGCTGTATGGCGGCGGCCCGCCGCTGACCAATTCGGGCGGCGTGCCCTGGACCGCGGCCTATATCGACACGATCGGCGAGCCCACCGCGGACCTGCGCTCCAATATCGCCGCCGAGGCGCGCGCCAAGATCATCTACGAGCGGCTGATCAACGTTACCGATGACCCCGGCGTGCAGGAAGCCCTGGGCTTTCTGATGACGCGCGAGGTGTCGCACCAGAAGTCGTTCGAGAAGGCGCTGTATTCGATCCAGCCCAGCTTCCCCCCGGGCAAGGCGCCGCCGATGCCCGAGTTCGCCAGCGTCTACTACAAGATGTCGCAGGGCGACGCGCTGCGCGGTCCCTGGAATTCGGATTCGACCTTCGAGTTCGTCGAGAGTCCGACGCCGGCGGTCGATGGCGGCAGCGGCATGCCCGAAGTCCAGCTCGAGCCCAACCAGGCCAGCGCGGTGGAAGCGGCGGCGATGCGCACCGAATCGGACGTCAACAGCGATCCGGTGACGGGAGCGGACTTGGGCAGCGTCGATGAGGCCGAGCTGCCGACCGACCCCGGCGCGCCCGGCGCGAGCGGCGCGGGTGGCGCAGCATCGGGGGCGCCAAAGGTGCCGCCGGGCAAGGCTTGATCGGCCGTCTGCCGCGGATGTGTGGTGATGAGAAACGAGGCGGCCGCAATGGCCGCCTCTTTTTATGGACGCTGCGGCGGGCGCTACCGCGCGGGTCTGGTCCCGCCGGCTATGGCAACACGGTCGTCGCCAGCAGCGTCACGTTCATGCCGATGATCAGCGTCACCGCGATCACCGCCAATACCGTGACCCACGGCTTGTTGACGTAGGCGCCCATCACGGAGCGGCGGCTGGTCAGCCAGATCAGCGGCACCACCGCGAACGGCAATTGGAGGCTCAGGATGACCTGGCTGAGCACCAGCAGCTGGCCGATGCCCGCTTCGCCATAGGCCAGCGCAACGAACATCGCCGGCACCACCGCGATGCCGCGCGTCAGCAGCCGCCGCGCCCACGCCGGCAGCCGCAGCCTGACGAAGCCCTCCATCACGATCTGCCCGGCCAGCGTCGCCGTCACCGCGGAGCTTTGTCCCGACGCGAGCAGCGCGACCCCGAACAGCACGCTGGCGATCGCGGTGCCAGTCAGCGGCCCGAGCAGCTGGTAGGCGGCGCGCAGGTCGTTGACCTCGTGCATGCCGCCGGTATGGAACACGGCGCCGGCGGTCACCAGGATGGCGGCGTTGATGAAGAAGGCGATCACCAGCGCCAGCATGATGTCGACCGTGTAATAGGCGAGCGTGGTGGCGATACTCTCGTGTCCGCGCCGGATCCGCTGCGGTCCGACCATCGACGAATGCAGATACAGGTTGTGCGGCATCACTGTCGCGCCGACGATGCCGATCGCGATGTACAGCATGTTGGTGTCGGTCAGCACCCGCGTGCTCGGCACGAAGCCGCGCGCGACGTCGCCCCATTGCGGCTGCACCAGTACCAGGTTGATCGCAAAGCAGAGGAACACCACCGCGAGCAGCGCGATGACCACCGCTTCCAGTTGCCGGTAGCCGCGCTGCTGCAGCGCGAGGATCAGCAGCACGTCGAGCACCGTCGCGGCCACGCCCCAGGTCAGCGGAATGCCGAACAGCAGGTTCAGCGCGATCGCGGTGCCGATGACCTCGGCCAGGTCGGTGGCGCAGATCGCCAGCTCGCACAGCAGCCATTGCGCCAGCGCCGAGCGCTTGCTCGAATGCTGCCGGCAGGCCTGCGCCAGGTCCATGCCGGACACCACCCCGAGCCGCGCCGCCAGCGTCTGCAGCAGCATCGCGATCAGGCTGGACATCAGCACGATCCACAGCAGCGCGTAGCCGTAGCCCGAACCGGCGGCGAGATCGGTGGCCCAGTTGCCGGGGTCCATATAGCCGACCGCGACTAGGTAGCCGGGCCCCAGGAAGGCCAGCAGACGGCGCCAATGCAGCTTGCCGCCCGGCGGGCGGCGCCAGGTGCCAAGCGGCCCCGCGGCCTGCGCGTCGGCATCCGGCGGCGGGGTCGTGTCAGGCGGCATGGCGCCTCCCATGCCGGCCGCGCCGGAGCCGCCGTTCAGACATCGGCGAGCAGCCGGGTCAGCAGCACCGCCAGGCCGCCGCCGTTGATGGTCAGGCCGAGCAGCAGCCGGACAGGATGGTCACGCCAGTCGCGCCGGATTCGTTCCATGGCTTCGCGTCTCCTCGTTTTCGCGCGCGCTCGGCTCGGCGCGCGGCCGCCATATCAAGCACGAGCCATGCCCGCGCGGTTTGAACACGACAGGCGTCCGAATGGAGCCCGATTGCGGTTCCATTCGGGTCACCGGCACGCCTTGTTCGACTGGCGCTTCTCCGGCGCACCGCCCTGCCCTCTGGCACTTTGTTACAACGGCCCGGCTCGCCTTGCCATCGGCACTCATCCGCCGCAGAATCGGCATGCCCGTGCGCCAGCGCACGCCTGCCGGCCGCGGTCCGCGGCGGCTTCGCCGACAACGACCGATGCCAGATCCCATCGCCGCACCGTCCGAAACTCCCGCCACACCGTCGGAAAGACACGCCCCTGCGGCGTCGGAGGCCACCGTCGGCGAGATCTATCGCGCCGAATCGCGCCGCGTGCTGGCCACGCTGATCCGCCTGCTGGGCGACTTCGATCTGGCCGAGGAAGCCCTGCACGACGCCTTCAAGGCAGCCCTCGAACAATGGCCGCGCGACGGCGTGCCGGCCAATCCCTGCGCATGGCTGATTTCGGCGGGCCGCTTCAAGGCCATCGACGGCATCCGCCGCCACGCGCGCTTTCGCCCGCTCGACGACGTCACCGAACAGGTCGAAGCGATCGTCGACGAGAGCGCGACGCGCGCCTTCGACGAGCTCTTCGACGACACCTGTCTGGAAGACGACCGGCTGCGCCTGATCTTTACCTGCTGCCACCCCGCGCTGGCGCCCGACGCCCAGGTCGCGCTGACGCTGCGCGAGGTCTGCGGCCTGACCACCGAGGATATCGCCCACGCCTTCCTGACCGCGCCGTCGACGCTGGCCCAGCGCATCGTGCGCGCCAAGGCCAAGATCCGTGACGCGCGCATTCCCTATCAGGTGCCCGACCGCCAGGACCTGCCGGAGCGGCTCGACAGCGTGCTGCGCGTGGTCTACCTGGTCTTCAACGAGGGCTATTCGGCCAGTTCCGGCGATCAGCTGACCCGCCACGACCTGTCCGGCGAGGCGATCCGGCTGGCGCGGCTGCTGCTCGAGCTGCTGCCCGAGCCCGAGGTCATGGGACTGCTGGCGCTGATGCTGCTGCACGAGTCGCGCCGGGCCGCGCGCACCTCGCCCGACGGCGAACTGGTGCTGCTCGACGAGCAGGACCGCAGCCGCTGGGATCGCGCGCTGATCGCCGAGGGCACCGCGCTGGTCGAGCGGGCGCTGTCGTCGCGCCGCTTCGGGCCGTATTCGCTGCAGGCCGCGATTTCGGCGGTCCACGCCGAAGCGGACAGCGCTGCGTCGACCGACTGGCCGCAGATCGTCGCGCTCTATGACGTGTTGCTGGCGCTGCAACCCTCGCCCGTGGTCGAACTGAACCGTGCGGTCGCCGTGGCGATGCGGGACGGTCCCGAGGCGGGACTGCAGCTGGTCGACGCGATCCTGGCCCGTGGCGATCTGGGCGATTACCATCTGGCCCATGCCGCCCGGGCGGATCTGTGCCGGCGCCTGGGCCGCTACGCCGATGCCCGGGACGCGTATCGGACCGTGCTCGAACTGGTCCGCCAGGGCCCGGAGCGGCGCTTCATCGAACGCCGACTTGCTGCACTGCCGCAATAGAGGGGGCGAGCGCGACTGCGGCAGGCTCGTCTGCCGTCGATGGCCTCTGCCGATGGTTTCTTTCGATTCCCTCTGTTGGACGCCTCTGTCGATTTCGCCCGATCCCGAACGACTATCCACTGACAGGGCCATGGCCCTGCCGGCGTCATGGCGTCGTCGCCGGCGCCGTCTATGCTGATTTTCCGTGCCGTTTCGTTGCTGTTTCGTTGCCGCGCCGCTTGCTGGCCCGCCAACACCACCCTACCGAGGAGCCCCAGATGAAATATCTCTGCCTGATTTATTACCAGGAGAAGCAGGTCTACAGCATGCCGCCCGACGAATGGGATTCGCTGGTCGGCGAATGCCTGCGCTTCGGCGACAAGGTGCGCAGCAGCGGCCACTACATCGGCGGCGAGGCGCTGCAGCCGGTCGAGACCGCCAAGACGCTGCGCGTGCGCGACGGCAAGGTGACCGTCACCGACGGGCCGTTCGCCGAGACCAAGGAGCAGCTGGCCGGCTTCTATCTGATGGAGGCCGCCGACCTGAACGAGGCGATCCAGGTCGCCTCGAAGATCCCGCCGGCGCGGCATGGCAGCGTCGAGATCCGGCCGATCCGCGAATTGCCTGGCGCAAGCGGGACGTAAATTTTTTTGCGGGGCATTGTCGATCGGCGCGTTCGCCGTACGACTAGGTAACAGGAAGTCCGAACAGCCACCGAATCCGAGGAGCGGCGACGATGAAATACCTGTGCCTGATCTATACCGACGAGCGTGTCCTGCAAGCGATGCCCGAGCCGGAATGGCGCAGCCTGGTGGAACAGTGCCTTCGCTTGCGCGCCACGCTCGAGCGCGACGGCATGTACCTGGCCGGCGAAGCGCTGGAAAGCGCGACGACGGCCACCACGCTGCGGGTCCGCGCCGGCAAGGTATCGTTCACCGACGGGCCGTTCGCGGAAACCAAGGAACAGCTGGCGGGCTTCTATCTGATCGAGGCCGAAGGCCTGCACGAGGCGCTGCACGCGGCGGCGGGGATTCCCGCCGCACGGCTGGGCAGCATCGAAGTGCGGCCGGTGATGTCGCTGGCGGTCGGCAGTACGCCGCCCGCGCAGTGACGGCCGGACCCGACCACGACCTCGCATCTCCAACCCGCTATCGCCCTTTCCTTTCAGGAGACTCAAGATGAGCAACGCCCCGCAATCCCAGACCGCCGCCGAGACCCAGATCCGCGCCATGCTGTCGGCCTGGCGAGACGCCGCGGTCGCCCGCGACGTGCCGCGCATCGTGTCGCACTACACGCCGGACATCGTCGCCTTCGATGCCGTGATGCAGCTGCAGTTCAAGGGCGTCGACGCCTACGGCAAGCACTGGGCCGCATGCATGGAGATGTGCCCCGGGCCGATGGTGTTCGAGATGAACCAGCTGCAATTGTTCGTCGATCAGCAGTTTGGCTACGGCCACTATCTGCTGCGCTGCGGGCATGAAGAAAACGGCACCGAAAAGAGCTCGTGGATGCGAGTCACCGTCGGGCTGCGCAATACCGGCGACGGCTGGAAGATCGCCCACGAACATTTCTCGGCGCCCTTCGACGTGGAGAGCGGCAAGGCGCTGTTCGAACTGCAGCCCTGAGCGGCGTCGCAACGCCTAGACTGATCTACCGACAGGAGATACCGCAATGCGCTTCATGATTCTGGTCCGAGCCACGCAAAAGACCGAGAGCGGCGTGATGCCGGAGGAGGCCCTCATCAGCGAGATGGCCGCCTATCACGAGGAGCTGGCCAAGGCCGGCGTCCTGGTCGATGCGTCCGGGCTGCAACCCAGCGCCAAGGGCTGGCGAATTCGCTATCAGGGCCAGCAACGGACCGTCACCGACGGGCCGTTCGCGGAGACCAAGGAGCTGATCGCCGGTTACACGATCATCCAGGTCAAGTCGCGCGAGGAAGCGCTCGAATGGACCCGGCGCTTTCCGAATCCGCAAACCGACGATAACCACTGCGAGATCGAGGTGCGGCAGCTGTACGATCTCGAGGACTTTCCGCCGAGCGAGGGCATCGAGCGCTTCCGCGAATTGGAACCCATCCAGCAGCGACAGCAGTCCCAATCGCAATAACGATGCAATAACGACGCGATCACGCGCAAAAAGACGGTCGAAGACAGTTGGAACAGTTCGAAGAGTTCAAACAGTACGAGCAATACGATTAGACAGGAGAACCAAGATGGCACAAACGCAAGTCAAGCCGATTCCCGATGGGATGCCCACGCTGACGCCGCATATCGTCTGCGCCAACGCGCTGGAAGCGATCGAGTTCTACAAGCGCGCGTTCGGCGCGGTCGAGGAATTCCGGCTCACCACGCCGCAAGGCCAACTGATGCACGCGATGCTGCGCATCGGCAATTCGCCGGTGATGATGGCCGAGGAAATGCCCGAATGGCAGAGCCTGGGACCGAAGGCATTGAAGGGAACGCCGGTGGTGCTGCACCTGTACGTCGAGGATGTTGACGCGGCGGTGGCCCGGGCCGTCGACGCCGGCGCCAAGGTCACGATGCCGGTGCAGGACATGTTCTGGGGCGACCGCTACGGCCAGCTCGAAGATCCGTACGGGCATCGCTGGTCGGTGGCCACGCATGTGCGCGACGTACCGCCCGAAGAGCTGGCCAAGGCAGCTGAGCATGGCTGCGGCGCCTGATCAGGCGGTAGATGGCATGAAAGCGGCCCGTGTGGCCGCTTTTTTTATGGCTTTTTAAGTCGGCCCGGAGCGAATTTCGTCGGAGCCGTCGCCGCCGCCGCAAAGCAAAACACCCCAGACCTTGGGAGATCTGGGGTGTCTTGGGGATGGAGAGCCTGGCGATGACCTACTTTCACACGGGTAGTCCGCACTATCATCGGCGCGAAGTCGTTTCACGG
>NZ_VWRN01000049.1 GCF_008632125.1 Cupriavidus cauae
GGCCAGCGTGGGCGGCGGCGGCATGGCCTCGGACCGCGCGCGCGCCGCGCTGGCCGCGCGGCTGCGCAGCGGCGGCATTCGCGACGAGCGCGTGCTGCAGGCGATCGCCACGGTGCCGCGCCATCTGTTCCTGGAGCCGGGGCTGGCCTCGCAGGCCTACGAGGACGCGGCGCTGCCGATCGGTCATCAGCAGACCATCTCCAAGCCGTCGGTGGTGGCCCGCATGATCGAACTGCTGCGCCATGGCCTGGCGCCCGCGCAGCCGCTCGAGCGCGTGCTGGAGATCGGCACCGGTTGCGGCTATCAGGCCGCGGTGCTGAGCCTGGTCGCGCGCGACGTGTTTTCGATCGAGCGGATCCGGCCGCTGCACGAACAGGCCAAGGCCAACCTGCGGGCACTGCGGCTGCCCAATCTGCGCCTGCACTATGGCGACGGCATGCTCGGCCTGCCGCAGGCCGCGCCGTTCTCCTCGATCATCCTGGCCGCGGCCGGCATGGAGGTGCCGGAGGCGCTTCTGGAGCAGCTGGAGGTCGGCGGCAGGCTGATCGCGCCGGTCGCGGTCGCGTCCGCCGGCGCGGACGGGCACAAGCAGGGGCAGGCCGTGACGCAGCAACTGCTGCTGATCGAGCGCCGGAGCCGGCATCGCTTTCACCGCACCGCGCTTGAAGCCGTTTTCTTTGTGCCATTAAAATCGGGCACCACCTGAGTCGAACTATGCACAACACCGTGACTTCGCAACGTCTTATCCGCGCGGGCCAGCTCGCCACCGCCTCGCTGCTGGCAGCCCTGCTGGCCGGCTGCGCTTCCTCGCCGATGCCCGCGCCCGTGATCGACCGCACCGCCGGCGGTACCGGGACCACGATCGCACCGGTCGAGCCCGCGCCCCCCGGCTACTATCGGGTCAAGCGCGGCGATACGCTGTATCGCATCGCCCTCGAGAACGGCCAGTCGTATCGCGATGTCGCGGCCTGGAACAATATCGTCAACGCCAATCAGATCGAGGTCGGCCAATTGCTGCGCATCGTGCCGCCGGGCGCGGACGTCAACGCGGCGACCGGCGTCGCGACGATGCCGGTCGCGCCTGCCGCGGTGCAAGGCCAACCGCTGGAGCAGGCGGGGCTGCCGCCGGCCACCACGCCGGGCGCGACCGCGCCCTCGGCCGCGTCGGCGCCCGCGGCCGCTGCGCCGATCCCCGGCGCGCCCGCCGACGGCAACATCCAGCTGGCCTGGCCCGCGCGCGGTTCGCTGCTCGGACGCTTCGACGAAAAGGGCAACAAGGGCATCGATATCAGCGGTCAGCGCGGCGATGCGGTGCTCGCCGCGGACGACGGTCGGGTGATTCACGTAGGCCCCTTGCGCGGCTACGGGAATCTTGTCATCATCAAACACAACGAGACTTTTCTTACTGCCTACGGCCACAACGACAAGGTCGTCGTGACCGAACAGGCAACGGTCCGCCGGGGTCAGAAAATTGCAGAGATGGGCAATACCGATGCCGATCGCGTGAAACTGCATTTCGAAGTTCGCAGGAACGGGAAACCGGTCGATCCGATGCGGTATTTGCCGCCACAGTGAGGGTTCATGCCACGCCAGAAAACAGTCTCCTCCGGAACCGTCAGCCGCACCCGTCGTGCCAAGCAACCGGAAGCACGTTCTGGTGTGGCACATCGTGACGGTCAAGCCGATGGCTACGATCACGATCTGGCGGCCGAGCTGATTCCCCTGACCGACGAACCGATCGCGCCCGGCGCGGGCTCGGTCGGTTTGCGCGAGACCGATCTGATGGCCGACGACGGCGACGCGGTCGCGCGCGACGATGACGAAGGCGAGCGCGAGAGCGACGAGGAAGAGGGCGCGACCGAAGCGGTCGCCACCGAGCAGGACGAATTCCGCAGTGCCCTGCATACCGAGCTCGCCGCCGATACCGTTCAGCACTATCTGAACCGCATCAGCATCAAGCCGCTGCTGTCGGCTCCCGAAGAACTCCATTTCTCGACGCTGGCCAAGGACGGCGATTTCTCCGCGCGTCAGGTCATGATCGAGCGCAACCTGCGGCTGGTGGTCAGCATCGCCAAGGGCTATCTGAATCGCGGCGTGCCGCTGCTCGATCTGATCGAGGAGGGCAACCTCGGCCTGATGCATGCGATCGAGAAGTTCGATCCCTCGCGCGGCTTCCGTTTCTCGACCTATGCCACCTGGTGGATCCGCCAGAGCATCGAGCGCGCGATCATGAACCAGGCGCGCACGGTCCGCCTGCCGGTGCACGTGATCCGCGAACTCAATCAGGTGCTGCGCGCCAAGCGGCATCTGGAGAAGGGCGGTACCGACGGACGCGATGCCAGTCTCGAGGACATCGCGCATCTGCTCGGCAAGACTCCCGACGAAGTGCAGGACGTCCTCGCACTGAACGAACACACGACCTCGCTCGATACGCCGTTCGATCTCGATCCAGGCTCGAGCCTGCTCGACTTCCTGTCGGACGAACACAATGCCGCGCCGGATCAGGAGGTTGCGCACCGCGAGCTCGAGAACCTGATGAAGCTGTGGCTGGCGCGGCTGTCCGAAAAGCACCGCTATGTCGTCGAGCGCCGCTTCGGCCTGAACCATATCGAGCCGGCCACGCTGGAAGAGCTGGCCGAGGAAATGGGCCTGACGCGCGAACGCGTGCGCCAGATCCAGCAGGAAGCGCTGGTCAAGCTCAAGCGGCATTTCGCTTCGCAAGGGGTGCGCAAGGACGCGGTTCTATGACGCCTGTGCTGGTATTCGACATCGAGACGGTTCCCGATGTCGCCGGCCTGCGCCGTCTGCACGACCATCCGCCGGGCCTCACCGATGCCGAGGTTGCGGAGCTGGCCTTCGCCGCCCGCCGCGAAAAGACCGGCAGCGATTTTCTACCCCTGCATCTGCAACGCGTGGTCGCGATCTCCTGCGTGCTGCGCCGCACGCAGCGCGACGGCACCGCGCTGTTCCACGTCGGCTCGCTCGGCAGCGAGGACGATGGCGAAGCGACGCTGATCCAGCGGTTCTACGAACTGATCGCGCGCTACAGTCCGCAACTGGTGTCGTGGAACGGCGGCGGCTTCGACCTGCCGGTGCTGCACTATCGCGGGCTGGTCCACGGCGTCACTGCGCCCCGCTATTGGGAAATGGGCGAGGGCCGCGACGACGACAGCCGCGACTTCAAGTGGAACAACTACATCAGCCGCTACCACATGCGGCATCTGGATCTGATGGATCTGCTGGCGATGTACCAGCCGCGTGCCAGCGCCCCGCTGGACGACCTCGCCAAGCTGTGCGGCTTCCCCGGCAAGATGGGGATGGACGGCAGCAAGGTGTGGGAAGCGTTCCAGCAGGGGCAGATCGGCGCGATCCGGGCCTATTGCGAGACCGACGTCGTCAACACGTATCTGATGTACTGCCGCTTCCAGATGATGCGCGGCGGCCTGACGCCGCGCGAGTTCGATGCCGAGGTCGAACTGGTGCAGGAATCGCTGGCGGAACTGCCCGGGCCGCAATGGATGGAATATCTGCGCGCCTTCCAGCTGCAGCCGTCCAGCCGCGTGGCCGACGACGAAGAGATCGACTGAACAGTCGCGTCGCCGCCAGTTTCTTGCCCCTCGGTTCGTCTCCGCGTTGCTCCCGGTTGTCCCTTATTCAAAGTCCCGCAGCGACAGGAGCACCGGCTGGTGGTCCGATGCCTGCGTGCTGCCGTCGACCTCGCAACGAACCACCCGTTCCAGCAGATCCTCGGTCACCAGCATGAAGTCGCAAGCGAAGGGCGGCTCGTCCCACTGCGCCTTGTCGTAGAGCGCGCAGGTCGGCGCGTGCGGCCGGCCCGGATGCAGATGCAGCCAGGCATCGCGCCACGCCGGCGTGCCGTCGTCGAAGGGCGCGGTCAGGCGCAGGTAGGCGGTGTCACCGGGTTTGCTGTTGAAGTCGCCGCACAGGATGGCGCTGGGTGGACGTGCCTCCGGCGTGAACGGGCCGAAGCGCTGTTCCGCCGGTCCCGGCCTTGCCGCATGCCCGCAGGCCTCGGCATGCCAGGCGCGCAACGCTTCGGCCTGTGCGTTGCGTTGCAGGGCCGAGTAATACTCCAGATGCGTGCAGATGATGCGCAGCCGTTGGGTGCCGGCGATCACGGTCGCTTCCAGCGCAACGCGCGGCATCGATGCGACGGTCGGATCGGCGGGCCACGGCAGCGCATGGCGGAATACCTCGCATACCGGCAGGCGCGTCGCGATCACGTTGCCGAACTGGCGCGGCACGCCATCGGGCCCGAAACGGTCGACGCCTGGCGCGAACAGCAGATGGTAGCCGGGCAGCAGCGCGGCCAGCTCGGCCACCTGGTCCGCGCCCGGGTTGCCCCGCATCTCGCCGAAGCCGCGCGTCACCTCCTGCAGGCACAGCACGTCGAAGTCGGCGAGCGCCCGCAGCGTCGATACGGTGCGGGCGAGATCGACCTCGCCGTCGCAGCCGCGTCCCCACTGGATGTTCCAACTGATCAGTTCCATCGCTTGCCTCCGCCGGGGCGGTTCTGCGCACGATGGCGGCATCGCTGCCGTTCCGTTCGTGCCGGTTCCGATCGCGGCGACTGGTCTACAATCGCGCTTTCGCAAAACAATACGTCAGGTCCCGCTGGTGTCTCAAGCCGTGTCTTCCCCGCAATCCGCCCCTGAGCCGGTGCAGCAACCGGCCGCCTCGCCCGCTCCCAACCGCAAGCGTGGCGGCGCCGCCGCATCGGCCGCCGGCGCCGAGGCCCAGGCCCATCCGACCGTGAAGATCGACAGCCTCGACATGGAGGCGCGCGGCGTGGGACGGCTGGTCAACGAGGACGGGACGCCGGGCAAGGTGATCTTCGTCGAGGGTGCGCTGCCGGGCGAAACGGTGGCCTACCAGAGCTATCGGCGCAAGCCCAGCTACGAGCAGGCGCATCTGGTCGAGGTCCGTGAACCGTCGGTAATGCGGGTGCAGCCCGGTTGCCCGAATTTCGGCGTCTGCGGCGGCTGTTCGATGCAGCACCTCGACGCGCGCGCCCAGCTCGCGATCAAGCAGCGCGTGCTGGAAGACAACCTGTGGCACCTCGCCAAGATACGGCCCGAGATGGTGTTCCGGCCGATCGCTGGACCGGATTGGGGCTATCGCTACCGCGCCCGCCTGACGGTGCGCCACGTGGTCAAGAAGGGCGGGGTGCTGGTCGGTTTTCACGAGCGCAAGAGCAGCTATGTCGCCGACATGACGTCGTGCGAGGTGCTGCCGCCGCATGTGTCGGCGATGCTGGTGCCGCTGCGCGAGCTGGTCGCCGGGCTGTCGATCCGCGACCGCATGCCGCAGATCGAGCTGGCCGTCGGTCAGGATGTCACCGCGCTGGTGCTGCGGATCCTCGAGCCGCTGAACGATGCCGACCGCGACCTGCTGCGGGCCTTCGCCGACCGCCACAACGTGCAGTTCTGGCTGCAGCCCAAGGGCCCGGATACGGTGGTGCCGTTCTATCCGCTCGATCGTGAACTGGCCTATACGCTGCCGGAATTCGGCATCCGCATGCCGTTCAAGCCGACCGATTTCACCCAGGTCAACCATCAGATCAACCGCGTGCTGATCAAGCGGGCCCTGCGGCTGCTCGACGCCCAGCCGGGCGACCGGCTGCTGGACCTCTTCTGCGGCATCGGCAATTTCACGCTGCCACTGGCGACGCAGGGGCGGGAGGTGATGGGCATCGAGGGCAGCGAGGCGCTGACGGCGCGGGCGCTGGCCAACGCCGAATACAACGGGCTGGCGCACAAGGTCGGCTTTGCCTGCCGCAACCTGTTCGAGGTCAGCGCCGAGGACATTTCGGCGCTGGGCCGTTTCGACCGCTGGCTGGTCGATCCGCCGCGGGAAGGCGCGCTGGCCGTCAGCAAGGCGCTGGCCGAGCTGGCGCAGGCTGGCAGCGACGTGCTGCCGGGCCGTATCGTCTATGTGTCATGCAATCCGGCGACGCTGGCGCGCGACGCCGGCCTGCTGGTGCATGAGGCCGGCTACCGGCTGCGCGGCGCCGGCGTGGTCAACATGTTCCCGCACACCTCGCACGTGGAGTCGATCGCGGTGTTCGAGCGGGCCTGATCGGGCGATCCTCGGGGCGGTTGTCCGGGGCGATGGGGGCGGGGGCGGGCGATGGGCGGCGGGATTGGCCGGGACCATCGGCCCGAACCGCCGGCCCGAACCGCCGGCCCGGGGCCAGCGACAGGGCAACCGCGTGGGGCAATAAAAAAGGGCCGGCATTGCCGGCCCTTCGTCATGGCGGTGAGGCGGTCGCCTATTCGCGGCTGCCGCCGAAGATGCCCAGCAGCGCCAGCAGGTTGACGAAGACGTTGTAGACGTCCAGGTAGATCGCCAGCGTCGCCGTGATGTAGTTGGTCTCGCCGCCGTTCACCACGCGCTGCACGTCGTACAGCATGTAGGCCGAGAAGATGCCGATCGCGATCACGGAGACGGTGATCATCAGCGAGGGCAGCTGCAGCCAGATGTTGGCCACGCTGGCCAGGATCAGCAGGATCACGCCGACGAACAGGAACTTGCCCAGGCCGGAGAAATCGCGCTTGCTGACCGTGGCGACGGTCGCCATCGTGGCAAAGACCGCCGCGGTGCCGCCGAACGCATACATGATCAGCGCCGGTCCGTTCGAGAACTGCAGCACCGAGCCGATGATCCGCGACAGCATCAGGCCCATGAAGAAGGTGAAGGCCAGCAGCAGCACGACCCCCATGGCGCTGTTCTTGGTCTTCTCGATCGCGAAGAAGAAGCCGAAGGCGATCGCGAGGAACAGGATCAGCGACAGGCCCGGGCTGGCGGCCATGAAGCTGAAGCCCGTCGCCACGCCGATCCAGGCGCCGAGCACGGTCGGCACCATCGAGAGCGCCAGCAGCCAATAGGTATTGCGCAGGACCCGATTGCGGACGGTGACGGCTCCCGCCGTCGCGCCGGCATTGCCGAAACCATAGGTATTCAGCTTGTCGTTCATGATGACTCCTCATTCAAAGGGCGGTGCCGGAAGCGCCGGCGGACACCTCGCCAATGTGGCATCGTCCTTGCACGATTGCAAGTGCAGAGTGATTTACCGAGCACTAAAAATCGCGAAACCGTCGAGGAACACATGAGGCGCTTTCGTTGCCTTGGATCAGCCGGGCGGCCCGGTGTTCCCGTCCCTTTGTCCCATATCGCGGCGACCGTGCGCCGCGATAATCTGCCGGACGCCGCCCCGATCGTTTCCCCGCCGCCGGCTCTCGAAACGATTGGGGTCTCGTGCTAGAATCTTGTGTTTCCCAATTTGGTAACCCCTTCATTTTTCGGAGTTTTTATGGCGATCGAACGCACCCTGTCGATTATCAAGCCGGATGCCGTGGCCAAGAACGTCATCGGTCAGATCTACGCCCGTTTCGAGGCCGCCGGCCTGAAGATCGTGGCCGCCAAGATGGCGCACCTGTCGCGCGGCGAAGCCGAGCAGTTCTACGCCGTCCACAAGGAGCGTCCGTTCTTCAAGGATCTGGTCGACTTCATGATCTCGGGCCCGGTGATGATCCAGGTCCTGGAAGGCGAGAACGCGATCGCCAAGAACCGTGAGCTGATGGGCGCCACCGATCCGAAGAAGGCCGAGAAGGGCACGATCCGCGCCGATTTCGCCGACAGCATCGACGCCAACGCCGTGCACGGCTCCGACGCGCCGGAAACCGCGGCCGTCGAAGTGTCGTTCTTCTTCCCCGGCATGAACGTTTACTCGCGCTGATTGTCTGGCCTGAACCCGGACACTAGACTGCTACCCGAAGCCCCCGCTGCCGTCATGAACGCTCTCGTCAACCTGCTCGATCTGGATGCGGACGGGCTCGCCACGTATTGCGGCGAGCTCGGCGAGAAGCCGTTTCGCGCGCGGCAGCTGCAGCGCTGGATCCACCAGTTCGGCGCCAGCCAGTTCGACGAGATGTCGGACCTGGCCAAGTCGCTGCGCCAGAAGCTGGCCACGCGCGCCGAAATCCGCGCGCCGTCCGTGATCACCGACCACGTGTCGGCGGACGGCACGCGCAAGTGGCTGCTCGACGTGGGCAACGGCAATGCGGTCGAAATGGTCTACATCCCCGAGGAAACGCGCGGCACGCTGTGCGTTTCCTCGCAGGCCGGCTGCGCGGTCAATTGCCGGTTTTGTTCGACCGGCAAGCAGGGCTTTTCGCGCAATCTGACCACCGGCGAGATCATCGGCCAGCTGTGGATGGCCGAATTCGCGATGCGCACCCAGCTGGGGCGCGGCCCGAAGGACGATCGCGTGATCTCGAACGTGGTGATGATGGGCATGGGCGAGCCGCTGCTGAACTACGACCAGGTCGTGCCGGCGATGCGGCTGATGCTTGACGACAACGCCTACGGGCTGTCGCGCCGCCGGGTCACGCTGTCCACGTCCGGCGTGGTGCCGATGATGGACCGCCTGGCCAAGGACCTGCCGGTCGCGCTGGCGGTGTCGCTGCACGCATCGAACGATGCCCTGCGCGACGGGCTGGTGCCGCTGAACCGCAAGTACCCGCTGGCCGAGCTGATGGCGGCCTGCCGCCGCTATCTGGAGTTCGCCCCGCGCGACTTCATCACCTTCGAATACTGCATGCTGGACGGCGTCAACGACGGCGTCGAGCATGCGCGGGAATTGTTGAAGCTGGTGGCCGACGTGCCATGCAAGTTCAACCTGATTCCGTTCAATCCCTTCCCCGAATCGGGGCTCAAGCGCTCGAACAACGAGCAGATCCGGCGTTTCGCCCAGGTGCTGATGGACGCCGGCATCGTGACGACGATCCGCAAGACGCGCGGCGACGATATCGACGCCGCCTGCGGCCAGCTCGCCGCCGAGGGCCGCGTGCAGGATCGCACCCGGCTTGCCGAGCGCGGCCGCTTCGGCAAGATTCCGCCGGTAGTGGCGGCGCCGGGCGGGGAGGCGCGATCTGCATGAGGCGTCTGCCTGCCGGTCTGCCCGCCGTGGTTCTGGCCGGGCTGGCACTGCTGACGGCGTGCCAGTCGACGGGCACATCCGGCACCCGGGCCACCCCGGGACAACAGGCGCCGCAGGCACGGGACGCCAGCCCGACACCGGCGGATGCGCGCGAGCGCGCCGCGCTGCGGCTGCAGCTGGCCACGCAATATCTGCAGGCCGGCCAGGGCGCGATCGCGCTCGATGAGGCCCGACAGGCGATCGCGCTCGATCCGGCCCTGACCGATGCCTATCACGTCCAGGCGCTGGCGCAGATGGCGCTGCGGCGGCCCGCCGAGGCCGAGCAGAGCTTTCGTGCCGCCCTGTCGCGCCGCCAGGACGACGGCGATCTGCTGAACAACTATGGCTGGCTGCTGTGCGAGCAGGGGCGCTACGCCGAAGGCCTGGCCCAGCTGCAGCGCGCGGTGACGGCCGCGGTGACGGCTTCTTCGTCCGGCGGTGCAGCCAGGATGCTGACCAGCCTGGGCGCCTGCCAGCTGCGCCAGGGCGATCTGGAGTCGGCGCACCGCAGCCTGACCTCGGCGCTGGCCCGGCCGGACACGACGGCCGCCGCGGATTCCGCGGACGCCGCGACCCGGGCCGCCGCGCACACGCAACTCGGGCTGCTGTATTGGAAACAAGGCGATCTGCCGCGGGCCCGCGCCGAGGTGGCGCAGGTCAATGCAGGACGCTTCGCCACTCCGGCATCGCTTTGGCTGGGCGCGCGCATTGCGCACCGCGAGGGAGACGCGGCCGCACAGCAGGCATTGCTGGCGCAATTACATAGGCGCTTCCCGGACTCGCGGGAAAGCGCATACCAACAAGGAGCACGGGATGAATGAGCACGAGCGCGCCGAGGGCCAGGCCGTCTCGACCAATGCGAGCGGCAGCGCCAACGCGGTCGCACAGGAGATCGGCGCGAGCCTGGCGAAGGCACGCGCGGCCCAGGGGCTGTCGATACACGACGTCGGTGCGCGGCTGAAGGTGCCGGCGCAAAAGGTCGATGCGATCGAGTCCGGCAATGTCGACGCCTTGCCCGATCTGACGTTCGCAAAGGGTCTGATGCGCGCCTACGCGCGCCTGCTGCAGGTCGACATCGACGCCTTGCTGGCCCGTTTCCATGCCCAGGCCGCGCCGCCGGCGCCCGAGGTGGCGATCCGCCGCCAGGGCAGCCTGAACGCGAGCTTCGACGACCGCCGGCGCTTTCGCAGCAGCGGCACGTCGGGTACCGGCGGGCGCTGGGTCTGGCTCGCGCTGGTCGCGGCCGTGGTCTGTGCCGGCGCCCTGTTCGGCGTCGACCATGTCAAGCAATGGCTCGATGCACGCGAGCAGCAGTTCACGCAATCCGGCGCGGAAACGGCGGTCGAGACCGAATCGGGCACCTCGGGCACCGTGACCGCGGTGCTGCCGCATGTGATGGGCGGCGCCGCCAGCGAGGCGCCGGGCGCGATGACCGGCGCGGAAGGCGCCACCGCCGGCGGCACCGCCAGTGCATCCGCCACGCTGGCGACCCCGCTGGCTCCGGTGACCGGTGCGCCGGTCGCGTCCAATGAGTCGGCTGCCACGGCAGCAGCGGCAGCGCCTGCCGCCGCAGCAGCCACGGCTGCGTCGGCCTCCGGCGAACTGCAGCTGCGTTTCAGCGCCCCGACCTGGTATGAGGTTCGCGACGCCAGCGGCAAGGTCGTGCTGGGCGGCACCGCCAAGGCGGGCGATGAGGTCGCCGGCGGCGGCACGGCGCCGTACAAGGTGGTGATCGGCAACGTCAAGGGCGTCGCGGCGATGACCCGCAACGGCGAGCCGGTCGATCTGCAGGCGGCCAACCGCAACAACGTGGCGCGCCTGACGCTGCCCTGATTTATCCGTCGGTCCCCGATCGTTTCCATTCGTCGACCGCACGCCAATGCAACGAGGTAACCCCATGAACGCACAGGCCTGTCTGCCCGTACTGCCCGGATCGCTGCCGCGCCGCCGCACCCGGCAGGCGCGCGTGGTCTGGGGCGACAACGTGGTGACGATCGGCGGCGACGCGCCGGTGCGCGTGCAGTCGATGACCAATACCGACACCGTCGATGCGGTCGGCACCGCGATCCAGATCAAGGAACTGGCGCGCGCCGGCTCGGAGATCGTCCGCATCACGGTCAATACGCCCGAAGCCGCTGCGGCGGTGCCCGCCATCCGCGACCAGCTCGATCGGATGGGCATCGACGTGCCGCTGGTCGGCGACTTCCACTACAACGGCCACAAGCTGCTGCAGGACCATCCGGCCTGCGCGCAGGCGCTGTCGAAGTACCGCATCAACCCGGGCAACGTCGGCCAGGGCGCCAAGCGCGACACGCAGTTCGCGCAGATGATCGAGATGGCATGCCGGCACGGCAAGCCGGTGCGCATCGGCGTCAACTGGGGCAGCCTGGATCAGGATCTGCTGGCGCGCATCATGGACGAGAACGGCCAGCGCGCCGAACCGTGGCCGGCGCAGAGCGTGATGATCGAGGCGCTGATCACGTCGGCGATCGACTCCGCGCGGCGCGCCGAGGAAATCGGCCTGCCGGGCGACCAGATCATCCTGTCGTGCAAGGTGTCGCAGGTGCAGGAGCTGATCGCGGTCTACCGCGAGCTGGCGCGCCGCTGCGACTATCCGCTGCATCTCGGCCTGACCGAGGCAGGCATGGGCAGCAAGGGCATCGTCGCCTCGACGGCGGCGCTGTCGGTGCTGCTGCAGGAAGGCATCGGCGACACGATCCGCATCTCGCTGACGCCGGAGCCGGGCGCGTCGCGCGACAAGGAAGTGCATGTCGCGCAGGAGATCCTGCAGACCATGGGCCTGCGCAACTTCACGCCGATGGTGATCGCGTGCCCGGGCTGCGGCCGCACCACCAGCACGGTGTTCCAGGAACTGGCCGCCAGCATCCAGTCGTACCTGCGCGCGCAGATGCCGGTATGGAAGACCGAGTATCCCGGCGTCGAGGAAATGGACGTGGCCGTGATGGGCTGCATCGTCAACGGCCCGGGCGAGAGCAAGCACGCGAATATCGGCATCTCGCTGCCGGGCTCCGGCGAATCGCCGGCGGCGCCGGTGTTCGTCGACGGCGTCAAGGTGAAGACGCTGCGCGGCGAGCGGATTGCCGAGGAGTTCCAGGCGATGGTCGACGAATATGTGCGCACGCACTACGGGAAGGGCAGCACGGCGGCCAATGTGGGCCGGTGATCGGCGACAGATCGGCCGCTGACCGGCAACGGACCGCCCGCGACCCAGCAACAGAATGACAACCATGAACGCATCCGAGAATCCGGCGCCGGCCAACGGCGGCGCCCAGAACCAGGGCAAGGCCCGCGCACTGCAGGGCGTCAAGGGCATGAACGACATGCTGCCCGCCGACGCCCCGCTGTGGGAGCAGTTCGACCAGGCGGCCCGCGCGATGCTGCGCGCCTACGGCTACCAGCAGATCCGCACGCCGATCGTCGAGCCGACCCAGCTGTTCGTGCGCGGCATCGGCGAGGTCACCGACATCGTCGAGAAGGAGATGTATTCCTTCACCGATTCGCTGAACGGCGAGCAACTGACGCTGCGTCCCGAGGGCACGGCGGCGGTGGTGCGCGCCACCATCGAGCACAACCTGCTGTACGACGGTCCCAAGCGCCTGTGGTACACCGGCCCGATGTTCCGCCACGAGCGCCCGCAGCGCGGCCGCTATCGCCAGTTCCACCAGCTCGGCGCCGAGGCGCTCGGCTTTGCCGGTCCGGATGTCGACGCCGAGATCATCCTGATGTGCCAGCGCCTGTGGGACGACCTGGGCCTGACCGGTGTGCGGCTGGAGATCAATTCGCTGGGCCAGGCCGACGAGCGCGCGGCCCATCGCCAGGAACTGATCAAGTATCTGGAAGGCTTCCAGGACATCCTGGACGAGGACGGCAAGCGGCGCCTGTACACCAACCCGCTGCGCGTGCTCGACACCAAGAATCCCGCGCTGCAGGAGATGGCGGCGAACGCGCCGAAGCTGATCGACTTCCTCGGCGAGGCCTCGCTGGCCCACTTCGAGGGCGTGCAGCGTCTGCTGAAGGCCAACAATATTCCGTTCACGATCAATCCGCGCCTGGTGCGCGGGCTGGACTACTACAACCTGACCGTGTTCGAGTGGATCACCGACAAGCTCGGCGCGCAGGGCACCATCGCCGGCGGCGGCCGCTACGATCCGCTGATCGCGCAGATGGGCGGCAAGTCGGCGCCGGCCTGCGGCTGGGCGATGGGGATCGAGCGGATCATCGAACTGATGCGCGAGGAAGGGCTGGCACGCCAGGCCGACGCGTGCGACGTCTATGTCGTGCACCAGGGCGAGGCCGCGGCGCAGCAGGCGATGATCGCGGCGGAGCGCATGCGCGATGCCGGTTTCGATGTGGTCGTGCACGCCACCGCGGATGGCAAGAGCGGCAGCTTCAAATCGCAGATGAAGCGGGCCGACGCGAGCGGGGCTTCCCATGCCGTTATCATTGGCGAGGATGAACTGGCCGCCGGCGTGGTGCAGGTCAAGGCCCTGCGGGCGGCGGACGGGCAAACCGAGAACAACGGCCAGCAGGCGACGGTGCCCGCCGAGGACCTGGTCGACTATCTGGTCGAATCGATGGTCGCCGGCATGGGTGGCGAGTCCGGCGAAGACCTTCAATGATGACGCAGGCGCGCTGCACGATGCGCGCTTGCCTGACGACAAACCAACGCGGTTGAAACCACGAGATGGCTTACGATCTGGAAGAGCAGGAACAGCTTGAAAACATCAAGGCATGGTGGCGCCAGTACGGCAACTTCCTGACCTGGCTGATGATTGCCTGCCTGCTGGCCTTCGCGGCCTGGAATGGCTGGAACTGGTGGCAGCGCAAGCAGGCCGGCGAGGCCGCGGTGCTGTACGAGCAGGTGCTGAAGGCCGCCGAGGCGCGCGATGTCGAGCGTACCAAGCGCGCGGCCGGCGACCTCGAGGACAAGTACGGCAAGACGGCCTATGGCCAGATGACGGCGCTGGTCGCCGCCAAGGTGTTGTACGAGGCCGGCGATCTGGCCGGCGCCAAGAGCCAGCTGCAATGGGCGGTCGATCATGGCGACGGTGAGTACCAGCACCTCGCGCGTATCCGCCTGGCCGGCGTGCTGCTCGACGAGAAAGCCTACGACCAGGGGCTGGCGCTGCTCAAGGCCGAGCCGCCGAGCCCGTTCGTCGCGCTGTATGCGGATCGCCGCGGCGACCTGCTGGCGGCGCAGGACAAGCGTGACGAGGCGCGCGCGGCCTACCGCCAGGCGCTCGACAAGCTCGGCGTCGACGAGGCCGGCATGCGCCAGATCATCCAGTTCAAGCTGGACGCCCTGGGCACCGCATAAGCGAGGATGCTGCAGTCGATGCGCCGGCCCGGTCGGTGCATCGACTGCCAGCGAATTTGCCCCGACCCGCTCCCACTTCGCTTCCCACCTTTTTTCAGGAACGCAACCAGATGATGTCGATGCCTAACGGCGCTGCCCGGATCTTTCGCCCTGTTCGCTTGACCCAGGCGCTCGTCGTTGCCTGTGCCACCGCCCTGGCTGGCTGCTCGCTGTTCGGCAAGGCCGACAAGAATCCGCCGGCCCAGCTGCAGCCGGTCACGCAGACGCTGACGGTCAAGGAGGCCTGGCGCGCCAGCGTCGGCAAGAGCGGCCCGTATTCGCTGCAGCCTGTCGCGGTCGGCGACAAGGTCTATGTGTCGTCGCACGGCGGCGACGTGATGGCGCTCGACGGCACCAGCGGCCGCACGCTGTGGAAGGTCGACACCGACGTCGACCTGACCACCGGCCCCGGCAGCGACGGCAATGTGACCGCGGTCGCCGGCGAGAAGGGCGTGGTGTTCGCCTTCGACGCCAGCGGCAAGCAGTTGTGGAAGAAGCAGATCAATGGCGAGATCCTGTCCTCGCCGCTGGTTGGCCACGACCTCGTGGTGGTGCGCACCACCGATACGCGCGTGCTGGGCCTCGATGCGCAGACCGGCGAACGCCGCTGGATCTACCAGCGCGCGCAGACGCCGCTGAACCTGCGCGCCGCGATGGGCATGGTGTTCGCCGGCGACGGCATCGTGATGGGCTTCCCCGGCGGCAAGCTGGGCGTGCTGGCACCGTCCAACGGCGTGCTGCGGTGGGAGAGCACGATCTCGTATCCGAAGGGCGTGTCCGAGATCGAGCGGCTCAACGACGTGACGGGCCTGCCGATGATCAACGGCCGCCAGGTCTGCGCGACCACCTTCCAGGGCCGCATCGCCTGCCTGGAGCTCGCCAATGGCCAGCCGCAGTGGGGCAAGGACTTCTCGTCGCCGGTCGGCCCGACCCAGGACGACGTGTCGCTGTTCGCCGCCAACGAGCATTCGGTGGTGTATGCCTTCGATCGGCAGAACGGCAACGAGCGCTGGCGCAACGAACAGCTGCGCAACCGGCCGCTGGGCATGCCGCTGGCGCTGGGCCGCTCGGTGGTGATCGGCGACTTCGAGGGCTACCTGCATTTCCTGTCGCGCGAGGACGGCAAGTTCGTCGCGCGCGTGCGGGCCGGCAGCAGCCCGATCACCGCCGCACCGGTGGTGGCGGGCCAGACCCTGGTGGTGCAGACCCGAGGGGGCGACGTCTACGGCTATATTCCGGATTGAAGCGCTGACCCAAACAGGGACGGCCGCCACCGCGGGCGTCCCACCGGCGACCGCGCGCTCACCTGTCGGTGCGCGCGACCGCCGGGACCCGACAGCATGGCCGGCCCGCCGCGATGGCGGTGCCGGCCACATGCGTCATGCGGGCCAGTGGCCCGCGGCTTGATTTCACCCGACAGGATTGCCGGCCCGGCGCGTTGCGCCAGGCTGTCGGACCAACCTGATTCTTCGGAGGCATGCCTGGCGCACCGCGCCCGGCGTGGCCCTCCACGATTTGCATGAAACCAGTGATCGCACTCGTCGGCCGCCCCAATGTGGGCAAGTCGACGTTATTCAACCGCCTGACCCGCTCGCGCGACGCGCTCGTCGCGGACCTGCCGGGCCTGACCCGCGACCGCCACTACGGCGAGGGGCGCGGCGCCGACCGTCCGTACATCGTCATCGATACCGGCGGCTTCGAACCGGTGGCCAAGGAAGGCATCGTCGCCGAAATGGCCAAGCAGACCCGGCAGGCCGTGGTCGAGGCCGACGTCGTCATCTTCATCGTCGACGGCCGCCTGGGCCTGGCGCCGCAGGACCTGGTCATCGCCGACTATCTGCGCAAGACCGGACGCCGCGTGATGCTGGCCGTCAACAAGGCCGAGGGCATGAAGTACACCGCGGTCGCGGCCGACTTCTACGAGCTCGGCATGGGCGACCCCTATGCGATTTCGGCCACTCATGGCGATGGCGTGCGCGAGCTGGTCGAGGAGGCGCTGGAGGCTGCGGTCGAGCAGCGTCCCGAGCTGGCCGAGCCCGAGGACCAGAACACGCGCGGCATCAAGATCGCGATCGTCGGCCGCCCCAACGTGGGCAAGTCCACGCTGGTCAATACGCTGATCGGCGAGGAGCGCGTGATCGCCTTCGACATGCCGGGCACCACGCGCGATGCGATCTATGTCGAGTTCGAGCGCGGCGGCAAGCCTTATACGCTGATCGATACCGCGGGCCTGCGCAAGCGGGGCAAGGTGTTCGAGGCGATCGAGAAGTTCTCGGTCGTCAAGACGCTGCAGTCGATCGCCGATGCCAACGTGGTGGTGCTGCTGCTCGACGCCCAGCAGGACGTCTCCGAGCAGGACGCGCATATCGCCGGCTTCATCGTCGAGTCGGGGCGCGCACTGGTGGTCGGCGTCAATAAATGGGACGGGCTGGACGGCCATACCCGTGACCGGATCAAGCACGATCTGCAGCGCAAGCTGCAGTTCCTGGATTTCGCCAATTTCCATTTCATCTCTGCCCGCGAGCGCACCGGCATCGGCCCGCTGCTGCGCTCGGTCGACGACGCGTACGCCGCGGCGATGATCAAGATGCCGACGCCCAAGCTCACGCGCGTGCTGCACGACGCGGTGGAGTTCCAGCAGCCGCGCCGCGTCGGTGCGACGCGCCCCAAGATGCGCTACGCGCACCAGGGCGGTTCCAATCCGCCGATCATCGTCGTGCACGGCAATTCGCTGAACGCGGTGCCCGAGACCTATCGGCGTTTCCTGGAAGGGCGTTTCCGCGCGGCCTTCAACCTGAAGGGCACACCGCTTCGAATCGAATTTCGTACGAACAAAAACCCGTACAAGGACTCGAAGGATTGAGTCGGAAAAGGCGGCCAGATGGGGGCGCCGCAGCCCCGTCTGTGGCGCCGAAGTTTCGTTTGCGTTCGTTTGGAACTGCGGCTAAATTCACACTAGCGGGAGCCCCCGCTGGTTGATGCCGGCCTGGTACCGTTTTGATTTTTTTTGACGCGATCTTGCGTCGTCCGACTTGAAACCGGGGATATCGATCCCCATCATTGATCACTAAATCTATAAATTTGGAGTGTGCCATGAGCAACAAAGGGCAATTGCTACAAGACCCGTTCCTGAACGCGCTGCGCAAGGAGCACGTGCCGGTTTCCATCTACCTCGTCAATGGCATCAAGCTGCAAGGTAATATCGAATCCTTCGACCAATATGTCGTCCTGCTGCGTAACACGGTGACGCAGATGGTCTACAAGCATGCGATTTCCACTGTCGTTCCCGCGCGCGCGGTCAATTTCCGCGTCGACGACTCCGCGGAAGGCTGATTCCGACGCCGCTCGCATTTCCGGCCGCGCGCATGCGCGGCAATCACGCTCCGACGCCGCGCCAGCGCCCTCCGGTGCTGGCGCGGCATCGTTCTTTGTATCGTCGCGTTTTGCGGAGCGCGCCTTCCTGTTTCTGATCCCGGTTTTTTCCCGCGCCACTGTGCGCCCCAAGCTTGCAACCTAGAGCCACTTCCCCCTCCGAACCCACCCGCGCCATTCTCGTCGGCGTCGATTTCGGCAAGCACGATTTCGAAGAGAGCCTGAGCGAGCTGGCGTTGCTGACGTCCACCGCCGGTTCCACGCCGGTGCATACCCTGACCGGCAAGCGTTCGCGTCCGGACCCGGCGCTGTTCATCGGCTCGGGCAAGGCCGAGGAACTGAAGGAAGCGGCCGACGCGCTCGATGCCGACGTGGTGGTGTTCAACCACGCGTTGAGTCCCGCGCAGCAGCGCAATCTCGAACGCTTCCTGAACCGGCACGTGATCGACCGCACGGGCCTGATTCTGGATATCTTCGGCCAGCGCGCGCAGAGCCATGTCGGCAAGGTGCAGGTCGAACTTGCCCAGGTGCAATACCGCGCCTCGCGGCTGGTTCGCGCCTGGAGCCACCTGGAGCGGCAGAAGGGCGGTATCGGCATGCGCGGCGGCCCCGGCGAGCGTCAGCTCGAACTGGACCGCCGCATGCTGGACGACCGCGCCAAGCGGCTCAAGACGGATCTGTCGCGGCTGCAGCGCCAGCACAGCACGCAGCGCCGTGCCCGCGCGCGCAACGAGACGCTGAGCATTTCGCTGGTCGGCTATACCAACGCGGGCAAGTCGACGCTGTTCAACGCGCTGACCAAGGCCCGTGCCTATGCCGCCGACCAGCTGTTCGCGACGCTCGATACGACCTCGCGCCGGCTCTATCTGGACGGCCTGGGCAATGTGGTGCTGTCCGATACGGTCGGCTTCATCCGCGACCTGCCGACCCAGCTGGTGGCGGCGTTCCGCGCCACGCTCGAGGAAACCGTGCATGCCGATCTGCTGCTGCATGTGGTCGATGCCGCCAGCCCGGTGCGCCACGAGCAGATCGAACAGGTCAATCGGGTACTGGCCGAGATCGATGCGGCCGACATTCCGCAGATCGTCGTGATGAACAAGATCGACGCGGCGCCCGAACTGCTCGAGCATGGCCCGCGCATCGAACGCAATGAGGACGGCGTGCCGGTGCGGGTCTTCATCAGCGCGCGCGACGGCATCGGGCTGGACGGCCTGCGCGATGCGATCGTCGAGGCCGCGCGCTGGCTGGCGGAGCGGCCCGCCGCGCCGGAAGCCGCCGATCCGCGGCTGCAGGACCTGCACGAACGCCGCCAGTGGGAGGGCGATGGCGCCGATGGCGCCGATGGTGCCGATGGCGCGGACGGAGGCGACGGCGTCGGGTTTGCCGATCGCAACGCCGAGGCGGATACCGTTGCCCGGGACGCCGATCCCGCTTCGGACGCCGATTCCGGTTCGGCGTCCGACCGGGCTTCGGCTCTCGATTCCGACCCCGATTCCGACCCCGATTTGACCCCCGAAGCACCGACCCCTCGCCGCCTTCCCGATCGCGGCGCCGACTGATGCGGGCGGCGTCAGGCGCCGCCTCCGGCATCAAATGAGCAAAAGTGGCGTCGATGACTGCTAGAATCCCCTCGTTACAACTTTCCCGGAACCGTGCCCTACATGCCCCAGTTCTCCCGGACCTCTGATACAAGCCTTGCCCGAGGCGCCCGTCGGCCGAGCAGCTGGCAGCGTCTGCGCGCGATTCTTTCGCTGAACGATCCCCGCTGGGGCCGTGGCGACAAGGACGACGAGGACAAGGATGGGCGCGACGGCGGACGCGACAACGGCCGTCAGAACCAGCGCCCGCAGGATGGTCCGCCGGACCTGGACGAGCTGTGGCGCGACTTCAATCGCCGCCTGAACAGCCTGCTGGGCCGCAAGGACAACGGCGGCGGCAACAACAACCAGAACTTCGGCGGCGGCACGCGCACGCCCGGCAAGGGTTCGGGCATCGGCGCCGGCGTGATCGCGGTCGCGGTGATCGCGATCTGGCTGGCCAGCGGCTTCTTCATGGTGCAGGAAGGCCAGACAGCGGTGGTGCTGCAGTTCGGCAAGTTCAAGTACACCACGGGCCCCGGTATCAACTGGCGCATGCCGTGGCCGATCCAGTCGGCCGAGATCGTCAACCTGTCGGCGGTGCGTTCTGTCGAGGTCGGCCGTTCGACCTCGATCAAGGACAGCAATCTGAAGGACTCGTCGATGCTGACGCAGGACGAGAACATCATCGACGTCCGCTTCACGGTGCAGTACGACATCCAGGACGCGACCGAATTCCTGTTCTTCAACAAGACCGACCGCGGCGGCGACGAGGAGCTGGTGACCCAGGCGGCCGAGACCTCGGTGCGCGAGATCGTCGGCCGCAACAAGATGGATTCGGTGCTGTACGAGAACCGCGAGCAGATCGCGCAGGGCCTGGCCAAGTCGATCCAGGCGATCCTGTCGGCGTACAAGACTGGCATCCGCGTAATCTCGGTGAACGTGCAGAGCGTGCAGCCGCCCGAGCAGGTGCAGGCCGCCTTCGACGACGTCAACAAGGCCAGCCAGGACCGCGAGCGCGCCATCAGCGAAGGCCAGGCCTACGCCAACGACGTGATTCCGCGCGCCCAGGGTACCGCCGCGCGCCTGGCCGAAGAGGCGCAGGCCTACAAGGCCCGCGCGATCGCGCAGGCCGAGGGCGATGCCTCGCGCTTCCGCCAGGTGCAATCCGAGTACGCCAAGGCGCCGCAGGTCACGCGCGACCGCATCTATCTGGAAACGATGCAGCAGATCTACGCCAATACCAGCAAGGTCCTGGTCGATACGAGCCAGGGCAACAATCTCCTCTACCTGCCGCTCGACAAGCTGATGGCGCAGTCGCAGGCCGATCCCCGCGGGGCGGGTGCGGTGCCGCCGCCGGCCACGCCGGCGCCGGTACCGGACGCCAGCGCCGATACGCGGTCGCGCGAAGCGCTGCGCAATCGCGATCGCGATTCCCGTTGAGGAGAGAACCCAGATGAACCGACTGATTTCCTATGCCATCGGCCTCTTCATCGTGTTGGCGATTGCCTCCTCGATGGTGTTCGTGGTCGACCAGCGGCAGTACGCCGTGGTGTTCGCCTTCGGCGAGATCAAGCAGGTCGTGCGCGACCCCGGCCTGCATTTCAAGCTGCCGCCGCCGCTGCAGAACGTGGTCTTCATGGACCGCCGCCTGCAGACCATCGACGTGGCCGCCGGCGAGCGTTTCCTGACGGCCGAGAAGAAAAGCATGATGGTGGACTGGTTCGTCAAATGGCGAATCACCGATCCGCGCAATTTCTTCGTCGCCTTCGGCGGCAACCTGCGCGGCGCGCAGGACCGCATGACGCAGCGGATCGACGCCGCCGCGCGCGAGGAGTTCGGCCGCCGCACCGTCGCCGAAGTGGTGGCGGGCGAACGCGAGCAGGTCATGCAGAACATCCGCAACAGCATGACGGAGTACGGCAAGTCGGTCGGCGTCGAGATTCTCGACGTGCGCCTCAAGCGCGTCGACCTGTTGCCGGCGATCAGCGAGTCGGTCTATCGCCGGATGGAAGCCGAGCGCAAGCGCGTCGCCAACGAACTGCGCTCGACCGGCGCGGCCGAGGGCGAGAAGATCCGCGCCGACGCCGACCGCCAGCGCGAGGTGGTGCTGGCCGAGGCCTATCGCGAGGCGCAGAAGATCAAGGGCGAGGGCGATGCCCGCGCTTCGCAGATCTACGCCGAGGCGTTCGGGCGCGATCCGCAGTTCGCGCAGTTCTGGCGCAGCATGGAAGCCTATCGCAACACCTTCCGCGACAAGCGCGACGTGCTGGTGCTGGAGCCGGACTCCGAATTCTTCCGCTACATGCGCTCGTCGGGCGGCGCGCAGACGGCGACCCGGCGCTAGCGAGCGTGCCGGCCTCCGCGGGTGCGATGGCGCGATAGCGCGATCGCGCGACAGTGCGGCAGTCCGCTGTGCCCGAACCCCGGCTTGCCGGGGTTTTGTTCGCCCGCGGGACGGTGCGCCATCGATGCCGTCCGCTGACCGATCCATTTTGTGCGAGCCGCCCGCGCCCGGCCCGCGACCCACACGAATCAGAGAAGCACCATGTCCAACCACTGGCTCCTGCCCGAGAACATCGCCGACGTGCTGCCGTCGGAGGCCCGCAAGATCGAGGAGCTGCGCCGCCGCATGCTCGATCTGTTCCGCACCTACGGCTACGAGCTGGTGATGCCGCCGCTGCTGGAATACATCGAGTCGCTGCTGACCGGCACCGGCCACGACCTGGACCTGCGCACCTTCAAGCTGGTCGACCAGCTGTCGGGCCGCACCATGGGCCTGCGCGCCGATATCACGCCGCAGGTGGCCCGTATCGACGCCCACCTGCTGAACCGGCCCGGCGTGACGCGGCTGTGCTACGCCGGCAACGTGCTGCACGCGCGCCCGGCGGGCTTTCACGCGACGCGCGAGCCGATCCAGGTCGGCGCCGAGATCTACGGCCATGCTGGCCTCGAGGCCGACGTCGAGATCCAGAACCTGATGCTGGCCGCGCTGCAGTCGGCGGGGCTGGGCGAGGTGCGGCTGGACCTGTGCCATGCCGGCATCGTCGCGGCGCTGCTCGACGGCCTGCCGCCCGCGCGAAGCAACGAACAGGTCCTGTTCGACGCGCTGGAGAACAAGGATGTGCCGGCCTTGCGCGAGCTGACCGCCGGTTTCCCCCAGGTCGAGCGCGACGCGCTGCTGGCGCTGCCCACGCTGTATGGCGGCCCCGAGGTGATCGAGCGGGCCCGCGCGGTGCTGCCCGCCAGCCCGGCCATCGGCCGCGCCCTGGACGAGCTGGCCTTCCTGGCCGGCGAGGTGCGCGATGCCACGGTCAACATCGACCTTGCCGATCTGCGCGGTTACCACTATCACAGTGGAGTCATGTTCGCGGCCTACGTGGCGGGCCTGCCCAACCACGTTGCCCGCGGCGGCCGCTACGACAAGGTGGGCGAGGCCTTCGGCCGCGCGCGTCCGGCCACCGGCTTTTCGCTGGACCTGCGCGAGGTCGCGGCGCTGTCGCCGGTCGAGGTCCGCGCGCTGGCGATCTGCGCGCCGTGGGACGCCGATCCCGCGCTGCGCACCGCGATCGCGGCGCTGCGCGAGGGCGGCGAGATCGTGATCCAGTCGTTGCCGGGCCACACGCACGAGCTTGACGAGTTCAATTGCGACCGCCAGCTGGTGCGCGACGGCGGCCGCTGGGTGGTGGTGCCGCGCTGAGCGCCGGTTCGCCGGACTGAGCGGTTCTCCCTGCAAGATCGGGGATCGGCCCGCAACAAGAGTAGAATACGTTTTTAACCTTCTGACCAGTTCAACATGTCCGCTTCAGCAGTAAGCCAGGGACGCAACGTCGTCGTGATCGGCACCCAGTGGGGTGACGAAGGCAAAGGAAAAATCGTCGATTGGCTTACCGATCATGCAAAGGGCGTGGTGCGGTTTCAGGGTGGCCACAACGCCGGCCACACCCTGATCATCGGCGGCAAGAAAACGATTCTGCGGCTGATCCCGTCGGGGATCATGCGCGAAGGCACCGTCTGCTATATCGGCAACGGCGTGGTGCTGTCGCCCGAGGCGCTGTTCCGCGAGATCGAGGAACTGGAAGGGGCCGGCCTGCAGGTGCAGAACCGCCTGCGCATCTCCGAAGCGGCCACGCTGATCCTGCCGTACCACGTCGCGATCGATCGCGCGCGCGAGACGCGCCGCGGCGCCGGCAAGATCGGCACCACCGGACGCGGCATCGGCCCGGCCTACGAGGACAAGGTGGCCCGCCGCGCGCTGCGCGTGCAGGACCTGTTCGATCCGCAGCAATTCGCCGAGCGCCTGCGCGAGAACCTCGACTTCCACAACTTCATGCTGACCCAGTACCTGGGCGCCGAGGCCGTGGACTTCCAGCAGACGCTGGACGAGGCGCTGGCCTATGCGCCGCGCCTGGCGCCGATGGTCGCCGACGTGTCGGCCGAGCTGTACGCGGTCAACGCCGCCGGCCAGAACCTGATGTTCGAGGGCGCGCAGGGCACGCTGCTCGACGTCGATCACGGCACCTATCCGTTCGTGACCTCGAGCAACTGCGTGGCGGGCGCCGCCACCGCGGGCGCCGGCGTGGGTCCCGGCCGCCTGCACTACATCCTGGGCATCACCAAGGCGTATTGCACCCGCGTCGGTTCGGGCCCGTTCCCCAGCGAGCTGTACGACAACGACAATCCGCGCCGCCAGGACCCGGTCGGCGTGCGCCTGGCCAATGTCGGCAAGGAGTTCGGTTCGGTGACCGGCCGTCCGCGCCGCACCGGCTGGCTCGATGCCGCCGCGCTGAAGCGCTCGGTGCAGATCAACGGCGTGTCGGGCCTGTGCATGACCAAGCTGGACGTGCTCGACGGTCTCGACACGATCCGCCTGTGCGTCGGCTACATGCTGGACGGCAAGCAGATCGACATGCTGCCGCGCGGCTCCGACGCCGTGGCGCGCTGCGAGCCGATCTACGAGGACTTCCCCGGCTGGAACGAATCGACCTTCGGCATCAAGAGCTGGGATGCGCTGCCCGAGGCCGCGCGCCAGTACCTGAAGCGCATCGAGGAAGTGGTCGGCATTCCGATCGACATGATCTCGACCGGTCCGGACCGCGACGAGACCATTCTGCTGCGCCATCCGTATCTGATCTGATTCGGTGATCTGATCCGACGCAGCCGCGGCCCCGCCGCGGCGATCGATGGAAATCCGGCCCGCGCAAGCGGGCCTTACTGTATCCCCCGCACGGGAAGACCCCATAACAAAGCAGCAACGAAGAGCAAGCGATGACCCTGCCTCAGAACGATGACGAGAACCTGTGGATCTCGTGGGACGAATACCACCGGCTGATTGCCCGCCTGTCACTGAACGTGCACGAGTCGGGCTGGCGTTTCGACAAGATCCTGTGTCTCGCGCGTGGCGGCCTGCGCGTCGGCGACCAGATGTCGCGCATCTTCGACGTGCCGCTGGCCATCCTGGCCACCAGCAGCTACCGCGAGGCGGCCGGCACGGTGCAGGGTGATCTCGATATCGCGCAGTACATCACGATGACGCGCGGCGAGCTGAGCGGCCGCATCCTGCTGGTCGACGATCTGGTCGACTCGGGCGTGACGCTGGAACGCGTCGGCCGCCATCTGCAGGAGCGCTATCCCGCGGTGACCGAGGTCCGTTCGGCGGTGCTGTGGTACAAGGCCTGTTCGAAGGTCAAGCCCGACTACCACGTCAGCTTCCTGCCGACCAATCCCTGGATCCATCAGCCGTTCGAGGAATACGACACGCTGCGTCCGCATAATCTCGCCGCCTGGCTCAAGCGCGGCAAGCGGGCCGAGGGCGAGGGCGGTCAGGGCTGATCGGCGTTCGGACCTCTCCCTTTCCCCGGCCCTCGCCGGCAATCGGGAGAGGGGGAACACCATAGGCAGAGCCGAGCGTCCCGCCGGTTTTCTCCCCTCTGCCGCTTGCGGGAGATGGGCCGGGGGAGAGGGCGGCGCACCACCTGCGCCCACGCTCCATCCCCCCATCCCTTCAATACCCCACCGTAAACCGCTCGCGCGAATGCGCGTGCCGTTCCAGTTCGTCGACCAGCGCGACGGCGAAGTCCTCCATCGAGATCCAGCTCTTGCCGTCGGCGTCGGCCAGCAATTCGTCCTTGCCGATCCGATAGCTGCCGGTGCGCTCGCCCGGTTCGAGCAGCGCGGACGGTGACAGGAAGGTCCAGTCCAGTTCCTGCTCCGCCCGCAGCGCGTTCAGGAAGTCGCGGCCGGCGAGGGCTTCGGCCTTGTAGGCCTCGGGAAACGTCGGCGTGTCGACCAGTTGCACGCCCGGCGCGACATACAGGCTGCCCGCGCCGCCGACCACCACGACACGCTTCACGCCCGCCTGGCGGGCCAGCTGCAGCAGCGGCTCGGGACCGGCCTGCGCGAAACGCACCGCGCTGACCAGCGCGTCGTGGCCAGCCAGCGCCGGCGCCAGCTTCGCGGTGTTGGCGAGATCGGTGATATCGGCGTCCAGCCGTTTCAGGCCGGGGCGATCGGCCAGCGTGCCGGCGTGGCGCGCGATGGCGGTGACGGTATGGCCGCGGCGCAGCGCTTCGTCGGCGATGCGGCTGCCGATGCGTCCGGTGGCACCCAGGATGGCGATTTGCATGGTGGAACTCCTTCACAGGTTGGCTTCGCGAGGAAGCAGAACGAAAGACGAAGCGAGGCGACGCACGCACATATGAAACCAGCGTAGTTACATATGCGGACAAAAAAATTCAGCGCCGCCGCGCGCGCGCCGACCGCTCGACGTCGGCCAGCATGCCGGCGATCGTGGTCTGCGCCAGGTTTTCCTCCATCGCGGCCTGCGCCTTGTCGGTGATGCGGGTCAGCGCGCCGGTGATCTCGCGTCCGACCATGCAGGCCGGATTCGGCGCGCCGGCATGCAAGGCGATCAGGCTGTCGGACTCCACCGCGCGAAATACGTCGCGCAGCGTGATGGTGTCCGCGGGCCGCGCCAGCGAGGCGCCGCCGGCCGCGCCCATCGCGGTCGAGACCAGTCCGGCCTGCGCCAGCACGCCGATCAGCCGGCGGATCAGCGCCGGATTGGTGCCGACGCTGCCGGCGATCAGCGAGGACGGCAGCGGCGCGTCGGCGCTGGCCAGCAAGGTCAGGATATGGACGGCAACGGCGAATCGGCTGCTGGTGGACATGGCGGGAAGCGTTGAAGTGAAACCATCGTAGTTACATATGCGTGCGCTGTCAACCATGGCGCGGATATTTGGGCCGGGGAGTCGGTCGAGCAGCGGGGAATACTGCGCGAAAGGAGGCGCTGAAGAGGGCGCTGAAGAAGGCGCTGAAGAAGGCGCGGAATAGGGCGCGGAATAGGGCGGGGAAGAAGGCGCGGAAGAAGGCGCGGAAGAAGGCGGGCAATCGGCATGGGATCCAAGCCGCCGCCATGTCAAAGGAATGCCGGAAGCGCCACTGAAGCTGATACACTGCGCCTTGATGTCGAGGTGCGGCGATGACGGTCGCGCCCGGCGCAAGGGGCGGTGCAGTCGCGATCGGTTCGAGCGGTGGTTCGAACGCTGGTTCGACCGGCAGCAGGCGCGCCGCAAGCAGTGAAAGATGGTCGTCGGCCGCGCAAGGTCGGCACATGGTCGGAATTTTTCGGGACGCGATCCCGGGGATCCGGGGCAACCGGCGCACACGGCGCCGAACTGGAGCGCCAATGGCCCGATCAAAGCAGAACGCGCAAGCGATCCGGATGGAAATGCAGATGCAGGCGGGAAAGAAAAAACCCGCAGCGCCGGAAAGCGATGCGGGTTTTTTGATCTGGTGCCCAGGAGAGGACTCGAACCTCCACAGTGTTGCCACCGCTAGGACCTGAACCTAGTGCGTCTACCAATTCCGCCACCTGGGCAGGTGTCGAAACAACCGAAGCGCTCATTATAGCGACGACAATCGATTTGTCAAATCCTCTTTAGAAGAAATTGAATCAGAACAACTATCCGATCCCGAGTCGGGAAGAAATCCTCGGCGTCCTGCGTACCTCCGGTTCGCCACTGTCGGCCGGCGATATCGCCAAGGCCCTCGCCGTCACGCGCAAGGAGCATGACGGCTTCCAGAAACGGCTGGCCGCGATGGAACGCGACGGCCAGATCGAACTGAACCGCAAGGGCCGCTACGAGCTGGCGCACCAGCCCAACTTCGTGGTCGGCCGCGTGCAGGGCCACCGCGACGGCTTCGGCTTCCTGATCCGCGACGACGGCGAGGACGATATCTTCCTGCCCGAGCGCGAGCTGCAGAAGGCGATGCACAACGACCGTGCCCAGGTGCGCGTGATCGGCTACGACCGCCGCGGCCGCCCCGAAGGGCAGATCGTCGAGATCGTCGAGCGCGCCAACCGTTTCGTCATCGGCCGCCTGCTCAGCGAGGGCGGCGTGCTGGTGGTGGCGCCCGAGGACAAGCGCATCAGCCAGGACATCCTGATCCCGCCGCGCGCGCAGGGCAAGGCCAAGGTCGGCCAGGTCGTCAGCGTCGAGATCGTCGAATATCCGGACCGCTATGTGCAGCCGGTCGGCCGCGTGGTCGAGGTGCTGGGCGAGATCGACGACCCCGGCATGGAGATCGAGATCGCGGTGCGCAAGTACGGCGTGCCGCATGCGTTCTCGCCGGCCGCGCTGAGCGAGGCCGCCGCGCTGCCCGACGAGGTGCGCGATGCCGACCTGGAACACCGCATCGACCTGCGCGACGTGCCGCTGGTGACGATCGACGGCGAGGACGCGCGCGACTTCGACGACGCGGTCTACTGCGAGCCGGTCAAGATCGGCCGCGCCAAGGGCTGGCGCCTGATCGTCGCGATCGCCGACGTCTCCCACTACGTGCGTCCCGGCACGCCGCTGGACGCCGATGCGCTGGACCGCGCCACCTCGGTCTACTTCCCGCGCCGCGTGATTCCGATGCTGCCGGAGAAGCTGTCGAACGGCCTGTGCTCGCTGAACCCGCTGGTGGACCGTCTGTGCATGGTCTGCGACGCGGTGGTCACCGCCAAGGGCGAGCTGAAGGCCTACCAGTTCTATCCCGCCGTGATGCATTCGGCCGCGCGCCTGACCTACAACGAGGTCTGGGCGGTGCTGTCCAACACCAAGGGGCCGGAAGCCCACAAGCGCGCCGAGCTGGTGCCGCATCTGCAGAACCTGTACGAGCTGTACCAGGTCCTGCTGAAGGCGCGCCGCGAGCGCGGGGCGATCGACTTCGACACTACCGAGACCTATATCGTCTGCAATGCGCAGGGCAAGATCGAGCAGATCCTGCCGCGCACGCGCAACGATGCGCACCGGCTGATCGAGGAATGCATGCTGACCGCGAACGTCTGCGCGGCCGACTTCCTCGAGCGCTTCAAGCACCCGGCGCTGTATCGGGTCCATGCCGGGCCCAGCGAGGAAAAGCTCAAGGCGCTGCGCGAGTTCCTGAAGACCTCGGGCCTGTCGCTGGGCGGCGGCGACAAGCCGCAGGCCTCGGACTACGCCGAGGTCATGGACAAGATCAAGGCGCGTCCCGATGCGCCGCTGCTGCAGACCATGCTGCTGCGCTCGATGCAGCAGGCGGTCTACAGCCCCGACAACATCGGTCACTTCGGCCTGGCCTACGAGGCCTACGCCCACTTCACCAGCCCGATCCGGCGCTATCCGGACCTGCTGGTGCACCGGGCGATCAAGGCGGTGCTGGCCCATACCAAGTACCAGCCCGCCTTCGCGCCGGGCACCGCGCTCAATACCGCGATCTCGCCGAAGGCGCGCCGCATGCAGGCCAAGGACGAGGCCGCGCGCGCCGAGAAGATGGCCGGCCGCGCCCGCCGCAACGAAGCGGTGTGGGACGAACTGGGGCTGCACTGCTCGGCCAACGAGCGGCGCGCCGACGAGGCCTCGCGCGACGTCGAGGCCTGGCTCAAGTGCTATTTCATGCGCGACAAGCTGGGCAACGAGTTTGCCGGCACGGTCAGCGCGGTGACCTCGTTCGGCATCTTCGTCCAGCTCGACGAGCTGTATGTCGAAGGGCTGGTCCACGTGACCGAACTGGGCAGCGACTACTTCGAGTATGACGAGGCGCGCAACGAGCTGCGCGGGCAGCGCACCGGCATCCGCTACCGGCTGACCGACCGCGTGCGCGTGCAGGTCTCGCGCGTCGACCTCGACGCCCGCAAGATCGACTTCCGCCTGGTGCAGGAGCCGTCGGCCAAGAGCCTGCGCGCGCGCCCGACCACCGAGCCGGCGCCGCATGTGCCCGCCGCGCACGCGCTGCCGGCGCGCAAGAAGGGCCGCCAGCTGGCCGCGCTGCTGGGCGGCACCTCCAAGCCGGAGGAGTCGTTCGACGAGACGCTCGATCGCGTGTTCGAGGAGCAGCCGGTGTTCGAGGCGGTGATCACGCCGGTCAAGGCGCGGCCCGAAGGGGGCACCGGCGGTACCGGCAAGCCGTCCAAGCGCGCGGCCAAGCCCAAGCCGGCCGGCGTGGGGCGCAAGGCAAGCGGCAAGACCGCGGCCAAGTCGACCGCCAGGTCGACCACCAAGCGGACCGGCAAGGCCGCCGGCAAGACGGCCCACAAGACCGCGTCGAAGAAGTCGACGCGGACGCGCTGAGGCGGGCCGTGAGCCGGCAATAAGCCAGCGGCAGGCCGATGGCTGGCCTGCGGCAAGCCGGCGCCAGGGCCGCGCCGGCCGGCGGGCCATGGGCGGGTACAATCCCGCCCATGGCCAAACAAAAACTTCTGATCGGCTTTCACGCCGTCACCGCGCGCCTGCGCCAGGACGCGGCCGGCGTCTCCGACGTCTATATCGAGTCCGCCCGGCGCGATCGCCGCATGCAGGACTTCATCCGCCTCGCCGAGGGACTCGGCGTGCGTCTCCACCCGGTCGATGCCGAGCGCCTGCGCGGCATGGCGGGCACCGACCGCCACCAGGGCGTGGTCGCCCGCGCCGAGGACGTGTCGCTGGCGCTCAATCTCGACGAACTGCTCGACGGCATCGAAGGCACGCCGCTGCTGCTGGTGCTCGACGGTGTCACCGATCCGCACAATCTCGGCGCCTGCCTGCGCGTGGCGGATGGCGCTGGCGCCCATGCGGTGATCGCGCCCAAGGACCGCAGCGTCGGCCTGAACGCGACGGTCGCCAAGGTCGCCAGCGGCGCGGCCGAGACCGTGCCGTATATCACTGTCACCAATCTGGCGCGCACGCTGCGGGAACTGCAGGAGCGCGGCATCTGGGTGGTCGGCACCGCCGACGGCGCCGAGCGCACGGTCTACGACATCGAGTTCAAGGGCCCCACCGCGCTGGTGATGGGCGCCGAAGGCGAGGGCATGCGGCGCCTGACGCGCGAGACCTGCGACGAGCTGGTGTCGATCCCGATGGCCGGCGGCGTCGAAAGCCTGAACGTGTCGGTCGCCAGCGGCGTCTGCCTCTATGAAGCGGTGCGCCAGCGCCGCGCGGCGGCGCGTTGAGCGGACCGTCCGATGAAGGGGGCGCGATGCTGATCGATGCCGCCGGCCTCGCCGACGCGCGGCGACGCATCGCGGCGGCCAGCGACATCCTGGTGCTGACCGGCGCCGGCATTTCCGCCGAGTCCGGCGTGCCCACCTTCCGCGATGCGCTGACGGGCCTGTGGGCCCGCTTCGATCCCGAGCAACTGGCCACCGAGGATGCCTACCGCCGCCAGCCCGGCCTGGTGTGGGACTGGTACCAGCATCGCCGCGCGCTGGTCGCGGCGGCGCAGCCCAATCCCGCGCATCACGCGATCGTCGCGCTGGCCGCGCAGAAGAAGGTGACCCTGGTCACGCAGAATGTCGACGGGCTGCACCAGCGCGCCGGCAGCACCGACGTGATCGAGCTGCACGGCAACCTGTTCGCCAACAAATGGCTAGACGGCTGCGGCCGCTGCGAGGCCGCGCCGGACGACGGCCGCAGCCCGCCGCGCTGCATCCATTGCGGCGCGCTGATGCGGCCCGGCGTGGTGTGGTTCGGCGAGGACCTGCCGCGCGTGGCGCGCTACCGCGCCGAGCATGCAGCGCAGACCTGCGACCTGTGCCTGGTGGTCGGCACGTCGGGCATGGTCTATCCGGCGGCCGGGTTGCCAGGCCTGGCCAAGGACCATGGCGCCGGCGTGATCGTCGTCAATCCGCAGCCATCGGCGCTCGACGCCACCGCGGACCTGGTGCTGTCGGCCCCGGCGGGGCAATGCCTGCCGATGCTGTGGGACCGGGCGGACGGCTGACGCGAGCCCCGGCAAGTCCAGGCCCGCCTGGGGCAAGGCGAAGCGCGCCTGGGGCAAGCCCGGACGCGCGTGGTCAGGTCAAAGGGCCCCGGGGGCGAGGCGGCGCCTCGCCCGTCATCCTTCAGGAGAAGGTCTCGGCGATCAGCCGTTCCAGCTTGATCGCATCCGCCGCGAAGGCGCGGATGCCCTCGGCCAGCTTCTCGGTCGCCATCGCATCCTCGTTCAGCTGCCAGCGGAAGGCCGGCTCGTCGCAATGCACGCGCGCGATATGGCCCGCCTGGGCGTCGTCCACCGACAGCTTGCGCTCGACCGGCGCCGTGCTGGCCGCCAGCTGCTCCAGCAGCTCGGGGCTGATCGTCAGCAGATCGCAGCCGGCCAGCGACAGGATCTGGTCGGTATTGCGGAAGCTCGCGCCCATCACCTCGGTCTTGTAGCCGAAGCGCTTGTAGTAGTCGTAGATCTGCCGCACCGAATGCACGCCCGGATCGGCATCGCCGCTGTTGGCATCGGGGTTCCACTTGTCGCCGGCCTGCTTGCGGTACCAGTCCAGGATGCGGCCGACGAAGGGCGAGATCAGCTGGGCGCCGGCCTCGGCGCAGGCCACCGCCTGCACCAGCGAGAACAGCAGCGTCATGTTGCAGCGGATGCCTTCGCGCTGCAGCACCTCGGCGGCGCGGATGCCTTCCCAGGTCGAGGCGATCTTGATCAGCACGCGTTCGCGCGGCACGCCGGCGCGTTCGTACAGCGCGATCAGGTGGCGCGCCTTTTCCACGGTCGCCGCGGTATCGAAGGACAGCCGCGCATCGACCTCGGTCGACACCCGGCCCGGCACGATCTTCAGGATCTCGCCGCCGAAGGCGATCAGCAGCGCGTCCATCACGGCATCGACGCCGGCGTCGTGATGATCGCGCACGGCCTTCTCGAGCAGCGGCCGGTACTCCGGCTTCTGCACGGCCTTCAGGATCAGCGACGGATTGGTGGTGGCGTCCTGCGGCGTGTACTGCTTCATCGCCTGGAAGTCGCCGGTATCGGCCACCACGGTGGTGAACTGCTTCAGTTGCGCTAGCTGGTTCATGATGGATTGCGTCGGACGGGAAAGAAATCGGAACGGGGACACCGCGTAGGGGCCAGGTCATGGCTGCATCGGTGCAAGGCCATATCGGTGCAGCGTGTCGTGGGTCCACCTCGGGGACCGCGTCGGCTCATTGTACCGGCCCATTGTGCGACCCCTGGCGGCCCGGGCGCAATCCGTTACACTACGCGGTTTCCGCAACCGACTTTTCCGGCTCCGCACCGTACCGCACCGCGGTCTACGGTGGGGCCCAAGGCAGCAGGCAATGACCCAGGATGAACTGAAGGCGCAGGTGGCGCAGGCCGCCGCGGACTATGTCGAGAAGGAAGTCCCCGAAGGGGCGGTGCTCGGTGTCGGCACCGGTTCGACCGCCAACCTGTTCATCGATGCGGTGGCGCGCTTCAAGGACCGCTTCGCCGGGGCGGTATCGAGCTCCGAGGCCTCGACGCGCCGCCTGCAGCAGCACGGCTTCAAGGTGCTGGACCTGAACGAGGTCGACGAGATTCCGGTCTACGTCGACGGCGCCGACGAGATCGATGCCAGCGGCGCGATGATCAAGGGCGGCGGCGGCGCGCTGACGCGCGAGAAGATCGTCGCCTCGGTGGCGCGCACCTTCGTCTGCATCGCCGACGCCAGCAAGCTGGTTGGCGTGATGGGCCAGTTCCCGCTGCCGGTCGAGGTGATTCCGATGGCGCGGGCCGCGGTCGCGCGCCAGCTGGCGGCGCTGGGCGGCCAGCCGCGCCTGCGCATGACCAAGGAAGGCGGCATCTACAAGACCGACAACGGCAATGTGATCCTGGACGTCAGCGGCCTGGCCATCGGCGACCCGAAGGGCATGGAGCAGGCGATCAACCAGCTGCCCGGCGTGGTGACGGTGGGACTGTTCGCGCTGCGCGGCGCGGACGTGCTGCTGCTGGGCACGGCCGACGGCGTGCGGCGCACGGACTTCTGAGCCCGCGGCAGCGCGAAAGCGCACGCCCAAACTAAAAAAGGCGCCGCAAGGCGCCTTTTGTTCTTCCCACCCCTCTTTCCCGATCGGCGGGGAAAAGGGGCAGGGGACAGGCCGGGCAGCCGGCTCAGCCCTGCGGCGGCACATACCCCGCCGCCTGGTCCGCGCCCTCGCCGAAGAAGTACTTCTCGGTCTGCTTCAGCAGATACTGGCGCGCACGTGCGTCGGCCATGTTCAGGCGGTTCTCGTTGATCAGCATGGTCTGGTGCTTGAGCCAGCCGGCCCAGGCCTCCTTCGACACGTTCTGCCAGATCTTCTTGCCCAGTTCGCCGGGCAGCGGCGGGAAATCGAGGCCCTCGGCCTCCTTGTTCAGCTTGACGCAATGGACCATGCGGGCCATGGGGGACTCCTTCTGTCTTCTGTTCGTGGGATCGCGGCGAGCCGCGCCGTGGGGCGCGCTATGGTGGGCGATGCCGTGGGCGCTCTCGTGCGCAATGCCGTGGGCTTGCCGGCGGCGTTCGTACGGCGGCTATTGTAACGAAGCGGCCGCGTCCGCCGCGGGCCGCCCCTACCGTGCTTGCAGTTTTACAGTTTCTTCATCAGCACCATCGACTTGCGCTGCCAGTTGTACAGCTTGCGCTTGTCCTCGGGCAGGTCGTCGACGCTGGCGCGCACGAAGCCGCGCTTCAGGAACCAGTGCTCGGTGCGGGTCGTCAGCACGAACAGCCGATCCAGGCCGAGCGCGCGCGCGCGCCGCTCGATGCGCTTGAGCAGCCGTTCGCCGTCCCCGGTGCCCTGGGCATCGGGCGACACCGTCAGGCAGGCCATCTCCGCCATGCCTTCGCGCGGATAGGGATAGAGCGCGGCGCAGCCGAACAGCACGCCGTCGTGCTCGATCACCGAGAAGTTGCCGATATCGCGCTCGATCAGATGGCGGCCGCGCGGCACCAGCGTGCCGTCCTGCTCGAGCGGGGCGATCAGCTGCACGATCGCGCCGACATCGTCCAGCGTGGCCTCGCGCAGGCTCTCCAGGTCGGTGTCCGAGATCATCGTGCCGACGCCGTCGTGCAGGAACAGCTCGAGCAGCACCGAGCCGTCCAGGTCGAAGGGGATCAGGTGCGCGCGCGGCACGCCGCCCTTGAGCGCCTTGACCAGATGCTGCAGGTAGTAGGCCACGTCGGGCGGCAGGTGGTTGTTCTGCAGACGCTCGACCGCGGTGCGCAGCGACATCTCGGGCATCAGCTTGCCGACCGGGTCGAGCACGCCCGGCACCTCGGTGATGAAGATCAACTTGTCGGCCTTCAGCGCGGTGGCGGTCGCGCTGGCCACGTCCTCCATCGACAGGTTGAAGGCCTGGCCCGTGGGCGAGAAGCCCAGCGGCGACAGCAGCACGATCTTGCCGTGCTGCAGCGACATGCGCACCGAGTCGCCGTCGATCTTGCGAACGAGGCCGGTGTGCTGGTAGTCGGTGCCCTCGACGATGCCGACCGGCCGCGCGGTGACGAAGTTGCCGGACACCACCGACAGCTGCGCCCCGGCCATCGGCGTGTTGGGCAGGCCCTGGCTGAAGGCGGCCTCGATATCGAGGCGCAGCTCGCCCGAGGCTTCCTTCGCGCATTCGAGCGCGGCGTTGTCGGTGATGCGCAGGCCGTCGACGAAGCGCGATTCGACCTGGCGCAGCGCCAGCTGTTCCTCGACCTGCGGGCGCGAGCCGTGGACCAGCACGATCTGCATGCCCATCGCGTGCAGCAGCGCGACGTCGTTGACCAGCGCGTTCAGCATGCCGGCCTTGACCAGCTCGCCGCCGAAGGCGATCACGAAGGTCTTGCCGCGGAAGGTATGGATATACGGCGCGACCGCGCGCAACCAGTCGACGAACTGCTGGCGGTCCGGTCCGGGCGCGGCGCGCTCGGGCGTGGCCGGGGCCTTCGTCAGGCTGGGCACATCGGGCGTGCTGGCAGGAACGGCCACGGTCGCGGCCGGCGGATCGGCAGAGTGGGCTGCGGAGTCGGCGTCAGGGGCCACGGCGGGGTCGGGCAGGGGATCGCCGGCCGCGTCGTTGTGCGCGCCGGGTGTTGGGGTCGTGGCGGTTCTGGCGTTCATGGCGCGGATTATAATCCCCGCCAATGTCCGAACAACGCCCCGTCCCACCCGCAGCCCCGCGCCGCAGGCCGTCCCGACCGCAGTCCGCACGCCAGTCCCAGGGTCCATCCCACGGCTCGTCCCAGGGCCCGACCGAAGACAAGTCCGAACGCCCGTCCGAACGCTCGTCCGAACGCAAGCCCGAGCGTCGCTCAGAAGGCCAGCCCGAACGTCGCCCCGACGGCCAGCCCGAACGTCGCCCCGACGGCCAGCCCGGACGTCGCTCCGACGGCCAGCCTCAACGTCGCCCCGAAGATCAGCCCGCACGTCGCCCCGAAGGCCAGCCTGCCGGTCAAGCCAGCCGCCGGTCGCCGCGCCGCACCGCGCCGGCCAATCCGCTGCCGCCGATCACCTTCCCCGAGGCGCTGCCCGTGTCGGCGCGGCGCGACGAGATCGCGCGCGCGATCGAGCAGCACCAGGTGGTGATCGTCTCGGGCGAGACCGGTTCGGGCAAGACCACCCAGCTGCCGAAGATCTGTCTGTCGATCGGCCGCGGACCGGCACGCGCCGATGCCGCCGAGACTGCAGATGCCGCAGAGGGCAACGACGCTACCGAGACCGCCGATGCCCCGGAGGGCGGACGTACCGCCGGCGGCAAGGACGGCCAGGCCAGGCGCCAGGGCGGCCTGATCGGCCACACCCAGCCGCGCCGCATCGCCGCGACCTCGACCGCCAAGCGCATCGCGCAGGAGCTCGGTTCGCCGGTGGGCGAGCACGTCGGCTACCAGGTGCGCTTCAACGACACCATGTCGCCAGGCGCGTCGATCAAGCTGATGACCGACGGCATCCTGCTGGCCGAGACGCAGACCGATCCGCTGCTGCGCGCCTACGACACCATCATCATCGACGAGGCCCACGAACGCAGCCTCAACATCGATTTCCTGCTGGGCTACCTGAAGGAGATCCTGCCGCGCCGCCCGGACCTGAAGGTGATCATCACCTCGGCGACGATCGACGCGCAGCGTTTCGCCGAACATTTCGGCAGCGGCGGCAAGCCGGCGCCGGTGATCGAGGTCAGCGGGCGGCTGTATCCGGTCGAGATCCGCTATCGGCCGATCGCCGAGGACGGCGGCCGCGGCGACAAGGGGGCCGACAAGGGCGGCGACAAGGGGGCCGACAAGGGAACCGACAAGGGCAGCAGGTCGGGCGACGGTCCGTTCAAGTCCGCGCAGGCGCGCGAGCGCGACCTGTACGACGGCATCGTCGACGCGGTCGACGAGCTGAGCCGGCTCGGTCCCGGCGACGTGCTGGTGTTCCTGCCGGGAGAGCGCGAGATCCGCGAGGCCGCCGAGGCGCTGCGCAAGCACCATCCGCCCCACACCGAGATCCTGCCGCTGTTCGCGCGGCTGTCGGTGCAGGAGCAGGAGCGCGTGTTCAAGCCCTCCAACGCGCGCCGCATCGTGCTGGCCACCAACGTCGCCGAGACCTCGCTGACGGTGCCCGGCATCCGCTATGTGGTCGACACGGGCCTCGCGCGCGTCAAGCGCTATTCGTATCGCAACAAGGTCGAGCAGCTGCAGATCGAGCCGATCTCGCAGGCCGCCGCCAACCAGCGCGCCGGCCGCTGCGGCCGCGTCGCCGACGGCGTCTGCATCCGCCTCTACGACGAGGCCGATTTCGCCGCGCGCCCGCGCTTTACCGATCCCGAGATCCTGCGCTCGTCGCTGGCCGCGGTGATCCTGCGGATGAAGGCGCTGCGCCTCGGCGCGATCGAATCGTTTCCCTTCATCGAGCCGCCGCTGGGCCGCGCGATCGCCGACGGCTATCAGTTGCTGCAGGAGCTCGGCGCGGTCGACGAGGGCAATGCGCTGACCCCGCTGGGCCGCCAGCTCGCGCGCCTGCCGCTGGACCCGCGCGTGGCCCGCATGATCCTGGCCGCGCGCGACCAGCATTGCCTGCGTGAGATGCTGATCATCGCCAGCGCGCTGTCGGTGCAGGACCCGCGCGACCGGCCGCAGGAGGCACAGGAGGCCGCCGACCAGGCGCACCGCAAGTTCATGGACGAACGCTCCGAATTCCTCGGCTGGGTCAAGCTGTGGAAGTGGTTCGAGGACGCGGTCGCGCACAAGAAGAGCAACCGCCAGCTGCAGGACCAGTGCCGCGCCAACTTCCTGTCGCACCTGCGGCTGCGCGAATGGCGCGACGTCCATTCGCAGCTGCTGACCACGGTCGCGGAGCAGGGCTGGAAGCTCAACGACAGCGAGCCGACCTACGAGCAGGTCCACAAGGCGCTGCTGACCGGCCTGCTCGGCAATATCGGCCAGAAGCTGGACGAGGCCGACGGCCGCGGCCGCGAGTACCTGGGCGCGCGCGGCATCAAGTTCCATCTGTGGCCCGGCTCGCTGGTGGCGCGCAAGATGGGCCGCTGGCTGGTGGCCGCCGAACTGGTCGAGACCAGCCGGCTGTTCGCCCGCACGCTGGCGCGCATCGAGCCGGACTGGCTCGAGCAGGTCGGCCGCCATCTGCTCAAGGTCAGCTGGAGCGATCCGCACTGGGAAAAGAAGGCCGGCCAGGTGCTGGCGATGGAGCGCGCCACGCTGTACGGGCTGACGGTCTACCAGCACCGGCGCGTGCACTACGGCCCGATGAATCCGCGGGAGGCGCGCGAACTGTTCATCCGCCGCGCGCTGGTCGAGGGCGAGTTCGATACGCGGCTGCCGTTCTTCGCGCACAACCAGCGCCTGGTCCGGGAAATCGAGAACCTCGAGCACAAGGCGCGCCGGCAGGACGTGCTGGTCGACGACGAGCTGATCTACGCCTTCTACGACCGCCACATCCCGGCCGACATCCATCAGCAGACCAGCTTCGAGCAGTGGTACCAGGCCGAGAGCGCGCGCGACCGCAAGCTGCTGTACCTGAACCGCGAAGAGCTGATGCGGCACGAGGCGGCCGGCATCACCACCGACCTGTTCCCGAAGACGCTGAACGTCGCCGGCGTCGACATGGGCTTGAGCTACCACTTCGAGCCCGGCAGCCATCGCGACGGCGTCACGCTGACGGTGCCGCTGTACGCGCTGAACCAGATCCGGCCCGAACGCGCCGACTGGCTGGTGCCGGGCATGATCAAGGAGAAGGTGCACCTGCTGCTCAAGTCGCTGCCGCAGAAGCTGCGCCGCCATTGCGTGCCGCTGCCCGACTATGCCGCGGGCTTCGTCGAGCGCCGGCCGTTCGCCGAAGGCGAGCTGATCGACGTGCTGATCGCCGATATCCGCGAGCAGACCGGCACCATGATCCGGCGCGCGGACTTCAAGCTGGAGACGCTGCCGGCCCACCACTTCATGAACTTCAAGGTGGTCGACGAGCACGGCCGCCAGCTCGACATGGGCCGCAACCTGGCCCAGCTGCGCGCCGAGCTCGGCGGGCAGGCGCAGCAGTCGTTCCAGAGCCTGGTCGCGCGCGAGGCGCCGGTCGCCGAGGCGGGGCAATACGAAGGGCTGACCGGCTGGACCTTCGGCGAGCTGCCCGAGCTGCTGGAGATCCGCAAGGGCAACCGCACGCTGTTCGGCTATCCGGCGCTGGTCGATCGCGACACCCACTGCGACGTCGAGGTGTTCGACGACCCGCAGGAGGCCGAGCGGCTGCACCACGCCGGGCTGCGGCGGCTGTTCGCGCTGCAGCTGCGCGAGCAGGTCAAGTTCGTGCAGAAGAACATCCCCGGCCTGTCGCAGATGGCGATGCAGTACATGACGCTGGGCACGCAGGACATGCTGCGCGACCAGATCGTGACGCTGGCGCTGGAGCGCGCCTGCATGCAGGCGCCGCTGCCGCGCAACGAGGCCGAGTTCGCCGCGCGCAAGGAGGAGGGCCGCGGGCGGCTCGGCCTGCTGTCGCAGGAGATCGCCCGGCTGGCCGGCACCATCCTGGCCGAATACGCGGCGCTGCCGCGCAAGCTGCTGCAGGCCAAGCCCTTCGCCGCCGCGCATGCCGACATGCAGGCCCAGCTGTCGCAGCTGATGGGCAAGCATTTCCTCAGCGAGACCCCCTACGACAGGCTGGTGCATTTCCCGCGCTATCTGAAGGGCATCGCGATGCGGATCGACAAGCTCAAGGGCGATCCGGCCCGGGATACCCAGCGGCAGCAGGAGATGGCGCCGCTGCTGCAGCAGTGGCAACGCGCGGACAAGCAGCGGCGGCAGGCCCGGGGCGGCGAGGATGCCCGGCTGGAGGAATTCCGCTGGATGCTGGAGGAGCTGCGCATCGCGCTGTTCGCGCAGGAATTGCGAACGCCGGTGCCGATGTCTGTCAAGCGTCTGCAGAAGGTGTGGGAGTCGATGCAACGGTAGGACGGCCTGCGCACGATTTTGGCGCGTCCGGTCATCGAAACGGTGGGGCTCGACGTTAGAATGCGTGGGCCTTGGCGGTCGCATGAGCGGCCGCCTGGACGGCCGGTCAGGCGGGCGCGCTTTGGAGCGAGATTCCCGGCCGGACCCCCGCCGTTCCACCCGTTCCGTTTCCTTGCTCGATTCCTGTTCGATTCCTTGTTCGAACCCTTCCGCCGACCGTCCAGAACGGTCCGCCAACCGTTCCGTTCGCCCTGCATATGCCCGCCTTTCGCCGTGTCGTCGCTGCCTGTTTCACCTGGGCCTGTCTTGGCGCGGCGGCGCTTCCAGCCCACGCCGAAGTGGTCGTGGTGCTCAATTCGGGTGATGCAACCGTAACCCTGATCGACCGCGACAGCCAGAAGGTGCTGGAGACCTTTCCGGTCGGCAAGGAGCCCCACCACCTGATCGCCACGCCGGACGACCGCTCGCTGATCGTCGCCAACGCGGTCGGCAACGACCTGGTCTTCCTCGATCCGGTCAGCGGGCGGGTCCAGCAGCGCGTGCCGGACATCGACGACCCGTATCACATCGGCTTCTCGCCGGACCAGAAATGGTTCGTGGTCACCGGCAACCGGCTCGACCGCGTCGACCTGTACCGCTGGGACGGGCGCGCGCTGAAGGCGGCCAGGCAGCTGCCGCTGGGCCGCACCCCCAGCCATATCGCCTTCACCGCCGACAGCCGCATCGCCTTCGTGACGCTGCAGGACTCGAACGAGGTGGCGGCGATCGACCTGCCGACGCAGACGCTGCTGTGGCGCATGGAGGCCGGCTCGGCGCCGGCCGGCATCTGGCTGACGCCGGACCAGCGCTATCTGCTGGTCGGCATGACCGGCGCCGACTATGTCGCCGTGATCGACTGGCGCACCCGCGCGGTGGTCAAGCAGATCCAGACCGGCAAGGGCGCGCACAACTTCCGCGCGCTCGGCGACAAGCGCCATCTGCTGCTGACCAACCGGGTCTCGGGGACCATCAGCATCCTGGACCAGCAGACGCTGACCAAGGTCGGCGACATCACCGGCCTGCCGCCGGGGCCGGACGACATGGAGCTGGCCGCCGACGGCAAGACGCTGTGGGTGACCTTCCGCTGGGCGCGTTCGGTCGGCGTGATCGACGTGCCGAGCCGCAAGCTGGTCAAGACCATCCGCGTCGGCCGCTCGCCGCACGGCATCTATTTCCGCACGCGGGCGCCGCTGTATTGACGAGGGCGGCATGAGGCTCGGTAACGCGCATTCCCCGGCAACCCTGGCGGTTTGCCCGTCTCTGCCGCCGCTGGGAGAGGGAAGATCGGTGGGCACAGGCCAGCGGCTGGCGCGAGTGCTGCTGGCCGCGCTGACCGCGCTGGCTTGCGCCGCCTCGCCACCCGCCCATGCCGCCCCCGACGACTGCCGCGCCGGCACCCTGTACCTGACCTTCGACACCGGCAGCATGAGCCAGGCGCAGCTGATCGCCGACGTGCTGCGCCGCCAGCGCGTGCGCGCGACCTTCTTCCTCGCCAACGAGCCGACCGTGCGCGGCGACCATTCGCTTGACGCGGGCTGGGCGCCGTACTGGAAGGCGCTGGCCGCCGACGGCCATGCGTTCGGCTCGCATACCTTCGATCACGTGTACCTGCGCAGCACGCGCGGCGGCAAGGTCGTGATGCGGCCGCAGTTCGGCCCCAGGGCCGGCCAGGACATCGCGATGGACCAGTCCGCCTTCTGCGCCGAGCTGGACCGCAGCGCCGCGGCGCTGCGGCGGCTGGCCGGCGTCGGCATGGCGCCGCTGTGGCGTGCGCCGGGCGGCCGCACCGCGCCGCAGACGCTGGCCTGGGCGCGCCAATGCGGCTATCGCCATGTCGGCTGGGCGCAGGCGGGCTTTCTCGGCGACGAACTCGACTCCGACCGCTATCCGAACACGGCGCTGCTGAACCGGGCGCTGCGCGACCTGCGCGACGGCGATATCGCGATGGCGCATCTGGGCATCTGGTCGCGCCGCGATCCGTGGGCGCCGGCCGTGCTGGAGCCGCTGATCGAGGGGCTGCGCCGCAAGGGCTTCTGCTTCGCCACGCTGCGCGAGCATCCGGACTACCGCTCGGCCAGGCCGGCCGGCGCCAGGGGAGGGCCCAACTGATGCTGCAGACATTGGACGCCTGGCTCGGCGATCTCGAGGGCGCGCTGTTCCAGCACGTGGTGCTGCCGGTGGTCTACGCGCTCGGCCTCGGCGGCTATGCCGAGGACGCCTTCACCGGCACCGAATGGCTGGTGGTCGGGTTGCTTCAGCTCACGGTGATGGTGGCGCTGCTGTGGCCGCTGGAGCGGCTGCGTCCGGTCGAGCCGGTCACCGATCGCGCGGCGATCCGCACCGACATGCTCTACACGATGATCCACCGGCTCGGCCTGTTCCGGCTGGTGCTGTTCTTCACGCTCGATCCGGTGGTCGACGCGATCGAAGGACGCCTGCACCTGGCCGGCTGGCAGCGGATCAATGTCGAGGACTGGTGGCCGGGGGTCACCAGCGAGCCGCTGGTCAGCTTCCTGGTCTATCTGCTGCTGTTCGATCTGCTCGGCTACTGGTATCACCGCCTGTCGCATACCGTGCGCTGGTGGTGGTGCCTGCATGCGGTCCATCACAGCCAGCGCCAGATGACGCTGTGGAGCGACAACCGCAACCACCTGCTCGACGATCTGCTGCGCAGCCTGGTGTTCGCGGTGACCGCGCTGGCGATCGGCGTCGAGCCGTCGCAGTTCCTGCTGCTGGTGGCGCTGTCGCAGCTGATGCAGAGCCTGCAGCATGCCAACGTGCGGCTGCATTTCGGCCGCATCGGCGAGCGCCTGCTGGTGTCGCCGCGCTTTCATCGCACGCACCATGCGATCGGCATCGGGCACGAGGCGCACGGACAGCCGGCGCGGCTGGGCGGCTGCAACTACGGCGTGCTGTTCCCCTGGTGGGACATGCTGTTCGGCACCGCCCGCTTCGTCGACGACTACCAGCCCACCGGCATCCGCGACCAGCTGCCGCCGCCGGCCGGACGCGGGCGCGACTACGGCGCCGGCCTGCTGCAGCAGCAGTGGTACGGCATCAAGCGCTGGTTCCGGCGGGCCTAGGCGGTGGCCGCGGCCGTCTCCCCGCGGAGATCGCCGCCACGGAGATCGCCGCCACGGAGTTCGCCGCCATGGAATTCGCCGCCATGGAATTCGCCGCCATGGAATTCGCCGGCGCGGAGGTCGCTGCACGGACGTCGTCTGCGCGGACGATGCCGCTCCGACACGATGCGTTGCCGGCACGTGTGCTAGTCTGTCCCACCTGAATCGCCCCGATGGCGAGCCGCTGCCGCGCCGCCGCGCGCGGCGCGCGCCGCCCGACCTGGACGGTTGACCGGGGCGTCCGACCTGATCGACCGACCCGGTCGGCGGACCCGCAGCCGCTCCGTCTCCACCTTCGCATTACGCATGAACGACCTCGTCCGCTCCTTCGTCCGCGCGCTGATCAGCCAGCTGCATCCGCGCATGCTGGCGCTGACCGTGATTCCCTTCGTGCTGGCCACCGTGTTCTGGGGCGGCCTGCTGTATTTCACCTGGGATCCGGTGATGACCGCCGCGCGCGGCTTCCTCGAAACCTCGATCTTTACCAGCTGGATCTACGGCGCGCTTGACTGGTTCGGCCTGTCGTCGCTGCGCGCGGTGGTGGCGCCGCTGTTCGTGGTCGCGCTGACGATTCCGTTGGCGGTGGCCTCGCTGCTGCTGTTCATCGGCCTGTGGTCGGTGCCCGCGGCGGTGCGTTTCCTCGAGCGCAGCTATCCGGAACTGGCCAAGAGCAAGGGCGGCAGCGTGCTGGGCAGCGTCTGGCATTCGCTGTCGAGCACCGGCGTGTTCCTGCTGCTGGTGCTGATCTCGCTGCCGCTGTGGCTGGTGCCGCCGTTCTTCGCGCTGGTCCCGCCGCTGCTGTGGGGCTGGCTGACCTATCGCGTGATGACCTACGACGCGCTGGCCGACCATGCCAGCGCCGACGAGCGCAAGGCCATCATGCGGCGCCACCGGATGCCGCTGCTGATCATCGGCGTGGTGGTCGGCCTGCTGGGCTCGGCACCGACGCTGCTGTGGGTGTCCTCGGCGGCGATCATCTTCCTGTTTCCGTTCGTGCTGGCCGGCGCGCTGTGGCTCTACGCGCTGATCTTCATCTTCTCGGCGCTGTGGTTCGGCCACTACTGCCTGCATGCGCTCGGGCAGCTGCGCGCCGAGCGGCAATCGGTGGCGCCGCCGCCGGCCGGGCCGGACGTCATTGAACTGGCGCCGTCTGACGTGCGCCGCATCGAATCATCCTGAAAAGAGGGGCATCATGGGTTTCGGCCTGATCGTGATCGGCGACGAGATTCTGTCGGGACGACGCGAGGACAAGCACATGCGGCGCGCGATCGCGCTGCTGGCCGAGCGCGGACTGGCGCTGCAATGGGCCGAGTATGTCGGCGACGAGCGCGAGCGCATCACCGCGACGCTGCGCCGCACGCTGGCGGGCCCGGACGTGGTGTTCTGCACCGGCGGCATCGGCGCCACGCCGGACGACCATACGCGCCAGTGCGCGGCGGCGGCGCTGGGCGTGCCGCTGGAGCTGCATCCCGAGGCGAGGGAGCTGATCGCGCAGCGCATCGCTGAAACCGCGGGCGGCGATCCGGTCAAGGCGGATCTGTCGCTGCCGGAGAACCAGCATCGCTTCAAGATGGGCGAGTTTCCGCGCGGCGCCCGCATCATCCCCAACAGCTACAACCGGATCCCGGGCTTCTCGATCGGCGACCACCATTTCATGCCGGGCTTCCCGGTGATGGCGTGGCCGATGATGGAGTGGGTGCTGGACAACCAGTATTCGCACCTGTTCCACCAGGTGCAGCACGTCGAGCGCGCCTTCCTGGTGTTCGAGGCGCCGGAGTCGACGCTGACGCCGCTGATGGAGCAGGTCGAGACCGCCTTCCCGGGCGTGCGTGTGTTCAGCCTGCCGTCGGTCGGCGACGCCCAGCGCGGCGAGCTGTACGCGCGGCGGCATATCGACCTGGGCGTCAAGGGTGCCCCAGCCCTGGTGGAGGCCGCCTACGCGATGCTGCGCGACGGCGTGCGGGCGATGGGATTCGAGGTGGTGGAGAACGTGGGAGCGGGCGTCAGCGCGGGGTGAGATGGCATTGCGCCACTGCGCTGCAAGATGCGGTGGGTTTGCTCCCCTCTCCCGCGTGCGGGAGAGGGAGGGACTCACTGGCCAAGAGTCTGCGCCTTCAGTGCGACCTCAAGCCCCGTGCCACGGCAGCCCGCGCACGCACCAGCCCTCGACCGTCTTGCGGTGGTGGTGCTCGTCGCGCGGGCCTTCGAAGCCTTCCAGCACATCGATCGCGTAACGGTAGCCGGCCTCGGTGGCGACGCGGGCGGCGTGCTTGGAGCGCGCCGCGCTGCGGCACAGGAACAGCACCGGCGCGTCCTGCGGCACCTTCGCCTTCAGTTCCTCGACGAAGCGCGGATTCTGCGCGCCGCCGGGATAGCCCGACCATTCCACATGCAGCGACTGGCGCTCCGGCACGTCCGGGCCGCCGACCCAGTCCAGCTCGGCCTGGGTGCGCACGTCGACCAGCACCGCGTTCGGGTCGGCCATCAGCAGATCGTAGGCTTGCTGCGGCGTCAGCGCGCCGTAGTAGGGCAGTTGGTCCTGTTGTTGCCGCGCGTTGGCGGCCTGCAGAAGCGCGTCTCGGGTGGTCATTGCAAGGGACGGTTTGGATCGATGGAAGACGTGACGCCGATCGCGGCCACGCCTGCTGCAAAGACCGTTATTCTACTCCGCCGGGCGCGGGGGCCGCGGTGCAACCGCAGTGGCAGGCCGGCGAGCCGGCTCGAAAACCGGCGCCGGCGCCAGCATGGTGCCGATTGCACCATGTCGGTGCATTCGAACGCGGCGATGCACCGGGTTGGGGTTTGCGGCCGGTGCCGATGCCGCCGGCACCCGCGCCTTCGAGCCGCCGTCGCGGCGCCTCCGGCATCCGTCGGAGCCTTGCGCCAACGCGGTGCAACGGCGCCTTTCCGCGCCGATGCACAGATTGCGGGAACGGGCGGGCTGCTGCGCGGCGCCGGCGTCACCGTCGCGCCAAATCCGTGCGGACGTTGGCATGCTTTCTGCTAACATGCTTCGTCCTTTTGATGGCCGGTCGCCGCCGGCAGGCGGCAGCGATGCGCCCCCGGCGGCCGGCACGTGAATGGCTCCAACTGAACTCAGCCGAATTACCAGGAGATAGGCATGGCGCAGAGCGTTGCAGATGTGATGAAGCTGGTGAAGGAAAACGACGTCAAGTTCGTCGACTTCCGTTTCACCGACACCAAGGGCAAGGAGCAGCACGTGTCCGTGCCGACCTCGCACTTCGGTGACGACAAGTTCGAGAGCGGCCATGCTTTCGACGGCTCGTCCATCGCCGGCTGGAAGGGTATCGAGGCATCGGACATGCTGCTGATGCCGGATCCGAACACCGCCCATATCGACCCGTTCTACGAAGAGCCGACGCTGGTGCTGACCTGCGACGTGGTCGAGCCGTCCGACGGCAAGGGCTACGACCGCGACCCGCGTTCGATCGCCAAGCGCGCCGAAGCCTATCTGAAGAGCACCGGCCTGGGGGACACCGCCTACTTCGGTCCCGAGCCCGAGTTCTTCATCTTCGACGGCGTGACCTGGAACATCGACATGCAGGGCTGCTTCGTCAAGATCCATTCGGAAGAAGCGCCGTGGTCGTCGGCCCGTGAGTTCGAGCACGGCAACAGCGGCCACCGTCCGGGCAAGAAGGGCGGCTACTTCCCGGTCGCCCCGATCGACACCTTCCAGGACATGCGTTCGGAAATGTGCCTGATCCTGGAATCGCTGGGCATCCCCGTCGAAGTCCACCACCACGAAGTGGCCGGCCAGGGCCAGAACGAGATCGGTACCAAGTTCAGCACGCTGGTGCAGCGCGCCGACTGGACGCAGCTGCAGAAGTACGTGATCCAGAACGTCGCCCACACCTACGGCAAGACCGCGACCTTCATGCCGAAGCCGGTGGTCGGCGACAACGGCTCGGGCATGCACGTGCACCAGTCGATCTGGAAGGACGGCCAGAACCTGTTCGCGGGCAACGGCTACGCCGGGCTGTCGGAGTTCGCGCTGTACTACATCGGCGGCATCATCAAGCACGCCCGCGCGCTGAACGCGATCACCAACCCGGGTACCAACTCGTACAAGCGCCTGGTGCCGGGCTTCGAAGCCCCGGTCAAGCTGGCCTACTCGGCCCGCAACCGCTCGGCCTCGATCCGCATCCCGTACGTGGCGAACCCGAAGGGCCGCCGCATCGAGACCCGCTTCCCGGATCCGCTGATGAACCCGTACCTGGGCTTCGCCGCGCTGATGATGGCCGGCCTGGACGGCGTGCAGAACAAGATCCACCCGGGCGAGGCCGCGGACAAGAACCTGTACGACCTGCCGCCGGAAGAGGATGCAAAGATCCCGACCGTGTGCGCGAGCCTGGATCAGGCCCTCGAGTACCTGGACAAGGACCGCGAGTTCCTGACCCGCGGCGGCGTGTTCAGCAACACGATGATCGACGCCTACATCGAACTGAAGATGGAGGAAGTGACCCGCTTCCGCATGACCACCCATCCGCTCGAGTTCGAGATGTACTACTCGCTGTAAGCAGGCGCTGTCAGCACCCGCTGCAAGTACACCGTGCTTGTTGCACCAGGAAGGGGCGGCCTCGGCTGTCCCTTTTTGTTTGGCTCGCTAGAATTGGGCTTCCTCCGACCTCGATCCCTGCCGATGCGACGCCCGTCCATGACCGCGACCCTGTCTTCGTCCCGCCCGCCGCACCGCCCCGGTGCCGAACCGGCGCCGCCACCCCGGACCGGTGCATCGGCCGCCCTGTTGCTGGGCATCGCGGCGGGTGTGGCGGCGGCGCTCGGTCCGCTGGGCGCGTCGCCGGCAGCGGCACAGTCCGCGGCGCAGTCCGCGCCGAACGGCTCGGAGATCTACGTCTGCAGCGGCCCGAAGGGCGTGCCCGAATACCGCAACGGCAATGGCGGCAAGGGCTGCAAGCGGCTGGACCTGCCCGACGTGCTGACCGTGCCGGTGACCCGGCAGGCGGCGCGGGGCGTTGGCGGCGGTGGCGGCGGCGGTGTCAATCCGGCACCGATCGATGGCGCCACCGCGGCGAACTTCCCGCGCATCGACGCGGCCACGCAGCGCCGCCGCGACGGCGAACGCCGCGCCGTGCTGGAAGAGGAGCTGCGCAGCGAGCAGGCCAAGCTGGCCACGCTGCGCGCGCAATTCAACGAGGGCCAGCCGGAGCGGCAGGGCGACGAACGCAACTACCAGCGCTATCTGGACCGCACCGCCGCGCTGCGCGAGGACATCGCCCGCAGCGAGGCCAATGCGGCCGCGCTGCGGCGCGAGCTGGCCAACCTGAAGGATTGAGGATCGATCGATGCGCCGCCTGATTCGCAGCGTTTCACGCAAGGTCGGCGGCGCCGACCGCGCGCCGGCCGACGAGGACAGCGCGTCCCCGACGTCGCCGGTGCTCGCCGCGCTCGCCGCGGGGCTCGACATGATGCCGAACCCCGTGCTGCTGGTCGCGCAGCCCGGCATGCGCATCGTCTACGCCAACCCGGCCGCCGAGGCCAGCTTCGGCCTCTCGCGCAAGTCGATGCTGGAGCTGTCGCTGTCGGCGCTGTTCGGCCGCGCCGACGAGCTCGACGCGATGATCGATTCGGTGCTGGCGCGCCAGGTCGATGCGCGGCGCCAGGACGTGGTCCTGCAACCGCCGCTGCGCGAGCCGATGCACGCGCATGTGGTGATCGGCGGCATCGACGCGAGCCCCGGCACCGCGCTGGTCGAGGTGCTGCCCAACGAGCAGAAGGTCCGCAGCGAAAGGGAGGAACGCATCCTCGACCTGACCTCGGCCAACAAGGAGCTGATCCGCAATCTGGCCCACGAGATCAAGAATCCGCTGGGCGGCATCCGCGGCGCGGCGCAGCTGCTCGAATTCGAATTGCCCGAACGCAGCCTGCGCGAATACACCCAGGTCATCATCAAGGAATCGGATCGCCTGCAGACGCTGGTCGACCGCCTGCTCGAGCCGCACCGGCATCCGCATATCGTGCGCGAGCTCAATATCCACGAGGTGCTCGAGCGCGTGCGGTCGGTGGTGCTGGCCGAATTCCCCAACGGCCTCGAGATCGTGCGCGACTACGACGCGAGCCTGCCCGAGCTGTCCGGCGATATCGAGCAGCTGATCCAGGCGGTGCTCAACATCGTCCATAACGCGGCGCAGGCGCTGGCCGAGCGCATCGCGCGCGGCGATGCGCAGATCGTGCTGCGCACGCGGGTCGCGCGGCAGGTCACGATCGCCAAGCGGCTGTACAAGCTGGCATTGGACTTGCATGTGATCGACAACGGTCCGGGCATTCCCGAGGATATTCGCGAACGCATCTTCTACCCGCTGGTATCGGGCAGGGATGGCGGCAGTGGGCTCGGTCTGACACTGGCGCAGACCTTCGTGCAGCAGCACGAGGGTCTGATCGAATGCGAGAGCCGGCCCGGCTGTACCGATTTCCGCATCCTGCTGCCGCTGCGCTGAACGACCCGGGACGGCCCCGGACGGGCTTGAGGGCTTGAGGGCTTGAGGGCTTAAGGGCTTAAGGGCTTAAGGACTCGAGGGCTTGAGGGCTTGCGGCCTTACGGCCCATGGCCCCCACGCCGGGTGGACAGCGCAGCGAAGGCGGACCTCCGAAACACCGAGCAGACAAGCGACGCACATGAAGCCGATCTGGATAGTCGACGACGATCAATCTATTCGCTGGGTCCTGGAAAAGGCCCTGGCCCGGGAGAGCCTGCTGTCCCGCAGCTTTACCAACGTGCGCGACGTCCTGTCGGCGCTCGAGGACGACGAGCCCCAGGTCCTGATCTCGGACATCCGCATGCCCGGCGGTTCGGGCCTCGATCTGCTGCAGGCGATCAAGGGCCGCCATCCGGGGCTGCCGGTGATCGTGATGACCGCCTACTCCGATCTGGACAGCGCGGTGGCGGCCTTCCAGGGCGGCGCCTTCGAATACCTGGCCAAGCCCTTCGACGTCGACAAGGCCGTCGAACTGATCCGCCGCGCGCTGGAGGAAAGCCTGCGCGAGGAGGAGATGGACGACCGCCTGCTCGACGCGCCCGAAATCCTAGGCCAGGCGCCGGCAATGCAGGACGTGTTCCGCGCGATCGGCCGGCTGTCGCAGTCGAACGTGACGGTGCTGATCACCGGCGAGTCCGGCACCGGCAAGGAGCTGGTCGCGCGCGCGCTGCACAAGCACAGCCCGCGCGCCAACGGCCCCTTCATCGCGCTCAATACCGCGGCGATTCCGAAGGACCTGCTCGAGTCCGAACTGTTCGGCCACGAGCGGGGCGCCTTCACCGGCGCGCAGACCATGCGCCGCGGCCGCTTCGAGCAGGCCGAGGGCGGCACGCTGTTCCTCGACGAAATCGGCGACATGCCGTTCGACCTGCAGACGCGGCTGCTGCGCGTGCTGTCGGACGGCAACTTCTATCGCGTCGGCGGCCACAACCCGCTGCGCGCCAATGTGCGCGTGATCGCCGCCACCCACCAGAACCTCGAAACGCGCGTCAAGGAAGGGCTGTTCCGCGAGGACCTGTTCCACCGCCTGAACGTGATCCGGCTGCGGCTGCCGCCGCTGCGTGAACGGCCCGAGGACATCACGCTGCTGGCGCGGCATTTCCTGCAGAAGAGCGCCAAGGAACTGGGCGTGGAGCCGAAGCGCATGTCCGACGAGGCGCTGGCCTATGTCAGCACGCTGCCGTTCCCGGGCAACGTGCGGCAGCTGGAAAACCTGTGCAACTGGCTGACCGTGATGGCGCCCGCGCAGACCATCGAGGTCAAGGACCTGCCGCGCGAGATGATCGGCGGCGCGCCGGAAGGGCAGGCCGGCATGGCGAACTATAGCGTCGCGCGCGTCGCCGAGCCCGGCGGCGATGCGGCCGATGCGGGCGCCATGGTTGGCGCGTCGGCTGGCGGCATGGCCGGTGGCATGGCCGCCGCGGGGCCGGGCGGGTTTGCCGCCGACGGCGCGGC
>NZ_VWRN01000050.1 GCF_008632125.1 Cupriavidus cauae
GCGCGAGCCCGGGGCGCTGCTGACCTTGGCAGCGTGGGTGCGCGACGCGTGCGACGCTTCCAAGCGGATGCAGGCAGGCGAGCTGTGGCGGTCCGAGGCAGGGACGCATCGTGGCGCAGTCACGATGGCGCAGGCCCTTGGCCAGCTGCACACGCTTGCCCCCCTGCCCACCGAGCTCGAGCCACTGCTTGCCGACCGCGGTGACGCTTGGGTCGTCCATCAGGCGCGTTTTCCGCGCGCAGTCAGTCGCGAGCTGGCGCGCCTTGGCGAGCGTGGCTTGCGGTTTGACGCCCTGTTTGCGTTCTACAAGGACAGCGGCGATACGTCCGAAGGCTCGCCAGCGTGGTACTGCCAGTCCGTCCAGCAGCAGATCCGGCAGCGCCATGGCACCTGCGCGTGCCGGTGGGAACGCGTCAACGCCGGGTTCGGCGCGTTCTGTTGGATCCAGACCCAGCCTGATGAGTTGGGGCAAGAGCCGTTGCAATGCCCGTTTGAAGTGGCGGTGCAGGACCTGGAGCTGGACTGGGGAAGCCAGGGCAGGGCGCTGCCGTCGCGGCTCGCGCAGCAAGAGATGTATCGCTTTCTGAAGGAATCGCACGCGATGCGCGATGCTGGAGTGCTCTCCTATAAGGAGGGAGCGCAGGTGTCCCCGGACGGTTATCTTTACCTCATGCAACGGGTATGGCCCTGCTGCGAATGGAATCGGGACTCCCCTTTGCTTGACCTGTTCCGGACTGCCGCGCGCTGGGAGATCGATAGCGAGCATCGCGCCATCACGCGCTGGTTGGACGATATTGAAGCCGGCAGCCACCCTTCCCACCGCCAGGATCCCCTCTACTGTGTGCGCTTGCGCAGCGATGAACAGGGAGCGTCGCTTCTGCATTGGCGATCGGCCGACCACCAGTCTCGAGGGTGAGGGGCGGCGCTGGCGGGCCGGGCGCACGAGGGACCGCCGGCGGCCGTCAACCGTCTACGGTCCCGAAATCAGGGCACCGACCGGGCCGGCAGCTATCCGTTGGGCATCGTGGTCGCGTTTTGCGGATGTTCTGGGACAGTCGGCCGTAGCCAGTAGGCTGGTGCGACCAGGGATGAAGCGCACCGATCGGCTGCCGATACGGTGAGGCGACAAAAAGCCCGCCTGTGACGGCAGGCGGGCTAAAACGGTCGACGCGGGGGTGCCTTGCCGCGCCGTTCCAGCTGCAGGGCACTGGCGGCAGCGCGGTCGCGGCGCGCGATCTGCACCGCTACAAGTGACGCCGGGCTGGCGAGGCGGCGCCCTGTTTCAATCAGCCCACCATACAAACCACAAGCGCGCGTCGCCTCAGCCATCGAATAGTGATGGCCATCAATCAACGCAAGGCGCACTTGGTCGCCATAGCGTATGCGCGAGCCATCCACGGGTTTCATGCATCGATTGTATCGTAGCCTGGAAGCGGAGCCGCTGTGCCCGCGGTGGCCGGCAGCCATCATGGCCGGCGTCTGCTCGGTGAACGGGGCTGGGCAGACGCCGTTTGATGGCCAGAGGTCTGCCGTTCCTGGCCCACGGCCGGGCCGAAATCCACTTCACCGTGGCGGTTTTCAGGTGTGATGCCAGCGATCAGAGCCTCTACGTCATACGCATCCTTGGCCGCTTCCGCGATCTCGGCCGGGCGCCGGAGCGAGGTGCCCTTACCCGACTTTCGTATTTTTGTTCGCATCCGATGCGCTCCCGACATTGCCAGCCCGTCGATACTATACCGTGGCCACCGTTGCGAAACCGGGCCAGGCGCTGAGGCCGTCAGCGGCGATCCCGGCCTCGCGCTATAGCGCACGAGCCATGAAGTGGACTCGGCAAGGGGGTACGCCACTGTGCCTGGCGTCGGTCTCCGTGCCCGTCTGCAGAAGCGGTCAGCGCCTCTCGGGGCGCCGCAATGCGGCATGCGGGGTTCGTGTTGAAGACCTACCCAGTTGCCATCTGGGCGAAACCAGGCGCCGGCTCAGCGCCAAAATTTGTCGCTCGGCTGCAGGCGCCGTTGAAATGGTGCGAATCCTTGGGTGCGGCCGCCATCATGCTGGTGAATCGACCGCGCGCAGGCTCAGTACGCGGTTGCGGCCGGCGCGCTTGGCCCGGTACAACGCCTCGTCCGCTGCACGAAAGAACGCCCGCAGGTCGGGATACACGGGCGATGCGCCACCATTGCCTTCGGTCACCACGCCGACGCTGACGCTGATTCGGCCAAAGGGGCTTCCTGCGTTCTCTACGCCGAGCGCAAGGACGGACGCCCGCACAGCTTCGGCGATGGCCGCAGCGCGCGCCGCGTCGGTGCCGGGCAGCAACACGGCAAACTCCTCCCCGCCATAGCGTCCCGCGTAGTCGCCCGCACGGCGCAACTGCTGGCGAACGCATTTGCCCACGGCGGCGAGCGCATCATCGCCAGCCACATGGCCGTAGCGGTCGTTGAACTGCTTGAAATAGTCCACGTCGATCATCAACAGCGACAGCGGCTGCAGCTCGCGCCGGCTGCGACGCCATTCACGGTCGGCAATTTCATCCAGGGCGCGGCGGCTGCCCAAGCCGGTCAAGCCGTCGGTGTCCGCCAGCCAGCGCAGGTGCGCTTCGACCGCGAGGCGTCGCCGCCATTGCCGGGCCAGCGAGACGGCCAATGTCACGATGGCCAGGTTCATCGCCATCACCAGCCCAGCAAACCACCAGGCTCGCGTGCGCCAGACCGCCAGCACGTCGTCCATGGCGCGCCCCACCACAACTGTCAGCGGAAAGCCATCGACCCGGCGGAAACTGTACAGGCGCCGTATGCCGTCGACGGTGCCCGCCGCAATCAGTTCGCCATGCGGTTCACGAAGTATGGGCGCAAACGCGGGCGTGGTCGGCACCGTGCGGCCGATCAGACTGGCATCCATGGGGCGGCGCATGAGGATGGTGCCGTCGTGGCGCATCAACGCCAGTGCGCCGCCCTCGCCCAGGGCCACGCCGGCGAACAGCTTGCGGAAGTACTCCAGCCGCAGCGTGCTGGCCACGATGCCAGCGAATTGGCCGTCGGGGCCGGGCACGCGCAGACTCAGTGCGATCGAGGTCGGGTTGTCGGGTACCAAGCGAGGCTGGAACGGGCGGCTCAAGTAGACCGCGGACTGCCCCAGGTCTCGTTGCGCGATGAAGTAGTCGCGATCGGCCAGGTTCACCGGGCGCGGCGGCCAGTGCCGGGAATCGAGGATCAGGCGCCCCTGCGCGTCGGCCACCAGTAATGCACCAGTGTCCTCCGTTTCGTTGAACGCTCCGAACAGCACACGCTGGCGCAGCGGTGGCGACAACGCCATGACGGCGGGATTGCGCATGGCATCGAGGGCATGACGCATCGACGCCTCGTGCAGCTGGAGGTTGCGCGCGATGCCGCGCTCCAGAGTCAGCGCGAGGTTGGCCGATGCCTCCCGGGCGCTGGCCAGCGCGTCCCGGCGCATCTGCAGCAGGGCGGTGGCTGTCAGCGCCGTGATCGCGGCCACCAGCATCAAGGCAAGCGGGACCATCAACGCGGCCGGCGAAAAGCGGGCAGCCGTCATCGGCTGCGGCGGCAAGGGAGCAATGGCGGTGTCTGGAGCTGAGGTCATCGTTGTCGTGCGCGGGTCGCCCATTCGCTACACCTTAGCCATGGGCGGCAAATCCACGCTCGCTCGTCGGATTGGCGTTGTGCCTTCGCGCTCGTCAGGTAGCGCTCGAGCAGGGCGATACGGGCATGCAAGCACCACAGCACGCTGTTCGCATGCGCCACACAAATGCGGCCAGGGCGCCAGCGTTGCCTGAATAGGCGACGGCGTTGTGCGGCCGCCTGCGTGTGCAGCAGGAGCAGAGTTGCCTCAAGTCGGGCCAGATTCATCGCGCGGGACAGTGTGGTTTTTCCAACGCGGATTATGTACCGTCTCTGGCACTTTATGGCGACTGGACTCTACAATCGCTGCCGTGCCCACTTTCAGGTGTGCGATGACCGACCGAGCCGACGACCCGTTGATTGCCGCCCTCTACCGTGTACCAGAAGGCTGGATGGTGGCGGAAGTACAAGGCAGCCGGGTCATGCAACTGGGACCGTTGCCGACCGAACCGATGCCGACCGATCTGATCGCGGCGATGTTTCCCGACGCCCCGGTGTTGCACCTGGAGCCAGCGCCGGCGCCGTTGGAGGACGCCGTGCTGCTGCAGCACCTGACAGCACACTCAGGCCCCTTTTCGGACCGCCGCTAGCGCGCCGTGTTCACCGGACGATCGATTTCGCCGGATTCCCAACCCGGCGTAGCGCCCGCTTCGGCGGGCGTCTTTTTTCAGGCATTTTTTGCCGCGGCCACCAACCGTGATTGTTAGATACAAATAAGTCACAGTTTCTCGGCGACTTGCCTCCAGGCTGCCGGCCTCGTCAACTGTCGGCGGGCATAATGGCGTGCACCGCCGGGTTCCTGCTTTATGCTTAGTGCCGGATCAGCGCACGACGTGACGTTACGGCGTTTCCCTAAAATCAAACAAGACATCAAGTGGCCGAAAATAACAATGACGCGAGCGCACAGCAGCCAGCCGACGACGCCGCGGTGCAAAACCGCTCGTTCACCATTCCCGTTGACGGGCCGTTGAGCGTGACGCTGAAGGGCAACCGCGTCGAGATCAATGTCGTCATGGGCATCTCCGGCCAGGTGGAAGGGATGCGCACCGTGTTGAGCTTGACGCCGGAGGCCTCCGGCCAATTGATTGGCTGTATCAAAAAGGCGCTCGATGAGGGGCTGATGACGTTCACCTTGGGCCGGGCTACCCCACTGCAGTGAACCGGGCGCGGCCGTGCACGGCTTGGCTGGATCGCTGAGACTCGGTTACCTTCTTCGCCTTAGGTGCGTCGCGGGCCGCCGTCACCGGCGAAGCAGCTGCCGGTTATTGTGCGCAGCGCTAAGCCCGGTCGCTTGCAACGTGACGACCGTCGGAGGAAAAATGGCCATCACGAGAGCCTTCCAGTATGGCGACGCGTTCGCGGTTTGTATTCCGGCCGCGCTTGCATACGAGGATACGGATATCGAACTGGAGATCGAGCGCATCGGCGACGAATTGCGGATCCGACCTGCACGGCGCTCGCTTGCCGGTGTCGTGCAGAAGTTCGCCAGTTTTTCCCCTGACGGATTGCCATACGAACGCGACGACCAGGAGCAGGCCGATCGCCAAGCCCCGTCATGACGGCCTTGAGCTGGCGCAAAAAAAAAGCGCGAGCTTTCTGGGAGCGTCGCGCCAATGTCCGCATTGGGGTGCGGGCGGGGGAATTCTGCCATCGAATGGAGCCGTCAGCAATCCTGGTGGGCACCACTGTCCGTCAGCTCACTGGCTTGTCGGATGACCCAGTCGACCATTGCGCCAAGGGACCAGTTGGCATTCTTACCGTGCCTTCGGTCGAGTCGCACGCGGGACACGCAACGCGACCATGTGGCTCCAGCGGCAAGACTTGCCTGCACGCGTGGCAGTCAAACACGAAATCGGTCATTTGCACGCTCCCCGGTGGCGTCCACTGCTTGAACCGAACTGCATGAGGTCGCTAACCCATGTTCCATGGGCGATCGCTCGGCAACGCCCGCCGGTATGCACCCACATCGAGCCTGGCCAGCTGGCGAGCGACCTTGTCCGCCGACACGCCGTTGCACCGAGCGGTTTCAATGAGCCGCTGGTGCCGCGCGCAGGACACGCTGGCTTCCGTCATCGAATAACCGTGGGCATCCAGCAGACACAGACGGAGCTGATCCTGATAGCGGGCTCGTTGCATCAAGCGGGACGGGAAGGTCGACATAGAAAATTCTAGTAACAGTGCTGCGCGAACGCATCGTCCATAAGGGGGCGTGGGAGGGACTGCAAGCGCTCGGCGGCATGCCGCGATTCAAGTCCGAGCCTCACTCGTCTTGCTCCTCCAGCGCAGCGCCAGGCTCGCTGGCTCCTATGCCATCGAGGGGAACGTCCCCATAGGCACGCAGCACGTGCGTCGGCAAGCCCGGCGCACGCCAATTACCCCTGAACGTTGCAAGAAATCTGCCGTTTACAGGCGGGTACTTCCTCTATGCATCATGAAGACCCGTTCTATTGCTTTAGCCGTCGCCATGATCGTGCCAGGCATGCCATGGCGCGACGCGCATGCCGCCACATGGGCCCGGCTCGGGGTGCGGCTCGCCATCCCGGATGTCTGCGTCATTTCCAGCACGGAGGGAACCTTACCACAAGTGTCGTGTGCGCTTAACACCGCTTTTAGGATCGACTCCATCTCGCAGACGCCGCCATCGCGCAGACATGACGAACCGATGGCCGAGGCTCAGGATTTTTCCCTGCTCGAAATTGAGTTTTAAGCCCGTTTTACCATGGTAACAAAACGTTGCAGCAGGAAACTTCCTTATCGGTGTGCGTTAGCCTTTGCTTAACACCAATAGGAGAGGGGTTCCATGCGATTCTCCCTGTTGCGTCCGCAGCAAAAACTCGGACGCGTGGCTACGCTGGTCTTGGCCGCACTGTTTCCGAGTTGGCTGGGGGCGGCCACCAAGACCACCACCTTTCAGGTGCGGTTGACGCTGGCAAACGACTGCGCCATTTCCGCCTCCGATCTGGATTTCGGCTCTCAGGGCGTACTGGGCGCCAATATCGACCAGACCACGACAGTTAGCGTCACCTGCACCACCGGAGCGCCGTATAACGTCGGCCTCGATGCCGGTACCGCGGCCGGGTCCACCATTGCGAACCGGCTGCTGGCCGGGCCTGCTGCGGCAACCGTGCGCTACCAGCTGTATCGCGACGCGGCTCGTACCCAGATCTGGGGCAACACGCCCGGCACGGATACGGTCGCCGGCACTGGCAACGGCGCCGCCCAAACCTTGACGGTGTACGGCCGCGTACCGCCGCAGACCACGCCCGCGGCCGGTGCCTATACGTCGAACATCACGGCAACCATTAATTTCTGATGGTGGCCCCGCCCGCGACACGGGTGCGGCGATCGAAGGCGCCGGCGGCGCGATGTCGCGCTGCGCTGCTGACGTATGCCATGCTCGCCAGCGCCGCACATGGCGCCGCGCTGCAGATTTCGCCGATCCGTATCGACATGCCGACAGCGCCTGGCGCTGGCGCGCTGATACTGCGCAACCAGGGAGATACGCCCATCCATGCGCAGGTGCGCGTCTTCCGCTGGACGCAATCGGGCTTGGACGACGTGCTGGAACCGACGGACACCGTCGTGGCAAGCCCACCAATCGTGCGCATTGCGCCGGGCGAGGAGCAGCTGGTGCGGGTGGTGCATCCCCATACCGCCGCCAGCGCCGCAGAAACAAGCTACCGTTTGCTGATTGACGAGCTGCCGCAAAGCGGGCCTCCCGCCGCCGGCGTGCGGGTGCAATTGCGCTATTCCGTGCCGGTCTTCGTTGGCACGCCTCAGGGAATACCGCCTGCCTTGCAGTTCACGCTGCGGCAAGACAGTGCGCAATGGCGGCTCGAGGCACGCAATGGCGGTAACCGCCATGCGCAAATCAGCGATGTCACACTGGTCGCACAGAGCGGCGCCAAGCTCGCCGTCACGCGAGGGCTGCTTGGCTATGCGCTGGCCGGCTCCGGTCGCCAGTGGGCGCTGCCCGCCGACTATCGGATCTCCCCCTCTACGAGCTGGCGGCTGGAGGCCTCGGTCAATGGCGTTCGCATCACCGCTGCAGTCCGCGTAGCAGCCCCCGGCGAGGCTGGCAGCGCCGATGCCAGGTAAGGACGGACCGGGCTGTGGCGGGCGCCGTTCGGGCTGCCGAGCGCCGGCACATGCGGCAACGTTGGGCCGACCCGCAGTGGATGCTCATGGTGGCGTGGACGCTATCGCTGGGCTTCCCGCCCGCCCTGGCCGCCCAGGCAGCGGCGCCGACATCGCTGACAGCGGCGGTGCAGTCCGGCAATGCGTTGGCAGAAGAGGCCCCGCTCGAGGTAGTGCTCGACGTGATTCTCAATGGCGATGCCCTCGGTCTGGTTGCGCGATTCCGGTTGAGCGGTGGCCGGCTGTATGCCACACCGGAGGAGTTGCATGAGATGGGCATTCGCACCGATGACCTGACGGCCGGGCCGGACGGCACTATCGCGCTCGACAGGATTGGTGGCCTGTCCTACGAATACATGGCTTCACGCCAGCAGGTACGGCTGACCGCAGACAACGCCCGCCGGCGGCCGCACCTCGTGGAGACGATGCCGCGTCGCTCCGTCACCGTCACGCCGGGTACTGGATTGCTGCTGAACTACGACGCCTATGCGCAGCCAGGCACAGCCGCTACGGTGGGCCTGTACAGCGAGCAGCGCTTCTTTTTCTCGCAGGGCGTAATTTCCAATACCGGCTTTGCGACCTTCTATCGCGATCAGAACCGGTTCATCCGACTCGACACCAGCTACACCCGTCCCGACCCTTCCGGCCTGACGACACTGCAGGTGGGCGACACGATTTCCGGCGCGCTGTCATGGAGCCGATCTGTCAGGCTCGGGGGCGTGCAGTATCGCCGCAACTTTGCGCTGCGCCCCGACATGGTGACCTATCCGGTGCCGCAGTTGGGCGCGACTGCCGCGGTGCCGAGCGCCGTCGACCTGTATGTCAATAACGTGCGCCAATACAGCGGCCAGGTGCCCAGCGGCCCGTTCGTGCTGAGCGGCGCGCCGGCGTTGACCGGTGCGGGTCAGGCCACCATTGTCATGCGCGATGTGCTCGGTCGCGACGTGGCCACGTCGGTGCCCTTGTATGTCGATACGCGCATGATGGCTGCGGGCCTGGTGGATTACGCCATCGAGGCCGGCTTCCTGCGCGAGCAGTACGGCGTCAGCTCCTTCCAGTATGGCAGCCAGCTTGCGGCGAGCGGCTCGCTGCGCTATGGCTGGAGCTCGGCGGTGACGCTCGAAGGCCATGTCGAGGCGATGCCGGGCACTTACGTCAGCGGCGCGGGCCTGCTCTGGCGGCTTGGCGGCGCCGGCGTGATCAACGCCGCGGCCGCGGGCAGCAGCGGCCGCGGCAACGGGGCGCTGTTCTCGCTGGGCTATCAGTTGCGCACGCCTGCACTGACCCTGGACTTGCAGGGTAGCCGCACCGCGGGCAAGTTCACCGACCTCGCTGCACGCGCCGGTGCACCGTTTCCGGCGGCGTTGTACCGCGCGACCTTCGCCATGCCGGTGGCACGCAACGGCAATGTGGCGCTCAATTACGTCCATCTGGACGATGGACTGTTGGGCCGCTCGCGCATCGGCTCCATTGCCTTCACGACGCAGCTTGCCCGCGACTATTCGCTGAGCCTGAGCGCCTACCGTGATTTCGCCGAACCCCGCTTGCAAGGGGTGCTGTTGACCCTCACCGCCGTCATCGGCCCATCAGGGTCTGCCTCGGTGTCGGCGGGCAGCGACGCAGGCAGGGCAACGCTCTACGCCAACGCCGGCCGCACGCCCGATTTTGACGGCGGCTGGGGCTGGCAGGTGCAGGGGAGCCGAAACGCCGGACTGTCCCGTGGGCTGGCCCAACTGACCTATCGTGGCCCGTATGGCGAGCTGCTTGGCGGCGTGCAATCGTTCGATGGGCAAGTCCGCACGGCCCTGAATGCGACCGGCTCTGTGGTCGCGATGGACGGGGCCGTATTGCCCGCGCGCCGGGTCACCGATGGCTTTGCCTTGGTTTCCACGGGCGGCCATGCGGGCGTACCGGTGTTGGTCGAGAACCGTCGGATTGGCGTCACCGATCGCAATGGGCATTTCCTCGTACCGAACCTGATGCCGTATCAGGCCAATCGCGTGGGCATCGATGCGCTCGCGCTGCCGGCCAATACCCGGCTGAGCCAGCCGACACTGAACGTCGCCCCGGCCTGGCAGGCGGGGGCGCTGGCGCACTTCGACATCACGCCAATTCGCGGTGGCCAGGTGGTGCTGGCCGATGACGCCGGCCGGCCGCTGCCTGCCGGCACCGTGGCGCGATTGTTGGCGGCCGACGATGCCGGCACCGTACTGGCCACCACGATGGTCGGCTACGACGGCCTGGTCTACTTCGACAGCTGGTCGGACCGCAACGTCATCGAAGCCGAGCCGCCGGCGGGCAGATGCCGCGCCACGTTTGGCTATCAGGCCTCCGCGTCGCCGCTGCCGATGATGGGCCGCGTCACTTGCCAGCCGGTGCCATGATGAAGCGCGCCGGCATCTTGACCATCCTCGCCACAGTGCTTCTGTGGGGGCTTGCGCTGCCGCTGACGGCGCACGGCCAGACCTGTACGGCGACCGCGTCCAATGTCGTCTTCAATAGCGTGAGCCCGGTGTCGGGCGCTGCCGCAACGGCGAACGGCACGATCTCGATCCAGTGCACCGGCTTCGCGCTTGGGCGCGCGCGCGTCTGCCTGGGTATCGGCACGGGCTCTGGTGGCACCACCATGCTTCCTCGCACCCTGACCAGTGGCAGCGGGACGCTGAACTACAACCTCTATGCGAACAGTGGCTACACCACGGTGTGGGGCACGCGCGGGGCGTCGGGCACCAGCTACGTCCAGCTCGACATCCCGATGACGCTCGGTACCGGGCAAGCGACCGTGACGGTGTATGGCCAAGTTCCGGCCAACCAGAGTGCAGTCCGAGCCGGCGCCTATCAATCATCGTTCACGTCGGCGTTTACCGAAATGAACTATGCCGAGTACGTCTTGATCGGCCCCAACTGCGCCACGCTGACCAGCCCCGTCGCGCGCTTTCCTTTCACCGTGACGGCAAACGTCGTCAGCGACTGCGTCATCACAGCTACCGACGTGGACTTCGGCACGCGCGGCGTGCTGGCTGCCGCGTCGACTGCGACTGGCACCATTACCGCCCGCTGCACCAATGGCAGCCCCTACACCCTGTCGATCAATGCTGGCACGTCAGCCGGCGCTTCCATCGGCAACAGGCGCATGCAACGCAGCGGCGGCACAGAACAGGTCAGCTACCAGCTGTATCAGAACGCGGGCTATTCGATCCCCTGGGGGGATGGCACCGCCGGCACGAGTGTTTTGTCGGGCACTGGAACCGGTACCGCGCAGACCTATACCGTCTACGGCCGTGTGCCGGCGCAAATCACGCCGATCGCGGGAACCTACGTCGATACGGTCACCGTCACGGTCACCTACTGAGGAGTGTCCCGCCTCGCGGTCTGTGACTGTGGCCGGCACATAGCAGGCCGGAGTCTGTAGGACGAATCCTTGCCGAAATGGGGCAGCGGCCTACGGCGGCGCATGTCCTTGCTGCGGAATACTGCCGGAAACGCCTCTGTGTGGTGCCGTGCTCTCGCTCCTGTTGCTGACCTTCGCCGCGATCGGACTGATCGCCATTGTGATTTACCTGTCCCGATAATCCATCGGAATAAGTCCTTCTTGCACAAGCGGCTGCGTAAGGCGTTTCTCGGGACAATGCTTGAACGGCGCGCTTGGATACGAGCCGCGCGACGAACACCGCTATTACGATAAGTGTTCTTATCGTAATAGCCATTTGGGTGCGCTAAACTGGCCCCCATGAAATCGCGCCTGACCCTAACTAACTCCGCATCTGCCGCCAGCGCCGGTATGGATGCGGCCTCGGCCGATGCCTCCACGGCATTCCCCGATGCCGCCTCCCTGGCCGCGCTGCGCGCCTGGCATGCCGGCCTGAGCTCCCGACAAGCCGTGGCGCAATACCTGGGGCAGGAGAGGGCGCGCGGCCAATCCTCGCGCGCCGTGCTCGGTCGCATTCGCCGCCGGCTTGCCGCGCTGGCACGCGAGCGCGGCCGCGACGATCTGACCGCGTTGTTCGAGATGCCGGCGTCGGAGCGGGTGGCGCAGGGCAGGGCGGCCGACCGTGCTATCGAGGTCCTGCGCACGCTGCCGACGCCACGGCCTGCGATCACCGACGACATCGGCCGCTGGCTACCGGCCCGCGCCGTCGCCGCCTTGCGCGCCCACGGCATCGAGACGCTGGCGGCGTTGACCGTGCGCGTGCCCAGGCGCCGCCGCTGGTGGGCGGCCATCCCGAGGCTGGGCGCTGCCAGCGCCAGGCAGATCGAGGCGTTCTTCGCCGCGCATCCCGAGCTGACCGAACGGGCGCGCGCGTTGATCGTGCAGGAGCGACGCAGCGTCGTCGTGCCATGGGAGCAGTTGCGCCTGCCTCATGAAGTCGACGGCTCGCAAGGGCGGTTTCGCGCACCGCGCGAGAGCTGCACCTTGACCGCGGACAACGACTACGAGGCGGTGCAGGCCTGGCTGGCCCTGCACGAGTCGCCCGCCACTCATCGCACCTACCGCAAGGAAGCGGAACGGCTGATTCTGTGGGCCATCGTCGAGCGTCAGCGGCCGCTGTCGTCGTTGACTACCGAGGACGCCGTCGCCTACCGCGCCTTCCTGCGCCGGCCCACGCCACGAGAGCGGTGGGTCGGGCCGCCACGCCCGCGCTCGTCGCCGGACTGGCGGCCGTTCACCGGTGCGCTGGCCGCACGCTCGGTCGCCCATGCCCTGACCATCGTGGGGGCGATGTTCCGCTGGCTGGTCGAGCAACGCTACGTGCTGGCCAATCCCTTCGCCGGCATCAAGGTGCGCGGCGGCGGCCGCACCGCGGCGCTGGACAATTCGCGCGCCTTTACCGACGGTGAATGGAAGTTGGTGCGGACCATTGCCGACGGGCTTGAATGGTCCCACGGCTGGGAGGCCGCCGCGGCGCAGCGCCTGCGCTTCGTGCTGGATTTTGCCTATGCGACGGGGCTCCGGCCCAGCGAGCTGGTAGGCGTCACGCTCGGGGATGTTCGGATCGACCCGGAAGGCGATGAATGGCTCGAGCTGACCGGGAAGGGCGGGCGCAGCGGCAAGGTGGCCTTGCCGCCGTTGGCCCGGCGGGCCTTGGAGCGCTACCTGACGGAACGCGGGCTGCCCATCAGTCGGCGTTTGTGGCGTCCCGAGGTTCGCCTGGTCGGTGATCTGGGCGGCGAGCCCGAGATCGGCATCTCCAGCACGCGGCTATGGCATGTGGTGAAGCGGTTCTTCAAGCTGGCTGCGGATGTCATTGGTGCGGACCATCCCGCGGCCGCGGACAAGCTGCGCCGCGCCAGTCCACACTGGATGCGCCATACGCACGCCACACACGCGCTAGGAAGCGGCGCGGAACTGACCATCGTTCGAGACAACCTGCGGCATGCGTCCGTCTCGACGACGTCGGTCTATCTGCATAGCGATGAAGTCAAACGGGCCCGGCAGATCGGAGAGGCATTTGGGGCCTAAATGACACCCGCAAGGGCGTCCATAGCGGGCTGTACGGACGAACAAGGGGTTGCAATCTTGCCCCTTCGTTGCCGAGCGGTGCCGGCTCAAAACACGGAATCCTTCAAGCCGAATCCCCTTGTTGGCATCACGGCGACCGTCATGCTGTCGGCGTGTGGCCCCGCCGCGCACAGGGCGATCGCCCGCCGTGCATGGTGCACGGACAGGGGTATCTCGCAGGCGGGCGCGCGAGCACGTGCAAACGGTAGAGAGCACAACGCGCCAGCATGGTTCCGGCTGTCCCGTCATCGGAACTGCCAGCATCCGTGAGCGCCTAGGGGGCGGGTAACAAATTTATGCAAAAACGGGTAACAAACTTCTGCAAATTAACGTGCGTTGTTTTGCGTAATTTTGTTACTCACACACTGACGGCGTGACGCTGCTTGTCGCTTGCCTAGTAACAAATTTAGTTGAACAAACTTTGCAGAAAATTGTTACTCCGTTGAACGGTTCAACTTAAAGTGTTCTTTGGATGTACGGCGGCCATGTTACATCTTCAGTCTGTCAGGTAGCGTGCGAAGGGGCGTGTCTCCCCGGCAGGTTATTCGTCTGCCAGTTTAAACGTGCCGTCGCCGCTCGCAATAATGCGTTCTGACCTGATCAGCGACGCCAGTCCTTCCAGGACATCGGCTACTTCCATCTCGAGCAGCTTGGCGATTTGGACCGCGTGCAACTTCTTGACGCTTGCACTGACGAGGTCGAGAATCTGGCCTTCGGGCCCCGACTCATAAGGTAGCCAGCTCAGCCGGCGGTGCTTGTCTGCGGTCCTGTCAATCTCAGGTTCCCGCTCTCTTTGCCGTGCAAGAAGTCGGTTCCGCATTTGCTCGTCTTCTTCGGCACTGGCGCGCTGTCTCTCGCGCTCTGCCGCAAGCCGCTGCGGACCTTGAGCAATAAAGGCGTCCATCACCTCGATCGGTCCCTTTCGGAAAGGCACTCCTCGAAATGCGCCGTGCTCATATAGCAGCTGTCGCAACCGTTCACATCGATACGATTCGCTCTCGCAGACGTCGGGTAGGTATTGCGCCTGTTGTTCCGCCGGTATGTCACGGTAGTAACGGCCACCAATCATGACGTAGCGCTCGATGAGGCGGAGCAACAGGTCTTCTCTGCTTAGTTCGTCGGGGTTTCCCATTGCCGCTCACAATGAAAAGAGGGCTGGCTCATCGAGTTAAAAATTGTAACAAATCTGTGCAGAAATCGAGCGGGCGGTGCCGGTGAGCCGGCGGCTATCTGCGGCGCTGCACGCTCACTGGCGCGATCGCGATGACCCGCTCTGCTATGCGTTGGGTTATCTGCGGGGCGTTCGCGCGCCACGAACCAACATGGTCGCGACTGCTACGCAACCATCACACTATAGCGCGCGTGGCCTTCGGCAACTGGTGTGGCGGGCCATGTCCGCGTTTAACGCGTCTCTCACCCTCAATGAGCGTGACCTGGGTCAGTGGTCTGCGCACATACGGCCTGGCGATTTGTCGCATGGTGTCGTGGCACGGGCGCTACCCGAACGATTGCGCGGCAAAGATGGTCCGCTGCAAATTACCGTGCGACAGCGACTTCGGCGCTGACTGGACGAGGCCGTCAGCGATCAGGTGTCATGCTCGGCGAACAGTTCCAGCCAGCCCGCGAGCCGATGGGACTGACACGCCTGCGCTAGTTGCCCGAGATTCCGCCAGAGCGTTGTGAAGGGGAGGTGTTGCTGGTTAGCGAGCTGCTCGATGGCGAGAATCAGCAGTGAAAGCGGCGTCTCATCCAGCAGGTGCCCGAGATGAGGGAACCACTCGGACACCACGCGGCCTTCGGCCAGCATGGAGGCCAGCACGTCCGACGGCAAAGAACCGCGGTAGCTGACGCTAGCTGTGCGGGCAGCCATGTCGAGCCAGGGGCGCGGTGCCAAGGGTTGCAGCGTCGAGATGTCGAGTCCTAACACGCGCACAATGCCGAGCGGGTCATCGGGGTCAGCAGCCACGGCCAAGAACCTCGCTTGGCGTGCGGACAGCTGCAGCGCCATCCGGCGCGCCGTCACCGCAGCCTGTTGCGCCGGCGTCAGCGCGAAAACGAAGTTAGTCATGCCAGTTAAGCGGTGAGGGTAGCCATAGTATTACAGGTCCGTCACGCTGCACCCACCGTTCCCCGTGGGCTGGTACCTTGGTTCCGAATCCGCCCATACAGTGGGGCTGTGCGGGTTGGGCGAGGCGGCCCAGGCGCGATGTAGCCGCGCCGGTTCGCTTCTGTGGGGTGGCGCACACACGTGCGCCAATATGGCGTTGATCCACGCAGCGCCGCATAGCGACTTTTCGGCGGGTTCGAACGTGTCCTAATGGCTGTGCCTATGGTGCGTGTCCGGATAATGCGGATGCCGATGGATCAGCACCTCATGCCGATGCCAATGGCGGTGCGGTTCGGCCCCTTCCCACGGAAAGTCATGCTCATGTTGATGGTGCGCGTCGTGCCGGTGGGCATGGCTGTGCTCGAGCGGGTCATGGGTATGCTCATGCTCGTGCCGTTCCCGGAGGTGCAACCAGATGCCGAGTGCCATCAAAGCTGCGGCAAGCCAGAACGTGACGCCTGGCACGTCGGGCCATATCGCCAGCGATATGACGACGCCAAATACCGGCGCAATCGAAAAATAGGCGCCGGTCCGCGCAGTGCCCAGCCAGCGCAAGGCTATGACGAACAGGGCGAGACTGACGCCGTATCCCGCGAAGCCCACGACCATGGCAGCCAGTGTGCTCGCAAACGGCGGCAGATCCGCGCCGGTGGCAAATGCCAAGCTTGTATTGCAGACGCCGGCTACCAGTCCCTTCAGGCAGGCAATGACCAGCGCGTCGTTGTTGGAAACCTTGCGTGTGAGGTTGTTGTCGACGGCCCAGCAAAGGCACGCTGCCACGACCAGAATCGCCCCCGATGCGAATCTGACTTCGCCCGGCTGCCACGAGAGCAGGAGCCCGCCCGCCACGATCGCGACCATCCCTAGAACGATCTGACGATCGGCGTTTTCCTTGAAGACCACCCAGGCAATCACGGCGGTCAACACTCCTTCAACGTTCAGCAGCAGCGACGCGGTCGCGGCGCTTGTCTCGTTCAGGCCCGTCATCAATAGGGCCGGGCCGGCGACGCCCCCGGCAATAATCGCGGCAAGCAGCCACGGCCACTCTGCGGGGGGAATGGCAAGCGTGCCGCCTTCGGCGCTTTGACGCGCACCAAAGAGTCGGCGGGCACCAATTGCGATGAGCAGGCCGATTCCGCTGCCCAAGTAAAGCAGTCCCGCCAACATCAGCGGCGATATTCCCCCGGTCAAAGCCTTGGCCAGCGGAGTGCTGGCTCCAAAAAGTATCGCGGCAGCGAGCGCCGGGGATGCTAAGCGTAGTGACATGGCGTATTGCGGTTGGCATAGCGGAATGGCATTGTCGCGCGCATCCGACAATTGAGGCGACCAGGTGATTGGGCGGCCCTTTACGCGGCAGGGGTGCGCCAATGACGCCGGCATATTCCTGTAGAATCCGGCGCATGTCGCGAATTGTTGCCATCCTTTTGATGCTGATGCTCCCGCTGCAGGCTCTCGCTGCAGTGGAGCGGCAATTCGCGCATGCGTCCGGCCCGGTGCTGGACCATATGGTTGTCCACGCCGAGCACGTGCCGCATCATCATGACGACGATGGCGATATCCACGAGGACGACTCCAGCGCCTCGGCGTCACACCAGTTGGACTTCGAGCTCGCCTCGAACCTCTTGGGAACGGTAAGCCTGGCTTACTCGCTTCCCGTCCTGCCGCCGCGTTACCAGACGCCCCTGTTTGACGGCGCTGTGATACCGGATCCTACCGGCACACCACCATTACGCCCACCTCACGCTCCTGTCTGACGACGGGGTAGCGTTCGTTTGTTCGTCTGCTGCGACGCCTTTTTACGGGTCGCGCCCCGTCGCATTGCTTCTTCAAGCCATTCGCGTTGGGGTTTTTCATGCAGAGATCATTTCTACTTCTGGTGGCAGCGCTCGTGCTGTCGCCCCTTACATACGCCCAAGCGCCCGCTGAGCGATCCGCGCCAGCGGACCTGCAGTCCCTGTTCGAGGTCGCATGGGAGCGTTCGGTCGCGCTCCAGACGGCCGAGGGGCGGCGACAGGAGGCCGCTGCAAGTCGTATTCAGGCGGATTCGCTGATCGCCGGACCTCCCGTCGCCGACCTGCGTCATCGTGGGGACCGGTTCACGGACGGGCGGGGCGTTCGAGAAAGCGAAGTCGCGCTTGGCGTGCCTATCTGGCTGCCGGGTCAGCGAGCGGCGAGGGGCGAGCTCGCTGACGCCCAGCTGGCGGAGGCGGATGCCAGAGCGAGACTTGCCAGGCTGGCCGTTGCCGGCGAATTGCGGGATCGGGTCTGGCAGCTTGCGGCGGCTGCGGCCGAGCAGGAAGTGTTGCGCCGACGCGTGCTAAACGCCACATCTTTGCGCGACGATGTGGCACGACGGGTTTCCGCCGGCGATCTTGCCCGGACCGATCTGCTGCTAGCGGATCAGGATCTTCTCGCCACGCGCGCGTTGTTGACCGACAGCCAGGCACGGATGACCGAACTGTCAACACGGCTGTTCCAATTGACCGGTGCCTCCGCGCTGCCGCTGCGCTACGAGGAGCGACCTGCCATGCCCGAGGCCGTCTCGGCCCACCCATCGCTGGAAGCCGCCGCCGGAGGCCTGCTCCGCGCGCAACGACAACTCGGGTATCTGCAGAAGTCCCGCCGGGACGCTCCGGAGGTAGGGGTCTCCTATCGCCGTGATGCGGCCGGTGGCGGCGCGCCGTCCGACCAGACCGTGGGCGTGTTCATTCGGATTCCGTTTGCGACGGACGCCCGCAATCTGCCAAGGGAAACTGCCGCTCAGACCGAAGTCATGACCGCACGCGCGGAGCGGGAGCGCATGGAGCGCGTGGTGCAGTCCGAAGCGGAGGCATCGCGACAGGCTCTCACGCTGGTGGAGCAGCAGCTCAAGCTCAGTGAGCAGCGCAGCGCGATGCTCGCCGAGCGCGCGGTCCTCCTGCGCAAGACCTTCGATGCAGGCGAAATCGGCCTGACCGAGGTATTGCGCGCACAAAACCAGGCGCTGGAAGCCGAAGCCGACGCAGCGCGACAGCGCGCGCGGCGCGGCGCTGCCATCGCCAATCTCAATCAGGCTCTGGGAGTATTGCCATGAATCGTTGCCTCATCGCGCTTGTGCTGCTGTTCGGATGCGGCCTTGGATACGCAGCCCCCGGCGCGCACGGCCCAAGTGGCGAACATCTTGACGCCCCGGCCGCAACTTCGGCCGGGACCACAAGGCCGACCATCGAAGCAAACACCGAAGCGTTCGAGCTAGTCGGGACGCTCTACGACGATGAGTTATCCATACTCGTCGATCGCTATGCGACCAACGAGCCAGTGACAGCAGGCACGCTAGAGGTCGAGCTAGGGGAAATCAAGGCGCAGGCCAAGCTGCATGCCGATTTGGGGGACTTTTCCTTCACCGATGCGGCACTGCTGAAGGCGCTGCAGGCACCGGGGCAGCATGCGCTCGTCTTTACGCTGGTTGCCGGCGCCGAATCCGATCTGATCGAGGGGCGTATCACCGTTGGTGGCGACGAACACGGCCACGACCACGTTGCCTGGAAGCCCTGGGCCGGCGCTGCGATCGCAGTGGTCCTCGCACTGGGGCTGTTCGTCATGATCCGCCGGTATCGCCGTCGGACTGGCGCGATGAACCGATAGGCCGACATCACATGAAAAACACGACATTCTGCCGGGCGCTGCTGGTGGCCGCCGCCGCGGCCCAATTCAGCGCCATCGTTCCCGCCTGGGCCGCTCCGGGCGCCCATGGTCCCGACGGCGAGCATCTTGACGGACCCGCGCCAACTGCAGCGGCCGGGCTCGCGCGGCTTCCTGATGGCAGCGTGCAGGTGCCCAAGCTGGCGCAGCGCCGGATGGCCATTCGTACCATCATGCCGCAAGCTGGCGAGCATCCTGTGTCGCTGGAGCTCAATGCGACTGTGGTGATGGACCCGAACGCGGGTGGCCGCTTGCAGGCCGGACACCCCGGCTGGCTTGAGGCGCCGCCGGGCGGATTCCCTGTGCTGGGCCAGCGTGTGCGAAAGGGCGACGTCATGGCGGTGTTGCGGCACAAGAACGAACCTTTCGACATCGGCAATCAGCAAGCTCAACTGGCAAACCTGAGCGCGAATTTGAAGCTCGCGCAACAGCGCCTGCAGCGGCTGGAGTCGCTGCAGGACAGCATCCCCCGCAAGGACATCGAAGCTGCACGCGCCGAAGTCCAGAGCCTGTCCGGTCAGCGCGCCGCCGTGGGAACCAGCCTGCATCAGACCGATGCGCTGCGCGCGCCGGCGAGCGGCATTGTCGCCTCGGCCAACGTCGTCGCAGGTCAAGTCGCCGCAAGTGATGACGTCTTGTATGAAATCGTCGACCCGACCCGCTTGATGGTGGAGGCCCAGAGCGCCGACGCCTCGCTCGCTGGCCGGATCCGGGATGGAGCCCTGGCAAACGTGCAGGGCGGGGCGTTGCAGTTTGTCGGCGCGGGCCGCAGCTTGCGCAACGGCGCGGTACCGCTGACGTTCCGGCTTGCCGGCCAGACGTCGCTCCCTCTTGCGGTCGGGCAACCCGTGACCGTCGTTGCGCACCTGACCGACACGGTGAAGGGAATTGTGCTGCCAAGCGAAGCGGTGGTCCGCGGGCAGAACAATGAGACCAGTGTCTGGATCAAGTCCGGGACCCAGCGCTTTATCGCACAGCCCGTCCAGGTACGTGTCCTGGATGCGCGCAATGTCGTCGTGGTTGACGGTCTGTCCCCCGAGAACCGCGTGGTGGTCAGCGGTGCCTCGTTGATCAACCAGATTCGGTAGGGGCGGGCATGTTCAACTGGATAGTTCGTGCCAGCCTCGGCAACCGGCTGGTGGTGCTGGCCCTGGCTACGATTTTGATGGCGTTCGGGGCCATGACGGCCTGGCGTACGCCCGTGGATGTGTTTCCGGACCTCAACAAGCCCCTGGTGACGGTGATCACGGAGGCAGGCGGCATGGCGCCCCAGGAGGTCGAGTTGCTGGTGTCCTTTCCCATCGAAACCGCGCTCAATGGCATGCCTGGCGTGACGCGAGTGCGTTCGGTCTCCGGCGTGGGACTGTCGATTGTCTATGCCGAATTCGATTGGGGGAGCGACGTCTATCGCAACCGGCAATTGGTGTCGGAGCGCCTGGCGCTGGTGCGGGAGCAATTGCCCGGTGGACTGACGCCCATCATGGGGCCGGTTTCGTCCATCATGGGCGAGATCATGCTCATCGCCTTGCCGATCGACGCTCAGAGCGTCAGCCCGATGGTGGCACGCGAGTACGCCGATTTCGTTCTGCGCCCGCGGCTGCTGTCGGTGCCGGGCGTATCACAGGTGATTCCCATTGGCGGCGAAGTCCGTCAGCTTCGGGTTGAACCGGACACTGCACGGATGGCGCAGTTCGGTATCTCGCTCGGCCAGTTGTCCGACGCGCTGCGGGACTTCGCCAGCAACAGCAGTGGCGGCTTCATCGACCTGAACGGCCGGGAATATCTGATTCGCAACCTGGGCCGTACGACGCGCCTGGATGATCTCGGCGGGCTGGCCGTCGCATATCGCGATGGTGCCCCGGTGCTGCTCCAGCAGGTCGCCAGTGTGCGCCATGCCCCCGCGGTCAAACGCGGCGACGCCGGGTTCAACGGCAAGCCGGCCGTTATTGTCAGTGTGCAAAAGCAACCGGACGCCGATACCGTCAAGCTGACACGCGAACTGGAAGCGGCGCTGGCCGAGCTCAAGCAGGGCATGCCCAAGGGCCTGGAAGCGCCGCGCGTGCTGTTCCGGCAAGCGGATTTCATCGAGGCTTCCATCGGTAATGTGGTTGAGGCACTGCGCGACGGCGCCATCATGGTCGCGATCATCCTCTTTGCCTTCCTGCTCAGTGCTCGCACGACCGCCATTTCTCTGATCGCCATTCCGCTGTCCCTGGCCGTGACGGCGCTGGCCTTTCACGTGTTGGGCCAGTCGATCAACGTGATGACGCTGGGGGGCTTGGCCATCGCCATTGGCGAATTGGTCGACGATGCGGTGGTCGATGTGGAGAACATCCTGCGCCGGCTCAAGCAGCGCAAGACCATGACGGAGGCGCCTGCGGTACTGGAGACGATCTGGCGCGCGTCCGTGGAGGTGCGCTCGGGCATCGTCTATGCCACGTTGATCGTCGTCCTGGTGTTCGTGCCGCTGTTTGCGCTACCAGGCATCGAGGGCCGGTTGTTCGCGCCATTGGGCGTGGCCTATATCGTGTCCATCCTTGCGTCGATGCTGGTGTCGATGACCGTCACACCGGTGCTGTCCTACTACCTGCTTCCCGGCATGAAGCGCCTGGACCATCCCGATAGTCCCTTGGTGCGATGGCTCAAGCGGGTCGATACGCGCGTGCTGAACTGGTCGTTTCCGCGTGCCCGGGTCATTCTCGCTGGCGCCGGGATCGCCGCGCTTATCGCGGCGGCATCGATACCGTGGCTTCCGCGGGCCTTCCTGCCGGCTTTCAACGAGGGCTCGCTGGTCATGTCCCTGATGTTCAATCCGGGCACATCGCTGACGGAGGCGAACCGCATGGGCGCCTTGGCCGAATCGCTGATTCGCCAGGTACCGGAAGTCACGCAGGTGGGCCGCCGTACTGGCCGCGCGGAGCTCGACGAGCATGCCGAAGGGGTGCATTCGTCCGAGATCGATGTCGACCTGAAGCGTTCCGATCGCAGCCGCGAGGAAGTCATGGCCGCCATCCGCGCACAACTCTCCTCGCTGCCTGCATCCGTCGCCATCGGGCAGCCGATCTCTCATCGCCTGGACCATCTGCTGTCGGGCGTGCGGGCGCAGATCGCCCTGAAGATCTACGGCGACGACCTCGATACCCTGCGGGGCTTGGCGGAATCCGTCCGCGGTCGCCTGGCGCAGGTGCCCGGCCTGGTCGACATCACGGTCGAGAGACAGGTATTGATTCCACAGGTGAACGTGCGCCTGGATTATCGAAAGGCCGCGCAGTATGGCATCACGCCCGGCGATGCGCTGGGCGCCATGCAGACGCTCTCCGAAGGCGCACGGGCATCCCAGGTTATCGAGGGCGTGAGACGTCATGATCTCGTTGTGCGGCTGGCCGAAACGCAGCGCACGCCACAGGATCTGGCGCGCATCATGATCCAGTCGCCACGCGGGCCCGTGCCGCTGGCCGCCATCGCATCGGTGGAAGAGGGCGATGGCCCCAATCAGATCGGCCGGGAAAATGGCCGGCGACGAATCGTCGTCTACGCCAATACCGACGGCTCCGACATGGGCCGCATCATCGCCGGAGTACGGGGCGCGGTCGCGCAGTCCAGTCTGCCGGGCGGGTACTTCGTCAGCATCGAGGGGCAATTCCAGGCGCAGGAGCTGGCTACGCAGCTGATTGCTCTCCTGGCCGTCATGTCATTGGCGTTGATCTACCTGGTGTTGTATTCCCGATATCGCGCGCATCGGCTGACGCTGATCATCATGGCCAACATACCTTTCGCGCTGATTGGCAGCGTCATTGCGATGTGGGCCGCGGGCCTGACGTTGTCCGTCGCATCGATGGTCGGTTTCATCACGCTGACCGGCATCGCGACGCGCAATGGCATTCTCAAGGTCAGCCATTACATCAATCTTTGCCGGCTCGAAGGGGAGTCGTTCGGCATGCCGATGATCGTCAGAGGCTCGCTGGAGCGTCTGACCCCGGTGCTCATGACCGCTCTCGTGGCGGCATTCGCTCTGACGCCGCTATTGGTGGCGGCCGATGCGCCCGGCAAGGAGATCTTGCATCCGGTGGCCGTCGTGATCTTCGGGGGGCTGGTCAGCTCGACCTTGCTGGACACCGTGCTGACGCCGCTGGCGGTATGGCTGTTCGGGCGTGAATCCATCGAAGAACTCGCCGGCCAAGCCGGCACGCACGCCTATTGAAATGGGTCAGGGCGGCGCCCTCGAGCCGCCCACTGTTTTTTGGAGTGGACTATGAACCAACGCATTGCCGCGGCGCTGGCCGCAATCTGCATCTCGATCTCGGGCACGGCGATGGCGCACGGCGCTAAGCCGGCGCAGTACGGCGGCGTCGTGCAGACGGCGAGCGATATGCAGTTCGAACTGGTGGCAAAGGACGGCAACGTCAGCCTGTACGTGGACGACCATGACCAGAAGAAGTCGGTCGCGGGCGCGAGCGGCAAGCTGACGGTGCTCAATGGCAGCAAGAAGAGCGAGACGGCGCTCAAGCCCGCGGAAGGAAATGTGCTGGTGGGCGCCGAACAAATCGCCGTGGCTCCCGGTGCGAAGGTGGTGGCAAATGTCGCCTTTGCCGATGGCAAAACCGTAACCGTCAGGTTCGCGGTGAAGTAAGCCTCCGCGCTTGAGGAGGTGGCCATCCCTCCTTGCGAAGGGATGGCCAAATGCGTCTTCGGTGCTACCTTACCGTCAAATCAACACTAGACGGACGGAGACATCATGCTGCGCAGCGCCATTGTTCTTATCTTTGCGGTCCTCGGTTTCGCGTCTACTGCGGCGTGGTCGCATAGCGGCGGCACCGATCGAAATGGCTGCCATATGGACCACAAGACTGGCATTCGACATTGCCATTGATCTCGCAGCAGGCTGCCAGCTGCTGCGTTCAGATGCGTTGCGCTGGTGGCCAGTTGTGCGTCTCCGATTGGCAATCCCTGCACCAGGCGTACAGCGCATCGTAGAGAACCATGCCATGGCGAAGCATCTCGTGATCGTCGGCAAAGCGCCGCGATAAACCGAGCGAGATGGCATAAAGTCCCGCCGACTGTGGCGTGAGGTCCAGCCTCGATGTGTCCGCGCCACGCACGATGGCGGCAAGCTGCTGCAGGGCCGGCTCGGCTAATCCGTACTTATCGAGAAAGGCATCGAAGCTGCAATGGTCGCCGACATGCGACAACTCCACATCGGGCACATCATATGGAACGGCGCCAGTGCTTTGTGCAACAGCCAATACGTCGGCCGGCGGCACATACAAAAACTCAGGCGTCTCATCGATATAGCGGGCGATCAGCCAAGGACAGGCAATGCGGTCGATCTTTGGCCTTTCGCGGGTGACCCATTTCATGGTCGTCTCCTCATGGGTACGGGTGCCTGGCCGCCCGCATCAGGGTTTCAGGACCGCAGCAGCGGATACACCAGGAGACCCACTGCCGCGGCGCCAGCGACAATCGCCGGTTCCGGCAACTTCTTGAATCGCCAAAGCAGCAGCACGGTCACGATCGCCAACACCAGTGTGGGTGCATCGATAATGGAACGTTTAGCCAGCACAACGACGGCGCCCGTGATGGCCCCGACTGCGGCGGCTGTCACGCCGTCCACGAAGGCGACAATGGCAGGCAGCTTCCCGTACTTCTTGAAGTAGGGCGCCGGAATCACGGTGAACAGATAGCACGGCAGGAAGGTGGCCAACGAAGCGACGATGGCCCCGGGAAGCCCAGCCACCAGATAGCCGATAAAGCCCACCGTGATGACGACGGGACCCGGCGTAATCATCGCCACCGCTACCGCATCGACGAACTGCTTTTCGTTGAGCCATTGATGCTCGGTCACGACGCCGCCGTACAGGAACGGAACGATGGCAAGGCCCGAGCCGAAGACGAAGGCGCCAGCCTTGGCAAAGAACAACCCAATCTGCGTCAGCAACGGCAAATCGAAGTTGGTCAAAATTCCCGAGCCCGGCGCAATTTGCCACGCAGCAGCGATCGGCATGCCACCTTGTTTGAACCACTTCGGCGGCGCGCGCCAGAACCACACGAGGACGCCGGCGGCAATGAACAGCCACGCGATCTCTGATTCCGTGATGATGGTGACCGCGACCAGGACGGCATAGATGGTCCAGAGCAAGGGGTCACCGCCAACACTCTTGCGCGTCAGCTTGTACGCACTGATCGCGATAATTCCGATCACCGCGGCACCCACGCCGTAGAAGACCGACTGCATCCACGTCAGGCCGCCAAAGCGCACGTATGCCCAACCCAGCGCCAACACCATGAGGAAGGACGGAAGCACAAAGGCGATGCCGACCAGGGTCGCGCCGGCAATACGGTAGTGGACAAAACCGAGATAGATGGCAAGCTGTGCTGCCAGCGGGCCGGGCGCCAATTGGGCCAGGGCCAGTCCTTCCTTGTAGTCGGCCTCGGTGAACCAGTTGCGCGACTCGACAAGGTCGCGATGCATATAGCCAGCCAACGCCACGGGGCCGCCAAAGCCCAGGGTGCCCAGGCGCAGCATGTACGCCACCAGTTGCCACAGGGTGTAAGACCCCCCTGAGGGGGACGGAACGGTAGTGCGATCGGCTTTCATTGGTGCATAGGTAAGTGAGAGATCAGCGCTTGGGCCGGGTGCTGAAATGACGATGCAACGCGCTCAGAACCGGTATGCCTTCGGCGAGCAATTGGTCGTCGTCCCGAGCGGTCTGCCGCAGCCCTGACAGCATCGCTTCGAGACCGGCGGCCTCCGCGGGCGGGTCCCCGCCGACATCCAGGGCATGGACGATCGCGGCGATGCGGGCAAGGGCGCGGTCTTCCTCCAGCCCAAAGCTGGCCAACAACACCTCGAAACTGACGCGCTGGCCCACGTGCGTGAAAGCGGCACCGTCGAAATCGAATCCAAGCGCGTCATCGGGACACGCCTGCGGATCAGCAAGCCAGAGGAATGTCGCGTGCGGATCAATGAAGCGCTGAATCAGCCAGGCGCAGGCGATGCGGTCAATCCAAATATGTCGCCGTGTTGCCCAGCGGCGTCCCTGGTACTGGGCGGGATCCCTGGGAACGATGCCCATGTCCGCCGCGTGCGGCTCACCTGGCGAGAGAACCCGACCGGCCCCGCGCTGAAATGCGTCCCAGCTCGCGGACACTCGGTTGGACGCGTCGTTGGGAAAAAAGTCGACGGCACGAATGGCGTTGATGGCGCGTTGGTAACGGTCAAGCAAGCGCCGGACTTCGGCGGCATTGCTTTGCGCAAGAGCGGCGCCGCTTTGATCGATGTCCGCCTGCAACTGGGCGTAGTCCGGCGAGCGGTCGAACAACAGTGCAAAGGCGCGCTCCTGCTCCCCATCGGCGCTGACAGCCAAGAGCCAAGCCTCTCCCTGGTGACGACGCACATCCGTGGCCAACAGGTTCAGCCGCTCGGCGCGTTCGGGGGACGCAGGAAGCAAGTAGGCGCCATCGCGCAGCGTGGCGCAGCCAAGCGCATTCACGGCGCGCCATAACCGCATGCGAGCGGTGGTGCTGCCAGCGGGCAGCGTAACGAGAAGGAGGAGCCAGGGAGCAGCGAGGTATGTCATCGCTGCAAGCGTAGGCCTTCGTAGCGTGTTCTACAACTGTGTAGAGATCATTACAGGCGTTACCAATGCCGCATTGCGATGGCCGAGTTCGATAGACGTTCCCCGGTGGGCGTCATCAATGTTCTACAAGACGGTCAAGGTTTGTAGAGCCTAGCGGGGCTCCGAGCCATTCTCGCCAAAATACGAACGGCACAGTATGCTTATCATAATAGCCATTTCGGTGCGCTAAACTGGCGCCCATGAAATCGCGCCTGACCCTACCGAACTCCGCATCTGCCGCCAGCACGGGTATGGATACGGCCTCCGCCGATGCTTCCACGGCATTCCCCGATGCCGCCTCCCTGGCCGCGCTGCGTGCCTGGCATGCCGGCCTCAGCTCCCGGCAAGCCGTGGCGCAATACCTGGGAGAGGAGAGGGCGCGCGGCCAATCCTCGCGCGCCGTGCTGGGCCGCATTCGCCGCCGGCTCGCCTCGCTGGCACGCGAGCGCGGCCGCGACGATCTGGCCGCGTTGTTCGAGATACCGGCGTCGGCGCGGGTGGCGCAGGGCAGGGCGGCCGACCGTGCTATTGAGGTCTTGCGCACGCTGCCCACGCCACAGCCAGCGATCACCGACGACATCAGTCGCTGGCTGCCGGCTCGCGCCGTCGCTGCCTTGCGCGCCCACGGCATCGAGACGCTGGCGGCGCTGACGGTGCGCGTGCCCAGGCGTCGACGCTGGTGGGCAACCATCCCCGGGCTGGGCGCTACCGGTGCCAGACAGATCGAGGCGTTCTTCGCCGCGCATCCTGAGCTGACCGAGCGGGCCCGCGCGCTGATCGTGCAGGAGCGGCGCAGCAGCGTCGTGCCGTGGGAGCAACTACGCTTGCCCCATCAGGTCGACGGCTCCGAAGGGCGCTTTCGCGCCCCGCGCGCGACGTGCACCTTGACCGCGGACAACGACTACGAGGCGGTGCAGGCCTGGCTGGCACTGCACGAGTCGCCGGCCACTCATCGCACCTACCGCAAGGAAGCGGAACGGCTGATGCTGTGGGCCATCGTCGAGCGTCAGCGGCCGCTGTCGTCGTTGACCACCGAAGACGCCGTGGCCTACCGCACCTTCCTGCGGCGGCCCATGCCGCGAGAGCGGTGGGTCGGGCCGCCACGCCCGCGCTCGTCGCCGGACTGGCGGCCGTTCACCGGTGCGCTGGCCGCACGCTCGGTCGCCCATGCGCTGTCGATCCTTGGGGCGATGTTCCGCTGGCTGGTCGAGCAACGCTACGTGCTGGCCAATCCCTTCGCCGGCATCAAGGTGCGCGGCGGCGGCCGCACCGCGGCGCTGGACAATTCGCGCGCCTTTACCGACGGTGAATGGAAGTTAGTGCGGACCATTGCTGACGGGCTCGAATGGTCCCACGGCTGGGAGGCCGCCGCGGCGCAGCGCCTGCGCTTCGTGCTGGATTTTGCCTATGCGACCGGGCTACGCCCCAGCGAGCTGGTAGGAGCCACGCTCGGGGATGTCTGGACCGACGCGCAAGGCGACGAATGGCTCAAGCTGACCGGCAAGGGCGGCCGCAGCGGCAACGTGGCAATGCCCCCGTTGGCGCGACGGGCGGTGGAGCGCTACCTGACGGAACGCGGACTGCCCATCAGTCGGCGTTTGTGGCGTCCCGAGGTTCGCCTGGTCGGTGATCTGGGCGGCGAGCCCGAGATCGGCATCTCGAGCACGCGGCTATGGCATGTGGTGAAGCGGTTCTTCAAGCTGGCTGCGGATGTCATTGGTGCGGACCATCCCGCGGCCGCGGACAAGCTGCGCCGCGCCAGTCCACACTGGATGCGCCATACGCACGCCACACACGCGCTAGGAAGCGGCGCGGAACTGACCATCGTTCGAGACAACCTGCGGCATGCGTCCGTGTCGACGACGTCGGTCTATCTGCATAGCGATGAAGTCAAACGGGCCCGGCAGATCGGAGAGGCATTTGGGGCCAAATGACACCCGCAAGGGCGTCCACAGCGGGCTGTACGGACGAACAAGGCGTCATCGGAACTGCCAGCATCCGAAAGGTGAGCGCCTAGGGGGCGGGTAACAAATTTATGCAAAAACGGGTAACAAACTTCTGCAAATTAACGTGAGCCGGCCAGGAGCGCGCGGCGCAGGGATATCTGCCATTTAACATAACAAACATTATCGGCGGCACGAGTGTTAGGCGTGAATAGAAATGTCACCTTCTGGATAAATAGAAATGTCCGTGCTGGGAGTCGCCCCGACGTTGCAGTCGCCGGCGGGTCGAGGTCCGAGCCACTCTGGTTCGACTGGGAAAGGATTCTGCCGAGCCAATCCTCGCGCAAGACGCTTGGCCGGTCGAGCTTGGCCGGTCGAAACTGCAGCATGTCCGATTGGACTGCTTTCCATCTCAAAGCGAATGGCTGGAATTTTCCCATTTAGCCAAAAAAGACGCCGAGATGCCTTCGGCGTACGAATTGAGGAATGCAAGTCATCGGCCTTTGCTGGAGTGGAAATATTCTCGGGCGTCGCATTTATCGGCATGCACGGGTTGGAAGTCGCGATAAATGAATATATCCGCCGTTTGTCACGCTGCCCGCCGGGAATGAGGTCAATTCAAATCCATGGCCGGCGAGATATCTCCCTCTGCAGTGGTTCGTTCTCGGTGGCGCCACCCCTTGGCCGACCGGTCCGCGCCGCCTTCAAAGCCGCGCCGACGCAATATGTAGCACACATTACCGTCGCTGGCGGTCGAGCTCATCGACCGAAACCGGGATGGCATTACTCCGGTGCATGGAACATATGCCGGTTCACAATAAATGCTTCGGCGGGGATGTTTTCGCATTGAGAACTTCCCTGCGCGCTATAGACTGCTTATTTCCCAGCGCGATATTTATGAATTATTCCGCACAGCGGAATATATAAGGCCATCAGTGCCGATTTCCACTGAAACATCAGGAGACAATCATGGTTTGGCAAAGCGCCCCACAAAGAGCGGGCAATCGATCCGTCGCACGGGAAGGCCGACGGGGAACTCGGACCGCCCTGCCCTTTGCAGTCGTCGGGCTGACGGCTTTGGTGCTTTCTGTTTCCGGATGTGGAGGCGACCGCGACGAACCCGCGAAACCGGCGGTGACGGTCAAGAGCCTGTCTTCGCCGGAGGGATTGGTCAGTGGCGATGACACGTTGATCGAACTGACGCAGGCCGATGGCGGCAACATTGCCGGCGCGAAGGTCAAGCTGAACGGCGTCGATGTCACGGGCAGCTTCAAGCCGAATCCGTCGAGAAAATCGATGCTTGGCCTGGTGTCAGGGCTGAAGCAAGGCGAGAACAGGATCGACGTCGTCGACGCGGCCGCCGACGCGAAGGTGCGCGGATCGTTGACGCTGACCGCCTATCCCATCCAGGGACCGATTCTGTACGCGCCCCAGGAAGGCAGCTTCCACTGCCAGACCGATACGTTCACGGTCTATCCGGGCGGCCCGACGCTCACCGCGGGGCCGAACACCGATCCCAATTGCGCCGCCCCAACCCGGGTCGATTGGGTCTATCACGATGCGACGAAGTCAGGAACCGCGGTCTGGCAGCCGTACGATCCGGCGAATCCGCCGGCCAATGTAGAGACAACCACGCTGCTCGATGGCCGAACCGTGCCGTATATCGTTCGACTGGAGACCGGCGTCATCAATCGAGGCATTTACCAGATCGCCGTGCTGGGAGATCCAAAGAAGAACCCGAATCCCAGCGCGGTGAATCCGCCCAGTGAATTCAACGGGCGGCTGGTCTACCCGTTCGGGCAGAGTTGCGGAGGCGGCTGGTATGTCCAGGGCCGATCGATGGGCCCCGTGGGCGGCTCGAACAATTCCGCGAACGGCGCGGCCGGCGATTTCAATGCCTTGAATGATCTTCCGCTCAGCAAGGGGTTCGCGGTAGCCAATTCCACGCTGAATTATTTCGGCCAGAACTGCAATCACATCATCTCCGCCGAAACCATGATGATGGTCAAGGAGCGGTTCATCGAAGCGAACGGGCCGGTGCTTTACACGATGGGTTGGGGTTCCTCCGGATCGGCCATGCAGCAGAGCATGATTGCCGATACCTATCCGGGACTGCTGGATGGCATCGTCATGCTGGCGGGCTTTCCGGATAACGGCGGCCCGCAAAGCATGGAAGGCCGTCTGTTCTACAACTTCCAGCTCAATCATACGAAGGGCGGGACGACGCAGAACGGGACCTACTCGCCTGTCCCCAACAGTCCTTACGATCCGACTTACGACAATGCCACCGCCGCCAGGCGCGCCGCGGACCCGACGCTGTTGAACTGGACCAACGCGGAGATTGCCGCTGCCTCGGGTTATGGCACCTATCACAGCGTTCGCCAGCAAGCCAGCTTCTGGGCCGCGCGAACGGATTCGGTTCTGCGGCCGGCGAACCAGGGCGATCGGGACAACGTGATGGGAGGCGCCGGAAACAGCTCCGTGTTCAATGCGGTCATCGGCAATGCCGAGAAGTACAGCCCGGCCAACGTGGTGACCAGCGCGCCCATGGGCGTCCTGCCGGCGCCGCCGGTCAGCCTGCTGCCCGCCAATCCGACCGGTCTTCGTCCCAACGTGAACGACCACAACAAGAACATTCTTGGCGTGGATCCGTCGACGGGATTCGCTCGTTCGTTCACCGGAAATGTCGGCATCCAGTACGGCCTCAACGCGTTGAACACCGGTTTGATTTCCATGGCGCAATTCATCGACCTCAATCGCAAAATTGGCGGCCAGGATATTGACGGCAATCTCCGCACGGATCGCATGCGCGCGGACGCCGAGGCGCTGAAGCGGGCCTATCAGACGGGCATGATCATGTATGGCGGGGCCGGCCTTCGTAGTACCGCCATCCTGAACCTCGATGGCTTGAACAACGAGTTCACGGGCGCCGGGGATATGCATCTGAAGTTCTTCCACTTCATTGTCCGCGCCCGTATCGCGGCGGCAACGGGCCAGTTCGCGAATCATGTCATGTGGACTGGAACGGCCAATGTGGGCAGCTTCGTGCACGATCCGAATGCCCACCATACGATGCCCGTTCAGGCTCCGCGCCCCGCTCACACCGGGCGATCGTTGCCGGCCATGCAAGAGGCGTTCTTTGGCATGGACCGATGGCTGACCGCGGTGGTCAGCGACCGCACCGCCGATTCGCGCGCGGCAAAAGTCGTGAAGAACAAACCGGCTGACATCGTCGATGGCTGTTTCGGTGCCACCACGGCTGGCGCGGCCGACGACTTTATCGCGGAGCCGCAGCGATTCGGCGGATTCAGCACCGTGTTCCGCAAGGGCAATGGCAGCAATTCGCCGGCCGACGTCGTCGAGGTCAGCGAAACGCCGTCGCGATGCAATTCGATGTTCCCTGCCTCGTCGTATCCCCGCTTCGAGGCGGGCGAGCCGCTCCATGCCCGGACGATGCAATGCCAGCTCAAGCCCGTGACGGTCAGCGACTACGCGGGCTACGCGGAACGCAATCCGTCGTGGACCGGTTCGCAGCAAGAGGCCGATCTCGCGGCGTTACGCGCGGTGTTCCCGGGTGGAGTCTGCGACTACAGCAAGCCCGGTGAGCAGGAGCAGCCGCTGGCGGGCACATGGATCCGGATTACGCCGGACAACGGGATGGTGATCGGACATCCGCTCGCACCGTAATGTCGCGAGGCGCGGCGGTGCTCGACGGGCACCGCCGCGTTCGCGATGTTGTTGGCAAAGACGCTGCCTCGGCAGGCAGTCGGCCTCGAAAGCAGTCGAACCTGAGCCCGCATTCGCTCCCGCTGCATTCCGCATGGGCAAATTGCGCATGGGCAAATTGCGCGTAGGCAAATTGGGCAGGCAATTGCCCAGCTCGATAGGCCGCCCGGACATTTCGTGCACAATCCCGCTTCGACATCCGAACTACATGTCACAAGTCGATGAGGAGATTTGCGAAATGATCAGCGCAACCAAAGCCCTTGCCGTCGTGGCCGCAGCCACCCTGCCCTGCTTCGCGCTGGCCCAGCCGGCCAGTTCGACGCTGAACCGCGTCCAGCAAAGCGGCACGCTGCGGGTCTGCACGCCGGGCGATTACAAGCCTTTCAGCTTCGAGAAGGCGCCGGGCGTATTCGAGGGGCTGGACGTCGACCTGATGCAGACGCTCGCTGCCGCGCTGCAGGCCAAGCCGCAATACGTCAAGACGAGCTGGTCGAACCTGATGCCGGACTTCGTGGCCGGCAAATGCGACATCGCCGTGGGCGGTATTTCCGTGACGCTGGAACGCCAGCGGCAGGCTTATTTCAGTGCGCCCTACATGATCAACGGCAAGACGCCGCTGACCCGCTGCGAGAACGTCGCCAGGTACCAGACCATCGAGGCGATCAATCAGCCGGCGGTGCGTGTGATCGCCAATCCCGGCGGCAGCAACGAGCGTTTTGCACGGACGCATCTCGGCCGCGCGCAATTGCGGATCCATACGGACAACGTGACCATCTTCGACGAGGTCATCAAGAAGAATGCCGACGTCTTCGTCACGGAAGCCGCCGAAGCCATCGTGCAAAGCAAGGCCCATCCGGAACTATGCGCCGTCAATCCGCAGAAGCCGCTGCAGTATGCGGAGATGGCCTATCTGCTGCCGCAGGGCGATGACGTGTTCAAGCACTTCGTGGACCAGTGGCTGCATCTGAGCACCGCTACTGGCGACTTCGGGCGCGTGCGGGCCAGGTGGCTGCAGGAGTAAGCATGATGATGCCGGCCATGTCCAAGGCGAGACTGGCCATGAACTAGCCGGATGCGCCTTCGCGCTCGTGGAGACGCCCTATTTCATCCCCCACAACCTTCACCAAGCTGGACAGTCGCAACGGGTGTATTGCGAAAACGCTGTTGTTGTTGTCGGATGAAACGCAAAGTCTGATATGACGTACCGTTTCATCCGAGCTTTCTACGCGAAGAACTCTCGTCGTAGATCCTGGCCTCCAATCGACCCGTTTTAAGAAGTAGGTCCTGCCATTGCCACGCTCTACCGGGTCAACGACAAGGTCGAAGGTCGACGTCAAAAACTCGTGCAATTCGGACTTGATCATATCGTGACGGGGTCAGGGAAGGCGCGGTGCCACGAGTGAATCTCGACTTTTTCTCGCAGACCATGCACCCAGAACGGGTCCGACTGCAACAGCGCTTCGACCTCAAGCTTGTTGGCCGCACTGACGATCCATAGCCCTCCGACTGGAGCTTCACAGTCCGCTTCTCTTAAGGAGCCGGCGATGAGGATCCGGTCGCGATGCCCGTCAAGCCAGTCGATGTGGGCTTTGAAGTGGCTAGTCCGTACGTGTGTTTGCCCAGGAATATCATGAAAGCGAACGGCGAATAGCACTCTTTCCCCTCTTCCTCGTATGTATCCGGGAATACGTCGGCAGCGTCGTGGATGCTCTGCGATTCTGATGGCAACCTACTTCTTTGCCTTTGTGCCATTCAGCAAAGCCGCCGCACGCACCAACTCCTTCAACGCCTTCTCGTCGATTTGCGCGCCTTCCGCGAAATCGATGGCCCGTCTCGTATTGCCTTCAAGACTCGAATTGAACAACCCTGCCGGATCCGGCAATGAAGCGCCCTTTGCGAACGTCATCTTGACGACGCTCTTGTAGGTCTCGCCGGTGCAAATGATGCCGTTGTGCGACCACACCGGAACGCCGCGCCATTTCCATTCCTCGATGACGTTCGGGTCGGCTTCCTTGATCAGGGCGCGGAGTCTGGCGAGCATTTCGCCTCGCCAGTCGCCCAGTTCCTCGATGCGGGCGTCGATCAATGCGGAGGCGGATTGGTCTTGCGGCAATTCGTTGTTCTTCATATCGATGTCTCCCGGCGCAGGCAGCTCGTACCTTAGCACCGTTCCGTCAGCCTGACGGAAACTCCGCAGCGCCATGGGACAATGCGGTCCACCGCCACCCTGCCCGCTTCGATCGTGACCTTCCTTGCCTATACGGCGCTGTTCGTGCTGACGGCGCTGGCCGAGATCGTCGGCTGCTATTTGCCTTACCTGGTATTAAAGCAGGAAAAGACCCCGCTGCTGCTGGTTCCCGCGGCCCTGGCGTTGGCGGCCTTCGCCTGGCTGCTGACCCTGCATCCCACCGCCGCCGGTCGAACGTATGCGGCGTATGGCGGCGTCTATATTGCCGTCGCGCTGGTGTGGCTTCGCATCGTGGACGGGCTGCCGCTGACGCGCTGGGACGTCCTCGGCGCCGCGGTGGCGCTGGCCGGCATGGCCATTATCGTGCTGCAGCCGACCACGGGTGCCGGGACGGGCTGATCCGCCGATCCGCCGATCCCGGTCGGGACATCCCGTCCCGATCATTGCCGTACCGGTCTCGACGGCACGCCGGCGGCTCTGTCCACGAGCCGATCGATCAGCCAGACCAGCAGCATCGTGACTCCCATCAGCGGGAATATCGCCCCCAGTACCGCCAGTCCGGCAATCCATGCGCGCATCGGCGGCGGGCTCGACGGACGCGACGGCGCGCCCAATGCGTTGGCCGGCTTGCGCTTGATCCACATGACGAAGCCGGTGATGGCCAGCGCCATCAGGCCGAGCGAGATCGCGGCGCATGCGATCTGATTGGCAAGGCCGAAATACCGGCCCATATGGAGCGAGGTGCCGTACGACACGGCCTTGGCGACGGGGCCGTAGTCGTCGTAGCGGATATCCCGGACGATATTGCCGCTGTGCGGATCGATATGCAGCGTTCTTTCGGCCTTGGGGTCGCTGGGGAAGCACGACACCGAATAGACCGCATCGGGCGTTCCCGGTAGTGCCACCTGGCATCCCGCGCCGGCTCCGCGCGAGCCGGCGATGGCAACGACCCGATCCAGACCGATCGGCGCATGGCCGGCGGATGCGCTGGTTCCGACCGGCACGGCGGTCAATCCCGTCGCCCACGGGACTTCGCTCAGCGGCAGCGATTCCATCGTCCCGCCGTGTCGCCGGTGATCGCCATGAGCGGCATGATTGCCCTCACGGACCGGGGCGTGCGTGTGCCCTGCTCCAGCATCGCCCGGGCGCCCCAGGTTCGCGGCGGTCGTGATGGCCTTGAATTGCTTGCCCCAGAATGCGGTCCACGGCAGGCCGGACAGCACGAACGCCAGCGCACCGATGGCGAGCGATGCGCCGAGCATCAGATGGATCTCCTTCCATCGCCCTCGCCTGCCGCTTGCTGGCCGCATTGCAAACGCCCTCACACCCGATTCGCGCAAGCGCGGCCACCACATGGCCAGGCCGGTGGCGATCATCACCAGCGTCCAGCATCCGGCCAGTTCCATCAGCAATTCGCCGGGCTTTCCGACCAGCAGGGCGCGATGCAGCAACCGGACCTGCTTCATGAAGCGGTCTTCCACGCTGAGGCTGCCCAGCACCGCGCCTGAATAGGGATCCAGATAGAGGCTTTCGCTGTTGCCAGAGGGCAGGCGGAAGATGAACTCCGCACTGGCGCGCGGATCGTTGCGCATGGTGTAGGTCGTGGCCACGGCGCCGGCCGGCGCGGCCGCCCTCGCCCGCTCCAGCAGCGTTTGCGGGGACAGCGGCTCGCCCTGCGGTGTCACGCGCAATAGCCCCGGATACAGCAAGGGTTCGATTTGCGGCTGGAAGCAGTAAATGGTGCCGGTGATCGCCAGCACGATCAGAAAGGGCATTACGAACAGGCCGGCGTAGAAATGCCAGCGCCAAAGCGTGCGGTGGGCGGCGGACGTTGGGGCAGGCGCTGCGGCGGGCGATCGGGGTGTCGGTACGGACATCTGCGGGAGCGGTGAATGCGTGATGGCGCTATCGAAGCTATTGGGTTATTGGGTTATTGGGTTATTGGGTTATTGGGTTATTGGGTTATTGGGGTTATTGGGGTTATTGGCCTATTGGCGTCATTTTTTTGACAAGCGAGGCGGATCGCCGCGCCGATCCGTACTGTGCGACGAAATCCCGCGCGGGTCCTGCGGCATGGTGTCGCATGTACCGTGTACGGCGTGGCCAATAGAATCGGGCACCAAAAACAACGGTGTCTCGCGGCATTCCTGCCGTCTCACCTGGGACACGCCCGCTTTCCCAATGGCCCGACTCCTTCCCCGCGAGGTGGCGCTAGCCGCTGCCGCAGTATGCCTTTCCGCCCAGGCGGCCGACCCTTCTCCTGAGGTCCACGAACTGGCACCGGTCACCGTCCATGCCGCCGGGCAGACCGCGCTGGATGAGCCGGCCTCGACCGGATCGAACCTCGGCTTGACGCCGATGCAGACGCCGGCCAGCGTAGACGTCATTGCCCGCGATCAGCTCGAAGTCCGCGGCGATGTATCGCTGGTCGATGCCATCATCCGTGCACCGGGGCTGTCGGGCCTCGGCCATCCCGGCAATGGCGGCGCTTCGTTGTCCGCCCGCGGCTTTACCGATGCGGCGTCGGTGATGCGGCTCTACGATGGCGTGCGCCAATACGGCGGGATCGGCGTGACGTATCCCTTCGACACCTGGTCGGTGGAACGCATCGAGGTACTGCGCGGACCCGCCTCGGTGATCTATGGCGAAGGCGCGATCGGCGGCGTCGTCAATGTCGTGCCGAAAAAGCCGACGCGCGGACCGGTGGAAAACGAAGTCCAGGCGACGATCGGTACGGAGAATACCCAGCGGCTCGCCTTCGGCAGCGGCGGCGCGATCGACGAGCGCTGGTCATACCGCTTCGATATCAGCGGCAATCGCACGGACGGGTCGGTCGATTTCGGCGATTCGCGCAATCTGTCCGTCTCGGGCGCGCTGCAATGGGATCCAACGCCGGAGCTCGGCATCAAGCTGAGCTACGCCAAGGGCTGGCAGCAGCCGGCACGGTATTTCGGCGTGCCGCTCGTCAATGGCCGCCAGGATCCGTCCTTGCGGACCCGAAACTACAACGTCAGCGACAGCCGCATCCAGTTCGACGACCAGTGGACCGAATTATCGGCGCGGTGGATGCCGAACGCCGATCTGACGGTTCGCTCGCGGGCGTATTACATCGACAGCAAGCGTCATTGGCGCAATGCCGAGTACTACGACTATCTGCCGGCGAGCGGCCTGATCCAGCGTTCGTCCTATGTCGAGATCCTTCACGATCAATGGCAGGTCGGCAATACCACCGATGCGGTCTATCGCCATGCGTTGTTCGGCATGAACAACAGCGTGTCGGTCGGCTTCGATGTCAATCGGGCATCGTTTCGCCATACCAATAATTCGCCCTACTCGGGCAGCACGGTGGTCGATCCTTACACGTTCGATCGCGGCAATTTCATCAACGTCGCCGGCACCACGCCGCGCTACAGCAACGAGGCGGTGCAGTACGCCCTGTTCGCCGAGAATCGGCTGGAAATCACGCCGCGGTGGTCCGTGCTGGGGGGCTTGCGCTATGACCATGCCAGGATCGAGCGCCACGATCTGGTGGCCAATCGGGAGCCATTCGACAGGACGTTTTCGCACATCGGCTGGCGTGCCGGCACGGTGTACAACCTGACGCCGAATCTGGCTGTCTACGCGCAGTATTCGGAAGCGGCCGATCCCGTCAGCGCATTGCTGATGCTTTCCTCGTCGAACAGCAATTTCGAGCTGTCCACCGGTCGCCAGGTCGAGGCCGGCGTCAAGCAGGACTTCTGGAATGGCAAAGGGGAATGGACCGTTGCGGCCTACCACATCGTCAAGAAGAACCTGGTCACGCGCGACGCGGTCAATCCCACGCAAAGCGTACAGGTTGGCGAGCAGTTCTCGCGCGGCATCGAGGCCAGCATCGGCGTCGAATTCCTGCCGGGATGGCGGCTCGATGCCAATGCCGCGCTGCTGCAGGCGCGCTACGACCGGTTCACCGAATCGGTCAACGGCACGGCGGTCTCGCGCAATGGCAACGTGCCGACCGACGTGCCGGAGCGCCTGGCCAATGCCTGGCTGACCTGGCGCTTCCTGCCGGAATGGACGGCCGGCGCCGGCATCCGCCATGTCGGCCGCCGCTTCGCCGACCGCGCCAATACGCTCAAGATGCCGGCGTACACCACCACCGACCTGCTGCTGCAATGGCGGCCGCGCAAGCACACCACGCTGTCACTGCGCGGCTTCAATGTGTTCGATTGGCACTATGTCGCAACGGCCTACTACAATCCGACCCAATGGTTGCAAGGGGCCGGACGGCGGGTGGAATTGACGGTCAATCACCGGTTTTGAGTGCAGGCACGCGTCGACACGGGTTTGCGCCACCATGACGCGAACCGGCCGTGCCGCGGCGAAGCAATGGCGTGGCGCTGCTTTATAGTTCGTATCTTCTTCAGTCCGTTGACCGGGCCGTCGATCGTCTCGAACGTCCATGCACACTGCCTCCCATCGCCTGTTCGCCCGCTTGCGTCCGCTGGTCCCCGCCGTTTTCGCGATGTTCGTGCTCGCCGGATGCGCCCTGCCACCGCTGGAACCCCGAACCGAATCGCATGCGTTGACGCCGGAAGAGTCCCGCGACACGGCGCTGGGCCGCGCGCTGGCGCCGGCATTGGCCGAGCGTCCCGGCCTGTCGGGCATCCACCCGCTGGCCGATCCGCGCGAGGCCTTCGCCGCGCGGGTCCATGGCGCCCGCATGGCCGAGCGCACGCTGGACGTGCAGTACTACATCTGGCGCCGCGACACCACCGGCACGCTGCTGCTCGATGCCTTGCATGAAGCCGCCGAGCGCGGCGTGCGCGTGCGCCTGCTGCTGGACGACAACGGCATCTCGGGCCTCGACGAAATCCTGTCCGCGCTGGACGCCCATCCCAATATCGAGGTCCGCCTGTTCAATCCTTTCGTCGTGCGGTCGCCGAAATTCATCGGCTATCTGACGGACTTCCGCCGCCTGAACCGGCGCATGCACAATAAATCGTTCACGGTGGATGCGCAGGCGACCATCGTGGGCGGACGCAATGTCGGCGACGAATATTTTGGCGCCACCGATGGCGTGCTGTTTTCCGATCTGGACGTGCTGGCCGTCGGCCCGATTGCTGCCGAGGTCGAACGGGACTTCGATCGCTACTGGGCGAGCGCCAGTGCGTATCCGGTGAACCGGATCGCGTTGCCCGTGTCCCCGGACAGGCTGGAACAACTGGCCCGGGAGGCCGCCACCGCGGAGCGCGACCCCGCCGCCACGGCTTACATGAACGCCCTGAAGGCACTGCCGGCCTACCGTCGCATCATCGATGGCACCCTGGCGTTCGAGTGGGCGAAGACACGGATCGTCAGCGACGATCCCGCCAAGGTCCTGGGCAAGGCGCCGAGCAATGGACTGATCGGGCATCAGCTGATGGAGACCATCGGCGTGCCGACGCGCGAGCTGGACCTGGTGTCGCCCTACTTCGTTCCGACCGAGGCCGGTGCGAAGACCTTTGCCGACCTCGCCGCCAAGGGGGTCAAGGTGCGCGTGCTGACCAATGCGGCCGAGGCCACGGACGTCAAGGTGGTGCACTCCGGCTATGTCAAATGGCGCCGCGCGCTGCTCGAATCCGGCGTGCAATTGTTCGAGCTGCGGCGCGAAGTCGCGCCGCCCGCGGACAAGGCCGATACCACTCCCCGCTCCAGGCCCGAGGAGCGCACCGGGCCGTTCGGCAGCTCCGGCGCAAGCCTGCATGCCAAGACGTTCGCCGTCGATGCGCAGCGGGCCTTTGTCGGTTCGCTCAATTTCGATCCGCGCTCGGCCCATCTGAATACCGAATTGGGTTTCGTGATCGACAGTCCCGCGCTGGCCGGCAGGATCGAATCGGCATTCGATACCAGCGTTCCGCAGAACGCCTATGAGGTCCGGCTGGCCGACGACGGCAGCCTGTACTGGCTCGAAAGGCGCGGCAGCGACACGATTCGCCACGATACCGAGCCCAATACCAGCTGGCTGGAGCGCTTGTGGATCCGGGGCTTGTCGTTGCTGCCGATCGACTGGATGTTGTGACGTGCTGCGGGGTATTGCGACGTGCGGCGATGTGTCGTGGGGATGCGCTGCGGGACCGCTACGCGCGGAGAAAAACCTGCCGAGCGGTCCCCGGCGTTCCGCTATTGCGCGTCCTGCTCGCCCATCATCGCCGCCGGGTTCATCCACACCGGCTCGAACAGGTGACCGTCCGGATCTTCGAAGGTGCGCAGGTACATGAAGCCCATGTCCTGTGGCTCGCGAATGTCGGCGCGTCCGCCGGCCGATTTCGCGGCTTCGACGATGGCGTCCACCTCCTCGCGGCTGTCGATCGACAGCGCGATCAGCATGGCGCTGGTCTGGTGCCCGTCGGCGATCGGCTTGCTGGTGAAGGTCCCGTAATAGGCGTGCGTCATCAGATGAAAGTTGATGGTGTCGGACCACACCATCGACGAGGTCTGATGGTCGCTGAACTGCTCGTTCCTGACGCAGCCGATCGCCTCGTAGAAGCGCGTCGCGGCCGCGAGATCGCGGACCGGCAGGTTCAGGAAAATCATCTTTGCCATCGTGTCTCCTCCGTTGGGTTCTACTGCATTGAGGTGGTTCGCGTCTCGGTTCGCCCATGTTCGCCGGGATATTCCAGCTGCATGGCGACGAGTGCTTCCGTACGCGTGCCGTAGCGTTGGCCGATGCCGTTCAGGGCCGCATCAAGCGCCTTCGCCGGGTGCGGTTCCGCGGTGAGTGCAATGGTGCGTTCTCCATCCCAGTCCTTGCCCACCTGCTCGGGCAGCAGCCGGATGCCGTTCCGGGTCTGGATCGGCCCCGGCTGCGCGGCGAAGGAGATGGCCTGCGAACGGTAGGTGCGCGACCACGCGTCGGCGACCAGCGCCAGCGATACCTCGTCGACGCCGGGCCGCAGCGCGATGCCGAGCCGTTCGCGGTTCCAGAACGCCATGGTGTTGCCCATCGCCGTCAAGGCGAAGGGACGCGTGAAGGTGAAGGCGTCGCTGTCGTGGCGCGCATCCCAATGCGGCAGGCCCAGGTCGCGGGCGACCGCCTCTGCCCTGTCGCGGCCGGCCACGGCTTCGATCAGCGTCAGCGTCATCGGCATCGAGGCGGAAATGCCGGTGGTGGTGGCGACGCGGCCGTCGACCACGATGCGCCGATCGGGGACGTGGCGTACCGTGGGATGCTTCTCCAGCAGGTCGTTCAGGTAGTACCAATGAGTGGTGGCGCGCTTGCCGTCGAGCAGGCCGGCTGCGGCCACCACCTTCGCTCCGGCGCAGATGCCGATCACGGTGGCGCCCTTGGCGGCCTGGCCGCGGATCCATTGCAGCACGGTCGGATCGTCGTCTCGGCTCATCGCCGGGACCAGCACGTAGTCGGCGCCCTGGGGATGCTGCGCGTCGAACTGCGCGATCGTTGCATCCGGCTCGACCCGCAGCGCGGGGTAGAGCTTCACCGGTCCGGGCTGCGTCGCCAATGCCGCCACCTCGCCGATGTCGGCGCGGCGCAGGATGCCATAGGGCATCAGATAGTCGGTGGTTTCGGTGGCGTCGTTGATGCCGACGATGGCGATTACCGGGCGCGGGCGCTTGGGTGGCTTCAGCGCCGACAGCGTGGCGGCCCGCTCGGATTCGGCGATCGCCGGCGGCGCGGCGGGAGTTGTGGCCGGCGGCAAGGACAGCAGCCACGCCGCGCCGGCGGCCAGCGCGATGACCACCATACCGGCAATGCCGAGCCCGATCCATGTCGCACGACGTCGATTCGGCCGGTTCATCGTCCTCGTCTCCCCGTGGTTTTTTTAGCCAGACCACTAGCTTAGGCGGACGGAATCGGGACGCCAAGCCATGCCAAGGTGTCCACATTTGGCGGGGATCGGTCGATGCCGAACACCATGCCGGTGCCCGCGCCGACAGCGGGGCCGGCGCCGGGCAAGTACCGGACCTTCGCGCCCTACCCCTTTCGCAGTCCCTCCACCGGATCGGTCTCGAACGCCTGCCACAGCGCATCGCGCCGCTGCAGCGCCTCGATCACCGCCGGCTGGCGCAATTGAGCGACGGCGGACACCAGTGCATTGCACAGGAAGAATGCCGCCGTGTAGGAGTCGAAGGGGGATGCGTTGGCGGTGCGCACCAGCAGATGGTGGTCGGCCAGCGGCACCAGCGGCGCGGCGGGGCTGTCGCAGATGGCGACGACGCGGGCGCCCCGCTCGCGGAAGGCACGGGCGATGCTGACCGGCGCGCTGGAATAGCGGCGGACGCTGAAGGTCAGCAGCACGTCTTCCGGCTGCACCCACAGCATCGCGTCGGTGGCCGTCACCGCGCCGGCCCCCAGCTCCTGCACATTGGGGCGGCACATGTTCAGATGCAGCGCCAGCCAGGCACTGACCGGCGCGCTGTTCTTCTGCGCGAGGATGAACAGACGCCCTTTTCCTCCGGCCAGCAGCCGCGCGATCGCTTCGAACGCGGCGATGTCCAGCGATTCGTGCGTGGCGGTCAGGTTGTGCTGGTCGTGCATCAACGCATCTTCGAGGCAGGCCCGCAGGGTTCGCTTGCCGCCGATCAGCGCCGGCGCGCGCTGTCCCGCGGTCGGCAGCGCCGCCGTTACGCTGGCCCGCGCTTCGCGCTGGGCGTCGGCATAGCTGGCATAGCCGAGCTTGGCGAACAGCCTGACCACGGTCGACGCGCTGGTGCCGTGCTGTGCCGCCAGCGCGGTCGCCGATTCCAGCAGCACATGCGGATAGCCGCGCGTCAGCGCGTCGGCCAGCTCGCGCTCGCGCGCGGTCAACGTGGCGGCTTCGCGCGCCAACCGGTCGAGCAGCGTGGCGCCATGATCGGCGCTTTCCTTGCGGGAGTTCGTCATATTGACACTCTGCAATACGTATTGCATGATGATATCACCGTTGCAATACATGTTTCATGGTGCATGTTGTTGCGCCTCCCATCACGTCTTTCATCGCGAACCGGGCACCGGTCTTCGGTATTCGGTCATCCGTCGCGAACAGGAACCCCATGCAGGATAAGGAAGTTGCCCAGGGCGCGCAGGCGCTGCTGGACTGGCTGCAAGGCCAGCATCAGGCGATGCAGGATTTGCTGCAGAAGATCGTCGACATCGACAGCGGCAGCCGCCACGAAGCCGGCGTCCAGGCCGTGGCCGAGGTCCTGCGCGCGCATCTGGAAGCCGCCGGCATCGCCGTGCGCTTTCATGCGGTGCCGGGATACGGCGTTTGCCTCGATGCGAAGGTGCCGGGCTCCGGCGAGGGCCTGCCGGTCCTGCTGATGGGGCATATGGATACGGTCTATCCCGAAGGCACGGCGGCCAGGCGGCCCTTCCGCGTCGAGGATGGACGCGCCTACGGTCCCGGTGTCGCCGACATGAAGTCCGGCCTGGTGCTCAATGTGTTCGTTGCCGAGGCGCTGGCGCGGCTGGGCCGGCAGGCGCCGCCGGTGCGGCTGTTCTTCTCGTGCGACGAGGAGATCGGCTCGCCCGCCACGCGCGATCGGATCATGGCCGTCGCCCGTGAGGTACGCGCGGTGTTCAATGCCGAGCCGGGGCGCGTCAGCGGCAACCTGGTGACGGGCCGCAAGGGCTCGATGGTGGTCGAGTTCGAGGTCGAGGGCGTGGCCGCGCACTCGGGCATCAACCACGCCCATGGCGCCAGCGCGATCGATGCGTTGGCGCGCAAGATCCTGGCGCTGCATGCGCTGACCGACCCGGCATTGGGCATCACCACCAATGTCGGCTGCGTGCAGGGCGGCATCGTGCCGAACATGGTCGCGCCGCATGCCAGGGCGCAGCTCGATGTGCGCTTCACCGCCGATACCGACATGGACGCGCTGTACGGCCGCATCCGGGAGATCGTCGAGGCCGAATCGATTCCCCGCACGCGCGGGCGCATCACCGACATGCGCCGCACGATGCCGATGGCGACGACGCCCGCGGCCCTGCTGTCGCTCTATCAGCGCAGCGCCGAACGCGTCGGCTTTACCGTCGACGGTGAATTCACCGGCGGCGCGGCCGACAGCGGCCTGACCAGCTCGGCCGGCACGCCGACGCTGTGCGGCACCGGCCCGGTCGGCGGCCATCCGCACACCGAGCGCGAGTACTGCGAGTTGTCCACCTTCGTGCCACGGGCGCAGGCCCTGGCGCTGGCCATCCTCGGGCTGCAATGAGCGGCATGTCCCGCCATCGAACGAATCCCTTTTCCATCCTGCCTTTCTGATCATGCAGAACCTGCCCTTCTCCCGCCGCCGCTTCGTTGGTCTTGGCCTGAGCGCCGCCGCCATTGCCGCCGCCGCGCCGCTTGGCGCCGTGGCGCAGGAAAACTGGCCGTCGCGTCCCATCACGCTGGTGGTCCCCTTCCCGCCCGGCGGATCGGTCGACATCATGGCGCGCCAGTATTCCGAGCCGCTGTCGCGCATTCTTGGCGTGCCGGTGGTCGTCGACAACCGTCCCGGCGCGGGCGGTTCGGTCGCGACGCAGGTCGTCGCGCGCAGCAAGCCGGACGGCTACACGCTGGTGGTGTCGTCGCAGAGCAGCCACCTGGCCAATCCGCTGACGCAGCCGCGCATCGGCTATGACCCGATCAAGGACTTCGAGAACATCGCGATCCTGGGCCGGCAGCCCAATGCGCTGGTCGTGCATTCCAGCCTGCCGGTGCGCACCTTCGCGGAGTTCATCGCCTATTCGAAGAAGAACCCGGGCAAGCTGGATTACGGCAGCGGCGGCGTCGGCAGCATGGGCCAGCTGAACGTCGAGATGTTCAAGGCCAGCACCGGCGCGGTGGCGACCCATATCCCGTACCGCGGCGGCTCGCAACTGATCACGGCGGTGCTGAGCAACGAGGTGCAGTTCATCCTGGACAACCTCGTCATCATGCTGCCGCACGTCAAGGACGGCAAAGTCCGCGCACTGGCGGTCGCCTCCGAACAGCGCCTCGAGCAGCTGCCGGACGTGCCGACGCTGGCCGAACTGGGCTATCCCGAACTGAACCTGAGCTCGTGGACCGGCATCGCCGCACCGGCCGGCACGCCGCAGCCGGTGGTGCAGAAGATCTACCAGGCCGTGCGCAAGGCGGCCAGCGATCCCGCCATGCAGGCCGCCCTGCGCTCCCGCGGCGTGGTCCCGCCGGAAGACATGGCCCCCGCCGCCTTCGAACGCATGATGGCCGATCGCCTGCAGCGCTATGGCGAGGTGGTGAAGCGGGCGAAGATTTCGGCGGAGTAACGCTCGTACGGCCGTACAGCGCGTACAGTCCCGGGGGACCGCCCCCGGGGCTTCCATCCCTCATCGGCAATCGGCGGATGAGCTTGCCCGGCGGCGGACACGGACTACGGCGCCCGGAACAGCCTCTCGTCCCAACGCACCGGCTCCGGCGCCGAGACGACCAGCCTGGCTGCATCCGGGTGCATTGGATTGACCAGAACGTTCCACTCGAGCCGGGCAACGACCGATGGCACGATCAGCACGGCCGATCGGAGGTCGGCCAGCCAGCGATCGCCGAAGCCGCGAGCCGTGCGGGGATCGTTCACGGCGTCCCATCCCGCCGGCAAGTCGTCCGGCCCTGCACGTTCGAGCGCGATGTCGTCAGGTACGTCGGCAACCACCACGACATGCTGGCGAGGCACCTTGCCGATGCGTGAGTGAACGAGAATCTCGAGCATTGCGCCCGCGAAACTCAGGGAGCCGTAGATGACGGGGCCGCCCGGGCTGTTGAAACGCCCGCCCACGAGCATGGCGCCGTTGCCGTTCCACACTTCATGGCGCCGATCTGCGATCCGGTAGATCCGCATCACGCGGCCATGCCGTAGAAGAGCCTCCAGAGAACTTCCTCGACCCGCTTGGCGCCCAGCTCCGTCATCGATACGTCGAGCGGTGTGTGACCGTCCAACAGCGGATGGGGCGCATGCAGGAATTCCCTGGCGTCCTCTTCGTCATCCCATACGAAACGGGCCGTCGCGAAGATTCGAGCCAGACGCTCTGTCTTTTCCGACTCGTCCGGCGTCAGGCGGTCCTTGCGGCGTTTGAAGGTCGCTTCCGGCACGATCCGCGACATCAACATCCGTCGTTCGTCCGAAGTTCGGACCACGTGTTCGACGATTTCTCGGAGTGCGGACTTTGGCAATCCTTCCCGCACCGCGGCATCGAGTTCGGCGATGGATACGCGGGGAGGCGACAGCGCCATGGCCGCGCTGATGTGTTCGGGGGGAACGATCAGCATATCCGCACCTCTTGGATCAATTGATGCCAAATTGTAGGCCATTTGATCCCCCTCCGCTAAGCAGGAAAGACGGCAGGTCTTGCGATTCCTCCTTGTGTGCCGTCTCGTACTGTGACGGGCGTCGTTTTCAGACGTTAATGGCCCGTCCGATATAGGCGATGGGCGCAGTTCTGCCATGGCCGTCCGTTCGCCAGACACAACCGGGAGGAGCCATGAAACCAGCGTTTCGCTTTCGACAGCGCCTGTTGACGGCCGCATTGGCGCTGTTCGGCTGTTGGCAGGCGGTGGCGGGCGGCGCTGAGGCGCGCGGGGCTTCGGCGCCCGCGGTCGCGGCGGGCACGCCGGTCGCGCCCATTACCGAAGCCGGCACGCTGAGCGGGTGCGCCAACCCGATGATCGGCAGGAACGGCGACACCGGCAGCGGCAAGCGGGCGGTGTTCGTTGATGTCAACCGGATGCGGCCGGACATCGATCCGGTCTACGAGAAGAACGCCATTTTCTGGACCTCGCGCGAGAACCGGCCCGGCCAGAGCGTATTGATGAGCGGCGCCTTCACCGCCAACCGCAAGACCGTGCGGCTGGCGGCGCTGACGTCCGGGATGACCGACTGGCGCAGCGCGGTCCGGGCCAGCGCGATCACGGTGCCGGCCGTCAACCTGAGTTCCACGGGCTTGACCTTCACCATCCCGGCCAACCTGAAATACGGCCCCTACGCCTACCGCATCGAGGATCAGGATCGCGCGGTGCCGGCGCTGGAAGGCATCGTCAATCGGCCGGAAATCCAGTGGATTCTCGGCACGCCCGATACCGATTCCAGCCTGGAGGCGCCGGCGCATGAGCTGGTCAACTGCGGCGCCGAGGCCGGAGGCAAGCTGCGGTTGTTCGGCAAGAACTTCAACGGCAGCAAGGAAGCCTATCTGCAATCGGCCGACAACCGGCTTTATCCGCTGACGGTCGAGCACGCGGACGATACCGCGCTGGTGGCGGCCGTGCCCGCCGACATGGCGCCGGGCCCCTACCATGTGTGGATCGGCTCCCCGAAAAAGGACCTGACCGCGGCGCTGCCGGTGCCGATCCGCATTCAACCCGCGCCAAAAGCGCCCGCGGTAGTGGCATGCCCGGGACTGGCCGGCGATGGCGTCACCGACAACGCCCCGGCGCTGCAAGCGTGCCTCGACAAGAACCGCAGCAACGGCGTCCGCACCGTCTTCAAGCTGCCGGCCGGGCAATTCGCCATCTCGAGAACGATCGCCTTGCGCCGCCATCAGTATCTGGTTGGGGAATCGGAGGACGCGACCACCCTGCTCGGCAAGGCGAACAGCGCCGCGGCCACCCCCGCGTCATGGATCACCGGCGACAGTCATTTCGGCATCGCCTCGCTGACGCTGCGCGGGCCCCATCGCGAAACGATGCTGCGGGCCGCGGACCTGGGCAGCGATCCGCGCACGCACGGCCATATCCTGATCCAGCGCGTCAATTTCGTCGTGTCGGCCGATTACACCAACGGCGCGGAAAGCGCCCAGCTGATCAAGATTTCCGGGCCCGACCTGCGCATCGTCAATTCGACGTTGAGCTCGCGCAAGACGCTCTCCATCGACTACGGCGACGGCGTGCTGATCGCTGGCAATCGGGCGACCAAGGGCGATTACGGCATTGCCAACAGCCAGAACGTCGTCGTCACCAAGAATCTGTTCGGCGCGCAGGACGAGATCAACGAAGGCGTGGTGATCGGCGCCAGCCGGCCGATGATCAGCGGCACCACGGCCAACGCCACGCGCAACTTCTATCTCGGCTACAACCTGTTCCGCAACATGACCTACACGCCGACCAACCAGTTCTTTACGACGGACGGCGGCGGCGGCGCGTATCTGGGCAGGCTCGCCGCGAGCTCGGCCAGTACGGTGACGCTGGCGCGCGATCCGAACTGGGACATGGTCGGCACCAGCAATCCGGAGAACGTGCTGATGTCGATCGTCGCCGGCACGGGCGTCGGCCAGTACCGGCATCTGAAATCGATCAAGGGCCGCGTGATGGAATTGGCGACGCCATGGGACGTGGTGCCCGATTCGTCCTCGGTGATCAACATCACCACCGGCTATCTGCGCATCACCGTCAGCCATAACGAGTTCCGCAACATGCATGGCCGCGCGCTCAATTCGATCCTGTTCTTTGGCGGCGTGTTCGACAGCGTGATCGACCACAACTACAACATGAACGCCGGCGACGGCATCGCGATCGCGGCCTATGGTCCCTATGGCGACAACACCTATCTGCCGACCTTCAATATCGACTGCCTGGATAACACCGTCGCCGAGGATGGCGACCCGGTCTTCGTGATGCGCACGGCGGCGCGCAACGTCACGCGCGGGCTGGCGGTGCAAGGCATGCCGGGCGCGACGCTGTCCGGCATCCTGGTACGAGGAAACCGGGTGGCGAGCCCCGGCATGATCTTTTTCCCGAACAGCTTCAAGGACAACTATTCGGTACTGGTCGAACAGAACCAGGCGCGGGTCGAGCCCTGGTTCGGCGGATCGAGCGGGCCGCCGGGTGCGATGATCCGGAACAATCGCCCGTAGGCGCCAGAGGCCACCGCTTTACCGCGATGGCCTTCCGCCTACGGCAGCGCGGGCCGGGCGCTCGCCGCATCTCCCCGCATCGCGGCCAGCGCCCGCAGCGACAGGTGCGCGAACCAGTAAACGAGAAACAGCATCCCGAGCACGCGCCCGATGGTCACGCCGGCAAACGCTGCCGGCCCGGGCAGCAGCAGCGCGATTGCTCCCGAGATGGCCGCGGCGATCAGGCCGCTGAGCACGACACCAGCGATCGCCACGCCGGCAAACGGCAGGCGCCAAGCTTTGGTCAGCGCCGCGAATTCGCCGGCCGATGCGCGCTTGCGCAGGGCCAGATACGGCATCAGCCGCATCGCCAGCCAGCCCTGGGCCGCGAGGTTGGCCACGCCGTACAGCAGCGGCACCGTGCCAAGGAACTGGATCACCGCGCACAGCACGATATAGGTGCCGATGTAGTGCGCCAGTGCGCCGCGCTGGCCCGCCATGGCGTCGGGAGACGGGCCGGCTGCGGAGTAAGCCGGTCCGATCTGTGCGACCGCGCCCGGCATCGACCACAGCGCCACCAGCAGGATCAGCGCGAGCTGGTACAGCACCACCAGCAGCGTCTGCGCGACCCCACCCGCGCCCCCGTACAGCGCCTGTACCCAAGGCGGCACGACGCCGGTCATCAGCATGACGAGCGGCAGGCCCAGAAAGATCGCACCGGCGATCAGCAGCACCACGATCGGACCGACGGCGAGCTTGAGGGCGCGTGAACTGACGAAACTGGCAAGCGCGGCACGAAAGGCGGCGAACGACGGCTGCATGGCGATGGCGTGAAGGGCAAAGTGCGGGAGCCTAGCACATCGGCCCCGCGACATCGGCCCCGCGCCGCCCTGCCGTCCCCCTGTCCCGCGCTACATCCGGTACCGCAGCCCGACGAACATGCTGCGCGGCGCCCCAGGGGCGATGAAGCGCGACGTCGCCGCATCCTGCGGCGCCACGTGCGGCTGCACCAGCCGTCCGTCCGGCAGGATGTTCTCGGCCAGCTGACCGTAGCTGGCATAGCGGCGGTCGAAGAGATTGTCGATGCGCGCATACAGCTCGAGCTGCTTGCTGACCCGATAGCTGGCGCGCAGATTGACGGTGGCATAGCCGGCGGTATCCCAGCGCCGCGCATCCGGCGCCCTGCCCGGCCGCGGGTCGCTGGCCAGGCCGTCCTCGTTGCCGCTGATCACGCTGGACGACACCGCCAGCACGTCGGCGCCCACCGCGAACGACGGCGTCACGCGCCAGTCGGCGCCGAACTTCAGCGTATGCCGTGGCAATCCGGCCAGCCGCATGCCGGGCCGGACGTCGATGGTGCGCTCGCCGGCCAGGATGCGGCCATTGGCCTGGTAGGTGGCCTGCAGATAGCTGTAGCCGAGCCGCAGCGTGACCGCGTCGAGGCGCCAGTTGGCCAGCAGGTCCAGGCCCTGGTGGCGGGTGCGATCGAAGTTCGAGAAATACCCCTGCTGGCTGTTCGGTGCGCGCAGGAACAGGATGTCGTCGCGATTGTCGGTGCGGTAGGCCGCGCCCGACAGCTCGAAGTCGCGCGACGGCCGCCAGCGCGCGCCGACCTCGTAGGTGCGGGACACGACCTGCTTCAGATACGGGTCGGCCTGCAGGCCGGCGGGCAAGCGGCATGGCTGGGCGGGGTCGGCGCAGCCCAGCTCGATCACGGTCGGCACGCGATTGCTCTGCGCGGCGCTGGCGAACAGCGTCAGCCCCGCCCCGACCTGCTGGGTCACGCCGATGGCGGGATTGAGCTTGCTGTAGGTGAAGCGCTCCGTCGGCTTGTCGCTGCCGTCGCTGTCGATCAGCGTGCTGGTGACCTTCAGCCGATTCCAGCGTGCCGACAGGTTCAGATGGGTGCTCGGCGTCAGCGCCCACAGGTCGGCCAGATAAAGCCCGATCGCGCGCGACTTGCCATGGGCGCCAGAGAACAGCTCGACGTCGGACCCCGGCGCGGCGGTCACGCCCCGGTCGGCACTGAGCAGCGCCTCCTGCTCGTACTGCGCGTAACGGACGCGGTTTGCGTCGAACGTCATTCCCATGTTGATGCGGTGCGCGCCCAGCTCCCTGGCCAGGCTCAGCGCAATGCCTTCCCCTCGCTGGCGGGTGTGGGTGGTGTTCAGCACGGCCGGATGCAACGCGGCGCCCTGCTCTCGTGTCAGGCCGCAGTCGTCGTCGACCGGCGAGCCGTCGGGATGGAAACCATCCTCGCAGGCCTCGGCGTACTCGGCATAGTCCTCGCTGACGTCGCCGTTGACGGTATCGCGCCGGCTGTGGCGGACATAGGCCATCGCGGAGATGCGGGTCTTGTCGTCGAGCCAGTGGCTGCCGTTGAGCATGACCTGCGTGACGCGGTTGCGGGTCTGGTCCGGATAGGTGAACACCGCGCGCCGGTTGGCCGCGTACAGGTCGGGCACCGCTGCGTCGCCATCGAGCCGATAGTCCGGTACCAGGCCGTTGCCGACCAGCCTGCTGCTGCCGTGCAGCAGCGACACGTCCCACTCGGTCGACCCGCTGCTGCGGCCCGCCTTCAGGAACAGGTTGCCGAGCCGCCCATCGGAATGGTCGCGCCAGCCGTTCTCCTTGAACAGCGTGCCGGCGATGAAGCCGTGCCAGCCGTCCTCGCTGCGCGCGCCGAAGGACAGATCGGCCCGCTTGCGCGCGCCGCTGCCGTAGGACAGGTCGGCGCCGAAGCCCTGCGAGGTGAGACCGGATTTGGTGGTCAGCGCGAGCGCGCCGCCGAGCGTGTTCAGGCCGTAGGCGGGGTTTGAGCCCGACACCAGCGCGACATTGTCGAGCGCGGCTTCGGGAATCATGTCCCAGTTCACCACGTCGCCGAACGGTTCGTTGACGCGAACGCCGTCCAGATAGACAGACAGGCCCTGCGGCACGCCGAGGATCGACGAAGCGCGAAAGCCGCGATAGGTCACGTCGGCCTGGAACGGGCTGCCCTGGATCTCGTTGACGTTGACGCCGGGCAGATTGCGGCTCAGGTATTCGACCAGATTGCCCGCGCGCGGGCCCGTCACCGCCTCGCCGTCGGCGCTCTGCACCGAATAGGGCAAGGCATCGCGTTCCACGCCGATGCCGGGCAGCGGCGCGGCGGCGACGATGGTGACGGTGGGCAGCGAACTGTCCTGTTGTGACACAGTGCTGCCCTGTTGTGCAACAGCGGGGCCGGCGCCGAACAGCGCGATCGCGCAGGCCACGGCGATGGCGCTGGGCACGGGGGACCCCGCGTGGCGCGGCGC
>NZ_VWRN01000051.1:2500-5350 GCF_008632125.1 Cupriavidus cauae
TTTAGCAGTGTGGTTAGCAAAACGGGATGGAAAGCCCGGCCATAGCAGGTGATAGCCCTGTATGCGAAAACCGCGTTGTGGAACTAGGGGTACGACAAGTAGGGCGGGACACGTGAAATCCTGTCTGAAGATGGGGGGACCATCCTCCAAGGCTAAATACTCGTGATCGACCGATAGTGAACCAGTACCGTGAGGGAAAGGCGAAAAGAACCCCGGGAGGGGAGTGAAATAGATCCTGAAACCGCATGCATACAAACAGTCGGAGCCTGGAAACGGGTGACGGCGTACCTTTTGTATAATGGGTCAGCGACTTACATTCAGTGGCAAGCTTAACCGGTTAGGGAAGGCGTAGCGAAAGCGAGTCCGAATAGGGCGATTGAGTCGCTGGGTGTAGACCCGAAACCAGACGATCTATCCATGGCCAGGTTGAAGGTGCGGTAACACGTACTGGAGGACCGAACCCACTAACGTTGAAAAGTTAGGGGATGAGCTGTGGATAGGGGTGAAAGGCTAAACAAGTCTGGAAATAGCTGGTTCTCTCCGAAAACTATTTAGGTAGTGCCTCGTGTCTCACCTTCGGGGGTAGAGCACTGTCATGGTTGGGGGGTCTATTGCTGATTACCCCGCCATAGCAAACTCCGAATACCGAAGAGTGCAATCACGGGAGACAGACATCGGGTGCTAACGTCCGGTGTCAAGAGGGAAACAACCCAGACCGCCAGCTAAGGTCCCCAAGATTGGCTAAGTGGGAAACGAAGTGGGAAGGCTAAAACAGTCAGGAGGTTGGCTTAGAAGCAGCCACCCTTTAAAGAAAGCGTAATAGCTCACTGATCGAGTCGTCCTGCGCGGAAGATGTAACGGGGCTAAGCCAGTCACCGAAGCTGCGGACGCGCCTTGTGCGCGTGGTAGGAGAGCGTTCCGTAAGCCTGTGAAGGTGTCTTGTAAAGGATGCTGGAGGTATCGGAAGTGCGAATGCTGACATGAGTAGCGATAAAGGGGGTGAAAGGCCCCCTCGCCGTAAGCCCAAGGTTTCCTACGCAACGTTCATCGGCGTAGGGTGAGTCGGCCCCTAAGGCGAGGCAGAGATGCGTAGCTGATGGGAAGCAGGTTAATATTCCTGCACCGTCGTATGATGCGATGGGGGGACGGATCGCGGAAGGTTGTCCGGGTGTTGGAAGTCCCGGTCCCTGCATTGGAGAAGGCGCTTTGGCAAATCCGGGCGCGGAATTCAAGGATGTGGGGCGAGCGGCCTAGTGCTGCGAAGCAATCGGAAGGGGTCCCAAGAAAAGCCTCTAAGCTTCAGTCATACGAGACCGTACCGCAAACCGACACAGGTGGGCGAGATGAGTATTCTAAGGCGCTTGAGAGAACTCGGGAGAAGGAACTCGGCAAATTGGTACCGTAACTTCGGGATAAGGTACGCCCTGGTAGCTTGACTGGCCTGCGCCAGAAGGGTGACGGGGTTGCAATAAAATGGTGGCTGCGACTGTTTAATAAAAACACAGCACTCTGCAAACACGAAAGTGGACGTATAGGGTGTGACGCCTGCCCGGTGCCGGAAGATTAAATGATGGGGTGCAAGCTCTTGATTGAAGTCCCGGTAAACGGCGGCCGTAACTATAACGGTCCTAAGGTAGCGAAATTCCTTGTCGGGTAAGTTCCGACCTGCACGAATGGCGTAACGATGGCCACACTGTCTCCTCCCGAGACTCAGCGAAGTTGAAGTGTTTGTGATGATGCAATCTCCCCGCGGCTAGACGGAAAGACCCCATGAACCTTTACTGCAGCTTTGCATTGGACTTTGAACCGATCTGTGTAGGATAGGTGGGAGGCTTTGAAGCGAGGACGCCAGTTCTCGTGGAGCCGTCCTTGAAATACCACCCTGGTTTGTTTGAGGTTCTAACCTAGGCCCGTGAATCCGGGTCGGGGACAGTGCATGGTAGGCAGTTTGACTGGGGCGGTCTCCTCCCAAAGTGTAACGGAGGAGTTCGAAGGTACGCTTGGTACGGTCGGACATCGTACCTAAAGTGCAATGGCAAAAGCGTGCTTAACTGCGAGACCGACAAGTCGAGCAGGTGCGAAAGCAGGACATAGTGATCCGGTGGTTCTGAATGGAAGGGCCATCGCTCAACGGATAAAAGGTACTCTGGGGATAACAGGCTGATACCGCCCAAGAGTTCATATCGACGGCGGTGTTTGGCACCTCGATGTCGGCTCATCTCATCCTGGGGCTGTAGCCGGTCCCAAGGGTATGGCTGTTCGCCATTTAAAGAGGTACGTGAGCTGGGTTTAAAACGTCGTGAGACAGTTTGGTCCCTATCTGCCGTGGGCGTTGGAATCTTGACGGGGGCTGCTCCTAGTACGAGAGGACCGGAGTGGACGTACCGCTGGTGTACCTGTTGTCTCGCCAGAGGCATCGCAGGGTAGCTATGTACGGAAGAGATAACCGCTGAAAGCATCTAAGCGGGAAACTCGCCTGAAGATGAGGATTCCCTGGAGCCTCGAGCTCCTTGAAGGGTCGTTCAAGACCAGGACGTTGATAGGCTGGGTGTGGAAGCGCAGTAATGCGTTAAGCTAACCAGTACTAATTGCCCGTAAGGCTTGATCCTATAACCAGTGCGTTTCAATCCGCTGGTGTTGCCGCATACGTGCCATACAGCACAACCCAATCGCTACATCCCAATACGCCAGATTGGCCCCAAGCCAGTCCGGCAACCCTTTATGCCTGGTGACCATAGCAAGTCGGAACCACCCCTTCCCATCCCGAACAGGACCGTGAAACGACTTCGCGCCGATGATAGTGCGGACTACCCGTGTGAAAGTAGGTCATCGCCAGGCTCTCCATCCCCA
>NZ_VWRN01000052.1 GCF_008632125.1 Cupriavidus cauae
CGCTCACGCCGATGCAGCACGGCATGCTGTTCCACTCGCTCTACGCGCCGGAGGCCGGGCTGTACGTCAACCAGCTCGCCATCACGCTCGACGGACTCGATGCCGAGCGCTTCCGCTCGGCCTGGGACGAGACGGTCGCGTGCCATGAAATCCTGCGAACCGGCTTTGTCTGGATCGACGGGCAGGCGATGCAGGCGGTCTATCGGCAGGTACCTTCGCCGGTTCGCATCGATGCGGAAGGCGACTGGAACGAATCGGCGTGCGAGAACGTTGCGCTCGAAGAACGCAAGCTGGCCTTCGCGCTCGATACCGCCCCGCTGATGCGCGTGCGCTTGCTCCGCCTGGGTGCCAACCGCTACCGCATGATCTGGACCAGCCACCACCTGCTGCTCGATGGCTGGAGCACCGCCCGCCTGATCGGTGAGGTCCTGCAGCGCTACCACGGCCAGCCGGTCGAGGTGCCCGCCTCGCGCTATCGCGACCACATCGCCTGGCTGCAGACCCACGATGTCGCCGCCAGCGAGTCGTTCTGGCGCGAGCGGCTGCAAGCGC
>NZ_VWRN01000053.1 GCF_008632125.1 Cupriavidus cauae
CGGTCGGCCGGCTCGACGCGCGCGCACGGCGGCGCGCGGGCCTGGCCTTCGTGCCCGAGGAGCGCCTGGGCCGCGGCGCGGTGCCGGGCATGAGCCTGGCCGACAATACGCTGCTGTCGCACCAGGACCCGCCCTATGTGCGGCGCGGCCTGGTCTCGCCCAAAGCGGCGGCCGGGCTCGCGGCCGCGATCATCCAGCGCTTTCGCGTCAAGGCAGGCGGCCCGGACGCGCTGGCGCGCAGCCTGTCGGGCGGCAACCTGCAGAAGTTCATCGTGGGCCGCGAGATCGAGAGCGGCCCCGGCGTGCTGATCGTCGCGCAGCCGACCTGGGGCGTCGACGTCGGCGCCGCCGCGCAGATCCACAACGAGCTGCTGGCGCTGAAGGCGACCGGCTGCGCGATCCTGGTCGTCTCGGAGGAGCTCGACGAGCTGTTCGCGATCTGCGACCGGTTGCACGTGATCGCCAAGGGGCGGCTGTCGCCGTCGATTCCGGTGGAAGACGCCACGCGCGAACAGATCGGCCTGTGGATGAGCGGGCTGTGGCAAGGCGGACCGGGCGGCCACGACGAAGGCCGGCATGACGTCGCGGAGGCACGCGTCCATGGCTAAATCGCTCGGCTTCGTCTTTCCCCTGTCGCTGGCCCCGCGCGGCCTGCCCTCGCGCCCGATGGCCTATGCCTCGCCGGTGATCGCGCTGGCACTGACCCTCGCTTTCGGCGCGCTGCTGTTCGTGCTGCTCGGCAAGGACCCGATGGCCGCGCTGAAGGTCTTCCTCGTCGATCCCGTCAAGGACAAGCGCGCGCTCGGCGAGGTGCTGCTGAAAACCGTGCCGCTGGTGCTGTGTGCGCTCGGGCTGTCGGTCTGCTACCGGGCCAACGTCTGGAACATCGGCGCCGAGGGACAGCTGATCCTCGGCGGCATCTTCGCCGCGGCGACGGTGCTGTGGTTCGATGTGCCGGGCCACCAGGCGAGCGCCACGAGCGGCACGGCCGTGCTGGTGCTGGCCTCGCTCGCCGGCATCGCCGGCGGCATGCTGTGGGCCGGCATCACCGCGCTGCTGCGCGACCGCTTCAACGCCAACGAGATCCTGGTCTCGCTGATGCTGACCTATATCGCGCAGCAGCTGATCCTCTACGTGGTCAACGGCCCGCTGAAGGATCCGCAGGGCATGAATTTCCCGCAGTCCAAGGTGTTCTCGTCCGAGTTCCTGCTGCCCAACCTGATGTCGGGCTCGCGGCTGCATGCCGGCTTCGTCGTGATGCTGGTGCTGGTGGCGGTGATGACGGTGTTCCTGTTCCGCAGCTTCGCCGGCTACCGGCTGCAGGTCGGCGGCACCGCGCCGTCCGCGGCGCGCTACGCCGGCTTCTCGGCGCGCGCCTCGCTGTGGATGGCGTTGCTGATCTCGGGCGGCTTTGCCGGGCTGGCCGGGGCCTTCGAGGTGGTGGGGCCGATCGGCCAGCTGCTGCCTTCGATCTCGCCGGGCTATGGCTTCACCGCGATCATCGTCGCCTTCGTCGGCCGGCTGCATCCGGTCGGCGCGGTGTTCGGCGGCATCGTGATGTCGCTGTTCTATATCGGCGGCGAGATGGCGCAATCGCGCCTGGGCCTGCCGTCGGCCATCGGCTGGGTGTTCCAGGGGATGCTGCTGTTCTTCCTGCTCGCCTGCGACAGCCTGATCGACCACCGCCTGCGCTGGCGCGCGGCGGCCGTCCGATAGTCCCCCGGCCCCCCACCGATATCCCCATGGAACAATTCGCTCCCCTTGTCGCCACCGCGATCAATGCCGGCACCCCGCTGCTGCTGGCCGCGCTGGGCCTCTTGATCAACGAACGCGCCGGCGTGCTGAACCTGGGCGCCGAAGGCATGATGCTGGTCGCCGCGGTGTTCGGCTTCATGGTCGGCTACCAGACCCAATCGCCGCTGCTCGGCTTCGTCGCCGGCGCGCTGGCCGGCATGGCGATGGCCACGCTGTTCGCCTGGCTGGCGCTGGTGCTGGCCACCAATCAGGTCGCCACGGGCCTGGCGCTGTCGATCTTCGGCACCGGCCTGTCGGCCTTCATGGGCCAGCGCTTCGTCGGCCATGCGATGCCCGCGCAGGGCAGCAAGGTGCCGGGCCTGGCCGACCTGCCCTTCGTCGGCCCGGCCTTCTTCCAGCATCACTGGATGGTCTATGTCAGCGTGCTGCTGTGCCTGGCGATCATGTGGTTCCTGTTCCGCACGCGCGCCGGGCTGACGCTGCGCGCGATCGGCGAATCGCCCGAGTCGGCGCACGCGCTCGGCTATCCGGTGCGCTGGATCCGTTTCGCCGCGCTGCTGTTCGGCGGCGGCTGCTGCGGGCTGGCGGGCGCCTACCTGTCGCTGGTCTATACGCCGATGTGGGTCGAGAACCTGGTCGCCGGACGCGGCTGGATCGCGCTGGCGCTGACCACCTTCGCCACCTGGCGGCCCGGCCGCGTGCTGGTCGGCGCCTGGCTGTTCGGCGGCGTGACGATCCTGCAGTTCTATCTGCAGGGCATCGGCGTCTCGGTGCCGTCGCAGATCCTGTCGATGCTGCCGTACGCGGCCACCATCGTCGTGCTGGCGCTGATCTCGCGCAATCCGGCGTGGATCCGCCTGAACATGCCGGCGTCGTTGGGACGGCCGTTCCGCCCCGGCAACGCCTGAACCGTTTCGATCGGCGGCGCGGCGAACAGGGGTCGCCGCGGGGCCGCGCCCGCCGTCTGCAAGCAGAGCCAACCCGCCTGGCATCCCGCATGCTTCCGCATATGTCCCGCATGCATTCGCACATTCAACACAAGGAGAAATCGATGAACGTCACGCGCAGGAAGTCCCTCGCGACGCTGGCCGCCACCACGCTGCTGGCGGTCGCCACGCTGGCCGGCTGCGGCAAGAAGGAGGCAGAGCAGCCCGCGCCGGGCGCCGCCTCGGCCCCGGCCGCCGCGGGCCAGGCGGGCGAGCCGCTGAAGGTCGCCTTCGTCTATATCGGACCGGTCGGCGACGCCGGCTGGACCTATGCGCACGACCGCGGCCGCAAGGCGGTCGAGGAGAAGTTCGGCGACAAGGTCAAGACCACCTACGTCGAGAACGTGCCCGAGTCGGCCGCCGACGCCGAGCGCGTGTTCCGCGACCTGGCCAGCCAGGGCAACAAGCTGATCTTCGGCACGACCTTCGGCTACATGGAGTCGATGCTGAAGGTCGCCCGCGAATTCCCGGACGTCCGCTTCGAGCACGCGACCGGCTTCAAGACCGCCGAGAATCTCGCCCAGTACGACGTGCGCACCTACGAGGGCGCGTACCTCGCCGGCGTGGTCGCGGGCAAGATGAGCAAGACCGGCAAGATGGGCGTGGTCGCCTCGGTGCCGATCCCCGAGGTGATCCGCAACATCGACTCGTTCGCGCTCGGCGCGCGCAGCGTCAATCCGAACGCAACCGTCAAGGTGGTCTGGGTCAACAAGTGGTTCGATCCGGGCAAGGAGCGCGAGGCCGCGACCACGCTGATCGGCCAGGGCGTCGACATGCTGATGCAGAACACCGACTCGGCCGCCGTGGTGCAGACCGCGCAGGAAAAGGGCGTGCACGCGTTCGGCTGGGACAGCGACATGAGCAAGTTCGGTCCCAAGGCCCATCTGGCGGCGTCGGTGATCTCGTGGGGCGTCTACTACAACAAGGTGGTCGGCGACGTGCTCGGCGGCCAGTGGACCAATGGCACCACCTGGTGGGGCCTGAAGGAAAACATGATCGACCTGACCGGCTTCAACGCCGACGTGCCCGAGGACGTCAAGGCGCTGGTCGCCGAGCGCCGCCGCGGCATCATCGAGGGCAGCTCGCCGATCTGGAAGGGCCCGATCAAGGACAACACCGGCAAGGAGCAGCTCGCCGAAGGCCAGGTCGCCGACGACAAGTTCCTGCACGGCATCAAGTTCTACGTCGAGGGTGTGGAGGGGCAGATTCCGGGTTGATGGCGATCGACAGCGCTGGCCGTCGTAGTTCCCCCTCGTAGTTCTCCCCTCTCCCGCCAAGGCGGGAGAGGGGTCGGGGGAGAGGGCGAACTGCGCTGGCACACGCTGGCGCCGCTCGCATGACGACCTGCCTTTCCCTCTCCCCCAGCCCCTCTCCCGCGCGCGGGAGAAGGGAGCAAACCCTCCCCTGCCTTCACCACATCGCCGCGGGGAACTTGAACCCCGCCCGATCGGCCCAAGCTATCCTGTTGTCGTGCCGCGCATTTCCAGCCGCGGGTGCACAGTGTGAAGGAGGCCTCTCATGTGGAAACGATTCTCGGCGCTTTGGACGCTCGCGCGGCGCGATGGGCGCCTGCTCTGGCATGCGCTGCGGCACCCCGACGCGCCAGGCTGGCTCAAGCCGGCGGTGATCGGCGTGGTGCTGTACGCGCTGTCGCCGATCGACCTGATCCCCGACGTGGTGGCGGGACTGGGCATCGTCGACGACCTGGTGCTGATCCCGCTGGCGGTTCACCTGATCCTCAAGCGCCTGCCGCCGCATATCCTGCGGCAAGCGCAGATGCGGTCGGCAGCGACCACGGTCCGGCCGCGCTGAGCACGCGATAAGAGCAAAAGAAGCAGCAAGAGAAAAGGGCGCCACTGGCGCCCTTTCTCGTTGCGGCCCGACTGCGGCCCCTGCTGCGGCCCGACTGCGACCCCTACTGCGACCCCTACTGCGGCCTGATTGCCGCCTGATCGCAGCCTGATCGCCGCCTGCCGCGCGCTTACGGAATCAGCACGGTCGACCCGGTGGTCTTGCGCGCTTCCAGTTCGCGATGCGCCTGCGCGACCTCGGACAGCGGATAGCGCTGGCGCACCTCGATCTTGACCTTGCCGCTGCGCACGATGTCGAACAGCTCGGCCGCCATCGGCTCGAGCAGGTCGCGCTGCGTGACATAGGTCATGATGGTCGGCCGCGTCAGCTTCAGCGAGCCCTTGGCGCCCAGCACCGAGATATCGACCGGCGGCACCGGGCCCGAGGCATTGCCGAAGCTGACCATGGTGCCGCGCGGCGCCAGGCAGTCCAGCGAATCGTTGAAGGTGTCCTTGCCGATCGAGTCGTAGACCACCGCGACGCCCTTGCCGCCGGTGATCTCCTTGACGCGGTCGAGGAAGGACTCGCGCGTGTAGACGATGGTGTGGTCGCAGCCGTGCGCGCGCGCCAGCGCGGCCTTGTCGTCGTTGCCGACCGTGCCGATCACGGTGGCGCCCAGCGCCTTCAGCCATTGCGAGGCGATCAGGCCGATGCCGCCGGCGGCGGCGTGCAGCAGCACGGTGTCGCCCGGCTGCACGCGGTAGGTGTCGCGCACCAGGTATTGCACCGTCATGCCCTGCAGCATCATCGCCGCGGCCTGCTCGAACGAGATGTCGTCCGGCAGCCTGACGACGATGTCGGCCGGCATCACGCGCACCTGCGCATAGGCGCCGGTCGGACGACCGGCATAGGCGACGCGATCGCCCACGCTCAAGTGCGTCACGCCCGGCCCGACCGCCTCGACCACGCCGGCCCCTTCCATGCCGATCCCGCCGGGCAGCGGCTGCTTGTACAGCCCGGTGCGGAAATAGACGTCGATGTAGTTCAGGCCGACCGCCTCCTGCCGGATGCGGATCTCGCCCGGGCCGGGCTCGCCGACCTCGACGTCGACCCACTGCATCACTTCAGGACCGCCGTTCTCGAAGATGCGGATGGCTTTGCTCATGGTTCGGTTCTCCTTGGGGATGATCGGATGGAAGCGCCGCGGGGTCCCGGCGACCCCGCGCCCGGCTCAGCCGGCCGGCGCCTCGGCGCGGCGCCGCATTTCGGCGATCAGCATGTCGGCGGTCGCCACATTGGTCGCGCACGGCACGTCGTGCACGTCGCAGGCGCGCACCAGCGCGTTGATATCGGGTTCGTGCGGCTGCGGCGTCATCGGGTCGCGCAGGAAGATCACCGCGGCGACGCGGCCCTCGGCGAGCTGCGCGCCGATCTGCAGGTCGCCGCCCCACGGGCCGGACAGCATGCGCGTGACCTGCAGTCCCACCTCGTCGATCAGCCGGCCGCCGGTGGTGCCGGTGGCCAGCAGCTCGCAGTGCACGAGGAAGTCGCGGTGGCGGCGGGCGAAGGCGACGATGTCGTCCTTCTTGCGGTCGTGCGCGATCAGCGCGATGCGCGGCGGTACCGCGGCGACAGGGGTGGTCGTCATGCGCGCGCTCAGAAGGTGCCGGGGTAGGCGCCGCCGTCCAGCAGGATGTTCTGCGCGGTGATGTACGCGGCCTGCTTGCTGCACAGGAAGGCGCAGGTGGCGCCGAACTCGGCCGGATCGCCGAAGCGGCGCGACGGATTCTGCACGGCGCGGCGCTGGGCGACCTCGTCGACCGTCAGGTTGGCCTTCTTCGCCGCGCCTTCCATGGTCTTGTACAGGCGGTCGGTATTGAACGGCCCCGGCAGCAGGTTGTTGATGGTCACGCCATGCTGCGCGACCTCGCGCGCCACGCCGGCGACGAAGCCGGTCAGGCCCGAGCGCGCGCCGTTGGACAGGCCCAGCACGTCGATCGGCGCCTTGACCGCGCCGCTGGTGATATTGATGATGCGGCCCCACTTGCGCGCGATCATGCCGTCGACGGTGGCCTTGATCAGTTCGATCGGCGTCAGCATGTTGGCGTCCAGCGCGGCGATCCAGTCCTCGCGGTTCCAGTCGCGGAAGTTGCCCGGCGGCGGGCCGCCCGCGTTGTTGACCAGGATGTCGAGGTCGCCGAGCTTGGCCGCGGCGTCGAGCGCCTGCCGGCGGCCTTCCGGCGTGGTGATGTCGGTCGCCACCGCGATCACGCGGCGGCCATGGCGCGCGCGCAGGTCGGCGGCGGCCTTGTCCAGCGCCTCGGCGCCGCGCGCCACGATCACCACGTCGACGCCCTCGGCGGCCAGCGCATCGGCGCACGCAAAGCCCAGTCCCTTGCTGGCGCCGCACACCAGCGCATGCTTGCCTCGCAGTCCGAAATCCATGCTCCCTTCTCCTTGATTCGCTAATTGTCCAAGCTTGTTCGAGCGCGCGCCGTTGCGTGGCTCACGCGCTCGCCGTCACGTCGATTCAGCCGCGCGCGGTCTTGCCGCGCGACAGCAGATAGATGCCGCCCATCACCAGCGCGCTGCCGGCCAGCTGCACCACGGTGATCGGCTCGCCCAGCAGCCAGAAGCCGAGGAACAGCGTCGACACCGGGCCGATCATGCCGGCCTGCGAGGCCATCGGCGCGCCGATGCGCGCCACCGCCATCATCGTCAGCGACACCGGCAGCACGGTGCAGAACACCGCGTTGATCACCGACAGCCACATCACCGGCGCCGGCTGCAGCAGCTCGCCCCACGGGCGCCCCAGCACCAGATATTGCACCACGCAGCAGGCGGTGGACACGCACATCGCATAGGCGACCAGCCGCAGCGAGCCGATGCGCGCCACCAGCTCGCCGCTGGCGATCAGATAGACCGCGTAGCTGAGCGCGCTGCCCAGCACCAGCGCGGCGCCGAGCCAGACCTGGCTGCCGCTGACGTCGAGATCGTGGGCCAGCACCAGCACGATGCCGGCATAGGCCAGCAGCAGCGAGATCCATTGCTGGCGGCTGATATGACGCTTGAAGCCGAAGGCGGTGGCCAGCACGACGAAGGACGGCGTCAGGAACAGGATCAGCCGCTCCAGCCCCGCGGTGATGTACTGCAGACCGAGGAAATCGAGAAAGCTCGACAGGTAGTAGCCGATGAAGCCGAGCATCAGCACGCGGCCGCGATCGGCCCACGACAGCGGCGGCAGCCGCATCGACTGCCACCAGCCGATCGCCATGAACAGCGGCACCGCGAACAGCATGCGCAGCGTGATCACCATCACCGCGTCGACGTTGTAGCGGTACATCAGTTTGGCGACGATGGCCTTGCCGGAGAACAGCACCGCGCCGATGGCGGCGACGGCAAGCCCGGTGCGCTGCCGCGCGCCGGCGGAGGCGCCGGCGGGGCTGGCGAGGGATTTCTGGGAAGCGGGCACGGGTATGGTGCAAACGGCCTGTCCGCGCGCGGTCGCCGACAGGCGGGCGCGGCAAGGCATGACGTCGGGAAATTTTGTTTGGCATTGCCGCCCGACAATGCCGCCGGACAGACGCGAGGATTGTATGTCAAAAGGCGCAAAGGCATCGGACGGGGCTTCGTCGCCGCCCCTCAGGCGGGCCCCGGCGTCCGATGGTTCGACCCGCAGCGTTTGTGGCGTTGCCAGGCACCGTGTCCCCGCTTTCGCGCGGACCGGGGGACGACCCGGAGCCCATCCATTACAATCCGGCACCACCGGGGCGATCCCCCGGATTCCGCCCTGCCCTCACCGCCAGCCGCTACCCGCCATGAAGCAAGATCCGCGTTTCCCCAACCTGTTCATCCTCGACCACCCGCTGATCCAGCACAAGCTGTCGCACATGCGCGACCGCGACACGTCGACGCGGACCTTTCGCGAGCTGCTGCGCGAAATCACGCTGCTGATGGGTTACGAGATCACGCGCAGCCTGCCGCTGACCACGCGCCATATCGACACGCCGCTGGTCAGCATGGACGCGCCGGTGATCGCCGGCAAGAAGCTGACCATCGTGCCGGTGCTGCGCGCCGGCGTCGGCATGAGCGACGGCCTGGTCGAGCTGATCCCGTCGGCGCGGATCGGCCATATCGGCGTCTATCGCGACGAGCATCATCGTCCGGTCGAATACCTGGTGCGGCTGCCCGACCTGGAGGACCGCAGCTTCATCCTGTGCGATCCGATGGTCGCCACCGGCTATTCGGCGGCACATGCGGTCGACGTGCTCAAGCGCCGCGGCGTCAAGGACGAGGCGATCACCTTCGTCGCGCTGGTGGCGGCGCCCGAGGGCGTCGAGGTCTTCCAGAAGGCCCACCCGAACGTGAAGCTCTACGTGGCCTCGCTCGACAGCCATCTGGACGAGCACGCCTACATCGTGCCGGGCCTGGGGGATGCGGGCGACCGGCTGTTCGGCACCAAGAACTGATGCGGGGGCGGGGGCGGGGGCGGGGGCCGATGCCGGGGCCGGCCCCCGCCGCCGCGCCTTAGCGGCGCTTGCGCCCCGACCCCAGCAGGCTGCCCAGCACACCGCGGATCAGCTCGCGGCCGACCTGCGAGCCGACCGTGCGGGCGGCCGACTTGGCCATCGATTCGAGGATCGAATCGCCGCGGCCGCTCTTGCCGGTGCCGCGCGTCAGGCCGCCGAACAGATCGCCGGCCTCGTCGAGCCAGCCGCGTTCGCCGGCCTGCTGCGGCGCGGGCTGGCCTGCGCCCTGCCCGCCGTTCTGCGCACCGTTCTGCCCCTGCCCGGCCTGCGCATCCGCCTCCTGCGCGGCCCTGCCCTTGAGCCGCTCGTAGGCCGATTCCCGATCGACGGCCTTCTCGTAGGTGCCCGCCACCAGCGACGAGGCCAGCAGCTGCTTGCGCTCGGCCTCGTCGATCGGGCCGATGCGGCTGCCCGGCGCCAGCACCCACGCGCGCTGCGTGATGCCGGGCGTGCCCTTGGCGTCGAGCAGCGAGATCAGCGCCTCGCCCACCGCCAGCTCGCCGATCGCCTTCTCGACGTCCAGCTCGGGATTGGCGCGCATCGTGGTGGCGGCCACCTTGACCGCCTTCTGGTCGCGCGGCGTGAACGCGCGCAGCGCATGCTGGACGCGGTTGCCCAGCTGCCCCAGCACGGTGTCCGGAATATCGATCGGATTCTGCGTGACGAAGTACACGCCGACGCCCTTGGAACGGATCAGCCGCACCACCTGCTCGATCTTCTCGAGCAAGGCCTTGGGTGCGTCGTTGAACAGCAGGTGGGCCTCGTCGAAGAAGAACACCAGCTTGGGCTTGTCGAGGTCGCCCGCCTCGGGCAGCTTCTCGAACAGTTCCGACAGCAGCCACAGCAGGAAGGTCGCATACAGCCGCGGCGCGTGCAGCAGCTTGTCGGCGGCCAGGATATTGACCATGCCCAGACCCTTGTCGGTCTGCATGAAGTCGTCCAGGTTCAGCATCGGCTCGCCGAAGAACACGTCGGCGCCCTGCGATTCGAGCGCGACCAGGCCGCGCTGGATCGCGCCGATCGACGCGGCCGAGATATTGCCGTACTCGGTGGTGAACTGCGAGGCGTTGTCGCCGACGTGCTGCAGCATCGCGCGCAGGTCCTTGGCGTCGAGCAGCAGCAGGCCATTGGCATCGGCGATGCGGAACACCAGGTTCAGCACGCCCTGCTGGGTGTCGTTGAGCTCGAGCATGCGCGACAGCAGCAGCGGGCCCATGTCGGACACGGTGGCGCGCACCGGATGGCCCTTCTCGCCGAACACGTCCCACAGCGTGGTCGGGCACGCGCCCCAGACCGGCTCGGGCAGGCCCAGGTCGGCCAGCCGCCTGGCGAGCTTGTCGGACAGCTGGCCGGGCTGCGAGATGCCGGTCAGGTCGCCCTTGACGTCGGCCATGAAGACCGGCACGCCGAGCCGCGAGAAGCCCTGCGCCAGCGTTTGCAGCGTCACGGTCTTGCCGGTGCCGGTGGCGCCGGTGATCAGCCCGTGGCGATTGCCCATCTGTGGCAGCAGGGCCAGTTCTTGCTGGGCGTTCTTGGCGATAACGATGGGGTCGGCCATGCTGGGGCTCCGGTGAATAAGGACGCGATGACGAGGCGATGATGAAGCGATGGTGCCGGGATAGTGCGGCGATGGTGCGGTGCCACGAAGCCCGCCCGGCCCGGCGCGGCAAGGGCCGGGCCTGCGGTCTGGCACGCAGGGCCGCGTGATAAAATCCCGGGCTGATTATATCCAGCAGTGATTGCCAGCAGTCATGGCCTGCCGCTGATGATTCCATCACCGGCGCGTGCATCGCAACAGGCCGCGTGGGCGCGCTCAAGCGCCCGCCGGTCCGGCCGCCAGCCTTCGGCCATGCTGCCCTTGCCGCGCTGCACGCGCCTCGCGTACCTGTTCCGCCTCGGAGAGAAACATGGCCGGTCATTCCAAATGGGCCAATATCAAGCATAAGAAAGCCGCAGCCGACGCCAAGCGCGGCAAGATCTGGACCCGCCTGATCAAGGAAATCACCGTCGCCGCCAAGCTCGGCGGCGCCGATGCCGATTCGAATCCGCGCCTGCGCCTGGCCGTGGACAAGGCCATGGACGCCAACATGCCCAAGGACAACATCCAGCGCGCGATCCAGCGCGGCGTGGGCGGTCTGGAAGGCGCCAGCTACGAGGAAATCCGCTACGAGGGCTACGGCCTGTCGGGCGCCGCGATCATCGTCGATTGCCTGACCGACAACCGCACCCGTACCGTCGCCGAAGTGCGCCACGCCTTCTCGAAGCACGGCGGCAACATGGGCACCGAGGGATCGGTGGCCTTCATGTTCACGCACTGCGGCCAGTTCCTGTTCGCGCCGGGCACGCCCGAGGACAAGCTGATGGAGGCCGCGCTCGAGGCCGGTGCCGACGACGTCGTCACCCACGAGGACGGCTCGATCGAGGTCACCTGCCCGCCCAACGATTTCGGCACCGTCAAGACGGCGCTGGAAGCGGCCGGCTTCAAGGCCGAGGTCGCCGACGTCGTGATGAAGCCGCAGAACGAGGTCAGCTTCACCGGCGACGACGCCGTCAAGATGCAGAAGCTGCTCGACGCGCTGGAAAACCTCGACGACGTGCAGGAAGTCTTCACCAACGCAGTGATCGAGGACTGAGCCGGCGCTTCCGCCCCCTCCCCTCTCCCCGGCGGCCGTCGCGACATCGATGCAGCGGCCGCCCTCCCCAAAGCTTTATCTTCTGGCAGTGGATCATGAAAGTATTGGTTGTCGGCTCGGGCGGACGTGAACACGCGCTGGCCTGGAAACTGGCCCAGTCGCCCAAGGTGCAGGTCGTCTACGTGGCGCCGGGCAACGGTGGCACGGCGCTGGACAAGCGGCTGCAGAACGTCCCGGTGACCGACCCGGTGGCGCTGGCGGACTTCGCCCGCCAGGAGAACGTGCATTTCACCGTGGTCGGTCCCGAGGCGCCGCTGGCGGCCGGCATCGTCGACGTGTTCCGCGCGCAGGGCCTGCGCATCTTCGGCCCGAGCAAGGCGGCCGCGCAGCTGGAGTCGTCGAAGGACTTCGCCAAGGCCTTCATGCACCGGCACCAGATCCCGACCGCCGCCTACCAGACCTTCGCCGACGCCGGCCAGGCGCACGCCTACATCGACGCGCAGGGCGCGCCGATCGTGATCAAGGCCGACGGCCTGGCCGCGGGCAAGGGCGTGGTGGTCGCCACCACGCTGGAAGAGGCGCACGCCGCGGTCGACATGATGCTGGCGGACAACAAGCTCGGCGATGCCGGCGCGCGCGTCGTCATCGAGGAATTCCTGGAGGGCGAGGAAGCCAGCTTCATCGTGATGGTCGACGGCGCCAACGTGCTGGCGCTGGCCACCAGCCAGGACCACAAGCGCCTGCTCGACGGCGACGCCGGCCCCAATACCGGCGGCATGGGCGCCTATTCGCCGGCGCCGGTGGTCACGCCCGCGCTGCATGCGCGCGTGCTGCGCGAGATCATCATGCCGACCGTGCGCGGCATGGAGAAGGACGGCATTCCGTACACCGGCTTCCTGTACGCCGGCCTGATGATCGACCGCGACGGCAATCCGAAGACGCTGGAATTCAACTGCCGCATGGGCGATCCCGAGACCCAGCCGATCATGGCGCGTCTGAAGACGGACCTGTTCGACGTGATGGAGCACGCGGTCAACGGCCGGCTCGACGCGGTCGAGCTCGACTGGGACCGCCGTACCGCGCTGGGCGTGGTGATGGCCGCGCACGGCTATCCGGACGCACCGCGCAAGGGCGACCTGATCACCGGCATTCCGGCCGAGACCGACGACAGCGTGACCTTCCACGCCGGCACCACGCTGGCCGACGGCAAGCTGCTGACCAATGGCGGCCGCGTGCTGTGCGTGGTGGGCCTGGCCGATACCGTCAAGGCGGCGCAGCGCGCGGCCTATGCGGCGGCCCAGCAGATCCACTTCGACGGCATGCAGTACCGCTCGGATATCGGGTATCGCGCGATCAAGCGCTGAGGTCCCTGTCCCTTGGGCCGGCTCCGCCTTGTTCTCCCTCTCCCCCTTCACGGGGGGAGGGCCGGGGACAGGGGGTGGTCTCAAACCACGTCGGCGATAGCGATGCCCTTGCCCCCTCCCCCGCCCCTCTCCCGCAGGCGGGAGAGGGGAGAAATGCCCTGAGGCTGTCCTGACGCTCCCCCGCGTGCCGGCCCCGCCGCACCATGACGGGGCAGCGGCTACAATCCTGACCATGCTCATGATCGATTCCCAGGCAGTCCGCGCCTATCTGCTGGATCTGCAAGACCGCATCACGGATGCCGTCGCCGCCATCGACGGACAGCCGTTCGCCACCGATGCCTGGGAAAAGCCGCCCACCGAGCGCCTGCGCGGCAGCGGCCGCACCCGCATCCTCGAAGGCGGCGCGGTGATGGAGCGGGCCGGCGTCGGCTTCTCGCACGTGCGCGGCGACGCGCTGCCGCCCTCGGCCAGCGCCAACCGGCCCGAACTGGCCGGACGCGGCTTCGAGGCGATGGGGGTCTCGCTGGTGTTCCATCCGCGCAATCCCTACGTGCCCACGGTCCATATGAACGTGCGCTGCTTCCTGGCGGTCAAGGAAGGCGCCGAGCCCGTCTGGTGGTTCGGCGGCGGCATGGACCTGACGCCCTACTACGGCAATGCCGACGACTGCCGGCATTTCCACACCACCTGCAAGCGCGCGCTCGATCCGTTCGGCGCCGAGCTGTATCCGCGCTTCAAGCGCTGGTGCGACGAGTATTTCTTCCTGAAGCATCGCGGCGAGGCGCGCGGCGTCGGCGGCGTGTTCTTCGACGACTTCTCCGCGCTCGGCTTCGACGACAGCTTCGCGATGATGCGCGCGGTCGGCGACGGCTTCCTCGACGCCTACCTGCCGATCCTGCAGGCGCGCAAGGACACCCCTTACGGCCCGCGCGAGCGCGACTTCCAGGCCTATCGCCGCGGCCGCTATGTCGAATTCAACCTGGTGTTCGACCGCGGCACGCTGTTCGGCCTGCAATCGGGCGGCCGCACCGAATCGATCCTGATGTCGATGCCGCCGCAGGCCGCCTGGCGCTACGACTGGCAGCCCGAGCCGGGCAGCGCCGAAGCGGCGCTGTACACGGATTTCCTGCCGGCGCGCGACTGGGTCTGAACCTCACCGATGAACATCACTGCCCCCGCCGCCAGCGCGCCGAACCGGCCTGCCCAGGCCGACGATCCGGATCCCGCCCGGCACGGCCGCCCCTGGCGCCTCGGCATCCTCGGCGGCACCTTCGATCCGCCCCATGTCGGCCACCTCGCGCTGGCGCGGCTGTGCATCGACCATCTGCAGCTGGACGAGCTGCTGTGGATCCCTACCGGCCAGTCGTGGCAGAAAGGCAACGACGTGACGCCGGCCGCCGACCGGCTGGCGATGACCGAGCTGGCCGCCGCGGCGCTGGCCGACGCGCCGGCGCGGGTCCACGCCAGCCGCATGGAGGTCGATCGCGCCGGCCCGAGCTACACCATCGACACGGTGCGCCAGCTGCGCGAGCAATACGGCCCGGAAGCCTCGCTGGCCTGGCTGATGGGCGCCGACCAGTTGCTGCGCCTGCACACCTGGCATGGCTGGGAGGATCTGCTCGACTACGTCCATCTGTGCGTCGCGACCCGGCCCGGCTTCGCGCTGGACCGGCTCGACGGCCCGGTGCGCGACGCGCTGGCCCAACGCCGCGCCGACGCGCACCTGATACAATCCACGCCCTCCGGCCGGATGTGGATCGACCAGACGCTCGCCGTCGACCTCTCCTCCACCGCCCTGCGCCAGCGCCTCGCCGCCGGCCAGCGCGCGGATGACCAACTCCCCCCGGGCGTGGCACACTACATCGCCACCCACGGACTCTATCGCCAGGACTGAGCAGGACCGTGGAACCGGGCCGGCCGTTGGCAATGGCCCGGGACGCGGCCACGGCCACCGATCCCTCGCTGACAAAATACAAGGGCACCACCAAGGCACCATGGATATTCGCAAACTGCAACGCGCCATCGTCGATGGCCTCGAGGACGTCAAGGCACAGGACATCAAGGTGTTCGACACCACGCACCTGACCGAACTGTTCGACCGCGTGGTGATCGCCAGCGGCACCTCGAACCGGCAGACCAAGGCGCTGGCCGCCTCGGTACGCGACACCGTCAAGGAAGCCGGCGGCCACATCGTCGCGGTGGAAGGCATGGAGACCGGCGAATGGGTGCTGGTCGACTGCGGCGACGCGGTGGTGCATATCCTGCAGCCGCAGCTGCGCCAGTACTACAACCTGGAAGAGATCTGGGGCGACAAGCCGGTGCGGATCAAGCTCGGCAGCACCGGCAAGGGGCTGATCAAGGCCAGCGAGCCGATGGACGACGAGGACGACGAGGACGCAGGCCAGAAGGCGCCGCGCGCCCGCGCCACGCGCCGCGCCGCCGGCGAACGCCCGGCGCTGGCCCGCCTGCCCGAAGGCATGAAGGAGCCTTCGCCGCCGATGGGCCACGAGGACACCGATCCGGACGCGATCGCCACGCAGCGCAAGCCGGTCGCCCGCCCCCGCACCACCAGCAGCAGCGGCGCCGCGCCGGCGCGCAAGGCCCCGGCCCGCACGGGTACCGGCAGCGGTACCGGCGCCGCCCGCAAGGCCGCGGCCAAGACCGCCACCAAGACTGCTACGAAGACCGCTGCCAAGACGGCGGCCAGGACGGGAACCGGCACCGGCACCGGCACCGGCACCCGTACCGCGGCCAAGAGCACCGCCACGCGCAGCGCCGCCGCCAAGACCGCGGCACCGCGCAAGCGCGCCACGCGCTCGGCCTGAGCCGGGTCCCATCCCGCAGCAGCGCGTCGCCGTGCAGTTGCTGATCGTCGCGGTCGGACACAAGATGCCGGCCTGGATCGAGGCGGGCTTCGCCGAGTATGCCAAGCGCATGCCGCCGGAGCTGCGCATCGTGCTGCGCGAGATCAAGCCCGAGGCGCGCACCGCCAGCAATAACGCCGCGACCGTGATGCAGCGCGAGGCCGCGCGCATCGAGGCCGCGCTGCCGCGCCAGTGCCGCATCGTCGCGCTGGACGAACGCGGCCGCGACCTGACCACGATGCAGCTGGCCGAGCAGCTGACCGGCTGGCAGCGCGAGGGCGGCGACGTCGCCTTCCTGATCGGCGGCGCCGACGGGCTCGACCCCGCGCTGAAGGCGCGCGCGCAGACGCTGCTGCGGCTCTCGAGCCTGACGCTGCCGCACGGCATGGTGCGCGTGCTGCTGGCCGAGCAGCTGTACCGCGCCTGGACCGTCACGCAGAACCACCCTTACCATCGGGTCTGATCCCTGCTCGCCCGGTCTGAACCGTCGTCCCACCCTTGTCCCTGAGCGCGCCCGCCGCGCCCGTGCCACCGTGCTCCACGACGTCCTCTACCTCGCCTCCCAAAGCCCCCGCCGCCGCGAACTGCTGACCCAGCTCGGCGTGTCCTACCAGCTGCTGCTGCCCGACGACGACGAAGACGCCGAGGCGCTCGAAGCGGTGCTGCCCGGCGAGACGCCGGACGACTACGTGCAGCGCGTCTGCGCGCTGAAGGCCGAGGCCGCGCTGCGCCGCCGCGAGCGCCGCGCGCTGCCCGATGCGCCGATCCTGACCTCCGACACCACGGTCTGCCTGGACGGCCGCATCCTCGGCAAGCCCCAACATGCGGACGACGCCGCGGCGATGCTGGCGGCGCTGTCCGGCACCACGCACCGCGTGCTGACCGCGGTGACCGTGGCCTCGACGCTCGGCGCGCACCATGCGCTGTCGATCTCCGAGGTCAGCTTCCGCGCGATGCGCGAGGACGAGATCGCGCGCTACGTGGCCAGCGGCGAACCGCTCGGCAAGGCCGGCGCATATGGCATCCAGGGCCGCGCCGCCGAGTTCGTGCAGCGGATCGCGGGAAGCTATTCGGGTATCATGGGCCTGCCCCTGTTCGAGACGGCAGCGCTGTTGCGACAGGCCGGCCTGCGCTTCTGAGGCGCGGCGCCGGAACGCCGCAACGCCACGACGCCACAACGCCGGGCAAGCCGAACATGGCGCCGGTCCCCCACCGACCGCGCCGCCCGGCATCCAGGGGACCAACCTGCTCCGCCGCGACGGACAACCGTCGACGGAGCCAGCCAGCCGGCGACGGATCGCACAAAACATGACCGAAGACATCCTCGTCAATATCACCCCGCAGGAAACACGCGTGGCCATCGTGCAGCAGGCCGCGGTGCAGGAGCTTCATGTGGAGCGCACGCTGACGCGCGGACTGGTCGGCAATATCTATCTGGGCAAGGTGGTGCGCGTGCTGCCCGGCATGCAATCGGCCTTCATCGACATCGGGCTCGAGCGGGCCGCGTTCCTGCACGTCGCCGATATCTGGCACCGGCGCGAGCCGGACCGCAACGGCAGCACGCAGCTGGCGATCGAAAAGACGCTGTTCGAGGGCCAGGCGCTGATGGTGCAGGTGATCAAAGACCCGATCGGCACCAAGGGCGCGCGGCTGTCGACCCAGGTCAGCATCGCCGGCCGCACGCTGGTCTATCTGCCGCAGGACCCCCATATCGGCATCTCCCAGCGGATCGAGGGCGAAGTCGATCGCGAGGCGCTGCGCGCGCGCGTGCAGGGGCTGGTGCCGGAGGAGGAGCGCGGCGGCTTCATCGTCCGGACCATCGCCGAGGAGGCGACCGACGAGGAGCTGGGCAACGACATCGCCTACCTGCGCAAGATCTGGGGCGCGATCCGGCTCAATGCGACCACGCTGCCGGCGCCGAGCCTGCTGTACCAGGACCTGAGCCTGGCCCAGCGCGTGCTGCGCGATTTCGTCAATGACGCCACCGGCGTGATCCAGGTCGATTCGCGCGAGAACTACCAGAAGCTGGTCGAGTTCGCGCAGGAATACACGCCGGCGGTGCTGCCGCGGCTGTCGCACTACACCGGCGAGCGGCCGATCTTCGACCTGTTCAATATCGACGCGGAAATCGAGCGTGCGCTGTCCCGGCGCGTCGACCTGAAGTCGGGCGGGTATCTGATGATCGACCAGACCGAGGCGATGACGACGATCGACGTCAACACCGGCGGCTATGTCGGCGCGCGCAATTTCGACGACACGATCTTCAAGACCAACCTGGAGGCGGCGCACACGATCGCGCGCCAACTGCGCCTGCGCAATCTCGGGGGCATCATCATCATCGACTTCATCGACATGGAGAACGCCGAGCACCGCGACGCGGTGCTGTCGGAACTGAAGCGCGCGCTGTCGCGCGACCGCACCCGCATCACCGTCAACGGCTTCTCGCAGCTGGGCCTGGTCGAGATGACGCGCAAGCGCACGCGCGAATCGCTGGCGCACGTGCTGTGCGAGCAGTGCCCCGTCTGCCAGGGCAAGGGCCAGGTCAAGACGCCGCGCACGGTGTGCTACGAAATCCTGCGCGAGATCATGCGCGAGTCGCGCCAGTTCAATCCGCGCGAGTTCCGCATCCTGGCCTCGCAGGAAGTGATCGACCTCTTCCTCGAGGAGGAAAGCCAGCATATGGCGATGCTCGGCGACTTCATCGGCAAGCCGATTTCGCTGCAGGTCGAATCGACCTTCCATCAGGAGCAGTACGACATCATCCTGATGTAGGCCTCGATGTCGGCGTTGATGTCGGCGTCGATGTCGGCGCGGCCCGCCCGCGTTCCGCCCGGAACGCGCCCTCAGGGTCAGACCGCATGCCATCCCCGCACCAATCTTCTATAACGATTAGGAGGATGGCGCGCGCCTGGCGCGGCGGCGGGAGCGGACGATGACACGCTGGAATGACGCAATGGCCCAAGGGCCGTCGGCGCGGCGGATCGCGCCATGGGCAGGCCCGCTGCTTCCCGGACTACCGGCAGGAATACGGGCAGGAATACCGGTGCGATTAGCGGCGGGACTGGCGGCAGGACTGGCGGCAGGACTACCGGCGCGAGCGGCAGCGAGGCTACCGCAGGCACTACCGGCGGCACTGCTCGCGGGACTGCTGGCCTTGCCGGGCTGCACGCCCGTGCAGGAACTGGCCAAACGCGCGCCCTCGTTGCCGCCGGCCGCGCCCGAACGGCAGGTCACGCCCGCCCCTCCTCCACCGATTCCCTCGCGCGTGATCGAGCTCGCCGGCTATTGCAGCCGCACCGAGGACGACGGCTTTCGGGAAGAGGCGCGCGTGCGCGTCGCCGCGAACGAGGTCCAGGCGTTGAACTGGAAGCTGTGGGTGCCCCGGCGACGCGGCTCCTGCGCCTTCGATCTGAGCGAATTCAGGCAGGTCCAGAAGGCCCCGCATATCGAACTGGTGGCGCGCGACGACAGCGGCTGCAAGCTGATGGTGTGGCAGGACCCGCGGCGCGTCACGCTGGCCCATGCCAATTGCCAGAAGCGCTGCACGCCGGGAATCTACGAAGAAGCGTGGCCGGTGATGTTCGACCCGGCCAGCGGCATGTGCGCGCAGGTCAAGTAGGCCGGCCACACAACACGCCGCACGCTACACGCTGCTCGCCGCAAGCCCCAGGCCATCGGTCACAAGCCACCCACCGGACGACACCGGACGGCGCGCGGCGCGCCACGCGCCATACGACTGCGGCGCCGGCCGGCGCGCCGCCACGCCCGCGCCTGGCATTTCAGCCGCGCTTGACCCAGACCACCAGGCCGCCCGCGATGCCGAGCGTGCGCCGGTCCGGACGATAGTCCATGGTGCCGGGGAACTGCTGCGCGTCGCGCTGGCCGATGCGCCAGGCGCAGCCATCCAGCAGCGCGATCGCCTCGGCCTCGGGCTTGCCGACCAGCGCGTCGTCGGCCAGCTTGTCGGCGGCGCAGCCCTGCGGCGTGGCGGCGCCTCCCATCGGCGGCGGCGGCGGGCCCGGCGGCGGTTCGCTGGCGCAGGCGGTCAGCATGGCCGCGCCGGCAGCGGCGCCAGCCAGCCGGCCCGTGCGGGTCAGACGAGGCAGCAGCGGGTAACGAAGCGCGGAAACAAGCGCGGAAAGAAGCGAGGTAAGACGCGATCGGTCGACGATCCTTGGCATGCAATCTCCTTGCAGGTCGGGAGCGGACGGCATCCGCCGTCCGCGGGCGAGACGGCCGGTCCCGGCACCGGATTACGGCTTGGCCTTCGGCACACGTCCCATCAGGAAGAACTCGTCGTTGGGACGCATGCCGATGGTGTTGGCCATCCGGTTGGACAGGCCGAAGAAGGCGGTGATGGCGGCGATGTCCCACGCGTCCTCGTCGGAGAAGCCGTGCGGGCGCAGCGCCTCGAAATCGGATTCGTCGATCTCGTGCGAGGCCTGGCAGACCTTCATCGCGAAATCGAGCATCGCGCGCTGGCGCGGCGGCAGGTCGGCCTTGCGATAGTTGACCGCGACCTGGTCGGCCAGCAGCGGCTTCTTCTCGTAGATGCGCAGGATCGCGCCGTGCGCGACCACGCAATACAGGCACTGGTTGACGCCGGAGGTGGCGACCACGATCATCTCGCGCTCGCCCTTGCTCAGTCCGCCCTCCTTGTCCATCAGCGCGTCGTGATAGGCGAAGAAGGCGCGGAACTCGGCCGGCCGGTGCGCCAGCGCGAGAAAGACGTTGGGAACGAAGCCGGCCTTCTCCTGCACCGCCAGGATGCGCTCGCGGATATCGTCCGGAACCTGCTCCAGCGTCGGCACCGGATAGCGGCTGATCGGCTTGCTGTCGACACTGCCGCCGGACTTGCCGGCTGCCGCGCCCTGCGCGGCACGGCCTTGCTGCGATTCGCTCATCGTGGTCTCCTCGGTTGATTCCGGTCCATCCGTCCGCCGGCATGGCCGTCGCGCGGCGCGCGAGGCATGCCACAGTATCGGCCAGCCACGGCGGCACGCCAAGCGAGGCCGGCCGGTGGCGCACCGCACCGCACCGAATCGCACCGCGGCACGGCGCCCCCGCGGCAGGCTTACTGCGTCGCGAACTGGATCCGGTGCAGCCCGGCGTACAGCCCGTTCGCGGCCAGCAGCTCGGCATGGGTGCCGTGCTCGGCGATGCGTCCCTGATCCAGCACCGCGATGCGGTCGGCGTTCTCGATGGTCGACAGGCGGTGCGCGATCACCAGCGTGGTACGGCCGACCATCAGCGATTCCAGCGCGGCCTGGACCTGGCGCTCGGACTCCGAATCCAGCGCCGAGGTGGCCTCGTCCAGGATCAGGATCGGCGCGTCCTTGTACAGCGCGCGCGCGATCGCCAGGCGCTGGCGCTGTCCGCCCGACAGCTTCATGCCGTTGTCGCCGATATTGGTCTGCAAACCCTCTGGCAGCCCCTTGACCACGTCGGTCAGGTAGGCGGCCTCGAGCGCGCGTTCGACCCGCGCCATGTCGATCTGGTCGGCCGAGTGCACGCCGTAGGCCACGTTGGCGGCGACGGTGTCGTTGAACAGCACCACGTCCTGGCTGACGAAGGCGATCTGGCGGCGCAGGTCCTTCAACGCCAGCGCATCGAGCGGCTGGCCGTCGAGCAGGATGCGCCCTTCGGTCGGGTCGAAGAAGCGCGGCACCAGGTTGACCAGCGTGGTCTTGCCGCTGCCGGACGGGCCGACCAGCGCCAGCACCTCGCCCGGGCTGACCTGCAGCGACACGTCCTGCAGCGCCGGGCGCCCGGCGTCGCCATAGCGGAAGCCGACGCGCTCGAACACCAGCTCGCCGCGCGCGCGGTCCAGCGGCAGCCCGCCCTGCTGCGGCTCCACCGGCTCGTCGATCAGCCGGAAAATCATCTCGGCGGCGGTCATGCCGCGCGTCAGCGGCTGGTTGATGTCGGTCAGGTGCTTCAGCGGCGAGATCAGCAGCAGCATCGCCATCACGAAGCCGGTGAAGCCGCCGATGGTGGTCTGGTTGCCCTGCGCCTGCACCATCGCGATGGTGATGATCACCGACAGCGCCAGCGCGGCCAGGAACGCAGTGACCGGCTGGTTCAGCCCGCCCGCGACCGCCATCCGCATCGAATAGTTCTTCAGCCGCTCGGCCATCGCGCGAAAGCGCGCCAGCTCGTAGGTCTCGCCGCCGTGCAGCTTGACCACCTTGAAGCCGCCCGCCGCTTCCTCGACGACATAGGCGGCGCTGTTGGTCAGCGTCTGGTGCTCGCGGTTGAGCTTGCGCAGGCGCCGGTTGATCTTCGACATCAGGTAGCCGATCACCGGCAGGATCACCGCGACGATCAGCGTCAGCCGCCAGTTCGTGTAGAACAGGTAGATCAACAGCGCGACCACCGTCAGCGAATCGCGCACCAGCGTGATGAACACGCTGGTCAGGATCTGCAGCACCTGGTTGACCTCGAAGATCACCGCATTGATCAGCGACGCCGCGGTATTGCGATGGAAGAACATCGCCGGCACATGCAGCATGCGCTCGAACATCTGCAGCCGCATCTTCAGCAGCACGCGGTTGGAGATCAGGCTCAGCAGATAGCCGGAGGCGAACTGCGCCAGGCCGCGGATCAGCGCGACGCCGGTCAGGATCGCCGGCACATGCCACAGCTTGCCGGCGTAGTCGCCGCCGAAGCCCTTGTCCAGCAGATCGTTGACGACCTTGGGGATCACCCCTTCGCTGGCGGCCACGACGGCCATCGCGACGATGGCGGCGATGAAGATGCGCAACTCCGGGCGCAGGTAGGACCAGAGTCGTCTCGCCATATTGTTCTGTGGCGCGGAAGCTTCAAGGGGAGTGTGAGTTGCCATGGAGTACTGAGGCGAGGAATCGGGAACTGGCGCGTCGTGCGCTACCAGTTGCGTTTCTGTTTTGCCACGCGCAGGAACGGACGGACAAAGAGCTGGAACAGGAAGCGCTGGACAAGATAGCGCCGCAGATAATAGCCGATGCTCCGCCGAGCCTTGTCGGTTGCGTCCAGTGGCGCACGGTGATCCTCGAGCGACGATGCGGCGGCCAGTTCCGTCAGGCCGATGCAATATGGCACCACCGCGCGCACTTCGATCAGGCCGCGCCGCTCGAAGGCGGACCAGTAATCGGCGGCGCACCAGACCGGCTGCAGGCCTTCCAGCAGACGCTGCGCCGCAGCCCTGCTAATTACGTAACCGTGCGCGCGCCACCATTCGCCGTAGCGACGAACGAGCTGCCGTTGTCCATCGAGCGGCACTCGACCCCACTGCGTGAACTTATCGACGTGGGACAGCAGCACGGCAACCGGTTCCGCTGGGTCGAGCGTGCGTGCCAGCGCGTCCAGCGTCGCGGGCAGGGCATCGCCGAGCGCTGCATCGTCCTCGAGCACGAGCGCGAAAGGCGAACCATCTTCGAGCATCTGGCGATAGACGCCGAGATGACTCAACGCACAACCCAGTTCTCCGCGCGACAAGGGCCGATATTCGGTGCGTGCCGCGGTCTCGTTGTAGTGCTTCGCGACTTCCCCGTCATCGAGCCGTCGTCCATCGACTGCGTGGAAGAGCCGGTATGGCACGCCAAGCTCGTCGAGCTGGGCGCCGATGCGCGCGCGCCGCTCGGCGGCATGCTCCATATTGATGACATAAGCGGGGATCACGGACACACGGCCTCGCTTTGCCCTTTGCGGCCCACCACCAAGGCGAAGCATGCGGCCATGTTGACGACGTAGAAGGCATTGGTCATCGCGATATAGAACATGCTTTCGGTCAGTCCGAAGACGAGGAAGCCGACGGCGGTAGCGAGCCCCATGGCGGCGGCGATGCTGGCGGTGCCGTCCGGACAGCGCAGGTGCCGCAGAAAGTAGGCCATCGGCACCAAATACAGCGCAAGGACGGCAATCAGGCCCGGCACGCCAAGCGTCGCCGCGGCGTACAACAGGTCATTGTGGGAATGATCGAAGGCAGCAGCCGTCGGCGTCACCACCCCGCGCCGCACAAGTTCGGACAAAGCGGCGGCCCAATTGTCGGGACCGACCCCCGTCAGCGGATGTTCGGCTAGCAGTAGCATCGAGCCGCGCCACAGTTGCAGCCGGATGCCCTCCGAGGTGTCCCGCACATTGGCTTCCATGTACCCTGCCAAGCTGCGCACCGCGTCATGCACCCGTGTGGTCACGACCTCGCTGCTATAGCCAAGTACGCCAATAACCGCCAGCAGCAACAGCAGCAAGCGCCAGCGGTTGCGCACCGTCAGGCGGCGCGAGGACATCAGCACGATCAGCAGCAGGATGGGAATCGCGATCCAGCTTCCCCTGGTCGCGCTGAGGTAGGACGTGTAGATTGCAGCCAGCCCCGCAAACACCTTCAACGCAATCTGCAGCCACTCGTCGCGGCGGTTCCAGCCGATTGATATCCAAGCCAGGATACCCATGGTCAGCGACAGGTTGGCGAAAGGAATGACATTGTTCACGCCGACATGACTCGGCCGGCCGTGGGCAGCCGCGACATGGATCCAAACGGCGGAGCCGATGGCCCCGACCACCAGTCCCCATTGCATCAGGCGCACGGCGCCGCCCAGCCTTAGAAAGCCGCAGGCCAGCAGGGCGAACAAAGCGAAACGCGAATAAACGTAAGGGATGCCGGGTATTCCCTGCCAGTGGACGAGTTGATGGAACAGAAGGGCCACGGGCAAGCCCGCCATGCCGACCACCATCGGCCAATGGCATCCAACCAGGCGCCACTCCCGCTCGCCATTACGCGGTGGGACGACGAGCACCCAAAGTCCCCAGACCAACAGTACGGTAAAGCCAGTGTTTGCTGCGGACGGGAATCGCAGCAACAGCGCTGGAAAAGCGACCAGGGCGGCACAGGCTATTGCGGACCAAATTTTCTCCACCCCGCCGAGGCGGGACATCGGGGCAATCGTCATCAATACGGTTTGGCGTTGGACGGCGCGCGTCGAGTGATCGGGACACACGGCCGGGCAGCCGCAGGATGCGCAATATCGCTGCGGTAGAATCAGCGCTTTCTCAAGCGCAGGCAGTCCCTGGAGCTGATCCGGCCCTGCGCATATCTGATCCGCCCACGCGACGGAATCTGTTGGTTATGAAAATCTCGGTGGTCATCATCACCAGGAATGAATCGCGCAATATCGCGGCGTGCCTGGACAGCGTTGCCTGGTGCGACGAGCGGATTATAGTGGATTGGTCTAGCGAGGACGACACGGTCGCCCTAGCACGTGCCGCTGGCGCCACTGTCATCCAGACGGAGGACTGGCCGGGCTTCGGTCCACAGAAGAATCGCGCCATCGCCGCAGCCACGGGGGACTGGATCCTGAGCATCGATGCCGACGAGCGTGTCACCCCCGCTCTACGGCGGGAAATCGAGACGCATCTGGACGATGGCAGTGGCGCCGCGCTGGCGCTGCCGCGCCTGTCCGCGTTCTGCGGCACCTTCGTCCGCCATGCCGGCTGGTATCCCGATTACGTGACCCGGGTGTTCCGCCGCAACCGGGGTCGCTTCACCGACGATCTGGTGCACGAGCACCTGCGAGTCGAAGACCCCATCGTCCGGCTGCGCGAACCGCTGATCCACCACAGCTATCGAAGCTACGCCGATGTGCTGCGCAAGATCGACACCTATTCCAGCGCGGGGGCCCAGCAGGCGTTCCAGCGGGGCAAGCGCAGCTCGATCGCCGGTGCGGCGGGGCACGGTCTCTGGGCCTTCGTTCGCACCTATCTGCTCAAGCGTGGCTTTCTTGACGGCGCCGCCGGCTTTGGGGTGGCGCTGATGAACGCCCAGGCGAGTTACTACAAGTACGCGAAGCTCGTGCAATTGCATGAACAAACCCGGAACCCCCATGACGGCTGATTCGCTGAAATTCGGCATTGCATGCAACCGCTTTGGCGCCGGTGGTGGGCTCGAGCGCTACGCCTTGGACATCGCCGCCGCCATAGCGGCCCGCTCTCCCCGGCCGGTGGCGGTCTACGCGCGCAAGTTCGATGCCGCAGAGGCCGGTGGCAAGACCATCGAAGGACACCGGATCAACGTATCGATGCTGCCCGGTAAATGGCGCGACCATGTTTTCTCGTGGCGTCTGCAGACGTTGAAGCGCCACAGCGACGTACTGATCGGGTGCAACCGCGTACGCGGCGCCGATCTGGCGATTTGCGGCGGCACCCATCGAGGCTATCTTGCCGCGCGCGGCAAAGCCCCGAGTCTGGCTGACCGCTGGCAAATCCGGCTCGAGAGCGATCAGTACGCGGGCGCCAGCACGGTGGTGGCGCACTCGGCGCTGATGCGCAGCGAGCTGGTATCCCTGTATGGCATCGCCGAGGACCGCATCGCGCTGCTGTACCCGCCAGTCGATACGCGCCGCTTCACCCCGGTGGACGCGTCCCAGCGACAGTCGCTCCGCCGCAAGCACGGCTTTGCCGATGACGAGTTGGTCTTCCTCTTTCCTTCGTCAGGCCACGCGCGCAAGGGCCTGGACCTGCTGGCCCGGCATTTCGCCATATTACACGCGGAGTCGAACCTCCCTGTCACCCTTGCCGTAGCCGGCCGACCTGTAGGACGGCCGTTGCCACGCGTGCGCGAAATGGGCTATGTCAGCGATATCGAATCCCTGTATCGGGCAGCAGACTACACAGTCCTCGCATCCGACTACGAGCCGTTCGGTCTGGTCGGCGTGGAGTCGGTGCTGTGTGGCACGCCACTGGTGTTCGCCGACAACATCGCATGCCTGGAAGTCATCGCGCCGCAAGCGGTGCTCCCGTTCTCGCGGACGGACGACGACAGCGTCGCCGCCGCGCTGCGCGAGGCCGTCCGGCGCGTACGCGACGGACAGGCCCGCATCGACGTGCCACTGAGCTTGCTGCGCTACGATCCGGACGTCGGCCGCCATGCCGAGGCACTGATGGCGCTGGCCGAAAAGGCGCGCCAGCGTTGAAGCGCCAGCCCGCCTGACTGCCTCACTCGTACAGCGTACTGACACACTCCGGCGACAGCGCCGCCCGCAACGCCGCCAGCGTGTCGTCCGACGGCACCACCTGCCACGCCTGGCCCAGCACCGCCTCGCAGACCGCCGAGGCGCTGGCGTACTGGATGCAGACCGGCAGCCCGGGGCTGCCCGCCGACGCGGCCAGATGCGGGGTCAGCAGCTCGCGCAGCATCGCGGTCGACGAATTGCCGTTCAGCGACAGCTTCAGCGCGCGCGCGTTGCGGATCCGCGCGGTGGTCAGGTCCATCACGGTTTCCGCGGTGAAGCGCACCCCGCCGGTGAAGGTGTCGTGGCGGGCATTGCCCTGCGCGATCAGCAGTTCGTCCTCGCGGAACATGTGCCGGTTGGCGTCGAACAGCTCGTTGAACACCGTCATCTCGATCTGCCCGGTGCCGTCGTCGAGCAGCACGATCAGCATCTTGCCGCGCTGCGTCATCTGCGTGCGGATGCCGGTGATCACGCCGGCGACCATCTTGCCGCGCACGTCGCGACCGTAGCCGCCGCCGTTGCCCTGCACTTCCTTTTCCAGCGACGCCAGCGTGCCCTTGACGAAGCGCCGCACCTCGTCGCGATAGGCGTCGAACAGGTGGCCGGAGAAGTAGTAGCCGAGCGCCTGCTTTTCCTCCTGCAGCATCCGCTTCGGCGTCCAGGCCGGCTCGTCGATCAGCTCCGGGCGGTGCGCATCGCCGTCGTCGGCCATCAGGTCGAACAGCGACACCTGGTTGGCCGACTCGGCCTTCTGCTCCGCGGCCTCCATCGCGCGCGGCACCGAGGCCAGCAGCTGGGCGCGGTTCGGATGCAGCGTGTCGAAGGCGCCGGCGCGGATCAGCGCCTCGATCGTGCGGCGGTTGACCTGGCGGCGGTCGACGCGCTCGCAGAAGTCGAACAGGTCGGTGAACGGCCGTTCCTCGCGCGCGCGCAGGATGTCCTCGATCGCGCCCTGGCCGGAACCCTTGATGCCGCCCAGGCCGTAGCGGATCGTCTTCGCATCGGTCGGCGCGAAGCGGTATTCGCTGGCGTTGACGTCCGGCGGCAGCACGCGCAGCCCGTTGGCGCGGCAATCCTCGTAGAGGATCTTGACCTTGTCGGTGTCGTCCATCGCCAGCGACATGTTGGCCGCCATGAATTCGGCCGGATGGTGCGCCTTCAGCCAGGCCGTGTAGTACGCCAGCAAGGCATAGGCGGCCGCGTGCGACTTGTTGAAGCCGTAGCCGGCGAACTTCTCCATCAGGTCGAAGATCTCGTCGGCCTTGTCGGCCGACAGCCCGTTCTTCGCCGCGCCCTCGCGGAACAGCTCGCGATGCTTGGCCATCTCCTCGGGCTTCTTCTTGCCCATCGCGCGGCGCAGCAGGTCGGCACCGCCGAGCGAGTAGCCGCCGATGATCTGCGCCATCTGCATCACCTGCTCCTGATAGACCATGATGCCGTAGGTCTCTTTCAGGACGGGTTCGACGCGCGGGTCCGGATATTCCACCTTCTCGCGGCCGTGCTTGCGCGCGCAGAAGCTGGGGATCAGGTCCATCGGGCCGGGGCGGTACAGCGACACCAGCGCGATGATGTCCTCGAAGCGGTCGGGCTTGGCGTCCTTGAGCATGCCCTGCATGCCGCGGCTTTCCAGCTGGAACACCGCCACCGTGTTGGCGGACTTCAGGATGTCGAAGGCGGCCGGATCGTCGAGCGGGATCTGGCTGCAGTTCCAGTCGGCCTTGCCCGGATCGAGCCGGCGGATGTAGCGCTCGGCCCAGTCGAGGATGGTCAGCGTGGTCAGGCCCAGAAAGTCGAACTTGACCAGGCCCGCCGCCTCGACGTCGTCCTTGTCGTACTGGCTGACCACGCCGCTCATGCCGTCGTTCTGGCCGCCCTGCGTGTACAGCGGGCAGAAGTCGGTCAGCTTGCCCGGCGCGATCAGCACGCCGCCGGCGTGCATGCCGACGTTGCGGGTCATGCCTTCGACGCGCTGCGCCAGTTCGAGCAGCTGGCGCACTTCCTCTTCGTTGTTTTCGCGCTCGGTCAGCAGCGGCTCTTCCTTCTTGGCCTCCTCGATCGTCACCAGCTTGCCCGGCTTGAACGGGATCAGCTTGGCCACGCCGTCGACGAAGTTGTAGCCCAGGTCGAGCACGCGGCCGACGTCGCGCACCGCGGCCTTGGCGGCCATGGTGCCGAAGGTGGCGATCTGCGACACCGCGTCCTTGCCGTACTTCTCCTTGACGTACTGGATCACGCGATCGCGGCCGTGCTGGCAGAAGTCGATATCGAAGTCGGGCATCGACACCCGCTCCGGATTCAGGAAACGCTCGAACAGCAGCGCGTACTTGAGCGGATCGAGGTCGGTGATGCCGAGCGCGTAGGCGACCAGCGAGCCGGCACCCGAGCCGCGACCCGGGCCGACCGGCACGCCGTTGCTCTTGGCCCAGTTGATGAAGTCCGCCACGATCAGGAAGTAGCCGGGGAACCCCATCTTGATGATGATGCCGGTCTCGAATTCCAGCCGCGCGTAGTACTCGGGGCGCCTGGCCTCGCGCGTCGCCTCGTCGGGGAACAGCACCTCCAGACGGCGCTCCAGCCCCTCCTTCGACATGTGCACGAGATAGTCGTCAAGCGACATGCCGTCCGGCGTCGGGAACAGCGGCAGGCGCGGCTTGCCGAGCTCGAGCGTCAGGTTGCAGCGGCGCGCGATCTGCACCGCATTCTCGAGCGCGGACGGGATGTCGGCGAACAGCGCGCACATCTCGTCCTGCGTCTTGAAATACTGGTCGGTGGTGAAGCGGCGCACGCGGCGCGGATTGGCCAGCAGCTCGCCCTCGGCGATACAGACGCGCGCCTCGTGCGCGGTATGGTCGTCGGGGGTCATGAACTGCACCGGATGCGTCGCGACCACCGGCAGCTGCAGCGCCGCGGCCAGCTGCACCGCGCGTTGCACATAGGCCTCGGTGCCCGGATGGCCGGCGCGCTGCAGCTCGATGTAATAGCGCTGCGGGAAGACCGTGGCCCAGTGCCGGGCGGCACGCTGCGCGGCGGCGTCGTTGCCGTTGGCCAGGGCCTGGCCGACGTCGCCGCCCATCGCGCCGGACAGCGCGATCAGGCCCGTCGACAGCGGCAGGCCGTCCTCGCCGGGTTCCTCGAGCCAGGTCGGCTCGAGCTCGGCGCGGCCGCGGTACTGGTTCGACAGCCAGGCGCGCGACAGCAGCACGCACAGGTTCAGGTAGCCGCGCCGGTCCTGCACCAGCAGCAGCATGCGCGCGGGCTTGTCGCGATCGTCGGCGTTGGTCAGCCAGACGTCGGCGCCGACGATGGGCTTGACGCCACCGCCGCGCGCCTCCTTGTAGAAGCGGATCAGGCCGAAGGCGTTGGCGAGGTCGGTCAGCGCAAGCGCGCCCATGCCGTCGGCGGCGGCGGCCTTGACCGCATCCTCGAGGCGGACGATGCCGTCGACGATCGAGTATTCGGAATGGAGGCGGAGATGTACGAAGCGGGGCGAAGACATGGGCGCCATTGTACCGGCGCGAGCTCGCGGCCGGGCCGCCGGCGGGCGACGAAATCCGCTGCGGCACGCCAGGCGATGGCGAGGCGATGGCGGTGCGAGGCGGGCGGCGGTGTCGGGCACGGTGGCAGGGTGCGGTGGCTGCGTGCGGTGGGTGGGTGCTGTGGGTGGGGGCTGTGGCTGGGGGCTGTGGCTGGGGGCTGTGGCTGGGGGCTGTGGCTGGGGGCTGTGGCTGGGGGCTGTGGCTGGGGGCTGTGGCTGGGGGCTGTGGTTGGGGGCGGTGGTCGGGCGCGATCCCGCGCGCCGGGCCGACCCGCTATAATTTCGTGTTTCCCATCAGGCAGTCATGGCGGCACGCGATGCCCACGGCGCCGCGCGACGCGCGGACCGATCCCCGCACGCGCCCCATCCCGCCACGCCGTGCTCCGCAGTCCATGCAGATCGTCAATATTTCCGCCTACAAGTTCGTCACGCTGAACGACATCGAGACGCTGCGCGCCGCCTTGCGCGAGCGCTGCGAGGCGGCCGCGCTCAAGGGCACCGTGCTGCTCGCCCCGGAAGGGATCAACCTGTTCCTGGCGGGCAGCCGCGAAGGCATCGACGATGTGGTGGGCTGGCTGCGCGCCGATCCGCGCTTCGCCGATCTGGAGCCGAAGGAGAGCCTGTCGGAGACCCAGCCATTCAAGCGGATGCTGGTGCGGATCAAGCGCGAGATCATCACGATGAAGATGCCGCTGATCCGGCCCGAGGAAGGCCGCGCGCCGTCGGTGCGCCCTGCCGACCTCAAGCGCTGGCTCGACCAGGGCCATGACGACGAAGGCCGGCCGGTGGTGATGCTCGACACGCGCAACGCCTTCGAGGTCGCGGTCGGCACCTTCGAGCAGGCGGTCGACTACGGGCTGCAGAAGTTCAGCGACTTCCCGGCCGTGGTGGCGGAGCACAAGGACGAGTTCGCCGGCAAGACCGTGGTGTCGTTCTGCACCGGCGGCATCCGCTGCGAGAAGGGCGCGATCCACATGCAGCAGGCCGGCATCGAGCGCGTCTATCAGCTCGAGGGCGGCATCCTGAAGTACTTCGAGGAGGTCGGCGGGAGCCACTATCGCGGCGACTGCTTCGTCTTCGACTACCGCACCGCGCTCAATCCCGAGCTGCAACCGGCCGGACCCAAGCAGTGCTTTGCCTGCCGTGCGGTGGTCACGCCGGAGGAGCAGCAGAGCCCGCACTATGTGGTCGGCGTCAGCTGTCCGCACTGCCATCCGCAGCGCGCGGCGCAGGGCGAGTCCGAATCGAAGCAGGAAGGGAAAGCGGCGCAGGCCTGATCGGCGCCTCGCCGTCGTCAGGGATGCGGCTGTGCGCTAGGCCGCCAGCAGATGGTACAGATTGCGCAGCATGCCCGCGGTCGCACCCCAGATGAAGCGATGTCCCCCGCCTTCGCGCGGATACGGCATCGCATAGAACATCCGCTCGCCGTCGACCCAGCGGAACAGCCGCCGCTGGTGGTGCGACGGGTCCATCAGGAAGGCCAGCGGCACCTCGAACACATCGGCCACCTCGCGCGCATCGGGGCGCAGCGCGAAGCCGTCGCGCACCAGGCCTACCACCGGACTGACATGGAAGCCCGTGCCGGTGATGTAGTCCGGCAGCGCGCCCAGCACCTCGACGTAATCCCGGTCCAGCCCGATCTCTTCCTCCGTTTCCCGCAGCGCGGTGGCGACCCGATTGATGTCCTCGGGCTCCCAGCGGCCGCCCGGAAAGCTGATCTGCCCCGCGTGGGCGCTCAGGTTCGCATTGCGCTGCGTCAGCAGCACGGTCAGGCCGTCGGCGCGCTGCACCAGCGGCACCAGCACCGCGGCGTCGCGCAGGCTCTGCTTGGGGTCGTAGGCGCGCGACTCGTCGGTCAGCTCCGGCTGCCAGGCCGGCGGAGTCAGGAAGCGATGGCGGATGAAGTCCGGCCGCAGGCGCGGCTCGGAAAGCGGTGGGTGCTGGCTGTCGACCGAGACGATCGGCAGCGATTCGGGATCGAAGGCGGGGCGCATAGCGGCACAAGTATGACAGACCTCGCCGCGGGGCATCGGCGGGGCCGGCGGCATGCGAGGCGCGTCCGGCATGCCGGGCATGTTCGGCGTGCTCGGCATGTTCGGCGTGCTCGGCGGGCTCGGCGGGCTCGGCGTGCTTGGCGTATGCAGCGGGCTCGGCATGCTGGCCGCACGCATGCCCCATGCCGTCACCCTGCGGCCACCATGCAAAAAGGGCACCCGAAGGTGCCCTTGAAGACGGAGCGCGAACCCCGTCCATCGCTCCGGCCGGCGTGCCGGCCAGGCGCTGCGTCTTACTCGGCAGCCGCGACCTTGGAGGCCTTGGTGACGAGCTTTTCCTTGATGCGAGCGGACTTGCCCGAACGCTGGCGCAGATAGTACAGCTTGGCGCGGCGCACATCGCCGCGGCGCTTGACTTCGATGCCGGCGATCAGCGGCGAGTACAGCTGGAACGTACGCTCCACGCCCTCACCCGACGAGATCTTGCGCACGATGAAGGACGAATTCAGGCCACGGTTGCGCTTGGCGATCACCACGCCTTCGTAGGCCTGCACGCGCTTGCGGTTGCCTTCGACCACGTTCACGTTGACGACAACGGTGTCGCCCGGCGCGAATGCGGGGATGGTCTTGTTCGCGGTCAGACGCGCGATCTCTTCCTTCTCGATCTGCTCGATGATGTTCATCGTTTCTTCTCCTGTGCCATCGTGACGGCGTTGCATGCCTCGCCTTCTGGCGTGGCCCCGACAGAGGATGGGGTTTCAACTGGCGGAGGCTTGCCCCCGCCCTTCCTTCGCCGCCCACTCCGACAGGAATTTCTCGTCGGCCTTGGTCAGCAAACCTTGGCGGCGCGCGGACTCGATCAGGTCGGGCCGCTTGCGCGCCGTATTGGCCAGCGCCTGGTGGCGCCGCCATTTTTCGATCTCGGCATGATGGCCGCCGAGCAGTATCTCGGGGACCCGCATGCCTTCGTATTCCTCGGGCCGCGTGTAATGCGGACAATCGAGCAGCCCGTTGACGAAGCTGTCCTGCACCGCCGACTGCGCGTCGCCCAGCACGCCGGGCAGCAGACGCACCACCGCGTCGATCAGCGCCATCGCCGGCAGCTCGCCGCCCGACAGCACGAAATCGCCGAGGCTGATTTCCTCGTCGACGCGACGGTCGATCAGGCGCTGGTCGATCGCCTCGTAGCGGCCGCAGATCAGCACCAGACCGGGACGCCGCGCCAGCTCGACCACCTTGGCGTGCGTCAGCGGCGCGCCCTGCGGCGACATCAGCACCACGTGGGAGGCGCTGGCACCGTCGCCGGTACCTGGATCGGCACCGGCACCGGCAAAGGCATCGGCCTGCGCCGCGACGGCGGCGTCGATCGCGTCCTCCAGCGGCCTGGCCAGCATCACCATGCCCGGTCCGCCCCCATAGGGACGGTCGTCGATGGTGCGGTAGTTGTCCGTGGTGAAGTCCCGCGGATTCCAGCTGCGCAGCGTATAGCGCTGCTGCTTGGCGGCCCGGCTGGTGATGCCCCAGTCGGTCAGCGCGCGGAACATCTCCGGGAACAGCGTGATCACGTCGAACTGCATCGGTCTCACTCCTGTTCCGTTGCCTGCCGTTGCCTTGCCCTTGCCTTGCTGCTGTTGCTGCTTTTGCTGCGGCGGCTAGTAGTCCAGCCCCCAGTCCACCACGATGCGCCGCGCCTCGATATCGACGTGCCGCAGATAGGCGTCGACGAAGGGAATCAGACGCTCGCCGGGCTTGCCGTCCGGCAGCGCGTAGGCAACCTGCAGGATCTGGTGGGCGCCGTTGTCGATCAGCCCGGCGACTTCGCCCAGGGCTTCGCCCTGCTCGTTGCTCACCGTGCAGCCGATCAGATCGACCCAGTAAAACTCGTTCTCTTCGGGCGCGGGGAAATCCTCGCGCCGGATCCAGACGCGACGCCCCTTGAGCGCCTCGGCCAGATTGCGGTCCGCCACACCGGACGCCTGCGCCACCACGGTGCCGCTATGCTCGCGCGACTGCGCGATCTTCAGGCACAGCGGCCCCGCTTCGCGGGCCGCCGACTGGGCCACCGGCCGCGAAGCCGGAGCCTCGGGCTGCAGCAGCCACCAGCGCCGCGCATGCAGCAAGGCGCCGGCATCCTGCGCATGGGGCTGGACCTTGATCCAGCCGCGCACGCCATAGGCCGCGGCGACATAGCCGACCTCGATCAGGTCGTCGGGCAGGGCCTGCCCATACACCAGCGCGGCCGGGATGCGGGCCTCGCGTGGCGTGCCGGTCCCTGTTCCGGGCCCGGTGGCACCGGGCGGCACGTTCAACGGCCGCCGTTGCGCGCCGCGCGCGGACGTGGTCACGGCAGACTACCGGTAGCGGCAGCGTAAATCAGGCAGCGGCCTTGGCGGCGTTCTGCTTGACCAGACGGGCAACGGTCGGCGACAGTTGGGCGCCAACGCCTTGCCAGTAGGTCAGGCGGTCTTGCGCCAGGCGCAGACCTTCTTCGCCTTGCGAAGCCAGCGGGTTGTAGAAGCCGATACGCTCGATGAAACGGCCGTCGCGGCGGTTGCGCGAGTCGGCTGCAACGATATTGAAGAACGGGCGCTTCTTGCTGCCGCCACGGGCCAGACGGATTACGACCATGGGTGAATTCCTCGAAAAACGGGGTGTGCGAACACGAAACGCAAGAGTATAGCCCAAATACTGAGGCCAAACAAACACTTAGGGTGGCCGACGGCGGGGCAGGCCAATTGACGGCCGCGTCACGCCTCGGCATCGTGGCAAAAACACCAAACGCAGGAGGGGTCGTGCGCTACCTTAGTCACTTTTCCACCGTCCTGGCCGGGCTTGCCGCCCTGCTGTCCCAGGCGATCACGCCAGCCGCGCACGCCGAATCGCTCGAGCAGATCCAGCTGCCGCCGGGCTTTCGCATCGAGCGGCTGACCGACGCCGTGCCGGAAGCGCGCGGCATGACCTTTTCGCCGGGCGGCACACTGTACGTCGGCAGCCGCGGCGCCGGCAAGGTCTACGCGGTACAGGCGCCGCTGAGCGGCAAGCCGGTGGTCCACACCGTCGCCAGCGGCCTGACGCTGCCGATCGGCGTGGCCTGGCGCGACGGCGCGCTCTATACCTCCTCGGTCTCGCGCATCCTGCGCCTGGACGGCATCGAACAGCGCCTGTCCAACCCGCCCAAGCCGGTCGTCATCAACAACCAGCTGCCCAGCGAGACCCACCACGGCGGGCGTTTCATCGCCTTCGGCCCCGACGGCTACCTGTACGTGCCGATCGGCGCGCCGTGCAATGTCTGCGCGCGCGACGAGGGCCGCTACGCCAACGTGATGAAGATGAAGCCGGATGGCTCGGACCTGCAGGTCGTGGCCAAAGGCGTGCGCAACACGGTCGGCTTCGACTGGCATCCGACCACAGGCGAGCTGTGGTTCACCGACAACGGCCGCGACTGGCTCGGCGACGACCAGCCGCCGGACGAACTGAACCGGGCCCCGCGCGCGGGCATGCACTTCGGCTTTCCGTATTGCCACGCCGGCGACCTGCGCGATCCCGAATTCGGCAAGCAGCGGCCCTGCTCGTCGTTCGAGCCACCGGTGGCCCGGCTCGGCCCGCACGTGGCGGCGCTGGGCATGCGCTTCTACACCGGCACGCAGTTCCCCGCCGAATATCGCAACAACATCTTCATTGCGGAGCACGGCAGCTGGAACCGCAGCGAGCGCATCGGTTATCGCATCACGCGCGTGGTGCTCGACGACAGCGGCAAGGCGGTCAGGCAGGAGGTGTTCGCCCAGGGCTGGCTGCAGGACGGTCAACCGTGGGGCAGACCGGCCGATGTCGAGGTCGCGCCCGACGGTTCGTTGCTGGTCAGCGACGATATGGCCGGCGCGATCTACCGCATCCGCTATGCGCCCTAGCGACGCGCGGCGACCGCCCGCGCACCGCCTCGGGCAACGCTCGCGCAGGCGTCGCCGAAGATGAGAACAGACCGCATTCGCAAGCGAAACAATCCGTTACACCGGTAACGGGATTGGCATAGGCGCCTGCTGGCAGCGCTGCGTACCATGATCCCAATCTTCTCGACAACGACAGCAAGCGAAGGCTCTGGGATTCCGCATGCTTTTCCGCTCTCTCCTGCGCGACGCCGCGGCCGCCACCGTGCTGGTGGCGTCGGTGCTCGGCCTTGCGGCCCTGAGCCATGCTCAGGGCGGCTGGTCGCGGCAGGGCGCCGACATGCGGGACGGCTTCGGGGCGCGGCTGCTGCCGACCGGCATGGAGCGCACCGTGATGCGTGCCGAGAGCCCGGACCATGTGCGTGCGCAGATCGAGCGGATGGAAGCCCGAGCACGCGCCGACAGCCGGCTGAACGGGCGCCCCAACCCGCCCAGCGACCGCGGCGCGCCCGAACGTACCCAGACTTCCGAGCGCAGCGCGCAGAACGGCAGCAGCGTGTCCGGCGACAACCGCCCCGCCAATGTCGGACCGGGCTGGCAAGGTTCGGGTCGGGAAACCACCCGCTAGTCCGGATACTTCCCCGCTTTATCGTTTGAAACGGCGACGGCGCTGCGATGACGCTTGCCGTCGCGCGTTTTTGTCGCGCGGCCCGTCGCAGGCTTGCTACTGCCGTTCGCCCTTTGCCGTTCGCCCTTTGCCGTTCGCGCTTTGCCGTTCGCGCTTTGCCGTTCGCGCTTTGCCGTTCGTCGCCGCCGTTCGCCGTCGCCCGTTGCGGCGGCTGGCAAGCGCCTTCGCCGATCGCGATGGCGTCAGAAGCCCGCGCCGGAACTTTCCCCTCCTTTGCAAGGTCAAATAGCTCGTGGCGGCAGAAGCTGCGCCGCCACCTGGCTGCCGCCCGGCGCTGACCGGTGTTCAGCAGCGTGCCGTCGATCGCAGGCGGCGAACGCACACTGACATGCCCTTTCCTTCGGATCGTGTCGCGATGGGCGCGGCCTTCGTCCAACCAACCGACGAGGTTCGTATGCTATCCATGCTGACCGACCTGGCTCGACACGCGGGCCAGCTCACTCTGACCGTGCTGTTCATGGGAATTCTGGCCGCCGTGCTGTACGGCGAAACCAATCTCGGCGTCCTGCTGGGCGTCGTGTCGAACGCGCCGCGCTGACGGCAATCGGACGCTGCTGCAAGACAGGACATCGCAGGTTTTGCACCAGCGCCCCCGGCCGGTGATCGAAAGCCACGATCCGCCGGCCTTCAACTGGGTCATCGAAGCGGGCGGTGCGGCGTACAATGTGCGCTGCACTGCCCGCTTCCATCGTATGGTCCGGTCGCAGTCTCGGCCGCCGTTCCGGTGCTGATTCCGGTGCTGATTCCGGTGCTGATTCCGGTGCTGATTCCGGTGCTGATTCCGGTGCTGATTCCGGTGCTGATTCCGGTGCTGATTTCGATGCTGATCTCGGTGCTGGGTTTGGTTCCGATCCCGGTCGCCTTCCGGCAGGTTTTCCCTTCCCACGTTCACGCCCATGTCCGCCGCTCCGTCCTCTGCTTCGCCCGTCTCGTCAGCCTCCCCCGCCGCCGCCACCGGCACGGATCGCGCGCCGATGCGCAAGTCGAAGCTGCTGACCGTGGCGCTGGCTTTTCTGCTCGGCAGCCTCGGCGCGCACCGCTTCTATCTCGGCGGCCTGCGCGACCGCTATGGCTGGCTGCACCTGCTTGCCACGCTGGCCGGCGCGCTGGGCATCGCCTCGATGGTGCTGCACGTCGGCGCGCCCGCGCTGAACTGGACCTTCGCGGTGGCGGGCGGCGCCTCGGTGATCAGTGCGTTCCTGGCGGCGATCGTCTACGGGCTGCGGCCGGACGAGCGCTGGGACGCGCGCTTCAATCCGGATGGCGAACCGACCCGCTCCGGCTGGCCGGTCGTGATCCTGGTGATCCTGTCGCTGCTGATCGGCACCGGCCTGTTGATGGCGGGGCTGGCCATCAGCTTCCAGACCTTCTTCGAGTCGCAGGTGGAAGCGGCACGCGAGCTGTCGCAATGATCTGCTGAAAGCAGCCCACGAAATCCGCTGTTGCAATCAGATGCCGAATTCAGCCGCTGAATTCAGCCGCCGAATTCAGCTGGGCGACAAGAACGGCGGGCTGCCACCGACACGGCGCGGACGCGCCACGGGTACGCTGCGGATACGTTCACCCCGCGAGTGCGCCCTTCGATTTCCTGATCCACGTCAACCCCATTCCGGCGTTCGTCAACCATACTGAACCGGTTGTTTCCAACGTCGCGCGCCGCGGCGCTTCGCCGGCAGTGCGCGACTGGTCGGTCGAATTCCAGGAGTGGACATGAACGTTCCCAGCTATGAAGTGGGCCGGGTGGCCGCCTTGACCGTCAGATTGATGCGCGCGTCCGGCCTGTCGCACGACGATGCCGTCGCCGCGCTGGATCTGGCCTGCAGGATGATGGACGACGAGATGGCCCCGCGATCGCCGGCGACAGGCCCCGTGCGGCCGGGCGGTGTGCGGCCCCCTGCCACGGCGAACGCTGTCCGGCCCAACCGGTAACCGGCTAGGCCGCCTCCAGCCAGCGGCGCACGGCGGGATGCACCGTCTCGCGCCAGCGTGCGCCGCTGAACAAACCATAGTGGTCGCAGCGCTCGATCGTCAGCCGTTCGCGGCATCGCGTCGGCAGGCCGCTGCACAGCCCCTGCGCCGCATGCGTCTGTCCCGGTCCCGAAATATCGTCGCGATCGCCCTCGACCGTCAGCAGCCGGGTGCGCCGCAGGCAGTCGGGACGCACCATCTCGCCGCCGACCCGCCACATCCCCTTGGGCAGCAGCATCTGCTGGAACACCACGCGCAACGTGTCGAAGAAGAATTCCGCGGTCATGTCGAGCACGGCACCGTATTGCGCGACCGCGCGCTCGATCTCGCGCGCGGTATCGGCATCGGCCGCCTGGCGCCGGCATAGCCAGTCGAACATCAGCGTCGCGTGGCGATCCGGCTGCGCCGCGACCAGCGCCGGATATTGCAGGAAGCCCGGATAGATGCGCCGCCCCGCGCCGGCATAACCGCTTGGTACCACGTCGATCGCGGTCGCCTCGAGCCACGGCAGCGACAACGTGGCCGCGACGCGATCGAGCGTGGTCGGGCCGAGCCGCGGATCGATCGGCCCGCCCATCAGCGTCAGCGTCGCCGGCTCGGCGCGATCGGCCTGCGCCACGCGCGAGACCGCGGCCAGCGCCGGCACCGTCGCCTGGCAGACCGCCAGCACATGCAGCCCGGCCGGATCGAGCAGCCGGATGAAACGCTCCACCAGCAGCACGTAATCGTCGAGGCCGAAGCTGCCGGCGTCGCGCGGTACGTCGCGCGCATCGGCCCAGTCGGTGACGTAGACGTCCGCATGCGGCAGCAGCGCGGCCACGGTATCGCGCATCAGCACCGCGCGATGCCCGGCCAGCGGCGCGCACAGCAGCACGCGCGGGCGCGGCTTGCGGCGGGTTCGTGGTGGACTCTGGAACGCCCGCAGCGTGCAGAACGGCGTCACCGACACGGTGCTTTCGCTGACCGGCATCCGCACGCCATCGGCCTCGATGTCATCGAACTCGAAGCGCGCCGTGCCGAACGGCCCCAGCCAGGCCTGGAACCAGCGGTAGTAGTGCTCGAAGCGGCGGCGGTGCGACGCCGCGGCCAGCGGGTATGGCCCGGCGGCGAGCGCCTGCTGGGTCAGTTCGCCCCACACCACGACCGGATCGAAGGCTGCGCGGCCGCCCTGCTGCATCAGATGGATCATGGCTTCCCCAAGGCGACGCCGAGGCGGTCAGGGGCGCGAGTGCGCCAACCGCGGCGGCGTGCGCGGCGGATCGAACCGCCATTATGGACAGCGCGCCGGACTTGTACAAACCCGCAAGTTCAGAACAGCGAACCTTGCGCGTCGTCCTCGGGTTTGCGGGCACCGCGCGCGCCGCGTCGCACGCCGGCCGGCGGCGCGGGCGGGACGAATTGCGACGTGTCCAGATCGAAGCGGTGGTAGCGAAAGCCCAGGCGATCGGCCGCCTTGTGGAAGCGCTGCCGCATCAGGTCGGCCCAGACGCCGGTACCGCGCATGCGCGTGGAGAAATCGGAATCGTAATCCTTGCCGCCGCGCATCTCGCGAACGCGATTCATCACGCGCTCGGCCCGGTCGGGGAAATGCGCCTCCAGCCATTGCTGGAACAGGGGCGCCACCTCCCACGGCAGCCGCAGCACGATGTAGTTGGCATAGACCGCCCCCGCCTCGCGCGCGGCCTCGAGCACCCGCTCCAGGTCCGGCTCGGTGATGAAGGGAATCACCGGCGCGACGCTGACCGCGACGGGAATACCCGCTTCCGACAGCGTACGGATCGTGCGCAGCCGCCGCGACGGCGTGGCGGCGCGCGGCTCCAGCGTGCGCGCGATGTCGGCATCGAGCGTGGTGATCGTGATCGCCGCCACCGCGAGGCGCCGGGCGGCCATCGGCGCCAGCAGATCGATGTCGCGCTCGATCAGCGACGACTTGGTGATCAGCGCCACCGGATGGTGGCATTCGTGCAGCACCTCCAGCACGCCGCGCGTGATGCGCTGGGTCCGTTCGATCGGCTGATAGGCGTCGGTGTTGACGCCAAGCGCGATCAGCTCGCATTGGTAGGACGGCCGCGAAAGCGCCTCCCGCAGCCGCTCGGCCGCATTGGCCTTGGCGAACAGTTGCGTCTCGAAATCCAGCCCCGGAGACAGGTCGAGATAGGCGTGCGTCGGCCGGGCGAAGCAATAGATGCAGCCGTGCTCGCAACCGCGGTAGGGGTTCAGCGAAACGCCAAACGGAATATCCGGCGAGGCATTGCGGCTGAGGATGGAGCGCGCCTGCTCCTGCGTGACGCGGGTGATCAGCTTCGGCGGCGCGGACTCCAAGGCGGCGCCTTCGCTGCCCGCTTCGCTGCCCTCTCCGCGCGCGGCATCGTCCTGCGCGGCGATCTCCGGCGGACCCCAGCCGTCGTCGAAGGGCTCGCGGCTATCGCGCTCGAAGCGCCCCTGCAGATTGCTGACCGCGCCGCGGCCCTTCAGCGGCCGCGGCGACGGCCGCAACGGCGCCGGCTCGCCGGGGATGTCATCCGCCGGCAGCTCCGCTTCGCGCCGGCCGAGGTGGCGCCCCTTGCGCTCAATGTCCCTCATCTCATGCAGGCTGGCTCTTCTCGTCGACGGGAATGGCCAGCGTCTCCTTGATCTCTTCCATCACGACATAACTCTTGGACTGCGCGGCGCCCGGCAGTTGCAGCAGGATGTCGCCGAGCAGCCGGCGATACTCGCCGATCTCGCGGATGCGCGCCTTGATCAGATAGTCGAAGTCTCCGGACACCAGATGGCATTCCATCACCTCCGGAATGCGCAGCACCTCGCGCCGGAACTGCTCGAACATGTTGCCGGCCTTGTTGTTCAGCGTGATCTCCACGAAGACCAGCAGCGCGCTGCCCAGCAGGGCCGGATTCAGGCGGGCGTAGTAGCCCATGATGACACCGTCGCGCTCCATCCGCTTGACCCGCTCGATGCACGGCGTGATGGTCAGGCCGACCGCCTCGGCGAGGTCCTTCATCGAGATGCGGCCATCGGCCTGCAGCAGCGCCAGGATGCGGCGATCGAGGCGGTCAAGGCCGCGTACCGGTTGGCGGGTCGTTCTCATGAATTTTTCCTTTTTCTTGGAAATTTTCGGTAATTATGACTGGATTGATTCCAATACCATAGCGGATATACCTTCATACAATCGACATCCTGGTTGGGGTCCCATCGCAATGCGTGTTCTCGTTCTTGGCAGTGGCGTGATCGGCGTCACCAGCGCCTGGTATCTGGCCAGGGCCGGCCATGAGGTCACCGTGATCGACCGCGAAGCGGCGCCGGCGCTCGGCACCAGCTTTGCCAATGCCGGGCAGATCTCGCCCGGCTATGCCTCGCCGTGGGCGGCGCCCGGCGTGCCGCTGAAGGCGATCAAATGGATGTTCCAGCAGCACGCGCCGCTGTCGATCCGGCCCGATGGCACGCTGTTCCAGCTGCAGTGGATGTGGCAGATGCTGATGAACTGCAGCGCCGACCGCTACGCCGTCAACAAGGAGCGCATGGTGCGGCTGGCCGAATACAGCCGCGACTGCATCCGCGCGCTGCGCGCCGAAACCGGCATCGCCTACGAGGGCCGCCAGCAGGGCACGCTGCAGGTCTTCCGCACCGACGAGCAGCTCGAAGGCGCGGCCAAGGACATCGCCGTGCTCGAGGAAGCCGGCGTGCCCTATCAATTGCTGTCGCGCGAGGATCTCGCCGCGAGCGAACCGGCGCTGGCCGCCGTCAGCCACAAGCTGACCGGGGGCCTGCGCCTGCCCAACGACGAAACCGGGGACTGCCAGCTGTTCACCCAGCGGCTGGCGGCCATGGCCCAGGGTCTGGGCGTGCAGTTCCTGTACAACCGTTCGATCGACAGCCTGATGACGCAGGGCACCGCCGTGACCGGTGCCATCGTCGGCGGCGAGCCGATCTTCGCCGACGCCGTGGTGGTGGCGCTGGGCAGCTGGTCGACCCCGTTCATCAAGGACTTCGTGCGGATTCCGGTCTATCCGCTGAAGGGGTTCTCGATCACCGTGCCGATGACCGACGCGGCGCGCAGCCCGGTATCGACGGTGCTGGACGAGACCTACAAGGTGGCGATCACGCGCTTCGACGACCGCATCCGCGTCGGCGGCATGGCGCAGATCGTCGGTTACGACCGTTCGCTCGATCCGGCCAAGCGGCGCACGCTGGAACATGTGGTGACGGACCTGTTCCCCGGTGCCGGCGACGTGGCCCGTGCCTCGTTCTGGACCGGCCTGCGTCCGATGACGCCGGACGGCACGCCGATCGTCGGCCCCACCCCGGTCAAGGGACTGTGGCTCAATACCGGCCACGGCACGCTGGGCTGGACCATGGCGTGCGGCTCCGGCAAGCTGCTGGCCGATCTGGTGTCCGGCGCCTCCCCGGCGATCCGCGCTGACGATCTGTCGGTGGCGCGCTATCTGCAGCAGCCCCATCGGCGTCCGGTGCCACGTCCCGCCACGGCATAAGGCTCCAGGCGTCAGCGTCCACGCGTAACGGGCGAGGCGCGCCGGGCGCAAGCCCGACGAAACGCCCCAACAAAAAAGACGGCCAGGCGGCCGTCTTTTTTGTTGCCTACGCCTGCACTGCCGTCAGAACTGCGCCTCGCTCAACGCCAGCGCCGCCGGCGCACCCGACACGATGGCATCGCGAATGCCTCCGGCCTGCGACAGCACGTGTTCGGCGAAGAAATGCGCGGTCGCGATCTTGGCCTCGTGGAAGGCCGGATCTTCGGCACGGCGGGCATCGGCGGCCAGCATCGCGCGTCCGAGCTGCCAGCCCGAGAACACGATGCCGCACAGCTTCAGATACGGCACGCTGCCGGCAAAGGCGGCGTTGGGATCGGTCTTGCCGTTGGTGACGATGAAGTCGATCGCCTGCTCTAGCGCGGCGCGACCCTTGGCCAGCTGCGCCTGCATCGCGGCGAACGGCGCGCCGCCGTGCGCGGCCAGCGCGGCCTCGGTCTCGGCAATGCGCGCGCAGATGCCGCGCGCCACGGCGCCGCCATCACGCACCGTCTTGCGGCCGACCAGGTCGTTGGCCTGGATCGCCGTGGTGCCCTCGTAGATCGGCAGGATGCGCGCGTCGCGATAGTGCTGCGCGGCGCCGGTCTCCTCGATGAAGCCCATGCCGCCGTGGACCTGCACGCCCAGGCTGGTCACATCGATCGACAGCTCGGTGCTCCAGCCCTTGATCACCGGCACCAGGAATTCGTAGAACGCCTGGTTCTCGCGGCGCACCGCTTCGTCGGGATGCTGGTGCGCGATATCGCAGGCCGCCGCGCCGACATAGGCCAGCGCGCGCGCGCCTTCGGTCAGCGCGCGCATCGTCATCAGCATGCGCTTGACGTCGGGATGATGAATGATGGTGACCGCCTGCCGCGCCGAGCCGTCGACGGGGCGGCTCTGCACGCGCTCGCGCGCATAGGCCACGGCCTGCTGATAGGCGCGCTCGGACACCGCGATGCCCTGCATGCCGACCGAGAAGCGGGCCGCATTCATCATGATGAACATGTACTCGAGGCCGCGGTTCTCCTCGCCGACCAGCGTGCCGATGGCGCCGCCATGGTCGCCGAACTGCAGCACCGCGGTCGGGCTGGCCTTGATGCCGAGCTTGTGCTCGATCGATACGCAATGCACGTCGTTGCGCGCGCCCAGCGAGCCGTCCTCGTTGACCAGGAACTTCGGCACGATGAACAGCGAGATGCCCTTGACCCCTTCCGGCGCGTTCGGCGTCCTTGCCAGCACGAGATGGACGATGTTTTCCGCCATGTCGTGCTCGCCGTAGGTGATGAAGATCTTGGTGCCGAACAGCTTGTAGGTGCCGTCGCCCTGCGGCTCCGCGCGCGTGCGCACCGCGGCCAGGTCGGAGCCGGCCTGCGGCTCGGTCAGGTTCATCGTGCCGGTCCACTGGCCCGAGATCAGCCTGGGCAGGTAGGCCTGCCGCTGCGCGTCGCTGCCGGCGGTCAGCAGCGCCTCGATGGCGCCGTCGGTCAACAGCGGGCACAGCGCGAACGACAGATTGGCCGAGTTCAGCATCTCGTTGCAGGCGGTGGCGATCAGCTTGGGCAAACCCTGGCCGCCGAATTCCTGCGGATGCAGCACGCCCTGCCAGCCGCCCTCGCCGAACTGGCGGAACGCATCCTTGAAGCCGGGCGTGGTGGTGACCGCGCCGTCCTTCCAGCTGCTCGGCTCGATATCGCCGGTGCGGTTCAGTGGCGCGATCACCTGCTCGGTGAACTTGGCCGCCTCCTCGAGCACCGCCTGCGCGGTGTCGGCCGTCGCTTCCTCGAAGCCCGGCAATTGGCTGATGGCATCCAGCCCGGCCAGTTCGTTGATCGCGAACAGCATGTCCTTGAGCGGGGCGCGGTAGGTCATCGAAGTCTCCGTTATCGCAATGGGTCGCGGCAGTTGGCTGAGGGCGACCGTTCGATGCAGCGTATAAAAAAGCCGCTCGCGGGCGGGCCCGGAACGGCTTGTCTTGGCTTTTCTTTTTCTTGTGTCGGCTGGCTCGATCCTGCCGCGGCACCGGGCGGCGCCGCGGCAGGGCTGGCGATCAGCCCAGGGCCGCCACCAGCTCCGGCACCACGGTGTTCAGGTCGCCCACCAGGCCGTAGTCGGCGACCGAGAAGATCGGCGCCTCGGCGTCCTTGTTGATCGCGACGATCACCTTGGAGTCCTTCATGCCGGCCAGATGCTGGATCGCGCCCGAGATACCGACGGCGATATACAGCTGCGGCGCGACGATCTTGCCGGTCTGGCCGACCTGGTAATCGTTCGGCACGAAGCCGGCGTCCACCGCGGCACGCGAGGCGCCCAGCGCGGCGCCCAGCTTGTCGGCCAGCGGGGTCAGCACCTTGGTGTAGTTCTCGCCCGAGCCGACGCCCCGGCCGCCCGACACGATGATCTTGGCGGCGGTCAGTTCCGGACGATCGCTCTTGGTCACTTCACGCGACACGAATTGCGAGATGCCGGCATCGGCCACGGCGGGCACGGTGTCGACCGAGGCCGAGCCGCCTTCCGCGGCGGCGGGATCGAACGCGGTGCCGCGCACGGTGATCACCTTGATCTTGTCCGACGACTTGACCGTGGCGATCGCGTTGCCGGCATAGATCGGGCGCTCGAAGGTGTCCGGGCCGTCGACCTTGGTGATGTCCGACAGCTGGGCCACGTCCAGCTTGGCGGCGACGCGCGGCAGCACGTTCTTGCCGTAGGCGGTGGCCGGAGCCAGGATGTGGCTGTAGTCGCTGGCGATCGCCAGCACCTGCTCGGCGACGTTCTCGGCCAGGCCTTCGCCGAAGTACGGCGCATCGGCCAGCAGCACCTTGGCGACGCCGGCGATCTTCGCGGCGGCTTCGGCGGCGGCCTGGGCGTTGGCGCCGGCAACCAGCACGTGGACGTCGCCGCCGCACTGGGCCGCGGCGGTCACGGTGTTCAGGGTCGCGCCCTTGATCGATTGATTGTCGTGTTCAGCAATGACGAGTGCAGTCATGTTCGTATCTCCTGGCGCGCTTAGATGACCTTGGCTTCGTTCTTGAGCTTCTGCACCAGCGTCGCGACGTCCGGCACCATCACACCCGCGCTGCGCTTGGGCGGCTCGACGACCTTCAGCGTCTGCAGACGCGGCGCCACGTCGACGCCCAGGTCTTCCGGCTTCACGGTTTCCAGCGGCTTCTTCTTGGCCTTCATGATGTTCGGCAGCGTGACGTAGCGCGGCTCGTTCAGGCGCAGGTCGGTGGTCACCACCGCCGGCAGCTTGACCGACAGCGTTTCCAGGCCGCCGTCGACTTCGCGCGTCACCGAGGCCTTGCCGTCGGCGATCACGACCTTCGAGGCGAAGGTCGCCTGCGGCAGGCCGGCCAGCGCGGCCACCATCTGGCCGGTCTGGTTGGAGTCGTCGTCGATGGCCTGCTTGCCCAGGATCACCAGCTGCGGCTGCTCCTTGTCGATCAGCGCCTTCAGCAGCTTGGCCACGGCCAGCGGCTGCAGGTCTTCGCTGCTCTCGACCAGGATGCCGCGGTCGGCGCCGATCGCCATCGCGGTGCGCAGCGTTTCCTGGCATTGCGCCACGCCGCAGGAGACCGCCACGACCTCGGTGGCCACGCCGGCTTCCTTCAAGCGGACCGCCTCTTCCACGGCGATCTCGTCGAACGGGTTCATGCTCATCTTCACGTTGGCCAGGTCGACGCCCGAGCCATCGGACTTCACACGGACCTTGACGTTGTAGTCAACCACGCGCTTGACTGCGACGAGTACTTTCATGCGCTCACTCCACTGATTGTCAGAAATTTGGTTCGCTCGCCATTATAACCACCGGGTCGGCGGCGCCCGGAATTTTCGAACGACCGTACTATTTTATAGGCAAAGAATTGCCGGGCATAGCCCGGCAGGCGATTTCGGTCGATGACTTCGCCGATCACTGAGCCGCTTGTTGACCGGTATTGTGCCGCAGAAAACCCTTCACGGCACAGACGTGACGGCCGGTTTCGAGGTTTTGTTCGATACCCGGCCGCACGTGCGGGGCCGGCTTACCAGGCCGTGATCACCGACTCCTTGAACGTCTTGGTGACGTAGTCCTTGATCTCCGGCGAGTGGTAGGCCTTGATCAGCTTGGCGACCCACGGCTTGTTCTTGTCGGCCTCGCGCACGGCGATCAGGTTGGCGTACGGACCCTTCGGACCTTCCATCGCGATCGCGTCCTTGGTCGGCGACAGGCCGGCCGATTCTGCGTAGTTGCCGTTGATCGCGGCGGCATCCAGGTCGTCCAGCGAGCGCGGCAGCTGCGCGGCGTCCAGTTCGACGATGCGGATCTTCTTCGGATTCGCGACGATGTCCAGCGGCGTGGCCTTCAGGCCGGCATCCGCACGCAGCTTGATCACGCCCTTGCTCTGCAGCAGCAGCAGGCCGCGGCCGCCGTTGGTCGGATCGTTGGGCACGCCGACGCGGGCGCCCTGCTTGAGCTGGTCCAGCGACTTGATCTTCTTCGAGTAGACGCCCATCGGGAACGTGACGGTGTAGCCGACGTTGGCGAACTTGTAGCCGCGGTCCTTCATCTGCGCCTCGAGATACGGCAGATGCTGATAGCTGTTGGCGTCGAGGTCGCCGGCGGCCAGCGCGGCGTTCGGCTGGATGTAGTCGCTGAACTCGACGACCTGGATATTGAGGCCATCCTTGGCGGCGACCTTCTTGACCTGTTCCATGATCTGGGCGTGCGGACCGCCGGTCACGCCGATCTTGATCGGCTTGTCCTGCGCCACCGCGGCGGTGGCGAGGCTGGCACCGAGCGCGGCGCCGATGATCCATTGCAGCAGGCTACGACGTTGCATGTCTGACTTCCTTTGCGATGCGTTCTGGGTTGAGTCTGGGATAAAGCAAAACGAAACGGGAAACGAAACGATACCGGCCGATGCCGATGCTGACGAGGCGCTCAGCGATGGCTGATCCGGCGGACCAGCCAGTCGCCGAAGCTCTGCACCGCCTGCACCAGCACGATCAGGATCAGCACCACCGCCACCATCACCTCGGTGATGTAGCGCTGGTAGCCATAGCGGATGCCGAGGTCGCCCAGGCCGCCGCCGCCGATCGCGCCGGCCATCGCCGAATAGCCGACCAGGCTGACGAAGGTGATGGTCAGGCCGGCAACGATGCCGGGCATGGCCTCGGGCAGCAGCACCTTCCAGACGATCTGGCCGGTGCTCGCGCCCATCGATTGCGCCGCCTCCACCAGGCCCTTGTCGACCTCGCGCAGCGCGCTCTCGACCAACCGCGCGATAAACGGAATCGCCGCGATCGTCAGCGGCACCACCGCCGCCGCGGTGCCGATCGACGAACCGGCCAGGAAGCGGGTGAACGGGATCACCACCACCAGCAGGATGATGAACGGGATCGAGCGCACCGCGTTGACGACCACGCCGATCAGCCGGTTGAACAAGGGGTGCGCCAGCGGGCCGCCCCGGTCGGTCAGATGCAGCACCACGCCGAGCGGTACGCCAAGCAGCGCGCCGATCACGCCCGAGATGCCGACCATCACCAGGGTCTCGCCCAGCGAGGTCACAAACAGGTCGAACAGCTCAGACCACATGCTCGTATTCCTCCACCACCACGCCCTGCTCCTGCAGGAATGCCATTGCCGCCCGGACGTTCTCGGTCTCGCCGGTGGCCATGATGGCCAGCGAGCCGAAGGCCTGTCCCTGGATCTCGTCGATATGCCCGTGCAGGATGTTGAAATCCAGCCCGTAGCGGCGGATCGCCTGCGCCAGCACCGGCTGGTCGACGCCCTCGCCGGTGAACGCCAGACGGTAGACATGGTCGCGCCCGTTGCCGAGCCGGCTCTCGACGCGCTTGAGCACGCTCGGCGGCAGCTCCTGCGCGATCACGTCGCCGATCATCGCGCGCGTGACCGCGTGCTGCGGCCGCAGGAAGACATCGATGACCTGGCCCTGCTCGACCACGCAGCCGGCATCGAGCACCGCGACGCGATCGCAGACCTGCTTGATGACCTCCATCTGGTGCGTGATCATCACGATGGTCAGCCCCAGGTCGCGATTGATCTGCTTGAGCAGGTCGAGGATGGACCGCGTGGTTTCCGGGTCGAGCGCCGAGGTGGCCTCGTCCGACAGCAGCACCTTGGGCTTGCTGGCAAGGGCCCGCGCAATGCCGACGCGCTGCTTCTGGCCGCCGCTGATCTGCGCCGGATAACGGTCCTTCAGCGCCGACAGGCCCACCAGGTCCAGCAGCGGCAGCACCGTCGCCGCGATCTCGTCGCGGCTCTTGCCGGCCAGTTCCAGCGGCAGCGCCACGTTGTCATAGACGGTTCGCGAGGACAGCAGGTTGAAATGCTGGAAAATCATGCCGATGTCGCGGCGCGCCAGCCGCAGCGCGGACGAGTCCAGCGCGGTTAGATCCTGCCCGGCGACGATCACGCGGCCGGCGGTCGGACGGTTCAGCAGGTTGATGGCGCGCACCAGCGTACTTTTGCCGGCGCCGCTGCGGCCGATGATGCCGAAGATTTCGCCGGCCGCGATGGACAGGCTGACATCCCGCAAAGCGTGCACATCCCCGGTCGCACCGGGGAATCGCTGCGAGAGACCTTGCAGTTCGATCATGAGACAGAGCGAAAAGAAAACGGCAACAGCCGGGACGGGGTCTCCAGCGCTGCTGCCGCATTTATCGTTTTTGGATGTAACGGGCTATTTTAAGCGATCCGCTTCTTACCAGAAACGACTTTTTGCCGATGTCTTTAGACGAAAAGGGAATAAGGCCCCGTTTCCGAGTGCCGAGATGTCAACTCTGGATCCTCTGGATCAACCCGAACGCCAGGACGGCGGCCGCTTGTCGATGAATGCCTGCACGCCCTCCAGCGCCGATTCGTCCATCATGTTGCACGCCATGGTCTGCCCGGCAAGCTGATAGGCGGCCTCGACGCCCATTTCGAGCTGGCGGTAGAACAGCCCCTTGCCGGCCGCGATGGCTGCCGCCGGCTTGGCGCAGATGCTGGCGGCCAGCTTCGCCACCTCCCCATCCAGTTCGGCGGCCGGCACCACGCGATTGACCAGGCCGCGCGCCTGCGCCTCGTGGGCGCCGATCATCTCGCCGGTCAGCAGCATCTCCAACGCGTGCTTGCGATGCAGATTGCGCGACAGCGCCACGCCGGGCGTCGAGCAGAACAGGCCCAGGTTGACGCCCGACACCGCAAAGCGCGCGTCGTCGGCGGCCACCGCCAGGTCGCACATCGCCACCAGCTGGCAGCCGGCCGCGGTGGCGATGCCGTGCACGCGCGCGATCACCGGCTGCGGCATGCGCTGGATCGCCAGCATCATGCGGGTGCAGCGGTCGAACAGGCGGCGGTAGTAATCGTGCGAAGGCTGGGCGCGCATCTCGCGCAGATCGTGCCCGGCGCAGAAGGCGCGCCCCGCGCCGGCCAGCACCACGACCCGCACGGCGGGATCGGCGGCGATGCGGGTCAGCGCCTCGGTCACCGCGTCGATCAGCGCCTCCGACAACGCGTTGAAGGCGTCGGGACGTTGCAGCGTCAGGCGCAGCACGCCCGGGGCATCTTCGCTTTGCGCCAGCAGCGCACTGGCGGCTTGGGCTTGTTCCGATTCGGCCATGATCGTCTCCTGGTCTGCTGTTGTCCTGCTGCGGTGGCGCTTGCTGGAATCCGACTTGTCGAAACCGGCTTGTCGAAACCGCCGTGTTCAAACCGGCTCGTTGAAAACCCGCCCATCGCTGGGCCGGCTCGCCCTAGCGCTCCAGCAGCACCTTCAGATGCGCCAGCACGCTGCGCCCCAGCGCGCTGAGGTTGTAGCCGCCTTCGAGGCAGCTGACGATGCGTCCCTGCGCGTGCAGCCGCGCCAGCGTCATCAGCTCGGCCGTGATCCACGCATAGTCCTGCTCGACCAGCCCCATCTGGCCGAGGTCGTCCTCGCGATGCGCGTCGAAGCCCGCCGAGATGAACAGCATCTGCGGGCGGAAGGCCTGCAGCCGCGGCATCCAGATGGTCTCGACCACCTCGCGCACCGCCATGCCGTTGGTATAGGCCGGCAGCGGAATATTGGCCATGTTGTTGGCCACGTGCTCGGTGCCGCTGTACGGGTAGAACGGATGCTGGAAGAAGCTGCACATCAGCACGCGCTCGTCGCCGCGAAATGCGGCCTCGGTGCCGTTGCCGTGATGGACATCGAAGTCGATGATCGCCACGCGTTCGAGCCCGTGCGCGTCGAGCGCATGGCGGGCGGCAATGGCGACGTTGTTGTAGAAGCAGAAGCCCATCGCGCGATCGGGCTCGGCGTGGTGGCCCGGCGGCCGCACGCAGCAGAAGGCGTTCTCCAGCTCGCCGGCGATCACCGCGTCGGTGGCCGCCACCGCGGCGCCCGCCGCATGCGTGGCCGCCGCCAGCGTATGCGCGTTCATTGCGGTATCGGGATCGATCGCATGGTAGCCGCTGGCGGGACTGGCTTCGTGCAGCCCGTCGACATAGCCGGGCAGATGCACGCGCTCGATCTGCTCGCGGCTGGCCGCGGGCGCCTCGCGGCGGTCCAGCAGGCCGTCGATGCCGTGCGAGATCAGATGGTCTTCGATGGCGGTCAGGCGTTCCGGGCACTCGGGATGGAACTGCCCCATCTCGTGCAGCAGGAATTCGGGATGCGTGTAGTAGCCGGTCGGCATGGGAATTCGGCGCGTTTATCGAGGCGTTGTTGGGCGCGTGGCGGGCACTTCGTCGAGTGCGCCGCTGTCTCCATCCCCGTACGTTAGCACAGCGGATGGCCCGCAACGCGATGGCCGCTCGCGGCGCCGGTCGTATCGTTCCGTGATGTTTTGCGCCGGATGCGTCCGCTATACTCGGTCCGACTTGCAAAGGACACCATGACCGAACACACGCGTACCCTGCGCCGCCCTCTGCTGGGCGCCGCGCTCTGCTCCGTGGCGCTTGGCCTGTGCGGCGCCACCCCTTCGCTGCTGGCGGCCGGCAAGCGCCGCGTCAGCTTCCAGGAAGAAGAAATCGATCCCGGCCGCTATCGCAACGGCAGCAACCCGCAGGCGGCCGCCTTCATCGACGAGATGGTCGCGAAACACGGCTTCTCGCGCGCGACCCTGAACGACTGGTTTGGACAGGCGGTCTATTCGGCCACGGTGGCGCGCCTGATCATGCCGCCGGCCACGCCGGGCCGCAAAAGCTGGCGCGCCTACCGCTCGCGCTTCATCGAGCCGATCCGCATCAACGCCGGCGTCCGCTTCTGGGAGCAGCACCGCGACACGCTGCGCCGCGCCGAGGCCGAGTTCGGCGTGCCGGCCTCGGTGATCGTCGGCATCATCGGCGTCGAGACGATCTACGGACGCGACATGGGCAGCTTCCGCGTGCTGGACTCGCTGTCGACGCTGGCCTTCGATTATCCCGATACGCCGAACCGCGCCAGCCGCTCGGCACTGTTCCGCGCGCAGCTGCAGGACTACCTGCTGTGGTGCCGCGAGACCCGTACCGATGTGTTCTCGGTGCTGGGCTCGTACGCCGGCGCGATCGGCATTCCGCAGTTCATGCCGACCAGCCTGCGCGAATACGCGACCGACTACGATCGCGATGGCCACATCGACCTGCGCAACAGCCCGGTGGACGCGATCGGCAGCGTCGGCCGCTTTCTGCAGCTGCACGGATGGGAGGCGGGCCGGCCGGTGGTGTGGCGGCTGGCGCAGGACGAAGGCAGCCGCGGCATCGCGGCGGCGGCGGCCGACGGCGAACCGTGGCCGACGCGCACACTCAATCAGCTGACGCGCGCCGGGCTGCGGCTGGACGAGCCGATCGACGCGGCGCGCGAAGGCGAGACCGGGGTGCTGGTGGTGGACCTGCCGACGCCCGATGCGCCGACCGAGTACATGCTCGGATTGCGCAATTTCTATGTGCTGACGCGCTACAACCGCAGCTTCTTCTACGCGCTGGCGGTCTATCAGCTGGGCGAGGCCGTCAAGGCCGCGATGATGTAAGGACCGATCGGTCCGGCCGGCGCTGCTGTGGTTTCAGCAGGCAGCGCCGGCGTTCATCGGCTGGGGTTCATGACGCAGGTTCGTTGACCCGCGTTCATTGCCCCGGATGATTGCCCGGGATTCATGCCCCGGGTTCATTGACCCAGGTTCAGGCGGGGAAGACGCCGGTCGACAGATAGCGATCGCCGCGGTCGCAGACCACGAACACGATGGTCGCGTCGCGGACTTCTTCCGCGATCCGCAGCGCGACGCACAGCGCGCCGGCGGCCGAGATGCCGCAGAAGATGCCTTCCTCGCGCGCCATGCGGCGGGCCATGTGTTCGGCGTCGGCCTGGCTGACCGGCTCGGTGCGGTCGATGTAGCGCGCATCGTAGATCTTCGGCATATAGGCTTCCGGCCATTTGCGGATGCCCGGAATGCGCGAGCCTTCGGCCGGTTGCGCGCCGATGATCTGGATCGCCGGATTCTGTTCCTTCAGATAGCGCGACACGCCCGTGATCGTGCCGGTGGTGCCCATCGCCGAAACGAAATGCGTAACGCGGCCTTCGGTGTCGCGCCAGATCTCGGGACCGGTGGTCTCGTAGTGGGACTGCGGATTATCGGGATTGGCGAACTGGTCGAGGATGACGCCCTTGCCGTCGCGCTCCATCGAATCGGCCAGGTCGCGCGCGTATTCCATGCCGCCCTTGACCGGGGTCAGGATGATCTCGGCGCCGTAGGCCGCCATGCTCTGGCGGCGCTCCACGCTCAGGTCCTCCGGCATGATCAGCACCATCTTGTAGCCGCGGATCGCGGCTGCCATCGCCAGCGCGATGCCGGTATTGCCGGACGTCGCTTCGATCAGCGTGTCGCCGGGCTTGATGCGGCCGCGCGCTTCGGCACGCGCGATCATCGACAGCGCGGGCCGGTCCTTGACGGAGCCAGCCGGATTGTTGCCTTCGAGCTTGCCCAGAATCACATTGCCACGCTCGGCGTTGGCGGCTCCGGGAATACGCTGCAATTGCACCAGCGGCGTATTGCCGATGGTGTCTTCGATCGTCTTGTAGGCCATGATGGGGCGAGTCCAAATGTCGGCGCCCATTGTAATGCAGTCGTCATGACCCTGCCGCCGGCGGGGCGGCGGGCGGTGCAAGCACTGCCAGAACGGCGAAGGGCTGCGGCGCTGGGAGGCAGCGAGGCAGCGAGGCAGCGAGGCAGCGAGGCAGCGAGGCAGCGAGGCAGCGAGGCAGGATCGCCCGCCCCGCTGCCAGGTTCCTCAGACGCGCGTGCGGCCCTTGCCGAGCAGGTGGTACAGCAGGATCGCGCCGAAGGTGGCGGTGCCGATGCCGCCCAGCGTCATGCCGCCGAAGCGCAGCGTCAGGTCGCCGGCCGCGACCGTCAGCGTGGCGCCGACGGTGATCAGGTTGCGCGAATCGGAGAAGTCGACGCGGTTCTCGACCCAGATCCGGCCCGCGGTAGCGGCGATCAGGCCGAACACCACGATGGTCAGGCCGCCGATCACCGGGCCCGGAATGGTCAGGATCAGCGCACCGAACTTGGGCGAGAAGCCGAGCAGGATCGCCACCAGCGCGGCCACCACGAAGATCAGCGTCGAGTAGATCCGGGTCACCGCCATCACGCCCATATTCTCGGCATAGGTGGTCACACCGGTACCGCCGCCGGCGGCCGACAGCATCGTCGCGACGCCGTCGCCGATAAAGGCGCGGCCGATATACGGGTCCAGATTGCGGCCGGTCATCACGCCGATCGCCTTGATATGGCCAAGGTTCTCCGCCACCAGCACGATCGCCACCGGCGCGATCAGCAGCATCGCGTTCAGTTCGAACACCGGCGTGGTAAAGGCCGGCAGGCCGAACCAGCTGGCGCTGGCGACGCCGGAGAAGTCGATCGGCTTGCCAAGGCCGAACGCATTGGCGCACACCCAGTAGGCCAGATAGCCGATCAGCCCGCCGATCAGCACCGGCAGCCGGCCGATCATGCCGGGCGCGCGCACCGCCACCAGCCCGACGGCGACCACGGTCAGCAGGCCGATCCAGGTATCGAGCGCGGCCGCGCTGACCGCCTTGACCGCGACCGGCGCGAGATTCAGCCCGATCGCGGCGACGATGGCACCGGTCACCACCGGCGGCATCAGCCGTTCGACCCAGCCATAGCCGGCGGCCTGCACCACCAGGCCGATCACGGTGTAGAGCAGGCCGGCGGCGATGATGCCGCCGAGCGCCAGCGGAATATTCGGATTCGGGCCGCTGCCGGCATAGCCGGTGGCCGCGATCACGACGGCGATGAAGGCGAAGCTGGAACCGAGATAGCTGGGCACGCGGCCGCGCACGCACAGGAAGAAGATCAGCGTGCCGATGCCCGAGAACAGGATGGCGATATTGGGATTGAAGCCCATCAGGATCGGCGCGATCGCGGTCGAGCCGAACATCGCCACCACGTGCTGGATGCCGGCCAGCACGGTCTGCCCGGTGGGCAGCCGTTCATCCGGCGCAATCACGCCCTCGGTCTTCAGTGTCCAGCGCGGCAGGAATCCCGCCTCGTCGCCATTCGCCATCGTTCAGCTCCCGTTCTGAGGTGGCCGCTGGCGCGCCGCGCCCGGCCGTTCTTGGTGATGTGTTGGTGATGTGTTGTGGCCGGCAGGGCTTGCCGCACGCCGCGGCGTGCGCCCCCGGTGGCTCCCGGACCGCGCATCGCGCGCCGCCAGCCCCTTCCCTCCCCATGGAGAGACGAACGAGGCGCCCTGCCGCAGCGCCCGCATCATACTCCCTGGCCCAGGGCCTGCGAAGCGCCACGGCGTCCGATCGGTGGCGCTGACCGGCCGCGTCGCGACATCGCCACGCCGCTGATGCGCTAGCACGAGCCATACCAGCACGGGCCGGCAGCATGGACTGAGGGCGCCGCCAGGCCGCTCAGTGCGCGGCCTTGTTCGTCTTGCCGGAACCCTTGCCGGCGGGCGAGACTGCCGCCGCCGTCGGCGCGGCGGCGGTCTGCTTGCCTCCCTTCGCCGCGGGCAGCGCCCCGCCCCGGCCGATGTTCAGCCCCTCGTTCTGCAGACGCACCACCGACTTCGGCCCCAGGCCCTTGACCCGCTCGGCCAGATCGTTGGCGTCCTTGAATGCGCCCTGCTTGCCGCGCTCCTCGACGATCCGGCGCGCCATCGCCGGTCCGATTCCCTTGACCGAGGTCAGCGCCGCCTCGTCGGCACTGTTGACGTCGACAGCGGCCAGCGCGCTGCCGGCCAGCGCCATCGACATGCCAAGACAGCACGCCAGCGCCAGCAAGGTTTGCTTGATCATGAACAGGCTCCTTCTCCGGTGACCGGAGTTCGGCTTCGTTGGCGATGCCCGGACGGGCATGCCGCCCCGCCGTCGCGACGGGGCAGGCCGAGAATAAGAGCGAGGGGAACAGTCGGCGCGCCGCGCAACAAATGTTGACGCGATTTGGCCGGAAAGCGCGGCGCCGGTTTGCGGCGATACGACAGGGAGGAAGCGGCCGCGGGGAAATCGGCGGCCGCGCGGGCTTCAGCGTGCGGGCTTCACTTGCCCAACTTCAGCCGCCGCGCTCGAGCAGCCAGCGGCAATAACGCGCCACGCCTTCCTCGACCGTATAGAACGGCGCGGTATAGCCGGTGCCGCGCAGGCGCGACACATCCGACTGCGTGAAGCACTGGTACTTGCCGCGCAGCGCGTCGGGGAACTTGATGTATTCGATCAGCCCTTCTTGCTCCATCTCCTCCAGCGTCAGCGGCGGCTTGCCTTCGGCGCCGCGCAGCGTGTTGACCACGGTGGTCGCGATGTCGTTGAACGGCTGCGCGCGCCCGGTGCCGAGATTGAAGATGCCGGACTTCTCGGGATGGTCCAGGAAGAACAGGTTGACCTTGACCACGTCCTCGACCGAGACGAAGTCGCGGCTGTGCCCGCCGGGGCCATAGCCGCCGTATTCGCCGAACAGCTTGACGGTGCCGTCCGCGCGGAACTGGTTGAAGTTGTGGAAGGCCACCGACGCCATGCGGCCCTTGTGGCCCTCGCGCGGACCGTAGACGTTGAAGTAGCGAAAGCCCACGATCTGCGAGTGCGCATTCGGCAGCGTGCGCCGCACCAGCTGGTCGAACAGGAACTTCGAGTAGCCGTAGACGTTCAGCGGCTTCTCGTATTCGCGGTCTTCCTTGAAGGTTTGCGAGGCGCCGTAGGTGGCCGCCGACGAGGCATAGAGAAACTGCACGCCCTGCTCCAGGCACGCTTCCATCAGCGCCTTGGAGTAGCGGTAGTTGTTCTCCATCATGTAGCGGCCGTCGGTCTCCATCGTGTCCGAACAGGCGCCCTCATGGAAGATCGCGCGGACCTTGCCGAATTCGCCGCGCGCGAAGCGGTCCAGGAAGTCGGTCTTGTCCAGGTAGTCGGCGATCTCGCAATCGACCAGGTTATGGAACTTGTCGGCGCGGGTCAGGTTGTCGACCGCGATGACGTTGTTCTCGCCGCGCTCGTTCAGCCCCTTGACGAGGTTGCTGCCGACGAAACCGGCGGCGCCGGTGACGATGATGGTCATGGTGAATCCAGCAGTGATAGGAGGCGCGTCAGCCTTGCGCCGCGCCGAACAATTCGGGATAGCTGACCACGGCCGTGCCCAGCTTGCCGACCACGATGCCGCCGGCGCGATTGGCATGCTGCACCGCTTCCTTCAGCGGAATGCCGGCGCCCAGCATGGTGGCAAGCGTCGCGATCACGGTATCGCCGGCGCCCGACACGTCGTAGACCTCGCGCGCCTGCGCGGAGACGTGCAGCACTTCGGCCTCGGTGTACAGCGTCATGCCTTCCTCGGAGCGCGTCAGCAGCAGCGCTTCCAGCTGCAGCGCGCGGCGCAGGTTCTGCGCGCGGATGGTCAGGTCGGCCTCGGTCTTCCAGGCGCCGACCACATGGCGCATCTCCGCGCGGTTCGGCGTGATCAGCGTGGCGCCGCGATAGCGCGAGTAGTCGTCGCCCTTGGGGTCGACCAGCACCATCTTGCCGGCGGCGCGGCCGCCTTCGACCATGCGCGACACATGGGTCAGGCCGCCCTTGCCGTAGTCGGACAGCACCAGCACCTGGTAGTCGCCGATCAATGCCTGGAAACGGTCCTGCACCGACAGCAGCACCTCGTGCGCCGGCGGGTTCTCGAAGTCCACGCGCAGCAGCTGCTGCTGGTGCGCGACCACGCGCAGCTTGATGGTGGTATTGACGCTGCGGTCGCGGTAGAGAAACGGCTGGACGTGTTCCGCGGTCAGCAGGTTCTCCAGCATGCTGCCGGGTTCGTCGTCGCCGACCACGCCGAGCATGCCGACCGACGCGCCCAGCGCGGCGGCGTTGCGCGCCACGTTGGCGGCGCCGCCCAGGCGTTCCTCGCTGCGCTTGACCTGCACCACCGGGACCGGGGCCTCCGGCGAAATCCGTTCGACATCGCCGAACCAGTAGCGGTCCAGCATCATGTCGCCCACCACCAGGATGCGCGATTGCTGGATCTGTTCGCGAGAGATCGGGTTCCTGTTCATGAGCTTCCTTTTGGCCGGCGCGCCGCTCGGCGGCCGCACCGGCATGTTGCGTCAGGCCGCCGCCGCGGGCCGGCCGATCGCGTGATATTCGATACCGGCCTCCTGCATCGCGGCCGGTTCATACAGATTGCGCCCGTCGAACACGACCGGCGTCTTCAGCCGCCGCCGGATCTGCGCGAAGTCCGGGCTGCGGAACACCTTCCATTCGGTGACGATCGCCAGCGCGTCGGCGCCGTCCAGCGTCTCCATCTGCGCGTCGCAGAAGGTCACGCGGTCGAAGCCGCCCTCGATCCCGGCCAGGTCCTGCGCCAGCGCGCGCCGCGCCTCCTGCATCGCGACCGGATCGTGCACCCGCAGCGACGCGCCGCGCGAGACCAGATCGCGCGCCAGCACCCGCGACGGCGCCTCGCGCATGTCGTCGGTATTCGGCTTGAACGCCAGGCCCCAGATCGCGAAGGTGCGCCCGCTCAGGTCCTCGCCGAAGCGCCGCACGACCTTGTCGCCGAGCACGCGCTTCTGCGCGTCGTTGACCGCCTCGACCGCCTCCAGCACGCGCATCGGCTTGCCGCTCGCTGCGGCCGTGCGCATCAGCGCCTGCACGTCCTTCGGAAAGCACGAACCGCCGTAGCCGGCACCGGCATAGAGGAAACTGTAGCCGATCCGCGGATCGGAGCCGATGCCGAGCCGCACCAGCTCGATATCCGCGCCGACCTCGTCGGCCAGGTTGGCCAGCTCGTTCATGAACGAGATCCGCGTCGCCAGCATCGAGTTGGCCGCGTACTTGGTGAACTCCGCCGAGCGCACGTCCATGTAGAAGGTGCGCTCGTGATTGCGGTTGAACGGCGCGTACAGCGCCCGCATGATCGCCTTGGCATGGCGGCCGGCGGCGTCGTTGTTGCAGCCGAGCACGATGCGATCGGGGCGCATGAAGTCCTCGACCGCGGCGCCCTCCTTCAGGAATTCGGGATTGGAGACCACCGAGAACTGCAGGTCCTCGAGCCCGCGCTTGGCCAGTTCCTCGCGGATCGCCGCCGCCACGCGATCGCCGGTGCCGACCGGCACGGTCGACTTGTCGACCACGATCTTGAAGCCCGTCATGTGCCGGCCGATATTGCGCGCGGCCGCCAGCACGTATTGCAGGTCGGCCGAGCCGTCCTCGTCGGGCGGCGTGCCGACCGCGATGAACTGCACGTCGGCATGGTCGACCGCGGCGGCGACGTCGGTGGAGAACACCAGCCGTCCGGCTTCGCGGTTGCGCTGGATCAGGTCCTTCAGGCCGGGCTCGTAGATCGGCACGCCGCCATCGTTGAGCAGCGCGATCTTCTCTTCATCGACGTCGAGGCAGAACATATCGTTACCCAGCTCGGCGAGACAGGCGCCGGTGACCAGGCCGACATAACCGCTGCCGATGATGGTGACTTTCATGAGGACGACTCCGTGAGACGGGGCGGATCAGGCTGGACGCGGACTCAGCCGAGCGCTTCGGTGCGCCGCGGCGCGTAGGATTCCCAGCGGTTGCAGCCGGGGCACTGCCAGTAGAACAGGCGGGCGCGGAAGCCGCACTCGCGGCAGGTGTAGCGCGCCAGGTTGCGGGTGCGCAGCTGCAGCAGGTCGCGGATCGCGGCGTCTTCCTGCGCGGTGGCATCGGCGGGGGTCGCATCGGCGGTGGCGTTGGCCGCGTCCGCGGCGGGCGCGCCATTGCCTTCGGCGACGTCCGCTGTCGCGGGCGCCGGCGCGGCCAGCGCGGCGCGCGCGTCGAAATAGCGGGTCAGCGCCTGCAGCGACGGCTGGCGGCGCAGCTGCTCGCGCATCAGCGCGGCGGCGGCCGCCGGGCCGGCCAGTTCCAGTTCGGTGCGATAGGCGGTATCGAGCAGTTCGGGGGCAAGACCCGTCTTCAGCAGCCCGCGCAGCCATTCGAGTGCCTTGCCCTGTTCGCCCAGGTCGCGATACGCCTTGACCACGCGATCGGCCACCAGCGGCAGGTAGCTGGCGTCCTGGCGCTCGATGCCGAGCCAGTGGCCCAGCGCCGCGCCGAGATCGCCCGACGCCATGGCGACGTCGCCCAGCAGGATCGGTGCGCGCACATTCTTCGGATTCTCGCGCAGCGCCTGCTCGAGCCAGCCGATCGCCTCGTCGGCTTGCTTGCGCTGCAGCGCGTCCTGCGCCAGCTCGCAGCAGAACTGCGCGATCTGCACGCTGTAGTCCTGCTGGGTCGCACTCTGCAGCTCGCGCGCGGCGTCGATCGCCTTGCGCCATTCCTTCTCGACCTCGTACAGCTCCAGCAGCACGCGCTTGGCCGATGCCGCATAGGGGCCCGACATCAGCGCGCGCAGCGCGTCCTCGGCGCGGTCCAGCAGGCCGGCGCGCAGATAGTCCTGGCCCAGTTCGTACAGCGCATGCTCGCGCTCGGTGTCGGGCAGATCGGGACGCGTGGCCAGGTTCTGGTGCACGCGGATCGCGCGCTCGGTCTCGCCGCGGCGGCGGAACAGCGCGCCCAGCGCGAAATGCAGTTCGGTGGTTTCGGGATCGAGCCGCGCGACCTCGATGAAGGCATCGATGGCCTTGTCCGGCTGCTCGTTGAGCAGGAAGTTCAGGCCCTTGAAATATGAGCGCGGCAAGGCGCCCTGCTCGCTGATCGCCTGCCGCAGGTCGAGGCGGGCCGCCATCCAGCCGAGCCCGAATACGAGCGGAAGGGCGAGCAGCCACCAGGTTTCAAAATTCATTGCTTAGACTTTCGGGCCGATTACGTTGTAAGGCGCCACGGCCTTGGAAGTCGACGCGCCGGCGCCATCGTCGACCGGCGTGCGTGCATTGCCGACCGCACGGCGCAGCCGGGCGATCTCCAGCCGCTGGCGCATCAGGCTGGGCGCCACCGAGATCAGCGCGGCCAGCGCGCCGAGCACGAAGGCGGCGAGCAGGATCAGAATCAGGGGCGCGCGCCAGACCGCATCGAAGAACAGCTGCAGCGACACATCGGCGGTATTGCGCAGGGCGAGCACGAACAGCAGCGCGAACAGGACGATACGGATAATCCAGGCGACAAGTTTCATGCGATTGACGAGGTGTCTGCGGCGGCGTGGCGGCGAAATGGCGAAGAAGGCGAAGAAGCGTCCGTGCGCGCGCCGGCTGTCGATATCCGAATGGCCAGCCGGCCGCGGGCGGCGGTTCCCCGGCATTGTAGCGGAATCGATTGGCGCACACGGCGCGATCAGGCCTGGCGATGCGGGCAATTTTCGGCGTCTCGTCGCGATACGGAAAGGTCACTCAGACCAGCCCGCCAGTGCCGCGGTTCCGTGCCTCGCCATGCGACGGGCATAAAAAAAGCGCTCCTTGCGGAGCGCTTTTCGATTTCCTCGCCGCTTCGTTGCCGAAGCCGCTGGAATTCAGGACTGCGCCAGATTCAGGCCGGAGCCTTCCTGCTGGACGCCGGTCATCGCGGTGCCTTGCGTCAACGAACCGGTCAACGAACCGGACAACGAACCGCGTTCGCCGCCCAGCGGGGCATGCCCATTGGCGGCGCCGCCGCCATTGCCGTTCAGCCCCAGCGCGGCGCCGTCGACACCGTTGCCATTGGCACCGTTGCCGCCGTTGCCGTTGACACCATGATCGCCGTTACCGCTGCCGTTGCCGGCCGCCGGATTGCGATCGACCCGCTCACGCAACTCCTTGCCCGCCTTGAAGTGCGGTACCCGTTTCTCAGGCACCAGCACCCGCTCGCCGGACTTGGGATTGCGCCCCACGCGCGGCGGCCGGCGATTCAGGCCGAAGCTGCCGAACCCGCGGATCTCGATGCGATGGCCATCGGCCAGCGCATCGGACATCGCGTCCAGGATCGTTTTCACCGAGATGTCCGCGTCCCGCAGCAGCAACTGCGGAAAGCGGGCAGCCAGCTTTTCGACGAGCTCGGACTTGGTCATGGCATCCGCGCGTGAGTTGGACGGTCGCGATGGACGCGATTACTGGTTGTCCTGGCCCAGCTTGGCCTTCAGCAGCGCGCCCAGGTTGGTCGTGCCAGCCGTGCCGGTGTCGGCCTGGAACTTCTGCAGGGCTTCCTGCTGCTCCGCCGAGTCCTTGGCCTTGATCGACACGTTGATGTTGCGCGACTTGCGATCGATGTTGACGATCACCGCCGTCACCTGCTCGCCTTCCTTCAGCACGTTGCGGGCATCCTCGACACGGTCGGCCGAGATTTCCGAGGCGCGCAGATAGCCTTCGACGTCGTCGGCCAGCTGGACCACGGCACCCTTCGGGTCGACGGTCTTGATCGTCGCGGTGACGATCGAGCCCTTGTCATTGGCCGAGATGAAGTTGTTGAACGGATCGCCCGACAGCTGCTTGATGCCCAGCGAGATGCGTTCCTTGTCGACATCGATGCCCAGCACCACGGCCTCGACTTCGTCGCCCTTCTTGTACTTGCGCACGGCCTCTTCGCCCGACTCTTGCCAGGACAGGTCCGACAGGTGCACCAGGCCGTCGATGCCGCCCGGCAGACCGATGAACACGCCGAAGTCGGTGATCGACTTGATCTGGCCGGTCAGCTTGTCGCCCTTCTTGTGGTTGCGGCTGAAGTCGTCCCACGGATTGGCCTTGCACTGCTTCATGCCCAGGCTGATACGACGCTTGTCTTCGTCGATATCCAGCACCATGACTTCGACTTCGTCGCCCAGCTGGACAACCTTGGACGGGGCCACGTTCTTGTTGGTCCAGTCCATTTCCGACACGTGCACCAGGCCTTCGATGCCGGCTTCGATCTCGACGAACGCGCCGTAGTCGGTCAGGTTGGTGACCTTGCCGAACAGGCGGGTGCCTTGCGGGTAGCGGCGCGAGATGCCGACCCACGGATCTTCGCCCAGCTGCTTGACGCCCAGCGAGACGCGGTTCTTCTCCTGGTCGAACTTGAGGATCTTGGCGGTGATTTCCTGGCCAACCGACAGCACTTCGCTCGGATGGCGAACACGGCGCCATGCCAGGTCGGTGATGTGCAGCAGACCGTCGATGCCGCCCAGGTCGACGAACGCACCGTAGTCGGTGATGTTCTTGACGATGCCGTTGACGATGGCGCCTTCCTTCAGGGTTTCCATCAGCTTCTGGCGCTCTTCGCCCAGGGTCGCTTCCACCACGGCGCGGCGCGACAGCACCACGTTGTTGCGCTTGCGATCCAGCTTGATGACCTTGAATTCCAGGGTCTTGCCTTCGTACGGCGTGGTGTCCTTGATCGGACGGACATCGACCAGCGAACCCGGCAGGAACGCGCGGATGCCGTTGACCATCACGGTCAGGCCGCCCTTGACCTTGCCGGTCACGGTACCCGAGATGATTTCGCCGTCTTCCAGCGCCTTCTCGAGGTTCAGCCACGATGCCAGGCGCTTGGCCTTGTCGCGGGACAGGATGGTGTCGCCATAGCCATTCTCGAGCGCGTCGATGGCCACGGAAACGTAGTCGCCGGCCTGCACTTCGAGTTCGCCCTGGTCGTTCAGGAACTCCTCCACCGGGACGAAGGCTTCAGACTTCAGGCCGGCGTTGACGACCACGAAATTGTGGTCGATGCGCACGACTTCGGCCGAAATCACCTCGCCAGCCTTCATATTGGAGCGGGCGACGGATTCCTCGAACAGTGCGGCAAAGGATTCGTTGTTTTGCAGGTCGGACATAAACGTAAGTTAGCAATCCGCAATACCGTGGCCGGCGCGACGATCACGCTCAGTCTGCCAGGGCAGCGGGGTCAGGTTGAACCATGCCGGCGGCCCGTTCCGCCTGCGGACGCGTTCGTTGTCGCGTTCGCTGCGGCCGGCTGCCGGCGCCCGATGGCGCGGCGCGGTCACCCCTGGGTCAGCGGACCCAGTTCGGCGTGCCACGCCAGCACCTGCGCCACCGCCTGATCCACCGTCATGTCGGAGGTATCGAGCAGTCGCGCATCTTCCGCGGGACGAAGCGGTGCGGCGGCACGGGAACGGTCCCGCGCGTCGCGTGCTTCCAAATCACGCAAAAGGTTTTCGATACTAGCAGAAATTCCCTTATCAATCAATTGTTTATAGCGCCTGCGGGCGCGTGCCTCGACGCTTGCGGTCAGGAACACCTTCAGGCGCGCGTCCGGGAAGATCACGGTGCCCATGTCGCGCCCGTCGGCCACCAGGCCGGGCAGCTTGCGGAAGCCCCGCTGCAGTGCCGTCAACGCATCGCGGACCGGCTGATGGACCGCCAGCGCCGAAGCCCGGTTGCCGATCGCCTCGGCGCGGATGGCCAGGCTCACCTCTTCGCCCGACAGCCAGACCCGATCCGGACCGAACTTGACATCGAGGCGACCCGCCAGGTTTGCAAGGGCCGGCACGTCGGACGCGTCGATGCCGGCGCGTTCGCTGGCCAGCGCCACCAGACGGTACAGCGCCCCGCTGTCGAGCAGATGGAAGCCCAGCGCGTCGGCGACCTTGTGCGCCACGGTTCCCTTGCCGGAGGCCGTTGGCCCGTCGATGGTGACGACTTCAGCGATAGTCATTTCTTATCAAGACAAAAGCAACGATCAATTTCTCGATCTAATTGAGAACCATTATCATTCTTCCATCGGTAGGGAGCGTCGATCCGCGGCTCCCGCAGACCAACGAGGCAATCTACCATGGCAAAAACCCTGTCGTTCGGCATCATGCACCTCGGCATCGCGTTCAGCGTGACCTATGCGCTGACCGGCAGCATTGCCATCAGCGGTGCCGTCACCTTCATCGAACCGGCCGTCAACACGGTGGCCCACTACTTCTTCGACCGTTACTGGGAGCAGCGCGAACGGCGCAAGGCAGCACAGGCGGACGCGCCGGCCGATGCCGGGCGTGACAGCGGGATGGCGATGGCGGCGGCGCAATAGGCCCGCCTGGGCCGCGCCAGCCGGCCCGGCGACCCGGCCGCTCTGACCAGGATTCAGCGGACCACCTGGCCAAACACGTCGAAATAGTCGGGAAACGTCTTCGCCACGCAGCGCGGATCGTTGATGCGGATCGGCAAGGGCCCGAAGGTCGCCAGCGAGAAGCACATCGCCATCCGGTGGTCGTCATAGGTGTCGATGCCGTCGGCGGGCGTGCGCCACTGCGCCGGCGGCGCGATGCGCAGATAGTCCTGGCCGGCCTCGATGTCGGCGCCGAGCTTGCGCAGCTCGGCCGCCATCGCGTCGATGCGATCGGTCTCCTTGACGCGCCAGCTGCCGATATTGGTCAGCGTGGTGGGACCGTCGGCGAACAGCGCCGCCACCGCCAGCGTCATCGCCGCGTCGGGAATATGGTTGCAGTCCAGCGCGATGCCCGTCAGCCGGCCGTCGTCGCGGTCCACGCCGCGCACCTCGATCCAGTTGGCGCCGGCCATCACGTTGGCGCCCATCCGGTTCAGCGCATCGGCGAACTGCACGTCGCCCTGGATGCTTGCCAGCCCCACCCCTTCGACCCGCACCGGACCGCCGCCGATGGCGCCGGCGGCCAGGAAGTACGAGGCCGACGACGCGTCGCCCTCGACGAAGATTTCACCGGGAGAGCGGTAACGCGCCCGCGCCGGCAGCACGAAGCGCGACCAGCCGTCGCGCTTGACCTCGATGCCGAAGCGCCCCAGCAGATTCAGCGTGATCTCGATATAGGGCTTCGAGATCAGCTCGCCCACCACCTCGATTTCGATGCGGCCGCCCGGCGCGTCGGCGAGCGGCAACGCCATCAGCAGCGCGGTCAGGAACTGGCTGGACACATCGCCGCGCACGCGGATCGGCCCGTCGATACGGATCTGGGACGGCTGCAGGTGCAACGGCGGATAGCCCTCGTTGCCGAGGTAGTGGATGCGCGCGCCGACCTGGCGCAGGCCGTCGACCAGATCGCCGATCGGCCGCTCGTGCATGCGCGGCACGCCCGACAACCGATAGTCGCCGCCCTGCAGCGCCAGCGCCGCGGTCAGCGGACGGATCGCGGTGCCGGCATTGCCCATGAACAGCTCGGCCGCCTTGACCGGAAACTTGCCGCTGACGCCGGTGACCAGATGATCGTCGCCGTCCTTGCGCCATGCCACGCCCAGCGTCTTCAACGCGCCGAGCATCACGCGCGTGTCGTCGGAATCGAGCAGGTCGCGCACCCGGGTCTCGCCCTCGCTGAGCGCGGCCAGCAGCAGCACGCGGTTGGAGATGCTCTTCGAGCCGGGAAGGCGAACCGTGCCGGCGGCACGGGTGAAGGGGCCAAGCGTCAGATGTTCCATGGTCGGGCTACGGTCGGGACGGCATACGAAGGGCAACAAGGCAGCGCGGGTTGGCGGCAGGATCGGCCGACATCACGGCTCGATGTCCGCCGCGGCGGCGCGCTCGGCGCCCCACTGCAGCCGGGCCTGGCTGGCGCGGGCGAACACGCGTTCGAGCGCGTCGCCATTGCCGGCCTCGATCTGCGCCTTCAGATGGGCCAGCACCGACTGATAGGTATTGAGTTCGCGCAGCAGCGCCTCGCGATTGGCCAGGCAGATGTCGCGCCACATCTCGGGCGACGACGCGGCGATCCGCGTGAAGTCGCGAAAGCCGCCGCCAGCACAGGCAAGCTTGAGCGCCGCGTCCTCGGCATTGGCGACCTGCGCGACCAGCGCATAGGACAGCAGATGCGGCAGGTGGCTGACCGCCGCGAACACCGCGTCGTGCTGCACGGCGGACATGATCTCGCAGACACCGCCGGCGGTCTCCCACATCGCGCGCACCGCCGCGACATCGGCCCGGCTGTTCTCCTGCAGCGGGCACATCACGACCTTCTTGCCGTCGTAGAGATCGTCGAGGGCGGCCTCGACGCCGTTGAGCTCGCGTCCCGCGATCGGATGGGCCGGCACGAACTGCGCGACCTTGTCGCCGAGCGCGGTCTTGGCCGCCATGATCACGTCGGACTTGGTGCTGCCCGCGTCGGTGACGATGGTGCCGGGCTGCAGATGGGGCTCGAGCGCATGCAGCAGCGCGAAGGTCTGCGCCACCGGCGCGCACAGCACGATCATGCTGGCGCCCTGCGCGGCGTCTTCGAGCGAGGCGGCGCGGTCGATCACGCCAAGCGCCAGCGCGCGTTCCAGCGAGGCGGGAGAACGGCCGACGCCGACCACTTCGCCGACGACACCGGCACGTTTCAGGGCTCGGGCCAGGGAACCGCCGATCAGGCCGACGCCGACGATCACGACACGGGAAAAATGCAGGGCACTCACGACAGTACGCCGAGATCGGCGGCGGAAAGGAGGAAAACCGGCATTGTAGCCGGTCGCTGCGCGCAGGCGGGCGCCGGTGGCGCCGATATGGCAGACAGGGCGCCAGCGGCGCCCTGTCGGGAGTTGGACCGCGGCGCCCCTACTGCAGCGCGCGCTCCAGCGCTGCGATAAAGGCCGCGTTCTCCTGCGGCAGCCCGATCGTCACGCGCAACCACTGCGGCAGCCCATAGCTGCCGACCGGCCGCACGATCACGCCCTGCTTGAGCAGCGCCAGATTGACACGCGCGCCCGCCTCATTGTCGTCGCCGACACGGACCAGCACGAAGTTGCCGTACGAAGGCACATATTCGAGGCCGAGCCGATCGAATGCCGCCACCAGCTGCGCCTTGCCCTCGCGATTGAGCGTCGCACTCTTGCGCAGGAAGGCCTCGTCGCCGAGCGCGGCCACCGCGGCCGCCTGCGCCAGGCTGTTGACGTTGAACGGCTGGCGGATGCGGTTCAGCAGATCGGTCAGCGCAGGCTGCGCGACCGCATAGCCGACCCGCAGCCCGGCCAGGCCATAGGCCTTCGAGAACGTGCGCGAGACCATCAGGTTCGGATACCTGCGCACCCACTGCACCGACTCGTACTGGTCCTCGGGGTCCAGGTACTCGTTGTAGGCCTCGTCGAGCACCACCACCACGTCGGCCGGCACCTTCGCCAGGAAGGCTTCGATCTGCGGGGCCGGCAGGAAGGTTCCGGTCGGATTGTTCGGGTTGGCGATGAAGACCAGGCGGGTATCGGGCGCGATCGCCGCCGCCATCGCGCCGAGATCGTGGCCATAGTCGCGCGCCGGCACCTCGATCGCACGGGCGCCGATTTCCTGCGTCGCCAGCGCGTAGACCGCGAACGAGTACTGCGCGTAGACGATCGATTCGCCCGGCTTGACCAGCGCATGCGCGGCCAGCTCGAGGATGTCGTTGCTGCCGTTGCCCAGGGTCAGCCAGTCGGCCGGCACGTCGTAGCGGGCCGACAGCGCGGCCTTCAGCTCGAAGCCGTTGGAATCGGGATAGCGGCCCAGCTCGGCCACCGCGGCCGCCATCGCGGCCTTGGCCGACTCCGGCATGCCGAGCGGGTTCTCGTTGGAGGCCAGCTTGACGATGGTTGCCTCGTCGAGGCCGAATTCGCGCGCGACCTCGGCGATCGGCCGGCCCGCGACGTAAGGGGAAATCGCCCGCACATATTCCGGACCGAACTGCCTGCCCTGCTCTGCCATATCGACTCCTGATTGCCTTGCCTCGGCCCGCCGCGGGCCCGGTGTTCCACCTTGGGTTGTTCTGTCCGCAGTGCGCTGCCTGCCTGCGTGCGTGCTACTTGCTGGACGGATACGAGCCCAGCACCTTGAAGTACGCCGCGTTGGCGCGCAGCTGCTGCAGCGCGCGTTCGACCGCGGCATCGCGCTGGTGGCCCTCGATATCGACGTAGAAGTAGTACTCCCAGGCCCCGCTGCGCGCCGGCCGCGATTCGAAGCGGCACATCGACACGCCGTTGTCGGCCAGCGGCGCCAGCAGCTGGTAGACCGCGCCGGCCTTGTTCGGCACCGACAGGATCAGCGAGGTCTGGTCGCTGCCCGACGGCTCGGTCTCGTAGCGGCCGATCACCGCGAAGCGCGTGCGATTGTGCGGATCGTCCTGGATATGCGAGCGGATGATGTGCAGGTGATAGCGATTAGCCGCGGTCTCGGCGGCGATCGCCGCCACCGTCGGGTCCTCGCTGGCCATGCGGGCCGCCTCGCCGTTGCTCGACACCGCCTGCCGCTCCAGATGCGGATAGTTGGCTGTCAGCCAGTGCTGGCACTGGGCCAGCGCCTGCGGATGGGCGCGCACCACGGTCACGCCCTTCATGTCGGGCGACGACGCCATCAGGTTGTGATGGACCTTGAGCGCGATCTCGCCGCTGATCTTCAGCGAGGTCTGCAGGAACAGATCGAGCGTGCGCGACACCGCGCCCTCGGTCGAATTCTCGACCGGCACCACGCCGTACTCGACTGTGCCGGCCTCGACCGCGCGGAACACCTCGTCGATGCTCGGGCACGGCACGCCGGCGACCTCGTGGCCGAAGTGGGCGTACAGCGCCTGCTCGGAGAAGGTGCCGGCCGGGCCGAGGAAGGCGACTTCCAGCGGCTTCTCCAGGCCGCGGCAGGCGGACATCACCTCGCGCCAGATCGCCGCGACGCTGTCGCCGCGCAGCGGCCCGGGGTTGTTGCCCTGGACCTTGCGAATGACCTGCAGCTCGCGCTCCGGCCGGAACACCGGCGCGCCGAACTTCTTCTTCACTTCGCCGACGTCCAGCGCCAGCTGCGCGCGGCGGTTCAGCATCGCCAGCAGCTCACGATCGACGGCGTCGATCTGCTCGCGCAGCGGTGCCAGTTCCACGGACAGCGCGCGCTCCTGCTCCTCGGTCGGCATGGCAGGCTGCTGGCCCTGGGCAGCGGCCGCAGCGTTTTTATCTTGGTTCGTCATGATGGAAATCCCGATTCGCCATCGATCGGCAGGCCACGCCCACGCAGGACCGTCTCGCCGCCGATGGCGCAATGGCCGCCGCTCAGGCGGCGCTGCGCTCGAACTCGCGCATATAGTCGATCAGCGCGGTGACACCCTCCAGGGGCATCGCGTTATACAGGCTGGCGCGCATGCCGCCCACCGACTTGTGGCCCTTGAGCTGGACCAGCCCGTTGGCGCGCGCGCCGGCCAGGAAGGCCTCGTTGCGGGACTCGTCGGCCAGGAAGAACGGCACATTCATGCGCGAACGGCAGCTCGGATCGATCTCGTTGCGATAGAAGGCGCTCTGGTCGAGGAAGTCGTAGAGCGCGCGCGCCTTGGCGATATTGCGCTGCTCGATGCCGTCCACGCCGCCCTGCCGCTTCAGCCATTTGAACACCAGCCCGGCGATATAGATCGCGTAGGTCGGCGGCGTGTTGTACATCGAATTGTTGTCGTTGACGACGCGCCAGTTGAACGCCGACGGGCACAGCGGATGCGCGTGGCCGAGCAGGTCCTCGCGCACGATCACGATGGTGACGCCGGCGGGGCCGATATTCTTCTGCGCGCCGCCATAGACCACCTGCACGCGCGACCAGTCGATCGGCCGCGACAGGATATGGCTCGACGCGTCGGCGACCACCACGCGGCCGTGGTTCTGGCCGATATCGGGCACTTCCTGGAATTCGACGCCGACGACGGTCTCGTTGGTGCACAGGTGCACGTAGGCGGCATCATCGGACAGCTGCCAGCTCGCCGGATCGGGGATGCGCGCGAAGCGCTGGTCCACGCTGCTGGCGGCGATATGGCTGGCGCCGTAGCGGCGGGTTTCCTGCTCGGTCTTGACCGACCAGGTGCCCGTCACGATGAAATCGGCCTTGGGCCGCTCGGGGTTCAGGCGTCCGATCAGGTTCAGCGGGACGATGGCGTTCTCGCCGATGGCCCCGCCCTGCAGGAACAGGATGCGGAATTCCTTGGGGACGCGCAGCAGCTCGCGCAGATCGGCCAGCGCCTCGTTGTGGATCCCCTCGAACTCCTTGCTGCGGTGGCTCATCTCCATCACCGAGATGCCGGTGCCGTGCCAGGAGAGCATTTCTTCGGCTGCCTGCTGGAGCACCTCGGCCGGCAGCGTCGCGGGGCCCGGGGAGAAGTTGTAGACACGTTCGGCCATGGCGCGCTGCATCATGGCGGCAAGGGCGGGATTCTGGGGATCGTTCATGAACGGAAAGAAAAATGGCTGCTTGGGATAGCCCAAGCAGCCATTATTACCTAAAGACGCATTTCGTTGGCGCCCCGGCGTCGCCGAGATGGCGCACCGGACGCCGGCGCCCGGCTTACTTCGATGCCGCGGTGACTTCCTTCTCGGCGGCGTCGCGCATCGACTTGCCGACCTGCGGGCCGTACTTCTGCATCATCGAGCCCCAGATTTCCTGGGTCGCCTTACCCTGGTTCGCCATGAACTTCTGGCCGGTCGGCGACTTCAGGAAGGTGGTCAGGTCGCGGATTTCCTGGGCGGTGTAGTACTTGCCGAAGGCGTCATAGTGCGCCTTGATCGCGTCGTTCTTGAACGCGTCGGTGCCGAACTGCTTGCCGGCGCCGTCGACCATGCGCTGCACCGCGCCGTTCTTCTTCAGCTTCTCGACCGCGGCCTGCTTCTGCGCGTCGCTCAGCGTCTTGTTCTCGACCAGCACCTGTTCGAGCACCAGCGGCGCTTCCTGCTTGGCGCCGGCCTGCCAGTTCTCGGCCTGGCCCTTGACGGCCTGGTCGGCCTGCATCACGGACAGCAGTTCCTTGATCGCCGCGGTCTTGTCCGCGTCCTGCGCGCGCGCATGCTGCGCGACCATCAAGGCCGGAACAAAAGCAGCCAGCACAGCAATACGTCGAGTGGTGTTGAGCATTATGACTCCCTGATGAATTCGTCCGGTTTAGTCCGGTAGCGACTGGCCTAGTTCCAGCGGCCGCGCCATTGTTGCATCTGATTACGATTGAGCGCCATTGTCACCATTTGCGACATCATCGGCGCCGTTGCCGGCACCATTGTCGTCGCCGTTGGTGCCGGCATTGGTTTCGGCATTGTTTTCGGCACCGGCGCCCTCGCCTTCCGCGTCGATCTCGCCGTTGTCGCCGCCGTCGCCGTTGTCGCCATTATCGGCATCGCTTTCGACGATGCGCTGCAGGCCCGAGAGCTTGGTGCCCTCGTCGACGTTGATCAGCGTGACGCCCTGGGTGGCGCGGCCCATCTCGCGGATTTCGGCCACCCGGGTGCGGATCAGCACGCCGCCGGTGGTGATCAGCATGATCTCGTGCTCCGGCGCGACCAGCGCGGCGGCGACCACGCGGCCATTACGCTCGCTGGTCTGGATCGCGATCATGCCCTTGGTGCCGCGGCCATGCCGAGTGTATTCCGTGATCGGCGTGCGCTTGCCGTAGCCGTTCTCCGTCGCGGTCAGCACGCTGCCGACCGAGCCGGCATCCTCGGCATTCTCGGCCGGCGCGACCAGCATCGCGATCACGGTCTGACCGTCGTCCAGGTTCATGCCGCGCACGCCGCGGGCCTGCCGGCCCATCGGACGCACGTCGTTCTCGTCGAAGCGCACCGCCTTGCCGGCGTCCGAGAACAACATCACGTCGTGCTGGCCGTCGGTGATCGCCGCGCCGATCAGGTAGTCGCCCTCGTCGAGGTCGACCGCGATGATGCCGGCCTTGCGCGGATTCGAGAATTCGGTCAGCGCGGTCTTCTTGACGGTGCCGCGGGCGGTCGCCATGAAGATGAAGTGCTCGGCGTCGAACTGGCGCACCGGCAGGATCACCGTGATCTTCTCGCCTTCCTGCAGCGGGAACATGTTGACGATCGGCCGGCCGCGCGAGGTGCGCGAGCCCTGCGGGACCTCATAGACCTTCAGCCAGTAGAGCCGGCCGCGGTTCGAGAAGCACAGGATGTAGTCGTGCGTGTTGGCGACGAACAGCGTATCGATCCAGTCGTCGTCCTTGGTCGCCATCGCCTGCTTGCCCCGGCCGCCACGCTTCTGCGCGCGGTATTCCGAGATCGGCTGGCTCTTCATATAGCCGCTGTGCGACAGCGTGACCACCATGTCCTGCGGGGTGATCAGGTCCTCGGTATCGAGCTCGGTCGCGTTCAGCTCGATCTGCGAACGGCGGTCGTCGCCGAATTCGGCGCGGATCGCGGTCAGTTCGTCGGTGATGATGGTGGTAATGCGCTCTGGACGGGCCAGGATGTCGAGCAGGTCGGTGATGGCGTCCATCACGTCGCGGTACTCCTGCACGATCTTGTCCTGCTCCAGGCCGGTCAGGCGCTGCAGGCGCATCTGCAGGATTTCCTGGGCCTGGGAGTCGGACAGGCGGTACAGGCCGTCGTCCTGCATGCCGAACACCGGGGGCAGGCCATCTGGACGGTAGGCCGCGCGGCCGCCCGGGGTGTCGGTCTCGGCGCGCGCCAGCATCTCGCGCACCAGCTGCGAATCCCAGGATTTGGCCATCAGTTCCTGCTTGGCGATCGGCGGGGTCGGCGCGGCCTTGATGATCGCGATGAACTCGTCGATGTTGGCCAGCGCCACCGCCAGGCCCTCCAGCACATGGCCGCGCTCGCGGGCCTTGCGCAGTTCGAACACGGTGCGGCGGGTCACCACCTCGCGCCGGTGCGACAGGAAGCACTCCAGCATCTGGCGCAGGTTCAGCAGGCGCGGCTGGCCGTCCACCAGCGCCACCATGTTCATGCCGAAGGTGTCCTGCAGCTGGGTGTTCTTATATAGGTTGTTCAGAACGACCTCGGGCACCTCGTTGCGCTTGAGCTCGATCACCACGCGCATGCCGGACTTGTCCGATTCGTCGCGGATATCGGAGATGCCCTCGATCTTCTTCTCGGTGACGAGCTCGGCGATGCGCTCCAGCAGCGTGCGCTTGTTCACCTGGTAGGGCAGCTCGTCGATGATGATCGCCTGGCGCTGGCCGCGGTCGATATCCTCGAAGTGGGTACGTGCTCGCATCACCACACGGCCGCGGCCGGTGCGGTAGCCTTCGCGCACGCCCTGGATGCCGTAGATGATGCCCGCGGTCGGGAAATCGGGCGCCGGAATCAGTTCGATCAGCTCGTCGACCGTCGCCTGCGGATTGCGCAGCAGGTGCAGGCAGCCGTCGACCACTTCGTTCAGATTGTGCGGCGGGATATTGGTGGCCATGCCGACCGCAATACCCGACGAACCGTTGATCAGCAGATTCGGGATACGGGCCGGCAGGATTTGCGGCTCGTTTTCGGAGCCGTCGTAGTTCGGGACGAAATCGACGGTTTCCTTGTCGATGTCCAGCAGCATTTCATGCGCTATCTTGGACAACCGGATTTCCGTATAACGCATGGCTGCGGCATTGTCGCCGTCGACCGAACCGAAATTGCCCTGGCCGTCGACCAGCATATAACGCAGCGAAAAATCCTGCGCCATGCGGACGATGGTGTCGTAGACCGCGGTATCGCCGTGCGGGTGATATTTACCAATCACATCGCCGACGATACGCGCCGACTTCTTATAGGGGCGGTTCCAGTCGTTGTTCAGCTCGTGCATCGCAAACAGCACTCGCCGATGGACGGGCTTCAGGCCGTCCCGTACATCGGGAAGCGCGCGCCCGACGATCACGCTCATCGCGTAATCCAGGTACGAGCGACGCATTTCCTCTTCGAGGGAGACCGGAAGGGTTTCTTTGGCGAATTGATCCATTGCGGCGTGGCTTATGCGGTTGAAACGCCCGCAAGCGGAGGTCGGCACCGGATGATCCGGTGCTGCCGGCGCGGCGGGTAACATGGCATTCTAACATGCGCCGCACCGCCTCCCCGCGCCCCTCCAACCACCCTTCGCGCTGCCCCCGCCGATCCGCAGCGATGCCTCGGAACCCAAGCGGCACAAGGGTTAGCGGGCCTCGCAAGGGCCATGTTGCACAAACACCACAGGCCCCGAAGCCATGGATTGAATCGCATATATTTACTTCTTAGGAAACGAGCCTTGTGGCACAATTCCCCAGCGAAGAGCCAGACATTGTTCGAAGTGGAGCATTCGTCACCTCGAGCGAGAAGGTTATACTCCGAAGAATGTATGACTTGTTTTCGTCCATTTGCTCGCAGTAACCCTGCGGTGATCTCATCCTGAGAGGAGAAATATGAAAAAATTTGCCAAGCTCGCGCTCGTTGCAGCTACCGCAGTAATGGCCGCATCCGCTCAAGCCCAGACCGCGTCGGTCCCCTACGAAAAGAAGGCCGTCAACGACAACTGGGGTAACGGTACGAGCGAGTACGTGTGGAAGAATGGCACGAACGAGCTCTGCTGGCGCGATAGCTCCTGGACCCCGGCCACGGCCAATGCTCAGTGCGATGGCGCGCTGGCTCCGGCTGCTGCCCCGGCTCCGGCTCCGGCTCCGGTCGCTCCCCCGGTTGTCTCGAGCGAGAAGGTCACCTTCGCCGCTGACACGCTGTTCGACTTCGACAAGGCTGTCCTGAAGCCGGAAGGCCGCGCCAAGCTGGACGACCTGGTGTCGAAGCTGTCGGGCATCACTCTGGAAGTGATCATCGCCGTCGGCCACACCGACTCGTTCGGTACCGATCGCTACAACGATCGCCTGTCGATCCGCCGCGCCGAAGCCGTCAAGGCCTATCTGGTGAGCAAGGGCGTGGAAGCCAACCGCGTCTACACCGAAGGCAAGGGCGAGCGCCAGCTGAAGGTCGATCCGAAGTCGTGCAAGGGCAACCGCACCGCTCAGATCGCCTGCCAGCAGCCGAACCGCCGCGTGGAAGTCGAAGTGGTCGGTACCCGCAGCGCTCGCTGATCGGTCCCGCTCCACGGCGAAAAAGCCCAGCGCAAGCTGGGCTTTTTTTCGTCCTGCGTTTTCGTTCGGTCTCCGTCCCGTTCCTGCGGTCCCGCCGTCCTGCCTGCCCTCCTGGCTTGGCACCCTGCCTCGCCTCACTCGTTCACTGGGTCAGCAATTTCCTCCCGGCTCGCCTCAGGGGACGCATTTTGTTAGAGTTGCCCCAATTCCTAATGTCCCGCGCCGCCAGGCGCGCGCCAGATTCATGACGCCGACTTCCCCCGTGATTCACCCCACCGTCGAAACCCACCAGATTGCGCGCAATGCCGACCTGAAGGAGATCGACAAGTTCAGCGAAATGGCCCACCGCTGGTGGGATCCGAACAGCGAATTCAAGCCGCTGCACGAGATCAACCCGCTGCGGCTGGGCTGGATCGACAGCATCGCCGACCTGCGCGGCAAGCAGGTGGTGGATATCGGTTGCGGCGGGGGCATCCTGTCCGAGAGCATGGCCCGCGCCGGCGCCACCGTGCGTGGCATCGACCTGTCGACCAAGGCGCTGAAGGTCGCCGACCTGCACAGCCTGGAATCGGGCGTGGCCGTGACCTACGAGGAGATCGCGGCCGAAGCGCTCGCCGCGCGGATGCCGGCCAGCTTCGACGTGGTCACCTGCATGGAAATGCTCGAACACGTGCCGGACCCGGCCTCGATCGTCCGCGCCTGCGCCACGCTGGTCCGCCCCGGCGGCCACGTGTTCTTCTCGACCATCAACCGCAACCTGAAGGCGTATCTGCTGGCCGTGCTCGGCGCCGAATACGTGCTCAATATGCTGCCGCGCGGCACGCACGACTACGACAAGTTCATCAAACCCGCCGAACTTGCGCGCTTCGCCCGGCAGGCGGGCCTGGACCTGATCGAGCTGCGCGGCATGGTCTACCGGCCGCTGTCCCAGGTCTACGAGCTGAGCCGCGATACCGACGTCAATTACATGATGGCCCTGCGCCGCACCGCCTGAGCATGCCGACCTTCGACGCTGTTTTCTTCGACCTGGACGGCACGCTGGCCGACACCGCCCCCGACCTGGCCGCCGCCGCCAACCGGCTGGTGGTCGAGCATGGCCGCCCGCCGGTGGACTATGCGCTGCTGCGCCCGGTCGCGTCCCATGGGGCGCGCGGCCTGATCGGCGCCGCCTTCGGCAAGACGCCCGAAGACCCCGATTTCCCGGCACTGCGCGATGCCTTCCTGAACTACTACGAGGCCGATATCGCGGTGCAGACCCGGCTGTTCGACGGCATGGAAGAGGTTCTGGCCGCACTCGAAGCCGCCGGCATCCGCTGGGGTATCGTGACCAACAAGATCGCCCGCTTCACCACCCCGCTGGTCAATGCGATTGGCCTGGCGCCGCGCGCCGCCGCCGTGGTCAGCGGCGACACCACGCCCTATCCGAAGCCCCACCCCGCCCCGCTGCTGCACGCCGCGCAGGTCAGCGGCGTCGATCCGAGCCGATGCGCCTATGTCGGCGACGACCTGCGCGACATCCAGGCCGGCAAGGCGGCCGGCATGGCCACCATCACGGCGGCCTATGGCTACTGCGGCGAGGGCGAGCCACCGGAGCGCTGGGGCGGCGATCACCTGGTGCGCCATCCCAGCGAGTTGATTCCGCTGCTCACCGCGGCCGTTCCCGCCGCCTAGGGAACCGACGCGCACGCCCGGCGTCGAAAGCGGGTACAATCCGTTTTCCTTACTGGGGCCGACCTGGTTTCGACGTGGGTTGCAAAGCAGTAGAGGGCATACCGAGGACCCGTCACCTCGTAAATCAATGGGAACGCAATAACTGCTAACGACGAACGTTACGCACTGGCAGCCTAAGGGCCGCCGTCCTCGCACTGGCTCGCTGACGGGCTAGGGTCGCAAGACCACGCGAGGTCATTTACGTCAGATAAGCCCTGCGGGTGTCACGACCTCAGGGACGAAAACCAAGTGACTCGCCGTCGTAGAGCGTGTTCGTCCGCGATGCGGCGGTTAAATCAAATGACAGAACTAAGTATGTAGAACTCTCTGTGGAGGATCTGCGGACGCGGGTTCGATTCCCGCCGGCTCCACCATAATGTGAAATCCCAACCCTTATCCGGTTGGGATTTTTTTGCCCGTTCCCCCTGTGTTGGCGCGGTTTCCGGGCATGGCCTCGCGAGCGCCACCCCTGCGAAGGCGGCGTTTTCACCCCATTCGGGGCCTCTCCGTTCTCAGTTTTCTCTGGTGGTCTCGCGAGCGTTCGCGAGATCACTTCCTTGGCTGGCAAGGGCTCTGAGGCGGTCGGTTGTGGTCGGAGACTGCTGCAGCGCTGGCGACCGAGAACCGCACAGGCGGGTTTTTACGACGCTGTTGACTCTGCGCCTGAGCGCTCATGTCCACCTTTACGGCCTAGTTTCACGCCTGTCGGGTTATCTGCGTTCGCACCGGTCGTATCCCGCAGAGACTCCAACGCACCACATTCCCCAATGCATACCCCGCCGGCGCAGGCGCTGCGAATGCCCTGGATTTGCTTACGCAAAGCCTTGAGCTCAGAAATACGTCCTTCGACCAGTCGCAGGTGTTCATCGAGCAGCACATTGACATCGTCACAGGGCTTGGCCGGGTCGTCCTGTAAGTGCAGCAACACCCGAATTTCGTCATGAGTCATGTCCAGCGACCGGCAGCGCCGGATGAAGGCCAGCCGGTCGACATGATGAGCGCCGTAGTCGCGGTAGTTGTTGCTGCCACGGGCGGGCGGTTCCAGCAGTCCCTCCACCTCGTAGAACCGGATCGTGGAAACCCGGCACCCCGTCAGTGCTGCAAGTTCGCCGATTTTCATGAAAACTCTCCTGAGGGCTTGACTCTACAGTTACTTGAGGGTTTCTAATGGGTGCAGGAGAACAAAACTATGAAAACATGTCAAGGCAGTACCTGCTCTGGCGGGTGCACATCGGACCAAATCAACACCCCCGTCTCGACCAGCGCAATGCCGCCCGGTCGAGCTGAAGCGTTTTCCAGCGTGTTTGCTATCCCGAAGATGGATTGCCCTTCGGAGGAGAACCTCGTCCGGATGGCGTTGGCGGGGACCGAAGGCGTGACAGCACTGGAATTCGATCTGGCCACGCGGCGTCTCACGGTCACGCATAGCGGTGAAGCGGAGCGCATCGAGGCGAAGCTCCGTCCGCTGAACCTTGACGCGGCGCTCATCGAGACTGCGGCAGCGAAGTCGACAGTCGGCACCCTGACCCGCTTCTCCATCCCCAAGATGGATTGCCCCTCCGAAGAGAACTTGATTCGCATGGCGTTGGCCGATCAGGCGGGTATCGGGACGCTGTCGTTCGATCTGCGCAAACATGAGCTGTCGGTCATCCACATGGGGCCGACGGAGGACATCCTCGGCAAGCTGGCCCCCCTGAATCTGAATGCTGAGCTCATCGATTCGGTGCCTCAAGGAAATGTGCCCTTGGCCAGACCGGACCCTGAAGGCGACGCTTCGGAAGCCCGTACGCTGAAGGTCATGCTGGCCATCAACGGCACCATGTTCGTCTTTGAGATGCTGGTGGGCTTGATCGCGCAGTCGACCGGGCTGATCGCCGATTCGCTTGACATGTTTGCCGATGCGGCTGTGTACGGACTTGCGCTGTACGCAGTCGGACGCGCCGCGGGCATGAAAATCAGAGCCGCCCATTTCGCCGGATGGCTTCAGATGGCGCTGGCACTTGGCGCTTTGGGCGAGGTGCTGCGCAGGGCCGTGTTCGGCAGCGAGCCGCAATCGAGCTTGATGATTGGCGTCGGGCTCATTGCCCTCGTGGCCAACGTGACCTGCCTCGTACTCATCGCCCGCAAGCGGGATCGCGGTGTGCACATGACGGCCAGCTACATCTTCTCGGCCAACGATGTCATCGCCAATCTGGGCGTGGTCGCCGCAGGCTTGTTGGTGGCATGGACCGGCTCACCCTATCCGGACCTTGTCATCGGTAGCATTATCGGCGTGGTCGTACTCAGCGGCGCACGGCGCATCCTGAAGCTGAAGTGAAGGTAAGCGTTCCGGAGCGATTGTCAGCGAGTTTTCAGGCGAACCATTCCAGAACCGCCTCGAAGGCGTTCGGCGTGGTTGGGCTCGGCGCATCAGGCTCGCGGCGCAAACACGCGGATCTGGTCGTCCCAGCCGTTGGGCCAAGGGCGGCGCATCACCTGCTCCAGCACAGCCCCGGGCGTGCTGATCAGTCGCTCGACGACCTCCGGTGCCAACAGAGTCAGCCGCATCACGCGACGCACCTGGGTGACGTCAATGTCTTCGGCCTCGGCGATGTCGGCCACGGACGCCACCCGCTGTTCGTCCAGCAAGCGTTGCCAGTGATACGCCAGACCCAGCGCGCGCATCAACGCGGAGTCCTGCGCAGCCTCGCGGGCCAGACGTTCCTGGTGCGCCTCCTCCGAGAACGCCTGCGGCGCGTCAAGCGGTGTGATGACCTGCTTCTTCAGACCACGGCGCACAAGCGTCCAGGGCAGAAAGGTTTCGATCTGCACGCCGCCAGCGGGCAGCGGCGTCTGATACGTCACGGGCTCGCCTTTGGCCCGGCCGCGATGCTTGAGACTCATGCCTCCTCCTCAAAACTGGCCATGAGCTGGCGCTGGCCCTGCCAGTCGACCATCAGGCGGTTTCGCTGAAACCACATCAGGGTCAGACGGCGCGGCTGCTTGCCCGCCATGAACTGCTCAATGATGTCGGGGGCCAGCAGGGTCAGGCGCAGCAGTTCGTTGACCACCGAATGGTGCAGTTTCTCGGCCCGCGCAATGGCGGACCCGCTCGCCATTGCGCCGGTGTCCAGCAGGTGCTGCCAGTAGAAGGCGCGCGCCAGTCCGTCGATCAGCGTGACGTCGTAGACGTCCCGGTCGTCGCTGGCCACACGTTGGACGCCACGGCGGCGGAACACCAACGGCACGAAGGTTTCCAAAGACTCGTCCATCAGGCCTCGACCTCCAGCATCTCGGCACCGATACTTCGCGGCGCGAATTCCTCGATCAAGGCGTTCCAGCCGATCTCGCGCCACTTCACCTTGATGCCCTGCACTTCGCCGACGTGGACGAGGTCGATGCGCTCGATCATCAGGTTGGCGATGCGGTGACGCTCGACCGGGAACAACTGATCCCACACGTCGTTGAGCCGTCCCATCGCCATTACCGTGGTGGCCTCGTCGATCTGAGCGCCATTGCGCTGGATATGGCGCACCACCGATGCGATGGATTCGGGGCTGGTCAGCACCGTGCGGATCTGGGCCACCACCGCCGCCTCGATCTCAGGTGCAGGCAGGCGTTCGTAGCTCTTGCCCGGTGCCCCGAACCGGCTTTCCGACTTGGACACGTAGTAGTGGTACTTGCGCCCGTTCTTGCGCGAGTAGGTCGGGTACATCCGTTCGCCCGAGGGGGCGTACAGCAGGCCGCGCAGCAAGGCGTCAGTACGCGACCTGATCTTGGTTTCCACCGACCGTGCGTGCCCATCCCTGGCCAGCACCGCGTGAACCCTGTCCCACAGCTCCCGGTCGATGATCGGCAGGTGAGCGCCGGGGTACCAGTTCCCTTTGTGCGACAACTCCCCCAGGTAGATGCGGTTGCGCAGCAGCTTGTGCAGGTACTTTTTGTCGATACGCGTGCCGTTGCGGGTCTGGCCCTCCTGCGTCGTCCAGGCCTTGGTCGTGATGCCGTCGGCGGTGAGATTGACGGCGATCTGGGTTGGAGAACCAATGGTCAGCATCTCCTCGAAGATGCGACGCACCACTGCCGCCTCGGCCTCGTTGATGACCAACAGGCGGTTGTCGACGTCGTAACCCAGGGGCGGGACGCCACCCATCCACATCCCCTTGCGCTTGGCGGCGGCGATCTTGTCGCGGATGCGCTCGCCGGTGACCTCGCGCTCAAACTGGGCGAAGGACAGCAGGACGTTGAGCATCAACCGGCCCATCGAGGTGGTGGTGTTGAACTGCTGGGTGACCGACACAAAGGACACCTCGTGGCGTTCGAACACTTCGACCATCTTGGAGAAGTCGGCCAAGCTGCGCGTCAGGCGGTCGATCTTGTAGACCACCACGATGTCGATCTGGCCGCGCTCGATATCCGCCATCAGGCGTTTCAGCCCCGGCCGATCCGTGTTGCCGCCAGAGAAGCCGGGGTCGTCGTAGTCGTCGGCCACCGAGATCCAACCCTCGGATCGCTGGCTGGCGACGTAAGCATGGCCCGCCTCCTTCTGCGCGTCTATGGAGTTGAACTCCTGGTCAAGCCGTTCATCCGAGGACACCCGGCAGTAGACGGCGCAGCGCTTGCGGGCGCGGGTAGCGGCAATCTCGCTCATCGGGCACCTCCCTTGCTCAGGCCAAAGAACAGCGGCCCAGACCAGTGCGCGCCGGTGATGTGGCGGGCCACCGCTGTCAAGCTCTTGAAATTGCGCCCCTGGTACTCGAACAGCCCCTCGGCGGTGACTGTCACCCGGTGCTCGCGTTCGCCCCATTCGCGCAGCAGGATCGTGCCCGGCGCGAAATCGAACTCGCGCGGCTTGGCCCGCAACTTGATCTTGGAGTGTTTCGCGCCGATGGCTTCCAGACGCTGGCGGGTTGCGGGCGCGAGGCCACCAAAGGCCTCCTCCTGTAGCTTGTAGGCGATCCGGGACTCGACGTGGGTGCGGTTGGGGTAGTCCGGGCGGCGCGGGAAATACCGATCCCAGACCGTCCAGAGCTCGGACATTGGCAGGCACGCCAGTTCCGCGATCCGCGCGGCGACGGATGCTTGTTTTTCGTTCATCACAACTTCTCCTCTTGATAGGGGGTTGTATGAACGCGCTGGTCGGGCAGGAAGCCAAGGCCAACTGCTCTCTGTTTTGGCTCATCCGCGACGAGGGTGCGGACGATGGCGGCCGCAAGGATGGCGGCGATTTCGCCAGCACGGGCGCTGGCGCTCATCTCCGTGGGAGATGCGAGTTCGAGGTTCTTCATGACGGCTCCGAGGAATTGCAACCGTCAGGGATAGTGAGCCTGATCTTCCGAAGCGGATGGCAACGTAGGGTAATCAAGCCCGCCCGCAATGTATTTGTTGCGCGTTAACGAAACGATTGACAGCGCAGCCCTTGACCCTTACCATCCATCGTTAACTAATCACGCAATCAGGTCACAGTCATGCCCTTTGGAGCATTCATCCGCAAGAAGCGCGAAGAGAAAGGCATTCAGATGAATGACTTTGCGCGCCAGCTGGAGATATCACCCGCCTACTGGTCGCGCATCGAGCGCGACATGGAAAAACCGCCCAAGGACGAGCTGATCCGCAAGGCGGCCGAGATCCTTGGAATCAGCGCCGACGACGCTTTCGTCGAGGCCAGTCGCCTGCCGCCCGACATCCGCGATGATGTTGGCAACCTGGTTCGGATGTACCGCCGGAACGTGATGGAGAAGAAGTGAATGGCGGTACTGACTCTCGACTACCGGTGCTGCGACCGGAAGCGCCCCCTGTACATCAAGCACATTGAGGTCGAACGCATCGCCGCGACCGCGCGCCAGCAACTGGTCGCGGACAGCATCGATGCCATTTCTTTCGACGCGCTGCGGCAGATCTCCGGCCTGAAGATCAACGGCATCGACTTCGCGCTGGAGGTCAGCACCGACTACGCCGTGCATGACGAGCAAGGCAACCACGTATTCGGCGTCTGTGAATTCGACCCCGCGATGCCCGACGCCGCGATGGTGTCCATCTCGCCCGTGGGGGAAAGTCTCAGCGAACTGCTAGCCCTCAGCACCTTGGCCCACGAACTGGGTCATGCCGTGTTCGACGCCCCCGGCTGGGTTGTCCAGGGCAGTAAGGGCCCCGGGTTGTTCGATGACATCGAACCGACGATGCAACGCGCCTACCGCACCACGACGCCGGACAGCGACCATCTGTCCAAGTCTCTATCCGCAAAACCAACGACGGAAGAACACTTCGCCGAGCTGCGCGCCAACGAGTTCATGGGCTCCTTGCTCGTGCCGCGCCAGCGCATCATCGCCGCCGTCGAAGAGCTTGCATCCGAGCACGACATCACCATCCATCGCCATCCCTCCACCGATCCCGACCACCCCGGTACGGCGCTGCGCATCACGGCGGGCAGCGACACAGGCGTTTTCGACATGGAACGCTTCGAGAAAGCCTTGGCCGCGCGCTTCGGCGTCAATCGCCGGTTCATCCAAGTTCGCCTTAATCGCTACGGCCTCACGGGTCAGGAGGCCTCGATGCGCTGACCACCATTCAACTCGCCCGTGGAGCCGACTTCGCGTCGGCATTTTTTGAATCGCCCGATTAACTGTTCGCGCAATCACGCACTTTGTCAAAGGAACTTGCCCATGCCAGCAGACCAAGCCTCGCTGCCACGTGACCACACGCTGCGCGGCTTCGATGAGTTCGTCCGCGTGACCGATGGCGCAGATGCGTTCGACACCGATGCCTTTGATCGTGTCCTGCGCGGCTACGCAACCCACGTGGGTGAGCCGGAACCGGTGCAGTTCTTCAATGGCAAGCGGCTCAAGCTCCCGCACATGGCGTCGTCCATCGAACTCACCGAAGCGCGCGCCAAGATCATCAAGCTGATGTGGGGGACCGAAGGAAGTGCCCCGCCCGTGATGTCGTGGAAAGAGGTGAATGGTTCCGTCACCGTCAACACCGGCTTCCAATCCTTCGACGATGCCTTCGGCGACAAAGTAGCGCGTGAGGAGGTGATTGAGCTGGTTTCGCGCGGGAAATACCGGGTGAGGCGCAACACATAAACGCACCCATAAATCGAACCAGACACGGCCCATAAACCCGTGCGGAGACTGCGATGTGCTCATTTCATACAGGAGGCACATCGAAATGCAAACCCACTTCACCAATGCAACATCTGGCCTGATCCCGGCCAAAACCGGTGCGCCACAGCGCATCGCCCTTGACGAAAACGAGCTGGCCATCCGCTGGGGGCTTTCCGTCAAGACCCTGCGCCGCTGGCGGCAGGAACAACTCGGCCCGGTCTTCTGCAAGCTCGGTGCCCGCGTCACCTACCTGATCTCCGAGGTCGAAGCCTTCGAGCGTCGCGTTTCGCGGCACTCGACCTTCACTCGTGCATACCAGTGAGGAGAGCGGCCATGAGCGATCTGACCATTTTTCCCGCCGACCTCGCTGCCATGAGCACCGTCCAGTTGGTGGCGCTGCCGATTACCGATTTCGTCGCTGCAGAGCGCAATGTCGACGAGGCCACTGCTTACCTCAAGCAGCTGCGTGCCAAGCTGGATGCCGCCAAGCTCCAGCGCTACGGCGAGCAGGCCCGTAGCGCGCTGCGGGATTCCGGCCGCGACTTCGGAACCGCCCACGTCAGCGACGGTGCGCTGCACGTGAAGTACGAGCTCCCCAAAAAGGTGACCTGGAGCCAGACCATCCTCAAGGAGATGGCCCAGCGTATTGCCGCCTCGGGCGACAAGGTCGAGGACTACATCGACATCAAGTTGTCGGTGTCCGAGTCCCGCTACACCAACTGGCCCACGGCGCTGCAGGAGCAGTTCGCCGCCGCGCGCACGGTCGAGGAAGGCAAGCCGACCATCACCCTGACGCTCGATGGGGGTGCCGCATGAAAAAGCTCCCCATTGTGTCCGCCGTCGAGCGGATGGCCGAGCGCAAGGGCGTGAAGCTGCTGATGCTGGGCAAGTCCGGCATCGGCAAAACCACGCGGCTCAAAGACCTCGACCCGGCCACCACGCTGTTCCTCGACATCGAGGCCGGTGACTTGGCGGTGGCCGACTGGCCGGGCGACACCATCCGCCCGGCTTCGTGGCCGGAGAGCCGCGACTTCTTCGTGTTCCTCGCGGGCCCGGACAAGTCGCTGCCGCCGGAGGCAGCCTTTTCGCAGGCGCACTACGACCACGTCATCGAGAAGTTTGGAGACCCGGCGCAACTCGACCGCTACCAGACCTTCTTTCTCGATTCGATCACCCAGCTGTCCCGCCAGTGCTTCGCGTGGTGCAAGACGCAGCCGGGTGCCGTCAGCGACCGATCCGGCAAGCCCGACCTGCGCGCGGCCTATGGCCTGCTCGGCCAGGAAATGATCAGCGCATTGACCCACTTGCAGCACGCACGCGGCAAGAACGTGGTGTTCGTGGCGATCCTCGACGAGCGGCTCGATGACTACAACCGCAAGGTGTTCGTCCCGCAGATCGAAGGCAGCAAAACCAGCCTGGAGCTGCCCGGCATCGTCGACGAGGTCGTGACGCTGGCCGAGATCAAGGCCGAGGACGGCAGCACCTACCGCGCCTTCGTCACCCACACCGTCAATCCCTACGGCTTTCCGGCCAAAGACCGCAGCGGTCGCCTCGACCTGCTGGAGCCGCCGCATCTCGGCGCGCTGATCGCCAAGTGCGCAGGCGCTTCCGCCGTGCCTGCCAGCGCCGCCACCCCCGCACACATCGAATCTCAGGAGTAATCGCAATGACCGCATGGAATGACTTCAACGACGCCGACGCCCAGCAATCCGGCTTTGATCTGATCCCCAAGGGCACCGTTGTCCCTGTGCGCATGACACTCAAGCCCGGTGGTTACGACGACCCGTCGCAGGGCTGGGGCGGCGGCTACGCCACCGAGTCTTTCGAGACCGGCTCGATCTACCTCGCCGCCGAATTCGTGGTCACTGCTGGCGACCACGCCAAACGCAAGATGTGGTCGAACATCGGTCTGCACTCCAAGAAGGGGCCAACCTGGGGCCAGATGGGACGCAGCTTCATTCGTGCGGCGCTCAACAGCGCCCGCAACGTCCACCCGCAGGACAACAGCCCACAGGCTTCTTCTGCGCGCCGCATCCAGGGCTTCCACGAACTGGATGGCCTGGAGTTCCTCGCCCGCGTCGACATCGAGAAGGACGGCAAGGGCCAGGACCGCAACGTGGTCAAAGTAGCGGTCGAACCCGACCACCCCGACTACGCAAAGTTGATGGGCGTGCCGACCAAGGCTGCAGGCGGCGGCACTTCCGGGGCTCCGGCGCAGGCAGCACCCGCGTACCAAGCACCGGCTCCGCAACGCGCACCCGTGACGGGCAAACCGTCGTGGGCGCAGTGAGGGAGGTGGCCATGAACGCATCCATCCTCACTGCCAGCCACTACGGCGTCGTCCATTTCGGCGATCTCGACTGCGAGGCGGTTGTGCTCACCACCGGCGAGCGCGGCTACGTCCGCAAGGAACTGGCCAAGCTTCTCGGTTTTCACGAATCGCACAAGGGTGGCCGTTTCGCCCGTTTTCTGGCTGACATTGCACCTAACTCATTGTCTCTATTGGAGAAATCATCCGGGCCGATTTTGCTGCCATCGGGACGCCAGACCCAGTTCTTCCCTGCAGGCATCATCGCGGACGTGGCCACCTCCGTGGTGGACGCAGCCATTGCAGGCACGCTGCACCGCGCACGCCAGGGCATCGTCGGTAACTGCCTGACGATCATGCGCGCTCTTGCCACCACTGGCGAGGTCGCGCTGATCGACGAGGCCACTGGCTACCAGCACCACCGCGCACCGGATGCGCTGCAGGAGCTGATCTCCAAGTTGCTGCGCCAGTCCTGCGCATCGTGGGAGCGCCGCTTCCATCCGGACTACTACCGCGCCATCTATCGGTTGTTCGGCTGGAAGTATCAGGGCCACGACCAGAACCCTCCGCATGTCGTCGGCCAGATCACGCTGCGCTGGGTCTACGGGCCGGTGCTGCCAGAGGACTTGCTGGGCGAGATCCGCAATCGCAAGGGCATCTCGCAGAAGCACCACCAGTGGCTGTCCGATCAGGGACTCGCGCATTTGGAATCGCAGATTCACGCGGTCACGGCGATTGCGCGCAGCTCGATGAGCTATCCCGACTTCAAGCGCCGCTGCGAGGCCGCCTTTGCTGGCGCTGCCCTGCAGTTGGGCCTGCTGCTCGATGAACTCGAGGAGGGGGCGTGAAATGCTGGGTCATCACGGCGACCGAGGCTGGCGAACTGCTGCCACGCGCCTTCCACGATCCGACCCACTTCGAATGCCGGATGTGCGCGTGGCAAGACCGCTGCTGGAGGACAACATGAGCAACGACACGCAATTCATCGGTGGCGTCGAACCGATGATCGACGCCAAGCAGGCCGCTGCCGCACTGCGACTGCCGTACTACTGGTTTGCTGATCCGCAGATGCGCAGCAAGTACAAGATTCCCCACTACCTGATGGGCGGTCTGGTGCGCTATCGACCATCAGAACTGTCCGCGTGGGCCGCGCGCAGCACCGCCGCGCAGGGGCGCAACGGGGACGCCGATGTTGAGGAGGCCGAATGACGCTCGACTTCAACGACATCGCGCCACTGCCCGACCCCACCCGCCGCACCCTCGGTGATGCCGAACGCGAAGAACTGCGTGCCGAACTGCTCGCGCGTCTTGAATCAGTTCTGATCACCTTGTTCCCGGCGGGCAAGAAGCGCCGTGGCAAGTTCCTGATCGGAGACGTGCTGGGTAGTCCCGGCGACAGCCTCGAGGTGGTGCTCGATGGCGAGAAGGCTGGACTGTGGACAGATCGCGCCACCGGCGACGGTGGCGACATCTATGCACTGATTGCCGCGCACCTCGATATCGACGTGCTCAACGACTTCCCGCGCGTGCTCGACGCCGCCGCCGATCTGATCGGACGCTCGCGTTCCGCACCAGTACGCAAGGCCAACAAGAAGGACGTGCCGGTCGACGAACTCGGCCCCGCCACCGCGAAGTGGGACTATCTCGACGCCCAAGGCCATCTCATCGCCGTCGTCTACCGCTACGACCCGCCCGGACAGAAGAAGCAGTTCCGGCCCTGGGATGCGAAGCGGCGCAAGATGGCACCGCCCGACCCGCGTCCGCTCTACAACCAGCCAGGGATGACCAGTACCGCGCAGGTGGTGCTGGTCGAAGGCGAGAAGTGCGCGCAGGCCCTGATCGACGCGGGCATCGTGGCCACCACGGCGATGCACGGCGCGAACGCTCCGGTTGAAAAGACCGACTGGTCGCCATTGGCCGGAAAGGCTGTACTGATCTGGCCCGACCGCGACAAGCCGGGCTGGGAGTACGCCACGCAGGCGGCACAGGCCATCTTGTCGGCGGGGGCCAAATCCTGCCACGTCCTCTACCCGCCCGAAGAGGCTGCAGAGGGCTGGGACGTGGCCGACGCCATCGCCGAGGGCTTCGATGTCGCCACCTTCCTCACCCACGGGCCGCGCCTTCAGATGCACGACGTGGCCGATGACGTTGATCCAGTCGTCAGCAGCGACGAGTCCGTCTGGGGTACGGAGGACGCGCTGGCGCTGTCCTTCACGCGCCGCTACCACCGCGACTGGCGCTACGTGGCTGGCTGGGGAAAGTGGCTGGTGTGGGACGGGCAACGCTGGCGCACCGAGGACACGTTGGCGGCCACGGACTTGATCCGCAGCGTTTGTCGCCAGACGGCTGTACGCGCCGACAACCCCAAGGTCGCTGCCAAATTGGCCAGCGCAGGAACGGTCGGCGGTGTGGAACGCCTGGCGCGTGCTGACCGCAGGCACGCGGCCACTACCGACGAATGGGATGCAGATCCGTGGCTGCTCAACACGCCAGGCGGCGTGGTCGATCTCAAGACAGGCCGGATGCGCCCGCACGAGCGCGCCGATCGGATGACCAAGATCACCACAGCCACGCCCAGCGGCGACTGCCCGACCTGGAGGCAGTTCATCGACGAGGTCACGGGCGGTGACAAGGAACTGCAGTCCTATCTGCAACGGATGGTCGGCTACGCGCTGACCGGATCGACGCAAGAGCACGCGCTGTTTTTCCTGTACGGCACAGGTGCGAACGGCAAGTCGGTGTTCGTCAACACGCTGGCCACCATCCTCGGTGATTACGCGACCAATGCGCCGATGGACACCTTCATGGAAACGCGCACCGACCGGCACCCGACCGATATGGCGGGACTGCGCGGCGCGCGCTTCGTGGCGGCCATCGAAACCGAACAGGGAAAACGCTGGGCCGAGTCGAAGCTCAAGAACCTCACCGGTGGCGACAAGATCTCGGCGCGCTTCATGCGCCAGGACTTCTTCGAGTTCTTCCCGCAGTTCAAGTTGTTCGTGGCGGGCAACCACAAGCCCGCGATTCGCAATATCGACGAGGCGATGAAACGCAGGCTGCACCTGATCCCTTTCACGATCACCGTGCCGCCCGAGCGCCGCGACAAGAACCTGCAACAGAAGCTCCTGGCCGAACGTGACGGCATCCTCGCGTGGGCCGTGCAGGGCAGTCTCGACTGGCAGCGCCACGGACGACTCAGCCCGCCACAACGCGTGGTGGACGCCACCGAGGAGTATTTCGAAGCCGAGGACGCCCTGGGCCGCTGGCTCGATGAGCGCTGCGTGCGCGAGCCCAACGCCAAGTCGCTGACCGCCGAGCTGTTCAACGACTGGAAGCAGTGGGCTGAAGCCTCTGGCGAGTTTGTCGGCGCACAACGCCGCTTTTCCGATCTGCTCATCACGCGCGGGTTGGACAAATGGCGCAACGGGATGGCATCTCCGATTGGGATGGCCTGATGCGCGGCGTGTTCGCGCACCTGCCGATGGCGGGCGACGGTCAGGTGCTGGTCAATCTTGGCCTGATCCACCGCGACAACGAGGTGATCCCGTATTGGGACGGTTGGCTATCTTGGATGCGCCAGCAAGGGTGGCGGCGCTTCGCCTGGTACGTCTGGGATCAGGGGCCTGGGATGCCCGGCGACTGGGCAGGCCGTTTCGCGCCGAGCTTCGAGTTCGTCTTTCACTTCAACCGGGAGAGCCGTAAGCCGAACAAGATCGTCCCCTGCAAGCACGCAGGCCAGGAATCCCACCTGCGCGCCGACGGGTCGTCCACCGCGATGCGCGGCAAGGATGGCGAGGTGGGCGGCTGGACGCACAAGGGGCTGCCGACGCAAGACACCCGTATCCCCGACTCGGTGATCCGCGTGATGCGCCACAAGGGCAAGATCGGCCAGGACATTGACCACCCGGCCGTGTTCCCGGTGGCGCTGCCGGAATTCGTGATCGAGGCTTACACGGACGCGGGCGACATCGTGTTTGAGCCCTTCGGCGGCAGCGGCACGACGATGCTGGCCGCCGAGCGCACCGGTCGGATCTGCTGCAGCGTGGAGATCGCCCCGCAGTACGTGGACGTGGCCATCAAGCGGTTCCAGCAGAACCACCCCGGCATACCGGTCACCTTGATCGCCACCGGTCAGTCCTTCGAGCAGGTCGCCGTTGAGCGCGCCACCACCCCGGATGCCGAGGTGGTGGCATGAACTGGCTGGCCGACAAGATCGAACAGTGGCCGACCGCCAAGTTGCTGCCCTACGCCCGCAACGCGCGCACCCATTCCGAGGAGCAGGTGGCGCAGATCGCCGCCAGCATCGCGGAGTTCGGATTCACCAATCCGATCCTGGCGGGCAGCGACGGCATCATCGTCGCTGGCCACGGTCGTCTCGCTGCCGCCCAGAAGCTGGGTCTGGAACGGGTACCGGTGGTCGTGCTCGATCACCTGACGCCGACCCAGCGCCGGGCCCTGGTCATTGCCGACAACCGCATCGCAGAGAACGCAGGCTGGGACGATGCGATGCTAAGGATCGAACTGGAAGCATTACAACTCGAAGGCTTCGATCTAGACATCACCGGCTTCGACGCCGACGCGCTGGCTGAACTGATCGCGGGCGACGAGCCGGACAACGAGGGTCAGACGGACGAGGATGCGGTGCCCGAGGTCAGCGAGACACCCATCTCGCGTCCGGGCGATGTCTGGATCATGGGCCAGCACCGGCTGCTGTGCGGCGACTCGACCGTGGCCGAGAGCTACGACCACCTGATGCAAGGCGCGGTGGCGGACATGGTCTTCACCGACCCGCCGTACAACGTGAACTACGCCAACTCTGCCCGCGACAAGATGCGCGGTAAGGATCGCGCGATCCTGAACGACAACCTGGGGGATGCCTTCTACGACTTCCTGCTGGCAGCGCTGACGCCCACGGTGGCGCATTGCCGGGGCGGCATTTACGTGGCGATGTCCTCCAGCGAGCTGGATGTGCTGCAGGCTGCCTTCCGTGCCGCCGGTGGTAAATGGTCTACCTTCATCATCTGGGCCAAGAACACCTTCACCCTGGGGCGCGCCGACTACCAGCGCCAGTACGAGCCGATCCTCTACGGATGGCCCGAGGGGGCGACACGCCACTGGTGTGGTGACCGCGACCAGGGGGATGTCTGGAACATCAAGAAGCCGCAGAAGAACGACTTGCACCCGACCATGAAGCCGGTGGAGTTGGTGGAGCGGGCAATCCGCAACTCCAGCCAGCCTAGGGACGTGGTGCTCGATCCCTTCGGCGGTTCCGGCACGACGCTGATCGCGGCGGAAAAGTCAGGGCGCGTTGCGCGGCTGATCGAACTCGATCCGAAGTACGTGGATGTGATCGTGCGTCGGTGGGAAGAGTTCACCGGGAAGCAGGCCACCCGCGAGGCGGATGGCGCGGCGCTCGATCAGACGGCCAGCGATTCCTCGACGATCTCGCAGTGAATCACAAAGCCCGTCAGGTAAGGCAGGCCGCGCGGGATGCCGTATTGCTTGCTGGTCTGGCGGCCAATCGTCCAGCCCATCCAGCGTTGGGTGGCTGCGTTGATCGCGTCCGCCAGGGCCTTGCCCTCGTAACGCCCGTTCTGGACGTCGTCGGCAAAGTGGCGTCCGTGGCGGCTGTCGAGGAAGGCCCGAACCGATTCGAGGGGCTGGCTGGTGGCGTCCGAAATGGCGACCATCGCCAGGGGCCACGCCGCGCTGGCGTGCTCGTTCATCGTGCCCCAAAAGCCCCAGGCTTCGTTCTGGGTGGCGGGGATCTGCGTGGTGGTGTTCATCTCTGGCTCCTTCGGGTTGATCGTTGCGACACCCGTAGTAACGCGCTGTTCGATTGAGAAGCCAAGCGCCACTTGGCCTCTTCCTCGATCTTTCTGATCAGGCGATGCGGTACACCCGCTCGCCGCCCTGCGGTTTCTCCGACACGATGGTCAGGCCCAGCTTCTTCTTGAAAGCCCCGGCGAAGGTGCCGCGCACTGTGTGTGCCTGCCAACCGGTGGCGGTGCAGATCTGGCCGATGGTTGCGCCTTCGGGGCGTTGCAGCATCCGGATCACTTCGGCTTGCTTGCTGTTGTCGCGGGTGCGCGGCTTGGCCCACGTTGCTTCGGCGGCGGTTACGGCGGCTTCCAGTTCGGGATCGCTCGTGGCGACTGGTGCGCCTTCAGCGTTGGCGATGATCTGGTCGAGATGGGCTTCGAATTGACCGATGCCATTCTTGTTCACCCCCGGGCGTGACATGCCCAGGGCGTCGTAGCCCTCGGCGGCGACGAACCAGTCGGTGCCATCGGTGGTGATAAGGGCACGGTTGAACATCCCGTCGAGCACTTTCTTGCGTGCGCCGCCTTTGATGTTGTCGGGGAACCAGTCGATCTTGCCGCCGCTGGTGTTGATGGCCTTGGCCAGGATGGCGTGCTGGGCCGGGGTCAGGTTGGTGGTGGTCATGGGCTGCTCCTTCGGGGGTGGTGGATGACGATGTGATGAACGCGCTGTCTGGGACTGAAGCCAAGCGCTTTCTGCTTGGCTTCGTGTGTTTCCGATCAGTCCTTGGCGATTTCTGCTTCCGTGGCCTTCGGGCTCGCAGCGCCAAGTTCGACGCCCGCCTTGAAGGCCGCTTCCAACGCGTCCCGGATGCACCACACCGCCGTGTCGTGGAAGTCGAGGCTGTCGGCGTTGCGGGTCTGCAGGGTTTCGATGCCCAGATGCTTCTGGGCGATCTGGGTGAGGATGGTGTCGATCTGGCTCATGGCGTGTTCCTTTCGGGGGTGGTTGGCGTGACGTGATGAACGCGCTGTTCCCGATGGAAGCCAAGCTCAATCTGCGGACATGACGAACAAATGAGTGAAGGTGACGATGGGACTTTCGATTCGCGCCTACGCGCGCCACCGTGGCGTGTCGCACGTGGCCGTGAAAAAGGCTATCGACACCGGGCGGATCACGCCGCTGCCTGACGGCACGATTGATCCGGACACGGCCGATGCCCAGTGGGCACAAAACACATTGCAGCCGCGCAGCGCCGCTGCGCCAGAGAAGGTCAGCACTGCGAAAGCGCGGCGCGTGGTAGCGACGGACGAAGCAGCAACGCAGCGCGATGCCGTCGACGCCAGCACAGCGCCGATGTCGGCCAGTGGCACCTCGCTCTTGCAAGCGCGCACGGTCAACGAGGTGCTCAAGGCCAAGCTCAACAACCTGGAGCTGGCGCACCGCAAGAAGGAACTGGTGGATCGGGCGCAGGCCGTGGCCCACGTTTTCAAGCTCGCGCGCATCGAGCGCGATGCGTGGTTGAACTGGCCTGCGCGCGTCTCCGGCCAGATGGCGTCCACGCTCGGCATCGACGCGCACCAGATGCACGTGGCGCTCGAATCTGCTGTGCGCGAGCACTTGATTGAGTTGGGCGAGTTGCGTCCGCGCGTGGATTGATGACGATGGACTACGAAGGCGCGCAAGAAATCGAACGGGCGTGGTGCGACGGGCTTACTCCCGACCCGCTGCTCACGGTATCGGAATGGTCGGATCGCCACCGGATGCTGTCCAGCAAGGCCTCGGCCGAGCCGGGGCGCTGGCGCACCAGCCGCACGCCTTATCTCAAGGCGATCATGGACTGCCTGTCGCCGACCTCGCCGGTCGAGCGGGTGGTATTTATGAAAGCGGCACAGCTTGGCGCGACCGAGATGGGATCGAACTGGATCGGCTATGTGATCCATCACGCACCCGGTCCAATGATGGCGGTGTGGCCAACAGTGGAGATGGCCAAGCGCAACTCCAAGCAGCGGATCGATCCGCTGATCGAGGAGTCGTCTGCACTGGCTGAACTGATTGCACCGGCGCGCAGCCGGGATTCCGGCAACACCATCCTGGCCAAGGAGTTCCGGGGTGGCGTGCTGGTGATGACCGGGGCCAACAGCGCGGTCGGCCTGCGCTCGATGCCGGTGCGGTATCTGTTTCTCGACGAGGTCGATGGCTATCCCTTGGACGTCGAGGGTGAAGGTGATGCGATCTCTCTGGCCGAAGCCCGCACACGTACCTTCGCGCGGCGCAAGATCTTCATCGTCTCGACTCCGACGATTTCAGGGGCATCGGCTATCGAGCGCGAGTACGAGGCCAGTGACCAACGTCGCTACTTCGTGCCGTGTCCGCATTGCTCCCACCGTCAGTGGCTGCGTTTCGAGCAGCTCCGATGGGACAAAGGGCAACCGGAGACCGCTGCCTACATCTGCGAGTCGTGTGACACCGCGATTGCCGAGCACCACAAAACGTGGATGCTGGAGCACGGCGAGTGGCGCGCGATGATCACCGATGGCACGGGCAAGACGGCAGGCTTCCACCTGTCGTCGCTATACAGCCCGGTGGGCTGGCGTTCGTGGCGTGAGATCGCCGCTGCGTGGGAAGCCGCCGTCAGTAAAGAGTCGGGATCGGCCGCTGCCATCAAGACCTTCAAGAACACCGAGCTGGGTGAAACCTGGGTCGAGGAGGGCGAAGCCCCGGACTGGCAACGACTGGTCGAGCGCAGAGAGGACTACCGCGTCGGCACGGTGCCGCAAGGCGGTCTGCTCTTGGTCGGCGCGGCCGACGTGCAGAAAGATCGTATCGAGGCGTCGGTCTGGGCCTTCGGGCGTGGCAAGGAGTCGTGGCTGGTCGAGCACCGAGTCCTGATGGGCGATACCGCACGGGACACAGTGTGGAAGGCGCTGGCCGCGATGCTGGCCGAGAACTGGACGCACGCCTCGGGGGTGGCGATGCCACTGGCGCGCTTCGCGCTGGACACCGGCTTTGCCACGCAGGAGGCTTACGCCTTCGTGCGAGCCTGCCACGATCCGCGCGTGATGGCGGTCAAGGGCGTACCGCGCGGTGCCGCACTGATCGGCGATGTGCGGACAACGCCGATCAAGACCAAGGGGGGTGGAAAGAAATGAGCGAACAGCGCAGCAACCTTCAGATCGCCACCCACCTCGATGCCAAGGCGCTGGGCTATTGCAATGCTGGCCTGCGCCGTTGGTTTCCGCGCGACGGCGTGACCTTCGAGGATTTTCGCCAGCAGGGCGTGAGCACCGACTGGCTGCGTGCCACCGGAGACGCGATGGCGATCCGCTTGGCCGAGTACGTCGAGCAGGCAGAAACAGAGGCCAAGGCATGAGCGGTGGCGGCAAAGGCAGCAAGAGCGTCACAGTCGGCTACCGCTACTATGCCGGGATGCATCTGGCGTTGTGCCATGGCCCGATCGATTCGCTGAACAGTATCGTGGTCGGCCAGCGCACGGCGTGGTCGGGGGCGCTGACGTCCAGCGGACGGATCACCATCAACCAACCCGAGCTATTTGGCGGCGACGACCGCGAGGGTGGCATCGTCGGTGCCGTCGACCTGGTGATGGGAAATGCTTCAGACGGTCCGAACGATTACCTCGTCTCCAGGCTCGGCGCCAACGTACCGGCCTTTCGGGGCGTGGTGTCGCTGGTGCTGCGTCAACCGCAGTTGTCGGCGATGAACCCCTACATCAAACCGTGGAGCGCTGAGGTGACGCGGATCATCCGGCGCTCCGACGGATCGCCGCAGTGGTACTCGGACAAGGCCGCTATCGACGGTGACATGAATCCGGCGCACATCATCTATGAGTGCCTGACCGACCGCACTTGGGGCCGGGGCTACAGTCCGGCCGAGATCGACGATGCGTCGTTCCGTGCCGCCGCCGACACGCTCTACGCCGAGAGCTTCGGTCTCTCGATCCTGTGGGATCAGCAGCAGGATATCGAGGCCTTCATCGAGCGCATCCTGCAGCACATCGACGGTTCGATCTACGTGAGCCCGCGCACGGGGCTGTTCACGCTGAAGCTGACCCGAGACGACTACGACCCGGCGACGCTGCTGGAACTGAACCAGACCAACGTTATCCGGCTGGAGTCCTTCGAGCGCACCTTGCCCGAGGAATTGGTCAATCAGGTCACGCTCTCGTACCACGACCGGGCAACCGACAAGAGCGTGTCGATCTCGGTACAAGACATTGCCGGCATCGAGCGCAGCCTGGGCGAAATCAAGGATGCCAAGGTCAGCTACGAGGGCGTGGCCAACGGCGCCTTAGCCGCACGCCTCGCGATGCGGGATCTGCGTCAGCTTTCGTCCACTCTGGCGAAGGTCACGCTGGTGGCCAACCGCACGGCCGCCAGCCTCAACATCGGCGACGTGTTCAGATTCTCCTGGCCCGAGCTGCGGATCGAGCAATTGATCCTTAGGGTCGCGCAGATCAGCTACGGGACGCTGGCCGACGGCCGGGTGCGGATCACCTGTGTCGAGGATGTGTTCGGCCTGCCTGATGCCGTTTATCTCGTACCCGCCGAGAGCGGCTGGGTCGATCCCCGGCAAGCGCCGATCGCGGCGAATTTCGTGTCGGTGAGCGAACTGCCGTACTGGACCCTCGTGCGCGAGCTCACCGGCGAGTCGGCCGCCGCACAGGCCGAGATTGATCCGGACGGCGGATTCCTGTCTGTCTCCGTCGTGCGGCCCTCGAATGCAGCCATCAACTACACGGTACTGACCCGGCAGGGCTCGGCGGCTTTCGAGAAGATCGGTGTCGGCGACTTCGTCCCGTCGTGCGTGCTGGCGAACGACATCGGGCAAACCGAAACCGTGCTGAATGTCCTCTACAGCGTCGATCTGGATTTAGTGGCGCTGGACACCTACGCGCAGCTCGGCGGAGAACTGGTTGCGGTCAGGGCAATCGATGTCGCGGCCGGCACCGTGTCGGTGGATCGCGGCGTGCTGGATACGGTACCCGCGAAACACGCGGCCGGCACCCGGCTGTACTTCGTCGAAGGTGGGCAGTTTTACACCACGGCCCAGTATCTGAGCGGCGAGACGGTGCAAGCCAAGGTGCTGCCCGCGACCGGGATGGGGCGCTTGGCGGAAGCCTCGGCCGCCGCGATCAGCTACACCTTTGCCAAGCGGCAGATCAGGCCTTATCCACCCGGCAGGTTCAGGGTCAACAACCTTGACTACACCGTGAGTCACATCACGGGGGAACTGACGGTCAGCTGGGCACACCGCAGCCGGGTACTGCAGACCTCCTATCTGGTGACGCAGGGAGAAACCAATATCGGGCCGGAGCCAGGCACGACGTACACCGTGCGGATCTATGGCGAGGCCGGCACGCTCAAGCACGTAGAAACGGGAGTGACCGGCACGAGCTGGACCTATCCGATGGCCACCGAAGTCGCCGAAAGCGGCCTGAACCGACCGAACGAAAAACTGACCGTCAAGGTCGAGGCGGTGCGCGACGGGTACACCAGCTGGCAGGCCCAGCAGATCGACATCCCCGAGTGCCGTGGCTACGGCATGTTCTACGGGGCCACCTACGGAGAATGAAATGGCAGCACTGATCGGCCCGAACCTGGGCATGAACTACGGCTGGAGCGCCCGCGAGTCGGGATGGAACACCGGAATGGATGCCAACCTGAAACTGCTCGATGCGGTGCTGCAGTTGTCGGTGAAGTCGCGCACCTTGGCAAGCCCGTCGACCGCTCCAGCGAACGGCGAGCGCTACATCGTGGCATCCAGTCCCACAGGCGCGTGGGCCGGAAAGGCCGGGCAGATTGCAGTGCGCCTTGAGGGTGCGTGGTTCTTCTACGTCCCGAAGATCGGCTGGACCTGCTTCATCGAGGACGAGGACGTGCTCGCCGTCTACAAGCCCACCGGCTGGAGCGCCGGCCTGCCCATCTGAACCGCATCCCCACCCCACTATCTCGAACCCGCCCACGTGGCGGGTTTTTCGTTTCTGGAGACCACCTATGACCGAAGACGCCAAACCCGCCCTCGTCGAGAACATGGTCCTGCTGCGCCGCGAGGACTTCGAGGAACTGCTCGACTGCGCCGCCGAACGCGGTGCCGAGCGCTGCCTCGCCCACCTGGGCCTGGAGAACGGCAGTGCCGCCCGCGACATCCGCGAGCTGCGCGACCTCCTTGATGCCTGGCGCGACGCCCGTCGCACCGCCTGGCAGACCTTCGTGAAGGTGCTGACCACTGGCCTGCTGGCCGCGCTGTTGGTCGGCGCCGCGATCAAGTTCAAGCTCATGGGAGGCTCGCAATGATCGAGACCCTGCTCGGAGGATTGCTCGGCGGGGCCTTCCGTCTTGCACCTGAAATCCTCAAATGGCTTGACCGCAAGGGAGAGCGTGGCCACGAACTGGCGATGCAGGACAAGGCGCTGGAGTTCGAGAAGCTGCGCGGCGCGCAGCGAATGTCGGAAATCGGCGCGGGTGCCGACGCGGCATGGAACGTCGGAGCCATCGAAACCTTGCGCGAAGCCGTTCGCACTCAGGGCGAGAAAACCGGTGTGCGCTGGGCCGATGCGCTGAGCTCCAGCGTCCGCCCGGTCATCACCTACTGGTTCATGGCGCTGTACTGTGCGACCAAAACAGCAACAGTCGCCGCCGCTGTGACAGGTGGCACAGGCTGGGGCGTTGCCATCCTGTATGCCTGGACGGAGGCAGACCAAGCCCTCTGGGCCGGGGTGCTGAACTTCTGGTTCCTCGGGCGCGTATTTGACCGGGTGCGGCCGTGATCGAGGTGCCGAAGGCGGCCATCGAACTGGCCAAGCGCTTTGAGGGATTCGAGCGTAAGGTGAAGCGCGGAATCGAGATCACTGCCGTTCCCTATATCTGCCCAGCAGGGTTCTGGACGATTGGGTACGGCCATCTCTGCGATCCCAAGCATTCGCCGATCACGGAGGCAGAAGCTGAGGTCTATCTGGCGCGCGACCTGCAATCGGCACTCGCCGCGACGCTGCGCTACTGCCCGGTGCTGGCCACAGAGCCAGAGAGCAGGCTCGCTGCCATCGTGGACTTCACGTTCAACCTCGGGGCGGGGCGGCTGCAGACCTCGACGCTGCGACGGCGGATCAACCAACGAGACTGGGGTGCAGCCGCAACAGAGCTGCGTCGATGGGTCTATGGTGGCGGCAAAGTGCTGCCGGGACTCTTCGCGCGACGAGAGGCTGAAATTTCCTTACTGGACACCAAAGTGTAGGGCATCGAGTTTCTGCGGCGCGAATACTTCATGCATCCCATCGCTATTCTTTGCCGATCCCCAGAAGTCCTCAACTCCAGATCAGGCGCCAGGTTGCAACTCCACGCGCACTTCCCGTGGTTTACCGGCCCGCTCAACTGACAAGACCACAACATCTCCTACCTTTCGCTCGTCAAGCCGTGCGAGCAGTTTGGCGACATCGTCGACGGGAGCGCCGTCTATGCCTGTGATGCGGTCTCCCGGCACGATACCTTCGGGGCCAACGGTGATACCGCTCAGCCCCGCCTTTTGCGCCGCTGAGCCAGGGGCGACGCGGAGCACAAACACGCCTTGGGTGCCGGTCAGCGCCTGCAATCGGCGGTTGAGCTGCTCGTCTACCTCGATCCCAAGCGCCGGACGGATGTATTTGCCGGTCTTGATGAGTTGTGGCACCACACGCATGACCGTGTCCACCGGCACGGCGAAGCCGATCCCCGCCGATGCACCGGAAGGGCTGTAGATCGCTGTGTTGATGCCGATCAGGCGGCCGGCCGAATCGAGCAACGGCCCACCCGAGTTGCCGGGGTTGATGGCGGCATCGGTTTGAATCAGGTGTTCGATGGTCACTCCGCCAGATTCCCCGGGCAGCGATCGATCGAGCGCGGACACGATGCCGGTGGTGAGTGTCCAATCCAGGCCGAAGGGGTTGCCGATGGCGAACACCTTTTGTCCCACCTTGAGGTCTGCGCTGGTGCCGACCGGAACGGCGGGCGGGCGCTGGAAACCGACGCCGATTTTGAGCACCGCGATATCGTGGGCCGGACTCACGCCGACCAGCGCGGCTTGGTAATCGCGGCCGTCGGCCAGTTTGACAGTGGCCTCCGACGCCCCCTGAATCACATGAAAGTTGGTAACGACATGACCGGCGTCATCCCAGATGAAACCCGAACCCGTCCCGCGCGGCACGGAAAAGACGTTGCGCGTCCAGACATCTCGTACCAGTTGGGACGTCGTGATGTAGACCACCGATGCCCGGGATTTCTCGAACAGTTCGATGGTGGCCTGTTCGTCAGCGGCCAGATCGCCACGCGGCGTGACGGTGCGCTCAGCGGCTTGGCGCGGGCTGAACCAGGCCTCGATGGCGGGCAGGAACTGCCAGAACAGCATGAGTGCGGCAACGCACGCAGTGATGAAGAGCCACCGCCGGACGAAATGATCCGGAGCTGGGCGTTGTGGGTAAGGATCGTGGTAAGCCATGGCGGGGGTTCCTTTCGAGTGATTTAGCGCCAAAGGCCGCTCAGGCCCCGGCGTGGCGGGCGCATCGGGGCGAACGACCTTGGCGCGAGATATTCCGTTTGGAACGGCAGGGCCTGCGATGGCTGAGGTGCCAACGCCATCAGGCGCGCGATACGATCCTCTGTCGCCGGATGCGTGCGCAACCAGGACGGTTCGGGATTCCCCCAGCCGGGCAACAACCAGGCTCGCCACGAGCGGCTCACCCGCTCGATCTTCGCCAGCGCCGAGGCGAGCCCGTGCGGATCTCCCGTCAGCTCTACTGCCATCCGGTCGGCATCGAACTCTCGCACACGTGACAGACCCAACTGTGCGAGCAGTGCCAGTTGCGGCGAAGCGGCCAACAACAGTAAGCCAATCCAGTTAATTTCTGCTGCACCGACCAGCAAGGCTGGAATGCTGATCAGGAGCGCGACCTGACCCAACAACGCCAGCAGGTTCGTGAGCCGGCTGATCGAATCGGCCAAGCCCATGACACGAAGATCTTCTTGAGCGATGTGCGCGACTTCATGCGCCAGCACGGCTTGCAGTTCGCGCATACTCAGGCTGCGGAGCAGGCCATCGGTGAGGGCAATGGAGGCAAGGCGCCTGGAGCCGGTGGCAAAGGCATTGACGATGTCGCTGGGCACATAGTACGGAACCGGCGTGTTCGGCAATCCTGCGCGAGCTGCGAGCGCTCGCAGCAACGACCAGATTGCGGGGGCTTCATCAGGGCGCAAGGGACGGGCGCCATACAGACGCAAGGTCATCGCGGAGGCGGCGACAGGTTCGATCAGCAGGGTCAATGCGCATGTTGCCAGTGCCAGCCAAAGGCCAATCTCGCCGAACAGCAGACTGCCAGCGGCAGCCGCGATCCCCACCAGGGTCAAAACCAGCAGCGCGGTTTGAAAGCGATTGAGCCAGCGGTGCCTCGACCTGGCATCGTGTCGGCCGACTAGACCATAGGGGGTCATGCCTCCATTACTCGCTCTTGCGGTCATCGCGTTCACGCATGAGCCAATAGGTCAGACCCAAGGCCAGTACCGTCCCCGCCAGCGCGGCCACTTTGGCAGGATCAACGTCGGGTTCGAGGATGATGAACTTGCGGGCCAGTGCCAGGATCGCGATCAGAATGATGGTCTTGACCTGGATGATGCTTTCCTTGCGCAGAGCCACTTTGACGATCGAATGCTTGAATTCCATGGCGATCAGCAGCGTCATGGTGGCACCGAACACCAGCTGGAAAACCTTATGATCCAGTGGATTCAGCGCATCCATGACGAGCAGCGTGAAGACGAGCCGAATCAACTGGATCAGCGAGATCACAATGACCACCGCGATGACGCCCGAAAGCGTGATGGCAACGACCTGCTCGAAGCGCTCGTAAACCGTCATCAACCGCCACTGGGAGCGTATCTCGTCAAGGGCCGTGTGGCCAGATTCTTTATGCATAAGCGTCGCGCTCTCTCTTTCAACGAAACGTTAATGGAACGGGGAGTCCGAGAAGACGACTCGATTGCACCTGAATCATCGGGGCAATTGCGAAGCCACCCAGCGCATAATGTCCTGCGCGCCCGTGGCGCCCGCCTGACGTGCAACCTCATGTCCCCCTCGGAACAAAATCAGGGTTGGAATGCTGCGAATACCGAACTGGGCGGCCAGGTGAGGCTCGGCCTCGGTATTTACCTTGGCCAACCTCACCTTGGGTTCAAGCAGGGAGGCTGCCTGCTCGAACTGCGGCGCCATCATCTTGCACGGTCCGCACCACGGCGCCCAAAAGTCAACCAGCAGCGGCAGGTCACTGCGCTCCAGATGACGGGCGAAGGTCGCTGTGGTCAGATCAATGGGTTCTCCGGTGAACAGCGGGTGCTGGCACCGCCCGCAATTGGGCTTCTCTGCCAACTTGTTGGCTGGCACGCGATTGATGGATTGGCAGTGTGGGCAGACGATATGAATGCTGTCACTCATGAGGTGGCTCCTTGGGACACAGAGGAAGTAATGGCTCCGGCAGTTGGGCCGCTGTGACATGGGGATTCGAGCTGTAGCCCTTGCGTCAGTTGCCGGATGCTGTATTCATCCAGCGTTTCCCGTGCGAGCAGTTCGCGCGCGCACCGCTCCAGCACTTCTCGGTTAATTTCGAGAATTCGGTATGCACGATCAAACACGCCCATCACGATGTCGCGGATGGCCTGATCGATGCGCGCCTGGGTCGATTCGGCCACCCGGCAGCCGCCTTGGGCCAGTTCCGGTGTATCGAGAAAGCGGGGCCGCTGCGCCTCGAAGGCGATGTAGCCCAGTCCTTCGTCCATGCCAAAGCGGGTGATCATGTCGCGGGCAATGTCGGTGGCCCGTGCGAGGTCATCGGCAGCCCCGGTGGACAGCTCGCCGAACACGAGCTTCTCGGCCGCACGACCGCCCAGCAGCACGGCGATCTTGTGTTCCAGATCGGCGCGCGTCATCAGGAAGCGGTCTTCGGTGGGGCGTTGCAGCGTGTAGCCCAGCGCGCCGATGCCGCGCGGGATGATTGAGATCTTGTGCACGGGGTCGGTGCCGGGCAGCGCCAGCGCCACCAGCGCATGGCCCATCTCGTGATAGGCCACGGTTTCCCGCTCCTTGGGATTGAGCACTCGGTTCTTCTTCTCCAGGCCCGCCACGATGCGCTCGATGGCGGCGGTGAAATCCTGCAACTCCACGGCGGACGCTTTGCGCCGGGTCGCGGCCAGCGCGGCCTCGTTGACCAGGTTCGCGAGGTCTGCACCCGAAAAGCCCGTGGTCAGCGCAGCCACCTGTTCGAGATCGATATCCTGAGCCAGCGTCACCTTCTTGACGTGGACTTTCAGGATGTCCAGCCGTCCTTTCTTGTCGGGCCGGTCCACCAGCACCTGACGGTCGAAGCGACCGGCGCGCAGCAGCGCCTGGTCGAGGATTTCGGGGCGGTTGGTGGCGGCGAGGATGATCAGCCCGACCGAGCTGTCGAAGCCGTCCATCTCCGTGAGCAGCTGGTTGAGGGTCTGCTCGCGCTCGTCGTGGCCGCCGATGGGGCCGCCGACGCCGCGCGCGCGGCCCAGCGCATCGAGCTCGTCGATGAAGATGATGGCCGGCGCCTGCCCGCGGGCCTGCTCGAACAGGTCGCGCACGCGCGCTGCACCCACGCCGACGAACATCTCGACGAACTCCGAGCCTGAGATGGAAAAGAACGGTACCCCGGCCTCGCCCGCCACGGCCTTGGCCAGCAGGGTCTTGCCCGTGCCGGGCGGGCCAACCAGCAACACACCTTTCGGGATGCGCGCGCCGAGGCGGCCGTAATCCTGCGGGTTTTTCAGGAAATCGACGATCTCAACCAACTCCGCCTTGGCTTCATCGACGCCAGCGACATCGGCAAAGGTCACGCCAGTGTTCTTCTCCATGAATACCTTGGCACGGCTCTTGCCGATGCTCAGGAAGCCACCCATGCCCTGCTTCTCGGCGAAGCGGCGGAACAGGAAGAACCAGACGCCGAAGAAGGCCACCGCCGGCAGAATCCAGGAGAGCACATCACGCAGCCAGGTGCTTTCCACCACCCGCGCATAGGGCACGTCGTACTTGGACAGCCGCTCGGCCAGGTCGGGTTCGACACGGGTGGCCACGATGGTGGTCTTGCCCCGGCTGTCCGGCGATTTCAGGCGCCCGGTGACCGTGCGGTCCGACACCAGCACTTCGGCGACGCGCCCCTCGGCCAGCGCCTTCTCGAATTCGCTGTAGGGCACGGGCTCGACGGTCTTGGCCGCCTGCCAGTAGTTCTGCAGCGTCAGCAGCAACAGGCCGGCGACGATCCAGTAGCCAATGTTCCATTGATCTTTCTTTTCCATGGGCAATGTTCCTCGCAAGTCGTGTCGCTAGAGAATGGGGGTGAACAGACGGGCCACCCCGTCGCGCAAGCGGATGGCCAGCGGGCGGGCGCGCAACGCCTTCGCCGATATCTCGCCCGACGCATCACGAGCGGCATCAAAAAGGGATTCCAGCCGCGTAGACAGCGCGGTGTCGTACACCTCCACATTGAACTCGAAGTTGAGGCGCAGGCTGCGCGCATCCCAATTGGCAGAACCCAGGCAGCACCACTGGCCGTCTATCAGCATCAGCTTGCTGTGGTCGAACGGGCCAGGCCGTTCGAAGATGCGTACACCGTGCTCCAGCACCTGCCAGTAGTGGGCGCGCGCGGCCCATTGCACCGTGGGATGGTCGCCGTTTGCGGGCGTCAGCACCTCGACGCGCACGCCGCGCAACGCGGCCGTGCTCAGCGCCGCGATCATCGGCTGATCGGGCACGAAGTAAGGTGTCCAGATGCGCACCGAATGCTTCGCCGCGCTCAAAGCGCCCATGAAGGTCCAGCGCATCCTGTCCAGGGCCTCATCGGGACCGGCCTCGATGCCGCGCGCCCAAGAGGTTCCTTGCTCATCAGCCGTTGCGGGCGGTTCGCCCCAGAAACCCTTGCTGAGCCGCTCGCCCGTGGTATCGCACCAATCATCGGTGAAGCACCGCATCAGATGCGCAACCACCGGCCCGCGCAGACGAAAGTGCAAATCGTGACAGGCCTGCTCCGGCGCATCGGGCCGCCAATACGGGCTGAAGATGTTCATGCCGCCGGTGAAACCCGTCTCGCCATCGATCACCAGCAGCTTGCGGTGATTGCGCAGATGCGCGGCATGCAGGCGCGCGGGAATCAACGTCGGGTTGAACGTCGCCGCCGGAACGCCGGCGCGTTGCAAGGCGCGGTAAGCGCTGCGGGGCCTCCAGCGGGCATAGACGTCGTCGATCAGCACCCGCACTTGCACGCCGCGCTCATGAGCCCGGCGCAGCGCATCGACGAACTGCGCCCCGATGCCTTGGCTGTCGAAGATGTACGAAGCCAGCGCGACGCTGTGCCGCGCCGACTCGATGGCAGCGAGCATGGCCGGGTAGGCCTGCTCGCCATCGACGAGCGGCTCGATGCGGTTGCCGCTGGTCAGCGACTGGCCGGTGGCACGTCCCACCAGGTGCGCCAGGCCGGCAAACGGCGCCGATACGGCCTGGGGCATCGTAGGCGCGAGGTCCTGCCGAACAGCAGGATCTGCCCCCGGAAACAGCCGCCGCGCCCGCCGCTGGTAACGGTTGATGCCGAACAGCCCATACAGCAGCGAACCGCCCAGCGGCAACAGCGCGATCAGCAGCACCCACAGCGTGGCCGATCGCGGGTCACGCTTGTAGATGACCGCGTGCCCCGCTGTGGGGATAGCGACCGCCAGCGACACGAGGGTGGCTGCCCATGTCAGCCCGTTGGGGTCGGACACGACAGCCTCCCCATGACTCAAGATTCGCCGCCCGCTGACTTCTTCTTGCGCGCAGGCTTGCTCGCGTCGCTCGGCGGCGTCTCGGCCACGTTCGCGGCATCGGGCTTCTCAGGCTCGGCCGGCTTCGCGGGTGGCTCCTGGCGCTCGAAGACCACCCGTTCGGCCTTGTCGTCCCAGCGGGCGCTGGCGTGATCGGCCTTGCCGATACCGCCACCCAGCATCTCGCGCGCCAGAGCAGTTTCCAGCTCGCTGCGGATCAGCCGCTTGAGCTCACGCGCGCCGAACTCGGGCTTGTAGCCTTCCTCCGCGAAGTGATCGATCAAGGTCTGATCGAAGGTCAGCGTCACGCCCTGGCTGGCGGCGTTGCGGGCCACACGATCGAGCTGCAGGCCGACGATATGGCGGATCTCCTCCTTGCCCAGCGCATGGAAGACGATGATCTCGTCGATGCGGTTGAGGAACTCGGGGCGGAAGTGTCCGCGCAGCACGTCCATCACCTCGGACTTGGTCTTCTCGTATTCCTCGCCGGCGGCGCCACGGGCCTTCAGCCGACGCTGGATGATGTCCGAGCCCAAGTTCGAGGTGGCGATGATGATGGTATTGGTGAAATCCACCACCCGGCCCTTGCCGTCGGTGAGCCGCCCGTCGTCGAACACCTGCAGCAGGATGTTGTAGACGTCGGGGTGAGCCTTCTCGATCTCGTCCAGCAGCAACACGCTGTAGGGTTTGCGCCGCACCTTCTCGGTGAGCTGGCCACCCTCGTCGTAGCCGACGTAACCCGGAGGCGCCCCCACCAGGCGTGCCACGGTATGGCGTTCCCCGTACTCGGACATGTCGATGCGCAGCAGCGCACCTTCATCGCCATAGATGGACTCGGCCAGCGCCTTGGCGAGCTCGGTCTTGCCCACGCCGGTCGGCCCGAGGAACAGAAAAGTCGCCACCGGCTTGCTGCCTTCGCGCAGGCCCGCGCGCGACAACCGCACGGCATCGGCCACCGCGCGCACTGCTTCGTCCTGGCCCACCAGGCGCTCGTGCAGCCGCTGCTCCAGATGCAGCAGCTTCTCGCGTTCTTCCACCGTCAGCTCGTTGACCGGAATGCCGGTCAGGCGCGAGACGATCTGCGCGACATGCTCGGCCTTGACTTCGGCGCTGCCCGAGGCGCGCTCGCGTTCCCATTCCTCGACGAGCTTCTTGAGTTCAGTCTCCTTGGCCTCGATGCGCTTGCCCAGCTCGGCGGCCTTGTCGTACTGCTTGCGCGAGGCCACATAGTCCTGCTCACGCCGCAGCTGGTGCAGTTCGGACTCCAGCTCTTGCACCGCCACCGGGCGGGCCGTGGCCGACAGCTTCACGCGTGCGGCCGCCTGGTCGAGCAGGTCGATGGCCTTGTCAGGCAAAAAGCGCGCGGTGATGTAGCGGTCCGACAACTCGGCGGCGGCGATGATCGCATCCTCGGTGATGCTGACCTTGTGGTGCGCCTCGAAGGTGTCGCGCAGGCCGCGCAGGATCATCATGGTCTGCGCTATCGTCGGCTCGGGCACCATCACCGGCTGGAAGCGACGCTCCAGCGCGGCGTCCTTCTCGATGTACTTCTGATACTCGTTGAGCGTGGTAGCGCCGATCAGGTTCAGTTCGCCGCGCGCCATCATCGGCTTGAACACGTTGGCCACGTCCAGCCCGCCTTCGCCGCCACCCTGGCCTGCACCGACGATGGTGTGCACCTCGTCGATGAAGAGAATCAGCTCGCCCTGGTGCTCGGACACTTCCTTGAGCACCTTCTGCACGCGCTCCTCGAACTCGCCGCGGTACTTGGCGCCTGCCACCATGGCGTTGATGTTGAGTTCGACCAGACGCTTGTCGCGCAGCGTCTCGGACACTTCGCCGGCGACCATGCGCTGCGCCAGCCCTTCGACGATGGCGGTCTTGCCGACGCCGGGCTCGCCGATCAGCACCGGGTTGTTCTTCTTGCGCCGGGCCAGCACTTCGATGGTCGTCTCGATCTCCTGCGCGCGGCCGATGACCGGATCGAGCTTGCCCTCGCGCGCCATCTTGGTGAGGTCGCGCGAATACTTGTCGAGCTCGGGTGTGTTGGTCGGCGTCTCGGCGCGGCCATCCTCGGCCCCTTTGCCGACCACCTTGCTTACCTGCTGGCGCAGCGCTTGCGGCGTGAGGCCGTAACGGCGCAGCAGGTTGGCCGCCAAACCTTCGCCTTCCTCGGCGAGCCCGATCAGGAAATGCTCCGGCCCGACATAAGAGTGGCCGAGTTCGTTGGAGGCCACGAAAGCACGGCTGAGCGCGTCCTTGACCCGGGGCGACACGCCGATCTCGCCCTCGAACGGCTTATCGCCGCGCTTGGCTTCGGATTCGATCTGGCGCTTAAGGTCATCGACCTTGATCTTGAACTGCCCCAGGATGGTCTTGACCACGTCGCTGTCGGATAGCGCCAGCAGCAGGTGTTCGGTATCGACTTCGGCGCGCCCGAACTCTGCAGCGTGTCGGGCGGCCTCCTGCAATAGGGCCTCGGACTGTTCGCTGATACGGCTGGCGAGCCCACTGCCGCGACGGCGCGCGGTGCCCGTACCGGCCGGGGCGGGTTCGCCGAACGAGGCATCGACGACCTCGTCGGTATCGGCCGCCATGGACGGTGCGTCGTCACCGATGCGGAAGAAGTCGCTGCCAAGGAAGTCTTCGAACAGCCCGCTGCGCGAGCCGAACAAGGCTTCCAGCGGTGAGACGGTGCGCTTTTGCTGGCGCACCAGTTGGCGATAGTGATCGTCACACAACAGCATGGTGCTGTGGCGACCATTGAGATTGGCTTCCACCCGCACCGTGGCGGGCTGGCCGCAGACTTGGCATTGTTTTCTGGCCATGCTGATGCTCCTGTAAAGATTGATCTGACGAGGCACCGCCGATCACGGTGCCTCATCTCTTTGTGGTTTTTGAGAAAAACGCGCTGCCCCGCGTCAGCCGTTGATCGGGATCGAGCGCCCCTGCTGGGGCGTACTGGCCTCGCGCTTTTCCATCGTGATCGTGAGCACGCCGTTCTTGAAAGCGGCCTTGATCGTGTCCTGGTTGGCATCGGCCGGCAGGTTCAGAGCGCGCTGAAAGCTGCCGTAGGAGCGCTCCACCCGATGGAAACCGCCGTCTTTCGTTTCCTGCTCCTGACGCTTTTCACCGCGCACCAGCAGCACGTCGTTATCGAGCGTGATCTGAATGTCCTTTTCCTCGACGCCGGGAACCTCCAAAGAAATCTTGTACTGCTTGTCGGTCTCCTGGATGTCCAGCGCCGGTTTCAGCAGGCCCGGCCACTCCGACGGCCAGCGTGGCATGGCCAGCGTCGGGAAACCGAAGCCTCGAAACGCGTCGTCGAACAGGCGATCGATCTCGCGATGCAATTGCAGGATGGGACTGACGGGCCCACCCGCCACCGGCAGGTCATTGCGCTGCACCGGCAGCGAGACAGTGCTCTGTTGTTCTTCCTGCTCCTTTTTGAACCAGTTCCAGGGAGCCAATTTCTTGAAATCAATGTCCATGTCATACCTCCAGAAATCAATTGAAGACTCACTCAATCCGTTTGCCTGCGGCTATGGATAGCGCGCCCAGGCAACACGGGATGTTTCGCTGACTTCGGCTGCTCACCTGTGCGTATCACCTCCTTCTTTCTGCCTGCTTGGATCTGATCATTGATCCATTGATCGATTTCACTTTGACGAAACCGCCACGTCCCGCCGAGCTTGAAGGCCGGAATTTCCCCGTGCGCGGCGAGCCGGTAAAGCGTCCGCTTGCCGACCTTTAAGTAGGTAGCCAACTCGTCGAGTGTGAAGATCGCCTGCTGGCGCGCTGTCATACCACCCCCACAAGTTCCGTCGTCACGCGGCCTCGCTCGAGGAAATTCTTGCAAGACTTTGCAAGATATTGCGCCTAACATGCCGAAAGTCAAGAGTCTACATCCAGCGACCTGCTGGCCGATTGATGTGACTCAAATCTTCAAGGACGGTATGCCAGGGCGGGCCGGTCCGGCGCAGGGGACGGTGGATTGATCGGGACCTTGCGGGCGCCGCCCACGGCCGCAGATCAAACACCGATCCTCACGTTGTAACCGAGCGCCCGCAGCCCCTTGCTCGTCCGCATGTTCCTTGGTGGATACTCGTCTGGGCGCGCCCAGCCGACAATTTCCCCGAGGCTGCTCAGACCAATGTGTGGAATTGCCCAGTCGTCGCTGCGGATCGCGTTCCAGAGCCGGGCTGAAACACTTCCGTTGCCCCAGACGACGTAGTTCAACAGCTCAAGCACCGTCCGCCCTTCGCGAGATCGCTGCCGCCAGAGCCACTCGCCGAACTTTTCCACCTTGTCGTCGCCGGCCTGCGGTCGGTCGGGCAAGCCTAAGTGCTCGTTTTCCTGCTTGATGGCGTGGTCTCGGATCGCGTGCACCCGGGAAACGGCATCCACGAACTCCTGCTCGGTCAATTTGAGAATGCGATCGCGTGCCAGCAGCTCACGCAGCCGGGGCGACCACTCGTAAATGGTGCGTTCTTCAAACGAGTGGTCGAAGTCGGCGTCATGCCACCACTCCAGCGCGTCGCGCAGCGCCAGCTCAGGGTTCTTCGAGTTCCTGTCGAAGAACTCCTCGTAAGGATGACGGTTTCCATCCTTGACCTGCTTGTAGTAATAGGCGTGCAGGAACTGATCCGCTTGAACGCCGGGGGCCACCGACGCATCAATCCAGCCCGGTTTGGCGCCGGGCGCCGAAACCCTGGATGCGATCGATCGCATCACCTGCAGCGTGTCGTTCCAATCCTGCTCGAACTTCTGGAAGCGCTTCTCAGACGATCGCTTCGTGTCGACAAACACCAGACCGTGGTTCTTCGGCAGCAAGCGGTCCTTGTCGAACTGCTGCTCAAGTCCGTATTCGCGCTTCGACAACTCAGACCGCCGGTCCGCCAAGCGCAGCTGCTCCTGGTAGATCTCCTTGGTCAGAGGCCGGGCACGGTCATCCACTTCCTCAAAGAAGCGCTGCAGCTCACGCTCCATACCCGTTTCGACGAGTTCGTCGTGGGGCAGAAAGGTGCCCGCTTCGATGTTCGATATCCAGGCCCGGTCAGACAGGTTGGCAGACCCGATGTAGGCACCGGCATCCACCCACCAGATGATCTTGGCGTGCAGGATGTCGGGCACGAGCTTGCAGTCGTAGTTCGGGCTGGCCTTGTCGAGAAACCACTTCAACACGGCGGGATCGACAGCCACCGTGTGGTCGTAGCGGCCAAAGAACTCCAGGGGCTTCAGGTGCTGCGCGCAGGCCTCGAACAACTTCATGTTGTCGCGGCTGGCGTAAGCGACGGCCGCGCGAACGCGCGTGCAGGATTCAATCACCTCGCCCAGCAGGTTTTGTAGCAGTTGTTTGTTGAGCGGGCCGGCGATGAAGCGCATTGCAGCAGATCCTTTTGTTATTGCATCGTCATCGGGCATGACCGCTCGGTTTGCGGGAGAGCCGCTCAACGGATGCGCCATCTGCATCGCCTATCTGGCGTTGCTCGATCGTGCGCCAACCCGGGACATGTGCACTCATCAGCGCCTTGAACATCCTCCCGTGGTTCGCGTAACGCAGATGAAGCAGTTCATGAACGATGACGTAATCCTGGAAAGGCTCATCCTGGTCGAGCAAGTCAGTGGCCAAGGTGACGGTTCCCGCCGATGAACAGGAACCCCACTTCCTGCGCATCTCCTGCACCCGAACCACGCGGGGATTCACCTTCAACTTGACCGCCCAGGCCAGTGCGCGGCGTCGCAAGTCCTGCGCCGGGTACAGGGACGATTTCATTCGCCACCCTCCGTGAGCAGCAAACGCACAACGAGATCGACGACCCGTGCCCGCTCGTCCTGCGCCAGCGCGAGGAGGGGCTTGTAGAGCGACGCACGGAGCCGTCGCTGCTCGTCGGCGTTGACCGAGGCATTCGGGAAACGCCCGAGCAACTCTTCGGCATCCTTGGCCAGTGTCATGGGGTCGATGCCCGCTGCCTTGACGGCCGCATCCTCACGCAGTACCCAGGCGACTGCAAAGGCACGAGCAGACAGGCCGCTGTCGCGCGCCGCCTTCATGGCCGCTTCCTTCTCGGCAGCCAACGCCGCCAGTTGGTCCATCGCCGCCAGACCGGTCGTCTTGCGCTCTTCCAGATCCTTCAGGATGCGCTCGGCACGATCTTTCAGCGGTTGCAGCACCGGTGCTGCGGCAGGGTCCTCGTCAATCTCGTGCTGCAGACCGCGCACAAGGTTGAACACTTTGCCCTCATCGGTCCCATCCTCACTGCGCAATGACTTCAGGGTCGCCACATCAAAGGTCACGGTCTTGGTCAATCGTCCAAGACCATGTTGCTCGGCGCTTTCCTCGATCAGACGCCGCGTCTTGTAGGCCAGGTCAGCCACGAACCCGACTTTTTCGGCGTAAGCATTGCGCACGGCCGCATATAGCTGACTGAGCTGCTTGTAGGTCGCGATGTGGTCACGCAGCGCCGGGTCGGGCGAGAGGATCTCCCACAGCGCCTCGACCTCCTTGTAGCTCTCGAAGAAGGTCTTACGCGCCTCGGGCGTCAGGAAGCGTCCGAACACCAGGCGCTCCAGCCGCTCGTCGGGGGTGCCGCCGGCGTCTGACTCCAGGTAGTCCTTCTTGGCCTGCTCGATGCGTTGCAGGAAGTCCTGCAGCAGCACGTCGAGGTCCTCAATCACGCCGCTGACGTCGCTGGAATCGAACTGCAGCGCCTTTTTTAGCTCGCGCAGCACACCGACAAAGTCGACCACCAAGCCGACGCGCTTCTGCACACCGTTCGCGTCTACATAAGGCCGGTTCACCCGTGCAATCGACTGCAGCAGGACATGGTCGCGCATCGGCTTGTCGAGGTACAAGCAGTAAAGCGGCGGCGCGTCGTAGCCCGTGAGTAGCTTGTCAGTGACGATCAGGATCTTCGGGTTCTCGGTGGGCTTCTTGAACAGCAAGCGCACCTGCTCTTCGGCGTCGTCTGAGAGCTGCAACTCGGCCACCAGCGGCCGATCCACCACATCGGCGGAGTTCTCGGTATAGACCGGCGCCGTCCACTCGGGCGGCAGCAGCTTGTCCAGCGCCTTCTTGTACTTGGCACAGGCCTCGCGGTTCACCGCCACCACGAAGGCCTTGTAGCCCAAGGGCAGCACGTTCTCCTTGAAGTGCTCGGCGATGAAGGCCGAAACCTTCTCGATCCGGTCGTCGGCCGTGAGGAAGGTGCGCAGGCCGACCGCGCGGTCGAGCACCTTGTTCAGTTCCTCGACATCGGTCACGCCCTCGCTCTCGGCCAGCGCGAAGAACTCCTTGTCCAGCCGTTCGGCCGGCACCGTCATCTCGCTCGGCGCCATCACGTGCTTGATGGGCAGCGTGGTCTCGTCGGCGATGCTCTCGGCGATGGAGTACTTGTCCAGGTAGCCCAGCTCATCCTGCGTGCCGAAGATCTTGAAGGTGCCTTCGCCCTGCGAAGTGCGCGCGATGGGCGTACCGGTGAAACCGATGATCGTGGCCTTTGGCACGGCGGCCATCAGGTAGGTGCCGAGATCCTTGGCCACCGACCGGTGCGCCTCGTCGATGAACACGTAAACGTTGTCGCGCAGGCAGCTGTCTTTGCGGATAGCCTCGAACTTGTGGATCATCGAGATGATCAGGCCACGGAAGTCGGCATCCAGCAGGGACTGCAGTTTGGCCTTGTTGTTGGCCCTCTCGACCGCGATGTCCTGCTGCTGCATCTCGCCCAGCAGGCGCTCCACCCAGCCTTTCAACTGGCCTTCCAGTTCGGTGCGGTCCACCACCAGGATCACGGTCGCATTGGCGTAACGCGCCTTGTCCTCAAGGATCTGACGCGCCGCCGTCAGCAGCGTGAAGGTCTTGCCCGATCCCTGGGTGTGCCACACCAAGCCGCGTGTCTTGGCCGGGTCGGCGCAGCGGTCCAGGATGGCGTCGATGGCGCGCCGCTGGTGCTGGCGCAGCACAGACTTGCGTGTCTCGCCATCCTGCACGTAGAACAAGATCCAGTGCTGCAGCGTGCGCAGGAAGTCGGTCGGCTCGAAGAAGGCTTGCACCGCAAAGCGGTAGGTTTCCTCCGGCGCCTGTTTCCAGCGCGCCATGTCGCGCCGGTTGGCGTTCCAGGTCACGCCGTACCAGTAATCGAGCAGGTGCGTCACGTTGAACAACTGGGCCGTCGCCAGCAGCTCCGGCGTTTCGAGCTCGTAGCGGCGCAATTGCTTGATCGCGCGCTCGATGGCGTCGCCGTCCTTCGGGTTCTTGTGCTCGACGATCACCACCGGCACGCCGTTGACGACAAACATCACGTCGGCCCGGTTGCCTTTGCGCGCGGGCGGCTTGATCTTCCACTCCCAGGTCACATGGAAGACGTTGTCCGCGACGTGCTCGAAGTCGATCACCGTCACTGGTCGATGGCGCTTCTCGGCCTCATCGTACCACTGGCGTTCGCCGCGCAGCCAGGCCAGCAGCTCGCGGTTGCCCTCGATGGTGGCCGGCAGCGCGTCCAGGGTTTCCACCACCGAGCGCACAGCGTCGGCGGACAGCCAGGGGTTGAATGCCGCGAGCTTGGCTTCCAGCACGTCGCGGAAGAAGGTGGCGTGCCTCACAAGGGGTGGACGTGCGTTGACGTCGTCGACTTGCGAGCCGATGGCGGTCCGGCAGACGAAACCGATTACGCCACCTGCCAGATGTGCGGCAACGAGAAGATCCGCTACGTCCACATCATGGAGCATCCGGATCTGGACGAGCACTTCGACGTCGGGTGTGTCTGCGCCGGGAAGATGAGCGACGACTACGAGGGACCGAGGCGCCGCGAGGCAAGGCTGCGTAACCGGGCGGCGCGCCGGACCCGCTGGCTGCAGCGCAAGTGGCGGGTCTCCGCCAAGGGGAACAGCTTCCTCAACCTCGAAGGCTACAACCTGGTGGTCTATCCGACGAAGACGAAGCGCTGGGGCTTCAAGATCGGGGACCGATTCGGTCCGAGGACATACCCGACAGCCAACGAAGCCAAGCTGGCGCTGTTCGATGACTTCTGGGCGGCGACCCAGGATGATGACCGACTGTGGTCATCTGACTGATCTGCGGACGCGGGTTCAATTCCGCAAACGGGAATCGAACTGGCGTCCTGCACGATGCACTTGTCTGGTGACCCCGGCCGGGCAGAACTGGTAGGATTGTTGGCAGTTGGGGCTGGATTCCGCACCTTTCCGCAGGAGTTCGCAGCGGTTCTAAGGCGCTGAGTTACACAGGTTTGGCGCAGGGTTCCATCCCACCCAGACCCCGCAGGAGTTCGAATCTTTCCGCATGAACCCGCAGGAACCCTCACCAGCCCGCACGGCCTGATGCTAGGGCGTTGATTTTCAACAAATCGCTCGATCGATCCGCGCTTGCGGACTGCGGACTTCCAATGGGCCAGAAATCTGGCTCGTCCAGACGGCTCTCGGGACCGACACGTTGCAAACAGTCGGTACTTCTCGATAACTACCCGACGAATCGGAACATCTCAGCTCGCCCTAATGTTGCCCCTGCTTGCTGACGCAGCTTGGAAGTTCTGGCTGCAATATCGCCCCCCCAATCGCTGTGGAAGGTAGCTCCCTGGGCAAGTGCAATTGGAGGGGGACGCTGCGTAGGGCCGTGTGACCCCATCCTGCAGCATGACCTGATTGGGTCAAGGTCGAGTTGTCATGCAGGCAGTTTGGCTGCAAGCAGTTCGACCTTCTCGATATTGGGCGGAGAACTGAGCAAGGTCGCTGCGTTGGCGATCAAGGCCGCGGCGATCTGGCCGTTCAGATGTGCCTGGCGACCTGCCTCATCGGCAAAGGCATCGAACACACCAAACGTCGAAGGGCCAAACTTCAATGCGAACCAGGCAGTGGTGCCGGACTCGGCGTTGGCGAGCGGCAGTGCGCTGGCCAGGAAGTCGGCAAGCGCAGCCTCCTGGCCGGGTTTAGCTTCGAGGCGAACAAACAGGGCGAGCTTGGTCATGCTGTATTCCTTTGGGTAAATGGAAAAGTGGGTGAAGGGATCGAAGAGACTGCAGTCTAAGTCTTCATGACAGACATCTCTATAGGCAATAATGACAACATTGATATCATTATTGCCATGAAACTCCACCTCCTTGTTTGTGATGGCGTGTTTGATCTGGGGCTTGCGGCGCTCACTGACACAGTGGGCTTAGCCAATGCGATGGCGGGCTCGCTGCCACAGACTCCCGCGCACATAGAGCTCACGCTGGTGGGCGTGCGGCGTTGCATCCGAACTGCGCAAGGCTTGACGGTCCCCGTGGTCCCTGCGCATGGTGTGCCCGAACCAGACGTCGTGCTCGTGCCCGCGTTTGGAGACAAGATGCCTGACACGCTCTCGGCTCGTCTCACACGCCCCGATGTGCTCGACGCGGTCGCGGCGCTACAGCAGTGGTCCACCGCTGGCGCGCACCTTGGTGCCGCTTGCTCCGGTAGTTTCTTGCTTGCAGAGAGTGGCCTGCTTGATGGGCATCGTGCGACGACGTCATGGTGGCTGGGGCCGATGTTTCGGCAGCGCTATCCGAACGTCAAGCTGGACGAATCACGCATGATCGTGAACTCGACACGCTTCACCACCGCGGGTGCCGCTTTGGCCCACGTCGACCTGGCCTTGCGCATCATCCGGGGGCGCAGTCCAGCGCTGGCGGCCCTGGTGGCACGCTATCTGCTGGTCGAGGCACGCAGTTCGCAAGCCGAGTTCGTGATTCCCGACCACCTTGCACATGCCGACCCGATGGTGGAGCGCTTCGAGTGCTGGGCCAGAAGTCAGCTCGCGAAGGGGTTCTCGCTGGCCGAGGCGGCCAGCGCCGTGGGCACAAGCGAGCGCACCTTGGCGCGGCGGCTGCAAAGCGTTTTGGGCAAGACACCGCTGTCGTATTTCCAGGACCTGCGCGTGGAGCATGCCGTGCATCTCTTGCGCACCGGAAACGCGAGCGTCGACCAAGTCGCCGCACAGGTCGGGTACTCGGATGGGGTGACCCTGCGGGCCCTGTTGCGCCGCAAGCTGGGCCGGGGTGTCAGGGAGTTGCGACGCGGTGGATGACCAGAAGCGTTTGGTGTATGTACGGCTGGAGACCGCCGGGAAACTGACGCAGGCCAAACGGCGCATTTGGACCTGACAAAACTACTGCCCGCCACGGCGCGCAAGCTCCAGTTTGACCCCGGACAAAGTTTTGCTGGCAATGTCGTGGTTGAGCAAATCAATACCTTGATTGAGCAACGCTGTGCACTGACGATTCGGCGGCTCACCGACCCCGCCGCCGACAATGACGCAGCCGCCGAGCCCACCGTTTGAACTACCGTGCGGACACGGGTTCGATTCAGGGTTTGGGAATTGAACCGACATCCCATCGCAGACGAGTTTGATGCCCGTTTCCGGCGACTGAATCGCCCAGATGGCCGGCGGTGCCGCCGACGTTGCAAATCGTCGGTACTTGTCGATATCTACCGACGAATCGGAACATTTCTCAGCTGACACTGACCTGGGCCACCACGGTCTTGGTCGAGGTCGCCAGGCACGACTCCTCGTATGCCTCAATGTCGGCCTGCCGGTAGAGCACGCGCCCGCAGAGCTTCAGAAACTTGGGGCCGATCCCCGCGCTGCGCCAGCGCTCAAGGGTGGCCTCACTGATACTCCAGCGGGCAGCGAGTTGTTTTTGATTGAGGTGAGCGACTTCCATCTTGGTCTCCGTCCGAACGAGTTGGCAGGAGTCCATGAAGGCGCTGTTCCGGCCGCGAGCCAAGGCAATTCCAGGAAGTGCCGCTACTCGGGCAGATCATTCAGCTCGTAGCTGGTGCTACGCCCGCCGGCATCCGATTTGCGCAGCACGCCCCGCGTCAGCAGATCGTTGATGTCGCGCAGTGCCGTGTCCGGCGAGCATTTGGCGATGGCCGCCCACTTGCTGCTGGTGAGCTTGCCCTCGAAACCATCGAGCAGCTTGCTCAGCAATTTCACCTGCCGCTCGTTCAACGGGGTCGTCGCCCAGCGCTGCCAGAACCGCGCTTTCGTCAGGACAGCGTCCAGCGTGTGCTGGGCCTGGTCGACGGCGCGATGAAGCGTGTCGAGGAACCAGGCAAGCCACTCGGTGACATCCATCGACCGCTTCTGCGTCCTCTCCAGGATGTCGTAGTAAGCCTTGCGTTCGCGCTGGATCTGCGCCGACAAACTGTAGAAGCGTTGCGGGCTGCCATCGGCACGCGCCAGCATCAGATCGCCAATGGCCCGGGCGATACGGCCATTGCCATCATCGAATGGATGCAGAGTGACGAACCACAGATGGCCAAGGCCTGCCTTGAGCAGTGGCGGTTCGTTTGATGTGCCATTCAGCCAGTCGAGGAAGCGGCTGGTTTCGGTCTCGAGGCGATCGGCCGGCGGTGCTTCGAAATGCACCCGCTGGCGGCCGATGGGTCCGGACACCACCTGCATCGGGCCGGTGGCATCGTCGCGCCAGCCGCCGACGTTGATCTTGGAGAGCCCAGAATAGCCGGTAGGAAACAGTGCGGCATGCCAGCCGAACAGACGCTCACGCGACACCAGTGCCTGGCAGTTGGCGGTGGCATCAAGCACCATCTCGACCACGCCTTCGACATGCCGATCGACCGGAGCGAGCGCGCCGATGTCAACGCCCAACCTGCGGGCGATGGACGAGCGCACGGATTCAACGTTGAGCTGCTCGCCTTCGATCTCGCTGGTCTTGACTACGTCCTCGGTGAGCGCCGCGAGACTCGCTTGGTCACGCAAGGCCATGCCGACGTCAGCCAGACGCCCCATCAAGAGCCCTTGGGCACGACTGACCTCAGCCATGGGCTCGGCCAGCGCCGCCAGGTCGAAGCGCCAGTTTGGCCAGTCACTGGCCTGCCAGATGTATTTGTATTCGCCGCTATTCATGCGGAGATTATGGGCTGCAATCTCCGCTCGCGCAAGTCAATCGCCGCGCATTGTGCGGTGAATTTGGTCACCATTCGCCGCATGACGGATCGCCTTGCCCCAGGAATGGGTGTAAATGGGTGTGTTATTGGCTGTGGCAACGGACGCGGGTTCAGTTCCCGTTTCGAGAATTGAACTGGCCACGGAAAGCAGACGAGGTTGAGGCCGTATTCCGACTACCAATCAGTCCGAAAAACCTGCTTGATCGTCCACTGCCGAAGGGCGTACCGACTGGCTTTTCGATCGAGTTCGCACTGGTTCGCAGCAACCCGCAGCGCTTCGATTCCGTACTTTCAATAGTCGTTTGATACGGGGTACCATCCCACCTTCAAGGGACAAATGGCCGAAACGGTGGACTTTGGGCCAAAACCGGGGACATTTGTTCGGACTACGAAGTGGAATCGAACTGTTCTCTGTCCAGTTCCCGGGCGAGTTCATGCCATAGTGGCACGCGCGATGGCGGTGCAGGCTCTGGCTCCGTATCTGGTTGTCGGGGTGCTTTGGGCTCCGGCGGCCGTCCGACAGTGCTGTGGTTTTGCTCCCATTCCCAGAGGGCTTGCAGCGAGAAGCGGACGCTGCCAACCAAGGCCAGATGTGGAACCTGCTTCCTGGCACGGTATTCCGGGGTTGTGAACCAGTGTTTGGGCAGTCCGGTCGCCTCAATCACATCCTGGGCCGTGACGTAGAACGCCCCGGCATCTTCTTCCGTTTCAGGCTGTTCCTGCGGCCGAGTCACGACTTTGGGCACGCGTTCACCGTCACCAAGAATCGCTGACCAGTGCTGCGCGCTCTGTCGCTCGAAGCCGAGGATGTCGGCTTCGTGGTAACGGACATACTGGAACAATTTGTGCCAGGTGGGCCCTTCGTTGTCAGAACGCCAGCGTCGCAAGGTTTTCAGGCTGATCTTCCAGCGGGCGGCAAGCTGCCTTTCGGTCATCACGGGGTAATGCATCTTCTTCTCCAAGACTGATGCCCCCATGACAACGCTGTTCCTTGTAGAAGCCAAGCTCAGTGTTCGATGATTACCCTGCGGCCGTCTCCGCAATCAGCACGTCGGCCGGGATGCCCAGGCTCTTGTGCAGCCTGCGGATCATGGCCAGCGTCAACGGGCGCTTGCGGCTCAGGACTTCGTAGACGCGGTTGCTTTTGCCAATCATCGGCTCGAGATCTTTAACGGACAGACCGCTTTGATCCATCCGGAATTTGATGGCTTCTACTGGATCAGGCGCAGTGATGGGCACGTGCTTGGCCTCGTAGGCTTGCACCAGCGTGGCGAGGATATCCAGGCGATCCCCCTCCGGCGTGCCCAGATCAGGGTCGGACTCCATCAAGGCCGAAATCTCTTTAAGCGTGGCCTTGTAGTCTGTTTCGGTGTGGATAGGGCGGATGTCCATGTTTTCCTCCGTGGCCGGTCAGGCCATTTCAACGGTTTCTGCGTCCACTGCGTCGTACTCCTTGTGGGTGCCGACGAACTTCACGTAGACGATCTGCAACTTGTACGCAACGGCCACGATCAGCCGGTAATCATTGCCTTTGATGTTGAAGACCACGCGACGGTTCTTCAGCACGCTGGCGCTGCGGTACAGCGCCTTGATGTCTGCGGGCTGAGTCCAGGTCGCATTCGTTGCTTCCTCATACCAAGCCTTCAGCGGCTGCTCGGCGTCGGGATGGCGCTCCCAGAAGGCTCGAAGGGTGGACACAGCAATCACTCGCATTGGTCGGAGTTTAGTCCCATTTTGGGACTATTGCAACGGCAGGCTGGCCCAACAGGGGGTTCCCACGATGCAAAACGGCCATTTGATAGAGGCGAGCACCCTCAAGATCAGTGCTTTTCTAAAGAACCTCATATGCGGGCGCGGGTTCGGTTCCGTATTCCGCCACCAGTATTCCGTCCGACGACATCCGCAAATCGATGTCCTGAAACCCGCGACAGCGCAAGCTCCGCGGGTTTTTGTTTTTCAGCTTTGCGGACCCAAACCATCCAGATCGACGGAGCGATGGCATTATCGCGGCAATCACTCTTCACATTTCATCGAAGCAGAGCGAAACCGATGACCGCCTTCCACCCCGTCCCCCTGCAATACGCCAGCCGCCTGATCAACCATGGCCCGACCGTGCTGGTCACCAGCAGCGACGGCAGCCGCCGCAACGTGATGGCCGCCGCCTGGTCGATGCCGGTCGAATTCACGCCGCCGCGCATTGCGATCGTGATCGACAAGCGGACCTTCACGCGCGAGCTGGTCGCGGCCAGCGGCAGCTTTGGCATCTGCATCCCCGGCGCGGCCGCCATCGATATGACCTACGCGGTGGGCAGCGCCACGGGCCGCGACGTCGACAAGTTCGCGCAGTTCGGCATCGCGGCCATCACCGGTCCCGAGCTTGGTCTGCCGCTGATCGAAGCGGGCTGCAGCGCGTGGATGGAGTGCCGGCTGATTCCGGAGGCGCATACCGAGGATACCTACGACACCTGCTTCGGCGAGGTCGTGGCCGCGGCCGCGGATCCGCGCGTGTTCGCCAATGGCCGGTGGAAGTTCGATGCGGGCAACGAGGCCCTGCACACGATCCATCATCTGGGCGGCGGCAATTTCGTGCGTTCATCCTCGACAATCGTCGCCAAGCCGATCGGCTGACCCAATCGCTCGACCGAACCCGAGCGCGATCGTGTTTGCCGCCAAGCCAGTCGCCAGACCGATACCCTGAGCCGAACGCGAGCGCGATCGGGATCGCCGCCCAGCCGACTGCCCGAACCAAACCCTGAGCCGAACGCGAAGCCGAGCGCGATCGTTCAGCGCTCCTTCCCCGCCCGCGACGGGCGCATCGGCGCCCGCGCCCCCAACGACCGCAACGATAACGACGCCGCCTGCCGCACCGCGCGCGTGACGGCGTCGAGCGCCGGCGAGCGCAGCCGCCATCGGTGCCAGTACAAGGGCACGTCCAGATGCCGGCGCGGCGCAAATTCGGCGAGCGTCCCGTGCGCCAGCGGCTCGCGCACGAAGGGCTCGGGCATCATGCCCCAACCGAGCCCACGCTGGGCAAACGCGACGAAGCCGGCGGTCGAGGGCACGTAGTGAATCGGCGGCATCGGCTGCTCGGCATCGGGCCCGATCAGCAGCGCGATGAAGCGCGCCTGCAGCGCATCCTTGCGATTGAAGGCGAGCATCGGCGTGCGCGACAGGCTGGCGGCGTTGACGCCCTTGGCAAATGCCTGCGCGATCAACAGCGGCGAAGCCACGGCGAGATAACGCATGATGCCGAGCGGTTCGACCGTGCAGCCCTGCACCGGCTCGGCGCTGGCGCTGACCGCCGCCATCACCACGCCCTCGCGCAGCAGCGTCGCCGAATGGTCCTGGTCTTCGACGCGCAGATCGAACACCATCGCGGGCTCGGCCGGCAAGGCGTCGAAGCTGGCGGGAAACCAGCTGTCGAGCGAATCGGCATTGACGGCCAGCGGCACGCGCAGCGGCATCCCGCTCGTGCCCCGCAGGCCATTGCCATCGGCATCGCCCAGTTCGGCCAGCGTTTCCGCTTCCAGCAGCGCCAGTTGCTCGGTATAGCGCGCCAGCGTGCGGCCGGCCGCGGTCGGCTGGCAGGGGCTGCCTCGTTGCAGCAGCACCTGGCCGAGCCGCTCCTCGAGCTGGCGCATGCGCTGGCTGATGGCCGAGGGCGTGACATGCAGGCGCCGGGCCGCGGCCTCGAAACTCCCTTCCTGCAGCACGGCGGCGAAGGCGGCCAGCTGGCCGTTGTCGATTTTCATCATTAGTGTTTCTAATCCAGGACAAGGAAGTTTAGTTTTTCTTTTGACCACGGCAAAGCTAAGGTGAGGGCCTTCCAACTTCCCGGTCCCCTCCCGATGAAGATCGACATGCCCCTGACGGCCGGCTTCCTCTCCAGCCTGGCGCTGATCATCCCGATCGGCGCGCAGAACGCCTTCGTGCTGCGGCTCGGCATCCGGCGCCAGCATCGCCTGCCGGTGGCCCTGCTGTGCGCCACCTCCGATGCGCTGCTGATCGGCGTCGGCATCGCCGGCCTCGGCGCGCTGCTGCACGCGCATCCCGGCTGGCTGACGCTGACGCGCTATGGCGGCGCGGCCTTCCTCGCGGTCTACGGCCTGATGGCGGCACGCCGCGCCTTGGATGCCGGCAAGGTCGAGCTGCAGGCCGCGGCCCCATTGCCGCTGGCGACCGCGCTGGCCACCTGTCTTGCCTTCACCTTCCTGAATCCGCACGTCTATCTCGATACCGTGGTGCTGCTCGGCGCGCTGGCGAGCCAGCATGGCAGCGATGGCCGTTGGTTCTTCGGCCTCGGCGCCGCGCTGGCGAGCCTGTCGTGGTTCCTCGCGCTGGCCTACGGCGCCGGACTGCTGGCGCCGCTGTTCCGCCGGCCGATGGCATGGCGCTGCCTCGACGGCGCCATCGCGGCGGTGATGATGGGCCTGGCGTTGACGCTGGTGCTGGGCTAGCGAGGGCGACCACAAGACCGGCAAAGGCGCTTCCCCGCTTTCAATGCGGCCGAATTCTGCGTTGCACAAATTTGTGCGATGTAACACGGAACTCACTTTCGCCGCGGCTGGACGAAGAGTTGTTCCGCCGTACGGCACCGCGACCGTGGTGCACTGATGCAGTGCACTACGACATCGACTCGCCCGCAGTTCACGCTGGCGCAGTGCACGAGGTCCTCGGCGGCCGTCACCATGCCAACCGTCCGCCAGCAGGGAGCCACCATGGAAGTCGCCAAACGCCTGATGCTAGAGAACCGCGCCTGGGCCACCGAAGTGTTGTCACGCGATCCCGACCGCTTCAAGCGTCTGGCGGTGCGCCAGGCGCCGGACGTGCTGTGGATCGGCTGCTCGGACAGCCGCGTGCCCGCGGAGCTGATCACCAATGCCGACCCCGGCGATCTGTTCGTGCACCGGAACATCGCCAACCTGGTGTGCGAGGACGACCCCAATCTGATGAGCGTGCTGCAGTACGCGCTCGAGGTGCTGCGCGTGGGCAACGTCATCGTCTGCGGGCATCAGGGCTGCGGCGGCGTGCGTGCGTCGCTGGCGCGCGTGCCGGAGCTGCCCCACGTCGATGCGCGGCTGGACAAGATCCGGCAGGTCTATCGCGCGCATTGCGGCGAACTCGATCGCCTCGACAACGACGACGCGCGCACCGCGCGGCTGGTCGAACTCAATGCGATCGCGCAGGTGCGCAAGCTGGCCGGGATGCCGCTGGTGCGCAAGGTGTGGGACAGCGGCCGCGCGCTGCGCCTGCATGCGTGGATCTACTCGCTGGAAACGGGCCTGCTGGAAGAGCGCCTGTGCCTCGATGGCACCGACGCCGACGCGTCCCCGGAACCGCTGGCGGCCTGACACATTGGCGCGCTGACGCCGCCCCAAATACAGAGCACACAGGGTCTACGAAACGCTGCAGCAACTCGCTGTTGCCGCGGCGGCATCGTCGTCCCACCGTCGTCGTCGCGAACGCCGGACCCGGCGGCTGACATCGAGCCGCTCGGCCCCGCGTTCGTGGCGGCGATGAGCCACCCTTTCGTCCAACCCTCCATCGCATCGACCCCTATGAACACGGCGCCCCCTACCCCGACCGTCTCCATCCCGTCCTTGCGCGACGCCTATCTGCGCCACCTCGGCCGCGACATTCCCGCCGGCGTGGTGGTATTTCTCGTTGCCCTGCCGCTGTGCCTGGGCATCGCGCTGGCCTCCGGCGCACCGTTGTTGTCGGGCCTGCTGGCCGGCGTGATCGGCGGCGTGGTGGTCGCCATGCTGAGCGGCTCGCAGTTGAGCGTCAGCGGCCCCGCGGCCGGCCTCGTCGTGATCGTCGTCGGCGCAATCTCGACGCTCGGCGGCTTCTCCGCCTTCCTGGTCGCGGTGATGCTGGCCGGCGCGCTGCAGATCGTCTTCGCGTGGCTGCGCGCCGGCGATATCGCGGCACTGGTGCCGTCGGCCGTGATCAAGGGCATGCTGGCCGCGATCGGCCTGCTGCTGATCATCAAGCAACTGCCGGTCGCGCTCGGCCTGCCCTCGTCGGCGCCGCTGGACAGCCGGCTGGTCGACGAGGCGGGCCTGGCGGAGGCCGCTCAGCAGGCGCTCGGCATGGTGTCGGGCAGCAACCTGACGGTGGCGGCAGTGGCGCTGGCGATCCTGGTGCTGTGGGATACCGATTTCATCCGGCAGCGTCGCGCGCTGCGGGCTTTGCCGGCACCGCTGCTGGCGGTGCTGTGGGGTGTGCTGTACCAGCGCTTCGCCCTGCATGCGAGCCCCGATGCCGCGCTGGCTCCTGACCATCTGGTGCAGCTGCCGGCCATCGATGGTCCGGCGTCTCTGCTGGCCGAACTGGCGCGCCCCGACTTCTCGGCGCTGGCCAATCCCGATCTGTATGTGGTCGCGCTGACGCTGGCGATCGTCGCAAGCCTGGAGACGCTGTTGAGCCTGGAGGCCGTCGACAAGCTCGACCCGATGCGCCGCGTGGCGCCGCCCAACCGGGAGCTGTACGCGCAGGGCGTCGGCAATATGGTCGCCGGTCTACTCGGCGCGCTGCCACTGACCGCGGTGATCGTGCGCAGCTCGGCCAATATCAGCGCGGGCGGACGCACCAAGGTGTCGGCGGTCGTGCATGGCGTGCTGCTGCTGGCCAGCGTGCTGTTCCTGTCCGACCTGCTGCGCTGGATTCCGCTCGCGGCGCTGTCCGCCATCCTGCTGCACGTGGGCTACAAGCTGGCCAAGCCCGCGCTGTTCGTCGAGGCCTGGCGCAAGGGCCCGGCACAGGCGCTGCCATTCGTCGTCACGATCGCGGCCATCCTGGCCACCGACCTGCTGTTCGGCATCGCCATCGGCATGGCGGTGGGGATCGCCTTCACGCTGCGCCATCACGCGCGGAGCGCGATCTCGCTGACGCGCTACGAGGACTGCTATCTGCTTCGCCTGCACAAGGACGTGTCGTTCTTCCACAAGGCGCAGCTGCGGCGCCATCTGGCGAAGGTGGAAGCCGGCGGAAAACTGATCATCGATGCAACCCGTTGCGAGCGCATCGACCACGATATCCAAGAGACACTGACCGACTTCCAGCGTGCGGCGCGGGTCGCCGGCATCGATGTCACGCTGCGCACGCCGGGGCCGGCGTCGCGCCTGCCGGCGGCATTGGCCGCCGCCGGGTCGTAGCGGCCGCCCGCGTCGCGACGCTGGCGGCGGGCGGCGGGGGTGGTCGATCAACCGTCGATCAACCGTCGATCAACCGTCGATCAACGACGATCAACCGACGATCAGCCCACGATCAATCGGCCACCAAATCGGCCATCAATCGGCCTTGACCGGCTCGATCGACATCTCCTTGAGCTTGAGCTCGACCGCCTTGCCCTTGCGCGCGCGCTTGCCGACGTACGGCAGCAGGTTCGCGCCGGCCAGCTTCTGCGACGACGCCTTGCCGCCTCGGCCCTGCCCGGACACCATCAGTCCGGGGGCACCCACCGCGGCGACCTGCTGCAGCGTTTCCTTGGGCTCCAGCTCCATCAGGATCACGCCGCGTCCGCCGCCGGACAGCACCTTGATCTCGTCCAGCGCGATCAGCAGCAGGCGGCCGTTGCCGGACAGGCAGGCCACGTGCGTCGCCTCGTCGCCGATCGGCGCGGGCGCCAGCGGCGCGTCGCCATCGTCGAGCGTCAGGAAGGACTTGCCGCCCTTCTGCCGGCTGATCATGTCGCCGATCTTGCTCTGGAAGCCGTTGCCGCCGCGCGTGGCGATCAGCATGCGCTGCTCGGCCGTGCCGGCGAAGGTATGCGCGATCTGCGTGCCCGCCTGCAGCTCGACCAGCGTGGTCAGCGGCACGCCGTCGCCGCGGCCGCCGGGCAGGCCCGCGACCGGCACCGAGTAGACGCGGCCATTGGTACCGAACGCCAGCAGCACGTCGATGGTGCGGCATTCGAAGGTGCCGTACAGCGCGTCGCCCGCCTTGAAGGCGAACTGCTGCGGATCGTGGCCATGGCCCTGGCGCGTGCGCACCCAGCCCTTCTGCGAGACCACCACGGTGACCGGTTCGTCGATCACGCGCAGCTCGGCGGCGGCGCGGCGCTCCTCCTGGATCAGCGTGCGGCGCGGGTCCTTGTCGGCCGGGCTGTATTGCCTGGCGTCGGCCTCGATCTCCTTGATGATGCGACGGCGCATCATCGTCTCGGACTTCAGCAGCACGTCCAGGTCGGCCTGCTCTTCGCGCAGGTCCTTCAGCTCCTGCTCGATGCGGATCGATTCGAGCCGCGCCAACTGGCGCAGCCGGATTTCGAGGATGTCCTCGGCCTGGCGCTCGGACAGGCCGAACGCCTGCATCAGCGCCGGCTTGGGCTCGTCGCCCTCGCGGATGATGCGGATCACCTCGTCGATATTGAGCAGCACCAGCATCCGGCCTTCGAGGATATGGATGCGGTCCTCGACCTTGGCCAGACGATGCCGGCTGCGGCGGGTCACCGTCTCGAAGCGGAAGGCGATCCATTCGCGCAGGATCTCGATCAGGCCCTTCTGCCGCGGACGCCCGTCGGTGCCGATCATCACCAGGTTGATCGGCGCGCCCGACTCCAGGCTGGTATGCGCGAGCAGCGTCTGCGCGAACTCCTGCTGGTCGATGTTCTTGCTCTTGGGCTCGAACACCAGCCGCACCGGTGCATCCTTGCCGGACTCGTCGCGCACCGCGTCGAGCACGCCCAGCATGGTCTGCTTGAGCTGCAGCTGTTCCGGCGTCAGCGACTTCTTGCCGGCGCGCACCTTCGGATTGGTCAGCTCCTCGATTTCCTCGAGCACCTTCTGCGCCGAGGTGCCGGGCGGCAGCTCGTTGACCACCAGCTGCCACTGGCCGCGCGCCATGTCCTCGATGATCCAGCGCGCGCGAACCTTCAGGCTGCCGCGGCCGCTCTCGTAGATCTGCGCGATATCGGCCGGCGAAGAGATGATCTGGCCGCCGCCGGGATAGTCGGGGCCCGGCATCAGCGCCAGCAGCTCGGCCAGCGTGATGTTCGGATTGCGGATCATCGCCACCGTGGCCGCCGCGACCTCCCGCAGGTTGTGCGGCGGGATTTCGGTGGCCATGCCGACCGCGATGCCGGACGCGCCGTTGAGCAGCACAAAGGGCAGCCGCGCGGGCAGCAGCCTGGGCTCTTCCATCGAGCCGTCGTAGTTCGGCGCGAAGTCGACCGTGCCCTGGTCGATCTCGTCGAGCAGCAGCCGCGCGATCGGCGTCAGCCGCGCCTCGGTGTAGCGCATCGCCGCCGCGCCGTCGCCGTCGCGCGAGCCGAAGTTGCCCTGGCCGTCGATCAGCGGATAGCGCAGCGAGAAGTCCTGCGCCAGCCGCACCAGCGCGTCGTAGGCCGACTGGTCGCCGTGCGGGTGGAATTTGCCGAGCACGTCGCCGACCACGCGCGCCGACTTGACCGGCTTGGCGTCGGCGCGCAGCCCCATCTCGTGCATCGCGAACAGGATGCGGCGCTGTACCGGCTTCTGGCCGTCGGCCACTTCCGGCAGCGCGCGGCCCTTGACCACGCTGATCGCGTAGTCGAGATAGGCCCGTTCGGCGTAATGGGCGAGCGTCAGCGAATCGGCCGGCTCGTCGGGTTGAAACGTAATGTCTTGTTGTTCCATGGATGCTCAATACCTGCCGTCGGCGGCCGTCAGATGTCGGCCACGACTTCGTTGCCGCGTTCCTCGAGCCAGTTGCGCCGCTGCGCGGCCTCGCCCTTGCCCATCAGCATGTTCATCACGCCGACCGTCTTCGGCAGGTCGTATTCGCCCAGCGCCACCGGCAGCAGCCGGCGCGTGTCGGGGTTCATCGTGGTCTCCCACAGCTGCTCGGCGCTCATCTCGCCCAGGCCCTTGAAGCGCGAGATCTGCCACGCGCCTTCCTTGACGCCGTCCTTGATCAGCTTGTCCTGGATCGCCTCGAGCTCGCCGTCGTCGAGCGCGTACAGCTTCTGCGCGGGCTTCTTGCCGCGCGCCGGCGCGTCGACGCGATACAGCGGCGGGCGCGCGACGTAGACGTTGCCCTGCTCGATCAGCTTGGGGAAATGGCGGAAGAACAGCGTCAGCAGCAGCACCTGGATATGCGCGCCGTCGACGTCGGCATCGGACAGGATGCAGATCTTGCCGTAGCGCAGGTTCGACAGGTCGGGCTCGTCGTCGGGGCCGTGCGGGTCCACGCCGATCGCCACCGCGATGTCGTGCACCTCGTTGTTGGCGAACAGGCGGTCGCGCTCGGTCTCCCAGGTGTTCAGCACCTTGCCGCGCAGCGGCAGGATGGCCTGGAATTCCTTGTCGCGGCCCATCTTGGCCGAGCCGCCGGCGGAGTCGCCCTCGACCAGGAACAGCTCGTTGCGCGACACGTCGGTCGATTCGCAATCGGTCAGCTTGCCGGGCAGCACGGCCACGCCGGAGCCCTTCTTCTTCTCGACCTTCTGCGCGGCGCGCGTACGCGCCTGGGCCTGGCGAATCACCAGCTCGGCCAGCTTCTTGCCGTAGTCGACATGGTGGTTCAGCCACAGCTCCAGCGCCGGGCGGCTGAAGGTCGAGACCAGCCGCACCGCGTCGCGGCTGTTCAGCCGTTCCTTGATCTGGCCCTGGAACTGCGGGTCCAGCACCTTGGCCGACAGCACGAAGGAGGCGCGCGCGAACACGTCCTCGGACATCAGCTTGACGCCCTTGGGCAGCAGCGCGTGCATCTCGATAAAGCTCTTGACGGCCTGGAACAGCCCCTCGCGCAGGCCGGACTCATGCGTGCCGCCGGCCGGCGTGGGAATCAGGTTCACATAGGATTCGCGCACCGGCGCGCCTTCCTCGGTCCAGGCCACCACCCACGAGGCGCCCTCGCCCTCGGCGAAGCCTTCCTCGCCGGCATTGGCGTCGGGATCGGCGAAATGCTCGCCCTCGAACATCGGGATCACCAGCTCGGCGCCGCTGCCTTGCGCCAGCGCCTCGATCAGATAGCCCTTCAGGCCCTGGTCGTACTGCCAGGTCTGCACGGTCGGCTCCTGGCCGCCGCTCTTCTCGATGACCAGCGTGACCTTGACCCCGGGCAGCAGCACCGCCTTGCTGCGCAGCAGCCGCTGCAGCTCGGCCAGCGGAATCGTCGCCGAATCGAAGTACTTGGCGTCGGGCCAGACCTGCACGCGCGTGCCGTTCTTCTTCTCGCCGCGCTCGATCTTGCGCGTGGTCAGCGGCGTGGTCACGTCGCCGCCGGAGAAGGTCAGCGTGGAGAAATTGCCGTCGCGCCAGACCGACACGTCCAGCCGCGTCGACAGCGCATTGGTCACCGACACGCCGACGCCGTGCAGGCCGCCCGAGAACGCGTAGGCGCCGCCCTTGCCCTTGTCGAACTTGCCGCCCGCGTGCAGCCGCGTGAAGACGATCTCGACGACCGGCACCTTTTCCTCGGGGTGGATGCCGACCGGAATGCCGCGGCCGTCGTCCTCGACGCTGACGCTGCCGTCGCGATGCAGGGTGACGACGATCTCGCTGCCGAAGCCGCCCAGCGCCTCGTCGGAGGCGTTGTCGATGACCTCCTGCACGATGTGCAGCGGGTTATCGGTGCGGGTGTACATGCCGGGTCGTTGCTTGACCGGCTCCAGTCCTTTCAGGACGCGGATGGAAGATTCGCTGTACTGACTGGGTTTGCTCGCCATGGAGTCGTTACGAAAGTGGGAATCGCGGCCGTCGGACATCCGCATCGGGAGGGCCGGCCAGGCCGGGCAGCCTGCATTGTAATGGAACGCCGGCGCCGCCAATCCCGTATCAAGCGGGGAATTCTGCCCCTTCCGGCGCGGCCGGCGTGCCTGCTTGCGGCCGCGGCGGACCCTCGCCCGCGCGTCCGCCGCGTCACCCCGCCGGCATAAAACCCTGGCCGGCCGGGTGAATTTCGCGACGGCCGACGCGCGTTTTCGATGCGGAGTACACTCGCCAGCACGATTGCCCGGCAGGGCAAGTCGACGGCGACGACCAAGACAACAAGCACAACAACGACAACAGCAATACCCTCCGAACCGAGCCCGACAATGCCAAGAAAAGAACTCTCCCTGACCACCGTGCTGATCTGCGGCGGCCTGCTCGTCACGCTGTCGATGGGCATCCGCCACGGCTTCGGCCTGTTCAACCTGCCGATCACGCAGGCGCACGGCTGGAGCCGCGAAACCTTCGCCTTCGCGCTGGCGCTGCAGAACCTGATGTGGGGCGTGGCGCAGCCCTTCGCCGGCGCGCTGGCCGACAAGTTCGGCTCGGTCAGGGTGATGCTGGTCGGCGTGGCGCTCTATGTCGCCGGGCTGGTGGTGATGGCGCTCGCCTCGAGCGGCACGGCCTTCGCCTCGGGCGCCGGCATCATGATCGGCATCGCGCAGGCGGGCACCACCTACAGCGTGGTCTACGGCGTGATCGGTCGCGTCGCCAGCCCCGAGAAGCGGGTCTGGGCGATGGGCATCGCCGCCGCGGCCGGCTCGTTCGGCCAGTTCCTGATGATCCCCGTCGAGCAGGGTCTGATCTCGGCCATCGGCTGGCAGAACGCGCTGTTCGTGCTGGCGGTGATGGCCTGCATGATGCTGCCGCTGGTCGTCGCGCTGCGCGAACCGCAGCAGGGTGGCGGCACCTCGGGCTTCCAGCAGACCATCGGCCAGGCGGTGAAGGAAGCGTTCGGCAACCGCAATTTCCAGCTGCTGACGCTGGGCTACTTCGTCTGCGGCTTCCAGGTGGTCTTCATCGGCGTGCACCTGGCGCCGTACCTGAAGGACCGCGGCTTCACCGATCCCAAGGTCGCCACGGTGGCGCTGGCACTGATCGGCCTGTTCAATGTGTTCGGCACCTATACCGCCGGCGCGCTGGGCCAGCGCATGCCCAAGCGCTATCTGCTGTCGTTCATTTATCTGAGCCGCTCGATCGTGATCGCCGCCTATCTGCTGCTGCCCCTGTCGGCGTTCAGCACCTGGGTATTCGCCGCGATCATGGGCGCGCTGTGGCTGTCGACCGTGCCGCTGACCAACGGCATCATCGCGCAGGTGTTCGGCGTGCAGTATCTGTCGATGCTGTCGGGCGTGGTGTTCTTCTCGCACCAGATCGGCAGCTTCCTGGGGGCGTGGCTGGGCGGCTATCTGTACGACCGCACCGGCGCCTACGACATCGTCTGGGGCATCGCGATTGCGCTCGGCGTGGTGGCGGCCCTGGTCAATCTGCCGATCCGCGAGCAGGCGCTGGTGCGCCCGCGGGCGGCGGCCGCCTGATCATGACGACCCGCGCGCTGCGGATCATGGGCGCCGCCACGCTGGCGGCGGCGCTGGTGCTCGGCTTTGTCGGCTATCTGCAGCCGGGGTTCATGGTCGACCTGACCAATATGGTGCTGGCGTGGTGCGGGTAGGCAATCGAGGCGCCGATTACCGTCTCGCCACTCTTCCGCAAGCGTGAGAGAGTCAGCGGAGACGGCGTTCCCTTGGGTCCTGCCCTAGCCTTCTCCGCGGCTCTTCGCCTCCAGCACTTCCCAGCGTTCCAGCGCTTCCAGCAGCTCCATCTCGATCTCGTCGAAGCGCGCCGCCAGTTGCGCGGCGCGCGGCGGATCGCTGGCGTACAGCGATCCGTCCTCGAGCTGTCCGCCGATGGTCTTCTGCTCGGCCTCCAGCGCGGCGATGCGCTCCGGCAGCGCGTCCAGTTCGCGCTGCTCCTTGTACGACAGCTTGACGGTCCGATTGGCGCCGCGCGCGTCGCGGCCCGCGGTCTTGACGGCTTCGTCGCCGCCGGCGGCCTTGCCGGTATCGTTGCCCTTGCCGGTGTCAGCGCCCTTGCGTTCGGCGCCCTTTTGGGTCGGTGCAGGCGCCTGCGCGGCCGCGCCGCGCTCCGACTGCCGGACCCAGTCCGAATAGCCCCCGACATATTCGCGCCAGCGGCCCTCGCCCTCCCATGCGATCGTCGAGGTCACCACGTTGTCGAGGAAGGCGCGGTCGTGCGACACCAGGAACACGGTGCCGCCGTAGTCCTGCAGCAGTTCCTCCAGCAGCTCAAGCGTCTCGATATCGAGGTCGTTGGTCGGCTCGTCGAGCACCAGCACATTGGCCGGCCGCGCGAACAGCCGTGCCAGCAGCAGGCGGTTGCGCTCGCCGCCGGACAGCGACTTGACCGGCGAACGAGCACGCTCCGGCGCGAACAGGAAATCGCCCAGATAGCTCATCACGTGCTTGCGCTGGCCGTTGACCTCGACCCAGTCGCTGCCGGGGCTGATGGTGTCGGCCAGCGACGTCTCCAGATCCAGCTGCGTGCGCATCTGGTCGAAGTAGGCGACCTGCAGGTTGCTGCCGTTCCTGACCACGCCGGCGTCGGGCGCCAGTTCGCCCAGGATCAGCCGCAGCAGCGTGGTCTTGCCCGCACCGTTGGGGCCGATCAGGCCGACCTTGTCGCCGCGCATGATGGTGCCGGTGAAGTCGCGCACCACGGTGCGGTCGCCGAAGGACTTGGTCACGTCGATCAGTTCGGCGACGATCTTGCCCGAGCGCTCCGCCTGCGAGACCTCGAGCTTCACATTGCCCTGCACCTCGCGCCGCGCCGCGCGTTCCGCGCGCATCGTCACCAGCCGCTGGATGCGCGCAACGCTGCGCGTGCGGCGCGCCTCGACGCCCTTGCGGATCCAGACCTCTTCCTGCGCCAGCAGCTTGTCGAACTTGGCCTGCTCGACCTGCTCGGCGGCCAGCATCTCGGCCTTGCGCGTCTGGTAGGCGGCGAAATTGCCAGGGAAGGACACCAGCTTGCCGCGATCGAGCTCGACGATGCGCGTGGCGACGCGATCGAGGAAGGCACGATCGTGGGTGATCAGCAGCACGCTGCCGCGAAAGCCCAGCAGCAGATCCTCGAGCCAGCGGATCGCTTCGACGTCCAGGTGGTTGGTCGGCTCATCGAGCAGCAGGATGTCGGGCTCGGCCACCAGCGCCTGCGCCAGCGCCACGCGCTTGCGCGTGCCGCCGGACAGCGCGTCGACGCGCGCCACCGGATCGAGCCCGAGACGCGCGAGCGTCGTCTCGACGCGCGTGCGCAGTTGCCAGGCATCGGCCGCGTCGAGCTCCGACTGCAGCCGATGCAGTTCGGCCAGCGTCGCCTCGTCGTGATGCTCGGCCAGCCGGTTGGCGGCATGTTCATAGGCGACCAGCAGATCGTGCGCGGCGCCCATGCCCTGCGCGACCGCATCGAACACCGTGATGTCGGCCGCGAACTCCGGTTCCTGCGGCACGTAGGCGGTGGTGATGCCCTGCTGGCGCGCGATCAGCCCGTCGTCGGGCGCGGCCAGGCCGGCCACGATCTTCAGCAGCGAGGACTTGCCCGAGCCGTTGCGGCCGATCAGGCCGACACGTTCGCCGGCCTCCAGCGAAAAGTCGGCGTGGTCGAGCAGCGCCACGTGGCCAAAGGCAAGCTGGGCATCGGAAATGGAGAACAGGGCCATGACTGCGAAGGAAGAGCGAAGGAAGGAGGCGCGGGATGAAGGGTCGCGAGCGCCGAGGCGGGCACGAAGGACGCGGCGTCAGCGTGGCACGGCCCGCATACGGCCGGATCGGCGGCGAGCCGGCATTGTAGAGCATGGCGCCGCGACGGCGCGGTCCCTCGCCGACGGACGGCCAGTGCGGACGTCCAACGCGGACGTCCAACGCGGACGGCCAGCGCGGAAGGCTAGCGCGGACGGCTAGCGCGGCATCGCCGGCAGCCGCAAGCGGGCCTGGGCGCCGCCCTCCGGCCGGTTGCCCAGCGTCAGCTCGCCACGGTGGAGCAGCGCCACCTCGCGGGCGAAGCACAGGCCCAGCCCGGTGCCCTTGTCGCGACCGCCCGGCCGCGGCAGCGAGTAGAAGCGCTCGAACACCCGCGGCAGCGCGTAGTCCGGGATGCCGGGACCGTTGTCCGCCACCGTCACGGCGAGCACATCGCCGTGTTGGCCGTGGCCGCCATGGTCGCCGTGGCCGCCGCGCTCGCGGCGCAAACCCAGCGCGACGGTACTGCCTGCCGGCGCGAAGTCGACCGCGTTCTCGACCAGATTGGCGAGCGCCTGCCGCAGCAGGAACGGATCGCCGAGGACTTCGGCGGACCCGGCATCGGCCTCCACATGCGGCGACAGCACGACGCCGCGCTGCCGCGCGCGCGGCTCCAGCTCGGCCGCCAGTTCCGCCAGCAGCGGCGCCAGCGCGACCGGCCGCGGCGCCTCCAGCTGCTGGCGCTGCTCGACCTCGGCCAGCGCCAGCAGCTTGGCGACCATCTCGGCCAGGCGCCGCGCCTGGTTGTCGATATTGCCGACGAAGCGGGCGCGGTCGGCAGCCGGCATGTCCTCGCGCAGCAGTTCCGCCGCGCCGCGGATCGCCGCCAGCGGGCTCTTCATTTCGTGCGTCAGCGTGTGGATGTAGTGCTCGACGTACTGCTTGTCCTCGAGCCGCAGCCGCATGGTTTCCATCGCCCGGCCCAGCTCGGCCAGCTCGCCGGCCCCGGACAGCGGCATCGCGGCGCGCTCGCCGGCCGCCACCGCGCGCGCATAGCGCCGCAGCCGGCGCAGGCCGTTCGCCAGCCACAGCGTGCAGGCCAGGCCGATCGCCGCCGCCACGCCCATCAGCAGCAGCCCGTGCAGCAGGATCCGGTGCTGGCTGCGCGCGATGACCGGCGCCATCACCGCGTTGGGCTTGGCCACCGTCAGCACGCCCAGCAGGCGCTCGCCATCGCGGATCGGCGCCGCGACGTACATCACCGTGCTGCCGTCGTCGTCGGGATCGCTGCGCGTGCTGCGCGCGCCGTACTTGCCGCGCAGCGTCAGGTAGACGTCGTTCCAGCGCGAATAGTCCTGGCCGACCGCGGTGCCGGCCGAATCGAAGCGCACGATGCCGTCGGTGTCGGTGACATAGACGCGATAGCCGATTTCGCGCTTGCGCAGGCCCCACAGTTCGGCATCCAGCGGCGCGTCGCGCAGGCCGGTCAGCTGGCGCGCAAACGCGCCGTCGGCGATGCGGCCCTCGCGCATGTCGTCGACCGCCAGCGCGGCAAGCGCGTGCGCGGTATCGATCAGCGTGTCCTCCATCGCCTGGCGCACGCCCGGCTTGACCTCCTGCACGAACACGCGCAGCGTCAGCCAGGCCGCCAGTCCGACGATCAGGAAGAAACCCAGGAAGATGCGCAGGCCAATCCGCACGCGTGCCGGTCCCGCTCAGATCGCCAGCGAATAACCCATGCCGCGATGGGTGCGGATCGGGTCGTCGTCGCCGGCCGCGCGCAGCTTGGCGCGCAGCGTCTTGATGTGGGTGTCCACGGTGCGGTCGCTGGTGTCGAGCGCATCGTCCCAGACCAGGTCCATCAGCTGCGCGCGCGAGTAGATGCGGCCCGGATGGTCGGCCAGCAGCGCGAGCAGCCGGTATTCGTAGCGGGTCAGGTCGAGCCACTGGCCGCGGTAGGCCAGCCGGGCGCCGTCGCGATCGTGCACGAACGGCGGCGCGGTGTCCTGCGCGGCCTTCTGCGCGGGGACTGGCGCCGCGCCCTCGCTCCGTCCGCGCATGCGACGCAGGATCACGCGGACGCGCGCCGCCAGTTCGCGCGGCGAGAACGGCTTGACCACATAGTCATCGGCGCCGATCTCCAGCCCGACGACACGGTCGATCTCCTCGTGGCGCGCCGTCAGGAAAATCACCGGCACATCGGAAAAGGTCCGCAGCGTACGGCAGACCTCGAAGCCGTTCAGGTCCGGCAGGCCCACGTCGAGGATCACCAGGTCGACCGGCTGCGCGCGCAAGCGGGCGATCGCCTCGCTGCCCAGGGCGCAATGCTCGACCTGCATGCCTTCCGTGCGCAGCGCATAGAGGATCGTATCGGCAATGGCGGACTCGTCGTCGACTACCAGGATCGAGGGGACATGCGTGGCGTTGGCTTGCATGGAAGGGCTTGCAGGCGGCTGCGGCGGAAAATGGGAGGCGGGAAGCGGGTCCGTCATTCTAGTCGAGCGCGCCGACGGGGGCCCCGCCCTGCCGCTGGCGCCGGCGATGGAAGTAGAGCCGCTGCGCGGCCCAGCGCAGCGGCCGGGAATACAGCATCCACTCGAACAGGCGGTCGGACTGGCAGCGGTCGAACAGCCAGCGCAGCGCGCGCTTGGCGCGAAAGCGCGGGGTTGCGCGCGGCACGGACCGCTCGGGCGCCGGCCCGCCCTCGCGCAGATGCGCGGCGATGGCCGTGCCGATCGTCTCGCCGTGCTCCCACGCCGAATGGATGCCACCCGCGGTGACCGGCGACACCACGCCGGCCGCATCGCCGGCCAGCAGCACGCCGTCGCGGCCCAGCGGCAGCACCGGTCCGCCGCAGGGAATCAGGCCGGCGCGCGTCGAGGCCGGCACCGCGTCGTCGGGCACGTCGAGCAGATGCCGCACGCGGGCGAGAAAGCCTTCGATATCGGGCGTACGCGGACCGCGTCGACGGCGCCGCAGCGCCAGGCCCATCTGCACGCCGGTGGGCGTCTGCGCAGCCCAGCCGAGATAGCCGGGCGCAAAGCGCTTGCCGACGAAGCAGTGCAAGGCCCCCGGCTCGGGCAGGGTCAGGCCGTCGAATTCGTACTCGATGCCGTACAGGAAGTCGCGCGGGCCCGGCAGGCCAAGCCAGGCCGCCACGCGCGACTTCGCGCCGTCCGCGCCGACCAGGTAGCGAGTGCGGCCGATGCCAGGAATGCGCCAGCGATCGCCGTCGCGCATCGCCTGCACGAACGGCGTGCCGAGGTGCACCGTCACGCCATGCCGCACCAGTTCGTCGACCAGCCAGCGCATCAGTGCCGGGGTATCGGTGGTCAGGAAGTAGTAGCCGGGCGCGTCCAGCCGCAGGCTGCGCAGCGCCGGCGAATAGAGCCGGACCTGCTCGACGCGGCGGAAGCAGTGCGCCGGCGCGCGGCCCAGCCAGGTGCGCTCGGCCGCCTCCTTGACGACGATGCCGGTGGTATGGAGCTTCGCGCCCGGATCGCGCTTGCGCTCGAGCACCGCCACGCGCAGGCCGGCGCGCGCGGCCGCCAGCGCGCAGGCGGCGCCGGCAAAGCTGGCGCCGACGACGATCACGTCGTAGTCGGTCATGCTCGATGCGAGCGGAAAGACGGTGCGTGCGGAGTCCGAAGCGGAGGCGGAAGCCGGGCCGCGAGCGGAAGCAGGGTCGGAACCAACAGCGGGGTCGGAAGCGGAATTCGGGACGGACACTGCGGGACGGGATGGCATCATGCCGGGCTCCTGTTGCGTCGGTGACAGGCAGCGCAGTGTCGCGGGCGAATGTGAAGGCGGCGTGGGGTTTATGTGTGGCGGGAAGCCACCGAGGTTCCGCCGGTGCCGATCGCCGGCCCATAAAAAAGAACAGCCCGCGACATAGGCGGGCTGAAGAGTCTCTCCTCGGTGCCCTGCTCCCAAGGCACGGCCTCACTGTATCGGGACGGCGGCGCTCGCTCCAGTCGGACAAATCCGTAAGGGAAAACGCCTGTAGGCCGGCGGCGGTCCCCTTCCCACGTCGACGGCGGCCCGCAGCGCCGCGTCGACGATGCCCCGCGCTCGTGCGAAGATGTCGCCCTCAACGCACTGCAGGCCCGGTCGCCAGCGCATCCTTGCATTCCGGTTGCCGTGACCAACGCCGCTGGTTGCCGATCTCCGCGACGCCGGTTGTCCACCCCGATATGCGACCGGCCGCACCGACCGAACCGAATCGCCATGCCCTCCGCCACGCTCAAACTCACCGATCTTTCCGTTTCGGCTTTCGTCGCCGGACTGGTCGCCATGCTGACCGGCTACACCAGCTCGCTGGTGCTGATGATCCAGGCCGGACAGGCCGCGCATCTGAGCGACGCGCAAATTGCCTCGTGGATCTGGGCGCTGTCGATCGGCATGGGCGTGACCACCATCGGGCTGTCGCTGCTCACGCGCGTGCCGATCGTGATCGCATGGTCCACGCCGGGCGCGGCGCTGCTGATCGCCAGCCTGCCGGGCGTGCCGTACGCCGAGGCGATCGGCGCCTTCCTGCTGGCCGCGCTGCTGATGACGGCCGCCGGCCTGACCGGCTGGTTCGACCGGCTGATGCGCGCGCTGCCGGCCAGCATCGCGGCGGCGCTGCTCGCCGGCATCCTGTTCCGCATCAGCATCGACGTCTTCGTGCAGGCACAGCACCAGACGCTGCTGCTGTTGCCGATGTTCGCGGCCTATCTGCTGGGCAAGCGCTGGTGGCCCCGCTATGCGGTGCCCGGTGTGCTGGTGATCGGCGTAGCGCTGGCCGGCGTGCTGGGCCAACTGCATTTCGAGCAGTTCCACTTCGCGGTGGCTGCGCCGGTGTGGACCACCCCGGCGTTTTCGCTGCAGGCCTTCGTCAGCATCGCGATTCCGCTGTTCATCGTCGCGCTGGCATCGCAGAACATTCCCGGCCTTGCCGTGCTGCGAGCCGACGGCTATCACGTCAAGGCGTCGCCGCTGATCACCGTGACGGGCCTGGCCTCCGCGGTGCTGGCACCGTTCGGCTCGCACGGCATCAACCTCGCCGCGATCACGGCGGCCATCTGCACCGGCAGCGAGGCGCACCCGGACCCGGCGCGGCGCTACACCGCGGCGGTGGTCTGCGGCATCGGCTACCTGGTCGCCGGCACGCTGGCCGCCAGCATCGCGGCGCTGTTCGCCGCCTTCCCGCAGGCGCTGGTGATCGCCGTCGCCGCGTTCGCGCTGCTCGGCTCGATCGCCAGCGGCCTGACCACGGCGATGCAGAACCCCGGCGAGCGCGAGGCCGCGCTGCTGACCTTCATGATCACGGCGTCGGGCATGACGCTGGCCGGCATCGGCTCGGCGTTCTGGGGCGTGGTGGGCGGGATCGTGGCGCTGTGGGTGCTGCGGCCGCGGCAAGGCCGTTGAACGTCAAGCCCATCGTGGCACGTCACGGCTGGCCGGACGCGTAAGACAACGGCGCATCCGATCCCACCACGCCCTCTTCTTGATAGCTTTCGTCGACTCAGCACAAGCGCACGATCCCTTGGCGATTTAGCGTAGTAGCAAAAATCTTGTTCAACGTATTTTTTGCTACTACAATAATCCATGGAAATCGAGTTCGACTGCGCGAAGGACAGCAGGAACGTGTGCCAGCACGGCATATCGTTGGCCGACGCGGGGCTGATGGATTTCGACAAGGCGTTGATTGCAATAGACGACCGGAGGCAATACGGCGAAACGCGCTACATCGCTTACGGCCCCATCGGGGCCCGCCTGCACTGCCTGGTCTTCACCATACGAGGCGACACGCTGCGGGCCATCAGTCTACGCAAGGCCAATTTCCGAGAGGTGCGAGACTATGAACAGGAAATCTAAGCTGACCCTGCCGAGCGCCGACGAGGACGCGGCGATCGCGCGTGGCATCGCGGGCGACCCAGATGCGGTCGAACTGCCTACCGAGCGAATCAAACGCATGCGGCCCGCTCGTGAAGTGTTGGCCGAAGTGCTTGGCGAAGAAAAGGCCGAGTCACTGACCAAGCGGCGCGGACGCCCTGCGCTGCCGGCTGCCGAACGCAAGGTCAGTCAAACACTGCGGCTCGACCCCGACGTTCTGCAGGCGTTCAAGGCCACCGGCGAAGGCTGGCAAACCCGTATCAACGATGCGCTGCGCGCCTATGCCAAGTCTCATCGAATGCTGCCGCGAGGATGCTGATCCCCGCATGACATTACGAGACCAATATCTGCAATCGGTCCTGGCTTGGGCAGGCGCCACGGACGCGGTGCTGGCGTTGATCCAGACCGGTTCGCTGGCACGCCAGGATGATTCCGCGGACGAGTATTCGGACCTCGATATCGAGATCATTTCGCCTGACTCGGATACCTTGGCCAGGGACGACGATTGGCTACACCGGATTGGTCCGCTGATCACGGTGTTGCGTCTCGAAGCCGGCAGCGATCAACCGTGGCCGACGCGGCTGGCGATATACCAGGGCGGCGTCAAGATCGACTTCACCGTCGCCGGCATCGAACGCCTGCGTCGAATGACCGCTCCAGACGGTCTGGACGACCTCTATGCGCGCGGCTATCACGTCCTCCTCGACAAGGCGGGGGTGGCCGCATCGCTGCCGCCTCCGCCATACCGCTTCCCTGTTGAACCTCTGCCTTCACAGCGGGAATTCCAGACGAGTGTCGAAGAGTTCTGGTTCGAGGCATTTCATGTCCCGCGCTATCTGGCGCGTGGAGAACCATGGCTGGTCAAGCAGCGCGACTGGACGATGAAGACGCTGCTGCTGCGCATGGCGCAATGGCACGCGCAGGCGCTGCATCCGGGCCAGGTCGATGTCTGGCACAACGGCCTGCGCATGGACCAGTGGGCCCATCGCGATACGTGGCATGCCATACAGCAGATATTCGGACGTTTCGACGCCGCGGACGCACGACGCGCCTTTGAAGCGACGGTCCGGCTGTACGGGCGCCTGGGACGAGAAGTGGCGGAGCGCGCGGGCCTGGAATATCCAGAAGCCTGCGAAGATCAGATCCAGGCGCTGAATCGGGCGGTGCTTGAGGCCGCGAACTAGCGCTTCGTCACGTCGCCCGCGAACGACTGGATCTTCCGTGTCGGGCCCGACACGATCAGCAGATCGCCGGGCAACACGCGCGTGCTCGGCGTGGCGTGCTGGAAGTCCTCGTTGGCGCGCTTGACGCCCACCACGGTGACGCCCGACTTCTCGCGCACGCCGGATTCCGCCAGCGTCTGGTTGTGGGTCGACGCCGGCGCATGGACCTTGGCGATGGCGAAGCCGTCGTCGAACTCGATGAAATCCATCATGCGCCCGGTGATCAAGTGCGCGACGCGCTCGCCCATATCGGCTTCCGGATAGACGACGTGATGCGCGCCGATGCGCTGCGCGATCTGCCCGTGCTCGGCCGACATCGCCTTGACCCAGATGTCCTTGATGTCCAGTTCGGTGAGCGCCATGATCGTCATCAGGCTGGCCGCAAGGTCCGAGCCGATGCCGACGATGGCATGGGCGAAGTCGGCCACGCCGAGCTGGCGCATCACGTTGACGTTGGTCGAATCGGCCTGCACCGCATGCGTCAGGTAGTTGCCCCAGAGCTGCACGGGCTCCGCATCCTTGTCGAGGCCCATCACGTCGTGGCCCAGACGCATCAGCGACTGCGCGACCGAGCTGCCGAAGCGGCCCAGGCCGATCACGACCACGCTGTCGCCCTTCGAGAAGGAGAACTGCTCGGTAAACAATCTAGCCAACAATTGGGTGCTCCTCTGGATAGCGGAACGGCATGCGGCGCTCGCCCAATACCAGCGATGCCGCCAGCGTGATGGTGCCCACCCGGCCGGCATACATCAGCAGGATCAGCGTCAGTTGGGCCGGCACCGGCAGATCGCCGGTGATCCCCGTGGACAGGCCGGTCGTTCCGAAGGCGGCGATGACCTCGAAGATGATCTGATCAGTCGGCACGTCGGTCGTGCGCAGCAACACCAGTGTACCGAGGGTGACCAGCGCGCTGCCGAGCACCAGCACCGTGATGGCCTGGCGCTGGGCCGAGGCGCCGAGTCTGCGGCCGTATGCCTCGCAGTCGCTTTGCCCGCGAATCTCTGCGATCACCAGCAGGACCAGGATGGCGATCGTGCCCACCTTGACACCGCCGGCGGTGCTCGCGCTGCCGCCGCCGACGAACATCAGGAAGTAGTGCAGCGCCCACGTTTCGGGCGTCAGCAGGCTGATGTCCAGGGTATTGAAGCCCGCTGTCCGTGCCGCGACCGAGGCGAAGGCCGCGGACAGCAGCTTGTCGGCGGCGGACATCGGGCCCAGCGTATTCGGATTGGTCCATTCGAACAGCAGCACCCCGGCGAAGCCCATCGCCAGCAGTACCGCCGTGCCGGCAAGGGTCAGCTTGGTATGCAGGGACCAATGATGCGGGCTGCGCGCCTTGCGCCGGACATCGTGCAGCACCGGGAAACCGATGCCGCCGACCACGGTCGCCAGCATCACCGGAATCAGGATCAGCGCATCGGCGGCATAGCGCGTCAGGCTGTCCGCATGGATCGAAATGCCGGCATTGTTGAAGGCGGACACCGCATGGAACAGTCCGCTCCACACGGCATCGCCCCATGGCAGGTCATGCGCATGGCGAAGCCGCAGCGTCAGCAGCGTCGCGACGATGGCCTCGGACGCCAGCGTCACCGCCAGCACCAGCCGCGCCACGCTGGTCACGTCCCCCATGCCCAGCGAGCGCGTCTCGACCTGCGTGATCAGCCTGGTGCGCAGCCGCAGCGAGCGGTTGACCATCAGCCCCAGCAGGGTGGCTGCAGTCATCATGCCGAAGCCGCCGATCTGGAACAGCACCAGAATCACGGCCTGGCCGAAGCCGGACCAGTAGGTACCGGTGTCGACGACCACGAGGCCCGTCACACAGACGGCAGAGACCGCGGTGAACACGGCCGTCAGCCACGGCACGGGCCGCCCGTCCGCCTGGGAAATCGGCAGCACCAGCAGCAGCGTGCCGGCCGCGATCGCCAGCAGGAAGGCCAGCGCGACGACGCGTGGCGGATGCGCGATGGATTTCATTGGTCGGCCATTGGCGAATCGACGGTGCGGGTCTCGTGCATGCAGGACATCGCTTGTTGTTGTCCGTCCATATTGTCGACTCCGTGAGGGCACTTCACCACGGCGCCAGGGCCTGTTTCCGCGCTACGGCAAGAGCGCCGCCGATTCTACAGGCCCTTTCGCATCGAACCTCCATGGTCATGCTGCCCCGCCATGCAGGCAAGCACCTCGCTCACCATTGCGACCTTTTTACCGTTGCCACCGTTGCCACCGTTGCCACCGTTGCGCGCGTGGTTGTAAGCCGCATTGGCGCGGATGACAAGGCTCGTTAATCACCGTTGCAAAATCGAACAGAATGTCAGACGCCTCGCCGCTACAGTGAACCTTCCCTTGCCTGTAGGCGTTTTATGGAGGTACACGAATGAAGCAACATCTGGCGAAATCCCTGTTGATGGCTGGCGCGATGATCGCGTCGTACCCGCTGCTGGCGCAGCAGTCCCAGCCGATGCAGTCGACTCAGCCGATGCCGGCCGCGCAGACGATGCAGCCGATGCAGTCCGCCCAATCCTCGCCATACGCGCCATCCGCGCCGTCCGCGCAACCCCCCCAATCGATCCAGTCCGCGCCCGCCGCGCAGGCGATGCCGTCGGCTCAGCCGATGCAGGCGATGCCCGCGGCAACGTCGCCGGCTCAAGCCGCCGCACCGGTTGCCGGCGACCCGTACGCGCAAGCTGCCGCCCCCGCTGCTCAGCCGGCCATGGCGCCCGCCGATCCCACCCTGGTGCGCAGCACCGACCCTGCCATCGATCCGGCCAGCATGAGCCTGCCGCGCGATGCGCTCGGCACGCGCCTGGGCCAGCGCAGTCTCTTCCTCGACGGCGCCTGATCGTCGCAGGCCATTCCAGTCGTGCCGGACGCCGCCGCTCGGCCATCGGAGCACGAGCGGCGTCCGGCTTCCGGCGTCGCGGGCGCAGGCGCGAAGCGCCAAGCGCGAAGACGCGACGTGTAGGGGGGCCGCCAAGCGCGGAGATGCAACGCGTGGGGACCGCCAAGCGCGGAAATCGCGAAGCGCGGCTGATGCGAAATCGAATGGGGAGAGTGGTCCCGCCGACAGGAATCGAACCTGTATCTAGCGCTTAGGAGGCGCTCGTTCTATCCATTGAACTACGGCGAGCGGATAGCCGGGCATCGCTGCGACGCCCTGGGATGCGGCCACCGCTGAACCGGTGCAACCGCGCGCGCGGCCATTGGCCGAGGCAGGGGCGGAGTATAGCAAAGTCACTTGGCGGGGGGCGTCTCGCCGGCACCCGGAAATGTGCGATTTCGCGCCCGGAGCCGCGTCGGAGGTGCGATTTCACGCGCGGAACCGCGTCGCGGGGGCGATGTCGCGCGGCGGAGCCGCGTCGTCGAACCGACCCTCGCAGAAATGAAAAGCCCGCCAATGTCCTGGCGGGCTGGCTGCGGACGGGCCGGGCAGTCTAGGTCGACGCTGGCGGCATCGCCACAAGCCACGGTGCAGGTCCTCTTCCTCATGGTTCCGCCGATGTCGCGGCCGCCCATCCGGACCACCCGGACAGTCGGAGGAAGAAGGCGCTGGCGTGCATTGCGGAGATGCCGATGGCGAACAGCGAGGCACTCGCTGAAGACGGCCATCGGGTGGGAGGGTTGTCCGCATCCGTGCCGGCACTTGGTGTCGACACTGCGAGTATAGGGCGGGGGTTCGGGGATGCAAGAGACGTGGACTCGTGACGTGACTCGCGACCTGCCGGCGTCCGTGCCGATGTCCGCCCGAAGGCGCTTGCAGACAATATTTTCGCAGCGCAGCAATATTTTTCGACTTCTGCTAGAATGCGCCCCGTGAGTTCGCAATGCGAGCCGTGCACCCGCCGACCAGCCCCCAAGGCCAGAGGCGATGCCGCTTCCGCTCTCAAGCTCTGTCGCTCGGTTCTCCGGTCGTTTGTTTCAAGTCTTCGACCACACCCGCCGCTTGCCAGAACGCCATCTCACTTGACGCCGCCTCGTCTCCGATCCTGTTGAACAGCCTCGTCGCTGTTTGCCTGCCAGGGACCCGGCTTCCGGTCTTGCACCGGTCGCCCCCTGCCTGCCGCCGTACTGCCAGCTGAGTCTGTCGTCACGGCCTTCCGATTGGCGCCGAAGCCTTTTTAAGACTTTGCACTGCGCCCACCCTCTTGCCGATGGCAGGGGTGCCATGCATCAAGACCCTTACGACATGACCCAGCACGAATTCCGTGCGGAGCAGCCTATTGCCTCCGCCAACGATATTTCCAATACGACCGCGCCGAGCCCGCTGGACCGCCTGCAAGCGATCCTCGAGCCGCAGGACGCACCCGAAGCCGCCGCCTCGGCGGCCGACGGTTTCGCCGCGCTCGGCCTCGATGCCGCGATCCTGCGCGCCCTGACCGAACTGAACTACACCGTGCCGACCCCGGTGCAGGCCCAGGCCATCCCGGCCTTCCTGGCCGGCCGCGACCTGCTGGTGTCGAGCCAGACCGGTTCGGGCAAGACCGCCGCCTTCATGCTGCCGGCGATCCAGCGCATTTCGGAGCGTCCGGCACCGAACCGCCCGCGCGCCGACGAGCCCATCAAGCGCATGAAGGGCAAGCGTCCCCGCCCGGCCCCGGCCCAGCCGTCGCTGCTGGTGCTGACGCCGACCCGCGAACTGGCGCTGCAGGTCACCGAAGCCGCCGCCAAGTACGGCCGCCATCTGCGCCGCATCATCTGCGCGAGCATCCTGGGCGGCATGCCCTATCCGAAGCAGCTGGCGATGCTGTCGAAGATGCCGGACATCCTGGTGGCAACGCCGGGCCGTCTGCTCGACCACATCGACGCCGGCCGCATCGACCTGTCGCAGCTCGACATGCTGGTGTTCGACGAGGCCGATCGCATGCTGGACATGGGCTTCTCCGACGACATCGACGCGATCGTCGCGGCGACGCCGGCCACGCGCCAGACGCTGATGTTCTCGGCGACGGTCGACGGCCGCATCGCGCAACTGGCCGCGCGCCAGCTGCGTGACCCGCAGCGCATCGAGATCGCCGCGGCGCGTGCCGACCAGAGCAACATCGAACAGCGCCTGCACTTCACCGACGACATGTCGCACAAGGAGCGTCTGCTCGACCATCTGCTGCGCGACGCGTCGCTGAAGCAGGCGATCGTGTTCACCGCCACCAAGCGCGACGCCGATTCGCTGGCCGAGCGGCTGTCGGACACCGGCTTTGCCGCCGGCGCGCTGCACGGCGACATGACCCAGGGCGCGCGCAATCGCACGCTGACGGCGCTGCGCCGCGGCAATCTGCGCGTGCTGGTGGCCACCGACGTGGCCGCGCGTGGTATCGACGTGCCCGACATCACCCACGTGGTGAACTTCGATCTGCCCAAGCAGGCCGAGGACTATGTGCACCGTATCGGCCGTACCGGCCGCGCGGGCCGCTCGGGCGTGGCAATCAACCTGGTCAACCACAACGACGCCTTCCAGTGGAAGCGGATCGAGCGCTTCACCAACAACCGCATCACCGCTTCGGTGATCGAGGGCCTGGAACCGCGCCGTACGCCCAAGCCGCGCGCCGGCTTCGGCGGCAAGCCGGGCGGTGCCCGTCCGGGTAACGGTGGCGGCGGCTATCGCGGCGGCGAGCGCAAGTTCGGCGGCGGCGAGTCGCGCGGTTACGGCAACGGCGGCGGCAACGGGGGCGGCTATCGCGGCGACCGCGAGCAGGCGCCCCGCAGCTTCGGCGGCGGCGAATCGCGTGGCTACGGCGGCAACACTGCCGGCGCCGCTGGCAACGGCAATCGCCCGTTCGGCGAGCGCAGCTTCGGCGACCGTCAATATGGCGACCGTCCGTTTGGCGACCGCAAGCCGGCCGAGCGCAGCTTCGGCGATCGCGACGGCAATCGTGGCGGCAATCGCGACGGTGCCCGCAGCTTCGGCGATGGCAACCGCAGCAGCTACGGCAATCGCCATGGCGGGAACGGCGGCGGCTACGGCGGCCAGCGTCAGGGCCAAGGCCAGGGCCGTTCGCGCTTCTCGCGTTAAGCCGGATCGGGGCTCGGCCCCGAGCCGAAAGAAAAGGACGTCTTCGGACGTCCTTTTTTCTTTGCGGAAGCGCCAAACAAAAACCCGCGCCCGCGTCCTCACGCTGCGCGGGTCGTGTTGCGGCGGGCCGATATGTTGGCCGCCTGTTGGTTGCAATCAGTCGCTACCGCTCGCGATCGGTGGCTTCGTTGGCGTCGGCGCCGTGGCGCGCTATTGCACGCTTATTGCCCGCTCATTGCCCCGTCACGACGCGGGCGATGGTGCCGTTGCGGGTCGAGACCAGCAGGAACTCGTTGCCGATGCCAACCCACTGGTGCCCCTTCGGTGGGCGCTCCAGCTGAAACGACTTCCAGTCGTCGATCACGTACTGACGGTCCCGATAGGCGGTCGGCAGGCGATCGCCCTTCTTCCATTGGCCCGGCGCATAGGCATACGGCGAAGCCGAAGGTCCCGGGCCGCCGGGCGCCATGCCGGGAGGCATGCCGCGCGCGTCGCGCGCCGACGGACCGCCGCGCTCGCCGGGTTGAGCGGCTGGTCCCGACGGACCGCCCATCTGGGAGCTACCCCGTTGCGAACCGCCCATCTGCGAGCCCGTCTCCGAGCCGCCCGTCTGCGGCCCGCCCATCTGCGAGCCACCCCGCTGGGACCCGGGTTGGTCCGCCGCGCCTGTGCCGTATCCGCCGGCACCGGCCGAGCCGCCACCGGAGCTGGACTGCGCCAGGCCAACCGATGAACCGAGCACGCCCGCGGCCACCAGCAAACCCATCAACATGTGGTTCCTCTTCATCGAGATCTCCTTGTTGGTTGGGACAGCGATGGCAAGTTACACCCGGGGGCGCGAGGCGGCAACGCAGCTTTGTATCTGGATATTTCGCTTGTGCGGCCTAAGAGACGCGCGGCAACAAGCCCGCGTCGGCCGTATCCGCAGCCGCTACAGGAAGCGGTCCAGCAGCTTGCGGCTGGCCTTGTCCAGCGAATCCAGGCTGCGGATCAGATAGTGGATGCCGTGGCTGTCCGAGATCAGCAGCGTGGTGCCCGCCAGCCGGCGGATGTCCTCCTCGCCGCGCAGCACCAGCCGCGTCGGGCCCCGATCGGTCTCGACCTGCCAGGTGCTCGGCGTGGCGAAGGTCGACACGCTGACGATGCGGCGGATCTCGGGCATGAACTCGCGTCCGGCCAGCTCCTCCTCGACGATCGCGCGCACGGGCGCCGGCAGGTCTTCGAGCCGCTCGATCCAGGCCAGTTCGTGGCCATCGGTGCTGACCAGCGCGATGCCGTCGTCCGGCGCGGTGATCGGGAACGCGCGCACGGCCACCACGCCTTCATGCACGCCGCCGTCCGCGGTCCTCATCACGAGACGGCCGAAGGGATTGCGCGACAGTTCGAACGGGAATGCGACCGCAGTCGTCGATTCGCTTGCTTGCATGATCGGACTTCCTTATTGCACGACCACGGCGCCGGCCGTGACATGGGGCGCGACGGTATTGACCTCGACCGGATCGTCCGGGTCGGTATCGACGTTGCGCGCCTGCGCCTGGTACAGCTTGTAGTAGGCGCCCTCGCGCGCCATCAGCTCGTCGTGCGGGCCGACCTCGACGATGCGGCCGCGGTCCATCACCACCAGCCGGTCGGCCTTTCGCAGCGTCGACAGGCGGTGCGCGATGGCGATCGTGGTGCGGCCCTGCACCAGGTTGTCGAGCGCCTTCTGGATTTCCTTCTCGGTCGCGGTATCGACCGACGAGGTCGCTTCGTCGAGGATCAGGATGCGCGGATCGATCAGCAGCGCGCGCGCGATCGAGATGCGCTGGCGCTCGCCGCCCGACAGCGCCTGCCCGCGCTCGCCGACCAGCGAGTCGTAGCCGTGCGGCAGCCGCAGGATGAACTCGTGCGCATGGGCGGCGCGCGCGGCGGCGATGATCTCGGCGCGCGTCGCATTGGGCCGCCCGTAGGCGATGTTCTCGGCGATGGTGCCGAAGAACAGGAACGGCTCCTGCAGCACCAGGCCGATATGGCGGCGATAGTCGGCCACCGCGAGCGAACGGATATCGACGCCGTCGACGCGGATCGCGCCCTCCGACACGTCGTAGAAGCGGCAGATCAGATTGACCAGCGTGCTCTTGCCCGAGCCGCTGTGGCCGACCAGGCCGATCATCTCGCCCGGACGAATCTGCAGGTCGAGCCCGCGGATCACCGCGCGGCTGCCGTAGCGGAAGCCGATATCGCGCAGCTCGATCGCGCCGCGGACCTGCGGCAGCTGCGTGGGCCGCACCGGCTCGGGCACGCTCGATACGTGGTCGAGGATGTCGAAGATCCGCTTGGCGCCGGCCGCGGCCTTCTGCGTGACCGAGACAATCCGGCTCATCGAGTCCAGCCGCGTGTAGAAGCGGCTGATATAGGTCAGGAAGGCGACCAGCACGCCGACCGTGATGGCATCGCGCGAGACCTGCCAGATGCCGAAGATCCAGACCACCAGCAGGCCCACCTCGGTCAGCAGCGTCACGGTGGGCGTAAACAGCGACCACACCGCATTGACGCGGTCGTTGATCGCCAGGTTGTGCCGGTTCGCCTCGCGGAAGCGCTCGACCTCGCGGCGCTCCTGCGCGAAGGCCTTGACCACGCGGATGCCCGGGATGGTGTCGGCCAGCACGTTGGTGATCTCGGACCAGTTGCGGTCGATCTTCTCGAAGCCATGGCGCAGCCGGTCGCGGACCTGGTGGATCATCCATGCGATGAACGGCAGCGGCACCAGCGTGACCAGCGCGAGCCAGGGGTTGATCGAGATCAGGATGACCGCCGTCATCACGATCATCAGCACGTCGGTGAAGAAGTCGAGCAGATGCAGCGACAGGAAGACGCAGATGCGGTCGCTCTCGTTGCCGATGCGCGCCATCAGGTCGCCGGTGCGCTTGCCGCCGAAATACTCGAGCGACAGCTTCAGCAGGTGTTCGTAGGTGGTGGTGCGCAGGTCCGCGCCGATCCGCTCGGACACCCGCGCCAGCAGATAGGTGCGCGCCCAGCCCAGGCTCCAGGCGATCAGCGCCGCGCCCAGCAGGCCGCCCAGATAGAGCCGCACCAGGCCGTAGTCGATCGGCACGCCGTTCTGGTAGGGGATCAGCACCTTGTCCATCAGCGGCATGGTCAGGTACGGCGGCACCAGCGTGGCGCCGGTCGACAGCAGCGTCAGCACGAAGCCGGCGAACAGCTGCATGCGGTACGGCCGCGCGAAGCGCCACAGCCTCAGCAGCGCCCAGGTCGACGGCGGCGTCTCCAGTTCGCGGCTGCATTGGGGGCATTCGTCCTCGCCCGGCGGCAGCGGCGCGCGGCAGGTCGGGCAGACGCCCTCGACCTCGATGGCCTCGCGCGCGGCCGCGCCGGCGGCCAGACGATCGCGCTGGGCATTGAACGTGTCGAGCAGGCGCAGCGCGGCGGGATTGTTGCCCAGCGTGTAGTGCCAGGCGGCCAGCCGGCCGCTGCGATCCTGCAGCTCCAGCGTGCCGACGCCGGCGTGGTCGCCATGGTGCAGCGTCAGTTCGGCGCCGATGGGCCATTGCCGCCAGCCGCCCTGCCCGTTCCCCGCGTCCTGCGCGTTGTCCCTGGCCAGCACGCGGCGATCGGTGACAACCACCACGCCTTCTGTAAAATGCAGCCGCCGGTCGAGATCGACCTCCAGCCAGGCCAGCACCGTTTCAGCGGGCATGCCTGGGCGGGAGGCGAGTTCGGCCTCCAGCGAGACGCGCCAGGGGTCAGGCAGCGTGGGGGTCGATGATACGGAGGTGGCAGCAAGGGTCATGGTCGGCACAGCGGGCGTCGTTTCGTCGGGCTGCGCGAGCATGGCGCAAGCGGTCGGCCGACGGTCGAAACGACATGTCTTGATACAAATAAAAATGGCGGGCGCTGCCGGAATGCCGATATGTCGCAGACAATTCGGCGCAAGTGCGGTGCAAGCGCGGCGCAAGTATACATAAGCCACATCCGCGCGGCGGCGTCTGTCGCGGCGCACAAACGCTTTTTCGTCGGGAAGTCAACCAGGTCTACGCTGTAACGTTATTGAAAGGTTAGACTTCCGCCCCACGGGCGCATCGCCCATGCCTCAAGCTAATTCAATGAAGAAAAAGGACATTGAGATATTCGATGTCATGTCGCTGCGCGGCCCCAATATGTGGACATATGGGCCGGTGCTGGAGGCGTGGGTCGATATCGGAGAACTGGAGGAATACCCCTCCAACAAGATCCCCGGTTTCTACGAGCGCCTCTCGGCCTGGCTGCCTTCGCTGATCGAGCACCGGTGCAGCATCGGCGAACGGGGCGGCTTCCTGCAGCGGCTGAAGGAAGGCACCTGGCCCGCCCACATCATGGAGCACGTGACGCTGGAGCTGCTGAGCCTGGCCGGCATGCCCGGCGGCTTCGGCAAGGCGCGCGAGACCCCGCTGGTGGGCGTCTACAAGGTCATCGTGACGGCCTGGGACGAACGCGTGGCGCGCGCCGCGCTGTTCCTCGCGCGCGACCTGGTGATGGCCGCGATCGAGGACCGCGCCTTCGACGTCGACGCGGCGGTGGACGAACTGCGCGGCCTGATCGATCGCCACTGGCTGGGCCCGAGCACGGCCTGCATCGTCTATGCCGCCGACGACCGCCGTATCCCCGCGCTGCGCCTGTCCGACAGCAATCTGGTCCAGCTGGGCCATGGCGCACGCCAGCGCCGCATCTGGACCGCCGAGACCGATCGCACCAGCGCCATCGCCGAAAGCATTTCGCGCGACAAGGACCTGACCAAGTCGCTGCTGGAATCGTGCGGCGTGCCGGTGCCCGAGGGCCGGCTGGTGCAGAGCGCCGACGACGCCTGGGAGGCCGCCGAGGAGATCGGCGTGCCGGTGGTGGTCAAGCCCTACGACGGCAACCACGGCCGCGGCGTGTTCACCAACCTGATCAGCCGCGAGGAAGTGCAGACCGCCTATGCGGTCGCCATCGAGGAAGGCAGCGGTGTCATCGTCGAGCGCTTCGTCCCCGGCAACGAACACCGCCTGCTGGTGGTCGGCGGCCGGCTGGTGGCGGCGGCGATGGGGGAATCGGCGAGCGTGGTGGGCGACGGCAAGTCGACCATCGACGAGCTGATCGAACTGCAGATCAACTGCGACCCGCGCCGCGGCAACACCGAGGATCATCCGCTGAACCGCGTGCGGCTCGATTCGGCCGCCCGTCTCGAACTGAAGCGCCAGGGCTTCACCGCGGAGTCGGTGCCGCCCGAGGGCCGCCATGTGCTGATCCAGCGCAACGGCAACGTGGCGTTCGACGTCACCGACCGCGTCCACCCGAGCGTCGCCGCGCATGCCGCGCTGGCGGCGCGCGTGGTGGGCCTGGATATCGCCGGCATCGACCTGGTGGCCGAGGACATCTCCCGCCCGCTCGCCGAACAAGGCGGCGCGATCGTCGAGGTCAATGCCGGCCCCGGCCTGCTGATGCATCTGAAGCCCGCCGCCGGTACGCCGCGTCCGGTGGGCCGCGCCATCGTCGATCATCTGTTCCCGCCCGCGGCCGACGGCGACGCCCCGGCCGACGACGGCCGCATTCCCGTGGTCGGCATCACCGGCACCAACGGCAAGACCGTGGTCGCCAAGCTGGTCGCGCGCCTGCTGCAGCTGTCCGGCCGCCATACGGGCCTGGCCTGCAGCGACGGCCTGTATCTGGATCGACGACTGGTCGAAGGCGGCGATCGCGCCAACTGGGAGGCCGCCACCCGCGTGCTGAAGAACCGCGCCGTCGAGGCGGCCGTGTTCGAGAACGACAGCGGCACGATGCTGTCCGAGGGCCTGGCCTACGATCGCTGCCTGGTGGGCGTGGTCACCAATATCGATACCCCCGACCACCTCGGGCACTACTACATCGAAGACGCCGAGAAGATGTACAGCGTGTTGCGCACGCAGGTCGACGTCGTGCTCAAGCACGGCGCCGCGGTGCTCAACGCGCGCGATCCGCTGGTGGTCGAGATGGCCGAGCTGTGCGACGGCGACGTGATCTTCTTCGGCGCCAGCGCCGAGCTGCCCGCGATCGCCCAGCACCGCGCCGCCGGCAAGCGCGCGGTGTACGTGCGCGACGGCCGCATCGTGCTGGCCACCGGCAACAGCGAGCTGCCGCTGGCCGACGTCGCGGCGATTCCGCTGACCTATGCGGGCCGCGTCGGCTTCCAGATCGAGAACGTGCTGGCGGCGGTTGCCGCGGCGTGGGCGCTGGGCATCTCGCACGAGCTGATCCGCGCCGGCGTGATGACCTTCGACGTGGGCCAGCTCGACGTGCCGGGCCGCTTCACGCTGTTCGAGCGCAACGGCGCCACGGTGATCGTCGACGACGCGCACAACGCGCCGGCGCTCGAGGCACTGGCCAAGGCGCTGGACCGCTTCCCGTCCGAACGCCGGCTGGCCGTGTTCGGCGCCGGCGTCGACCGCCGCGACGCCGACCTGATCGAGCAGGGCAAGGCGCTGGGCGCCGCCTTCGATCGCGTGTTCCTGTGCGAAGACCGCAGCGTCACGCGAAAGTTGCCCGACAGCGAGGCGCGCGCGCTGCTGAAGAAGGGACTGTACGAAGGCCGCCGCGTCAACAAGATCATCGACCAGGGCAGCCGGCGCGAGGCCGTCGAGGCCGCGCTGTCGCAGCTGGTGGCGGGCGATCTGCTGGTGCTGCAGGCCGACGAGGCCGACATCGGCACCACGCTGGACCAGGTCCACCATTGGCTGGGCCAGCCGGCCCGGCGCGGTTGACCGGCCGGCATCGATGGTCAGAGGCAAGGCGCCGAGGCTCCGACACTCTGAAGCGCTGAAGGATAGAACGGTCGCCTGCCGCGGGGTCGCGCCCCGCCCGGCCGGCGACCGACCGATAGGAAACTGATTGATGGAAGTCTCACGCATCCGCGCGCTGCGCGGTCCGAACCTGTGGTGCCGCCACACCGCGATCGAAGCGATCGTCGCGTGCCCCGACGAAGCCGGCACGATCGAGGACCTGCCGGGTTTCGAGGAGCGCCTGCGCGCCCGCTTCCCCGACATCGGCCCGCTGCGCCCCGACGATGCGCACGGCGATGCCTCGCTGGCCCATGCGCTCGAATGCGCGACGCTGCGGCTGCAGGCCGCCGCCGGTTGCCCGGTGACCTTCAGCCGTACCTCGCCCACCGTCGAGCCCGGCACCTATCAGGTGGTGGTGCAGTACAGCGAGGAAGAGGTCGGACGCCTCGCGCTCGATCTCGCCCAGCAGCTGTGCCGCGCCGCGCGCGACGACACGCCGTTCGATCTGGACGGCGCGCTGGCCCGCCTGCGCGAGCTCGACGAGGACGTGCGCCTCGGACCGAGCACCGGCTCCATCGTCCATGCCGCGATCGCGCGCGGCATCCCCTATCGCCGCCTCACGCAGGGCAGCATGGTGCAGTTCGGCTGGGGTAGCCGCCAGCGGCGCATCCAGGCTGCGGAAACCGACATGACCAGCGCGGTCGCGGAATCGATCGCGCAGGACAAGGAGCTGACCAAGAGCCTGCTGCATGCGGCCGGCGTGCCGGTGCCGCAGGGCCGCTCGGTGTGCAGCGCCGAGGAAGCCTGGCAAGTCGCGCAGGAGATCGACGCGCCGGTGGTGGTCAAGCCGCGCGACGGCAACCAGGGCAAGGGCGTGGCCGTGCGCATCCGCACGCGCGAGGAAGTGATGGCGGCCTATGAGGTCGCGGCCGAGATCAGCAGCGACGTGATCGTCGAACGCTATATCCCGGGGCACGATTTCCGTCTGCTGGTGGTCGGCAATCAGCTGGTCGCCGCGGCCCGGCGCGATCCGCCCCAGGTCATCGGCGATGGCGTGCATACCGTGCGCCAGCTGGTCGACGAGGTCAATCGCGATCCGCGCCGCGGCGAGGGCCACGCGACCTCGCTGACCAAGATCCGCTTCGACGATATCGCGCTGGCCACGCTCGCCAAGCAGGGCCTCACCGCGGAATCGGTGCCGCCCAAGGGCACGCGCGTGATCCTGCGCAACAACGCCAACCTGTCGACCGGCGGCACCGCCACCGATGTCACCGACGACGTGCATCCCGAGATGGCGGCGCGCGCGGTGGCCGCGGCGCAGATGGTCGGCCTCGACATCTGCGGCGTCGATGCGGTCTGCGAGACCGTGCTCAAGCCCTTCGAGGAACAGGCCGGCGGCATCGTCGAGGTCAATGCCGCGCCGGGCCTGCGCATGCATCTGCAGCCGTCCTACGGCAAGGGCCGCGCGGTCGGCGAGGCGATCATCTCGACGATGTTCGCCGACGGCGACGACGGCCGCATTCCGGTGGTCGCGGTGTCGGGCACCAACGGCAAGACCACCACGGTCCGGCTGATCACCCATCTGCTGGCCGGCAGCGGCCTGCGCATGGGCATGACCGGCACCGACGGCGTCTACATCAACGGCCAGCGCATCGACACCGGCGACTGCAGCGGCCCGCGCAGCGCGCGCAACGTGCTGATGCACCCCGACGTCGACGCGGCCGTGTTCGAGACCGCGCGCGGCGGCCTGCTGCGCGAGGGGCTGGCGTTCGACCGCTGCGATGTCGCGGTGGTGACCAATGTCGGCGAAGGCGACCACCTCGGGCTGTCCTATATCAGCACGGTCGAAGACCTGGCAGTGCTCAAGAGCGTGATCGTGCAGAACGTCTCGCCGCAGGGCATGGCCGTGCTCAACGCCGCCGATCCGATGGTCGCGCGCATGGCCGACGCCTGCCCCGGCGCGGTGACCTTCTTCGCCCGCGATGCCGAGCACCCGGTGCTGGCCACGCATCGCGCGCAGGGCAAGCGCGTGGTGTTCACCGACGGCGGCGATCTGGTCGCCGCCGAGGGCGACACGCAGGTACGCATCGCGCTGAAGGACATCCCGCTGACGCGCGGCGGCAGCATCGGCTTCCAGGTCGAGAACGCGATGTCGGCGACCGCGGCCGCGTGGGCGCTGGGCATCGACTGGTCGGTGATCCGCCGCGGCCTGGCGACCTTCGTCAGCGACGCCGCCAGCGCGCCGGGCCGCTTCAATCTGTTCGACTACCGCGGCGCCACGCTGATCGCCGACTACGGCCACAACCCGGACGCGATCCAGGCGCTGTGCAACGCGATCGAGACGATGCCGGCGCGCCGCCGCATGGTGGTGATCAGCGGCGCCGGCGACCGCCGCGACGAGGACATCCGCCGCCAGACGCAGATCCTCGGCGGCGTATTCGACGACGTGGTGCTGTACCAGGACCAGTGCCAGCGCGGACGCGCCGACGGCGAGGTGCTGGCGCTGCTGCGCGAGGGGCTGGAAGGCGCCACGCGCGCCAGCGCGGTCGAAGAGATCCGCGGCGAATTCCTCGCCATCGACACCGCGCTGGGCCGCCTGCAGCCGGGCGACCTGTGCCTGATCCTGGTCGATCAGGTCGAGGAAGCGCTGGACCACATCGCGAAGCGGATCGCGGAAGCCGCTTGAGGGGTTGGCGCTCTCCCCCGAGCGGGAGAGGGCTGGGGAGAGGGCAATTGCGCCCCGTCTCCCCTACCCCGCCTCAATGCCGCCCCGGCAACGACAACCTGCGCTCCAGCAGCCGCTGCACGAACGACAGCAGCGTGCTCAAGACCCAGTAGATCGCCGCCGCGGCCAGGTAGAGCGGCAGCGGCTGGTAGGTCGCGGCAATCAATTCCTGCGTGGTGCGCAGCAGTTCGGTGACCGTGATGACCGACACCAGCGAGGTGTCCTTGATCAGGCTGATCAGGCTGTTCGACAGGCTCGGCACCGCGATGCGCAGCGCCTGCGGACCGACCACGTAGCGCAGCGTCTGCGCCGGCGTCAGCCCGAGACTATAGGCCGCCAGCCATTGCCCGCGCGAGATGCCCAGGATCGCGCCGCGCATGCTCTCGGACAGATAGGCGCCGACGTTCAGGCTCAGCGTCAGCACCCCCGCCGGGGTCGGTTCGAGCGCGATGCCGATGCCCGGCAGGCCGTAATACACCACGAAGATCTGCACCAGCAGCGGCGTGCCACGCATCACGCTGACATAGACGCGCGCGATCGCCCGCAGCACGCGGTTGTGGCCGATCCCCATCAGCGCGACCACCAGCCCGATCACCAGCCCGAAGGCCATCGACGACAGCGCGAACTTGATGGTCAGCACCATGCCTTGCAGCAGCACGGGCAGCGAATCGATTACCAGTTGGAGGGATGGCATGGCAGGCGGGATCAGGGGCGCAAGTGGCCGCGCAAGAGAGCGCGCAAAGTCGGAATCATAAAGTGGTGCCCCAAAAAACAAAACGGCAGTGCGATTGCACTGCCGTCTGCCTTTCGGCGATCCGTCGGCTTACTTGACCGGCTTGGTCACGTCCGCGCCGAACCACTTGACCGACAGCCTGGTCAGCGTGCCGTCCTTGCGCAGATCGTCGAGCGCGCGGTCGATGGCCTGCGCGAACTTGGGGTTGTCCTTGCGGTACGGGATCGCGACCTCGGTATCGCCGCCCTGCACCACCGCGCCGGCGCGCAGCGGCAGATTCGACGTCTTGATCAGGTAGTTGACCATCAGCCGGTCGTTCAGCGCGGCATCGACACGCTGCGCGGCCAGGTCGCGCAGATATTCGGGCGCGCCGGGATACGTCTTGACGTCGATGCCCGCCACCGACTTGGCCAGCTCGTTGTAGTTGCTGCCGAGGCTGACGCCCAGCCGCTTGCCCTTCAGATCCTCCAGCGACTTGAATTCGCGCTTGTCGTCCTTGCGCTGGATCAGCTGCGCGGCCGAGTAGACGTAGGGCTTGGAGAAATCCAGCACCTGCTTGCGCTGCGGCGTCACGTTGACCTGATTGACGATCACGTCGAACTTGCCCGCCTGCAGGCCGGCGATGATGCCGCTCCATTCGGTGGTGACGAACTCCGGCTTGACGCCCAGCTTGCCGGCCACCGCGCGCGCGACGTCGACGTCGAAGCCCTCGAGCTGGTTGTTGGCGCCGCGATAGCCGAACGGGGGATAGGTGCCCTCCAGGCCGATCTTCAGCACGCCGGCCTGCTTGACGTTGTCGAGCAGATCGGCGGCATGGGCGCCGGCCATCGCCATGGCGAGCAGCGGCGCCGCGATCAGGGGGCGAATCCAGCCAGCGGGAAACCAGGTCATCGAGTTCTCCAAACGAAGTTGATGGACGGCATGATAGTGCATGCGCCTGACGGCGCTTCGGCAGCGTTTCGGTAGCGCTTCGGCACGCCATGCGTACCGGCACAGAGTAAGTCAACCGCTATCGAATCAAAAATAACAATTTATTATGGCTATATAACGACCGATCCAGGCGGCGTTCCGTTCTCATTGACAGTCCGCATCGGCCTGCACCATCATCGAAGCGCCCCTCCGGCCTCAAGCCACCGGCCCCTGCCGCCATCGCCATGTTCGTCCTGATCCTGCTGCTGCTGATCCTGATCAGCGCCTTCTTCTCGATCTCCGAGATCGCCCTGACCGCCGCGCGCCGCACCAAGCTGCAGACGCTGTCCGAGCGTGGCGACCGGCGCGCGACCAAGGTGATGCTGCTCAAGGAGGAGCCGGGCAACTTCTTCACCATCGTGCAGATCGGCGTCAATACCGTCGCCATCCTGGCCGGCGTACTGGGCGAGAAGCATCTGTCGGACTTCGCCTTCGCGCTGCTGTCGCCCTATTTCACCGACACGGTCGCGCAGCGCATGGCCAATATCGGCTCCTTCCTGCTGGTCACGCTGCTGTTCATCCAGTTCGCCGACCTGATTCCGAAGCGGATCGCGATGAGCTTCCCCGAAACGTGCGCGCTGGCGGTGATCGGGCCGATGCTGTGGCTGCTGAAGGTCCTCAAGCCGCTGGTCTGGCTGTTCAACGCCGCCGCCGACGCCGCGCTGAAGCTGCTCGGCCTGCCGACCAAGGCCGTGGAGCAGATCACGTCCGAAGACATCGCGGCGATGGTCGATGCCGGCGCCGAGGCCGGCGTGCTGCTCAAGCACGAGATCCATCTGATCGAGAACGTGTTCGAGCTCGACTCCAAGAGCGTGACGGCGATCATGACGCCGCGGGACGAGGTGGTGTACCTCGCGCTGGACGAAAGCCCCGACAGCCTGCGGCGCAAGCTGGTCAAGTATCCGCACGCGCAATATCCGGTCTGCGACCACGACCTGGACGACGTGCAGGGCTTCGTCGAATCGCAGGACATCCTGCGCTCGATGCTGGCCGACGAGGCGGATTCCGCGATCGCCAACCTGGCGCGGCACTACGACAAGAACGTGCTGGTGATTCCCGACACGCTGACGCTGTCCGAGGCGATGACGCGCTTTCGCGAGATGCACCAGAGCTTCGCGGTGGTGATGAACGAATACGGGCTGGTGGTCGGCATCGTCACGCTCGACGATATCGTCGGCGCGCTGATGGGCGACATCCTCTATTCGTCGGAGGACGAGCAGATCGTGCGGCGCGACGAGGACTCGTGGCTCGTCGATGGCGTGACGCCGCTGGTCGACCTGAAGAAGGCGCTCGATCTCGACACGCTGCCGGCAGAGGACTATGTCGACACCGCGGCCGGACTGGTGATCTACACGCTGAAGCGCATCCCGAAGAAGTCGGAGTTCATCGAGACCGCGGACTACCGCTTCGAGGTGCTCGACATCGACCACCACAAGATCGACCAGCTGCTGGTGTCGCGGCTGCCGGCGGGGCGCGGCACTGGCACTGGCACTGGCACCGGCACTGGTACTGGCACCAGCACCGGCAGCGCCGCTGGTCCTAAGCCGGCGCAGGCATCGCCGCAGCCCGTGGCGCCGGCGGTCGCGCCGCCGGCCGGTCCGGCGGCCGATCCAGCCGCGCCGGACTCCGCTCCATCTCCGGCCTCGGCCCCGGCGCCGGCACAACGGGCACGGCCTTAGCGGCGTCTCGATAGCGCTCCACGTTGTGGGGCAGATGATAGACCGCGACCCAGGCGCCCGCTGCCAGCGCGGCCGCCGCGGCGACGCCGGCCAGCGGCGCCGGCGACAGCCTGGCCGGCACATGCAGCGTCAGATAGGCGGTGGCCAGCATCACGATCCACGCCATGCCGAGCGCGTAACCGGCCACCACGTCCGACAGCCAATGCATGCCCAGATAGAGCCGCGACAGGCCGATGGCGACCACCACGGTCGCCGTCACCGCCAGCACCGGAATGCGCACGCGCCAGGGCTGCCGCACGCAGAGCAGGAACGCCAGGAAGCCGTAGGTGACCATGCTGCTGGTCGCGTGGCCGCTCGGAAATGAAAACGACTCGACGCCGCCGTAGATGCTGGCCGGGCGGCCGCGCGCCAGGCCGTACTTGAGCACCAGCACGCAGGCACGCGCGCCGATCAACGCGATCGTCCAATAGATCGCGGCGGCCCACGCGCGGCGCCACGCCAGCCAGCCGAACACCGCGATGCCGATCGCCACCGCGATGCGCGCGCCGCCGAATTCCGTGATGGCGGTCATCGCGACGTCGAGCCAGTCCTGCCGGCCCTGCTGCAGCCACGCGAACACCGCCTGGTCGACCCGCACCAGCGGCGTTTCCGCGGCCACCGCCACCGCAAGCCAGATCAGCAGGCCGCCGCTGCCAAGCAGCACCGCGGCCGCGAGCACGACCAGCAGGATCTCGGCGACCTCGCGCTCCAGCAGCTTCAGCACCCGCGGCCAGCGCTCGCCAGCCCGCGCGTGCAGCGCATCGCGCGCGACGTGCCGCAGCGAATCGAGCAGCCGTACCACCGGATGGATCAGCACCAGCGCGATGCGGACCAGGCAGAGCCCCAGCACGGCCAGCACGACGAACAGCAGCAGGCCGCCGATCAGCAGGCCGGGCGTGGGCTGCTCGAAGCGCAGCCAGGCAGGCCAGGCCGCGATCAGCTCGTCCATCGTGGCCTCTGGCTCGTGCTCGATCTCGTGCTCGATCTGGTGCTCAATCTCGTCATCCGTTTCGTCGCCATTGGTGGCATGGGCAGGTTCCGTGTTTTCGTAATTCTCGCGGCAATGACCGTGTCATCCGGGCCGGGTACAACACCGCGTCAATCCGCATGATAGAACGCGCGCCGTGCGGATCGCGCCCGCGCCGCCGGGTCGCGCCCACGCTGCCGGGTCGCTCGCGCCCGCGCCGCAATCAGGCAGCGATCGCACTGAACTCACGCTTGAAAAATTTGCAGTGGCCGCGCCGGCACGAAGCCGTTAGGCTATGCAGCGAGCGCGACGAGGAGACAACCCCGATGCCCCGCGACGATACCCCACCCCTGCAGCATCTGCATCCCAAGCTGCGCCAGGTCAGCAACGGCAGCGAGCCGGTCAACCAGCTGCGCGCGCAATATTCGCAATGCGTGGTGACCCGCAAGTCCGCGCTGCCCGAGCCGGCCGAGCGACGGCTGGCGATCGAGCAGCAGGAACGCGACCGCTTTGCCGCCGGCCTCAGCGACTACAGTTGCCTGACCGTGCATCGCGGCCGCGTGACGCGTCCCAAGCAGCAGGCCATGCCGGTGGCCGACGACGTCTTCATCAACGTGATCGTCGAGACCGAGCCGCGCGAGCCGGGCGCACCCGACGATACCGAGCACGTGCTGCGCGCGATCGACCGCATGCTGGCCGAGGCCGGCCATCGTCGCCGGCCCGGGCAGCAGCCCGCCACGCCGCTGCTGCATCGGCGCAATTTCATCGCGGCCACCGTGCCGATCTCCACGTTGCGCGGTCTGGCCGCGCTCGAGGGCGTGCGCTACGTGCACCGCAGCGAAACGCTGTCGCTGCGGCTGCCGCGCCCTGATCGCGGCCCGGCCGCAGCGGCGGCGATCGCACCGACGCCGCGGCGCGTCGCGGTCGATGGCCAGGCGCAGAGCGGCGCCGGCGTGCTGATCGGCATCATCGATGTGGGCGGCTTCGATTTCTCGCATCCGGATTTTCTCGATGCCGACGGCAATACGCGCTTCCTGTCTATCTGGGATCAGGGCGGCGATTTCCGCCCGCCGCCGCAGGCCTTCGGCTATGGCGCCGAGCTGACGCGCGAGCGCCTGAACGCGGCGCTGCAGGCGGCGCGCAAGGGCGGACCGCCCGCCACCGAGCTGGAGCGCCAGTCGCAGCAGGAGCCCGGCTCGCATGCGACCCATGTCGCCAGCATCGCGGCGGGCAACCAGGGCCTGTGTCCCGGTGCGCTGATCGCCGGCGTGCTGATCAGCGTCGAGCCGCCCGGCGACGACTATGCCGCGCGGCGCTGGACCTTCAGCGATGCCTCGCGCATCGTCCATGCGGTCGAATATCTGCTGGCCGTTGCCGAGCGCGAGGGCCTGCCGCTGTCGATCAATATCAGCCTGGGGACCAACGGCGGCTCGCACGACGGCGCCAATGGCACCTGCCGCTGGCTCGACGCGTTCCTCGCCACGCCGGGCCGCGCGATCTCGATCGCGGCCGGCAATGCGGGACAGGAGCGTCCCACCGACGAGGACCGCTTCGGCTGGATCATGGGCCGCATCCATACCAGCGGCAAGATCGCGGCCAAGGGCCTGACGGTCGAACTCGAATGGATCGTGGTCGGCGACGGCATCGCAGACCTGTCCGAGAACGAGCTGGAGATCTGGTACGGCGCGCAGGACCGCTTCACGGTCTCGGTGCAGCCGCCGGGCTCCACCGAGTGGTACGAGGTCGCGCCGCGGCAGTACATCGAGAACCGCAGGCTGCCTGATGGCACCGTGCTGTCGGTCTACAACGAGCTCTACCATCCGTCCAACGGCGACAACTACATCGGCGTCTATCTGTCGCCCTTCCTCGATGCGCGCGCCTATACGCCGATCACGGCCGGCGTGTGGAAGGTGCGGCTGCATGGCGACGAGATCCGCGACGGCAGCTTTCACGCATGGATCGAACGCGACGATCCGATGGAGCTGCAGCGGCGGCGGGAGCTGGCGGCCTACCGCTTTCCGTCGTTCTTCGCCGAGGCGACCAACGTCGATTCGCATTCGATCAATTCGCTCGCCTGCGCGCATTGGGTGATCGGCGTGGCGAACGCCGACGCGGAGCAGGCACGGGTCCATATCTCCAGCAGCCAGGGGCCGACCCGTGACGGGCGCAACAAGCCCGACGTCTGCGCGCCGGGCACCGGCATCGTCGCCGCCAACGGCTTCGTCGAGGGCGGCGGCTGGGTCGCGATGACCGGCACCAGCATGGCCAGTCCCTATGTGTGCGGCGTCATCGGGCTGATGCTGGCCGCCAAGCCGACGCTGACGGCGGCGCAGTGCCAGGGGATCCTGCGGCGCACCGCGCGGCCGTTGCCCTCGCACGACTACGCCTGGCGCAACGACGCGGGCTACGGCCTGATCGACCCGGTCGCCGCGATCGAGGAGGCGCGCGCCTTCGACGAGCGCCGCGAGCGGCGTGACCCACCAGCGCGGAGGCGCGCATGAAGATCCGCCTGTTCCAGTCCTATCAGGGCGACTGCCTGCTGATCGAGGCGGCGTCGGGCCATCGGATGCTGTGCGATGGCGGCACCGGCGCGGCGATGCGCGATTTCGTCGCGCCGTCGCTGGAGCGGCTCGCGCGCGACGACGCCATGCTCGATCTGGTCTACGTCTCCCATATCGACGACGACCATCTGGGCGGCATTCTCGCGATGCTCGAGGCCGCGCTCGAATGGAAGGTCTACGACTACCACGCCGAGCGCGGCGATCCGCCGGCCAAGCCGGCGTCGCGCCGCGTGCCGCGCATCGGCGCGCTGTGGCACAACGCCTTCCACGACCAGATCGGCGCCAACGCGGGACCGATCCACTCGCTGCTCGCGGCCAGCGCGCGGGCGTTGCGGGCCAGCCACGTCGAGCCGCTCGAGGTGCTCGGGCGCGAGTACGCCCGCATTGCCAACTCGGTGCCGCAGGCGCTGCGGGTGTCCCGGCTGGTCAAGGCCGACCTGCTCGATATTCCGTTGAATCCGCCATTGGGCGAGGTGGTAACGCCGGCGTCGGCGTCGGCGTCGGCGTCGGCGTCGGCGTCGGCCGGCAAGCTGATCATCGCGCGGCCGGATGCCGCCGCGCAGGCGCTCGGCTCGCTGCGCATCCGCGTGCTCGGCCCCACCGCCGCGGAACTGAAGCGGCTGCGCGAAGGCTGGAACCACTGGCTGCGCGATCCCGCCAATCGGCTGCGTGCCCAGGCCATCCGCGACCGCTACGCCAGCGGCTTGCTGGCGATGGCCGGCGGCCGGGCCGACGATCCGTTCGACCTGCGCGAGTGGGAGGGCACGCCGTCATACCAGGGCGTCACCACGCCGAATATCGCGTCGCTGATCCTGCTGGTCGAAGAGGAAGACCGTCGCGTGCTGCTGACCGGCGACGCGCATCCCGACATGATCCTGGCCGGGCTGAAGCAGGCCGAACTGCTGCGCGATGGCGCGCTGCACGTCGACGTGCTGAAGGTCCAGCATCACGGCTCCGAGCACAATATGTCGCCGGCGTTCTGCCGCACGGTGTCGGCCGACCATTACCTGTTCTGCGGCAACGGCGCGCATACCAACCCGGAGCTGACCGTGCTCGACGCCCTGCTGGCCGCGCGCGTCGGCTCCGCCGAGCAGCGGGCACGCGCGCCGGAGGCCGAATCGCGGCCCTTCACGTTCTGGTTCAATACCACCGCCGCGGCGCAGACCCAGCAAAGCCATATCGCCCACATGGAGCGGGTCCAGCGTTGGGCCGACGCCGCGCTGCGCAAGCACGGTCCGCGGCTGCGGGTGCGCTTCGTCGAAGGCGCCTACGCCAGCCTGACGCTGCGCTGAGCGGCAGCATCGGCGCGGCCATGTCGGTGCGCGATCCGGCGGCTATTTGAGAGCGTGCTCGAAGGCGACCGCCGGCGCGGACAGGCGCCGGTCCAGTTGCCCCGCCAGTTCCTGCGCGGCCTCGGCAAAACGCTCGCGCAGCTGCTCGGCCAGGCTGGGAATGCCGCGATGGCTGGCGCGCAGCATCTGGATCTCGAAGGCCATCGCCGGCTGGATCTCGTGCAGCGAGACCGCCTGCGGATCGCTGCCGAGGGCGGTGTACTGGTCCAGCAGCGCCACGCCCAGCCCGCTCTCGACCAGCTTGCGCGCCAGCGAATAGGTCTGGACTTCCAGCGTCGAGCGCGGCTCCAGCGCATTGCGCGCCAGCAGCTGGCGCACCATCAGGCCAAGCGAGCTGTGATCGTCGTAGCCGATGAAGGCGCGGTCCATCAGCCTGGCCATCGGCAACGGCGTGCGCCGCGTCGCCCCGGACAGCGGCTGGCCGCGCGGCACTGCCAGCAGCATGCGGCCTTCGGCGACGGTCTGCGCGGCGATCGCCTCGTGCGGCGGCGGCGCGAAGGCGAAGCCGATATCGATCTGGTTGCGCAGCAGGCCCTGCACGATCTCGTCGGTATGGTGGGTCAGCACCTGCACCTGGGTGTCGGGATGACGGGCGCAGAAGCGCTGCAGCGCCGGCACCAGCAGCGGATCGGCCAGGCTGGGCGTCGCCGCCACGCGCAGCCGGCCGGCGCCCTTGTGGCGCAGGCTCTCGGAGACCCGCCGCACGCGGTCGATCTCGCCATATAGCCGCTCGACATCGCCGTACAGCGCGGTGGCCTCGGGCGTCGGCCGCAGCCGGCCCTTGGCGCGGTCGAACAGGCGGAAGCCGAGCGAGGCCTCCGCATGCTGCAGCACGCGCGTGACCACCGGCTGCGAGACATGCAGCAGCCGCGCCGCCTCGCTGACGGTGCCGGTCAGCATCACGGCGCGGAAGATCTCGATCTGTCGCAGGCGCATGGGAATTCCGGGGGGCCGGGCAGGGTATAGCCGAAAGACATATTCTGGCACGTCTTCGCATTGGGCAGCCGGGCCGCCCTGCTCTACCCTTGCGGGATCGCAAACCGGTAGGGACGGATACGGCAATGAAGGTGGTGATCACCGGCGCCGGCGTGGTCGGCATGGCCACCGCCTGGCAACTGGCCAACGACGGCCATGAGGTCACGGTGCTGGAGCGGCGCGACGGCCCGGGGCTGGAGACCAGCTTCGCCAACGGCGGCCAGCTCAGCTACAGCTATGTCGCGCCGCTGGCCGGTCCCGGCGTGCTGTCCAAGGTGCCGGGCTGGCTGCTGCGACGCGACGCACCGCTGCAGTGGCGGCCGCGGCTGGACCCGGCCCAATGGCGCTGGCTGGCCGCCTTCGTCGGCGCCTGCAATGCCTCGCGCAGCGACGCCACCACGCGCAAGCTGCTGCGGCTGGCCTTCCATTCGCGCGACCGCATGCGGGCCTTGCTGGACGAGCACCAGATCGACTTCGATTTTGCGCGGCGCGGCAAGCTGATCGTCCATCGCGACGCCGCCAGCTTCGATGCCGCGCGCCGGCTGCTGGACTTCCAGGCCGGTCTCGGCAGCGAGCAGCACGCGCTGGACCGCGACGCCTGCGTCGCGCTGGAGCCGGCGCTGGCCGGCATCCGCGACCAGATCGCCGGCGCCATCCATACGCCCAGCGAGGAGGTGGCCGATTGCCACCGCTTCTGCGTCGGGCTGGCCAATCTGCTGCGCCAGCATCCCAATGTGTCGCTGCGCTTCGGCACCGCGGTGCGCGCGATCGAACGCCAGGGCGACGCGGCCCGCGGCGTACATACCGACAACGGCTTCGAGGCCGCCGACGCAGTGGTTCTGGCGGGCGGCATCGGCAGCGCGACGCTGCTGCGCCCGCTCGGGCTGCGCGCGCCGCTGTGGCCGCTGAAGGGGTACAGCATCACGGTACCCGTCGGCACCGGCGCGCAGGCGCCGCATATCAGCGTCACGGACTTCGCGCGCAAGATCGTCTATGCCCGCATCGGCAACACGCTGCGCGTGGCCGGCATGGCCGACCTGACGCGGCCCGATACGCGGATCGACGAACGCCGCGCCGCGACGCTGCTGGACGAGACCCGCTCGGTATTCGGCGGCATCGCCGGCGACCGTCCCTTGTCCGACCTGCAGCCCTGGGCCGGGCTGCGCCCCGCCACACCGAGCGGCCTGCCGCTGATCGGACAGTCGCGGCTGCGCAACCTGTGGCTCAATATCGGCCACGGCGGATTGGGGTTTACGCTGGCGATGGGCAGCGCGGGCCTGCTGGCGGATACGATGGCGGGGCGGCCGCCCGCGGTCGACCCCGCGGACTACAGCGCAACGCTGGCGTAGCGCCCGGCTGCGGCGCGTACGGACACAAGAGCGGAACGAGGAGCCGCCGCTTGCACGGCCCTTGCCAGCAGCACAATCGATGTCGCGTTTCAACAAGAGCCGTTCCACAACCAAGGAGAGCCTGACCATGAAACTGCCTACCGCCACCCGCATCGCGCCACGACCGGCGCGCCGTTCGCTGCGACCCGCGCTGGCCGCGCTGCTGACCGCCGCGCTCGCTTGCGGTGCGTTCGGCACCATCGGCGCCGCCCATGCCCAGCAGAACGACACACTGGCCAAGATCAAGCAGAACGGCGTGATCACCCTGGGCCATCGCGAGTCGTCCATCCCGTTCTCCTATACCAATGGCCGCGAGGTCATGGGGTATTCGCACGAGATCATGATGGCGATCGTCGACAAGGTGAAGACGCAGCTGAACATGCCGAACCTGCAGGTGCGGATGATCCCGATCACCTCGCAGAACCGCATCTCGCTGATGCAGAACGGCACCATCGATCTCGAATGCGGCTCGACCACCAACAACCTCGAGCGCCAGAAGCAGGTGGGCTTCACCAACAGCCTGTTCGTCTACGGCATCCGCATGCTGGTGCGCAAGGACGCCGGCGTGAAGGACTTCGACGACCTGAAGGGCCGCAACGTGGTGACCACCGCCGGCACCACCGGTGAACGCCTGCTGGTCAAGATGAACGGCGAGAAGGCGATGAACATGAACCTGACCGGCGCCAAGGACCACGGCCAGGCCTTCCTGATGCTGGAGTCCGGCCGCGCGGTCGCGTTCGTCATGGACGAGCCGCTGCTGTACGGCGAACTGACCAAGGCCAAGAATCCGGGCGAATGGACCGTCGCCGGCACGCCGCTGCAGACGGAAAACTACGCCTGCATGCTGCGCAAGGACGATCCGCAGTTCAAGGCCCTCGCCGACGGCGTGATCGCCGACCTGATGAAGTCGGGCAAGGCCGAGCAGCTGTACAAGAAGTGGTTCCAGTCGCCGATCCCGCCGCGCGGCATCAACATGAACTACCCGCTGTCGGCCGAGATGAAGGACCTGTTCGCGAACCCGAACGACAAGGCGTTCCAGTAAGCTTCTCGGTCCCTGGCTGAAAGAAGTCCGCATCGGCGCGCACTGCCGATGCGGACTTTTCTCATTGTGGGCACGCCTCCATCCGAAACGTAAAGTGCGTGCATTTTTCAGAAGCTTCGATGTGGCGCGATCGGCAAGCTACGCAGGTCTCAACCCCAGCATTGCCGATCATGGTTCCGACTTACGACTCTTGCTACAAGCTGCTGTTTTCCGCCCCTCAATTGGTGCGCGAACTGATTACGGGATTCATTCCGGTCGACCGGCTGCACAGCCTTGACTACGACACGCTGGAGCGAAGGTGTCTTGTTGCTGCCCGAATTGGTCAACCTGATGGAGGTCAATATGAGCCTGGTGCTATCGTTGCATACCTACCGGCAAGCCGGCGTGCTCGAAGGCAAGCTGGAGGGCAAGCAGGAAGGTGAAGCGCATGTGCTGCGGAAAGTCCTGGTCCAGCGCTTCGGGCCGCTCCCGCCGGATATTGCGTCCCGAATCGCCGTCGCCAGCCCGGTGCAACTGGAAGCATGGGTCGACCGTCTCGGCGCCGCGCAGTGCCTCGATGACGTCTTTGAGGATCCGAACGGAGAATCGAGAGACGTCTGACGAGTGAGATGCCTCGTCAGGCGGCGTGGGCTCGGGCTGAGCGCTCGGGCAAAGCAAATCGCATCGCCCAAAAACAAAAACCCCCGAAGGCAGGCCTTCGGGGGTTTTGCACTACTGGCGGAGAGGGTGGGATTCGAACCCACGGTACCGTTGCCGGTACGCCTGATTTCGAGTCAGGTACATTCGACCACTCTGCCACCTCTCCTGAACTGGTCGCGTTGCGGCGAAACCGAGATTATAGAGAAGTCAAAAACAGACTGCAAGAGGGTCGGCGCCTTTTTGCGCATGACTTCCTGCTCGCGGCTTCGCCGGCTTCAGGCCTCCGGTTCCAGCCGCGTCAGGCCGCCCAGATACGGCTGCAGCGCGGTCGGCACCGTGACCGAACCGTCCGCGTTCTGGTAGTTCTCCAGAATTGCCACCAGCGTGCGGCCGACGGCCAGGCCCGAGCCGTTCAGCGTGTGCACGAGCTCGGGCTTGCCCTGGCCGGCGCGGTAGCGTGCCTGCATGCGGCGCGCCTGGAAGTCGCCCATGTTCGAGCAGGAGCTGATCTCGCGATAGGTGTTCTGCGCGGGGATCCACACTTCCAGGTCGTAGGTCTTGGTGCTGCCGAAGCCCATGTCGCCGGTGCACAGCACGATGGTGCGGAACGGCAGGTCCAGCTTCTTCAGGATCGCCTCGGCATGGCCGGTCAGCTGCTCGAGCGCGTCGAACGAATCCTCCGGGCGCACGATATGGACCAGCTCGACCTTGTCGAACTGGTGCTGGCGGATCATGCCGCGCGTGTCCTTACCGTAGGAGCCCGCCTCCGAGCGGAAGCACGGCGTATGGGCGACGAAGCGCAGCGGCAGCTCGTCGGCCGACGCGATGGCGTCGCGCATCAGATTGGTCAGCGGCACCTCGGCGGTCGGAATCAGGTAGTAGTTCTCGATCCGCTCGCCGCCGTCCGCGCCCTCGCCGCCCACCTGGCGCGGCACCTTGAACAGGTCGTCCTCGAACTTGGGCAGCTGGCCGGTGCCGCGCATCGACGCCGCATTGACGATATACGGCACGTACATCTCGGTGTAGCCGTGCTCGAGCGTATGGGTGTCGATCATCAGCTGGACCAGCGCGCGATGCATGCGCGCGATGCCGCCGCGCAGTACCGCGAAGCGCGAGCCGGTGATCTTGGCCGCGCTCTCGAAATCGAGGCCGAGCCGCTCGCCCACGTCGACGTGGTCGCGCACCGCGAAGTCGAAGCTGCGCGGCGTGCCGACGCGGCGCACTTCGACGTTGTCGTTTTCGTCCTTGCCGACCGGCACGCTGTCGTGCGGCAGATTCGGCAGCGACAGCATCAGCTGCTGCAGCTGGGCCTGGATGTCGTCCAGGCGCGCCGCCGATTCCTTCAGCGTGTCGCCGATACCGCCGACCTCGGCCATCAGCGCCGATGCGTCCTCGCCCTTGCCCTTGGCCATGCCGATCTGCTTGGACAGCGTGTTGCGGCGGGCCTGCAGTTCCTCGGTGCGGGTCTGCAGTTGCTTGCGCTCGCTTTCGAGCGCCTGGAAGGCGCCCAGGTCGAGTTGGAATCCGCGCGTGGCGAGGCGTTGCGCCACGGCGTCGAGGTCTTTGCGGAGCAGCTGGATGTCGAGCATGTTTGCGGGAAAAGCGTGCGGTCGGAGCGATCGGAGCGATCGGGATGCGGCAGGCATGCCGCCGAACCGCACATTTTACTGCACCGCGACAGGAGCCGGCCGCAGTACCGGCCTGCGGCTCGCGGCCCGCGGACCACGACCGCGCTAGCCGTCGCCCTCGTCCGCCTTGCCGCCCTTGGCCGCCACCTGGCTCTTCTGGCGCCGGTGCCAGGCGTCGTCGAGCTCGCGCAGATGGCGCAGCTTGTCCGAGATCTTGCCCTCCAGGCCGCGCGGCGTGGGCTGGTACCAGCCCTGCGCCTTCAGGTCGTCGGGGAAATAGTGCTCGCCGGCGGCATAGGCCTCGGGCTCGTCGTGCGCGTAGCGGTAGGCATGCCCGTAGCCCAGCTCCTTCATCAGCTTGGTCGGCGCATTGCGCAGATGGACCGGCACCGCGCGCGACTTGTCCTTGGCGACGAAGGCCCGCGCCGCGTTGTAGGCGTTGTAGCCGGCGTTCGACTTGGGAGCGACCGCCAGATAGATCAGCGCCTGCGCCAGCGCCAGTTCACCCTCGGGCGATCCCAGGCGCTCGTAGGTCTCGGCCGCGTCCAGCGTCATGCGTGCCGCGCGCGGATCGGCCAGGCCGATGTCCTCCCACGCCATCCGCACGATGCGGCGGGCCAGGTAGCGAGGATCGGCGCCGCCGTCGAGCATGCGGCAGAACCAGTACAGCGCCGCGTCGGGATCGGAGCCGCGCACCGACTTGTGCAGCGCGCTGATCTGGTCGTAGAACGCATCGCCGCCCTTGTCGAAGCGGCGCAGGTTCTCCGACAGCGCGCTGCCGAGCAGCGCCTTGTCGATCGTCTGCGCGCCGGCGGTACGCGCGGCCCGCGCGACGATCTCGATATTGTTCAGCAGCTTGCGGCCATCGCCGTCGGCGGACGACACGATCAGCTGCAGCGCCTCGTCGTCCCACGCCACGCCGCCCAGCGCCTCGCTGGCGCGCAGTGCAAGCTGGCGCAGCTCCGCGTCGTCCAGGCTCTTGAGCACATAGACCGCGGCCCGCGACAGCAACGCGCCATTGACCTCGAACGACGGGTTCTCCGTGGTCGCGCCGATGAAGGTGAACAGGCCGCTTTCCACATGCGGCAGGAAGGCGTCCTGCTGGCTCTTGTTGAAGCGGTGGACCTCGTCGACGAACACCAGCGTGCGGCGCCCGTGCGCGCGGTATTGCTCGGCGCGCTCGACCGCCTCGCGGATGTCCTTGACGCCCGACAGCACCGCCGACAGCGCAATGAACTCGGCGTCGAAGGCATCGGCCATCAGGCGGGCCAGCGTGGTCTTGCCGACCCCGGGCGGCCCCCACAGGATCATCGAATGCGGCTCGCCCGATTCGAACGCCACGCGCAGCGGCTTGCCCGGGCCGAGCAAGTGCTGCTGGCCAATGACCTCGTCGATATTGCGCGGGCGCAGCCGTTCGGCCAGCGGTTGTCGGGAAGCGTCGGAGGGTTCGGAAAACAGCGAGTCCGGCACGGTGGTCAGGGCTTGGGTTTCAGTGCGGGCGGCGCGCGGGTTGCGGTACAGATGTCCGTGCAGGTCGGCGCAGGTGTCGGTGCAGGTGTCGGTGCTCGTCACCAAGGCACGTCACCAGGCACGTCTCCGGGCACGTCTCCGGGCACGGCTCTGTGCGGGCCGCGCGGCCAGCCAAAGCGCCAGTGTAGTGCATCCGTACGCAACGCCGCCTGGCAGCGCCGAGGCCGGCGCCGCTAGCGCGGAAATGCCACCACGTCGTCGACCTCGACGCGGATGCCGATCCAGTCGCCGACGCCGTGGTCGTGGTGCGACGGCGCCAGCGACAGCACCCTGCCGCCGCTGGCCAGCCGCAGCGTGTAGAGGATCTCGGCGCCGCGGAAGGCCTTGTGCAGGATCTGCGCGCGCAGCGCGCTGGCATCGTCGTGCAGGATGTCGTCGGGGCGGATCAGCACATCGACCTCGGCCACGCCGGGAGCCACGCCGAGGCCATCGCGGCTATGCAGGGTCCCGAGTTCGCAATCGAGCTGCCCCGGCGCGGTCACGCGGGCGGGCATCAGCACGCCCTGCCCGATGAAATCGCCGACGAAGCGCGTGGCGGGCTTGTGATAGAGCTGGTGCGCCGTGCCCCACTGCTCGATCGCGCCGGCATGCATCACGCCGATCTCGTCGGCCATCGCGAACGCTTCGAGCTGGTCGTGCGTGACCAGGATCGCCGTCGCGCCCTGGGCCTTCAGGATCGCGCGCACCTCCAGGCTCAGGCGCTCGCGCAGGTCCACGTCGAGATTGGAGAACGGCTCGTCGAGCAGCAGCAGCTCCGGGCGCGGTGCCAGCGCGCGGGCCAGTGCTACGCGCTGCTGCTGGCCGCCGGACAGCTCGTGCGGAAAGCGCGCGCCGGCGCCGGCCAGGCCGACCAGCTCCAGCACTTCGGCGACGCGCTCTTTCCTGGCCTGCCGGCTCTCCCGATGCAATCCAAAGGCGATGTTGTCGGCGACGCTCAGATGCGGAAACAGCGCGTAGTCCTGGAACACCATGCCGACGCGCCGCCGTTCGGGCGGCACCGCCACGCCCGGCGCCGAGACCAGCTGTCCGTCCAGCACGATCCGTCCGGCACGCAGCGGCTCGAAGCCGGCGATGGCACGCAGCACGGTGGTCTTGCCGCAGCCGCTGGGGCCGAGCAGGCAGCCGATGCTGCCGCGCGCCAACGAGAACGACAGGTCGTCGATGACGATCTGGCTGTCGAAGCCGTGGCGGATGTGCTCGACCTCCAGTACGAGATCGGCCGGCTGGCTGGCAGCGGCGGGCTCGGCAGGCGTGGCGGTCGCGGCAGGCGTGGCGGTCGCGGCAGGGGTGGCATCGGCACCCGGCGAGGTAGCGGACGCTGGACTGGCCGGGGGCGTCGCTGCGGGCGTGACCGCGGCGGCGTCGGTATCGAGATCGAAGGCGGACATGCGAATCATTATAAGTATCAGCAACGCCGGAGCGGCGGTTGATAGAATGCCCCAGCCGTGCCGCCTGCGGCACCCCTCCCCAGCCGATCGCCCGCATGTCCCTGCTCCATCCCGCCCGATTGCCCGATAGCGACCATGCCGTTGCGGCACGGCGCGGACGGCGGCTGACCGCGATCCATCCGCTGTCCTTCGCGGCCGGCCTGGTGGCCCTGCTGATCGCGGTGCCGATCCTGGTGGTGGCGGCCAGCCTGCTGACGCCCAGCACCGAGACCTGGCATCACCTGGCCGACACGGTGCTGGGCGAATACATCGCCAACACGCTGTGGCTGCTGGCCGGCGTCACCGTCGGCGTGCTGCTGCTGGGCGTGCCGACCGCGTGGCTCGTCTGCACGTACCGCTTTCCCGGCCGCGGCCTGATGGAATGGGCGCTGGTGCTGCCGCTGGCGATGCCGGCCTACGTGATCGCCTACGCCTATACCGACGCGCTGCAGTTCGCCGGGCCGGTGCAGAGCTGGCTGCGCGCGCTGACCGGCTGGGGCGCGCGCGACTACTGGTTTCCGGACGTGCGGACGCTGGGCGGCGCCATCGTGCTGTTCTCGCTGGTGCTCTATCCCTACGTCTACCTGACCGCGCGCGCCGCCTTCCTGCAGCAGACGCTGAACACGCTGGAGGCGGCCCGCCTGCTCGGCCATGGGCCCTGGCGTAGCGTGCTGCGCGTGATGCTGCCGCTGGCGCGCCCGGGCATCGCGGCCGGCACCGCGCTGGCGCTGATGGAGACGCTGGCGGACTTCGGCACCGTCGCCTATTTCGCGATTCCGACCTTCTCGACCGGGATCTACCGCGCGTGGTTCTCGCTCGGCGACAAGAGCGCCGCCGCGCAGCTGTCGGCGTGCATGCTGGCCTTCGTGATCGCCATCCTGGTGGCCGAGCGCATCTCGCGCGGGCGGGCCCGCGTGCATGGCGGTCAGCGCCGCCTGCCGGCGTATCGGCTGACCGGCTGGCGCGGCGCGGCCGCGCTCGGCACGTGCGCGCTGCCGGTGTTGCTGGGCTTCCTGGTGCCGGCGCTGATGCTGTTCGAGATGGCGTTCACCGACGGCGACGCGCAGTTCGGCCCGCGCTTTGTCGGACTGGTGCGCAACAGCTTCGTGCTGGCCAGCGTCACCGCGCTGGCCGCGGTGCTGATCGCGCTGGCGATCGGCTATGCCGGCCGGCTCGGCCGCGGCTGGCCGATGCGGGCACTGCTGCGGCTCTGCGGCATGGGCTATGCGCTGCCGGGCTCGGTGATCGCGGTGGGCGTGCTGGTGCCGGTGGCGCGGCTCGACAATGCGATCGCCGGCTGGGTCGAGCAGTTGACCGGCGTGTCGCCGGGACTGCTGCTGACCGGGGGCATCGCCGCGCTGGTCTACGCCTATCTGGTGCGCTTTCTCGGCGTCGCGCTGCAGACCGTCAATGCCGGGCTGGCCAAGATCACGCCCAGCATGGACACCGCGGCCCGCAGCCTCGGCCACGGGCCGGCCGCGACGCTGCGCCGCGTGCATCTGCCGATGCTGCGCGGCAGCCTGCTGACGGCGGCGCTGATCGTCTTCGTCGACGTGATGAAGGAATTGCCGGCGACGTTCGTGATGCGCCCCTTCAATTTCGACACGCTGGCCGTGCAGGCCTACAACCTCGCCGCCGACGAGCGGCTGGCCGAGGCCGCGACGGCCTCGCTGGTGATCGTGCTGGTCGGGCTGATCCCGGTGATCGTGCTGTCGCGCCAGATCCGCCGCAGCGCGCAGGACTGAGCAACCGCGCGCAGTCCGTTGGGCGCAGTCCGTCGGTAGCGTACCTGCATCGGTGCAGGTGGGCTGACCTCCTCTCGATGCCGAATTAAAGACCGCCGCCATTTCCGCCGATATCCCGTGAATGCGAAGCTGGGCCGCGCAGGCGGCCCGCTTTCCTCGAACACGAAGGGCGGGAGTCGTATGCAAATTCGTTACCGGATGCTGGTCTTCAAGATGTCGCGCCTGGCCAGCCAGAACAAGCTGACCGCAGTGCAGGAGATCGGCTTCGCCACCGAGCTCGCCGAACTGGTGGTCAAGGAAGGCATCGCCGAGCGCGTGGTGCAGGAACTGTTCGACGATGAACATCCGCAACTGCGCCGCATCGCCATCAATGCGATCCGCCGCACCGGCCGCTTCGACGTGCCGGGATTGCAGTCGGCGCTGCTGCGCAGGTTGTCCGATGCCGAGCCGTGGCTGCGCCACGATGCGGTCTGGGTCATGCAGGAAGCAGCGATGGATGGCGGCCTGGTGCGCGCAGGGCTGCGCCGGCTGGCCGGCGCCGTGCAATTGCCGCAGGACGCGGTACGCGCCAAGTCGAACCCCGGGGATGCGCTGTTGCAGGCCCAGGTGCGCGCCCGGCAGGCGCTCGATGCCTTGCTGAAGAAGGATGCGCAGGCCGCGCTGGCGGCGTTGCGGGCCACGCTGGCGACGTTCGCCGCGCTGAATCAGGAGCCGTATGGCAGCGGCACGGTGGGCCAGATGAACCTGGCGCGGCGGGAACTGCAGCGCCGCATGGCCAGGCGGGCGCTGTCGAGCAGCACGCGGCTGACGTTCCGCCGCGTCGAGGGGCCGGACGGCAAGACGGGCTTCGCGGAGAGCGCCAGCACCGCCGGCTCCGTTGAAGGCGGCGGCGCGAGCGACGATGCGGCCGGCGGCGATCCGTCGTGAGGACCGGCGCCGGCCGCGCCCTTGCGCCGGCGCTTACTTGAAGCCGGCCTTGTCCGCCAGCTTCTGCGCAACCGGCTGATACTTGCCGAGCTCGGCCACGTTGATGCGGTCCGCCTTGAAGCTGCCCAGCGCTTCCAGCGCCGGGTTGGCGACCTTGACGCTCGGCACCACCGGCCATTCGTTGTTGCCGTTGGCGAAGTAGGCCTGAGCCTCGTCGCTGGCCAGGTACTCCAGGAACTTGACCGCCGACTCCTTGTTCGGCGCGTGCTTGAGCATGCCGCCGCCCGAGATGTTCATGTGCACGCCCTGGCTGTCCTGGTTCGGCCAGACCACGCCGAGCTTGTCCGCGACCGCCTTGTCCTCGGGCTTGGTCGACTTCAGCAGGCGCGCGATGTAGTAGGTGTTCGAGATCGCCAGATCGCATTCGCCGGCGGCCACGGCCTTGAGCTGGTCGGTGTCGCCGCCCTTGGGCGTGCGCGCCAGATTGGCCACCACGCCCTGCGCCCAGCGCTCGGTCTTCGCTTCGCCGTCATGCGCGATCAGGCTGGAGATCAGCGACAGGTTGTAGACGTGGCCGCTGGAGCGCGTGCACAGCTTGCCCTTCCACTTCGGGTCGGCCAGGTCCTCGTAGGTCTTGATGTCGCCCGGCTTGACGGTGTCCTTGTTGTAGGCGATCACGCGGGCGCGCGCCGAGAAGCCGAACCATTCGCCGTTGGGATCGCGGAAGTTGGCGGGGATGCGCGACTCGAGCACCTTCGACTTGACCGGCGCGAACACGCCGGCCTGCTGGGCACGCCACAGGCGGCCGATATCGACGGTGATGAAGACGTCGGCGGGGCTGTTGGCGCCCTCGCTCTTGATCCGCTCGAGCAGCGGGTCTTCCTGCCCCTCGATGCGATTGATCTTGATGCCGGTCTGTTTGGTGAAGTTGCTGTACAGCGCCTCGTCGGTCTGGTAGTGCCGGGCCGTATAGAGGTTCAGCACCTTTTCCTGAGAGCCCTGGGCCATCGCGGCCAGGGGAATCGACGCGGCGCTGGCCGCCATGGTGAGAGCTGCCGCCGCGGGCAGCAGACGACGAAACACGTACATGGACTCCTCCGGGCTTTGCGGTTGCGCCGCTGGCCGAATGCCGGCGGGCGAGCGCAAACAATAATGATTCCCGTTTTCGGCGTCAATGTCGGTTTCCCCGCGTGGAACGGCCGCGACAGGGGCGTCCACGGGCGGGAATATCACCAGGCCGGAATGGTCCGCCCCGGCATGCTCACGGCTCAGCCGCTGGCGCGAGATACCAACGCGCCGACCGCATCGGCCGGCAGCGGACCGTGGCAGCCACGTTCCCCGCCGCGCCGCTGGGTCACCAGCCAGACCCGGCCCGGCTGGCCGGTCGGCCGCAGCAGCCAGGCGTCGCCGCGCGCCGCGCCCGGCAGCTCCTCCAGCACGCCGCTGCGCTCGGACTGCAGCATGGTCGCGCAGTCGCGCGCGGAGGCGGCCGTGGCGGCGAGGAAATCGGGGTTGGTCAGCACCTCGGCCAGCGTGGTGTCGGGGGCGCGCAGAAAGGCGTCGATATCGAACTGCCGGCTGGCGCCCGCGGTCTTGCCGCCGGCGCAGGCGCCCAGCGTCAGCAGCGCGGCCAGCGCCGGCACCAGGGCCGCGCGACGCAAGGTGGCGGGCCTCATTGGCGGATCACGTCGGCGCCCTTGGGGACGCTGAAGCGGAAGGTGTCGGCAGGCAGCGACGGGTTCTTCTGCATCGCCGAGAAGGTCAGCAGCGTGGTGTTGCCGAAGGCGTCGCGCAATTCCATCGCTTCGAGATTGCCGGCCTTGAAGCCGATGCCGATCCGCTCGAACTGCGTGTCCTTGGCCTTGGGCGTCAGCTCCAGCCATTCGATGCCGTCGCGGGTCGGGCCGTCCTTGACGACGAAGCTCTTCTCCAGATCGTTGCTGCCGAACAGGATCGCCGCCGGGCTCGAGCCCAGCGCGGCGTCGAGCTTGCGCTCGGTGACCTGGTTCAGGTCCTTGTCGTAGATGTAGAGCGTCTGGCCGTCGGCCTGCAGCAGTTGCTCGTAGGGCTTGGTATAGCGCCAGGCGAACTTGCCGGGGCGGGAGAAGACGAAGGTGCCGCTCGAGGTGCCGGTGACGCGCATCGCCTCGCCGGTGCCCTTGACCTGGCGCTGCGTGAATTCGCCGCGGGCGCTCTTGACGGTGGTGACGAAGGTCTTCAACTGATCGGTGGCGGCGGCTTGCGCGGTGGCCGGGGCCAGCGTGGCCCATGCCAGGGTGGCGGCGGTGCCGATGGTGGCAAGGGCGGACGCCAGTACGCGATTTGGCATGCAATCGATCCTTGTGTTGGTGAATCGCGACGATTCGCTTTGATTCGCGTTGATGCGGGACGACTTGCGACTTCCGACCTACGGTTCACGGGCGCGGAAGCGTCGCGTGCGCCGTGGCCTGTCCGCATGATGTGTCGGTTAGAGCGAGGGACCGGCGGTGGATTCCGTCCGCGGCCGTCAGCAAGCGTGACAGGCGTAACGGCATATTACCCGCCGGCCGGCGCGCTACTCCTCGCGCGCGGCGGCGCCGCCGCCGGGTGCCAGGATGTCGCGGTTGCCGTTGCCGGACATCGCCGACACCAGGCCGGCCTTCTCCATGTCCTCGAGCAGGCGCGCGGCCCGGTTGTAGCCGATGCGCAGATGGCGCTGCACCAGCGAAATCGACGCGCGGCGATTCTTCAGCACGACCTCGACCGCCTGGTCGTACAGCGGGTCGGCCTCGCCGCCACCGCCGATGCCGGCACCGCCGCCCAGCCCGTCGACACCAATCTCGCCGTCGACCAGGCCGCCCTCGAGAATGCCCTCGATATAGTTCGGCTCGCCGGCTTCCTTCAGCTTGTCGACCACGCGGTGCACCTCGTCGTCCGAGACGAAGGCGCCGTGCACGCGCACCGGCAGGCCGGTGCCCGGCGCGAGGTACAGCATGTCTCCCATGCCGAGCAGCGCCTCGGCGCCCTGCTGGTCCAGGATCGTGCGCGAGTCGATCTTGCTGCTGACCTGGAACGAGATCCGGGTCGGCACGTTGGCCTTGATCAGGCCGGTGATCACGTCGACCGAGGGACGCTGCGTCGCCAGCACCAGATGGATGCCGGCCGCGCGCGCCTTCTGCGCGATCCGCGCGATCAGCTCCTCGACCTTCTTGCCGACCACCATCATCAGGTCGGCCAGCTCGTCGATCACGATCACGATCATCGGCAGCTTGTCCAGCGGTTCCGGCGCATCCGGCGTCAGGCTGAACGGGTTCGGGATCTTTTCCTCGCGCGCCGCGGCCTCGTCGATCTTCTTGTTGTAGCCGGCCAGATTGCGCACGCCCATCTTGCTCATCAGCTTGTAGCGGCGCTCCATTTCGCCGACCGCCCAGTTCAGCGCATTGCCGGCCTGGCGCATGTCGGTGACCACCGGACACAGCAGATGGGGGATGCCCTCGTAGATGCTCATTTCCAGCATCTTCGGGTCGATCAGGATCAGCCGCACGCTGTCGGCCTTGGCCTTGTACAGCAGCGACAGGATCATCGCGTTGATGCCGACCGACTTGCCCGAGCCCGTGGTACCGGCGACCAGGCAGTGCGGCATGCGTGCCAGGTCGGCGACCACCGGCTTGCCGGCGATGTCCTTGCCGAGCGCCAGCGTCAGCTGCGAGGCGCTCTCGTTGTAGACCTGCGAGCCGAGGATCTCGCCCAGGCGCACCGCCTGGCGCTTCGGATTCGGCAGTTCCAGGCCCATGTAGTTCTTGCCCGGGATGGTCTCGACCACGCGAATCGACACCAGCGACAGCGAGCGCGCCAGGTCCTTGGCGAGGTTGACGATCTGGCTGCCCTTGACGCCGGTGGCCGGCTCGATCTCGTAGCGGGTGATCACCGGGCCCGGATAGGCGGCCACGACCTTGACCTCGACGCCGAAGTCCTTGAGCTTCTTCTCGATCAGGCGCGAGGTGAATTCCAGCGTCTCGGCGCTGACGGTCTCCTGCGACACCGGCACCGGGTCCAGCAGCGACAGCGGCGGCAGGTCGGCATCCTGCAGGTCGGCGAACAGCGGCTGCTGCTTCTCGCGCTCGACGCGCTCGTGCTTGGGCACCGCCTGCGGGCGCACGATCTGCACCGGCGCCGCCTCCTCGATGCGCACGCGCTGGACCTCGACGGTCTCGGTGCGCTCGACCTTGGCGGCCTCGCCGATGATGCGGTCCTGCTTGCTTTCGCGGCGCGCCTTGAAGCCGAGGAAGGCGGTCTCGACGAAGCCGCCGACCTTCTCGCAGACCGACAGCCACGAGAAATGGAAGAACAGCGACAGGCCGATCGCCAGCATCAACAGCAACAGCAGCGTGGCGCCGGTAAAGCCCAGCGCGGTCTGCAGCCAGCCGCCCAGCAGATCGCCCAGCACGCCGCCGGGCGCGCGCGGCAGCGCCTCGCGCAGCGGATACATGCGCACCGCCTCCAGACCCATGCTGGCGGCCAGCGTCAGGCCGAAGCCGATCCAGCTGACCACCACGCCCTGGCGCGCCTCGCCGACCTGGTCGGGGAACTCGGCGGTCAGCACGCGCCAGCCGCGCCAGCAGCGGCGCACCAGCAGCACGCCGAGCCAGTAGGCCGAGAAGCCGAAGATGAAGAACAGCACGTCGGCCATCCAGGCGCCGACGCGGCCGCCCAGGTTATGGATCTGCGCCACCTGATTGGCGTGCGACCAGCCCGGATCGGCCTTGCTGTAGCTGGCCAGGATGCACAGGAAGGCCAGCGTCGCGGCCAGCAGCAGGAACCAGCGCACTTCTCCCAACAGCTTGCCGATGCGGGAAGGCAGGACGGAGGGATCGGTGCGGGTGGTCGTGGTGGTTCTGGCCATGCGTGGGTACGGATCGCGGCGCGGCACGGCGCCGTACGGAATTGCGGTGGCGGCATTTTACCTCCCCCGCAGGCTATCGCCGCCATTGGAATTTGCAACAATGCGCCCACGCCGGTCCACTTATAATGCGGGTTTTCGATTACCCATGCCGGCGCGCCGCGCACGCCGGCCACAGGAACGCATCATGGCCAAACACGCGAAAGTGCTGATTCTCGGTTCCGGTCCCGCCGGCTACACCGCCGCCGTCTACGCGGCGCGCGCCAACCTGGAGCCGGTGCTGATCACCGGCCTGGCCCAGGGCGGCCAGCTGATGACGACCACCGACGTGGAGAACTGGCCCGCCGATCCGAACGGCGTGCAGGGCCCCGAGCTGATGCAGCGCTTTCTGGAGCATGCCGAGCGCTTCAACACGGAAATCGTGTTCGACCACATCCATACGGCCAAGCTGACCGAGCGTCCGATCCGCCTGATCGGCGACGCCGGCGAGTACACCTGCGACGCGCTGATCATCGCCACCGGCGCCTCGGCGCAGTATCTGGGCCTGCCGTCCGAAGAGAATTTCATGGGCCGCGGCGTGTCGGCCTGCGCGACCTGCGACGGCTTCTTCTACAAGAACCAGGAAGTGGCGGTGATCGGCGGCGGCAATACCGCGGTCGAAGAGGCCCTGTACCTGTCGCATATCGCCAGCAAGGTCACCGTGATCCATCGTCGCGACAAGTTCCGCGCCGAGCCGATCCTGGTCGACCGCCTGCTGGCGCGCGAGATGGAAGGCCGCGTCGAGATCGTGTGGAACACCGTGCTGGACGAGGTGCTGGGCGACGAATCGGGCGTGACCGGCGTGCGCATCCGCAATGTGCAGAGCGGCGCCACCGAGGACCGCAAGCTCGCGGGCGTATTCGTCGCGATCGGCCACAAGCCGAACACCGACCTGTTCGTCGGCCAGCTCGAGATGAACAACGGCTATATCGTGACCAAGAGCGGCCTGTCGGGCGACGCCACGGCCACCAACATCCCGGGCGTGTTCGCCGCCGGCGACGTCCAGGACCACGTCTATCGCCAGGCCATCACCAGCGCCGGCACCGGCTGCATGGCCGCGCTCGACGCGCAGCGCTACGTCGAAGCGCTGAAGTAAGGTCGTTCCGGCTCGCCGCCAGGCGAGCCACCGGCGGCGCCGGATCGTGTTACCTTGCCGGTTTCACGGTCCTGCCCGCCGCCCCGCGGCGGTGCCGCTTTTCCATCATGAAGCACGGTGCCAGCAAATCCGGCCGCCCTGCCGGTTCTTCCCCCATTCCCGCCCGTACCCGCCTTGGCCTCGACGATCTGGCACGCCTGCGCGACCAGATGAAGGCCGATGCCGAGCGCCGCGAGGCCGATCGCCTCGCCGCCGAGGAAGCCGCGCGCCAGGCGGCCGCCGAAGCCAATGTGTTCCGCAACAGCATCGGCAATGTCCAGACATTGCGCGATCGCAACCGCGTGACGCCGCCGGCCAGGCGGCCCGAGCCGGTACCGGTGCAAAGCCAGCTCGACGACCAGGCGGTGCTGGCGGCCTCGCTGTCGGATCAGTTCGATGTGGAAAACCTGCTGGAGACCGACGACACGCTGTCGTTCCGCCGTCCCGGCATCGGCAACGACGTGATTCGCAAGCTGCGGCGCGGCGAATGGGTGCCGCAGGACCGGATCGATCTGCACGGACTGCGCCGCGACGAGGCGCGCGAGGCGCTGGCCGAATTCCTGCGGCGGTGCGTGCGGCGCGGCGTGCGTTGCGTGCGCGTGATCCACGGCAAGGGCAACGGCTCGCCCGACAAGCAACCGGTGCTCAAGGGAAAGGTGCGCAGCTGGCTGGTGCAGAAGGAGGAAGTGCTGGCCTTCGTGGAGGCGCGTGGCGCCGAGGGCGGCTCGGGGGCCTTGATGGTGCTGCTGCGCCAGCCGTATGCGTGATGGCCGACTGGCGCGCCTGATCGAACGCTGACCTCGCTGCCCTGTCCCGGACCTCTCTTCCGGACCCCTCTGCCGGGTCTCTCTTCCGGCCCTCTTCCCGCGCCTCCCGCCAGCGGGAGAGGGAGAAGCCCATCGAGGCAGCGAGTCTTCCCGCCTTACACCGCCGCTTCGTCCTGCTCGCCGGTCCGGATCCGGATCACGCGTTCGATCTCGGTGACGAAGATCTTGCCGTCGCCGATCTTGCCGGTGTGGGCCGCCTTGACGATCGCGTCCAGCACGGTATCGAGCTGGCTCTCGGCCACGACCACCTCGATCTTGATCTTCGGCAGGAAGTCGACCACATACTCGGCGCCGCGATACAGCTCGGTGTGGCCCTTCTGCCGGCCGAAACCCTTGACTTCGGTGACCGTCAGGCCGGTCACGCCCACGTCGGCCAGCGCCTCACGCACTTCGTCCAGCTTGAACGGTTTGATGATGGCGGTAATTTGCTTCATGTCGGCCCCCTTTCTGTCGTGATTGATTGATGCAAGATTCTAGCCCGCGCGGCGCGATGGCGCGCCAAAGCGGGCTGGGGATCACCCCTTGTCGTGTCGATTGCCGGCCTTCGCGGCCGCCTTGCCGTTGCGGTTGCCGTTGCTGCCGTTGCTGCTGTTGCCGACGCCGTTGCGCGCAGGCGCGGTGTCCGGAATGCGGTCCAGTTCGGCCAGCCACGCGGTCGACTCGCTGTCGCTGGGCGCGCGCCAGTCGCCGCGCGGCGACAGCGAACCGCCCGAGCCCACCTTCGGCGCATTCGGAACGCACGAGCGCTTGAACTGGCTGGTGCGGAAGAAGCGATCCAGGAAGATGCGCAGGTTGCGCTTGATGTCGGCCAGTTCGTACTGGTTGCGCGCGACATGGGCCTCCTCGGGCCACTGCCCTGCCTCGCGGTCGCCCCAGGCGTGCAGCGCCAGGTAGGCCACCTTCGACGGCGTGAAGCCGAAGCGCAGCGTGTAGTACAGGTTGAAATCCTGCAGCTCGTAGGGCCCGATCACGCTCTCGGTCTTCTGGCCCGGCTTGTCGTTCGAGTCGCCCGGCACCAGTTCGGGGCTGATATCGGTGCCCAGCACGTCGAGCAGCACCTCGGTGCCGCCCGCACCGATCTGGCCCGTTTCGGCGACCCAGCGCACCAGATGCGAGATCAGCGTCTTCGGCACGCTGGCATTGACGTTGTAATGCGACATGTGGTCGCCGACGCCATAGGTGCACCAGCCCAGCGCCAGCTCGCTGAGGTCGCCGGTGCCGATCACGATGCCGTTGTGGTGATTGGCCAGCCGGAACAGGTGGTTGGTGCGCTCGCCGGCCTGCACGTTCTCGAAGGTCACGTCGTAGACCGGCTCGCCGTCGGCGAACGGGTGGCCGAGGTCCTTGAGCATCGCCAGGCAGCTCGGCCGGATGTCGATCTCGCGCGCGGTGCAGCCGACCACTTCCATCAGTCGCCTGGCCTGCTGCAGCGTGCGGTCGCTGGTGGCAAAGCCAGGCATCGTGAAGCCGAGGATATTGGCGCGCGGCAGGCCCAGCCGGTCCATCGCCTTGGCGCAGACCAGCAGCGCATGCGTCGAATCGAGACCGCCGGACACGCCGATCACCACCTTCGAGATGCCGGTGGCCGACAGCCGCTGCACCAGCGCCTGCACCTGAATCTGGTAGACCTCGTTGCAGCGCTCGTCGCGCCGCCTGCGGTCGGCCGGCACATAGGGGAAGCGCTCGACGCGGCGTTGCAGCGGCAGATCGCGGTCCTCGTCGACGCCGAGAACGAAGCCGACCGTGCGGAACTTCGCCACCTCGCCGGCATGGCGGCGCACCGAGTCGCCGAACGTGGTCATGTGCATGCGCTCGCGCGAGAGCCGCTCCAGATCGACGTCGGCGAAGATCATGTGCGAGTCGTCGGCGAAGCGCTCCGATTCGGCCAGCAGTTCGCCGTTCTCGTAGACCAGCGCCTGGCCGTCCCAGGCCAGGTCGGTGGTCGATTCGCCCTTGCCGGCCGAGCTGTACAGATAGGCCGCCAGGCAACGGGCCGATTGCTGCGACACCAGCTGATGGCGGTAGCCGGACTTGCCGATCACGATATTCGATGCCGACAGATTGACCAGCACCGTGGCGCCGGCCAGCGCGGCGAACGACGACGGGGGGATCGGTACCCAGACGTCCTCGCAGATCTCGACATGGAAACGCAGCAGCGGGATGTTCTCGATCTCGAACAGCAGCCCGGCGCCGAACGGCACGCGCTGCCCGAGCAGGTCGATCTGCTCGACCGTGGCGCAGTCGGCCGCGCTGAACTGGCGCGCCTCGTAGAACTCCCAGTAGTTCGGCAGAAAGCTCTTGGGCACCACGCCGCGCAGCTGGCCGCCGGCGACCACGACCGCGCAGTTGAACAGCAGATGCTGGACGCGCAGCGGCATGCCGACCACCAGCGCGCACGGCAGCGTGCGCGAGGCCTCGACGATCTCGCCGAGGGCGCGCTCGCAGGCGTCGAGCAGGGTCTTCTGATGGAACAGGTCGTCGCAGCTGTAGGCCGACAAGCCCAGCTCGGGGAAGGCCACCAGCGCGGCCCCGGCGTCGGCCGCCTCGCGGGCCAGCGCGATGGTCTGCTGTGCGTTGAAGTCGGGATCGGCGACCTTGCAGCGCGGCACGCCGACCGCCACGCGCACGAAGCCATGGGAATACAGATTGAAGAATCGGCTCATCTCGAACACCCTTGTTGTGCGCAGGGCCGGCATGGCGCCGGACAGGCCGGACAGATGCAATTCGCGGCCACGGGCGATAATGCGACGTCGGCATCCGCCCCGCATCCACCCGCATCTACTTTCCAGCCGCCGGTCCCGCGGACCTCGGCAAGGCACACCGTGAAAGCAAGCAAGTCCATGCCATCCCACGCAGGCAGCGCCGCCATGCAGGCGGAGCGACCCGAGAATTATCGCACGCGTATCGTCGAGAACCTGGCCGACATCGCGCCGGCCGAATGGGACGGTCTGCTGGCGCGGCAGCCCGGCCGCACGCCCTTCCTGCGCCATGCCTTCCTGCATGCGCTGCATGCGAGCGGCAGCGCCAGCGACGACACCGGCTGGAGCCCGCGCTATCTGACCTTGTGGAAGGACGGCGGGGACGTCGCCCATGGCGAGCGCCTGGCCGCCGCGATGCCGCTCTACGCCAAGGCGCACTCGTACGGCGAGTATGTGTTCGACTGGGCCTGGGCCGATGCCTATGCGCAGAACGGCCTGGAGTACTACCCGAAGTGGCTGTCGGCGATTCCCTTCACGCCGGTGCAGGGCACGCGCCTGCTGGCCGAGAACGCGGTCTCGCGCGAGCTGTTGCTGCAGGTCGCGCTGACGTTGGCCGAGCAGAGCCAGCTGTCCTCACTGCATGTGCTGTTCCCCGACGAGGCGGAGGCCGCGCTGATGCAGCAAGCCGGCATGATGATGCGCCACGGCGTGCAGTTCCACTGGACCAATCCCGGCTATCCGGACTTCGACGCGTTTCTCGCCACGCTTTCGCAGAAGAAGCGCAAAAACATCCGCGCCGAACGGCGCCGCGTCGCCGAGGCAGGCATCGCGTTCCGCCATCTGCGCGGCACGGAGATCGGCCCCGACGACTGGCGGCTGTTCCATCGCTGCTATCGGCAGACCTATCGCGAGCATCGATCGACGCCGTATCTGAACCTGGATTTCTTCGAGCGCATCGGCGCGGCGATGCCCGAGCATCTGCTGCTGGTGATCGCGCGGCGCGACGGGCGCGACATCGCCGCCTCGCTGCTCGTCTATGACGACGATCCCGCGGTCAGCACGCTGTACGGCCGCTATTGGGGTGCGCTCGAACATCATCCCTGCCTGCATTTCGAGACCGCGTACTACCAGCCGCTGGCCTTCTGCATCGAACACGGGATCCGCACCTTCGAGGGCGGCGCGCAGGGCGAACACAAGATGGCGCGCGGCTTCCTGCCGGTCGCCACGCGCTCGGCCCACTGGCTCGCGCACCCGGCCTTCGCCGATGCGGTCGAACGCTTTCTCGCACGCGAGCGCGCGGGCATCGATGCGTATCTGGATGAATTGAACGACAGGACGCCGTATGCAAAGACGGCGGAAGGTGGCGGGGCTGGCTAGCCAGGTGTTCCCCTTCTCCCGTGTGCGGGACAGGATCGGGGGAGAGGGAAAGGCAAGCTGTTCTGCCCAACGCCGTCAGCGCTTGCCGACGCCCTATACCTATACCCTCTCCCCCAGCCCCTCTCCCTCAGGTGGGAGAGGGGAGCCAGCCATCGCGGTGTGCGTGCTGGCGCGGCAAGCGAACCCTCAAACCTTCGCCGCCACCCACTCGCCCACGCCCGCCAGCGCCGCCGGCAGCTTCGCCGGTTCGGTGCCGCCGGCCTGGGCCATGTCCGGACGGCCGCCGCCCTTGCCGCCGACCTGCTGGGCGACGAAGTTGACCAGCTCGCCGGCCTTGACCTTGCCGGTCGCGTCGGCGGTGACGCCGGCGATCAGGCTGACCTTGCCGTCCTGCACCGCGCCGAGCACGATCGCCGCGCTCTTGAGCTTGTCCTTGAGCTTGTCCATCGTCTCGCGCAGCGTCTTGACGTCGGCGCCTTCGAGCTGGGCGGCCAGCACCTTCAGGCCCTTGATCTCGATCGCTTGGCTGGCCAGCTCGTCGCCCTGCGACGCGGCCAGCTTGCTCTTCAGGCGCTCCAGCTCCTTCTCCAGCGCGCGCACCTGGTCCTGCATCTGGCCGATGCGCGGCACCAGCTCGCTCGGCTGCGCCTTCAGCGCGGCCGCGGCCTCGTTCAGGCGCGAATCGAGCGACTGCAGATAGTGCAGCGCGTTGTCGCCGGTGATCGCCTCGACCCGGCGGATGCCGGCCGCGACGCCGCCTTCGACCACGATCTTGAACAGGCCGATATCGCCGGTGCGGGCCACGTGGGTGCCGCCGCACAGTTCCTTCGAGCTGCCGATCGACAGAACGCGCACCTCGTCGGCGTACTTCTCGCCGAACAGCGCCATCGCGCCGCTCTTGACGGCATCGTCGAACGGCATCAGCTCGGCGCCGGTGGCCTCGTTGCGCAGGATCTCGGCGTTGACGATCTCCTCGACCTCGCGGATCTGCGCCGCGGTCAGCGGTGCGTTGTGCGAGAAGTCGAAGCGGGTCTTGTCGGCGTCGACCAGCGAGCCCTTCTGCTGCACGTGGCTGCCCAGCACTTCGCGCAGCGCCTTGTGCATCAGGTGGGTGGCCGAGTGGTTGCGCATCGTGCGCGCGCGGCGCAGGGCGTCCACCTCGGCCGTCACGGTGTCGCCGACCTTCAGCGCGGCGCCGCCGAGCGTGCCCTGATGGCCGAACACATCGGCCTGGACCTTGGTCGTATCGGCCACCGCGAACACCGCGGCGCCGGCCTTCAGTTCGCCCTGGTCGCCCGCCTGGCCACCCGACTCGGCGTAGAACGGCGTGTGGTCGAGCACCACCACGCCGGTCTGGCCCGGTTGCATGACATCGACCGAGGCGCCGTCGACATACAGCGCGACCACCTTGGCGTCGTTGAGCGCCAGCTTCTCGTAGCCGTGGAAGGTCGTCTTGGCGCCGGTGTATTCGAGGCCGGCGGCCATCTTGAACTTGCCGGCGGCGCGGGCCTGCTCGCGCTGGCGCGTCATCGCGGCGTCGAAGGCGGCCTCGTCGACCGAGACCTGCTGCTCGCGGCAGACGTCCTGCGTCAGGTCCAGCGGGAAGCCGTAGGTGTCGTGCAGCTTGAACGCGAGCTCGCCGTCCAGCATGTTGCCGCCCTTGGCCTTCAGGTCGGCCAGCGCCGCATCGAGAATGCTCATGCCGTTCTCGATGGTTTCGAAGAAGCGCTCTTCCTCGGCCTTGAGCACCTCGACCACGCGCGGCTCGGCCTCGGCCAGCTCCGGATAGGCCTCGCCCATCTGCGCGACCAGGTCGGCCACCATCTTGTGGAAGAACGGCGTCTTGCGACCCAGCTTGTAGCCGTGGCGGATCGCCCGGCGCACGATCCGGCGCAGCACGTAGCCGCGACCCTCGTTGCCCGGAATCACGCCGTCGACGATCAGGAAGGAGCAGGCACGGATATGGTCGGCGATGACCTTCAGCGAGTTGTTGGCCAGATCGTCGGTGCCGGTCTCGCGCGCGGCGGCGCGGATCAGTGCCTGGAACAGGTCGATCTCGTAGTTGCTGTGCACGTGCTGCAGCACCGCGGCGATGCGCTCCAGGCCCATGCCGGTGTCGACGCAGGGCTTGGGCAGCGGCGTCATGTTGCCCTGCTCGTCCCGGTTGAACTGCATGAACACCAGGTTCCAGATCTCGATGTAGCGGTCGCCGTCCTCTTCGGCCGATCCCGGCGGGCCGCCCCACACGTCCGGACCGTGGTCGTAGAAGATTTCCGAGCACGGGCCGCAGGGGCCGGTGTCGGCCATCTGCCAGAAGTTGTCGGACGCATAGCGCGCGCCCTTGTTGTCGCCGATCCGCACGATGCGCTCGACCGGCACGCCGACTTCCCTGGCCCAGATGTCATAGGCCTCGTCGTCCTCGGCATAGACCGTGACCCACAGCTTCTCGGCCGGCAGGTTGTAGACCTTGGTCAGCAGCTCCCATGCGTACTGGATCGCCTCGCGCTTGAAGTAGTCGCCGAACGAGAAGTTGCCCAGCATCTCGAAGAAGGTATGGTGGCGCGCGGTATAGCCGACGTTTTCCAGGTCGTTGTGCTTGCCGCCGGCGCGCACCGAACGCTGCGACGAGGTCGCGCGCGAGTAGGGCCGCTTGTCGGTGCCGAGGAAGACGTCCTTGAACTGCACCATGCCGGAGTTGGTGAACAACAGCGTCGGATCGTTGGCCGGCACGAGGCTCGACGAGCGGACCACGGTATGGCCCTTCGATTCGAAGAACTGCAGGAACTTGCTGCGGATGTCGGAGACTTTCATGTTTGGGGCAAGGCGTCCCCGCATGGACATCGCAGGGCGCAGTCGGATTGGATTTGCAAACCGTTGATTATACGGGGAACGCGGCCGCAACGGCAGGCTGGACCGGCGGTTGCGGGCGCGCCCCGGCGGCCTGCGCGCCATGCATGCGACACCGCTGCCGCGGTCCCGGGATGTGCCTCCGGCGACCCGCCGGTGGTACAGTGCTGGCTGTCCGGGCCGGCGGCGGCCCGCCCGCCTGCGCGCCGGTGACGTCTGGTTTTGCCGGGGCCGTCTCGCCGGCTCGCTTCACCGGCCCGCTTCAGGGGCCCGTGCTGCCGGCCCGGTTCCGCGGGCCCGTCCGGCGGGACCGTTCCGCCGGCCAATGTCGCCGCCCTGCCCGATTCGCCGTCCAGCCGCCTCACCGATACCGCCTGATATTCCCATGGGAGCTTTAAGCCACCTCCGCGTTCTCGACCTGACCCGCGTGCTCGCCGGGCCCTGGTGCGCCCAGAACCTTGCCGACTTCGGCGCCGACGTGATCAAGATCGAACGGCCCGGCGCCGGCGACGACACCCGCACCTGGGGCCCGCCGTGGCTGCAGGACGAGTCCGGCCGCGACACCGCCGAGGCGGCCTACTACCTCGCCGCCAACCGCAACAAGCGCTCGGTGACCTGCGACATCAGCACGCCCGAGGGCCAGCAGCTGGTCCGCGAACTGGCGGCGCAGAGCGACGTGGTGCTGGAGAACTACAAGGTCGGCCAGCTGAAGAAGTACGGGCTCGACTATGAATCGCTGAAGGCGGTCAAGCCTGACCTGATCTACTGCTCCGTGACCGGCTTCGGCCAGACCGGCCCCTACGCCGCCCGCCCCGGCTACGACTTCATCATCCAGGGCATGGGCGGCTTCATGAGCCTGACCGGCGAGCGCGACGACCTGCCCGGCGGCGGCCCCCAGAAGGCCGGCGTGGCGATCTCCGACCTGATGACCGGCCAGTACGCGACCATCGCGGTGCTGGCCGCGCTGGCGCACCGCGACCGCACCGGAGAGGGCCAGTACATCGACATGGCGCTGCTCGACGTGCAGGTCGCCATGCTGGCCAACATGAACACCAATTACCTGGCCAGCGGCGTCGCGCCGAAGCGCTGGGGCAACGCGCACCCGAACATCGTGCCGTACCAGACCTTCCAGGCGGCCGACGGCTGGATCATCGTCGCGGTCGGCAACGACGGGCAGTTCCGCAAGTTCGTCGAGGCCGGCGGCCGGCCCGAGCTGTCGGCCGATCCGCGCTTCGCCACCAATCCGCAGCGCGTGGCCAACCGCGACACGCTGGTGCCGATCCTGGCCGAGATGGTCAAGCCGCGCACGCGCGCGCAGTGGATCGCCGATCTGGAGGCGGCCGGCGTGCCGTGCGGCCCGATCAATACGCTGGACGATGTGTTCGAGGACGCCCAGGTCAAGGCGCGCGGCCTGCGCGTGGACTTGCCGCACCCGAGCGCGGGGGAGGTCAAGCTGGTCGGCAGCCCGATCAAGATGAGCGCCACGCCGCCGCAGGCGGTCCGCCACCCGCCGCTGCTGGGCGAGCACACCGATGCGGTGCTGGGCGAGATGCTCGGCTATACGCCGGAGCGCATCGCCGAGCTGCGGGCCAAGGGCGTGCTGTGACGGGCCGATGTCGCCTGGAATGACGCTTTGGAATGACGCTTGGAATGACGAGTAGAACGACGGATCGATCGGCGAGTTGATCGACAAGTCGATCGACGTATTGCGATGAATGACGAGGCGGCGGCCAAGGGGCCGGCCGTCGCCCGCACCGATTCCCCAACCCCTTCCCCACCCTGAACCGAGCCGGAGTACCCATGCAGATCGATGCCTTGCTCGCTTTTCTCCACTTCCTGTCCATCTTCGCGCTGATCACCTTCCTGGTCGCCGAGGCCGTGGTGCTGCGGCCCGGCATCACGCCGGCGGCGGTGCGCCGGGTCGGCATCTACGATCTGCTGTACTTCGGCTCCGCGATGGCGGCGCTGGCCACCGGCCTGCTGCGGCTGTTCTATGGCGCCAAAGGCGTCGAGTTCTATCTGCCCAACCCGTGGTTCCACGCCAAGATGACGGTGTTCGTGCTGATCGCGCTGTGCTCGCTGCCGCCGACCTTCCGCTTCCGCCGCTGGCGCGCGCAGGCCGCCGGCCAGGCCGGCTTCGTGCCGTCCGACGCCGAACTGAAGGCGGCGCGCCGCTGGGTCATGGTCGAAGCGCATCTGCTGATCCTGCTGCCCCTGTGCGCCGTGATGATGGCGCGCGGGCTGGGTATCCGCGGCTGAGTTCCGGCGCTCGCCCTGCCGAGCACGGGACCACGAAGACAACCAGGGTCACCAAGACCATCAACACCACCCAGACCATACGAGGCGCCGGCGGACCCGCCGCGCCCACCGATTCCCAACCTGCTGACTGGCTACCATGTTCAAGACCTTCGCCGCCAACGCGCTGAGCGCGGCCGCCCTTGTGGCGTCCGTCGGCGCCGCCCTGTTTGCCGCCCCGGCGGCCGCGCAACCGCCTGCCGCCGCCTGGCCGAGCAAGCCGATCCGCTTCGTCGTGCCCTATCCGGCCGGCGGCCCGCTCGACACCGTCGCGCGCGCGATCGGCGACAAGCTCAAGGACTCGCTCGGGCAGCCCGTCGTCATCGAGAACCGGCCCGGCGCCGGCGGCAACCTCGGCGCCGACTACGTGGCGCGCCAACCGGCCGACGGCTACACCATCGTGATGGGCGCGGTGGCAACGCACGCGATCAACCCGACCCTGTTCGCGAAGATGCCGTACGACCCGATCAAGGACTTCACGCCGATCACGCTGGTCGCGGACGTGCCCAACGTGCTGGTGATGCATCCGGGCAAGGCGGCCGAGCTGCATATCGAATCGGTGCGCGACCTGGTCGAATATGCGCGCAAGAACCCCGGCAAGCTCGACTACGCGTCCGGCGGCAACGGCAGCGCCGGTCATCTGTCGGGCGAGCTGTTCAAGAGCCTGGCGAAAGTCAGCATGGTCCATATCCCCTACAACGGCGCCGCGCCGGCCCAGCTGTCGGTGCTGTCCGGACAGACCGACCTGATCTTCGACAACCTGGCCTCGGCCAGCGCCAATATCAAGGCGGGCAAGCTCAAGGCCTTCGCCGTGACCACGCCGGCGCGCGCCAGCGCCGTGCCGGAGCTGCCGACCATCGCCGAAGCGGGCAAGGGCCTGGGCCTGGAGAGCTTCGACATCTCGACCTGGTTCGGCGTGTTCGCGCCGGCCAACGTGCCGCGCGACATCGTGGACCGCCTCAATCGCGAGATCGTCGCGATCCTGAAGACCGACGAGATGAAGGCGCGCATGGCCCGCATCGGCGCCCAGCCCGCGCCGACCACGCCCGAGCAGTTCGGCGCGCTGGTGCAGCGCGAGCTGAAGAAGTACGCGCAGATCGTCAAGGCGTCGGGCGCGAAGGTGGACTGACGTGGGCTGACCTGGACTGACGCGTCCGCGTCGATTCACCCGGCTGGCGCAATCGCGGCCCGCTGCCTGTCATGGGCAGCGGGCCGTTTCCTTTTTTGACAGGTGGGCTTCCGCGCGGACCGGTTTAACAATGTTTGCGCAAGCTGCGACGCGGTCTCTCCCATACCTTGATGCCACGCCACCGCGGACGCGCGCCTGCATCGAGACAACCACCAGGGAGACATCGTGAACGCCGGCCACATCGACTTCGACATGCCGCTGCCCCCTGCCGCCTGGCACTGTACCTATCAGGTGCGGTGCGGCGCCGATGGGACGCTGGAGCTCGGCAGCAGCTTCGGGATGGCGCTGCGCGCCGGGTTCCACCGCCTGTTCCGTATCGGCAAGACCAGTGCCGACGCGGCACGCAACCAGGCGTCATGGCGCGCGCTGATCGCGGCCATCGAGCGGCGCGGCGGCGCCGCGGTGCGCGAACGCCTGTGCCGCGCCAGCCTGGCACTGCCTGGCGACCGCGTGCCCGGGCTGACGATCGCCGACCGGATCGAGCGCGGCACCTATCTGTCGCACGCGGCGCTGCAGCAGGTGTTCGTGCTGTTCCGGCGCGCCGTGTCCGTGGACCGGGCCAATCAACGGCTCTATGCCGAGCTGATGACACCGGCCGCCACCTCGTCCTCGGCGACACCGCTGTACGCGATGCTCGATGGCATCAGCCTGGGGTTGAGCGAGACCGCCGGCGCCGGTGCGCCTTGTCCGTTTCCGGCGACGCGCGCCTACGTCGCCGAACAGCTGAAGCTGGGGCTGCAGGCGCAGACCGCGCGTGCGCGCCGCCGCGATCCGGCCTTGCTCAAGTCCGCGCTGGCCAGCTGCGCCCCTGAACTGGCGGGCCCGAACAACGTCGCTGGCCGCGACCGATGGCTGCGCGAATACGATCGCCGCCTGCGCTCCGGACCGATCCAGCATGCGGCGATGAATTCCGGCGAACGCAGGACCTGCGACCGGGAAGCCGCGGTAGCGGGACTGCTGGCCGAGCTGCGGTACGGGGAACTGATGCGCGACCTGAAGCAGAACGAAGCCCGCCTCGCCCAGGAGCGGTCGCGGCTGGCGAGCGCTGCCGGCAACGCCGAGGGGGAAGCAGTCCGGCACGGCACCGCGGCGCCGGATGCGTGCAACGCCGTCGACGCTGGCGACGACACGCTGTCAGGGCTGCTGGCCGCGCGCACCAGGCTGCTCGCCGAACTGAAGGAGCGCGAGCTGTACGACGTGCTGCGCCGCTGCGATGGCGAGCTGGCATGGAACCCGCTCAACCAGGACGTGCCGCACATGCGCGCGCTGATGCAACGCCGTGCCCAGGCGCGCGCGCAGCTGGACGGCGACCTCGCGGTGCTGAAGCAGCGCGACCTGATCCGGGCCGATCTCGTCAAGGGCCTGTGCCAGGCCGTACGCCAGGAAGTCGATCGCCATACCGCGCGCGGCGAGCGCATGGACGAGTCGGGACTGTTGCGCATCGTCGATGCGAAATTGTCGGCGCCGGCCTATTTGCGGCAATTTCTCGTGGCCCGCAACCTGCAATATCTGCATGACCTCGGCCACGGCCATGATCGTGCCGCAGCCATCGCCGTGCTGGTGCGCGCCAGCGATCGGCACCCCTTTGACGAGGCCACACGGGGCGAACTCGACAGCAGCGACTTCCAATGGCTGTCCGCCGCGCTCGATGCAGGCGAAACCAATGCCGTGCCGCTCGACTACCGGCCCATGCTGACCGGCGCCCGCAAGCTGTTCGCACGCTTTTTCTACCAGCGCTGGCCGATCGCGGACATCTGCAACAGCGTCGCGGCCCTGCTGGACGACTTTGCGGAAGACCACATGCACGCGCTGCGCCAGAGCGCCAGCCATCCAGCGATCCCCCTGGAGACACGCTGGCAGGCCGGCGTGCATGCGCTGCGCGACTGCATCCGCAGCGGCGAGCTCGGGCCGCCCGATGTGATCGGCACCATCTTTCCCGCGATCAAGCCGTTCCTGCGCGAACGGCACAGGGTGATGGACCATGTGCGCCGCGAAATCCTGCTGGCCGAAGCCAGGCTGGAGGAGTTGCGCGGCCTGTATCCCGCGCTGGCGGACTGGACCGCCAGCGTGCCGGCCGGTGCGGTGGCCGCGACGCTGCTCGACCTGGCCAGCATCCAGGTTACCGGCCGGCTGATGAACGCGCACAACCGGCGCCTGGAGGCCAGGCGTCAGCAAGACACCGGACAGCAAGAGGAGCGGCTCGCGGTCGAGATCGCCCGCAGGCTGAACGCCTCTCTGCAGGAATGGTCCAGCCTGCGCGACGTGTATCGCGCCCGGATGGCCGATCACGGCATGGACGACCCCGAAGCGGACAGCCAGGTAGCGCCCCCTTCCGAGGCGCTCGAACACGGCTTCCTGCAGCAATGGGACCAGGCCGACCGGCATGCCTCGAGGACATTCGGCGAAACCGCCAATGCGCTGGAAAACCGCCTGGACGCCAACATCGCGCAGCTGCGCCAGCGATCGGTGGCGAAGATGGTGGATGCCAAGCGGGATATCGAGCGGGCGCTGCGCGACGCGATCGAGGGCAGCAGGTCCAGGGCCGGCATGCTGGAAACGGTCTGCGATGTGCTCGAGCGCGCCGGCACGCTGTTGCCGCGCTGGCTGGCAGCGATGAACCCCCACGGCGAGATCGAGGCGAACAACGCCACGCGCCGCAAAGCGCTGGCGTTGCGCGAGGCGGCGGCGCGCGCTGTACCGCTGATTGACAGGATACGGCGCGAATATGTCGAGCCGCTCGTCGATACCGGCGATCTGCCGGACGCCGTTGCCGCGCCATACCGGGAGGACATCCAGGCGGTGCACCGGTCCCTGGATGCCCTCGCCCATTCGCTGCAATGGGTGGTCTCGGCGATACGCATCGCCGGCATGGAGGCGCCGGCCCCGCATCGCGAGGCACGCGAAGCCCGCGATGCCGGCAAGGTGGACCCCTCCAGGCTCCAACTGCAAGGCAGCAAGCTCCCCGTCAGCAAGATCGTGCTCAACCTCTATCGCGGCAAGTTGCCCCCCGTGCTCGGCTGGACGGTGCAGCAGTTGGTCAACATAGGGGCCCTGCGCTGACCCACTGGCTATTGCACTGCGCTGGCCTGCCGCGGCAACCTCAACCCCACCTGCACGATCCGGCCATCCTCCATGCGCACCGCGGTCAAGGTCAGGCCCGCAATCTCCACCGTGTCGCCCTCCACCGGCGGCGTGGCGAAGGCGTTCAGCATCGCGGCCTCCAGCGTCGACGGATACTCGCCCGGCGTCAGATCCCGCGTGCCATACAACCCGGCCACATCGCGCAGCAGCGCGTCGCCCGACAGCACGAAGTCATGCGGCACCTGCTGCCATGCCGGTGCGCGCTCCGGCGTGCGGAACAGCCGGGCCAGCGTCGGCACGCTGCTCGCCGGCGCCAGCACCGAAACCGTATCGCCGGCCTGCAGAACGGCCTGCTCGAGCGGCAGCAACGCCTCGCCGCGGGCCACGGTCATCAGTCGACAACGCGGCGGCAATTCGACGCGGTCCCCGCGCACGCCGGTTACCGCGGACTCGGGCTCGACCTCGAACTGCATCAGGTCCATCGCCGGTGCGCGCGTGCCGTGCAGGCGTTCGCGCGCCAGCGGCTCGGGATACGCGGGCCGCAGCACCCGGCCGAGCCGCGCGGCCAGCGGCACCGTCGTTCCCTGCAGCAGCAGGCTGGCCAGCACCACGGCAAAGGCGATGCGGAACAACAGGCCGGCGTCGGGCATGCCTTGCAGCAGCGGAAACAGCGCCAGCACGATCGGCACCGCGCCGCGCAGTCCCATCCAGGCAATGAAGCCCTTCTCGCGCGCGTTGAAGCGGAACGGCAGCAGCGAGATCCAGACCGCGAGCGGGCGGGCCACCAGCATCAGGAACAGCGCCACGGCCATCGCTGGCACCGCCACGTCCCAGATCCGGTGCGGCGTCACCAGCAGGCCCAGCAGCAGGAACATCGCCGACTGGGCCAGCCACGCCATGCCATCCATCGCCCGCATCGCGTCCGGGCTCACGGCGCGGTCGCGGTTGCCGATCAGCATGCCGGTCAGATACACGGCCAGAAATCCGCTGCCGCCTGCGGTCTGCACGATCGCAAACACCATGGCGCCGCCCGAACACAGCAGGATCGCCTGCAGGCCTTCTGCCACCCGAATGCGCTCCAGCACATTGGCCAGGCAATAGCCCAGCGCCAGGCCCATCGCGCCGCCGACGCCGAACTGCACCAGCAACCGCCACAGCAGCGCGCCACCGCTCAGCCCTGCCGGCGCATGGATCCACTCGATCAGCGTCAGCGTCAGGAAGATCGCCATCGGATCGTTGATGCCCGATTCGATCTCGAGCACGCTGGCGACCCGCTCCTTGAGCCGGACGCCGCTGCTGTTGAGCAGCGAGAAGACCGCGGCCGCGTCGGTCGAGCCGACGATGGCGCCCAGCAGCAGGCCGAGCTTCCAGTCGATCTCCAGCACCCAGGCCGCGAACAGGCCCACCAGCCCGGTGGTCAGCAGCACGCCGACCGTCGCCAGCGCCAGCGACGGCCGCAACGCGACGCGAAAGGTCGCGTACTGCGTGCGCAGCCCGCCATCGAGCAGGATCACGGCCAGCGCCAGATTGCCGACCAGAAAGCTGAGCCAGGTATTGGAGAAGCGGATGCCGCCCGGGCCGTCGACACCGGCCAGCATGCCGACCAGCAGGAATACCAGCAGAAACGGCACGCCGATGCGCGAAGAGAAGGCGCCGACGACGATGCCGAGGGACATCACCACGGCGCCGATCAGGATCACGTGTTCAATGCTTTCCAAACTGGCCCTTGCAACGATTACGGTGGAGGAGGCGGAGACAACCACGCGGCGACGCACCGGCGCACTGACGCACGACGCACTGACGCACTGGGCACTGGTGCAGCGGCGCTGCGGGCGCAGAGGCGCACAGGCGCACAGGCGCACAGGCGCACAGGCGTGACAGCGCAGCATGACGGCCGCCGCGCCGCCGATGATAGCCGACGGCCATGTCGGCCCCCCTTGGCCCGGCGCATCCCCGTCCCGCGCGATGCGCGGGACCGCCTCTGCGCGGACCTAGGGAGATACCCTCACATTGACCAAGTTTGCAGACATCTGAAAGGTCGCTGAAAGGTGGCCCCCTTACCTTCCCCCTGCCTGCGGACGGGGAGGGTGCCGCGCGTGGTTTCGTTGCACCGCACAAACGCTGCAACGGCCCGTCGCGACGCCATGAGACCAGCGCATCGACGCGCGGCTCACAGCACCGCAAGCGCCAGTTTTGTCAAATCGAGGAGAATCATTTTGCGCATACGTAGCCAAAAGGACTTTGCCTCCGGCCTGATGTTCATCCTGGTCGGATTCGGCTTTTCCTGGGTCGCTCGCGGCTATTCGATGGGAACTGCCGCGAAGATGGGTCCGGGGTATTTCCCGTTCTGGCTCGGCGTCGTGCTTGCCCTGCTGGGCGTGCTGGTGCTGATCGGATCGATGTCCAGCAAGGGCGAGGGCGATGAACTGGCCCGCTGGGATATCAAGCTGTTGCTGTGGATCCTCGGTTCGGTGGTGCTGTTCGGCCTGCTGCTCAAGCCGCTGGGCATGGTGCTGTCGGTGATCGTGCTGGTGCTGGTGTCTTCGATGGCCAGCCACGAGTTCACCTGGCGCGGCGCGATCCTGAACACCATCGTGCTGGTGCTGATCAGCATGGGCGCCTTCGTCTACGGCATCAATCTGCAGATGCCGGTGTGGCCGGCCTTCATTACCGGCTAAGGAGCGCCAGATGGAACTGCTAACCAACCTGGGCATCGGCTTCTCGACCGCCCTGACCTTCCAGAACCTGGCCTACGCCTTCCTCGGCTGCCTGCTCGGCACGCTGATCGGCGTGCTGCCCGGCCTGGGACCGCTCGCGACCATCGCGATGCTGCTGCCGATCACCTACACGCTGCCGCCGGTGGCCGCGCTGATCATGCTGGCGGGCATCTACTACGGCGCCCAGTACGGCGGCTCGACCACCGCGATCCTGGTCAATCTGCCCGGCGAATCGTCCTCGGTGGTGACAACCATCGACGGCTATCAGATGGCGCGGCGTGGCCGCGCCGGGGTGGCACTGGCGACCGCGGGCATGGGTTCGTTCTTCGCCGGCTGCGTGGCCACGCTGATCCTGGCCGGCTTTGCCGCGCCGCTGTCGGAACTGGCCTTCAAGTTCGGCCCCGCCGAGTACTTCTCGCTGATGGTGCTGGGCCTGATCGGCGCGGTGGTGCTGGCCTCGGGCTCGCTGGTCAAGGCGATCGCGATGATCGTGCTGGGCCTGCTGCTGGGCCTGGTCGGTACCGACGTGAACTCGGGCGCGGCGCGCTTCTCGTTCGACGTGCCGGAACTGACCGACGGCCTGAACTTTGTGGCCGTGGCGATGGGTATCTTCGGCTTCGCGGAAATCATCGCGAACCTGGAGCAACGCGAAAAGCGCGAGACCTTCACCGACAGCATCACCAACCTGTTCCCGACCAAGGAAGACTTCAGGCGCATGATCCCGGCGGTGCTGCGCGGCACCGTGCTCGGTTCCGCGCTGGGCATCCTGCCGGGCGGCGGCGCCTCGCTGGCTTCGTTCGCGGCCTACACGCTGGAGAAGAAGTCGTCGAAGTATCCGCACGAGTTCGGCAAGGGTGCGATCGAAGGCGTGGCGGGTCCCGAGTCGGCCAACAACGCCGCTTCGCAGACCTCCTTCATCCCGCTGCTGACGCTGGGCATTCCGCCCAACGCGGTGATGGCGCTGATGGTCGGTGCGATGACGATCCACAACATCCAGCCGGGTCCGCAGGTGATGACCAGCAACCCGCAGCTGTTCTGGGGCCTGATCGCCTCGATGTGGATCGGCAACCTGATGCTGATCATCCTGAACCTGCCGCTGATCGGCATCTGGGTCAAGCTGCTGAAGGTGCCCTACCGCTTCCTGTACCCGGCCATCCTGACGTTCTGCTGTATCGGCGTCTACTCGGTCCAGAACACCACCTTCGACGTGTTCCAGACCGCGGCCTTCGGCGTGGTGGGCTATCTGTTCCTGAAGCTCAAGTGCGAACCGGCGCCGCTGCTGCTCGGCTTCGTGCTCGGACCGATGATGGAAGAGAACTTCCGCCGCACGCTGCTGCTCTCGCGTGGCGAGTTCACGGTATTCTTCACCCGTCCGCTGTCGCTGAGCCTGCTGATCGCCGCCGCGATCCTGGTGCTGATCGTGGCCCTGCCGTCGATCAAGGCCAAGCGCGAGGAAGCGTTCCAGGAAGAGTAAGAAGCAACACGCAACACGTGAAACGGGGTGCCAGCCGGCACCCCGTTTTTTTTTGGGGGGGTCGGGTCGAACGCCCCCTAGCGCGGCTCGCAGAACAGCGCCGCGCAGGCGGCCCGGATCGCCTCGGTGATGTGCCGGCGCGAATGATCGCGCCGCTCCAGCATGCCGATGGTGCGCCATACCGGCTCGCCGCCCGCCTCCAGTGGCAGCACCCGCAGCGCCTCGTCGTCGCGCCAGCGCGCCCGCTGCAGCAGCGGCACGACCGTCACGCCGACCTGCTGCCGCACCAGTTCGACCAGCGCCTCGATCGAATTGAGTTCGAGGAATTCATTGACACGCAGGTGCGCGCGCCGCAGGGCCCGCTCGACCAGCATGCCGGTCAGCTGGGTCCGGTCGAAGCGCAGGAAGGCCTGGCCAGCCAGCGCCTGGCGCGCGTCCGTGGCGGCGCTGCCGGCGGCGGCGATCGCCACCAGCGGCTCGCGATACAGCGGCGTCCAGCGCAGCGCCCCCGCCAGCCGGCCCGGCCCCTCCACCACGATCGCCGCATCGAGCTCGCCTGCCTCGACCAGCGTGGCCAGCTCGATCGACTTGGCGCCGACCAGCCGCACGTCCAGCGCCGGATGCTCGGTCTTCATGCTGGCCACCACATGCGACAGGCCGCCCATCACCGACACCACGGCGCCGACGGCGACCGCGCCGGCCATCGCCTCGGGCGTCTCCGGCGCGGCGCGCATCTCGTCGTACAGTGCCAGCAGCTGTCGTGCGCGCGGCAGCAGTTCCCGCCCGCCCGCGTTGAGCACCACCACGCGGCCGGTCCGGTCGAACAGGTCGCGCCGCAGTTCGCCCTCGAGCGCGCGCATCTGCAGGCTGACCGCCGCCTGGGTCAGCGCCACATGGCCGGCGGCGGCGGCGAAGGAGCCGTGCTCGGCGACGGCGACGAAAGTACGAAGGAACCGGATGGTGCTCATAAAGTAAGAGGGAAGCAGGTCAACGCGGGGCCGGCAGGCCGGATGCAGCCCGGGTCTGGCGTAACGGCCTTAAGCAAAACTTGAGAAGCAAGCAAGAAATATTAGCTTTCATTATGTAAAGCTGCACGGAATAATGCGCCATCGGCCGGCCCGCCGGCATCGAACCGACAACGTTCACGGAGATTGAAGATGACATCCTGGCTGCGCCTGCTGGGCACCAGCCTGGCGGCGACGCTGGCCTTTGCCGCCGCGCCCGCCCTGGCCGAGAGCTATCCCGCCAAGCCGATCCGCCTGATCGTGCCCTTCCCCGCCAGCGGCGCGACCGACCTGCTGGCGCGCGCCATTGCGCAGAAGGTCGGCGCCAACCTCGGCCAGCAGGTGGTGGTCGACAACCGGCCTGGCGCCGGCGGCGCGATCGGCTCCGACATGGCCGCCAAAGCCCCGGCGGACGGCTACACGCTGCTGATGGCCACCAGCAGCACGCATTCGATCGGACCGCATATCCATCCGCGCCTGCCGTACAACGTGCAGACCGATTTCACGCCGATCGGCCAGGTCGCCAGCGCCACCAATCTGCTGGTGGTGTCGAACCATCTGCCGGTGAACAGCGTCAAGGAACTGATCGCCTATGCGAAGGCGCATCCCGGCGAACTGAACTACGCGTCCAGCGGCAACGGCACCGTGGTCCACCTGATGGCCGAAGCCTTTAGCGCGCAGGCTGGTGTCCAGCTGACGCACATTCCGTACAAGGGCACCGCGCTGTCGATCGCCGACCTGATCTCGGGCAAGGTGCATATCCTGTTCGACAGCATCGTCACCGGCCTGCCGCACGTGCGCGACGGCAAGCTCAAGGCGCTGGCGGTGACCAGCCCGAAGCGCTCGTCGCTGGTGCCCGACGTGCCGACCGTCGGCGAATCGGGCCTGCCCGGCTTCGTCAGCGAAACCTGGTTCGGCATCTATGGCCCGAAGAACCTGCCGGCCGACCTCGTTACCCGCCTGAACGCGGAGTTCAACAAGGCGATCCAGGCGCCGGAGGTCAAGGAACGGCTGGCCAAGCTCGGCGCCGAGCCGGTCGGCGGCACGCCCGCGCAGTTCGCGTCGGTCGTCAGCAAGGAAAGCGCCCGCTGGGGCAAACTGATCAAGGACCGCAACATCACCGCGGAATAACGCCAAGACCGAATAACGCCAAGAGACAAGAGACACGCCATGCAGACCTTCGACTGGACCAATCCCTACCCCTCCGTGCGCATTCCGCTGTTCGCGCGCAACGTGGTATCGACCTCGCACCCGCTGGCCGCGCAGGCCGGCCTGCGCATGCTGCTCAAGGGCGGCAATGCGATCGACGCGGCAATCGCCGCCGCCGCCGCGATCACCATCGTCGAGCCGGTCTCCTGCGGCCTGGGCAGCGATGCCTTCGCGATCCTGTGGGACGGCAAGCAGCTGCACGGCCTGAACTCGTCGGGGGTGGCGCCGGCCGCATGGAATCCCGAGTACTTCCGCAACAAGTACGGCGAGGAAGGCAATGGCATCGCCAAGCGGCCGATCCGCGGCTGGGACAGCGTCACCGTGCCCGGCGTGGTGGCTGGCTGGGCCGCGCTGCACGAGCGCTTCGGCAAGCTGCCGTTCGCCGACCTGATGGAGCCGGCCATCGAGATCGCCGAGCGCGGCTATGCCGTGCCGCCGATCGTCGCGCACAAGTGGGCCGCCGCGGTGCCGGACCTGAAGGACCAGCCGGGCTACGCCGACACCTTCATGCCGAACGGCCGCGCGCCGCATACCGGCGAGAAGTTCGTGATGAAGGCCGCCGCCGAAACGCTGCGCCGCATCGGCGCCAGCGGCGGCCGGGACTACTACGAAGGCCGGATCGCCGAGCGCATCGCCGCCTTCAGCAAGGAGTGCGGCGGCGCGATGACGCTGGCCGACCTGCGCGACTACCGTCCGGACTGGGTCGAGCCGATCCGCAAGTCCTATCGCGGCTACGAGATCCACGAGATTCCTCCCAACGGCCAGGGCATCGCCGCGCTGATGGCGCTCGGCATCCTGGACAACTTCGACGTCGCCAACCTGCCAGTCGATTCGATCGACTCGCAGCATCTGCAGATCGAGGCGATGAAGCTGGCGTTCGCCGACCTGTACCGCTACGTGTCCGACCCGCGCAGCATGGAAGTCACGCCGGAGCAGATGCTCGACGACGCCTACCTGAAGTCGCGCGCCAGGCTGATCGACATGAAGCGCGCCACGCATTTCGACTTCGGCATGCCCAAGGTCGGGGGCACCATCTACCTGACCGCGGCCGACGAGAACGGCATGATGATCTCGTTCATCCAGTCGAACTACATGGGCTTCGGCTCCGGCGTGGTCGTGCCCGGCACCGGCATCAGCCTGCAGAACCGCGGCGTCGGCTTCTCGATGGATCCGAAGTCGCCCAATGTGGTGGCCGGCGGCAAGCGCCCGTTCCACACCATCATCCCGGCCTTCATGACGCGCAACGGCCAGCCGGTGATGAGCTTCGGCGTGATGGGTGGCGACATGCAGCCGCAGGGCCATCTGCAGACCGTGGTGCGCATGCTCGACTACAAGCAGCAGCCGCAGGCGGCCTGCTGCGCGCCGCGCTGGAAGGTCAACCGCGACTTCACGCTGGACGTCGAGGCCACCATGAACGCTGCCACCGTCGCCGGCCTGAAGGACCGCGGCCACCAGCTCAAGTCGGTGGCCGACCCGTACATGGACTTCGGCTCGGGCCAGTTCATCTGGCGCCTGTCGGAAGACCCCGAGCACGGCTATGTCGCCGCCAGCGACAGCCGCCGGGACGGGCAGGCGGTGGGCTTCTGACGGTCCCCCGCTCTCGCTGTCCCCTGGACACTCATTGCGCCGGCTCCATGCCGGCGTTTTTTTTGCTTCCCGACAATGCCTTGTGTATTCAAATCTCTCCATGTATAAACGATGTTGAAACATTCCCACCACGACCCGATACTTGCGCCACAGGAGGCTCAAATGGCCAAAGCAGCCAGACTGACCATCCAGAAATGGGGAAATAGCCTTGCCGTCAGGATCCCCTCCGCGGTAGCGAGGTCGGCGCGCTTTGTAGAAGGACAGGAGGTCGAGGTGCAGGTGGAAGAGGTGGGAGTGACCGTCAAGCCTGTGGGAAAGCGGGCCATGACGCTTGACGAGAAGCTGGCCTTGTTTGACCCGGCCGTCCACGGCGGAGAAGTCATGGTGGCGCCACCGGTCGGTGCGGAGGCGATGTAGCGATGCCGAAGAGCGCGTGGGTACCCGATCGCCGCGATATTGTGTGGATCGAATGCAGCCCGCAGATCGGGCGGGAAATGAAAGACCGACACCCGTTGCTCGTCTTGTCGCCACGGGCGTTCAATGAAAAAACCGGCCTGGTCATCGGCTTGCCGATGACGACGGCCGCCTACAACGAGACCAACCCGTTTGCCATCAAGCTCGAAGGTGTCGGCAAGCTGTCGGCCTACATCCTCGCGCATCAGCCAAAAACCTTCGACTGGCGCGGCCGGCACGCCAAGCCCCATCCCTGGAAGCAGGCACCGCCGGATGCCTTCGCGGCGGCGTGCGAGCAATTGAATCAGATCGTCTGTCTGTGCGGCTGATGCGAGGATGGGAACTGGCCTGATGCCGGGCTAGCGAACTGTATATGGCTCGGGCGCGCCATCGTCCTACACTGGCACCCTGTCCCTACCCGATGCCACCGCCATGTCCAGCTACGCCTTCCGCCTGCTCAATGTCTTTGCCGAATCGACCTTCGGCGGCAATCCCCTGTGCGTGTTCGAGGACGGGCGCGGGCTGGACGACGCGACCATGCAGGCGCTGGCGCTGCAGTTCAATCTGTCCGAGACGACCTTCATCCTGCCCTCGGAGCGGGCCGACGCGATGGTGCGGATCTTCACGCCCGGCTACGAGATGCGCTTCGCCGGCCATCCGACGCTGGGCACCGCGCATGCGGTACGGGCGCTGCGCGGCACCGGCGATGCGCTGACGCTCGAGTTCAAGGCCGGCCTGGTACCGGTGCGCGCGCACGGCGATGTCTGGACCTTCACGGCGCCGCATCGCGGCCAGCCAAGGACCGCGCCGGCGCAACTGCCGGATGCGGAAGTGGCCGCGCTGCTCGGGCTGCGAGCCGATGATCTGGCCGGCTCGCCGATCTGGGTCGATACCGGCGCCGACCAGCTGCTGGTGCCGCTGAACAGCCCGGACGCCGTGCGCCGCGCGGCGCCCGACGGCAGCCGCCTGGACGCCTGGCCAGCCAGCAGCCTCGGCCGCAAGACCGCCTATCTGTTCGCCTTCGACCCGCAGCAGCCGGGGCGCGTGGTAGCGCGCTACTTCTTCACCAAGCAGGGCGGCGGCGTGGCCGAGGACCCGGGCACCGGCTCGGCCTGCGCCAACCTGGGGGGCTGGCTGCTGGCCACCGGCCATGCCTTGCCGGCCCGCTACGAGATCGCGCAGGGCGACCTGGTCGAGCGGCCCTGCCGGCTGCGGCTGGAGGTCGATGCCGACGATGGCGAGGGCGCGATCCGCGTCGGCGGCCGCGTGATCGAGATCGGCCGCGGCACCGTCACGCTGTAGACTTGCCGTTGCCGCGCACGGCGTCCAACGCGCACGATCCACCCGATCCGCCGCACTGCGCCCAACGCGCACGGTCCACCCCGTTCCGCCCTGCTCTTCCACCTCGCTCCGACCGCCAATCCGCCATGACCGACCACACCATCACCACGCTGGCAGACCTGGAAACGCACTACGGCAAACCCGCGCCGGCCTCGCTGGCCAAGGAAGTCGATTACCTGCACCCGCACTACCGCGCCTTCGTCGAGGCCTCGCCGTTCTGCCTGCTGTCGACGGTGGCCGACGGCATGGCCGAATGCTCGCCGCGCGGCGACGCGCCGGGCTTCGTCAAGGTGCTGGACGACCGCACGCTGCTGCTGCCGGACCGCCGCGGCAATAACCGCATCGACAGCCTGCGCAACATCCTGGCCGACCCGCGCGTCGGCCTGCTGTTCCTCGTGCCGGGCGTCGACGAGACGCTGCGCGTGGCGGGCACGGCGACGATTTCGACCGATCCCGAGCTGATCGCCCAATGCACGGTCGACGGCAAGGCGCCCTCCACCGTGCTGCTGATCGCGATCCGCTCGGTGTTCTTCCAGTGCGCCCGCGCGCTGGTGCGTTCGCGCCTGTGGTCGCCGGAGGCGCAGATTCCGCGCAGCGCGCTGCCGAGCACCGGCACCATCCTGGCGACGCTGAGCCGCGATGCGATCGACGGCCGCGCGTACGACGCCGAACTGCCGCAGCGGATCCGCCAGACGCTGTACTGAGGGCCGTGGGGCTTGGGGGCCGTGGGGCTTGGGGGCCGTGGGGCCGTGGGGCCTCGAAGCCTCGAAGCCCCGGGGTCTCGGGTCTCGGGGTCTCGGGGTCTCGGGGTCTCGGGGTCTCGGGGTCTCGGGGTCTCCGGGTCTCGGGGTCTCGGGGTTGCGGGTTCTCGGCGGCGTGGCGGCGCGCGTCTCGGGGCCGCGGGACCGCGCGAGCGAGGGGCGCAAGACCACACCTGCCCCATAACCCCGTGTTAAGCCGGTGCGATAAAACGGCATACGACATGGGGAGTGGCGCTCCTTACACTGGGCCTTGCCCGTGCGCTCCACCGTTCGAGCGGCACGCGGCGGGAGGCCCATGAACGATATCGTCGACCTGCTCGAGACCCGGGCCCGCGAACAACCGGATCGGCTGCTGCTGGCCTGGGAGCCATTCGAAGGCCCCGCGCGCGAATGGACGCGCGGCGCATTCCTCGATGACGTCCGCCGCGTCGCCGGCGGACTGGCCCGGCGCGGCGTGCGGCCCGGCGATCGCGTGCTGCTGCATGCCAACAACTGTCCCGAATTCCTGCTGACCTGGTTCGCCTGCGCCTGGCGGGGCGCGGTGTGCGTGGTGCTCAATCCCAAGTCGGCAAGCGACGAGCTGGCCTTCTTCGCCGACCACACCGGCGCGGTCGGCATCGTGACGCAGCGCGGCTTGCCCGGTACGCCTCCTTCCCTCCATTCCGGCGCTCACCACCTTCGCTGGCAGATCGTCATCGATGCGGACGATGCCGACCATGCCCACGATGCGGACGATGCCGACCATGCCGACGATGCGGCCCATGCAATCGGCTTCGAGTCGTTGCACGATGCCCCGATCGAACGCGCGCGATTGGACTCGCTTGCGCCCGGCAGCATGATGTTCACCTCCGGCACCTCGTCGCGCCCGAAGGCCGTGGTCTGGTCGCGCGCGAACGCGCTATGGGCGGCGCAATTGTGTGCCGCCGGCATCGGCCTGCTGTCCTCCGATATCGTCCTGATCCCGCTGCCGCTCTATCACGTCGTGGGCCTGGCCTGGAGCGTGCTGCCGGCCCTGCAGGCAGGCGCGGCCATCGTGCTGCAGCCGCGCTTCTCGGCGAGCCGCTTCTGGCCGATGGCGCTGGCGCGGCGCTGCACCTTTGCCCCGCACGTCCAGTTCACCAGTGCGGCGCTGTTCCGCCAGCCGGTCCCGCCGGCCCACCATTTCCGGCTGTGGTGCAACTCGGTCTGGCTGCCGGACCACGAGCGGCATTTCCGCGTGCCGATCCTCGGCTGGTGGGGCATGACCGAACTGGTCGCGCCCGGCATCCTGGGACGCGCGAACCGGCCGGTCGCCCCGGGCGCCATTGGCCTGGTCGCACCGGGCTATGCGGCCCGGATGGCAGACAGCCACAGCATGTCGCTGGCGCCGGGCGAGGTCGGCGAGCTCGAGATCCTCGGCGAGCGCGGGCGGACATTGTTTGCCGGCTACTTCAACGACGAGGATGCCAACGCGGCCGCCTTCACCGCAGACGGCTGGTTCCGCACCGGCGATCGCATGAAGGTTCACGCCGACGGCTCGATCCAGTTTCTGGAGCGGGCGCGCGATGTGATCAAGTGCGGCGGCGAAGGCGTGTCGCCGGCGGAAGTCGAACGCGTGGTCCGCGCGGTGCCGGGCGTGGCCGACGTCTCGGTCGTGGGCCGCGCGGATGGCGCGATGGGCGAGGTCGCGGTGGCCTTCGTGGTGCCGGCCGATCCGAACGCTGCCACCGAAGCGTTGTCCCGCGCGATCGACGCGGCGTGCCGCGCGCAGCTCGCCGGCTTCAAGGTGCCGCGCGAGATCCGGTTTCTGGCCAGCCTGCCGCTGGTCGGCATCAACAAGGTCGCCAAGGGCCAACTGCGCCGCCTTGCCGCGCGGACCGACACCGACACCGACACCGACACCAGCACCGGCACCGGCACCGGCACCGGCACCAGCAGCACCGGCACCGGCACCGGCACCGGCACCGGCTCCGGCACCGACACCAGCACCGGCACCAGCAGCACCGGTACCGGCTCCGGCTGCGGCACCAGGACCGTGACCGACGACCGCGACCGCGATTTGCCAGCCCGAGCCAAAGGAGGCCCAGCATGAAAGCCATCGTCACGCTCCTGTCCATGATGCTGGCCTGCGGCGGCTCGGCGCTGGCCGAGGAGTTTCCAACGCGCACCGTCACGCTGGTGGTGCCGGCCGCGCCCGGCGGACCGAGCGACGCGCTGGCGCGCACGCTGGCCGAGAAACTGAAGACCACGCTCGGCCAGAGCGTCGTCACCGAGAACCGCGGCGGCGCCAACGGCACCATCGGGGTCAACTCGGTGGTGCGCAGCAAGGCCGATGGCCATACGGTGCTGTTCTCGGTCGACGGGCCGCTGACCACCATTCCGGCGCTGATGCCGGACACGCCCTACGATGCGTCGCGCGACCTGATGCCGGTGGCGATCGTCGGCGATGGCGGCGACGTGGTGCTGGCGGTGCCGGCGGATTCGCCCGCGAAGACGGCGCAGGAACTGGCGGCGCTGCTGCGCCAGCGGCCGGACAAGGCCAACTATGTATCGTCCGGCGCCGGCTTTCCCAGCCATGTCGTCGGCGAACTTTACAAGCGCGAGGCCAAGGCATCGGCCCAGCATGTGCCGATGAAGGGTGCCGGCGCGGCGATGGTGGAACTGCTGTCCGGCCGCTACAGCTTCTCGTTCCCGCCCGCGAGCCTGGCGATCTTGCAGCAGAAGGCCGGCAAGATCCGCGTGCTGGCCGTGGCGGGCGAGCGCCGCAACACGCTGTTCCCGGACGTGCCCACGCTGGCCGAAGCGGGTTACCCCGATATCGCCGCCCCCGGCTACTGGATCGCGACCTATGTGCCGGCCGCCACGCCGCGCGCGACGGTGGAACGGCTCGCGGCCGCCATCCGCGGCGTCACCCACGCGCCGGACTTCGCGCCGCTGCTGCAGGCGCAGGGCATGGTCGCCTCGGACCTGTCGCCCGAGCAGATCCGCGCGCGCGTGCAGCGCGAATCCGCATACTGGCGGCGGACCATCGAGCAACTGAACATCAGGATGGAATGAGGCGGCGATGGCCAGTCCCATCGATTTCTATTTCGACTTCATCTCGCCCTACGGCTACTTCGGCTCGACGCAGATCGATGCGCTCGCGGCCCGTCATGGCCGCACCGTGGTGTGGCGCCCTTTCCTGCTTGGCGTCACGGTGGTCAAGATCATGGGTCTGAAGCCGCTGATGGAGACGCCGCTGAAGTCGGACTATCTGCGGCTCGACAAGCCCCGCATGGCGCGGATATTGGGCGTGCCCTTCGTCCAGCGCGATATGCGCGGCGTCAGCTCGGTCAAGGCCTCACGGGCCTTCCTGGCACTGGACGAACGCGATCCGGCGCAGGCGAAGCGCTTCGCGCAGCGGGTCTTCGCCAGGCTGTGGGCGCGCGGGGAGGACATCACGGATCTCGACGCGGTGCTGGAGGAAGCCGCGGCGGTCGGCGCCGATACCGGCTGGCTGGCGGCCGAGATCGCCTCGCCCGAGGGCAAGCGACGGCTCGAAGCGGCGGTGGACCATGCCGTTGCGCAAGGCGTCTTCGGCGCGCCCTTCTTTATCGTCGACGGCGAGCCGGTGTGGGGCGTCGATCGGCTGTGGCTGGTGGAACGGCTGCTGAACAAGTCGGCCTGAGAACCGATGCTGGAAGTGCGGGGGCTCAAACGAGGCCTGAAAGGAGACCTCAAACGAAACCACAAGCGGGGCGTCAGGCGAGGCCTCAGCCCGCCGCGCTGCGCGCCTTGCCCTTGGCGGCGGCCGCGGCCGGGGCCCGCTCGGGCCGCGCCCGGATGCCCTCGACCAGCGTACGCACCATCGCATCGGCCAGGCGCTCGCGCGCGTGCTCGTCGGCATCGGCCTCGGGGCGATACCAGATCAGCGACCACTGGATGCCGCCCAGCAAGGTCTTCACCGCGATCGACAGATCGGCATCGGCGGCCAGCGAGCCATCGCGCCTCGCCGCCGCGGCCTGGTCCTTGAACAGACGCTCGAAGCGGTCGCGGCTCGCGATCAGTTCGTCCAGCGTCTGCCGTTGCGACGGCGTGGTCGCGCCGAAGCGATGCATCTGCACGCCCTGCGCCACCACGCTCTCGAAGGTATGGTGTTCAAGCACGGCAACCGCATGCGCGCGCAGCATCGCCGCCAGCACGGTGACGCCATCGCCCTCGACCTTGCGGGCAGGCTCCACCGCTTCGAACAACAGCCGCATGCCTTCGCGATGCACCTCGAAGAACAGGTCGATCTTCGACGCGTAATGATGGTAGATGCGTCCCTTGGTCGCGCCGAGCCGCCGCGCGACGTCGTCGATGCTGGTGGCATGGAACCCTTGTTCCATGAAGCATTCGGCGGCCTGGTTCAGGATTTCCTGCTTGCTTGGGGTCATGCCGCCCCTCCCCGGGCGATATCGCGAAACAGTTCTCTGGCGTAGCGGCGGAAGTCCACCTCCAGCGTATAGCGCGCCGAGCCGACGAAGCGGCGCGACACGTAGCGCCGATGGGCATCGATCTCCGCCATCATGCCGTGCGGGCCCGGCAGCCGCACCTCGTTGGCGAGCACCGCGGCCAGCCATTTGCCCTGGATCTCGACCAGCGGAATGGTCGGGCCGATCGGCTGCACCAGCCCGAGCAGGAACAGCCCGTGCCGCCCCGGCGGCATCATGCGGCGATAGAGTTCCGCCTTGCCGTCCGCGACCTCGAACACCTGCCGATCGAGAAACGGAAAGCTGGCCCGATAGCCGGTGGCGTGGATGATCGCATCGACGGCCTCGCGCGTGCCGTCCTCGAACTCGACATGGTGGCCATCGAGCCTGCGGATGTTCGGCTTGATGCGGATCCAGCCATGACCGCAGTACGGGATCAGCTCCTGGCTCAGCGTCGCATGCTCGCGCCAGATCTCGTGGCGCGGCCGCGGAATGCCGACGCGCGCCTGGTCGCCGGTGGCCAGATATGCCAGCCAGCGCACCAGCGTGCGCGTGACGCGCGTCGGCAGATGCAGGCGCCGCGCGAAGAAGGCCGACCAGCGATCGGTCGGATGGCCCATGATGTATTTCGGCATGATCCACGCGCTGCGCCGCGTCGAGATCCATGTCCGCTTCGCCGACTTGCAGACGTCGACGGCGATGTCGACCGCGGAATTGCCGATGCCGACGATCAGCACGTTCCTGTCGCGGAACGGCTCGGCGGTGCGGTAGTGATGCGAATGGATCTGCTCGCCGGAAAACGCGCCGTCGAAGCTGGGCCAGCGCGGGTCCCACAGATGGCCGTTGGCGACGATCACCGCGCGATAGCGCCGGCTGCTGCCATCCCCGAGCGTGACGCGCCAGCTGCCGTCGCCGGCCGGCTCCACGCGCTCGACCCGCGTGTTGAAGCGGATATGCGGCGGGATGCCGAAGCGCTCGGCATAGGCTTCCAGATATTCGATGACCTCGTAGTGCGACAGGAAATCCGGATAGTGGTCGGGGATCGGGAAATCGGAATAGCCGAGGTTGGTGCGGCTGGTGTCGATATGCAGGCTGCGATAGGCCGACGACATGCCGTTGTCGTTTTCGTAGCGCCACATGCCGCCGATCTTCGAGCCCAGTTCGAAGCAATCGAACGCGATGCCCTTCTCCTTCAGCGCCTTGGCGGCGGTCACCCCGGACGAGCCCGCGCCGACGATGCAGACCGGCAGCGCGGCAACCTCGGGCGACAGCCGCTCGTCGAAGCGCATCGGGGTGTCGGCCTGCCGCTCCTGTTCACTGGTGGAGAGCGGGCCGCTGCGGCGGAATCCGATCGCGGGGTTCCTCATGCCGTCCCCTTGCCGCGCAGGGACGCGCCGAGGTTGGCCCCGAGGTTGGCTCCGACGTCGGCTCCGACGTCGGCCCCGCGGTTGGCCCCGAGGTCGGCCCCGAGGTAGGCGCCGAGAATCGCGTCGAAATCGGCATCGGCATGCAGGCCCAGCGCGCTGGCCCTGTCCGACGTGAAGGCCCGCGGCCACCCGTCGACCACCCGCTGGAGCGTGGGGTCGGGCTCGTAGCGGACCCGCGCCGCGGCTTCATCGCCGGCCACGCGACGCAGCGCGGCGACCATCTCCGCGACGGTGATCGACAGCGACGGCAGGTTCAGCGCCCGGTCGTGCGGCAGTCGTTCCGCCGGCAGATCGTGCATGGCGATCAGGGCGCGGGCCACGGCCTGCGCCGACGCCACCGGCATCCGCGTGTCCGGATGCAGGCCGCAGACGACATCGCGGCCGGCCAGCGGCTCGCGCACGATCGCGGCGATGCGGTCGGACACCGCCGGCGATGGCGCGCCGTCGCGGATCAGCACGATCGGCAGGCGCAGCGCGCGTGCGTCGACGCGGCCGCGGCGGCTGTAGTCGGCCAGCAGCAGTTCGGCGATGGCCTTGTGCGTGCCATAGGTCGTGTCGGGCTCGGCGCGCAGGCCATCGCCGACCGTCGCGGGCAGGTCGCCGCCGAAGACCGCGATCGAGCTGGCCAGCACCAGCCGGGGCGGCTTGCCGAAGCCGGCGATCAGCTCGCGCAGGGCCTCCACATGCAGGCGATAGGCGCGCGGCTCGTCGGCTTCGGCCTCCAGCGTCAGGCTGGCCGCCAGATGGAACACGCTGTCCGGCGCCAGGGCCGCCAATTGGGCCGCAAAGCCGGGCTCGGCCAGGTCGCCGCGCAGCACCGTGCGCCGGCACGGCGCGTCGCCGGCCAGCGGCACATCGGCCCGGTCTGCGAGCACCAGTTCCTCGATCCGGCACGGCGTGCCGCCGGCGTCGGCCAGGCTTCCCCGCGCGATCAACGCGCGTAGCAGCGCGGTGCCGATAAAGCCGGCCGCGCCCGTGATCAGAACCCGCATGCCTTTGTCTCCTTGTCGTCGTTTGTTGTCTTTCTTCTGGTCGTTCTTGTCGAAGGTCCGGCCTTCCTTGCGAGAACATACTACTCGGTAGGTTTTAGTGCGTCAAAAAAATACCGACGCGGCATGGCGCAGCGTCGGCAGGGAAGGACTGTGGCCGCGGGGCCGCGGCCGCGACCGGGATCGGACCGGCCTGGACCGGACGGAACCGCCACCGCACGCAAAAAGTCTGCAGGATTTCAACCGCCTATCTGGCCCCGCCGCGCGGCAGCCACTCCGCCGCGTCGCTGCCCAGCGGCACGGACGGCTGCTCCCAGCGCGCCGGGGTTTCCGACAGCTGCGCGGCGTGGCGCACCGTGGTCAGCATGCCGAAACCGGACGGCACTGCTTCCAGCAGGTCGCTGATGTCGTCGATGCGCTGATCCGGCGCCTGCAGCCCCTCCTCGATCCGCCCCAGACCGCGCAGCCATTGCGCGGTCTGCGCCAGCGACACGCGCACGTGCCAGCTGCCGCCCTCGGTGGCGCGCCGGTGCAGCGCCGCCATCGCTCCCACCGCCAGCAGATAGCCGGCGGCGTGGTCGAGCACCTGGGCGGGCAACGGGCGCGGCGCGTCGCTGCCGGCGGCGCGGGCCTCGGCATCGTTGAAGCCGGTAGCGGTCTGCACCAGCGAATCGAAGCCGCGCTTGCCCGCCCACGGCCCGACATGGCCATAGGCCGACAGCGAGACATAGACGATGCCCGGCCGGGCGCGCGCCGCCGCCTCCGGGCCGAAGCCCAGCGCGGCGAGCCCGCCGGGCCGGTAGCCCTGCAGGAAGACATCGGCGCCGTGCAGCAGCTTGTGCAGCGTGTGCTTGTCGTCGGCATCGCGCAGATCGAGCTGGCAGGAGCGCTTGCCGCGGCCGGTGTCGATCACCAGCGGCGCGATCGACGGCAGATGCGGCGCGGTGACCAGCAGCACGTCGGCGCCATGCGCGGCCAGCGTACGGCCGGCGACCGGGCCGGCGATGATCCGCGTGAATTCGAGCACGCGCACGCCCGACAGCGGGCGCGCATCCTGCGCCGGCAGGTCCGGCAAGGGCATCGGCGGCGCGTCGCCGATCCGCTCGATCACGACCGGCGGCAGCTCGCGCAACGCGGCCGCCTGCGGATGGCGGTCCCACTCGTCGAAGCTGCGCATCGCCGCGACCACCAGGCCCGCATCGGAAGCGGCGGTCTCGAAGGCCTCGGCGTCCCATTTGCCCAGCGCAGCCTGCACCTCGTCCTTCTGGTTGGCGCAGCCGAGCAGGCGCAGCACGCCGTCGCGGTGATGCAGGAAGTTGGTGTGCAGCCGGACCCAGCGGCCGTCGCCGCAGCGATAGGCGCCCGCGATCTTGTCCCACAGCTCCGGCGCGGGGCCGCCGTCGACGCGCAGATAGCGTTCGCTGCGGAATTCCGCGATGGCGTGGCGCATGTCCACGGCGACCTGCTGCCAGCGGCCCGTGCGCTGCTGCCACAGCGCGGCGGCGGCCAGCGCGGAAGCGGCCAGGCTGGCCTGCGCGGCGGTGCCGACCGCGAACGACGACGGCAGCACCGGTTCGGCGCCGCTCAGCCGCGCCTGCGCAAGGGCGGCCTCGGGCAGGCCGGTGACGCGCCACAGCGCGGCAAGGGTGGCGGCGGGATCGGGCGATGGCATGGCGCTCCTCGTGAACGATGGGGGTGGGATGGCAATGCGATGGCGACGGTGGGGTCGGCACATCGAATCGGCAAATCGAATCGGCAAATCGAATCGGCAAATCGAACCGGTGGCTGCAGCGCGGGCGCGCGCGGCCGGGCCGCTTCGGGATGCACAGGAACTCCATGCTAGCGCGCCGCCCAAGATTGCGCGCGCGGCGGATGCGCCGGCACGGTAAAATCACCGGTTCCCGCCAACCTGCCGGGCCCTCCGGGGCGCCGGCGCGCTGGCCCGGCGCAAATCTGCGCCGTTCCTTACCACGAATTCGAATCCGCCCTGTAGCCGGCCGCGCGACCCGCGGCCCAACCTGGCCAAACCATGAGCCACGACCCGAAAGCCCAAGACAGCACGCCCGCCGCCTCGAACTTCCTGCGCAGCATCATCGACCAGGATCTGGCCGCCGGCACCTACGCCGGCCGCACCGACGCGCAGGGCCGGCCGCTGCCCGCCGTGATCACGCGCTTCCCGCCGGAGCCCAACGGCTATCTGCACATCGGCCACGCCAAGAGCATCTGCCTGAATTTCGGCCTGGCGCGCGACTACGGCGGCCGCTGCCACCTGCGCTTCGATGACACCAATCCGGTCAAGGAAGACACCGAGTACGTCGATTCGATCATCGACGCGGTGCACTGGCTCGGCTTCAGCTGGGACAGCAACGATGCGCAGGGCGGCCCGCAGGCCCACCTGTACTACGCCAGCGACTACTTCGACCAGCTGTACGCCTTCGCCGAGAAGCTGATCGAGCGCGGCGTCGCCTATGTCGACAGCCAGAGCGCCGAGCAGATCGCCGCCAGCCGCGGCAACTTCGCCGAGCCGGGCACGCCGTCGCCCTACCGCGACCGCAGCGTCGAGGAGAACCTGCAGCTGTTCCGCGACATGCGCGCCGGCAAGTACGCCGACGGCGAGCACGTGCTGCGCGCGAAGATCGACATGGCCGCGCCGAACATCGTGATGCGTGACCCGGTGCTCTACCGGATCCGCCATGCGCACCACCATCGCACCGGCGACAAGTGGTGCATCTATCCGATGTACGACTTCACGCATTGCATCTCCGACGCGATCGAGAACATCACGCACTCGCTGTGCACGCTGGAGTTCGAGAACAACCGCCCGCTGTACGACTGGGTGCTGGCCCAGCTGCGCGATTGCGGCCTGCTGCGCGAGCCGCTGCCGCATCAGTACGAATTCGCCCGGCTGAACCTGACCTATGCGATCACCAGCAAGCGCAAGCTGCTGCAGCTTGTCAACGAGGGCCGCGTCGACGGCTGGGACGATCCCCGCATGCCGACCATCGTCGGCATCCGCCGGCGCGGCTATACGCCCGAATCGATCCAGCTGTTCTGCGATCGCGTGGGCGTGGCCAAGTCGGACAGCTGGATCGACATGAGCACGCTGGAAGGCGCGGTGCGCGACGACCTCGATGCGCGCGCGGCGCGCGGCGTGGCGGTGCTCGATCCGCTCAAGCTGATCCTGGACAACTACCCGGAAGGCCAGAGCGAGGAGTGCTCGGCGCCGGTCCATCCGAAGCAGCCCGAGCTGGGCAAGCGCGTGTTCCCGCTGTCGCGCGAGCTGTGGATCGAGCGCGAGGACTTCAACGAGAACCCGCCGAAGGGCTATTTCCGGCTGTTCCCGGGCAACAAGGTGCGGCTGCGCTACGGCTACGTGATCGAATGCACCGGCGTCGACAAGGACGCCGACGGCAATGTCGTCGCCGTGCACGCGAACTACCTGCCGGACACCAAGAGCGGCACGCCGGGCGCGGACAGCGTCAAGGTCAAGGGCAACATCCACTGGGTCAGCGCGCAGCACGCGCTGCAGGCCGAGGTGCGGCTGTACGACCGGCTGTTCAATGACCCGCATCCGGATGCCGGCGGCAAGAACTTCCTCGATGCATTGAACGCGGACTCCAAGCGCGTGGTCACAGCGTATCTGGAGCCGGGCCTGCGCGAGGCCCGGGCCGAGGACCGCTTCCAGTTCGAGCGGCACGGCTATTTCGTCGCCGACCGCGTCGACAGCCAGCCGGGCCGCCCGGTCTTCAACCGCATCGTCGGACTGAAGGACAGCTGGGGCAAGTAATTGCCGCGGCCCACGCCGGCGCGCCGAGGAATCGGCGCCCGGCGCCATCTCCAACCCCAAACTTCATCATGCAGACCCTGACCTTCCCGCTGGACCGCGAGCACATCGCGCTGAACGATCTGCTCAAGCTGGCCGGCGTGGCCGACAGCGGCGGCGCCGGCAAGGCGCTGGTCGCGGCCGGCGAGGTCGCGGTCGACGGCGTGGCCGAATCGCGCAAGACCGCCAAGATCCGCGCGGGCCAGGTGGTGACGTTGCCTGGCGTGACGATCCGGGTGGTGGCGGCCTGAGGGCTGCTTGGGAGCCGAGCGCTGCTCGAGACCACCCGAGGGCCGCTCGAGGGCCGCTTGAGCGCCGCTCGAGGACCGCTCGAGGACCGCTCGAAGAGCACTCGAGGGCAACTCGAGCGCTGCTGGAGCAGGATCCGGGCACCACATAAGCGCCCCATCGGGCGCTATCTCGCTACGTGACCGCCGGCGATGCGCCGACGACAGAACCAAAGGACAACGCCATGCCGATCGCTTTCTGGTGCGTGCTGATCGCCGGCATCCTGCCCATCGTCACGGTGGGCATCGCCAAATGGGGCGCGCCCGGCTTCGACAACCACGATCCGCGCGCCTGGCTGGAGCGGCAGACCGGCCGCGCCCGCCGCGCGGACCTCGCCCACCGCAACCACTTCGAGGCCTTTCCGCTGTTCGCCGCCGCGGTGCTGTGCGCCAGCCACCTGCAGGCGCCGCAGGCGCGCATCGACGAGCTGGCGGTCGCATTCATCGTGATCCGCGTGCTCTACACCGTCTGCTACCTGGCCGACCGCGCCACGCTGCGTTCGCTGTGCTGGACGCTCGGCTTCCTCTGCGTGCTGGGCATTTTCCTGCTGCCCGTGCTGGTGCCCTGAAAGAGACCGTTGACTTCTGTCACAGGTCGACCCGGCGACACCTGAAATCCCGAAATCTTCTGTAGAATCAGCGCTTTGCAAAATTTGGCCCCGGCTCTTTCGCCTGGGTGCGACGGGACGGGGAATCATGATCGGGATTGGACTGGGGGATGTGGTGGCGGCTTCGCTCGCTGCCGCAGGGGCGTGCTTGATCTGCAGCATTCCGCGCGATTTTGTCGGCCATCTGCGCAACTTCCCCGGCTGGGTGATGCGCACCTACGGCCGCCGCGCCCTGGTGATCCCGGTGCTGGTGATGCTGGTCGTCGGCCGCCTGGTCGAGCTCGGCGTCAACGGGCAGATCGACAGTCCCGCCGGGCAGGCGATGGTGATCGCCGCCGCCTTCCTCGCGCTGGTGATCGCCTCCGCGGTGCTGCGCTTCTACTTCAGCGATTACCGCAAGTCACGCTGACCGCCGCGCCGCGCCGCGCGTGCGGAGCATCCCGCGCGCGGGCGCCGTCGATTCCGCAGTCGATCCCGCTGCGGTTTCCTTTGCCGCCTTCTCTGCCGTTTGTGCTGCGGTGTCGGCTGCTGGTTCCGGCACCCTTCCCTTCCCGCTTCCTCACCATGCCATCCGCACCGTCATGCAGGCGGTGATCGGGTAACATGCGCGCTTTGCCGGCCGTGCCGGGCATCCTGCCCGCGCCATCGGCCGGCGCGCCGCCTCCCTCTTCCCCCATGGCCCTGAAGTCCACCATCTGCAAAGCCGAGCTGTCGATCTCCGATATGGACCGGCATTACTACGGCACCCACGCGCTGACCGTCGCGCAGCACCCGTCCGAGAACGACGCCCGCATGATGGTGCGGCTGCTGGCGTTCGCCTGCGAGGCCAGCGAGACGCTGACCCTGACCCGCGGGCTCGACGAACCCGACGAGCCGGACCTGTGGGAGCGCAGCCTGACCGGCGAGATCGAACACTGGATCGACCTGGGCCAGCCCGACGAGACGCGGCTCAAGCGCGCCGCCTCGCGCGCCGCGCGCGTGACCGTGTTCGCCTACCAGCCCGCCAGCGCGCGCGAATGGTGGAAGGGCATCGCGGGCAAGGCCGGCAAGCTGCGCAACCTGACCGTGCATGCGGTGCCGGGCGAGGCGGTCGACGCGCTGGCCGGCATGGCCCGCCGGGCGATGCGGCTGACGGTGACGATCCAGGACGGCGAGATCTGGTTCAGTGACGACGAGCGCAGCGTGCAGCTGCGCCTGGATACCTGGCAACGGGCCGACGCCTGACGCCAGACGCCAAACCCCTCAACGCTTGCGAGTACACTGCCGGCTCGGCAGCACCGCGCGCGCCAGCCATGGCCGCGCGGCCCCGTGCGCCGAATCACCACGCGCATCGCGGCCCCTAGGGCCGCGCCGCGCAGTCACACAAAGGAAAGACCGATGATCACCACTCCTTCCGGCCTGCAATACGAAGACACCGTGACCGGCCAGGGCGCCGAAGCGACCGCGGGCAAGCACGTCACCGTCCATTACACCGGCTGGCTGTACGAGAACGGCCAGGCCGGCCGCAAATTCGATTCGAGCAAGGATCGCAACGATCCCTTCGTGTTCCCGCTGGGCGCCGGTCATGTGATCCGCGGCTGGGACGAAGGCGTGCAGGGCATGAAGGTGGGCGGCACGCGCCGGCTGGTGATTCCCGCCGACCTGGGCTATGGCGCACGCGGCGCCGGCGGCGTGATTCCGCCGAACGCCACGCTGCTGTTTGAAGTGGAACTGCTGGCCGTCTGAGGCGGTTGACGCTCCAGAAAGACTGAGCCGGCAGGCCGGCTCAGAAGCCGATCGACGCGTTGCCGACGTCGACGCGGACCCGATCGCGGCCCAGGATATGCGCGGCATGCCGCGCGTACTCCCGGGCCCAGTCCGGATCGCCGGTGAAGCGCTGCTCGCCCGAGAAGCGCGCCACGCTGAGGATCTTGTCGATGACCAGCACCTTGCCCACCGGGCTGGAAGCCTGGCAGTCGAGCTCCGCATACTCCCGATCGAACCAGCGCCAGCCGGCATCGTCGCTGATGCCCGCAAGTTCGGTATCGCCGATGGTGAACTCGAATTCCTTGCCGGTGCCGAAGGCCACCGTAAGCGTTCGCGCCATAGTCCATCCCTCCTGGTAGTTGGCAGCCATTGTAAGGACGGCGCAACATCGGCCGCCACCCCGCCGGCAGCGGGTGGCGCCGTACCGTTGCCCCACGCCGACATCCCACCGCCATGTGGTGTAGCAAGCCTCCCGCTGCCCGGCTTTGCATTATGCTTGCACCATGGCCATCACCCGACAAGATCTCGAAGCGGACCGGCTGCGGACCACGCTGGGCGGTACCCCGGTGGCTTCCTCGCTGCTGTCGGAAGACGCGCTCGAGCGCTCGTTGCGCTCCACGCTCGATCACCGGCCCGACCAGCCGGACATGCACGGTGACGTCTGGCTGTTCGGCTACGGCTCCCTGATCTGGAACCCGATGGTGGTGCACACCGAGCGCCGGCTCGCGACCGTGCACGGCTATCACCGCGGCTTCTACCTCTATTCGCGCATCAATCGCGGCACCTGGGACAACCCCGGGCTGGTGCTGGGCCTGGACCGTGGCGGCAGCTGCCACGGCATGGTGTTCCGCATCCCCAGCCATGTGGTCGAGCAGGAATTCCGCGTGCTGTGGCGCCGCGAAATGATGACCGGCGCCTACCATCCGCGCTGGCTGCGCGTGAAGCTCGATGGCGAGGCGGCCCCGCAGCGGGCGCTCGCCTTCGTGATGAACCGCGCCCACGAGGCCTATGCCGGCCGCCTGCCCGACGAACGCGTGGTCACCTGCCTGCGGCGCGCCACCGGCCTGTACGGCCCGGCGCGCGACTATCTGCACCAGACCCTGCTGGGCCTGGCTACCCACGGCGTCGACGATCCCTATCTCGGCCGGCTGTGGCGGCAGATCCAGGCCGCCGACGCGGAACCGGCCGGCGAGCCGGCCGCGGACAGCGAACCGGCCAACGCCGCCTGAACCGGAGACCGCCATGCCCGCCCCCGCCGCTCGAGCCCGCCGCCTGATGGTTGCCGAAGCGCTGGGGTTGTCGGGGCTGCTGCTCGGCGGCGCATTGCTGTCGGGGCCGGCCGGCGTGTCGATGGCGGCCCGTCCCGGTTCCTCCGCTCCGGCCTCGCCGTCGTCCTCGCCGCGGCCCGCCACGCAGCCGGGCAGCGCGGGCCGGCCGCACAACGCGCTGAGCGCGCTGAACCGCAATCTGCTGACCGCCGCCTCGCTCGGCGACGCGGCGCTGGTGCGCAAGCTGCTGGGCGCCGGCGCCTCGCCGCATGCCGCCGACGAGCGCGGGCGCACCGCGCTGCTGCTCGCGCTCTATCAACGGCATGGCGAGGCCGCCCGCGCGCTGATCCACGCGGGGGCCGATGTCAATCACAAGGACGACCAGGCCAACAGCGCCTTCCTGCTGGCCGCCGCCAGCGGGCAAGTGGAGCTGGTGCGGCTGACGCTGTCACACGGGGCCGATCCGCACAGCACCGACCGCTATCGCGGCACCGCGCTGACGGCGGCCTCGCAGCATGGCAACCCCGAGGTGGTCAAGCTGCTGCTGCAGGCCGGCGTGCCGGTCGATCATGTCAATGCGCTGGGATGGACCGCGCTGCTGGAAGCCATCGTGCTCGGCGACGGCAGCGCGCGCTACGAGCACGTGGTGCAGCTGCTGCTCGATGCGGGCGCCGACGCCAACCTGGCCGATCGCGACGGCGTCACCCCCACGCGGCATGCGCGCGAGCGCGGCTACAAGACGATGGTGAAGATGCTGATGCGGGTGCGCGGGCACTGAGCGGCCGGGCAGGACGCGCCGCCCCGCCTTGGCGCCGCGCGCCCTCAACCCAGGCGCGCGTTCTCCGCTTCCTGCAACTGGCGCCACATCACCTTGCCGGTCCCCGACTTCGGCAGCGCGTCGACGAACTCGACCACGCGCGGGTACTTGTAGGCGGCCATATTGTCCTTGGCCCAGGCGATGATGTCGTCCGCCGTGGTCTTGCCCCTGGCGTGCGCCTTCAGCACGACCACCGCCTTGACCGTCTCGCCGCGATAGGCGTCGCGCGTGCCGATGATGCAGGCCTCCTGCACGTCCGGATGCTTGTACAGCAAGTTCTCGACCTCGGCCGGCCAGACCTTGAAGCCCGACGCGTTGATCATCCGCTTGAGCCGGTCCGTGATGAAGAAATAGCCCTCCTCGTCCATCCGGCCCAGGTCGCCGGTGCGGAAGAAGGTCTTGCCCTCGAACTCGATGAAGGCCTCGCGCGTCGCGTCCGGCTTGCCCCAGTAGCCCTTGAACACCTGCGGGCCGCAGACGATGATCTCGCCGACCTCGCCCGGCGGGAGCTCCTTCAGCGTGACCGGGTCGACCACGCGTGCGTCGGTGTTGAAGGTCGGCACGCCCAGGCACTGCAGCTTGGGCCGGTCCGCCGGATTGCTGTGGGTCGGCGCCATCGTCTCGGACAGCCCGTAGCCCTCGAGATAGTTCAGGCCGAACTGCTCGCGCAGCCGCTCGGCGATCGCCTGCGGCATCGCCGCCCCGCCGCCGCCGATATAGCGCAGGCTCGACAGGTCGAACTCGGCCAGGTTGGGGCTCGCCAGGAAGTCGATCACCATGGTCGGGATATTGGTCCAGTGCGTGACCTGGTAGCGCGAGATCAGCCGGCCCGCCACCTCGCGGTCCCAGCGCGGCAGCATCACCACCGTGGCACCGCTGTAGATCGGGCCGTTCATGCCGTACTGCATGCCGGTCACGTGGAACAGCGGCAGCACCGACAGGATCACCGACTCGGCGCCCGAGCCCGACCAGGTCGAGCCGCCGACCACGTTGTGCATCACGGACCGATGGGTATGGATGCAGCCCTTGGGGAAGCCGGTGGTGCCCGAGGTATAGGGCATCACCGCCATGTCGTCGGGACCGGCGGTATGCGGGCCGGGCTGGTGGCCGGCCGCCAGCGCGTCGCGCCAGGCCACGGCGCCGGCGGGCAACGCATGCTCGGCGGTCAGCCAGGCCGGCGGCGCGTCCTCGGGGTGCTCGTGGCGCTCGGGCAGCGCATCGGCGTATTGCGTCACCAGCAGATGCTGCAGCTGCTGGTCCTGCGGCAGCTCGGCGTTGGCGGCCGCGGCGCCGCCGGCCAGATCGGCCGAGCAGATCGCCACGCGGGCCTGCGCGTCGGTGATGTAGTGCTTGAATTCCTCGGCCCGGTTCATCGGATTGACCGGCACCACGACCGCGTCGGCGCGCAGGATCGCGTAGTAGCTGACGATGAACTGCGGGCAATTCTGCATGTACAGCAACACCCGGTCGCCCTTGGCCACGCCGGCCTCGCGCTGCAGCCAGCCCGCCAGCGCGGTGGCCTGCGCCTCCAGTTCGCGGAAGGTGATGGCCTTGCCGAAATAGCGGATCGCGGCCTTGTCGGCATAGCGGCGCGCCGACACCTCCAGATTGACCCACAGCGAGGTCTCGGGCAGCACGATGGCGGTGGGCGCCCGCTTGGGCCAGAACTGGAAATGCGGGCGCGCGGCGGGCTTCTGGGTCTGCATGCGTTTGTCTCCTGAGCGGTCTTTGCAACCGGTTCTCGTGCGTCGTTGCCGAGCCATCGTTGTCGAACGACGGGCACCGGCGCTGCCGCGGCCGGCAAGCAGCCCCGGCGGCGAATCGTCAAGCAATATAACCGAACGACCGTTCTATTTCCAAGGGGGTAGATTCCCGCAAGCGGGGTTGAGATGAGCGGCGCCGTCCCCACATCCACACAAGGAAACGGCCGTGCGGCGCGATTCCGCGCCTTGGGCCGAATCATGCGACCCGCGAGTCCCGGCGACTCCCAAGGATTTCCCGGGACTCCCGCGGATCCACGCGATATCAGGCGAATTCACGAACAGCGAGGCAAGGAATGAGCGACGTCACCCTGCAGAACTTCGACCACGACGTGATTGCGCTGTCGCGCAGCGTCCCCGTGCTGGTGGACTTCTGGGCGCCATGGTGCGGACCGTGCCGCACGCTGGGCCCGCTGCTGGAGAAACTCGAGCGCGAGGCCGGCGGCAAGTGGAAGCTGGCCAAGATCAACGTCGACGAGAACCAGGAGCTGGCCGCCCACTTCGGCGTGCGCAGCATTCCCCATGTGGTGGCCTTCGTCGACGGCAAGCCGGTCGACCAGTTCATCGGCGTGCTGCCCGAATCGGGCCTGCGCGAGTTCATCGCGCGGGTCACGCCGAACCCGGGCCAGATCGCGCTGCGCGAGGCGCGCCATGCGGCCGCCGCCGGCAATCGCCAGATCGCGCGCGAGGCCTTCCAGGCCGCGCTGGCCTTCGATCCCGGCTTCGACGAAGCGCGCCTCGACTACATTGCCTTCCTGCTCGACGGCAATGCGCTGGAGGAAGCCGAGGCCCAGTTCGGCATGCTGACCCCGCGCGCGCCGCAGCAGGATGCCTACGCCGCGCTGCAGACCCGGCTCGAGGCAATGAAGGGCCTGGGCGACCTGCCCGACGAGGGCACGCTGACCGGCCGCATCGCCGCCGACCCCGCGGATCTGCGGGCGCGCCTCGATCTGGCCCGGCTGCTGATCGCCCGCCGCCAATACGAACCGGCGCTGGAGCAGTTGCTGGCGATCGTGCGCACCGACCGCAGCTTCGAGGACGATGTCGGCCGCAAGACGATGCTGTCGGTGTTCGAGATGATGGGCGACACGCCCGAGGCGGTGTCGCGCTGGCGCCGGCAGTTGAGTGCGGCGTTGAATTGAGGTGGCGCGGCCGAGAGGGCGCGGTTGCGCTCTCTCCCGGCCCTCTCTCCCGGCCCTCTCCCCCCGGCCGTCTCCCCTTACCCCGCCGGCCCCTCCACCAGCGTAAAGCCGTTCTGCCGCATGTAGGCCACCATCGCGGCGTCCTGCTTGCGCACGTGCAGCGCGAACCAGCCGGGCAGTTCCGCCACCAGGCGGCGCCCGGTCTCGAAGTCCCCTTCCTGCTCGACCTTCGCGCGGACCTTGCCGACGATCTCCAGCATCTGCCGGTGCTCGCCGGCATGGCATTGGCGCGGGCCGAAGTTCATCGCCTCCATCCACGCTTCCTCCATGTCGAAGTGGTAGCGCGTGTGGTCGATCCACTCGTCCAGCGCGGCCAGAAAGCCCTCGTCGCTGGCGCGCTGGGCGGCCTGCAGCAGCAGCACGAACTCCGCATGGGTATGGTCGGTGACGGGCTCGCCCAGATGCAGGTCGGCCGGCAGCGCGCTGCTGTCGAGATCGGGCGGCGTGGCCGTGGAGGCCGGGGAAGCGAAAGCGGGAGCGGAAACGGTCATGAAGGCGATCGGTTATGCTGCGCGGAATGCCCGAAGGCACAGGGATACGCGCAAGGATACCGAATCCCGCGCCCGGCGCCCGCGTGGACTCCGCTGGTTGCCCGCGTCGTCTCCGCAGGCCGCCCGCTTCGTTCCCGCTGGCTCCCCGCTTCGTCTGCAGAGTTGCCAGTTGGTTGCCCGCCAATCTTCCTCCCTGCTTCCTCGCCCGCTCCCCTTCGATGCCAAGACTGATCTTCTTCTGCGGACATGCCGGCACCGGCAAGACCACGCTGGCCCATCGCCTGATCGGCCCGCTGATGGAGGCCACCGGCGAACCGTTCTGCCTGCTCGACAAGGACACGCTGTACGGCCGCTACAGCGCCGCCGCGATGGGCGCGCTGACCGGCGATCCGAACGATCGCGACAGCCCGCTCTATCTGCAGCATCTGCGCGATCCGGAATACCAGGGCCTGCTCGATACCGCGCGCGAGAACCTGGCGCTGGGCATCAGCGCGATCGTGATCGGCCCGCTGTCGCGCGAGATCCGCGAGCATCGCCTCAGCGACCCGCAGTGGCTCGCGCTGCCGGCCGGCACCACGGTGCGTGTGGTCTGGGTCCATCTGCCCGAGGACGAGGCGCACGCGCGCATCGTGCGGCGCGGCAATCCCAACGATGCCTACAAGCTGGCGCACTGGGAGGACTATCGGCAGCGGCGTTTCATGCCCGATCCGGCCGAGTATCCCGAACTGATCTACTTCGACAACCTTGCGCCCGGCGAGGCGGAGGTGGCGCGGCTGCTCGACGCGCTGCGGGCCTGAGCGCACGAACTCGTCGCGAAGGGGGACAACGGCGGTTGCCGGGCGATATCGCAGGTATCGGTGCCGCCGCGCCCATCTTCCCGGCCCATCTTCCCGGCCCATCTTCCCGGCCCTCTTCCCGGCCCCTCTCCCGCAAGCGGCGAGCGGAGAAAACCGCCAGCCGTTGGAACCGGGCCGGTCAGCCAGGCTGCGCGATTGCGCTCAGCGCCACCGATGCGGCGACGAAGCCGAACACCGCGGTGACCGCCACCGACGAGCCGAAGCCCGCGCAGGCCAGCCCCTGCGGCCCCTGCCGCGGATGGGCGGCGTCGGCAAAGGGCGCCTCGTCGATTTCGCAGGCCTGCTGCTCGGGCTCGGGATAGCGCAAGGGCTCGTCGGAATACACCGCCGGCAGGCCGAACGGCTTCTTCGGGTCGCGCGGCAGCCCCCATTGCTTGCGCAGCCCGGCACGGACCTTGGCCAGCAGGGGGTCCTGGATGGTGCGCGACAGGTCGGCCACGCGCACGCGGGTCGGGTCGAGCTGGCCGCCCGCGCCGCCGCAGGTGACGATCGGCAGCCGCTGGCGCCGGGCCCAGCCCAGCATCGCGATCTTGACCTTGACCGCATCGATCGCGTCGATCACGTAGTCATGGCCGGCCAGCAGCGCCTCGACGTTGTCGGGCGTGACGAAATCGTCGACGGGCCGCACCCGCACGCGCGGGTTGATCTGCAGCAGCCGCTGCGCCATCGCCTCGACCTTGGCGCGCCCATACTCGTCGCCCAGCGCGTGGATCTGCCGGTTGGTGTTCGACGGGGCGATATGGTCGAGGTCGATCAGCGTGATGCGCCCCACCGCGTTGCGGGCCAGCGCCTCGGCGGCCCAGCTGCCGACCCCGCCGATGCCGACCACGCAGATGCTGGCCGCCTCCAGCCGCGCCAGGCCATCGGCACCGTAGAGGCGAGCCACGCCGCCGAAGCGCCGGTGGTAGTCGTCGTCCTCGGCGCTGTCATGCGGCAGCGCGGCAGGCAGTTCCGCCAGCGCCTGCGCGGCGGCGGGATCGTCATTGCGGTCGGGGCTGGCGTCGGCCCGGAAGTCGGAGCTGGAGGCAGCCCGGGAGTCGGCCCGGGTTTCGACCGGGGAATCGCTCCGGGAATCGACCCGGGAGTCGGCCCGGAAGTCGGCCCGGGAGTCTGCGTTAGGGTCGTCGGCCATCGAGGACTTCACCATCGGCTTGGACCCGCCTGCCGAAGCGATGCGAGCACGGCGGCGGGCAAAAAATGCGAAAAGCGCGGGCATCAATGTCAGTCGCATGCCGACAGGAGGGCCCGGCGCGCAACTATACAATAGCCGCAACGTGGTACGTCAGCCGCGCCAGCGCACCGGTCCGGTTCGCGCGTGCGCCGGCCAGGAGCCCCTCATGTCGATGCGCCGCCAGGCCGTGCTGTGGAGTGTGTTGACGCCCTTGGTGTTGATTGCGGCGGTGGTGGCCTTCGTGCTGCTGTTCGACTGGAACCGCCTCAAGCCCTGGCTCAACGAGAAGGTCAGCGATGCCATCGGGCGCCCGTTCGCCGTCAACGGCGACCTGATCCTGACCTGGCGCCGGCCCGAAGGCGAGAGCGGCTGGCGGCGCCTGGTGCCGTGGCCGCGGCTGTCCGCCCGCGACATCACGATCGGCAACCCCGACTGGACCCAGCAGCCCAATCTCGCCACCGCGCGGGAGCTGGTGTTCCTGCTGCGCCCGCTGCCGCTGCTGGCGCGCGAGATCTCGCTGCCGACCATCACCATCGATGGCCCTTCCGTCGCGCTCGAACGGCTGGCCGACAAGCGCAACAACTGGACCTTCCCCACCCGCGAAGACAAGGAGCCATCGCAATGGCACCTGGAAATCGGCGAGGTGGTGCTGACGCGCGGCCATCTGGCGCTGAACGATGCGGCCAGCAAGATCGAGTTGCGCGCGACGCTCGAGACCATCGGCGATGCCGCGCTGTACGACAAGGACCGCGACGGACCCCTCGCGCCGTCATCCGCACCGACCTCCGCACCGACCTCCGCACCCTCGTCCGCGCCGTCCGCATCGGCGGCCCCCGCGCGCGGCGCGAGCGTGCCCACCGCGACCGGGGCTTCGGCGGCCGCGGCCTCGGCGGCAGCGGCCAACAGCAAGGGCGAACCGGTCTACGGCATCCGCTGGCGCGCGGTCGGCCATTACAACAAGGCCACCATCAACGCCAACGGCAAGGCCGGCGCGGTGCTGAACCTGCGCGACGCCAGCCGGCCCTACCCGCTGCAGGCCGATGTGCGCGTCGGCAGCACCCGCGCGCAGATCGAGGGCACGCTGACGGAGCCGGCCCGGCTCGCCGCGCTGGACCTGATGCTGCAGCTGTCCGGCGAGAGCATGGCCGACCTGTATTCGCTGACCGGCGTCGTGCTGCCCGAAACCCCGCCGTATCGCACCAACGGCCGCCTGACCGCGACGCTGCGCAAGGGCGCGTCGGTCTATCGCTATCAGAACTTCACCGGCCGGGTGGGCGGCAGCGACCTGGGCGGCACGCTGACCTATACGCAGCGCGAGCCGCGCCCGCTGCTCGCCGGCGAACTGGTGTCCAGGCAGTTGCGCTTCGAGGACCTGGCGCCGCTGATCGGCGCCGACGCCAAGCCGGGCCAGGCCGCGGCGCGCAGCCCGGTGCGCCAGCCGGCCGACAAGGCGTTGCCGGTGGCGCCGTTCCGCACCGAGCGCTGGGACGATATCGATGCCGACGTGCGCTTCACGGGCCAGCGCATCATTCGCGACGTCGACCTGCCGATCAACAATCTGCAGACCCATATCGTGCTGCAGGACGGCGTGCTGAACCTGAAGCCGCTGAACTTCGGCGTGGCCGGCGGCACCCTGAGTTCGATGCTCCAGCTCAATGGCAAGCGCACGCCGATGGGCGCGACCATCGACATGACGGCGCGCCATCTGAAGATCAAGCAGCTGTTCCCCAACCTCGAATCGATGCGCGCCAGCATCGGCGAGATCAACGGGGCCGCCAAGCTGTCGGCCACCGGCAATTCGGTGGCGGCGCTGCTCGGCTCGTCCAACGGCGAGGCGCGGCTGCTGGTCGAGAACGGCACCATCAGCAAGTTCATCCTCGAGGCGATGGGGCTGAACGTCGGCAGCGTGATCATCGCCAAGCTGTTCGGCGACAAGCCGGTACAGATCAACTGCGGGGTGGCGGACTTCACCTTCACCAACGGCATGGGCCGCGCCCGCACCTTCGTCATCGACACGCAGGACGCGACCATCACGGCCACCGGCGTGGTGGACCTGTCCAGCGAGCGGCTGGGCCTGACGATCAACCCCGACTCCAAGGGCATGCGCGTGTTCTCGCTGCGCTCGCCGCTGTATGTCGGCGGCACGCTGAAGGACCCGCGCGTCAGCCCGGACATCGGCGTGCTGGCGCTGCGGGCCGGCGGCGCGGTGGCGCTGGCGCTGCTGGCGCCGGTCGCCACGGTGCTGCCGCTGATCGATCTGTCGCCAGCCGAGGACAGCCAGTGCGGCAAGCTGCTGGCGGAGCTGCGCAAGCGGCCGACCGCGCCGCCGCCGGGCAAGACCTACCGCGATCGCCGTGCCCCGGCTTCGGCTGCGGCGGCTCCCACGGGCCAGGCGCCGGCGGGCGGCAACGAGCCGGAGCCGCGCCGCCAGAATCCCGCCGCGCCGGCCGCACCGTCGCCCGGACCCAACAGAACGCCGATGTACCAGGGCGGCTGACGCGCTGCCCGACGCACTTCGACCCGCTGGTGCGTCGTCCACCGATGCTCCAGCGCAACACTCGCGGACCAACGCCCCGTTTCTGTGCACCAAAACCTAAAAGACCGTTGCACGCTGTCAACAAGCGTCCCATAATTAAATGGCCATTTACATGGAGACGCCCAGCGGTAGCGGCGCCTCGATGCACAACACCACGCTGTAAACGGATGGCAATTTGCAGGTGGCGCCCGTCAGGGCGCGGCCTGTTGCGGGGCGCGGCGCATGCCGCCCCCCGTTCGTCTTTTCCCGGTTGTTCCGGTCTGCCGTTTCACCCCCTCCGCTCCGGTCCTTGCACGAATGACGCCGTATTCCGCCGCCGCCATGCCGATCAGTGTTCTGATCGCGCTGACGGTGTGCAACCACGTGGCGTTCAACGCCAGCCGCGTCGTCGTTTCCCTGTTTGCCATTTCGCTGAAGGCCTCGACCATCACGCTCGGCGTGCTGATGTCGCTGTACGCGCTGCTGCCGATGCTGCTGGCGATCCGCGCCGGGCGCCGCATCGACCAGATCGGGCCGCGCCGGCCGATGACCGCGGGCTCGCTGATGGTGGTCGGCGGCACGCTGCTGCCGGCGATCTGGCCGAGCGTCGCCGCGCTGTACGCGTCGTGCGCGCTGATCGGCGTCGGCTTCATGCTGGTCCAGGTCGCGATGCAGTTGCTGATCGGGCAGCTGTCGACCGACGAGACCCGTCTTCGCAACTACACCTGGCATGCGCTGGGGCTGTCGGTATCGGGCACGCTGGGCCCGGTGGTGGTCGGCTACGTGATCGAGCACGCCGGCTATCGCCCCGCCTTCCTGCTGCTGGTCGGCGTCGCGCTGATCGGTCAGATCGGCCTGCGGCTCGTCCATGACCGCCTGCCCGCGCAAGGCGCCGGCGCCGCGCGCCAGGCCGCGCTCGACGGCAGCCGCGGCTCCGCGCTGGATCTGCTGCAGGTGCCCGAGCTGCGCGCCGTCTTCGTCGCCAGCGCGGTGCTGTCCGCCGCCTGGGACCTGCATGCCTTCCTGATCCCGATCCAGGGCACGCGCGTCGGCCTGTCGCCCTCGTCGATCGGCTGGGTGCTCGGCGCCTTCGCCATCGCCACGCTGGCGATCCGCATCGCGATGCCGCTGGTCACGCGCCATCTGTCCGAATGGAAGATCATCCGCGGCGCGCTGCTGGTCGGCGGCATCGCGTACCTGCTCTATCCCTTCGTCTCGACGTTCTGGCTGATGTGCTGCCTGGCGTTCGTGCTGGGCCTGGCGCTGGGCAGCGCCCAGCCCAACGTGATGAACATCCTGCATAGCGCGTCGCCGTCGGGCCGCGCCGGCGAGGCGCTGGGCCTGCGCTCGGCCGTGCTGAACACCAGCCAGGTGGTATGGCCGCTGACCTTCGGCGTGGTCGGCACCGCGCTGGGCATGCTGCCGATCTTCTTGTCGATGGCTGGCGCGATGGGCGTGGCCGGCTACTATTCGCGCGGACAGACGCGCAAGCTGCCGCCGCCCGCCGCCTGAGGCCGCTTCAGGTCGTAGCGCGGTTGAAACACGGTCGGAGCGCGGTTGAAGCCTGGCTGGAGCGCGGCCCGGGCCGGCTCGCGGGCCGGGATGCCTTCGCTATACTCCAGGCATCCAGATCCGCTTGTCGACCGCACGCAAGACGCTGTGCCGACGCAATCGGAGACCCGTTCAGGAATCTTCAGCCATCCCCGCCGCGGCCATGCCGCTGCCCTTCCCGCCATGACGCAACTCGCCGATCTCCGTCGTACCTATGTGCTCGGTTCCCTCACCGAAGCCGATGTCGCGCCCCAACCCATCGCGCAATTCGAACGCTGGTTCGAGGAAGCGCTGACCGCCAAGCTGCCCGAGCCGAATGCGATGACGCTGGCCACGGTCGACGCCAGCGGCCAGCCCTCGGCCCGCATCGTGCTGCTCAAGGGCATCGACGAGCGCGGCTTCACCTTCTTCACCAATTACGAGAGCCGCAAGGGGCTGGAACTCGCGGTCAATCCGCGCGCCGCGCTGCTGTTCCACTGGGTACAGCTCGAGCGGCAGGTCCGCATCGAAGGCGCCGTCGAGAAAGTCAGCGACGCCGAGAGCGATGCCTACTTTGCCTCGCGGCCGCTGGGCTCGCGCATCGGCGCCTGGGCGTCGGCGCAGAGCCAGGAGGTCAGCGACCGCGCGCTGCTCGAACAGCGCGAGGCCGAGTTCCGCCAGCGCTTCGGCGAGAACCCGCCGCGGCCGCCGCACTGGGGCGGCTATCGCGTGGCGCCGACGCGCGTCGAATTCTGGCAGGGCCGCCCGTCGCGGCTGCACGATCGCATCGCTTATCTGCGCCAGCCCGACGGCAGCTGGCGCATCGCGCGGCTGTCGCCGTGAGGTCGCCTGAGGTCGCCTGAGGTCGCCGAGGATCGCCTGAGGTCGTCCTGAGGATCGCCCGACGGCGACCCGAAGCGTCGCCGTGGCGTGGCCTCGATGGTCCTCATCGGGCGCGCACCGTTTTGCCCCTGTCATTGATATGGGGTCTAGGCAGTGCACTGCACACCTGCGCGGTTTGGCGTATAAAGTGAAACGCCAGACGCACCAGGCAGCGGGCTCTGGCGTTGGGTATGGCACAGCCTGATATATCGGAAGGCCAGGCCGCCCACAGCTGTGGTTGGAGCGCTGTTCGTTCGGAAATATGCCGCCATTCATCAGGAGGAAAGCCGCATGTTTTTCAAGCAAGCACTGGACACGCAACTGGAGCGCTGGGTCGCGGAATTGCGCGACAAGGCCAACCTGCCCGTCAAGCTGCGGCTCTGGAATGGCCACGAATACGCGCTGGGCAACTTCGAACAACCGGCGGTCACGCTGACCGTGCGCGAGGCCGGCGCGCTGCCGCTGCTGCTGACGCCGACGCTGGACAACCTCGGCGAGGCCTACGTCCAGCAGAAGATCGATCTGGAAGGCAAGCTCGCCGACATCATCGCGGTCGGCTACGGCTTCTCGCGCGCCACCACGCAACTGGCCGGCAGCACGCTGGCCCGCGTCGCGCAACGCTTCACCCATACCAAGCAGGAAGACAAGGCGTCGATCGAATACCACTACGACGTCTCCAACGACTTCTACAAGCTGTGGCTGGACCCGAACATGGTCTACTCCTGTGCGTACTTCGAGCACGGCACCGAGGACCTGGCCACCGCGCAGCTCAAGAAGATCGACCACATCCTGACCAAGATCCGCCTGCAGCCGGGCCAGACACTGCTCGACATCGGCTGCGGCTGGGGCGCGCTGGTGCTGCGCGCCGCGCAGAAGTTCGGCGCGCGCTGTGTGGGCATCACGCTGTCGGAAAACCAGTTCGCGCTGGCCACCGAACGGGTCAAACAGGCCGGGCTGTCGGACCGCATCGAGATCCGCCTGCAGGACTATCGCGATGTCGGCGGCACCTTCGACCGCATCACCAGCGTCGGCATGTTCGAGCATGTCGGCAAGGAAAACCTGGTCACCTACTTCAGCCGCATGTGCGAGCTGCTGGCCGACGACGGTATCGCGATGAACCACGGCATCACCTCGCCCGATCCGGACAGTGGCAAGGTGCCGATGGACGGTGCCCAGTTCATGGACCGCTACGTGTTCCCGCAGGGCGAGTTGCCGCACATCAGCATGGTGCTGCATACGCTCGCCAAGGGCGGCCTGGAGGCCTACGACGTGGAGCTGCTGCGCCGGCACTATGCGCAGACGCTGCGGCACTGGGCCGAGAACTTCGAGACGCACGGCGAGACCATTCGCGCGATGGTCGGCGAGAAGAAATACCGCATCTGGCGCGTCTATCTGGCCGGCTGCGCGCAGGCGTTCGACAGCGAGAAGATGTCGATCTACCAGGTGGTCTGCCACAAGGCCACCCAGCCGTCGAGCACGCTGCCCTGGTCGCGCCATTACATCTACGACAAGACGCTGGATTGAGGCGGCCGGCATGACGCCAGGCTTCGCTGTGCGCGCTGTGCGCGCTGGCTTCGCTGATCTTCGCTGACTCGCTGACTCGCTGACTCGCTGACTCGCTGACTCGCTGACTCGCTGACTCAATCAGGCTCGACTGAACCACCTTTGACTGAAGACCTGTTCGGCGACCCGGTGTCCGAAAAGACATCGGGTCGCATCGTTTCTCCCGCCGCCCCTGCCGGCCCCGCGACGCCGGCCGCGGCCGCGGCGGCCACCAAACCGGCCCGGCGCGGCAAGACGGTCCAGCCGGTTGCCGCCTCGGCCGAACTGGCGGCGCTGGCCGCCCGGCTGCCCGCCCATCTCCACCTCGGCACCTCGACCTGGTCCTACCCCGGCTGGAAAGGCCTGGTCTACGACGGCGACTACAGCGACAGCCTGCTGTCGCGCAAGGGCTTGAGCGCTTATGCCGCCCATCCGCTGCTGCGCGCCGCCGGCGTCGATCGGGGCTTCTACGCGCCGATTCCGCTGGCCGACTATCTCGCCTATGCGGCCCAGGTGCCCGACGATTTCCGCTTCCTGGTCAAGGCGCCCGCCAGCGTCTGCGATCCGTGGCTGCGCGCGAGCAATGGCGCAGGCCGGCTCGCCAACGCGGCGTTTCTCGATGTGGAGATCGCCGTCCGCGATTTCATCGCGCCGGCCACCGCGGGGCTCGGCGCCAAATGCGGGCCGCTGCTGTTCCAGCTGTCGCCGCTGCGCGCGATGGCGGCCGATGCCGCGGGCTTTCTGTCGCGGCTCGACGCCTTCCTGTCGGCGCTGCCCGCGCTCGACCCGGCGCAGACGCCGAACGCCTGCTATGCGGTCGAGCTGCGCGACCCCGAACTGCTGACGCCGCGCTTCATCAAGCTGCTGCGTACGCATGGCGTGCGCTTCGGCTGCGCGGCGCGCGACCGCATGCCGCCGCTGGCGCGCCAGGCCGCGGCGCAGGCGCTGCGCGACGAGGACGAGCCGGGGCCGCTGGTGCTGCGCTGGCTGCTGCATGAGGGCTACGGCTACGAGCAGGCCGAGGCGGCGTTCGAGCCGTTCGACCGGCTGCGCGCGCTCGATCCGCAGACGCTGGCCGCCGCGGCCGACCTGGCGGTGCGCACGCTGCAGGCCGGGCAGCCGGCCTATCTGATCGTCAGCAACAACGCCGAGGGCTGCGCGCCGCTGACGCTGGCGCGGCTGGCGGAGGCGATCGCGCAGCGGCTGGACGTCTAGCCTCCGCCACGGCCGCCTGTGCCTCCGCTGCGGCCGCCTGTGCCACTGCCGCGGCTGCCGCGCTTGCTGTCGCTGCCGCTGTCGCTGCCAAGGTTGCCGGCGTCGTTGGGCCCGCCGCAGTCGCTTTTGCTGCCGCTGTCGCTGCCGACTCTGCGCCGTCGCTGCGGTGCCGCCGCTGCTGCGCTTACTGTGCCCGCAACCGGTGCGCGAAACTCTTGCGGAACTTGGCGACCTTCGGCGAGATCACGAAGGCGCAGTAGCCCTGTTCGGGATGATTGCGGAAGTAGTTCTGGTGATAGGCCTCGGCGCGCCAGTAGCGCTGCGCCGGCTCGAGCTGCGTGACCAGCGGCCCGTCGTAGAGCTGGCGCGCGGCGATGTCGGCCATCACCTGTTCGGCGGTCGCGCGCTGCGCGTCCGAGTGGGTGTAGATCACCGAGCGGTACTGCGTACCGACGTCGTTGCCCTGGCGATTGAGCGTGGTCGGATCGTGGATCGCGAAGAAGATCTCCAGGATCTCGCGATAGGAGATCACCGACGGATCGAACGACACCCGCACCACTTCGGCATGGCCGGTATCGCCGCTGCAGACCTGCTCATAGCTGGGATCGTCGACATGGCCGCCGGTATAGCCGGACTCCACCGCGGTCACGCCTTCGACCTGCTGATAGACCGCCTCCAGGCACCAGAAGCAGCCGCCACCGAGCGTGGCGATTTCGGTTCGATCTTCCATGGATGCTTACCCGTTGGATGCGCCGCAAGGCGCGATCGAACGATGATACCCGCCGCGCTCAGTTCATGCCGCCGCGGCCGCCACCGCCACTGCCCACACTGCCGACACCGGCAGCGCTGCCACCGCTCGCGCCACTGCCGCCGCTGCCAGCACTCGCGCAGCTGCCGCCACTGCCATCGCTGGCGCCCCGCGCCACCTCCAGCGTCGCGCGCAGCTGCGGCTTCAGGACCTTGCCGAGCGCGCTCCTGGGCAGCGCGTCGAGCAGCACCACCTCGCGCGGCAGCTTGAAGCGGGCGATGCGGGCGGCCAGCGTCTCGCGCAGCCGTTCGGTCGCCAGCGCGGCGCGGTCGGCGCCCGGCGCCGGCACGATGACAGCGACCGGCACCTCGCCCCAGCGCGGGTCGGGCAAACCCACCACCGCGCATTCGGCCACGCCGGGCAGCGCGACCAGCGCGTTCTCGATCTCGGCCGGATAGATGTTCTCGCCGCCGGAGATGATCATGTCCTTGCTGCGGCCTACCACCTCGATGCAGCCGTCGGCGTCGCGATGGGCGAGATCGCCCGAACGGAACCAGCCGTCGACGAAGCCGGGATGGAAAGGCTCGCGCCAGTAGCCCTGCATCAGATTGCTGGCGCGGATGCAGATCTCGCCGACCTCGCCGTCGGCCACCTCCTTGCCATCGCGGCCGAGCAGCCGTACCTGCGCCTCGGGCTGCGGCCAGCCGGCATAACCGGGCCGCGCCATCGCCTCGTGCAGGCGCAGCACGATCGAGACGGGGCCGGTCTCGGTGGCACCGTAGACCTGCCCCAGCGGCACCCCGCGCGCATGGAAGGCGTCGATATAGGCGCGGGGAATCGTCGACGAGCCGGCCATCACGCCGCGCAGCACGCCCAGATCGGCATCAGCCCAGCCGGGATGTTCGAGCACCGCGCGCAGCGTGGCCGGCACCATCAGCGACAGCGTCGGACGCGCCTGCGCGAGCGCCTCGAGCCAGGCGTCGGGCGTGAAGCGCTCGTGCAGCGTCACCTGCGCGCCGAGCAGCAGCGCCGGTACGGTCTGGATGCACAGCCCGCCGACATGGAACATCGGCAGCGTCGACAGGACATGGTCGGTATCGCGCATCTCGTGGGCCCACCAGCTGGCGCGCGCATTGGCCAGCAGTGCGGCCTGCGTATGCAGCGCGCCCTTGGGCTGGCCGGTGGTGCCGGAGGTGTAGACCAGCAGCAGCGGCGTGTCGTCGGGCATCGGGCCGATCGGCGCGTCGATGGGCTCCGGCGGCGCCGGGCTGTCGATCAGGCGGTCGATATGGGCGTGGCGCACGGCACTGCGCCGGCCAGCCGCGCCGGCTTCATCCGCAACTGCCCTCACCACGGCACTGGCGACTTCACCGGCAACTTGACCGGCGACTTGACCGGCCACTTCGCCCGCAATTGCACCAGCGCCCTCATCTGCGACCGCCCCTTCGCTGGCGCGCGCGACCGCGGCCGCGACATCGGCATGCGCATCGTCATGAAAGATCGCCCGCACGCCGGCATGCGCGGCGATCGCGGCGAGTTCGGGCACCGCCAGCCGGTAGTTCAGCGGCACGAAGATCGCGCCCAGCCGCGCGCAGGCGAACAGCAGCGCCAACTGCAGATCGTGGTTCAGGCACAGCGTCGCCACGCGGTCGCCTCGCCCGACGCCCCAGTCGGCCAGCAGATGCGCGGCGACGCGTTCGATGCGGCTCCACAGCTTGGCATAGCCGATCGTGCGGCCACGGAAATGCAGCGCCGGCCGTTGCGGCTGCGTGTCGGCCAGCGCGTGCAGCGGCCGCAGCAGCGCACCGACGCTGGCCGCATCCAGGTGCGGCCGCCCTCCGCAGGCGCCGCTCATTCGTCGCGCTCGCCCGGTTCGTACAGCGTCTCGCGACCCATGCGGTCGAGGACCAGCTCCGCGGTCCACGGCAGCATCAGCGCGCCGCAGCGCGAATCGCGATAAAGCCGTTCGAGCGGCAGGTCCTTGAGCATCGACTGCCCGCCGCAGGTGCGGATCGCCAGCCGCGCGATATCGTTGGCGCCTTCCATCACCGCGTAGTGCGCCGCATAGAGACGCATGCGCTGGTCCTTCGACGGATTGGGCCGCGCCTCGTGGATGACGCGCCAGAACAGCGAACGCATCGACTCGAGCTGGATGCGCATCTGCGCCACCGCGATCTGCTTGGTCGGATACATGCGGCGCTTGACCGGCGGCTGGCCCGGCACCTCGCCGCGCAGATATTGCACGGTGAAGTCGTAGGCGGCCTGCGCCACGCCGAGATACGTGGGCGACAACGTGAAGAACATCGCCGGCCAGGTCTGCGCGGCCTTGTAGTAGACGCCGCGCGGCATCAGCTGCTCGTCGTCCGGCACGAACACGTCCTTGAGCAGCAGCGTGCGCGAGACCGTGCCGCGCATGCCCATCGGGTCCCAGTCGCCGGTCACGGTCAGCCCCTCGGCCTTGCCGGGCACCGCGATATAGAGCGTGTCGCGCATGTCGGGATGATGGTCGCCGCGGTCCTCGGTGCACAGGATGCCGTAGTAGTCAGCCGCGCCCGACAGCGAGGCGAAGATCTTGCGGCCGTTCAACAGCCAGCCGCCCTCGACCTTGCGCGCGGTGGTGCCGAACGGCGCCTTGCCGGCCGCGGCCGCCGAGCCTTCCGAGAAGGGTTGCGCGTAGACCGCGCCGTCCTTGACCACGCGCGAGAAATGCAGCTCGCGGCGGACCGCGTGTTCGGCGCGCTGTTCGTCGGTCATCGCGATGCCATCGGCCAGCATGCCCGTCCACATGGTCGAGCAGATATGCATGTTGTAGGTCAGCGCGGTGGCGCCGCAGAAGCGGCCGATCTCCGCGCCGATCATGCAGTAGGTCGCGAAGTCCGCGCCCTCGCCGCCGAACGCGCGCGGCACGCACAGCGCCAGCAGGCCGGCCTCGCGCAGGTCGTCATAGTTGGCGAACGGGAAGCTCGCCTCGCGGTCCCATTGCGCCGCGCGCGGCGCGAAGCGTTCGCGGCCGAGCCGGTTGGCCAGCGTCAGCAGGCGGACCTGATCGTCGGTGAAATCGGCCTCGCCGACAGCGGGAACGAAGTCCAGGGGCATGATGGTGTCTCTCGTGGTCAGCTTGTTGTGCGTCGGGCGCGTTCGTGCGTTCGTGCGTTCGTGTGTTCGTGTGCTCGTGCGTCCGTGCGTTCGTGCGTTCGTGCGTTCGCGTTCGTGCGTTGGTACGTCGGTACGTTCGGTGCGATGGTGCGTGCCGGCGATGTCCCGGTCGACGTCAGCGGACCGGGAAATGCCGCGCCAGGAAATCGAGCACGGCCTCGTTGAAGCGCGCCGGCCGCTCCATGCAGGCCAGATGGCCGACGCCCGGCAGGCAGCGGTACTCGGCGCCGGGAATGCGCGCCGCCATCCGTTCCATCACGGCCGGCGCGGCATTGGCGTCGTGCTCGCCGGCCAAGGCCAGCACCGGCACCGCGATGCCGGCCAGCGCGGCGCGCTGGTCGAACCGCACCAGCGCATGCAGCGCGGCGCGATACGTGTCGGGCGGCACCTCCGCCATCACGCGCGTGGCGAAGGCCACCGCGTCCGCCGGCGCATCGGGCGCAACCATGCCCCGCACCAGGCCGGCGGCCATCTCGGCCATGGTCCGGCCCGCGTCGAGCGGCGCGGTGCGGGCCGCGACGAAGTCGCGCTGCCAGTCGCCGTCGGCCTTGCCGAAGGCCGGCGAGGTGCCCGACAGCACCATGCCGCCGATCGCCGCGGGCATCGCCGCATAGGCCTGCTGCGCGACCATGCCGCCCATGCTGTGGCCAAGCAGCACCACGCGGCGGCCGGCGCCGCGCTCGGCCTGCAGCACCGGTGCCAGCGCGGCGGCGAGGCCGGCGAAGTCGTACGGGGCGATCGTCGCGCTGTCGCCGTAGCCGGGCATGTCCCAGGCGACGGCGCGGTAGCCGGCTTCGGTCAGGGCATCGAATTGCGCGGGCCACGCGGCCTTGCCGCCGCCGATGCCGTGCAGCATCACCACGGCGACCGGGCCGTCGCCGCGGGCCACGGTGGCGATGCCGTTGGGGTGGCGGATCAGGGAATCGCGGTTGGATTCGCGATGGGAGTCGGAGGGGGGCATCGAGGCTCCTTGCGGGTGTCGGCGTGTCGGCGTGTCGGCGTGTCAGCGTGTCGGCGAGTCAGCGGGTCCGCGCGCCAGCGGTTCAGCGTGCCATCTCCGCCAGCCGCCCCTGCTCGACCTCGGCCACGCCGTCCAGCGTCACCGTGCAGCCGCGCAGCGGCAGATCGAAATGGCCCAGCGTATGGCGGCCGGCCACTTCGTTGGCGCCGGTCGAATAGAGGAAATTGCCGGCAAACGCGCGCAGCTCCGTGCCGTTGCAATCGCGCCTGTCGTAGAAGGTCAACGCGTCCCAGCGCGCCTGCGGGTTCATGCCCCAGCCGACATGCGAGACCGCGTAGGCGTCCCGCGTGCCTTCCTTGTCGGCCCAGGCCGCGTAGTAGCCGCGCATCATGTCGGCATCGACGCCGTTGCCCTCGATGCCGACGATGTAGTCGCGCTCGACATGGCAGACGACCGTATCGCGCAGATAGGTCTTGAAGGTCAGGTTGACGTCGCCGGGCGCAAGCACCAGCGTGCCATCGACCTGCCCCGTGGCGGGGAACGCCAGGCACAGTCCGCCCGGCCAGTGCGCGACCTGGCCCGGCTTGTTGCAATAGCCCCAGACCCCGCCGACGCGCGCGCCGGCCAGGCCGATGCGCAGGTCCGTGCCGGCGCCGGAGGTCACGCGCATTTCGGCGGCACCGCGCAGCCGGCGCATCGCCGCGCGCACGCCGGTCTCCAGCGCGGGATCGGGCACGCAGCGTTCGAGGATTTCGGGATGTTCGTTGCTGATCATCAGCAGCCGCGGCACCACGCCGTCGGCGCCCTGCAGGATCCGCGGCAATTCCGGCGCGTGCAGCAGCCCTTCGACGGTGCAGTCCAGCACCAGGTGGCAGCGCGACAGCGCGGCGATCACCGGCTCCAGTTGCTGCAGCGCATCGCTGGCGCCGGTCGAGCGCACTGGAGCCGGCGCCTGCAGCCCGGGGGTCGGCACCCGCACGCGGATCGGGGTCGCGCCCAAGGACTGCACCGCCAGTTCGGCCAAGTCCACGATGACTTGTCGGGATTGCGACTCCGCTACAATGCCGACAACTTCACCCGCGGAAAGCGCGCACAGCTCCAGCGTCCGGCGAAAGGCCGCCAGCCAGCGGTGTTCGATCTGCTCGACGAGCATGACACTCCTCCTCTGCTGCTGATTGAGGCCGGGCCTGCCCCTCGGTGTTCCGCGGCGTTCGCAGCAAAGTCCTGCCTTGCCGTTTGCGATCCCGCGCCGTGTTTCTTCGCTTGTGTTTTTTCGCCCGAACTTCTTCGCCCGAATTTCGTGGCCGGGTTTCCTGGCCGTGTTTCTTGGCTTGTGATTCTGCGTTCTGCGGCAAATAATATATGAAATTTCATGGAAATCAGCGGTACCCGACCTATGGGATTTCCCGACGCCAACCCGCCTGACGGGAACCTGAGCCCGCACGGCCAAGCCGCCGCGCCGGACTTCGACGCCCTGCATTTCCGCCGCGCGCTGTCGCAGTTCGCCACCGGCGTGACGGTCATCACCACGCGCGCGATGCGCCAATCCCCGGCCGATCCGCCCTTCGTCGGCATCACCGCCAGCTCGTTCAATTCGGTTTCGCTCGATCCGCCGCTGGTGCTGTGGAGCATGGCCAACCGCGCCAACAGCCTGCCGATGTTCCGCGGCGGTTCGCACTACATCATCAACGTGCTGGCCGCGACCCAGCTGGACCTGTGCCAGCGCTTCGCCACGCTCAAGGGCGACCGCTTCGCCGGCGTCGACTACCGGCTGTCGGCCAATGGCCTGCCGATCCTCGCCAATGCGCTGGCCTGGTTCGAATGCCACAACCGCAGCCGCTACGACGAGGGCGATCACGTGATTTTCGTGGGCGAAGTCGAGCGCTGCGGCATCCACAGCAGCGGCGGCCTGCCGCTGGTATTCCAGGGCGGCGCGTTCTCCACCACCAGCCCGCTGCGCGACTGATCGCCCCGCGCGCTTCTCCGCCCCCGGCCCAACGTGACCATGCCCTTCGTCGACGGCTACCTGCCCTATCTGCTGGCGCGCGCCAGCCATCTGGTTTCGGGTGAATTCCACCGCAAGGTCGAACTGGCGGGCCTGAGCGTGCCCGAATGGCGCGTGCTGGCGACGCTGGCCGACCGCGACGTCTGCACGGTCGGCACGTTGGCCGATATCACCCTGACCAAGCAGCCGACGCTGACCAAGCTGCTCGACCGCATGACGGCCGACGGCCTGGTCGAGCGCCGCCGCGACGGCGCGCCCGATCGGCGCCAGGCGCTGGTGTCGATCACCGAGCGCGGACGCGAACGGGCCCGGCCGCTGCTGGCCCAGGCCGCGGAACACGAGGCCCAGGTGCTGGCCGCCTTCGGTGCCAGCCAGGGCGACCAGCTGAAGGAAACGCTGCGGCGCCTGATCGCGCTGCACGCACGGCGGTAGGCACGCGGCTGGCTGATCGCGCCGCGCGCGCGGCGGCAGGCGCGCGCCTTCGCCGCGCCGGGCGGGCTAACCCTGCCCGCGCGGCTGCACCAGCTCCAGTGGCGAGCCCTCGGTCTTGATCCGCTGCAGCACGATGTTCGAGCGGATGTCCATCACGCCCGGCGTGCGATAGAGCCGGTTCACGATGAAATCGGAGTAGTGCTTCAGGTTGCGCGCCTGCACGCGCAGGATGTAGTTGCTGTCGCCGGTGATCACATAGGCCGACAGCACTTCCGGCCACGATTGCACCGCCGCGTTGAACGTGTCATGCCAGCCCTCGACCGCCGGCCGCATCGACACCTGCACGATCGCTTCCAGCTCCAGCCCCAGCCGCTCGGCGTCGAACCAGGCGCGATAACCGCCGATCACGCCACTTTCCTCCAGCAGCCGCACCCGCCGCAGGCAGGCCGAGGGCGACAGCGCGACGCGCTCGGCCAGGTCCTGGTTGCTGATGCGGCCGTTCTGCTGCAGGCAGGTCAGGATGCGCAGATCGATGGGGTCGAGCGTCATTTCGCAGATCCTTTCGCAATGTGTTCGATTTATCGAATTCTATGCGAATTTCGGCTCAACCAGCCGTCGAAATAGCAAGCCTCTTTCCCGAAATCTTGACTATCATGCCGGGATCGGCGCCACCGCCGCCTGATGCTATGCCGGCCTTTTGCTGTCCCCGGCCGATGGCTTTACCCGCCTCCCGCATTACCGGCCTGTCGCTTTATCGCCTATCGCCCTATCGGCCCATCGCAAGCCCCTCACCGCGCCCCAATGTCCGACGCCCTTTCGACCTCCCCGACCACGGCCCGCGCGCTGTGGGACATCAGCCCCCCGCTGTCGCCGGCGACGCCGGTGTGGCCCGGCGACACGCCGTTCCAGCAGCAGAGCGCCTGGCAGATGGACGAGCAATGCCCGGTCAACGTCGGCCGCATCACGCTGTCGCCGCACACCGGCGCGCACGCGGATGCGCCGCTGCACTACGCGGCCGACGGCGCGCCGATCGGCGAGGTGGATCTGGACCCGTACCTGGGCCCCTGCCGGGTGATCCATTGCATCGGCGCGGCGCCGCTGGTGCGGCCGGAACAGGTCGCGGACGCGCTCGACGGCGTGCCGCCGCGCGTGCTGCTGCGCACCTATCGCAGCGCGCCGCTGACCGAATGGGACCCCGACTTCTGCGCGGTGGCGCCGGAAACCATCGCGCTGCTGGCCGAACGCGGCGTGCGCCTGATCGGCATCGACACGCCGTCGCTGGATCCGCAGCAGTCCAAGACCATGGATGCGCACCGGATGGTGCGAACGCATCGGATGGCGATTCTCGAAGGGCTGGTGCTCGACGCCGTCGCGCCCGGCGACTACGAACTGATCGCGCTGCCGCTGCGCCTTGCCGCGCTGGACGCCAGCCCGGTGCGGGCGGTGCTGCGCAGCCTGTCCTGAGGGCCGACCGCCCCGGCGTCCCCGCCTTTCCGCATCTGCGCACCGATCGCGACCGCCGCTGGCGGCGATCGCCAAACCATCATCAAGGAAGCCATGACCGCAACTACCCGCGAGCAATGCCTGTCGCTGGACCGGCAAGACCCCTTGCGCCCGCTGCGCGACGCCTTCGCGCTGCCCGACGGCGTGATCTATCTGGACGGCAATTCGCTGGGCGCCCGCCCGCGCGCGGCCGCCGCCCGCGCCGCTCAGGTCGTCGAGCAGGAATGGGGCGAAGGCCTGATCCGCAGCTGGAATACCGCCGGCTGGTTCGAACTGCCGCAGCGCCTGGGCAATCTGCTGGCGCCGCTGGTCGGCGCCGGCGAGGACGAGGTCGTCGTCACCGACACCACCTCGGTCAACCTCTTCAAGGTGCTGGCCGCCGCGCTGCGCGTGCAGGGGCTGCGCAGCCCGGCGCGCAGGGTGATCGTCTCCGAGCGCAGCAATTTCCCGACCGATCTGTATATCGCCCAGGGCCTGGCCGATCTGCTGCAGCAGGGCTATTCGCTGCGCCTGGTCGACAGCCCCGACGAGATCGACGCGGCGGTGCGCGACGATACCGCCGTGCTGATGCTGACCCACGTCAACTACAAGACCGGCGAGATGCTCGACATGGCGGCGCTGACCGAACTGGCGCATGCGCGCGGCGCGCTGACGGTCTGGGACCTGGCGCATTCGGCTGGCGCGGTGCCGGTCGCGCTGCGCGAGTCCGGCGCGGACTACGCGGTCGGCTGCACCTACAAGTACCTGAACGGCGGCCCGGGCTCGCCGGCCTTCCTGTGGGTCGCACCGGCGCTGCGCGACGCGTTCTGGCAGCCGCTGTCGGGCTGGTGGGGCCACGCCGCGCCGTTCGCGATGGAGCCCGACTACCGCCCGCGCAGCGGCGTCTCGCGCTTCCTGTGCGGCACGCAGCCGATGACCTCGCTGGCGATGGTCGAATGCGGACTGGAAATCTTCGGCCGCACCGACATGCAGGCGCTGCGCGCCAAGTCGCTGCAGCTGACCGATCTGTTCATCGCGCTGGTGGAAGCGCGCTGCGGCCACCATCCGCTGACGCTTGTCACGCCGCGCGAGCACGCGCGCCGCGGCAGCCAGGTCAGCTTCGCCCATCCGCAGGGCTATGCCGTGATGCAGGCGCTGATCGAGCGCGGCGTGATCGGCGACTACCGCGAGCCGCGGATCATCCGTTTCGGCTTCACGCCGCTCTACACTGGTTTTGCGGACGTCTGGGATGCGGTGGAAGTGTTGCGCGACGTGCTCGACAGCGGCGCCTACGAAGCGGCGCGCTTCCAGACGCGCACGGCGGTGACCTGAGCAGCGAGCGAAACGATGACCATGGAATCGAAGAACATCAAGGCCGGGCACGGCGGCTGCCCGATGTCGGGCGGCGGGGCGCACCAGGGCGAAATCTCGCGCGCGGGCGGATCTCCATCCGAATCTCCATCCGGCGACAAGTCCGCTTCCGGGGACAAATGGCATGGCGCGCAGCTCGACATGCGCCAGCAGATGAGCTACGGCGACTATCTGGCGCTCGACCAGATCCTGAACGCCCAGCATCCGCTCTCGCCCGACCACAACGAGATGCTGTTCATCGTCCAGCATCAGACCACCGAGCTGTGGATGAAGCTGATGCTGCATGAGCTGCGCGCCGCGCGCGAGGCGGTGCGGCGCGACGACCTGCCGCCGGCGTTCAAGATGCTGACGCGGGTGTCGCGCATCATGGACCAGCTGGTGCAGGCGTGGAACGTGCTGGCGACGATGACGCCGCCGGAGTATTCGGCGATGCGGCCCTATCTGGGGATGTCGTCCGGCTTCCAGTCGTTCCAGTATCGCGAGATCGAATTCATCCTCGGCAACAAGAACGCCGCGATGCTGCGCCCGCATGCACACCGTCCGCAGCACCATGCGCTGGTCGAGGAGGCGCTGCGCACACCGTCGCTGTACGACGAGGCGATCCGGCTGATGGCGCGGCGCGGCTTCGCGATCGACGCGGCCTGCCTCGAGCGCGACTGGACCGAGCCGGCCGGCTACAACGCCTCGGTCGAAGCCGCCTGGCTGGAGGTCTATCGCAAGCCCGAGGCGCACTGGGAGCTGTACGAGCTCGGCGAGAAGTTCGTCGATCTCGAGGATGCCTTCCGCCAATGGCGCTTCCGCCATGTCACCACGGTGGAACGCGTGATCGGCTTCAAGCGCGGCACCGGCGGCACCGAGGGGGTCAGCTATCTGCGCAAGATGCTCGACATCGTGCTGTTCCCCGAACTGTGGAAGCTGCGCACGGACCTGTGATGGCGATCGCTCGCTGAGCAGCCCCGGCGACCCGAGCGACTCGGATGACCGGGGCGGCCTCTGCGGCCGGCCGGCCCGGCCACCTCAGCGGCCCGGCGGCCCGGCCACCTCAGCGGCTCAGCGGCCCGGCCACCTCGGCTGCTCAGCGGCCCGGCCACCTCGGCGGCTCAGCGGCTTCGGCCGCCTCGGCCGCCTCAGCGGCCCGAGCAACCACATCGGCCGGGACGCCGCCGCGCTCAGCGCGCGGCGCCCTCCGACAACCGCGCCGCCAGCGCGCGCAGCGCCGGGGCCAGCGTCTCGTGGAAGACCGCCTCGTCGACGCTGCCATACGACGCGCTGCAGCTCAGCATGTGGATGTCCTTTTCGCCGATCGGCCGGAACGGCACCGCGCAGGCGTGGATGGCGGGATGCCAGTCGCGGAACGAGGCCGCGTAACCGCGCTGCTCGGCCTCGGCCACCGCCGCCCGCATCGGCGCCTCCTGCGCCTTCCATTGCTCGGGATAGGCCTGCGCGAATTCGGCCAGCAGCCGTTCCCGCTTCGGCCCGGGCAGCGCCGCCAGATAGGCCCGCCCCATCGAACTGGACACCAGCGACAGCCGCGATCCGACCCCCAGACCCAGCATCGAGCCGGCGTCGTTACGGATCGACTCCAGATAGATCACCTCGAGCCGCTCGCGCTTGCCGAGCGACACGGACACGCCATGGGTCTGCGCGAACGCCAGCATGTGCGGCCGCGCCAGCGCCACCACGTCGGAAGCCGACAGATAGGCAAAGCCCAGCGCCAGCACGCCGGCATCCAGCGCGTACTTGCCCAGGCTGTCGTCGTAGCGCAGATACCCCAGTTGCACCAGCGTACCGGCCAGGCGGCTGACGGTCGCCTTCGGCAGCCCGGTGCGGCGCACGAAGTCCTGGTTGCCGAGCATCGACTCGCCGGTGCGAAAGCACCGCAGCAGCTCCAGGCCGCGGGCCAGCGCGGTGACGAAGTTCGGGTCGCTCTCGCGCGCGGCGCGCTCCGACCCGGGCTCGGTGGCCTTGGTGGCCTTGGTGGCCTTGGTGGCCTTGGTGGCCTCCGCGGCCGGAGGGCTCTTTGCGGCCGGGGTGGCTGCGGCGGCCGCATTCCCGGTGCTGGCGGCGGAGGAAAGCACGTCGGAGTTGGCCACGGCGGGCTCCTGGTCGAAAGGCGGTGAACGAAGTCGGGAGGCCCGGGCGGGCTGTTGCCGGCCGGACGCTTTGCGCTATACTAACGCATCGGAACACGGTTCCGCAATGCGGAACCTTAAAACGAGACCGGCAGCGCCCCGCCAGCCGGTCCGCCGCGCCCGATCACCCATTCCATTTCAAGTTCAATCACGCTGACCCGCGTTCACCGCTCTACCGAAGGAGACCTCGATGGCCGCCAACGCCGAATTCCACTGGGCCGACCCGCTGCTGCTCGATCAGCAACTGACCGCCGACGAGCGCATGGTGCGCGACGCCGCCGCGGCTTACTGCCAGGACAAGCTGATGCCGCGCGTGCTGGAGTCGTTCCGGCATGAAAAGACCGACGCGACCATCTTCCGCGAGATGGGCGAACTCGGCCTGCTCGGCCCGACCATTCCCGAGCAGTACGGCGGCCCCGGACTGAACTACGTCAGCTATGGCCTGATCGCGCGCGAGGTCGAGCGTGTCGATTCGGGCTATCGCTCGATGATGAGCGTGCAGTCGTCGCTGGTGATGGTGCCGATCTACGAATTCGGCAGCGAGGCGCAGAAGCAAAAGTACCTGCCCAAGCTGGCCACCGGCGAATGGATCGGCTGCTTCGGCCTGACCGAGCCGAACCACGGCTCCGACCCCGGCTCGATGGTGACGCGCGCGAAGAAGGTCGACGGCGGCTACGAGCTGAGCGGCGCCAAGATGTGGATCACCAACTCGCCGATCGCCGACGTGTTCGTGGTGTGGGCGAAGCTCGCCGACGATCCGCAGAACGGCGGCAAGGAAACCATCCGCGGCTTCATCCTGGAAAAGGGCTGGAAGGGCCTGAGCGCGCCGGCGATTCACGGCAAGGTCGGCCTGCGCACCTCGATCACCGGCGAGATCGTCATGGACCAGGTGTTCGTGCCGGAAGAGAACCTGATGCCTGGCGTCAGCGGCCTGAAGGGTCCGTTCACCTGCCTGAACTCGGCCCGCTACGGCATCGCCTGGGGCGCGCTGGGTGCGGCCGAATTCTGCTGGCATACCGCGCGCCAGTACACGCTGGACCGCAAGCAGTTCGGCCGCCCGCTGGCCGCGACCCAGCTGGTGCAGAAGAAGCTGGCCGACATGCAGACCGAGATCACGCTGGGCCTGCAGGGCTGCCTGCGCCTGGGCCGGATGAAGGACGAGGGCACCGCGGCGGTCGAGATCACCTCGATCATGAAGCGCAATTCGTGCGGCAAGTCGCTCGACATCGCCCGCGTGGCGCGCGACATGCTGGGCGGCAACGGCATCTCGGACGAGTTCGGCGTGATCCGCCATGTGGTCAACCTCGAGGTGGTCAACACCTACGAGGGCACGCACGACATCCACGCGCTGATCCTTGGCCGCGCGCAGACCGGCATCCAGGCCTTCTTCTGAACGGCTCCGGAATGACCCCGGCCGAGCCAGTGCGCACGGCCCAATAAAAAGGCCCGGCTGTCGCCGGGCCAAAGCACACTACCAAGGAGACGACGGGCGAACCCGTCGGTACGACACCGTTGGCGCCGCGCCGGCCCCGCTTGCATCGCGCGGGGCGGCGCGGCGTTTCTCGTTTCTGGTTCTCGCTTCTGTTTATCGCTGCGGTTTCCCGCTGCGTTTATCGTTGCGGTTTCTCGCCGCGATTCTTGCGCTGTTTCTCGTGCAGCCGATGGCTTACTGCTGCTTGTCCGGCTGCGGCGTCATCCGCAGGTACGGGCGCAGCGCCTTGTAGCCCTTCGGGAACTTCTGCTTGATCACCTCTTCGTCCTTCAACGACGGCACGATGACCACGTCCTCGCCCTGCTGCCAGTTGCCCGGCGTCGCCACGCTGTGCTTGTCGGTCAGCTGCAGCGAATCGATGACGCGCAGGATCTCGTTGAAGTTGCGGCCGGTGCTGGCCGGATAGGTAATGATCAGCCGCACCTTCTTGTTCGGATCGATCACGAACAGCGAGCGCACCGTCAGCGTCTCGTTGGCGTTCGGATGAATCATGTCGTAGAGCTCGGACACCTTGCGGTCGGCGTCGGCCAGGTCGGGAAATTGACCTGGCAGCCCTGGGTGTCGTTGATGTCCTCGATCCAGCGCTGATGGGACTCGACCGGGTCTACCGACAGCGCGATCGCCTTGACGTTGCGCCTGGCGAACTCGTCCTTGAGCTTGGCCGTCAGTCCCAGTTCGGTCGTGCAGACCGGGGTGAAGTCCGCCGGATGGGAGAACAGCACGCCCCAGCTGTTGCCCAGCCATTCATGAAAGCGGATGCGGCCTTCGCTGGAATCCTGTTCGAAGTCCGGCGCAATGTCGCCTAGCCTGAGTGCCATGGTTGCCTCCTTGCCTGTCGGTCGTCAGTGGTCTGTCGGATGTTGCTTGCCTCCGGGCCGCCAGCGCCCGGACTCAGACCAGTCTATTCCGATTGCGGTGAGACACAAACAAATATAAAGTCACTACAACATCACGCGAAGTCATTTGCCGAATCGATGGTCGAAGGCTTTGGCGTGACGCCGAAACCCGCCGCCACCTCGCGATCCGGGGACGCGCCGGACGGGCGCGCGACGCCCGACGGCGTGCCGGCCGATAAAAACCGCTCAGGTTTGCATCGCGCTGCGCCGATGTCCTACATGACTTGTAGGACTCGCTGTCTTGAAACCATTGCAGACCGCCGCATATCCTAGGAAATGCTTGGACCGCAGCAAGGCGAAGACACCCTACGAGAGCGAGGAAGGCCAACATGCAACTATCCGAAACAACCGCCCGCAACCAGGAGAAACTGATGAGCGATGTCAAAACCGTCCTGTCCGATGCCGAGGAACTGCTCAAGCAAGCCGCCTCGACCACCGGCGAGAAGGCCGCCGAACTGCGCGAGCGTGGCATGGGCCTGCTGAAGCAAGCCAAGGAAAAAGCGCAGGATCTGCAGGACGCCGTCGTCACCAAGAGCAAGGCCGCGGCCCGCGCCACCGACGACTACGTACACGACCATCCCTGGCGCGCGGTCGGCATCGCCGCCGGCGCCGGTCTGCTGATCGGCCTGTTGCTGAACCGCAAGTAAAACCAGCCGGTCGGGCCGCTGGACCCGCAACCTGCGGGTTCCCGCGCCCGACCGCGACTTGCCGGCCTGCGCGCCGGCGCCCTTCCGGAGCACCCCGTTCGCGGGCGCTCCCGGCGCGCCGATCGCGCAGGCCCCCTCCTGCCGGGTGCCGCAACGCGGCGCATGACGACACTCCAATCAGCGGAACCGCATGACCGACGACACCTCCTCACCCAAGTTACTGGACTCGCTGCGCACGCTGGGCAGCTCGGTGGCGGCGATGGTGCAGACCCGGCTGGAACTGGCCAGCGTCGAACTCTCCGAGGAAAAATCACGGCTGTTGCGCATGGCGCTGCTGGCGCTGGTCGGCCTGGTGTTCTTCGGCCTCGCCCTGTTCGCGCTGACAGGCCTGGTCGTGCTGCTGTTCTGGGACAACTACCGGGTGCAGGCGCTGGGCGCGGTGATCGTGGTCTATCTGCTGCTCGGCGGCGGGTGCCTGCTCGCCGCGCGCAATATCGTTCGCCATTCCCCGCCGATGTTCGAAGCCACGCTGGCCGAAATCGACAAGGACCGGGAGAGCCTGCGCCAATGACCCCGACCCCCGCTCCGACTCCGATTCCGTCCCCTTCCCCGGCCCCGACCGCGGGCGCTGCGCCGGTCCCGGCGCCAACACCATCCGCGGGATCGTCCGCCGACGCCTACGCCGCGCCGTCGGCCACGGCGCTGGACGAAGCCGGCCTGCCGCCGATGCCGCCGACCGGTGTCGGCGCGCGGACCGCGCGCTCCGAACCGCCGGCACGCCGGCGCACGGCCCGCGAAGTCCGCTTGCCGCTGGCGGTCCGCAAGGAGTTGCTGATCACGCGCGCGGCGCTCGAGCGCTACGACTGCGCGCAGTCGCTCGCCGACGTGCGCGCCAGCGTCCGCAACATCGGCCGAATCGGCGCCTGGTTGCCGCGCATGGCGCGGCCGCAGTCGATGTGGAAGCTGCTGGGCCTGGCCAAGGACTATCCGATCGTGGGATCGGCCCTGTCGCTGGCGCTGCCGTTGATGCGCCGCGTGCCGGTGCTGCGCTGGGGCTGGAAGCTGTCCAAGCTGGGTGCCGTCGCCGGCGCCGGCTATTGGGCCTACCGGACCTGGCAGCAGGCGCGCTCGCAGACGCCCGAGGGCAATGTCCCCGCGCCGAGCACCGCCCGCGGCGACGCCGCCGCGCGCACCGATACCGGTTTTCACGATCCGCTGGTACGCTGAGCCGTCGCGCCCGCCGCGGGAAGCCCGATTGCACTGGCATCCGCGCGGCAACCGGGCGCGGGCCCGCCCGCGCATCGCCCATTCATCGCGTGTCTTCGACACCTCGACACCTCGACACTGAGCCGCCATGCACCAGAAGGCCTTCTACATCCTGTTGGCCATCGTCACCATCGCCTTCTTCTGGGTGCTTCAGCCGTTTTTCGGCGCGGTATTCTGGGGCGTGATCCTGGCGATCATCTTCACCCCGCTGAACAATCTGCTGACGCGCAAGATGCGCGGCCGCGCCAACCTGGCCTCGCTGATCACGCTGCTGCTGTGCCTGCTGGTGGTGGTGCTGCCGATGTTCCTGGTCACCGCCTCGCTGCTCAATGAAACCACCGCGGTGGTGCACCAGATCCGCTCCGGCCATATCAATTTCACCGCCTATTTCGAACAGGCCGTGGCGGCGCTGCCGTCGAGCCTGAACTCGGCGCTGACCCGGCTCGAGCTGAACGACGTCGCCTCGATCCAGGAAAAGCTCGCCACCGCGGCCGGACAGATCAGCCAGTACCTCGCCACGCAGGCGCTCAGCATCGGCCAGAACACCTTCCAGTTCGTCATCAGCTTCGGCGTGATGCTGTATCTGCTGTTCTTCCTGCTGCGCGACGGCGCCAAGCTGACCCGGCGCATTCGCCTGGCGCTGCCGCTGAGCGAGGAGCACAAGCAGATGCTGCTGCTGAAGTTCACCGGCGTGATCCGCGCGACCATCAAGGGCAATCTCGCCGTGGCCGCGCTGCAGGGCCTGCTCGGCGGCGTGCTGTTCGCGGTGCTCGGCATCCAGGGCGCGGTGCTGTGGGGCGTGGTGATGGCGGTGCTGTCGCTGCTGCCGGCGGTCGGCGCGGGGCTGATCTGGGGACCGGTCGCGATCTATTTCCTGCTGACTGGCGTGCTGTGGAAGGGCATCACGGTGATCGCGTTCGGCGCGCTGGTGATCGGCGCCGTCGACAACGTGCTGCGCCCGATCCTGGTCGGCAAGGACACCAAGATGCCCGACTGGGTGATCCTGATCTCGACGCTGGGCGGCATGGCGCTGTTCGGCATCAACGGCTTCGTGATCGGACCGCTGATCGCGGCGCTGTTCATCGCCAGCTGGGACCTGTTCGTGTCGATGCGCGAGACCGAGTCGAACACGACGACGAAGACCCCGCCCACCCCGCCGACCCAGCCTCCGACGCCGAGCCGCTGAAAGCCTTGCCTTGCCCGGCCGCAACGGTCGGGTCGGGACACCATGCACGGCTGGGACCAGTACGCCCGGGACACCATGCGCCATGCAAAAAGGGCCTGTGACTTGCGCCACAGGCCCTTCTTCAATACTTGGTGGGTCGTGCAGGATTCGAACCTGCGACCAACGGATTAAAAGTCCGCTGCTCTACCGGCTGAGCTAACGACCCGAAAAAACCGAAGCCGCGATTATAGTCATTGCTGACTGATCATGTCAACGGCACTGCCCTTGGCGGCGTCGGCATGGCCGTTCAGACCATCTTCTCCAGCCGCCACATCTGATAGCGGAACGCCAGCACGGCGCCGAGCAGGATGCCGGCCAGCGCGATGAAGGAACCGATCGCCAGCGTCGACACGCCGGACAGGCCCTGTCCGATCGTGCAGCCCAGCGCGGTCACGCCGCCCGCGCCCATCAGGATGCCGCCGACGATATGGTTGGCGACGTCCTCGGCGTTGCCGAAGCCTTCCCAGCGGAAGGTGCGCGAGGCCAGCGCATAGGCCGCCGCGCCGGCGATCACGCCGATCACGCTGACGATGCCGACCGTCAGCACCTTGCTCTTGTCGCTGAACATCATCAGCCAGTCCAGCGTATAGGCATACGGCGCGACGAAGCTCAGGCTTTCCATGCGGCCGCTGTTGGTGGCGACGAACACCTCTTCGAGCGTGTTCGGATCTTCCGGCACGAAGCCGAGATGGCCGGACACGTACCACATCGCCACGATGATCAGGCCGACCGCGATGCCGCCGAGCAGGTTGTCGAAGGTGCGGAACCCCTTGCCGGCCAGCGCCCACAGCGACAGCACGCCGCCGAGCAGCAGTCCCAGCACCAGCTGCAGCGTGCCGCGCGACAGGCCGGTCTGCGCCAGCAACGACGGCAGGTCCTGCGAGGTCGGCAGCTGCATCGCGACGGCGTCCACCGTGTTCACGCGGATCACGCCGAACAGGCCGCGCAGCGTCATATAGGCCGACAGGCCCAGGAACACGAACACCACCAGCGACTTCAGGTTGCCGGCGCCGATCCGCACCAGCGTCTTGCTGCCGCAGCCCGAGGCCAGCACCATGCCGAAGCCGAACAGCAGCCCGCCCACCAGCGCCGACAGCCAGGCCAGCTTGTCGGCCGCGTAGATGGTCCGCGCCGGATCGATCAGACCCGACCACGCCAGCACGCCGGTGCCGATCATGGCGACGCCGATCGCCAGCACCCACATGCGCATGCGAGTCCAGTCGCCCATGTTGACGATGTCGGAGACGGCGCCCATGGTGCAGAAGTGCGTGCGCTGCAGGACCGCCCCGAACAGGAAGGTCAGGGCGAAGGTGCAGACCAGCACGGTGCGCGTCAGCGCGGGGACGTCGATTTCAGGCATGGCGGATTGCCGGTGGCAGGACGGTAAGGGATAGGCGGAACAGGCGGAAAAGCCGGAAAAGCGGGACCGCGGCGAGCAGCATCACGCGGCGTTCTGGTAACGGGTAGGATCGGGCACGCCCGCGGCCTCGAAGCCCGCGCGGCGGATCCGGCAGGAATCGCAGACGCCGCAGGCGCGGCCCTGCTCGTCGGCCTGGTAGCACGACACGGTCATGCCGTAGTCGACGCCGAGCCGGACCCCGGCCTGGATGATCTCCGCCTTGGTCATGTCGATGATCGGTGCGTGGACGCGGATGCGCTCGCCCTCGACGCCGGCCTTGGTGGCCAGATTGGCCAGCGCCTCGTAGGCCTGGACGTATTCCGGACGGCAGTCGGGATAGCCCGAATAATCCACCGCATTGGCGCCGAAGAACAGGTCGCGGCCGCCAATCGCCTCGGCCCAGCCGAGCGCCAGCGACAGCATGATGGTATTGCGCGCCGGCACGTACGTCACCGGGATACCGCCCGCCGCGCCGTCGGTCGGCACATCCAGCGCGTCGTCGGTCAGCGCCGAGCCGCCGAAGCGGCGCAGATCGAGATCGACGATCTCGTGCCGCTTCGCGCCCAGCGCCGCGGCGACACGCTTGGCGGCCTCGAGCTCCGACGAATGCCGCTGGCCATAGCGCATCGACAGCGCATAGGTCTCGAAGCCCTGGGCATTGGCCATGGCGAGCACGGTGGCGGAGTCCAGACCGCCGGAAAGCAGGACGATTGCGCGTTGGGTCATCTCGGGGCGGCGCGTGCCGGGTAGCGGCGAAGGACCAGCAGGCCTTCGCGGTATATCGGGGAACCCGTTATTTTAGCGCGACCACGAAAAAAGGCCCGCTTGCGCGGGCCTTGGCACCTGGGACGCCGGCGTCGCCGCCTCGAGAATCGCTCGACTTCGGCGCTCGACTTCGGCGTTCGACTTCGGCGCTGTACCTCGGCGCGCCTTGCTGCTTCGGCGTGCCTTACTTCAGCGTCTTCAACCGGTTGCTGGCCGCCTGGGCGCCCTCGGTGCCGGGATACTTGGCCACCACCTGCTCGAGCGTCTTGCGCGCCGCCGCCTTCTGGTTCGATTCCAGCTGGTTGTTGGCGATGGCGATCATCGCGTCGGGCACCTTGGGGTGCGTCGGATTGGCCTGCACCATGTTCTGCAGCACCGTGATCGAGCCGCGGTAGTCGCGCTGGGCATACAGCGAATTGCCCAGCCAGTACTGCGCCAGCGGCAGGTACGGGCTCTGCGGATACTTCTTGATGAAGGCCGAGAAGTTGGCGCCGGCGCCCTTGAAGTCCCCGGTCTGGAACTGCTTGAGCGCGGCGTCGTACTCTGTCTTCTCGCCCGGTTGGGCCAGGCCCTGCTGGCCTTCCACGGTGACCTGCTGCGGCTCGAACTTCTTGAGCCGCGCGTCCAGGTCCGCGTAGTAGTCCTTCTGCTGGCGCTGCAGATTGGCGACCTCGTTCTGCAGCACCTCGTTCTGGCCCCGCAGGCGCGCCACTTCCTGGCGCATCCCTTCGAGCTGGTTCTGGATATCGATCTGGGCCCGGCTGTTCTGGTCGATCCGCTGCGAGGCAGTGGCTTGGAAGCCATTGAACTGCTCTCGCAGCGTGATGATGGCGCGACGCGCCTCGTCATCGTCGAAGACACCGGCCTGTGCCTGGGCGGCCGGCAACAGGCCGGCACAAACTGCGGCGACTAGCCACGACAGAGTAGAGACGCGTGCTTTCATGGATCGACTTTCTTCAGCGCGGGATCAACGGATCGAAACGAATCCAGACGGGAATCAATAGACGATGTCGGCGCGGCGGTTCTCGGCCCACGACGCTTCGTCATGACCCAGCGCCTTGGGCTTTTCCTTGCCCAGGCTCACGGCCTCCATCTGGCTCTCGGGCACGCCCATGGTCGCCAGCGAACGGCGCACCGCCTCGGCACGCTTCTGGCCCAGCGCCAGGTTGTACTCGCTGGTACCGCGCTCGTCGGTGTTGCCCTGGATCAGGATGCGGCGGCTGCGGTTGCCCTGCAGGTACTTGGCGTGCTCGTTCAGCATGCCCTGGTATTCCGGCTTGACGCTGTAGCTGTCGAAGTCGAAATAGACGCTGCGGCGGGCCAGCGGGCTGTTCGGGTCGTTCAGCGGATCGCGCGAGACGTCGACCGGCGCGACGGCGCGCGGATCGGTGGTCGAGGTGCCGCCGGTGCCGGCACCGGCCTTGGCGGAGTCGTCGAGCTTGACGCCCGACGAGCAGGCGCCGAGGGTCAGCAGAACGGCGATGGCGAGAGACTTGGTGATCATGTTGGACATGGTAGGAGGCTCCTGTTTCTGTTATTGCATGAAGGGGCCCCAGGACGGCTCGCGAACCTCGCCGGACTGGAGCGACAAAACCTGCTTGGTACGTCCATCGGTCGACACCGCCGCCAGCACCGCGCGACCGCCGACGCGAGTGGCGTAGAGAATGTACTTGCCGTTTGCGGCGAAGCTGGGCGCCTCGTCGTTGGCCGTGTCGGTCAGCGCGGTGACATCGCCGCTGCCCAGGTCCATCAGCTGCAGCTTGAAGCCGCCGCCGCGGCTAATGTACGCCAGTTGCTTGCCGTCCGGCGAAACCCGCGGGCTGACGTTGTAGTTGCCCTTGAAGGTCACGCGCTGGGCCGCGCCCGACTCCTCGCCGGCGGCCGGCATGCGGTAGATCTGCGGCGCGCCGCCGCGGTCGCTGGTGAAATAGATATGGCGGCCGTCCGGCGAATACTGCGGCTCGGTATCGATCGCGCTGCTGCGGCTCAGGCGGCGCAGCCCCGAACCGTCGGCACTGACCTGATAGATCTGCGTATTGCCGTCGCGCGACAGCGCCAGCGCCAGATGGCGGCCGTCCGGAGACCATGCCGGGGCGCTGTTGTTGCCCTTCTGGTTCGACACCAGCGTGCGGCGGCCCGTGGCGAGGTCATGCACATAGACCACCGGCTTCTTCGCCTCGAACGAGACATAGGCCACCTTGGCACCGTCCGGCGACCACGACGGCGAGATGATGGGCTCGTTGCTGGTCAGCGCGACGCGCGAATTCTGGCCGTCGGAGTCCGAGATCAGCAGCTGGAAGCGGTTGCCGACGCGCGAGACGTAGGAGAGCCGGGTCGCGAACACGCCGCGCTCGCCCAGCAGCTTCTCGTAGATATAGTCGGCGATCTTGTGCGCGGTCACGCGCAGCTGGTCCTGGCCGACGGTAAAGGCCAGGCCGCCCAGGCTGGCGCCCTTGACGGTGTCGTACAGGCGGAAGCGGACCTCGTAGCGGCCGCCGCCGGCCGGCGTGACGCTGCCGGCCACGAAGGCGTCGGCGCCGCGGGTCTTCCAGCCGGCCAGGTCGACGTTGGCGGTTTCCGGGACGGTGGCGCCGGCCACGTCGACGTTGCGGAAGCGCCCGCTGCGCTGCAGGTCGGCGCGGATGATCGCCGTCAGATTGGTCGGCGCCGCGCCTTCATTCTGGAAGTTGGCGACGGCAATCGGGAACTGGCTGGAGCCGACGCCGGAGATTTCGACGTTCAGCTGCGCGTGGGCCGTGCCCATCGTCAGCATCATGGCCAGCGCCATGGTGATCCAGGCGAGTACGGCCGCACGGACGGTGCGCCGGTTGGCGAGGGGGTTGGCTGGGGTGCGTTGGCGGAGGGCCAAAAGCGGTCGCATGCTGCTCCTCTATCTATATCGAGATCGTCAATCGATGCATCGGACGCGTCGGCAACGGCGCGCGGAGCGAGGCGCCGCCGGGCCGCGCCAGGCAACCGTCGATGGTAGCCAGCCGCCCGGCGGCCAGCGATCCCGGTTGCACTATGTTGCAAATCATACGCTTCCCTGCCTCAGTCCTTGGGCCGGAAAGTGATCGTGAAGCTGGACGGCGCCTTGCCGTTGTCGTCGCGCGGCAGCGGGTCGGAACGCTCGACCGCGCGCAGCACGGCGTTGTCCCAGGCCGAATTGCCGCTGGACTTGGACAGGCGGGCCGACAGCAGCGAGCCGTCCGGCGCCAGCGACACCGACACCACGGCGGTCGGGTTGCCCTGCACGTCCTCGGTAAAGACGATGTTCGGCTTGACCCGGCGGCGCACCTTGTCGGCGTAGCCCGGCGAGGCGCGGCCGCCCGAACCGGCGTTGTCGGAGGTGCCGCCGCCCGAGCCGCTGCCGCCGGCCAGCGCCTTCAGGCGGGCCAGTTCGGCCTGGCGCTGGGCGTTGGCGGCGGCCTCGCGCTTGGCCTTCGCCTCCGCGTCTGCCTTCGCCTTCGCCTTGGCCTCGGCGTCCGCCTTGGCCTTCTTCGCCTGCTCTTCCTTGCGCTCGGCCTGTTCCTTGCGCTTCTGCTCCTCGGCGCGCTGCTGGTCTTCCTTGCGCTGGGCCTCCTTGCGCTGTTCTTCCTTGCGCAGGGCTTCCTTGCGCAGGGCTTCCTTGCGCTGCGCCTCGCGCCGCTCGGCCGCCTCGCGTTCCTCGCGCTCCTGGCGCGCCTTGAGCTCGGCCTGCTTGCGCGCGGCCTCGCGCGCCTCGGCTTCGCGGCGCTTCTGGCGCTCGAGCGCGATGTCGGCGTCCTCTTCGGGCTTGGGCTGCGCCACGGGCGCCGGCGGCGCCGGCGTCGGCCGGGGCTGGGGCGGCGGCGGCTCCGGGGCCGGGGTATCGGGGACTTCCTCCCACAGCTCGGCTTCGACGCCGGCGGGGGTGCTGATCTGCCAGTTGACACCGTAGTACAGCACGATGGCCAGCAGCAGATGCATGAAGAGCGCCAGCAGGAAGGAGCGCAACGTGCCGCGTTCCTTGACCGGCTGATACGGATAGGAGTCGGCGGTCTTCATGGGAAAGGCTAACGGCAAGGTTCCGGGCGACATCCGGTCGTCATCCAGCGGTTACTTGGACTTGACCATCAGGCCGACGCGCTTGACGCCATCGGCCTTCAGTTCGGACATCACGTCGAGCACCGCCTCGTACTTCACCGCACGGGCGGCGGCGATCACCACCGGCTGGTCCGGGTTCTCGTTCTGGCGCTGGTGCACGAAGTCCAGCAGGCCCTTGGTGTCGAGCTTGCGCTCGAACGAGGCGCCCTCCGGGCTCTTGCCGCGCGCGGTCAGCGTGCCGTCCTCGTGCACGGTGACGACGATCGGCGGGGTCTTCTGCTGCGGCGTGGCGTCGGCCACGGTCGGCAGGTCCACCACGGCGGGGCTGACGATCGGCGCCGCCACCATGAAGATGACGAGCAGAACCAGCATCACGTCGATATACGGCACGACGTTGATGTCGGCGCTGGCCCGGCGGCGCGAGCCGCCGCGGCGCTGAATGGCTGCCATGCTGCGCTTCTCCTTGGCCTGGCCTTCAGCGGGTCTGCCGCTGCAGGATGTTGAGGAATTCTTCCATGAAGCTCTCGAAGCGGATCGCCAGCCGGTCGATCTCGGTCGCGTAGCGGTTGTACGCGATCACGGCCGGAATCGCCGCGAACAGGCCGATCGCGGTGGCCACCAGCGCTTCGGCGATGCCGGGCGCGACCGAGGCCAGCGTCGCCTGCTGGACGTTGGACAGGCCGCGGAACGCGTTCATGATGCCCCAGACCGTGCCGAACAGGCCGATGTAGGGGCTGACCGAGCCGACCGAGGCGAGGAACGGCAGGTGGGACTCGAGCACGTCCATCTCGCGCTGGTAGGCGGCGCGCATCGCGCGGCGGGCCGCGTCGAGCAGCGCGCCGGCGTCGTTGCTGCGCTCGCGCGCCTTCAGGTATTCGCCCATGCCGGACTCGAAGATCCGCTCGAGCGCGCCGGTGCTGTGCCGGTTGTTGGCTGCGCTGTGATACAGCGCCTGCAGGTCGCCGCCCGCCCAGAAATCGCGCTCGAAGCCCTCGGTCTGGGTGCGCGCGGCGCGCAGCGCCATGTGCTTGCGGAAAATATAGGTCCAGGAGAACAAGGACATGACGACCAGCAAGGCCATCACGGCCTGCGCCAGGAAGCTGGCGTGCATCACCAGCGTAAGGATCGACATGTCTTGCGTGACGGTCACGGGATTCATCGAGCGGTCTTGATGGTTGCGAGGACGGATGCGGGAATCGGCGCCGGGCGGAAGCTGTCGCGGTCCACGCATCCCACCCGGATCGTGCCCGCGGCCAGCATCAGCGGCCCGCGCCACGCTTCCTGGGCGAATTGGACCGAGGCCGGCCCGACCCGTTCAATACGGGTGCGGATCTCCAGCAGGTCGTCCAGCCGGGCGGGCGCATTGTATTCCACCGCCGTGCTGCGCACGACAAAGACCACGCCCGATTCGTCGGCGAGGGCCTGCTGCTCGATACCGAGCGAGCGCAGCCATTCGGTGCGCGCACGTTCGAAAAACTTTAGGTAGTTGGCGTAGAACACCACCCCGCCGGCGTCGGTGTCTTCCCAGTAGACGCGCAGCGGCCATACGAAATTCGTCATGGCCGCGATTGTAACGGACGCGGGCGCGGCTTCGGTGTCACACGGCGTCCGACAACGCAACGCCGGGCCGTCCTACAGACGGGCGGGCCCCTTCCGGCCCGCCAGGCCCGTCCCCAAGCACGTCCCAAGCCCCGTCCCAGGCGGCCTGGCCGGCTTGCGGCGAGCCGGGGCCTCGCGTAAACTCCGGCCAACCATTCCACCTTGCGCGACTGGCGAAGTCAGTGGGTACTACCACGAGGAAGCGCAAGATCTCTGGCGCCAAGCCACCGGAAGCGGTCCGAAGCCAGGGCGCGACGCCCGGCCCCGGCCCCTTGCGATAGCCGCCGCGCCTGCCGCTCGCCTGGGCCAGCGAATGGGAAGCAGGGTGCGCCCTGCGCCGCCAGTCCCGGGCCCCCGCCCAGGCCGGCGACGCGGTTCGCATGCGTCTTCCCCGCGCGCCCTACCGTCGTTCCGTTCCCGTATCCTTCGGTCAATCCGCCGTCATTGCACGGTTTTCACCGATCCTTCTACAGACGAGTTTTCGCCATGTTCGAACGCAGCCGCTACACGATCGACCAGATCGATCCCGAACTCTGGTCCGCCATCCAGCAGGAAAATCAGCGCCAGGAAGACCATATCGAGCTGATCGCCTCCGAGAACTACACCTCGCCGGCCGTGATGGCCGCGCAGGGCTCGCAGCTGACCAACAAGTACGCCGAGGGCTATCCCGGCAAGCGCTACTACGGCGGCTGCGAATATGTCGACGTCGTCGAGCAGCTCGCGATCGACCGCGTCAAGCAACTGTTCGGCGCCGAGGCCGCCAACGTGCAGCCGAACTCGGGCTCGCAGGCCAACCAGGGCGTGTTCTTCGCCGTGCTCAAGCCGGGCGACACCATCATGGGCATGAGCCTGGCCGAAGGCGGCCACCTGACCCACGGCATGGCGCTGAACATGAGCGGCAAGTGGTTCAACGTGGTCAGCTACGGCCTGAACGCCGACGAGGACATCGACTACGGCGCGCTGGAAAAGCTGGCCCAGGAGAAGAAGCCGAAGCTGATCATCGCCGGCGCGTCGGCCTTCTCGCTGCGCATCGACTTCGAGCGCATCGCCGCCGTGGCCAAGTCGGTCGGCGCCTATTTCATGGTCGACATGGCGCACTACGCCGGCCTGATCGCCGCGGGCGTCTACCCGAACCCGGTGCCGCACGCGGACTTCGTCACCACCACCACGCACAAGAGCCTGCGCGGCCCGCGCGGCGGCGTGATCCTGATGAAGGCCGAGCATGAGAAGGCCATCAACTCGGCGATCTTCCCCGGCATCCAGGGCGGCCCGCTGATGCACGTGATCGCCGGCAAGGCGGTCGCGTTCAAGGAAGCGCTGTCGCCGGAGTTCAAGGCCTATCAGCAGCAGGTCGTCAGGAACGCCCAGGCGCTGGCCGAGACGCTGATCGCGCGCGGCCTGCGCATCGTCTCGGGCCGCACCGAGAGCCACGTGATGCTGGTCGACCTGCGCGCCAAGCAGATCACCGGCAAGGAAGCCGAGAAGATCCTGGGCGACGCGCATATCACGGTCAACAAGAACGCGATCCCCAACGATCCGGAAAAGCCGTTTGTCACCTCGGGCATCCGCCTGGGTTCGCCGGCGATGACCACGCGCGGCTTCAAGGAAGAGGAAGCCCGCCAGGTCGCCAACCTGATCGCCGACGTGCTCGACAACCCGCACGATGCCGACAACATCGCGCGCGTGCGCGAGCAGGTTGCGGCGCTGACCAAGCGCTTCCCGGTCTACGGCTGATCGGCCGTCGCCGCGCGCGGCCGCTTCGGCGGGCGGCGCGCGGCCGCTCAACCTCCGCCTCCAGGTGGTCCGATGAAATGTCCCTTCTGCGGTCACTCCAATACCCAGGTGCTCGACACCCGCATGTCCGAGGAAGGCGATACCGTGCGCCGGCGCCGCCGTTGCGAGGCCTGCGATCGGCGCTTCACCACCTATGAGCGGATCGAGCTGTTCTTTCCGGCCATCGTCAAGAAGAACGGCAGCCGCGTCGATTACGCGCGCAGCAAGCTGAAGGATTCGATGCGGCTGGCCCTGCGCAAGCGGCCGGTCTCGGCCGAGGCCATCGACGAGGCGATCGCGCGCATCGAGGAAAAGCTGCTGGCGCTGGGACAGAAGGAAATCCCGAGCAGCCAGGTCGGCGAACTGGTGATGCGCGAACTGCGCAAGCTCGACAAGATCGCCTATATCCGTTTCGCTTCGGTGTACCGCAGCTTCGAGGACGTGTCGGAGTTCTCCGACGTGCTGGCTGAAGTCAGCTCGACCAACGGCAAGCGCTGAGGCGTTGCTTCGCGGCGGCGTGAGGGTGTTGCGGTTAGTCGGTGTTTGTCGATGCTTGTTGCGGTTGCCGCCGTTGCGGACGGTGTCGCCCGCTGTTGCAATCCTTGTCGAATCCTCCACGGTTCGAAACCTTATCCCCGCTCGCTGACGATTAATCTGGTCCCCGCTTGTCACGCACAGGACCAGAGCGATGGTTGCGATCCCTTCGGCGGCTTCGGCGTTGCCGACCGCTTCAGCGTTGTCGGCGGCTTCCGCGTTATCGAGCGCTTCGGCGTTTTCGACGGCTTCGGCGTTGTCCGCCGCTTCCGAGTTATCGACGGCTTCGGCGTTGTCCGCCGTTTCCCGGCTATCGACCGCTTCGGCGCCTTCCGGCACCGCAACTGCCGGCGCCCTTCCATGGCGCCCCGATTGCCGCCCCCCTTCTTGCCCTTGTTTGACTGACCGCCGGCGCCGCCACCGCGGCTACCTGCTGCTCGAAGCGCTGGTCGCGCTCGCCGTGCTCGGCATCGGCCTGCTGCCGCTGGCCGGGCTCGCCCCGACGGCGCTGCAATGGTGGCGCGAGCCCTTGCGGATCGGCCAGGCCCTGCGCCTCGCCGCCGAGGGCGCCGAACTGGCGGGGCTGGCGGGACCGGATGCCCTGCCGGATCCCGCCCGGCTCCCCGCGCTCGCGCGGACACCGGGCCTGCCGCCGCCACGCTGGTGCGCCTCGGTGCCGGCCGACGCGGCGCAATCGAGCTGTCCGGCCGGCCACCGCGTCGTCGTGGTCGGTCCGTTGCCGCCGGAGCCCCGCATAGGCAGCCGGGCCGATGCCGCCCAGCCCCGGACCGCGTTGCGCGCCATCGCGCTGCGGTTGCGGCCATGAGTACGACGGCTGCAACCATGAGCGCGGCGGTCGTCGCCCCGTGTGCAATCGGATCGAGCGTGCGCGGCAGCGCCGGTACGCCATGGCAGTCCGCGGCGACGGCCGGATGGTCGCTGGTCGAGGTGATGGTCGGCCTGCTGCTGGGCGCGCTGGCGAGCAGCGCGGCGGTGACGGCTTGGCTCACCATGCGATCCGCCTATGTCCTGGCCGCCGAGCAACGCGAACTGGAGCAGCGCGGCGGCGCCCTGCTGGAGGCGATTGCCGGGCTGCTGCGCCATGCGGGCTGGCATCCGGCTCCGACCGCCGCCCTGCCTCCGCCGCTGATCGGCCGCGACGACTGCGGCCAGCCGACGCTCGGCGACGCCCTGAGCTGCGGCAAACCCGGCGTCGCCGGCAGCGATGCGCTGCTGATCCGCTTCGGCGGCGACCATCCGTTTGGCGATCCGGCGGTGCCCGACCGCTACCTGTACGACTGCAGCGGTTACCCGGTCTCCATCGCGGTGGCCGCTACGGAAACCGCAGGGGCCTCGTCGCCGCAGGCGGCCGGCTACCTGACCGCCAACCTGCTGTACGTGGCCAACGACGCCGACGGCGAACCGCAATTGCTGTGCCGCTATCCCGGGCGCCGCGATGGTGGCAGTGGCAGCAGTAGTAGCGGTGGCGGTGGCGGTGGCGGTGGCGGTGGTGGTGGTGGTGGCGGTGGCGGTGGCGGTGGTGGCGGTGGTGGCGGTGGTGGCGGTGGTGGCGGTGGCGGCATTGGGGGCAGCGGCGGCACGACGTGGAGCACGGGCGCACTGGCCCGCGGTGTCGAGACCCTGCAGCTGCGCTATGGCGTCGACCGCGACGGCGACGGCCGCGTCGACACCTTCCTGCGCGCCAGCGAACTTGCCATCGGCGGACCGGATGCGTGGCGCAAGGTGTTGGCCGTGCAGATCGCCCTGGTGCTGCGCAGCGGGGCTGGCATGCCGGGCACGGCCGCGACGCCCTTGCCACTGCTGCCGCCACGCACGACTGGCGAGCAAGGCGACGATATCGCGTTTATGCCCCGCTCCCGGCCCACCGCTTCGCGGCGAGTGTTCGCCACCACGGTGTGGCTGCGCAATGCGCCGTTCTGTGCGGAGTCGACATGCTGAGATTCGACGACGATGCGATGCCGCCGCCAGCCGCACGCGGCGCCATCACGCTCATTTCCGTAGTCGTGCTGTCGACGATGACCCTCGCGCTGGCCGGCGCGCTGTTCGTGCTGCTCCTGGCCGGACATCAGGCGATCGGCCAGCGGCTGGAGCGCGAGATCGCGTTCCGCGGCGCGGAGGTCGCGCTGCGCGATGGCGAGCGCGATCTGCGCAGCGCAACTGCCGCCATTGCTGGGACTGCTGCGCCTGCTGCGACTGCTGCGCCTGCTGCAGCTGCTGCAACTGCTGCAACTGCTGCAACTGCTGCAACCGCTGCCACAGCTGCGACTACCGCCAGCCAAGCGCTCGCCGGCCACAACGATCGCCTCGCCTCATGGCCTGCGCCCGGCCATTGCGGCACGCAGGCGCAGCGCGGCCTGTGCAGCCCTGCCCCCGGGCAGCCCCCGCCGTGGCGGGCTTGGATGGACCAGGCCCTGCCCGCGGACGGCATCGGAGTGCCGATCGGAAACGTAACCGGTGCAACCCTGCCGCTCATCCCGCCGGAGATGGCCGGCGCGACCACCGTGCCGCGCTATCTGATCGAACGCCTGCCGCCGAAAAGCGCCGGCGGATCGGCGCCCGCCGGCGTGCCGGCGCAGCGCTATCGCATCACCGCACTCGGTCAGGGACGCGATCCGGCCGCGCGCGTCGTGCTGCAGACCGAATGGATCGAACCGGAACGGATCGATCCGCCTTCACGGCGTGGAGCGGCAAGCCAGCCGGAAGGCGGCCGCGTCCGGCGAATCGGTTGGCGCGAACTCGTCCCGCCATATCCGTCATGACGTCATGCCGCGTCATGAGGCCGCCATGAGGCGCCATGAAGCCCATGACCCTCCATGAGGTGCCGTGACCCTCCAGGGAGCGCCGTCACCCGCGATGACCCTCCGTGACCCCGCCGCCACCGTCCATGACCGCCAACCGCACCACCGCCTTCACGCTGATCGAGCTGCTGGTCGTGATCGTCATCGCCGCCATCGTCGCCGGCATCGCGGCCACCAGCTGGCATCGGCACCTGCAGCGCAGCTGGCGCGCGCAGGCGCGCACCGCGATGATCGCGGCGATGCTGGACCTGCAGCGCCACGCGATGGCCCGCGGCAGCTTCGCCGACGACAGCGGTCGCGGTCCCGCGGGACGCTGGCCACAGTGGGTCCCGCCGCCGCCTGCGCGTCCGCACTACCGGCTGGCGGCGCTGCCCTGCACCGCCGCCGGCCAGCGCGACGCCGACCTCGACCGCTGCATCGAACTGCACGCCTTCCCGCAATGGCCCGACGTCACTTGCGGCACGCTGATCCTGCGCAGCAGCGGCGAGTGGCTGGTGGAATCGCAGGACCAGGCGGGACCCGTACCATGGCCGGAGGGCTGCTGAGCGTCCGCGGCGGCGAGCGCGGGCGGCACCCCGCACGCTCGGCGGGCGCCACACTGATCGAATGGCTCGCCGCGATGGCGATCACGGCAACGCTGGCCGCTGCCGGCTACCCGTCCTATCGCGACGCGCTGGAGCGGCAGCAGGTGCGCCTGGCCGCCGACCTGCTGGCCGCCTCGATCGAGACGGCGCGCGAATTCGCGCTGGCCAGGCGCAGCACGGTTCTGCTGGCGCCGCAGCCCGGCTTCTCCGACTTCTCGCGCGGATGGCATATCGTCGCGAGGGAGGCCCGGGTGGCGGACGGGGCCACCGGGGCCACCGGGGCCACCGGGGCCATCGGAGCCACCAGGGCCAGCGGGGCCAGCGAGGCCACAAGGACCAGCCAAGCCCCCGACGCCCCGGTGCTGTCATCGGTGGGCCTGGCCGCCGCCTGCCTGCGCGTCGCGCTGCGCGCCACCGACGGCGGCCGCGCGCTGCGGCTGGCTCCTGTGGGATACTCTCGGTCGGAACGTGGCGGCTTCTATGCAGCCACCTTTACCCTGCGCTGCGGCCATGCGCAGCGTCAGGTCAGGCTCGGCGCGCTGGGCCGCTTGCGCATCTGTACGCCCGGGCACGACGCCGACTGCGACAGCCGCATCGACAGCGAGCCCTGAGCCGCAGACCGGCCACGACCTCGGCCCGGCATGCCGGGCCGATTTAGCCCGACCGACTTGGCCGACCGACTTGGCCGACCGACTTGGCCCGACCGACTTGGCCCGACCGACTTGGCCCGACCGACTTGGCCCGGCCGACTTGGTCCCAACCGAGTCAGCCAGCCCGACCACGCCACCCACGCCAGTCAAGACAACCGGCAGGAAAACCGCTTACTCATGTTCTCCGAAACCGATCACGCCGCCATGCAGCAGGCCCTCGCGCTCGCCGCGCGCGGCATGTTCATCACCACGCCGAATCCGCGCGTGGGCTGTGTGCTGACCAAGGGCGGCAAGGTGATCGGCGAAGGCTACACGCAGCCCGCGGGCCAGGACCACGCGGAGATCCAGGCGCTGAAGAACGCCGCCGCGCGCGGCATCGATCCCGCCGGCGCGACCGCCTACGTCACGCTGGAGCCCTGCAGCCATTTCGGCCGCACGCCGCCGTGCGCCGATGCGCTGGTGCGCGCCGGCGTCAAGCGCGTGGTCGCGGCGATGGAAGATCCGAACCCCACGGTATCGGGCCGGGGCCTGCAGCGGCTGCGCGATGCCGGCATCGACGTGCGCTGCGGCCTGCTGGAGAAGGAGGCGCGCGACCTGAACATCGGCTTCGTCTCGCGCATGACCCGCGGGCTGCCGTGGGTCCGCGTCAAGGTGGCGGCCTCGCTCGATGGCGGCACCGCGCTGCACGACGGCACCAGCCAGTGGATCACCGGCCAGGCCGCGCGCGACGATGGCCATGCCTGGCGTGCGCGCGCCTGCGCGATCCTGACCGGCATCGGCACCGTGCGCGACGACGACCCCCAGCTGACCGTGCGTGCCATCGACACGCCGCGCCAACCACAGCGCGTGCTGATCGACTCGCGCCTGGAGGTGCCGCTGGACGCGCGCATGCTGACGCCGGACACCGGCGAGTTCGCCAAGCCCGTGCTGGTGTTCTGCGCGATCGACGATCGTGCGCGCCGCACCGCGCTGGAGGCGCGCGGCGCCGAAGTGGTGGTGCTGCCCAACGCGCACGGCAAGGTCGAGCTGCGCCGCATGCTGGAGGAACTGGGCCGGCGGGGCATCAACGAGCTCCATGTCGAGGCGGGCTTCAAGCTCAACGGTTCGCTGATCCGCGAAGGCTGCGCCGACGAACTGCTGGTCTATCTGGCGCCCCGGCTGCTCGGCGACGCGCAGGGCATGTTCAACCTGCCGCCGCTCGCCCGCCTGCAGGACGCGCCGGCCTTCCGCTGGCACGATGTGCGGCAGATCGGCGACGACCTGCGGCTGATCGCGCGCCGCCATCCGGCGGGCTGAACGGCACGTCTCGCTGCGGGCTGCTAGCATGCCGCTTTCTCCTTGCTTTCTCCTTGCTTTCCCCTTCGCTTTCCCTCCCTGCTGACCAGACCATGTTTACTGGCATTGTGGCGGCCGTCGGCCGCATCGACTCCGTGACGCCGCTGGGCGACCAGAACACCGACAACGCCGGCGTCCGCCTGCGGATCGACGCCGGGGGCCTCGACCTGTCCGACGTGCAGATCGGCGACAGCATCGCCATCCAGGGCGCGTGCATGACCGTGGTGGCGCTGCAGCCGGGCCGGTTCGAAGTCGAGGTCTCGCGCGAGTCGCTGGACAAGACCACCGGCCTCGCGCAGCCCGGCCGGGTCAATCTGGAAAAGGCGCTGCGCCTGGCCGACCGGCTCGGCGGCCACTTAGTCTCCGGCCATGTCGACGGCCTGGGCGAAGTCACCCATTTCGCGCCGGTCGGCGAATCGCACGAGCTGCGCGTGCGCGCGCCGCGCGAGCTGGCGCGCTATCTGGCCTACAAGGGCTCGGTGGTCGTCAATGGCGTCTCGCTGACGGTCAACCGCGTGACCGACCACGCCGACGGCTGCGAGTTCTCGATCAACCTGATTCCCCATACGATCGAGGTGACCACGCTGCAGGACCTGCGGCCCGGCGCCAAGGTCAATCTGGAGATCGACCTGATCGCCCGCTATGTGGAGCGGATGCTGAGCGCCGAGGGCAAGCTGGGCTGAACGCCCGCTGGCGGGCACGCAGGGCTGCCGGGGCCGGATTGCCCCGTCCATCGGCGGGCCCATCCCTGGTCCATCTCCTTGCTATCCCCGCGGCCATCCCCCGGGCCATCCCCGCGGCCATCCCCGCCGCCATCCCCGCGGCCATCCCCGCGGCCATCCCCCGGGGCCATCCCCGAGGGCCATTCCCGGGCCGGCTCCGACCGGGCGCCTCGGGCGAACGCAGCCCCCGGCGCCCCTTGCCCCCGGCCCGCATCGCGTACAATGCCGGGTTAAACCGCGCGCCGCCCCGGCGCGCCGCAGTCGCCCCACGGGCCTCGCCCGGGGCCGCCCCGCCAGACTTTCCTTTGCCTACCTCATGACGATCGCCCCAACCGAAGACATCATTGCCGAGATCCGTGCCGGCCGCATGGTTATCCTGGTCGACGAGGAAGACCGCGAGAACGAGGGGGATCTGGTGCTGGCGGCCGATTTCGTCACGCCCGAGGCCATCAACTTCATGGCCAAGTACGGCCGCGGCCTGATCTGCCTGACGCTGACGCCCGAGCGCTGCCGCCAGCTGGAACTGCATCCGATGGTCAGCCGCAACGGCACCCCGCACGGCACCGCCTTCACGGTGTCGATCGAGGCGGCCGAGGGCGTGACCACCGGCATTTCGGCGGCCGACCGCGCCCGTACCGTGCAGGCAGCCGTCGCCCGCGACGCCAAGCCGAGCGATCTGGTCCAGCCGGGCCACATCTTCCCGCTGACGGCCCAGCCCGGCGGCGTGCTGATGCGCGCCGGCCATACCGAGGCGGGCTGCGACCTGGCCGCGCTGGCCGGCGTGACCCCGGCCGCGGTGATCTGCGAAATCATGAAGGACGATGGCACCATGGCGCGCCTGCCGGACCTGATCGAATTCGCCGAGCTGCACGGCCTGAAGATCGGCACCATCGCCGACCTGATCCACTACCGCAGCCGCACCGAATGCATCGTCGACCGCGTCGGCGAGCGCACCATGCAGACCCCGTACGGCACCTTCCGCAGCATCGCCTACCGCGACAAGCCCAGCGGCCACGCCCATCTGGCGCTGATCAAGGGCGACCCGCAGCGCGACCGCGAGACCCTGGTGCGCGTGCACGAGCCGCTGTCGGTGCTGGACCTGCTCGAGGTCTCGCGCACCACCCACTCGTGGACCGTGCCGGCCTCGCTGGAGGCGATCGGCGCGGCCGACAGCGGCGTGATGGTGCTGCTGAACTGCGGCGACAGCGCCGAGCGGCTGTTCGCGCAATTCAGCGCGCTGGACGAGCCGCAGACCCGCGCCCCGCGCAAGCCCGACCTGCGCACCTACGGCATCGGCGCGCAGATCCTGCGCGATGTCGGCGTCGGCAAGATGCGCGTGCTGGCCTCGCCGCGCAAGATGCCCAGCATGACGGGCTACGATCTCGAAGTGACCGGCTACCAGCCGATGAACGGCGACAACGACTGAGCGTCCCCCCAATACCGGCGGCCGGCCCATCCCGGGCGCGGCCGCCCACCGAACCCTGGAGAACGATATGGATCACGGTTTCTACCCGAGCAACCTGGACGGCGAAGGCCTGCGCATCGGCATCGTGCAGGCGCGTTTCAACGAGCCGGTCTGCGACGAGCTGCGCGAGGCCTGCGTGGCCGAGCTGGAAAAGCTGGGCATCGAAGGCGAAGACACGCTGGTGGTGACGGTGCCCGGCGCACTGGAAATCCCGCTGGCGCTGCAGAAGATGGCCGAGAGCGGCCAGTTCGACGCGCTGATCGCGCTGGGCGCCGTGGTGCGCGGCGAAACCTACCACTTCGAGCTGGTTTCGAACGAGTCGGGCGCGGGCATCACCCGCGTCGGCCTGGACTTCAACCTGCCGATCGCCAACGGCATCCTGACCGTCGATACCGACGCCCAGGCCCATGCCCGCACCCGCGAGAAGGGCCGCGACTGCGCCCGTGCCGCGGTCGAGATGGCGAACCTGGTGGCGGCGCTCGATTCGCTGCGCGGCCAGGACGACGAGGACGAGGACGACGATGAGTGACGCAGCACAGGGCGGCAAGCCTGCCGCCAAGTCCGGCCGCTCCGACGCCAAGGCGCCGCCCAAGAGCGCGCGCCGCCGTTCGCGCGAACTGGCGCTGCAGGGCCTGTACCAGTGGCTGCTGAACCGCAACGACATCGGCGCGATCCAGGCCCATCTGCACGACGCCCAAGGCTTCAACAAGGCCGACCGCGAGCATTTCGACGCGCTGCTCAATGGCGCCGTGCGCGAGGAAGAGCGGCTGACCGCCGCCTTCTCGCCGTTCCTGGACCGCACCGTCGAGGAACTGTCGCCGGTCGAGCGCGCCGCGCTGCTGATCGGCAGCTACGAGCTGGTGCATTGCATCGACATCCCGTACAAGGTCGTCATCAACGAGGCCGTCGAGCTGACCAAGACCTTCGGCGGCGTCGAGGGCTACAAGTACGTCAACGGCGTGCTCGACAAGGTTGCCGCGCAGGTGCGCGCCACCGAGGTCGCCGCCCGACGCTGACCGGCGCCCCGCCCCGCGGCATGCGCCGGACCGACACCCGCCCAGGCGGGTGTTTTCATTTCCGGCGATGATCGCGGGAGTGCGCCACACCGCGCCGGACCGCACCGCCCCGCGCCACGACGGCGCACCGCCTTACCCACCGATTCCAAGTTACCGCCATGGACCCACAGCGCCTCGCCACTGCCTCCCGCCTCGCCAACATCCGCGCCTTCCACGTGATGGAACTGGCCAAGCAGGCCGCCGAGCTCGAACGTGCCGGCCGGCACATCATCCATATGGGCATCGGCGAGCCCGACTTCACCGCGGCCGAGCCGGTGATACGGGCGGCGGAAGCGGCGATGCGTCGCGGCGTGACGCAATACACCGGCGCGCTGGGCATCCACGCGCTGCGCGAGGCAATCGCGGGCTACTACAAGACCGCCTACGGGCTCGATATCCCGGCCCGCCGGGTGATCGTCACCGCCGGCGCCTCGGGCGCGCTGCTGCTCGCCTGTGCGGTGCTGGTGGAGATCGGCGCCGAGGTGCTGATGCCGGACCCGAGCTATCCCTGCAACCGGCATTTCGTCGCGGCCTTCGACGGCGTCGCCCGCATGATCCCCAGCGGCCCCGCGGCGCGTTTCCAGCTGACCGCCGACCAGGTGCGCGAACACTGGACCGAATCGACCCGCGGCGTGCTGCTGGCCTCGCCGTCGAACCCGACCGGCACTTCGATCCTGCCCGACGAGCTGGATCGCATCCTCGCCGAGGTGCGGCAGCGCCGGGGCTTCGCCATCGTCGACGAGATCTATCAGGGGCTGTCGTACGACGGTCGGCCGGTGTCGGCGCTGTCGCTCGACGACAATGTCGTCACGGTCAACAGCTTCTCCAAGTACTTCAACATGACCGGCTGGCGGCTCGGCTGGCTGGTGGTGCCGGACGCGCTGGTGGCCGACTTCGAGAAAGTCGCGCAGAACCTGTTCATCTGCGCGTCCGCGGTGGCCCAGCACGCGGCGCTGGCCTGCTTCACGCCCGAGGCGCTGGCGATCTACGACGAGCGCAAGGCCGAGTTCCAGCGCCGGCGCGACGCCATCGTGCCCGCGCTCGAAACGCTGGGCTTCGGCGTGCCGGTCAAGCCCGATGGCGCCTTCTATGTCTACGCCGACTGCCGCGGCGTCCAGCACCCGGCCGCCGGCGATTCGGACCGGCTGACGCAGGCGATGCTGCACGATGCCGGCGTGGTGCTGGTACCCGGCCTGGACTTCGGCCCGCATACCGCGCGCGAGTGCATCCGCATCTCGTACGCGACATCGATGGCCCACATCGAGGAAGCGATGCGGCGGCTCGGCAAGCTGTTCGGGAAATAGAGATAGCGATAGGGCAATCGCGACGGCGGGCCATCGAGCCCGCCAAAACAGCCCGCCAAAACGAAAGCGGCGCAGCCAACCAGGCTGCGCCGCTTTTCTTGACCGCGCGCTTTCGACCGCGCGCCTTCTACCATGCGCGGACCCGCCGCGCCGGCATCAGGCCTTGCGGGGCGTCTGCGCCGCCTCCAGCTCGAACTTCTCCGGCTCGGGCGTATGCTCGGCCTGCGTCTTGGTCGACGACGGACCCGGCAGCGACTCGGTCGCGTCCGGCGTCGCCGCCGGCGCGTTGCCGCGGATGCCCAGCACCTGGCGCAGCTTCGCGCGCTCGGCCAGCACCTTGGCGCCGTAGCCGCCATCGGTGGCCGTGGTGGCGCCCACGTAGTACTTCAGGCCGCCTTCGATCGAACCGGCGCGGGCGATGCAATCCTTCAGCACCAGCGCACCGATCTTGATGTTGGCGTAAGGATTGAGCGCGGCCGCGACGCCGCCGACGTGCTCGTACTTGTCTTGGTGGACCTTGGTCATGACCTGCATCAGGCCCTGCGCGCCCACGCCGCTCTCTGCGTACGGATTGAAGCTGGACTCGATCGCGATCACGCCCAGGATCAGCAGCGGATCGATACCGACCTCGCGGCCGGTCAGATAGGCGGCCTTGACCAGTTGCGCGGTCGCCTGCGCGGCCACGCGGTACTTGCGCGCGATGTACTCGGCCACCGCGGCCTGTTCGCGCGCGCTGGCCAGCGCGCTGCTGTAGCGCGCGTCCAGGGCCACGCGCTGGGCCGGGATACGGGCCGCCAGATGGGCGACCGACGGCACCTTCGACTGGCTGGCATTGGCCCACTCGCCGACGCCCGACACGCTCGGCAGACCCACCCCCGCCACGGCCGGCACTGCGGCGCCGCCCGCCGGCACCGCTGGCACCTTCACCGCCGGCAGCAGCTTGGCGGCCGCCACGTCGGCCGTGCTGGCATGCACCGGCGCCGACGCGGTCGCCGCCTCCAGCAGGATGGCGGGCGCCTCGTTGCCGGCCAGCATGCCGGCCAGCGCGGTGCGCCATTCCTGGCTGACCGACAGCGAAATACCGGCCACTACCGCGATCAGACCCGCGCTGTTCAGCGCGTATTTCAACGTTGCGCGACCGCTGCGCAGTGCGCGGCCCGCGACCGGATGCGCGAGACGAACCTGCAGGGCACGCCGCACACCGGGAACCGGTTGCCTGAAGCGGACCTGCAACGCCCGCCCGACACCGGGAAGATGAAGGGTTTTCCAACCACTCATGCTTACCTCCATGCGCCGCCGGCTCCCGGTCCTGCAGGGCATTCGCCCACGCATGGCCGTCCACTGGCAACGTAGTCAAGTAAGGATGTCGCACCGCCTTGCAGGGGCGATCGGCATCTGTTGTTGGTGGGCGCTCCCCAAGCGCCCAGCGATTAGCAGAGGAGGCTCTTGGGGTAGCCTGCCCTGCTGCGAAGACTCAAGACGCGCCGGTCATTGCCGGCGGTGATCGGAGGGACCTCCCTTGTAGCGGTCCGCTCTGGTTGATCCAACGTGGTGATCTGCGTTACACCCCTTGACAGGATCGAAAAGTTCGTTGTTGCAACGCAGCACACCTTTGAGCAGACGCGATTGTAAAAACCGTTTTATATCGAGTCAAGAATTAAAGAACGAAAAACAATTCCTTTTTGTTATAACGAATCCCCGCTACGGTGGGGTGAAAGAATCACTCAGCTGGCCGCAATCGTAGTGCTGGCCTAGGATGTCCGGCCCTGCTCGTCCGCCTGTCTTTCAAAAAAACTTACAATTTGCCGGTACGCTGTGCCGCAAAATTTTTCTTCGGAAGCGGTCGAATATGGACCGCACTTCACTCAGATTGACGCTCCGACGAGCGTGGCGCTCTCGCCGCGCCCCTCGCCCAACCACAAATTCCTGATGCAATACAAAGACTTGCGCGATTTCATCGGTCAACTCGAACAGCAGGGCGAGTTGCGGCGCATCGCGGCGCCGGTGTCACCCGACCTCGAAATGACCGAGATCTGCGATCGCCTGCTGCGTGCCGAAGGGCCCGCCGTGCTGTTCGAGAAGCCCGCGCGCGGGGCCACGGCAGCCGGTGAGGCGATTTTCGACATGCCGGTGCTGGCCAATCTGTTCGGCACGCCACGCAGGGTCGCGTTGGGCATGGGCGCGGAATCGCTGGCCGATCTGCGCGACATCGGGCGCGTGCTGTCGGCGCTCAAGGAGCCCGAGCCGCCGCGCGGCCTGCGCGAGGCCGGCAAGCTGTTCACGCTGGTCAAGTCGGTCTGGGACATGGCGCCGAAGAAGGTGTCGAGCCCGGCCTGCCAGGAGATCGTCTGGGAGGGCAATGACGTCGATCTGGCGCGCCTGCCGATCCAGAAGTGCTGGCCCGGCGACGCCGCGCCGCTGATCACCTGGGGCCTGGTGGTGACCAAGGGCCCGCAGAAGAAGCGGCAGAACCTGGGCATCTACCGCCAGCAGGTGATCGGCCGCAACCAGGTCATCATGCGCTGGCTGGCGCACCGCGGCGGCGCGCTGGACTTCCGCGAGCACGCATTGGCCAATCCGGGCAAGCCGTTTCCGATCGCGGTCGCGCTGGGCGCGGATCCGGCCACGATGCTCGGCGCGGTGACGCCGGTGCCCGATACGCTGTCCGAATACCAGTTCGCCGGCCTGCTGCGCGGCAGCCGTACCGCGCTGGCCGGCTGCCTGACGCCGACGCTGTCCGAGCTGAGCGTGCCGGCCTCGGCCGAGATCGTGCTCGAAGGCCATATCCAGCCCGATCCGACGCATCCGTCCGGCTACCAGCACGCGCTGGAAGGTCCGTTCGGCGACCACACCGGCTACTACAACGAGCAGGACTGGTTCCCCGTCTTCACCATCGACCGCATCACGATGCGGCGCGATCCGATCTATCACTCGACCTACACCGGCAAGCCGCCCGACGAGCCAGCCGTGCTCGGCGTCGCGCTGAACGAGGTGTTCGTGCCGCTGCTGCAGAAGCAGTTTCCCGAGATCACCGACTTCTATCTGCCGCCCGAGGGCTGCAGCTACCGGATGGCGGTGGTGCGCATGAAGAAGCAGTACGCCGGCCACGCCAAGCGGGTGATGTTCGGCGTCTGGAGCTTCCTGCGGCAGTTCATGTATACGAAGTTCATCGTGGTGGTCGACGACGACGTCGACGTGCGCGACTGGAAGGAGGTGATCTGGGCGATCACCACGCGGGTCGACCCGACGCGCGATACGGTGCTGGTCGACAACACGCCGATCGACTACCTGGACTTCGCCTCGCCGGTGTCGGGGCTCGGCTCCAAGATGGGCATCGACGCCACCGACAAGTGGCCCGGCGAAACCACGCGCGAATGGGGACGTCCCATTCAGATGGATGCGGCGATCAAGACCCGTGTCGACGGCATGTGGGAGACGCTGTTCGAACGGCCGGCCGGCGGTTGAGGGCCGAGGGCCGAGGGCCGAGGGCCGAGGGCCGAGGGCCGAGGGCTGAGGGCTGAGGGCTGAGGGCTGAGGGCTGAGGGCTGAGGGCTGAGGGCTGAGGGCTGAGGGCTGAGGGCTTGGGGGCTTCAGGGCTTGAGGGCTTGAGGTGCCCGAGACCCTGAGCGTCCGGCGCCCTCGGGCGTCCTGGACGCGGCCGCCGCCATCCCCAGCTATCATCTGCAACCAGAACTGATTACAGGAGACCACGATGGCCAATGCGCTAGACCGAATCCAGGACCGTGCCCTAGTCCGCAGCCAGTCCTATGTCAACGGCGAATGGGTCGGGGCCGACAACGGCACCACCTTCCCGGTGATCGACCCGGCCAACAACCAGGAACTGCTGCAGGTCGCCAACCTGGGCGCCGCCGAAACCGAGCGCGCGATCGCCGCCGCCGAGGCCGCCTGGCCGGCCTGGCGCGCGAAGACCGCCAAGGAGCGTGCCAACCTGATGCGCCGCTGGTTCGATCTGCTGATCGCCCACGCCGACGACCTGGCCGCGCTGATGACCGCCGAACAGGGCAAGCCGCTGGCCGAATCGAAGGGCGAGGTCGTCTACGGCGCGTCCTTTATCGAGTGGTTCGCCGAGGAAGCCAAGCGCGTCAGCGGCGACGTGCCGGCCTCGACCTGGGCAGACAAGCGGATGGTGGTGCTGAAGCAGCCGATCGGCGTGTGCGCGTCGATCACGCCGTGGAACTTCCCGATCGCGATGATCACGCGCAAGTGCGCGCCCGCGCTGGCCGCCGGCTGCACCATCGTGGTCAAGCCGGCCGAGCAGACGCCGCTGTGCGCGCTGGCGATGGCCGAACTGGCGCACCGCGCCGGCATCCCGGCCGGCGTGATCAATATCGTCACCGGCGATGCCGACCAGTCGATCGCGATCGGCAAGACGCTGTGCGCGTCGCCGGTGGTGCGCCATCTGTCCTTCACCGGCTCGACGCCGGTGGGCCGCATCCTGATGGAGCAATGCGCGCCGACGGTCAAGAAGATCGCTCTGGAGCTCGGCGGCCACGCGCCCTTCATCGTGTTCGACGATGCCGATATCGATGCCGCTGTCGAAGGCGCGATCGCGTCCAAGTACCGCAATGCCGGCCAGACCTGCGTCTGCACCAACCGCTTCTATGCGCACGAGTCGATCTACGACGAGTTCGTCGCCAAGCTGGCGCGGCAGGCCGAAGGCCTGCGCGTGGGCAACGGCTTCGACGCCGGCGTGGCACAGGGTCCGCTGATCGACGACCAGGCGGTGCAGAAGGTGCGCCAGCATATCGACGACGCGACCTCGCGCGGCGCCCGCCTGCTGACCGGCGGCAAGCTGGTGGAAGGCCTGGGCTCGGGCCGCTTCATCGCGCCGACCGTGCTGGCCGACGCCACCCCCGAGATGCTGATCTCGCGCGAGGAAACCTTCGGCCCCGTGGCGGCCGTGTTCAAGTTCCGCGACGAGCAGGAAGCCGTGGCGCTGGCCAACGCCAGCGAGTTCGGCCTCGCCTCGTATTTCTACAGCCGCGATATCGGCCGCGTCTGGCGCGTGGCCGAGCAGCTCGAATACGGCATGGTCGGCATCAACACCGGCCTGATCTCGAACGAGGTGGCCCCGTTCGGCGGCGTCAAGCAGTCGGGCCTCGGCCGCGAGGGCTCGACCTACGGCATCGACGAGTACCTGGAACTGAAGTACCTTTGCCTCGGCGGCATCTGACCCGTCCGACCGCCTCGCGGGCGCCGACGGCGCCCGCCCCCACCCCTTGAGCCATCCAGGTCCCGCGCAGCCATCGGCACGCGGGCGCAAACAACAAGGCAGAGGAGGAGACATGACGACGCTGGAAGAAGGCAAGCTGGTCTGGACGCCGTCGCCGGCGGTGCGCGAGCGCGCGCGGCTGACGGCCTTCATGCGATGGCTGCGCGAAACGCGCGGCCTCGCGTTCGACGATTACGACAGCCTGTGGCGCTGGTCGGTCACCGACATCGAAGCCTTCTGGGACGCGATCCGCGCCTACTTCGATGTCCGCTTCGACACGCCGGCCCGCCAGGTGCTGGCGCGCCGCGAGATGCCGGGCGCGCGCTGGTTCGAGGGCGCCAGCCTGAACTATGTGCAGCAGGTCTTCCGCCATGCGGGCGAAGGCGCGGCGCGCCAGCGCGCCGCGATCCGCCATGCCGGCGAAGCGCAGCCGCTGGCCGAATTGAGCTGGGACGCGCTGGAGTCGCAGGTCGCGGCATTGGCGCATACGCTGCGTCGGCTGGGCGTCGGCCGCGGCGACCGCGTGGCGGGCTATCTGCCCAACATCCCGCAGACCATCGTCGCCTTCCTCGCCACCGCCAGCGTCGGCGCGGTCTGGTCCGGCTGCGCGCCGGACATGGGTCAGGTCGCGGTGGCCGACCGCTTCCGCCAGATCGAACCGAAGGTGCTGATCGCCGTGGACGGCTACCGCTACGGCGGCAAGGCCTACGACCGCGCGCCGGTGGTGGCGCAGCTGGTCGACGCGCTGCCGTCGCTGACCGACCTGATCGTGGTGCCGCTGCTGGGAACGCCGGACGAGGTACCGACCACCGCTTTGGAAACTGCGCGGGCAACTGCGCTGAAAACTGCGCTGGAAACTGCGCCGGAAAGCGCCCCGGGCAAGGCGAGCGCGCTGCGCCGCCATCGCTGGCGGGACGCGCTGGCGCATCAGGTGCCGCTGCAGATCGACAGCGTGCCGTTCGACCATCCGCTGTGGATCGTCTATTCGTCGGGCACCACCGGCATGCCCAAACCCATCGTGCACGGCCACGGCGGCATCGTGATCGAGCAGCTCAAGCTGATGGCGTTCCACAACGACCTCGGCCCGGACGATGTCTTCCACTGGTACAGCAGCAGCGGCTGGATCATGTGGAATGCGCAGGTGGCCGGGCTGCTGCTCGGCAGCACCATCGCGATCTATGACGGCAATCCGGCCTGGCCCGACGCCGGCGTGCTGTGGCGCTTTGCGCAAGCCGCCGGCATCACGGTCTTCGGCGCCGGCGCGGCGTTCTTCACGGGCGGCATCAAGGCCGGCGTGGTGCCGTCGCGCGAGGCCGACCTGAGCCGCCTGCGCGGCATCGGCTCGACCGGCTCGCCGCTGCCCGCGGAAGCCTACGACTGGATCTACCGCAACGTTCGCGACGACATCTGGCTGGCGCCGATGTCCGGCGGCACCGACTTCGCGGGCTCCTTCGTCGCCGGCTGCCCGCTGCTGCCGGTCTACGCCGGCGAGATGCAATGCCGCTGCCTCGGCGCCAAGGTCGAGGCCTTCGACGAGGCCGGCCAGGCGCGGATCGACGAGGTCGGCGAACTGGTCTGCACCGAGCCGATGCCATCGATGCCGCTCTACCTGTGGGGCGACACCGACGGCAAGCGCTACCGCGACAGCTATTTCGATACCTACCCTGGCGTCTGGCGCCACGGCGACTGGATCAAGATCACCTCGCGCGGCGGCGCCATCATCTATGGCCGCTCGGATGCGACCATCAATCGGCACGGCATCCGCATGGGCACCAGCGAGCTGTACCGCGTGGTCGAGGAACTGCCCGAGGTGCTCGACAGCATGGTGGTCGACCTCGAATATCTCGGCCGCGATTCGTACATGCCGCTGTTCGTCGTGCTGCGCGAAGGCATCGCGCTCGACGACAGGCTGGTCGACACGATCCGCGCGCGCATCCGCGAGGCGCTGTCGTCGCGGCACGTGCCCAACGCGATCCTGCAGGTGCCGGGCATTCCGCGCACGCTGTCGGGCAAGAAGATGGAGGTGCCGATCAAGAAGCTGCTGCTGGGCCACGACCCGGACAGGATCGCCAACCGCGACGCGATGGCCAATCCGGACACGCTGGACTGGTACTTCGATTACGCGCGGCGTTACCTGAGCGAGACGAGCGCCGCGACGGCCTAGCGCATCGAGGGCGGGTGCGCCGTGCCTTGCCGCGCCCTCCCTCGCCCTGCCCTGGCCAGCCCCGCCGCGCCGCGCCTGCAGCGCCGAGCCCTTTCGTGGCCGTGCCCTGCCGTGCCGGTATCATGCGCCATCGCCCCGCCCGTTTTATCGCACGACCATGCCCAGCACTCCGAGGTTTCGCTTCCAGGACCAGGACCTGATCCGCATCGGCGACGAGCACAACGCCCTGCTGCTCGCGCCTTGGGCCGGCGGCCGCCTGGTGCGCTGGATCCATCGCGGCACCGACATCCTGTACTGGCCCGACGACGCCGACTGGTCGCGCCCGGCGAAGATCCGTGGCGGCAATCCGCTGCTGTTTCCCTTTATCGGCCGCCATTTCGTCGACGGCCAACCGGGCCAATGGCGCGATCGCAACGGCGTGGTCCGTGCCATGCCGCAGCACGGCTTCGCGCGCGACCTGCCGTTCGAGATCGCCGAGTGCGATCCGGCGCGTTCGATCACGATGGCGTTGACAGATTCGGACGGGACCCGCGACGCCTATCCGTTTTCGTTCCGCTTTGAAGCGAGCTACCGGCTGCTGGAAGACGGACTCGAGGTCGCGCTGGTAGTGCGCAATACCGGCACCGAGCCGCTGCCCTTCTATGCGGGACACCACTTCTATTTCGCCGTGCCGCACGCCCTGCGAGGCCGGTGCCGATTGACGATGCCGCCGGCCGAACGGTTGCGCCAGCGCGCCGACGGCAGCCTGACCGCGACCGAGCCCGGCGAAGGGGTCTACGCGCTCGACGACCCGCGCTTGCAGGACACCTTCCACCGCTTGCATGCGCCCGTTGCCGGAACGTGCGAGCTGGCGATTCCATCGGCCGAGGGCAGCGGCACGGGCCGCACGATCCGCATCGATCTCGAGGCCAACCGTGGGGCCGTCCCCTGGCAGGCCGTCACGACCTGGAGCGAACGCGAGGATTCGGACTTCTATTGCGTCGAGCCGTGGCTGGCCCTGCCCGATGCGATTCATCGGCCAGGAGAAACGCGATGGGTCGCGCCTGGCGACAGCACCGAAGCCGTTTGCCGGCTGCTTCCGACCTAGCCGCCTTGCGCGCGCAGCCGGATCGCGCATAAAATGGCCGCCTCACGCGGGCGTCGTATAATGGCTATTACCTTAGCTTCCCAAGCTAAAGACGTGGGTTCGATTCCCATCGCCCGCTCCACTTCAGCTTTCCATGGTGTTCCAAGGACGTCCATGGAGTGTTGCAAGTCATTGTCACGGTTCGGCTTTTCCAGAAAAGCCGTTCCAGTGACGTCCAGCGAAATCCACTGACGGCCGGCCCAAACTGGTACAAAAAGTGGCCCAAACAATGCGCGAACTTCCCCTGCCGCATTGTTGCTGGAGGAGCCGAGGTCCGATGGGAAACATGGCACTCAACTCGCTTTCATGGAGTTGGGATCATGCTTTCAGACCTCATGGCCCGGCAGGCCAAGTCCACCGGCAAGCCATACGCACTGGCCGACTTCGACGGCCTCTATCTCTACGTTTCCGCCATCGGCACCAAGGCTTGGCACTTCCGCTATTCGTGGTTTGGCAAGCGTGAGCGCATCACCCTAGGCAACTATCCGGCGCTTTCCCTGAAGGACGCCCGTGCACTTCGCGATGAAGCCCGCTCGCTGCTCGCCAAGGGCGTCAATCCCCACAGCGAACGCAAGCGCAAGCGGCACGCGATCGTCCTGGCCGGCGAGCACACCTTCATGGCCGTCTACGAGCAATGGCTGGCCCATCGCCGGCTCTCGCTGGAGGAAGGACGGCAGACCAGCCTGGAACAGATCGGGCGCGTCTTCAAGAAAGATGTGTTCCCCTCGCTACGGCACCTGACCATCTACGAAATCACCCGCGCGCACCTGCTGGACATCATCGGCAAGGTGGAGAAGCGCGGCTCGCTGTCCGTGGCCGAGAAGCTGAGGACCTGGTTCACCCAGTTGTTCACCTACGCCACGGTGGCGATTCCCAACATGGGCGATAACCCGTCCAGGGACCTGGAAGTGGTCGCGCTGCCGTTGCCGCCTGTCGAACACAACCCGTTCCTGCGCATGCACGAGCTGCCGGTTATGCTGCAGACACTGCGCAAGTACCGCGGGCGCCTGAACACGCAGTTGGGCATCCGGCTGCTGATGCTCACTGGTGTGCGCACCGGCGAGCTTCGCTTCGCCACGCCCGATCAGTTCGACCTCGACCGGGGCCTGTGGGTCATCCCGGTGGCCAGGCTCAAGCAGCGCGCGCTGCTGACCAAGAAGAAGCGCAAGCGTCTCATCGACATCCCGCCCTACATCGTGCCGCTGTCGGTGCAGGCGCAGGAGATCGTTCGCCACCTGTTGGACCAATGCAAGCCTGCCCAGGTCCATCTCATCCCAGGCGACTGGTGCCTGAAGAACCCGATCAGCGAGAACACGCTCAACGCCGCGCTCAAGCGCATGGGCTACGAGGACCAGCTCACGGGGCATGGCATCCGGGCGACGATCTCGACGGCGCTGAACGAACTCGGCTACCCGAAGAAATGGGTGGATGCCCAGCTATCGCATGCCGATCCAGACAAGATCAGCGCGACCTACAACCATGCCGAATACGTCGAGCAACGCCGCGTCATGATGCAGGACTGGGCTGATCGCCTGGACCTGTTCGAGCAGAACCAGGTCGAGGTTGCCAGCCGGCATCTGACCATCACGCTCCAGGGCCTGCCGACCATCGCCGGCCAGGCGGCCGTGCAGCCGCCGGTGGTCGACCTCACCGCGCCGCAGCTGATCGTGACCGCGCCGACGTCCAACCAACCCGAAGCGCCGGCATCGGTGCAGCGGCTGTCGGCCGTGCGCATGCCCGAGTACGCGCGGCCGCGCCTGTCGGAGGTGCAGCGCGGACGCCTGCAGGTGCTGGAGACCTTCGAGGCGCCGCACAACCTCTCGGTGGCGGACTACGCCAAGCTCGCGGGCAAGTCGCGCCGCTGGATCACCTACGAGATCCAGGCCGGCAACCTGCTGTCGATCCACATGGGGCACCGCGGGCAGCGCGTGCCAGACTGGCAGCTCGATCCGCTCAAGCGCAGGCTGGTCCAGTCTGTCCTGAAGCAACTGCCACGGGGCGTCGACACCTGGGACATCTACCACGCACTCCTGCGCTCGTACGAGGCTCTCGGGACACGGCCGGCCATCGAAGCCGTCAACCCAACGAACCTGCACCTTGCCGCGCGGCTGGTGGCCGCACAGTGCATGCAGGCGAGCGAGCCAGTCGTGACGACAGAGTTCCCTGAGCAGGTCCGGCAAAGCGTGCAGCGGCTGGTGCGCGAAGCCGTCGCTGCCGACGCCGCCGAAGTGGCGCCCGGAGACTGATCAAGCCAGGGGCGCGCCGAAGTTCGGTCAGGCGCTTGCCTGGAGCGCGTGGAAGAACGGCTCCAGGCGGGCGCTGCCCGTATCTCGACGGCTCAGGAAGTACGTGGTGAGCGTCAGCGCGCCCTCTTGCAAGGGACGCTGGACAACGCCAAGGGAACGATGGCCCTCAATGCGGGTGGCGGGTGCCAAGCAGACACCGTAGCCGGCGGCCACCAAGGTCATCATCAACCCGAACGATGTGGCCGTCGTGACGGCCGAGGGGACGACGCCGGCGGCCGTCAGCAGTGAGTCGATTTGCCCACAGTAGCCGACACAGTCGCGCCCATCCAGGGCGATCCAATGGTGGTCGGCCGCCTGCTCCAGGGACACTGACGCGAAGGCCAGCAAGGGGTGATGGGCCGACACGGCCAATGCCAGCGCGTCGCGCCAGACGGGTCGGACTTCGATGCCTTCAGGTGCTGCGGGCGATTGGCAGAGGCCTGCCTCGAAAGCCCCCGCGAGCAGTCCTCGATGCTGATCCTCCAGGCGCTGTTCGTGAAGACGAATCGGGTTGTCCGGATGACGCCTACGATGTTCTGCCATCGGTACCGACAACCGGGGATAGGCCAAGCAGTCCGACAAGGCAATGTTCAAAGAATCGGAAGCGATCATCGTGTCACCTGCACAACGCCGACACTGGAAAAAACCGCGTGCTATCGGCCAATGAGATAAGTTTAACGTGGTTTAAATTCGCGTGAAACGTGACGCTTCTGTTGATGCAGAAGCGATCAGTGCAACGCGGGAGACCTGCGGGAACAAGAACCTATGAAAGCGAGCCAGCGCGCGCTTTCGGCGTTGCCGTGCGCGAGGCACGGTCCGCGAAGGCGCTGGCGCAGGAGGTGCTGGCGGAACAGGCGGGTATCGCGCGATCGCACATGGGCAAGATCGAGCGCGGCGAGCACATGCCCACGCTAGTGTTGATCCTGCGGATCGCGAAGGGGCTGGGTTGCTCGGCCGCGGCACTGATGGCTGCGACCGAGGCGCAACTGTCCGAAAAACAGGAAGACGCTGTCTAGGTCGGCGTTGCGTCTCTCGCCTACAACGAGGTAGTACGCAGGCGCCGCATTGCCGTCAATGATTACCTATCGATAGACGGGATGGCGACGGCACAGATCCGCCACCTGCTGTCTTACTCGATCCCGCACGGCCATTAATCCAACACCACCGGTTTCCAATGCATCCAGCACGTCGCACAACCAGCCGGCCAGTTGCTCGCACTCGGCCACGCCGAAGCCGCGCGTGGTCACGGCGGGCGTGCCGATGCGCACGCCAGAGGTCACAAACGGCGAACGCGGGTCGCCCGGCACGCTGTTCTTGTTGGTGGTGATCCAGGCATCGGCCAGCGCCGCGTCCGCATCCTTACCGGTGTAGGGCCTGGCGGACAGGTCGATCAGCATCAGGTGATTGTCGGTACCGCCCGAAACGATTTTGTGGCCGCGCTGCTGGATCACCGCGGCCATGGCGCGAGCGTTCGCCACCACCTGGCGCTGGTAGGCCTTGAATGCAGGTTGCAGCGCCTCCTTGAACGCCACCGCCTTGGCGGCGATAACATGCATCAGCGGCCCGCCCTGGACGCCGGGGAATACGGCGGAGTCGAGCTTTCTGTAAAGGCCCTCGTCCTGCCCTTTCGAGAGAATGATACCGCCACGCGGGCCGCGCAGGGTCTTATGGGTGGTGCTGGTGACCACGTGAGCGTGGGGCAACGGGTCAGGATACTCGCCTGCCGCCACCAGGCCGGCGACATGGGCCATGTCCACCCAGAAGATGGCACCCGCCCTGTCGGCGATGGCGCGCATGCGTGCCCAGTCCTTGTGCCGCGAATAGGCGGAGAAGCCGCCGATCAGCAGTTTCGGCCGTGCCTGCATCGCGATGCGCTCCATCTCGTCGTAGTCAATCAGCCCGGTTTGGGGGTCGAGTCCATAAGGCACGATCTTGTAATGGCGGCCGGAGAAGTTGGATGGGTTACCGTGGGTCAGGTGGCCACCCTGAGCCAAGTTCATGCCCATCACGGTATCGCCGGGATTGGCCAGCGCCAGAAACACGGCTGCGTTGGCCTGGGCGCCGGCATGGGGCTGGACGTTGGCCCAATCACAGTCGAATAGCACCTTGAGCCGCTCGATGGCTAAGCGTTCGGCCACGTCCACATGCTCGCAGCCGCTGTAGTAGCGCTTGCCTGGGTAACCCTCGGCGTACTTGTTGGTGAACACCGAATTCTGGATGGCCATCACCAAAGGGCTCGCGTAGTTCTCGGAGGCGATCAGTTCGACATGATCCTCCTGACGGCGCGCTTCGTGGTGGACTGCCAGGGCAAGTTCCGGGTCGAAATCGGCGAGGGCAACAGAAGTGTCATACATGGTGTGCGTCCTGGTCGGGCGGATAGCGGTTGGGGTTGGACGTCATACGGTGATGTCCATCGGCTGAGTCGGAACAGACCAAACCTCGCAATCAACCAGGTCCGATGAAAGCAGGCGCGCTACACGCACCACGATGTCGTCAATCTGACGCTCGTCGCAAACGAATGGTGGCAATAGCCTGATCACGGTGTCTCGGGTCACGGTGATGAGCAGGCGCTGCTCAGCCAGCGCGCGCCCAACTAGTTCCTTGCAGGGCCGGTCCAGTTCGATACCCACCATCAGTCCCAGGCCGCGAATGGCGAGGACGTGCGGGTGACCTGCCAGCGCCTTGCGCAGGCCCACCAGCAAGCGAGCGCCCAGCACCATGGCGCGCTCGGGCATCCTGTCACGGGCCATGATGTCGAGGACGGTGCAGGCCACCCGGCAAGCCAGCGGATTGCCGCCGAAGGTCGAGCCGTGCTGGCCCGGCGAGAACAGGTCTGCCGCAATACCGCGCGCCAGGCACGCGCCGATGGGAAAGCCATTGCCCAGCGCTTTCGCCAGGGTCACCACATCCGGTGAGATGCCCGCGTGCGCGTATCCGAACCACGCGCCGGTGCGCCCCATGCCGGCCTGGATCTCGTCGAGCATCAGCAACCAGTCCCTCTGGTCGCACAAAGCGCGCAGTTCGCGCAAGTATTCGGCACTGGCCACCCGAATGCCACCCTCGCCCTGTACAGATTCGATCAACACCGCCACGATGTCCGGGGATTGTTCTGCCGCCTGGCGTACCGCGCTGATATCACCGTAGGGAGCACGCAGAAAGCCAGGCAGCAACGGCCCGAAACCCTGCTGGTTGGCCGCGTTGTCCGTGGCGGCGAGCGTGGCCAGCGTGCGGCCATGGAAGGCGTTGCCCATGACTAGGATCTGCGGTCGTGCCACCTGCCTGCGATGGGCATGCAGCCTGGCCAGCTTGAGGGCGGTTTCGTTGGCTTCCGCACCCGAGTTGCAGAAGAAGGCGCTTTCCATCCCGGTCAGCGCACACAGGCGTTCCCCCAACTGCTCCTGCCAGTCGATGCGGAACACGTTGGAAGTGTGCAGCAGCGCCCCGGCCTGTTCGGCGATGACGGCCGCGATTTCCGGGTGGGCATGACCCAGGCTGGTAACCGCGACACCGGCAATGGCATCTAGGTACTCCACGCCCTGCTCGTCCCAGAGCCGCGCGCCGTTACCGCGCACGAATGAGACAGGTTGGCGGGCGTAGGCGCGCATCAGGTGAGGGGCGGTCGTCTGCATGGGAGATTCCTCGAATTCGGCACGGTTGGCGTAACCGTCAGTCCGTGTGTTGAAAGCCTCGGTCATCACTTCACCCTCTCGTTTGCAGGCGTAGGCGTAATGACCGATGTACGTACCCGCAGCAGCACCCGCCCGTTGAGCACAGCATGCGCCGCCAGCCCTAGCACCAACCCCCAGAACGCCCCGCCAATGCCCAGCAAGGTGATGTTGGCGGCGGCCGCCAGAAACGTGATCAGTGAGGCTTCCCGGGTCTTGGCATCGGACATGGCGGTGGCTAGGCTGCCGCCGATCGTCCCCAGCAGGGCCAGGCCCGCCAGCGTGGTGATGAAGGTCGCCGGGAAGGCCATGAAGACCGCGGCCAGCGTCACCCCGAACACGCCGATCAGAACGTAGAACACCCCAGCGGCCATCCCCGCGATCCAACGCCTGGACGGGTCTTCGTGTGCCTCCCGGCCCGTGCAGATGGCGGCGGTGATCGCCGCGATGTTGAAGGCGTGCGAACCGAACGGCGCCATCAGCAGCGAACCCAGGCCCGTGATGGTCACGATGGGGTTGGCGCTGGTCTTGAAGCCGTCATTGCGCAATACCAGCATGCCCGGCATGTACTGCCCGGTCAGGGTAATGAGGAACAGCGGCAACGCCACGCTCAACAAGGCGTTGAGCGAGAACGCGGGCATGGTGAACACCGGCGCGGCCAGTTTCAGGCTCAGTCCCGACAGATCGACGCGGCCCTGCGCCAGCAGGAATACCAATCCCAGCACCAGGATGCCCACCACCGCATAGCGCGCGGAAAAGCGCTTGAACACCAGATAGGCGGCGATCAGCAGTCCCGCCAGCAGCGGATCGACGCTCAAGCCGCCGAAGGCGCCAGTGCCGAATTGCAGCAGGATGCCGGCCAGCAGCCCGGCAGCCACGCCTGGCGGTATCAAACGGATAACGCGCTCGAACCAACCCGACAGGCCCAGCAGCACAAAGGCGGCAGCCGAGATCAGGTATGCCCCGACGGCCTCGGCATAAGGTGTGGTTGCCAGTGCTGTGACCAGAAACGCCGCTGCCGGCGTGGACCAGGCGGTGATGATCGGTTCGCGGGATACCCAGCTCAAAATGATGCCTGTCACGCCCACGCCAATGGAAATCGACCACACCCACGAGGCCGTCAGCTCCGGGCTCAGGCCCGCGACCTTGGCTGCCTGGAACACCAGGATGAAAGTGCCGCCATAGTTGACGATGACCGAAATCAGTCCGGCCACGACGGGATGGGTGAGATCGTTCCAACGAACGGGCGAAGCTGAAGGATCCGACGGCATGATCTGAATTGGGCTCCTGGCATGGGGATGAAATGACCATGAGACGATAGACTTGTAATGGCATGATGTTCCCTACCAATTTCTAGATGAAGTACCTACCAATTGTTCAAGCATGCCCAACTTGAATCCGTCAAAGCCTGGCTCGGCGACCCCGCGCACGGCGCCTTGCCCCTGCATGCACGGGTACAGCGGGCCATTCGCCAGTTGATCCTGGATGGCGCGCTCGATGTAGGCCGCCCCCTGCCCGCGTCGCGCGCGTTGGCGAAGTCGCTGGGGGTGTCCCGCGACACGGTGGAGTCGGCCTATGGCCAGTTGCACGCCGAAGGTTTCATTGAGCGGCGGGTCGGCAGTGGCAGCTTCGTGTCCGAGCAGGCCCGGTGGCTGCCCGGGCGCGGCAGACCACGGCGCACGAGCGTGGATCGCAAGGCACCCCTGCGCCTGAGCCGGCGCGGCGATGCCATGCTCCAGGGCGGCGGCGTGCGCGACTTCCTGATGTCGCGCCCCTTCGCGCCCGGCGTGCCGGAGACGCGCAGCTTTCCGCTGCCAACCTGGGAGCGCTTGCAGCGGCAGGTGTTGAAGGAGTACGGCACCCTGGCGCTGCTGCACAGCCCACCGCAGGGCATGGAGCCGTTGCGACGCGCCATTGCCGCCTACGTCAACCTCGAACGAGGCGCGCAGGCCACACCCGAGCGCGTGCTGGTGCTGACCAGTTCCCAACAGGCCATGACCCTGTGCGCCACCGTGCTGCTCGATGCTGGCGAGCGCATCTTCATCGAAGACCCCGTGTACCACGGGGCGCGCAAGGCATTTGACGCCGCCGGGTTGGATTGCGTGCCCGTGCCGATGGATGACCAAGGCATGCAGATAGCGCACCTGCTGGCAAAGGCGCAGACCCCTTGCAATGCCGCCCGGGCGGTGTTCCTGACGCCCTCGCACCAGTTCCCAACCGGGGCTACGCTGGCGTTGGACCGGCGCCTGGCCGTCATCGAATGGGCCCGCCAGCACCAGGCTTGGATCATCGAGGACGACTACGACAGCGAATTCCACTACGAAGGCAAGCCCACCGCATGCGTACAGGGGCTCGACCCCCACGGCCGCACGATCTACATCGGCACCTTCACCAAGTCGCTGTTCCCCGGCCTGCGCATCGGCTACATGGTGCTGCCGGAGGCTCTGGTGTCGGCCATGACCGTGGCCCGCACCCTGCTGGATGGGCACAGCGCACCGATCCCGCAGCTCACCCTGGCTCGCTTCATCGAGGGTGGGCATTTCGGAGCCCATGTGCGAACCATGCGGGCCGTCTATGCGGAACGCCGCGATGTGCTGGCGCAGCTGGTGCGCCAGCACCTGGCCGACTTCGTGGAGCCCAGAGTGCCCGCTGGCGGGATGCAGATGCCTTGCGTGTTCATCCGCGACATTCCCGAGCGCGAGGCGGTGGAATCGGCACGGCGGGTCGGCATCGACCTGCTGGGGCTGACCGCGCTGCATGCATCGCGCAGCCATGCATCGGGCAGGGATGGGGCTGGTTTCCTCATGGGATTTGCTGCCCATGCACCCCATGAACTGGAGATCGCTGTCAAGAAGCTGGCAAGCGTGCTGCGTGCGCTGTGTCGCCGATCATCATGAGGCGGCGCTGGCGCCTTTCGTGCTGCTAGCTCCGCGTCAGGGACAGGTAGGGGTTGTCCGGCGGGACTTCCGCGAACAATGCCGAAGGCGCCGCCAACAGATAGCCGTGCAACCGCCGCGACTTGCGCGGCCCGGTGACTTCGCAGGTCCAGATGTTCAGGCCGCTGTCCTGTTTGCGGTGCAGCCCCAGCTTCTCGAAGCGCTTCTGCACCCATTGCCAGTCGTGCAGATCGTCCTGTCGGGCCAGCGCCTGGATCTCCGGATGTTCCTGCACGTAGCGCTGGAAGACGCCGGGGCTGACCAGGTACGCCGTGCCATCGACGGTATGCACCAGTGCCTTCGCATCGTTGATGATGAGCTTGCGCGACTCGATGCCTTGCCTGAGCCAGGCGATGAAGGCTTCCCCGGACGGCGTGGCCTTCGCGGGAGCCGGCATCGTGGCAGGACCGGTCAGCGCCGAATGGGTCACTGTCACAGTTGCTCCGGCGGATGGTGACGGCGGTTCCGCGCCGGCGGACGATGCACCGGCGGTGGCTGCGCCGGATGCATCGAGCATCGACAGCAGATCGGAGACCGGGTCCGCGAGCCCGGCCGGGGAATCCGCCACCCCAGGGGGCGGTGAGGTGGCCGGGATGCCGTCGGAGCCCGGCGCTGCCTCATCGCCAGGGAGGGGCTCTTCCGTCGTGACCGTGCCGGCGAACGGTGCGGGACGCTCGCCCGACTCCCAGATCAAGGCCGGCGACAGGCGCAGGAAGGTAAAGCTGTGCGACCAGCCGGTGCCGCTCGTGACGGTCGCCCGCCAGATCGCCTTCCCATCCGGGGCGGGCTGCACGATGCCATGGTCCTGGAGCACCGAGAAGACGGCGGTGTTGTTCGATGGGATGCCTTCGATGCCCTGCGACAGGAGATGCGCGCGCAGTTTGTCGCTGACCGTCTTGCTGACGAGCCAGAGTGCGTCCTGGGTCAGCCATCCATCCGACGGGCCGCCGGGCTGGTTCAGCTTGAACTCCTCGCGCAGCAGGTAGCGCAGGCCATCCAGCAGCTTGCGCTGCAGCGCATGCTTCGGCGCCGCCATGGCCCTGGCCGGATCACCGCCGAGCGCCAGGGCCACCGATGCCTGGTCGGCCTTGACGACCAGCTCGCCCAGCGTGCCGGCATGCTCGTACTGGCCCGCCAGCACGTACAGCAGCGCCGACCACAGGTCCTGGTAGTCGCTCAGCCAGTCGAGGATGCCGGCATCGAGCACACGGGTGTAGAGCAGTCCCGTGGCGGCGCCATGCAGCCGGTACTCGCGATCCGTCCGGTAACGAAAGCGGTACGGCTGCCGCAGCGGCCCGTGCCAGGGGTGCCAGACCAGGCCATCGGCCTGCTCGACGTGCAGGTCGACCGCGATCTTGCCAATGTCGTGCAGCAGCGCGGCGTAGGCGGTCCCGGCGGTCCAGGCCTCGGCTTGCGCGGCCTGGGCCTCCGGCGAGGCGCCGGCCGGAAGCAAGTGGGACTGCCTCAGTTTGAGCGCGTAGGCCACGATCTCCAGGCCGTGGTCCAGCATGCCGCCCGGCCAGGCATGGTGATGCGCCTCCGAGGCCGGGAACTGCTGGACCAGTTCGGCGTAGCGCTCCAGCGGCGCCAGGTACAGCGAGCGGAACTGCCGACGCGACAGCGAGGTGCGCTGCCAGATATGTTCCAGCAGCCGCCGCCGGTGCGGCTCCGCCAGCAGCGATGTGGCCGACTGCGGTGGCGTCAGCCCTTTGGCAGGCTCGACAGGTGGTGGCGCGGCGGCAGCGGCCAGCGGCACCCGTTTGCGCTGGAACAGCGAAAGCATGGCGACATCCTGGTGATGGGCTGGCCGGAGGAGCCTTTTGGCCTTTTCGGGTAGGGCCTTTCCCCTTGAGGCCATTCCCTTGCTCCATCCCCAGCCCTTTGGCCTTCGACAAGCCCTTTGATATAGGGGCAGTCGGCTTCGTGTGCCGCAATCAATGCGGAGCCGGTGCGCTCCAGGATCGGGCGGAACAGGCACTGTGTTTTCACCGGATCAGGCCGTTTCAACCGGCGCTGAAAGCGCAGCAGGCCCTGAAACCCCTGCGCCCGAAGGCATGCTTGTCGAGAATGAAGTAAGGAAGTAAGATTTCCTTTGAAACTTACGGAGACCTCCCATGCTTGCCAAGCTCACTTCGAAAAATCAGATCACGCTGCCCAAGGCGGCCGTATCCGGCGTGGATGCGGCGGAGTACTTCGACGTGACTGTCGAGGGCGGCCGGATCATCCTGACGCCCGTGCGGGTCCAGAAGGCCCAGGCCGTGCGCGAGAAGCTGGAGCAACTCGGGATCACCGAGCAGGACATCGAGGATGCCGTGGCCTGGGCACGGCAGTGATGCGCAGGGTCGTCCTCGACACCAACATCGTGCTGTCGGCGCTGATCTTCAGTGCCGGACGACTGGCCTGGATACGCCAAGCCTGGCAGCAACAGCAGTTGCAGCCGCTGGTCTGCCGGGAGACGGCCAGTGAACTCCTGCGCGTCCTGGCCTATCCCAAGTTCAAGCTGTCGACCTTGGAACAGCAGGAGTTGCTGGCGGACTTTCTGCCCTACGCCGATGTGGTGGAACTGCCGGCGCCATGGCCAGACCTGCCGGTCTGCCGCGACGAGAAGGACCAGGTGTTCCTGGTGCTCGCGCATGTCGGCAAGGCGGATGCGTTGATCACGGGGGATGCGGACATTCTCGCCATGCGAGAGGACTTTCCCGGCTTGATCATGACCGCCGAAGCATTCGCGGCGCGGCAGGCATGAAGGAAACCGGCACGGCCTTGCCCAACGACCGTGGAACGACCATGAGGTAGCCAACCATGAAGCACACCGCACGCATGACCACCGCAGCGCGACTCGGCCGCTGGCTGGGCGGTGTATGGGGCGGTTGCCTGCGCGCGGAGCGTCGGGTGCATCAATGGCTGATGGCGCAAGGACTGCCGGCGGGCGGTGCAGCGGTGCTGATCTGGGGGGTCAAGCTGGCGACCCTCGGCGTGTTGCTGTATGTCTCGGTGTGGGCGGCGCTGTTGCTGGTCGCTCTCGCTGTGGCAGCCAGGATGGCGGAGCAAGCGCCGCAAGGTGACGATGATTTCCTCGGACGCAAGGCCGAAGAGCTGGATCATCGCGAAAGCCTTGCCTACGACCCCATCAACTACAGCGATGACCCAGATCCACGATTCGAAGACGATTGAACCGGCGGTTGGAGCTATTTCTGCTTGGCCGCACCGATCATCAAGCCGCCGCCCCTGCCACCGGCTTGTCCGGCATCCCGCGTGCCAGTACTCAATCCTTGAAGCACGTTGCCTGCACGGATACCAGCCCAGGCCAATGCCGCCACCCAGAACGTGGGCAAGATCAAAAACATCGTGGCCATCACGAAGTTCAGCAGCATGTCTCCGAAGGTGTTGTTGAGGCCCACCAGCGGATCGAAGTTCGTGTGCGGCCGGTTCCAGCCCCACCCCCAGCCGTAGAGTGCATCGAGGATCGTCGAGTCGATCCAGCGGGCGAGCTGAAACCAGAATTCGGTGAAGAACAGCGCGAACTGCACCACGCTCACCGTGACCACGGTCTTGAGGTCATAGGTGCCGGTCAGCATCACCAGCGGGATGCAGATGACCAGCGCCATCTTGAGCAGGGACAGCACCATCGGCAGCGCCTGCCGCACCACGTCCATCGCCGGGAAATAGCCCAGTGATCCGACGGTCAGCCCCACGTCGCTGGCGGCGCGGGTGACGATATTGGGCAGCGTCATGTCGATCTGGCCACCGTAGTCCGTGTAGACCGCCCCCTGGTTGAGCTTCTGCTGGCGAGGGCTTGCGACGGCGCGGATCACCGAGTCGTTGACCTCGGACTGGCTCAGGAAGCCCGCCCAGCCGACCAGTCGCGTCAGCAGGCTGGGATCGACCTGGGCCAGCAGTCGTGCCCGCAGGCCGTGGTCGCCGTCGGACCACCACTGCCGGCAGGTCGGGTAGCCGCCCCCGCCGGGCACCTGGGCTAGGCCGGCGTCGCGCGTGGCGTCGAACGGCCAGGCATCGCGCGGAGTCCTGGAGCGGTAGCTGTCGTAGAAGCCGGCGGTGCCGACGAAGTAGCTGGAGCCGATCCAGGTGACGTCGTGCATCTGCTCCTCGCTCAGGCTGGGCCGGGTCATGAACAGCTTGGCGCGGGCGGGGCCGTAGCAGTCGCGGGTGAAGTCGCTGATCTCCTGGGCCAGCACCGGGTCGTCGATGCGGGTCGCGTCGATGTCCATGCGGATCTGCCGCAGGTCGGTGCCGCAGGGAATGGCCGCGACCGAGGCGCCGGTGATCGCGCGCGAGATCGCGTGCATGGCGAACCACCACACGGGCACCTTGGCCGATTGGTTGTTGATCGTGCTGAACGATTGCGACCAGCCGGTATCGGTCGGATCCGGGAAATTCACCTGGCACTGGGTCGAACGCGAGCGGTCGTACTTGATGGTGTTGAAATCGACATCAATGAAGGGAATGCCCGCGAACATGATCACCACGATGGCAACGAAGACGCGGTTCTCGATGCGAGCCGAGGACAGCACGCCCTTGTTGCCTTCGTCCGCGCCTTCCGCGCGGGCCTTCAACCATTCCTGGATGACGATCGCCAGGAACGGGATGGCGAACACACCGCTGGCGACCAGCACCGACCAGATGCCGTTATGGACCACCCAGGACACCAGCGTCAGGTAGTACTCCAGGTAGTCGGTGGTGTACAGCGTCATGGCGAACCTCGCGCTACCGTGCCTGCATCAGCAGGCTGGCTTCCAGTACGATCACGGCGACGATGGCCGCAACCTCCGCGCGCAGCAGCCGCTGCCCGGCAGCGCGCTCCGGTTCCCGCGCCCGCAGGCGACGGCGCATCCAGAGCCAGCCCCAGGCGGTGGCGGCGTAGAGCAACAACCGCCAGGCCAGGAAGGCCCCGGATTGCGCCGCCATCCATGCTTGCCAGCTGTCGATGCCGCCCGCGATGCGGATGCCGATCACATTGACGGCGGTCGCGGCGATCAGCAGCGACACCGCCCACACCAGCACCAGGATGGCACGCTGGTTGGACAGCCAGCGCAGGCGCCACCTGCCGGCGCTCATGGATGGCTTCCGCCGGACGGCGGCCGCTGCAGTTCATCGACGCGGTTGCGCACCGGGTCACCCTCGTAGATGCCACGCGCACCGGCGGCGCGGGTGCTGTGGCGCTGGATGATCGCCATCGGCGAATTGCTGGCCAGTTCGCGGCGCAGTTCCAGCTCTGCCTTCAGGTTGTGAATCTCGCGATCGAGGATGTCGCTTTCGTGGGTGATGGCCTTCTGGGCCAGTTCGTTGGCGGCCACGTTGGGCTCCTTGCGCCCGGTCAGCAGCGTGCGTTGCAGCAGCAGCGCCTTCTCCAGCACGCTGGACAGCGCAACCTCCGAGGCCAGGCGCCGAGCCAGGATGTCCTGGTCCGTCTCGTCGCGCAGTGCCTCGATCACGCCACGGGTGATGGGCAGCGACGCGCTGCTCGCAGCCAGCAGGTTCTGCGCCGTGGTTGGACGGCTGCCGGCGACCAGCTCCTGCAGGGCCTGCAGCTTGTCCTCGTATTCCTCCTGAATCAGCGGGGTCAGGCCAACGCCCGGCGTGGTGACGGTCTTGGTGCATGCATCGCAGGTGCGCTGTTCCTGCTCGCCCAGCACGCGAATGGCCCAGGCTGCGGCGGCATCGGGCGAACTCCAGGTCTGGCATGCCAGGTTGCCGCTGCAACTGGCTTGCGGAATCGAACTGGCATCGCCGACGCCACGGCCATTGAGCAGGTTGTAGCCGGCGCGGGTCACGTCGCCGACCACACGCACCGGACTTTGGCCCGCGCCGCCAGCGTTGTCTCCGCCGACCCACGGCACGCCATTGTTGCCACGGTTCGCCTCGGCGTCGTCGATCGCTGAGACCGCATCGGTGCTCGCGACGGCCTGCTTCAGCGCCATGCCTTCGGCGAGCTGGTCCCAGCCGAGCTGCCCACCCGCCATGTCGGCCATGCGGTTGGCGATGGCACGGCAGGTCAGCTTGCTGCGATCGAAATCCAGCCTGGCTTGCAGCACCCCATTGGTCAACAGGTTGTACAGCCCTGGATCGGCGCGCTGGATGATCAAGGCGGGCAGCGACGCCACGGCAGCGGTGGCGTTCTGGATCACCGAGGACATGATGGCCTGGAAGCCATTGGTGATGCCGTTCAACTGGTTCTGCAGCGTGGTGGTGATGCTCATGTCGCCACAGATCAGGTTGCTGTTCCAGCCGACGCCAACGCCGATGGAGTGCATGTTGGCCGCACCGCTCATGGACACCGCGCGGCCGCCCCCAATGCTGTAGAGCACGTCGTCGCCTATCACGCTGCCTTGATGCTGGACGCCGTACTCGTTGACGCTGGTCTGCGCCCCGGCGCTGGAGTAGCACAACGCTGCGACAACGGCCAATGCGACGTACAGAAATCGACGGGCGCTCGGAAATGAAGTCGTCATGGCATCGGGTCTCACAGGAAATCGACGCTGCCGAGGAACACCTGGCCGCGGCGCTGGCAGCAGCTATAAGGACGCCACAATGCCCAGGCGTAGTCGCCTTGCCGGGCCTGCACCTTGGCATTGCCGTGGGGGAATACCGCGCAACTGCTGGACAGCGTGGGGGTCAGCTCCTGCCACTTGCCCGTGGCGGCATCGGTTTCCATCAGGGCGCCGGCCGGCCAGTAGCCATCGCGCGAACTGGCGAGCAGCGGTTGGTAGACGTGGATCTGGTTGCGGCGCGTCACGATGTCACCCGCGCGCTGGGCGACCACGGCTGCGGCCTTGTGGTCATCCACCTGGTGCAGGAAGCCGCCACGCGGATAGACGTTGCCCCAGAGATTCATGGCCGTGCGCGTGCCGATCTCGCGCCGGCCGGGAATCAGTGCTTCCGGATACAGCGCCTCGGGGATGTTGTAGCGCCATGCCAGCGTGTCGAGCGTGCTCAGCAGATAGGGCATGAAGGCGGTGCCGGCGCCCTCGCAGGTGTAGCCGGACGCGCTGGCGAACTGGCTGAACACATGGCCACCGGGATGGCCGATGACGTCGGCGTTCTTGAACTTCGCCAGGTTGTTCTCGTGATCCTCGTTGGTGGTGCCGTCGCCGCCGGCCTTCGCGGTCGGGTTCGGCAGGCTCATCGCCCGCACCCCGACCCAAGGGTTCTCGCCGGTGTTCGAGTAGCTCGACACCACGGCATCCGGGATGTAGTGGCGCACCTTGACCGAGGTGCGCACGGTGCATCCCGTCCAGGTGCAATAGAGCCAGTAGCAGATGCCGGTGACGCGGTACTCCAGGCAATCCGGCGACAGGGTGGAGGCCACGATGGTGGCGGTGTTCAGTGCAAAGGACGATGCGGAACACCCCAGCAGCAGCGCTGCGATGGCCAACCGCTGGCGCCGGGATGGTGCGAACGGACGCCTCGTCATGGCTGCGTCCTCCGGTATTGGTCGATGCGGGAAACCGCACGGGCCACGTCCGTCTCGCCATAGACCACGTATCGGCGATCCACCACGATGGCCGGAACCTTGGCGACGCCAAGGCTCCAGGCATCGGCAACGCCCTGGTAGGCGGTGCCGATCCTTCGCTGCAGGTCTGTACCGCCCAGCTTCAGGCGTTGCTGGACGATGGCGCTGGCGCGCTCAGGATCGGTGGGCAGGTTGTCGGCCAGCTCCGCTTCGAGCACCGCGGCCGCGTCCAGGATGAGGTGTCGGTCAGCCTGGCCAAGGACCGAGTGGTGGGAGTCGGTAACGACCCATACTTCCGCAGCAGCCGCTCGGGTGGCCAACGCCAGGATAGCAATGCCCGCAGCGAGCCATGCTGAGCGAGCACGGGCGGCTTGAGGAGCAGCGCGAGGGTCCATGAGACAACACCGGAGGGAAGCCAATCCGGTGACAGTCGAACCGAAACCAGGCCTCGACGCGACAAACAAAGCGGAGACCACCTTGCCCCGTTTTCACCATCCCTGTCCGCCCCGACTCGCTGATCGGACCTGCGCGCTTGCCAAAAGCTGACTGTGTGCAGTGGATGGGTATGGGCCAATCCGGTCTCGTGGCCAAGCTGTTCACACCGGACGCCGACGTGGCTTGACTGCTGACCGAGATTGATCTCGGCGATGACAATGACCACGCATTTGGTCTTTGCGATCTGGGCCTGGGACGCCGGAAATCGGCTGGGTCAGTCTGGGCGAACTGGCGACGGTGCTCGGCCGGCTGGGCCTGCCGATCGAACGCGACCCGTGGTTCCGTGCCGAGGAGCGATTGAGCGCCTGTGCGCGCGATGAGCGGCTGGCCGGGCGGATCGTTGTTTGACGCGGCCATTGGATCGTCGCAAGGCGTTCCTGTCCACTACGTTGAATCAGTGCAACGCCTTTTCGCCCGGGCGCAGCGTCAAGACGCGCACACCGCTCGCAGTGACGGCCACGGTATGCTCGAACTGAGCCGACAATTGCCCGTCACGCGTGACGACCGTCCACCCATCGACCTCTGTTCGGACGGCGGACCGCCCCTTGTTTACCATCGGCTCGATGGTAAACACCATCCCTTCCCGAAGCGCCAGACCCGTTCGCGGTTTACCCCAGTGCAGCACTTGCGGCTCCTCGTGCATTTCACGGCCGATGCCGTGGCCACAGTATTCCCTGACGATCGAATAGCCATTCCTGCGGGCATGCCGCTCGATGGCGTGGCCCACGTCGCCGAGCGTGGCGCCTGGGCGGACGGCCTGGATGCCTTTCCACATCGCTTCATAAGCCACTTGCACGAGCCGCTTCGCCTGGTGTGACACCTCGCCGACCAGATAGGTCTTGCTGGAATCGGCGATGTAGCCGTTCTTCTCCAGCGTGATGTCGAAATTGACGATGTCCCCGTCCTGCAGAATGTCCTTGGCGGAAGGAACGCCGTGGCAGACCACATGGTTGCGGGAGGCGTTGAGCGCGTAGGCGTACCCGTATTGCCCTTTGCTGGCCGGGCGCGCTTTGAGTTCATAGACGATGAAGTCATCGACTAGATCGTTGACCTGCATCGTGGACATGCCGATCAGGTTCAGCCGATCAAGATGGCTGAACACCTGCGCCAAAAGCTGGCCTGACTCGGCCATCAGCGCGATTTCTTCTGGGCGCTTGGTCATGCCGACCCCATCTTGATGGGTTGCGCCACAACGCCTGCGGCCCGCAGCTCACGGGTGACGATGTCGTTGAAGCTCAGTGTCGGGTTCATTTCGCACAGCATGCCGATCCTGATCCAGAAGGCCGCCTGCGCATTGATTGACCGGCACGATACCGCGCTGGCCTTGCGCAGTTGGTCATGCAGATCGTCGTCGATGTTCACGATACCCATGTGCTTTGATCTATATGAAACATATATGAATCATATAGTCTGGCTAGCCAATGGTGCAAGTGAGCTGATGACGTGACTAAAGACGGGGGCATTGATGTCTGGGCCTCCCCGGCCAAGGAAGATGACCGGTCGCGCTGTCGTGCTTTGCATCGAACCCCCTTCGGGGCTTCGCCCCTGTCGGGCTTCCATCGTTCCCTCGCTTCGCTCGGCTAGCACCTTCGGCCCCGCTTCCTGTTTCTGCCCTACGCTCCGCTTGCGTGCGGTTTGGCAGACAGGGCGGCCGTTGCCATGTCCAGCAGTTTTCTCCGACCTATCACCTGTCGACGACAGTAGCCCGCGCCCGTGTCGTCGCGTGCTCATCGACAACGGTGCACGTGAGTACGCATGCTGCAGGGCCGCGTTCGGATCAGCATCCAGGGCAACCGCCGCAAGTTGGTCTCGCCTTCAGCAGCGATGAATCGCTTCGAGAACGAAGTCGGCCCGCTCGGCCACACTGGCGCGCGGAAGCAACCTGACTTCGTAGCCGAGTGCCCGGTAGGTTGCATCCAGGTGGGCGTATTCCGCCTCAGCCTCGGGAAAACCGTGCCGCCGCGCCTCGTCTGCGCAATAGATGTCCGGCCAGGGCGGTGCGAGGAACACGAGCCGCCCATAAGGGCGGGATTCGCCCAGACTTTGCGCCAACGGTACCCCGTAGAGTCGTTGAAGCGCTGCAGCGGCGTCGATCAACCCTCGGTCGAAGAAGACCGGACCAGCGTCCCGTGCCGCGCCTTCGAGATCCATGGCGGCGACGCGCAGCGCCTCCCGCAGAAAGGCCGCCATGTCGGTCCATGGCAAGGCGTTGCCGCCCTGTCGAATCTGCTCGGCGATGATCCTCCGCCCGGGTTCGGCGACGGTCGCATGACCACGCCGCCGCAGCTCCCCGAGCAAGGTCGACTTGCCGCCGCCGGAGCACCCCGAAATGACCACCTGAGATGGCATCGGCGTCATGTCAGGGTTTGCTTCGACCAGCAGACGGTTTGTCAATTCACTTGTCATCATTGGTTTTGCCGAAGAGACAGGCCCCACGCAACGGTGGCGCTAAGCATGCCAAAGGCGCAGACACCGGCCCATCCATGCGCAGTGAAGGCCCACCCGCCTGCAGCAGCGCCGAAGGCCCCGCCAAGCAGCATCGCGCCCATGAACACGGTGTTCAGCCGGCTGCGCGCACCCGCGTCCAACGCATAGACCATGGTCTGGTTCGCCACCTGGGCTGACTGCACGGTCACGTCGAGCAAGAAGATGCCGAGGACGAGTGCAGGGATCGATGAGCCACCCAGGTACAGCACGGCAAATGCCGTTGCGGTTCCCACCGCGCCTGCATGGACGACTGCGCCGTGTCCGCGCCGGTCGGCAAAACGGCCAGCCGCCGGTGCAGCCAACGCGCCGCACACGCCGACCAGCGCGAACAGGCCGGCGGATACCGCGCCGAGCTGCAGTGGCGGCCGCTCCAGCCAGAGCGCGAACGTTGCCCAGAAGCCGATCATGCTGGCAAACAGCAGGAACTGGACTGCCACAGCCTGGCGCAAGGAAGCGTGCTTGCGCACCAAATGCCACATCGACAGCAGCAATCGTCCATAGCCGAGATCGGAGGACGGCGGCACCACCGGCAGCGTCCATGCCAGCCGAAAGCCCAGTACCAGCATCAGTGCCGCAGAAAAACCGAAGACGGACCGCCAGCCCCAAAGCTCGGTCATCCAGCCGCTCACCACACGGGCCAGCAGGATGCCGATCAGGATGCCGCCCGTCACCACGCCGAGCACCTGCCCCTTTCGGTTGGAGGGCGCCAGGTGGATGGCCAAGGGAACCAGTTGTTGCGCCACGGTGGCGCACAAACCCACGGCGAGGCTCGCCAGTGCCAATTGAACGAAGCCGGAGGACGCGGCTGCCAGCGCCAGGGAGAGCACCAGCGTCGCCAGCGTTCGCAGGATGAGCGACTTGCGCTCCAGGCGGTCACCCAGTGGTGCCAGGAACAGCACGCCCAGGGCATTGCCCGCCTGGGTGAGCACGGGCAGCCAGGTCACGGTCCCCGCAGAGAGCGCGAACTCCCGGCTCAATTCGCCGAGAAGCGGCTGGTTGTAGTAGCTGTTGGCCACGGATGCGCCCGCCGCCAGGGCAATGGTCCACAGCAGATGGGAGGGCAAGGCTGACGTGGCAGGCATCGGTGCGGCACGCGATGCATCGCCGGGGTGACCTGGGATATTGCTCATTCAAGGGGTCCGGCCGTATCAACTCTCGGCTTGCGGACAAGCTCTCACCAGTTCGGGCGATCCGTTCCCGGCGGCACTGACGGTCGCGCATAGCCGGCCGGTGTTCGCGCCATTTGCGCGCTGGGGCGCACGGCGCGCAGCAGGCCGAAGCCGGAGACTTCGTCGGCGAGCCAGGGGCTGAGGTCCGGCCTGCCGGCCCGCAGCCCCTCTTCGATGCGCCCCAGCCCGCGCAGCCAGTGCCCGGTCTGCGCCAGCGACACCTGCACGTGCCAGCTTCCCCCTTCGCGCGACTGTCGCCACAGCGCGGCGGCGGCGCCGAAAGCCATCAGGAAGCCGCTGGCCTGGTCGAGGATCTGCATCGGCAGCGCGCGCGGCTTGCCGTCGCCCGCCGCCTCGCCCTCGGCGTGGTTGAAGCCCATTGCCGTCTGCACCAGCGAATCGAAACCGCGCCGGTCGGCCCAGGGCCCTTGCGTGCCGTAGGCGGTCAGCGACACGGCGACGATGCCGGGCCGGCGCGCGGCCAGGGCCTCGGGCGAGAAGCCGAGCGCGGCCAGGCCGCCGGGCCGGTACCCCTGCGAGAACACGTGGGCGTCTTCCAGGAGCTGCCACAGCGCTTCGCGCCCGGCCTCGCTGCGCAGGTCGATGTGCGCCGAGCGCTTGCCGCGGCTGGTTTCGGCAATAGCGGCGATGTTGGGCAGGTTCGGTGAGTTGACCAGCATCACGTCCGCGCCGAACGACGCCATCGCCCGCCCACCGACGGGGCCGGCCAGGATGCGCGTGAGGTCGAGCACGCGCAGGCCGGCGAGCGGCCGCTCATCGGCCGCCAGGGGCGGCAGTGCACGCGGTGGCGCATCGGCGATTCGGGTGATGGTCATCAGGGGTTGCGAGGCCACCGCCTGACCCTGGGGCGTGGCATCCCACTCGGCGAAGCTGCGCAACGCCGTGGCCACCAGCGCGTGGTCGGCCGCGGCCTGCTCGAAGTCCAGCGCCTTCCAACCCCGCAGGGCCTGCTCTGCGTCGGCGCGTGTGGCAGTTGCGGGGTCCAGGCCCAGCAGGCGCAGCGCGCCATCGCGGTGGTGCGGGAAGTTGGTGTGGACACGCACGTGGCCATCGGCGCAGCGGTACAGGCCGGCGAACGGGTCCCACAGCTCGGGCTCCTGGCCGTCGAGCGTGAACCAGCCGGTGCATTCGGCGGCGGCGTGGGCCATGTCCACGGTGACACGCTGGCGCGGAGCACCCCGCTCATGGCCCAGTTCGCAGGCGGCGAGCGCAGCCGCGGCAATGCTGGTCTGCGCGGCGGTGCCGACGGCGAAGGACGAGGGAAACACCGGGTCGCTGCCCGTCAGCGCGATCCCGGCCAGCGCCTGCGGCGGCAGCCCGCCCAGCGACCAGAGCGCGGTCAGTGCATCAAGTGGATTCATCGAATGGACTCCTCACAGAAAGTTCGCCAACTGAATCGACACAGCGCCTCGTTGGTCGAGCCGGATTGGCAGATCCAGGCGGGTGGCAGGGTCGGTGCCACGTTGTCCGCAAACGCAGCAGAGCGCGGAAAGCAGCATCGCCCGCCATTGGCGATGCCGGGGAGCGCCGTGCTGGCACAGGCATGGGCGTCGCACGCCCGCTGCAAGCGATCCATCATGCACCCGCCTTCAGCCCGAAGTACGCAGAGAGCGCCAGGCCGGTCGCCACGATCGTCCAACGCAGCGCCAGCGGCGGAATCCAGCGCGCCAACCGCGCGCCGGCATAGCCTCCCAAGATCGCGCCCAGCAGGACCGCACTGCCTTGCGCCCAGGCGATGGACCCGGTGGCGACGAAGAGCATCACCGCGGCACTGGTCACAACGGTAGCCATCGCATTCTTGACGGCGTTGGCCTCCTGGACATCGCGCACACCCAGCAAGGTCAGGATCGCCATCAGCATGATGCCCAGGCCGGCGCCGAAGTAGCCGCCATAGAGTGCGGTCAGAAACTCCGCCCCCGCAGCCGCCAGGTGCGGCACCTGACCGCGAGCATGCCGCTCGATGGCCTGGCGCAGCCAGGGTCCCAGGGCGAACAGCACTGTCGCGACGAGGATCAGCCACGGCACCAGACGGCTGAACTGTGCATCTCCGGTGAACACCAACAGTGTGGCGCCCACCAGCGAACCGGCACCGACCACGGGCAGGCTGCGCCGCAACGCGGCGCGGTGGCGCCCGAGTTCGCTGCGATAGCCGAGCAGGCTGCTCGCATGCCCCGGCCAGATCGACACCGCGCTGGTGGCGTTGGCCACCACGGGTGGTACGCCGGCAGCCAGCAGCGCGGGAAAGGTGAAGAATGTGCCGCCGCCGGCCACCGCATTGCAGATGCCGCCGATCATGCCGGCACCGGCCAGCAGCAGGAAGGTTCCGATGTCCATGCCGCTCGCACCTCAGCTCGTCGGCCTGGACAGGGCCAGACGCAGGCCAAACCCCATCAGCGCCAGGCCGGTGAGCGCATCGAGCGAGCGCATCACCGTGGGCCGGCGCAGCCAGCGTGCCAGGGGCCGCGTGGCCAGCACCAGTGCGGCGAACCAGAGCAGTCCCATCGCGGCGTGGATGCCGGCCAACAGCACGCTGAACCCGACCACCGGCACGTCGGCGGGAACGAACTGTGGCAGGAGGCTCACGTAGAACACCCCGACCTTGGGATTGAGCAGATTCGTCAGCAGACCGCGCAGGAACCAGCGCTCGCCACTCACGAGCGGCGGATCGTCTGCGGGCAGCGTCGGCCGGCTCTTGAGCGCGCCAGAGAACAGCTTCCAGCCGAGCCAGAGCAGATAGGCCGCGCCCGCGATCTGCAGCAGGGTGTAGGCGAGTCGGGAGACCGCGAGCACCGCGCCGAGCCCGAGGGCCGCGATCAGTCCCCAGATCAGCACGCCGGTCACGATGCCGCCGCCCGCCCTCATCGCCTTGCGCCCCCCTTCCACAGCCGCCGTGCGAAGTACCAGCGCCGTGTCCAGGCCGGGGGTCAAGGTGAGCAGCAGCGCCGTCAGCGTGAAGCCCAGGATCGCAGTCGATGGATCCATTGGGGGATCTCCGTCAGAGCACAGACAAGTCCAGTGACTCGCTGTACGTCGTCGATTCGATGGTCTTGACGATGGCCTGGCCGCAGATCACTGCGCCACGCGCCGGGTCGTAGGTCAGGCTCGGCTCGCCATACAGCGCCCAGCCGCTGTTCAGGGCCGCGGTGACGCGGTGGCAGAACGCAGCGTCGTCGATGCCGGTCAGGTAGCGGTACGCGAGCATGCTCATGCTCCCGGTCGATTCGATGCCGGCATCTGGACGCGCAGCCCCGCGCCGAATGCCTGCAGCAGATGCCAGCCGGTGTCCCAGTCGCCCACGCCGCTGGCGGCATTGATGTGCCCGAGGGCGCCGACTTCCACGCATCCCGCTGCCCAACCCATGGCCATGTGCCGGGCGTGCTCCGGCGAGCCATAGGGGTCGTCGCTGCTGGCGACCACCAGTGCGGGAAACGGCAGGGGGTCGGTCGGTGGCGGGCCGAACTCGCTCGCCTCGCCCGGAAACGCCGGTGCGCCGGGGTCAGGGACGGCAACGAGGAAGGCGCCCCGGACCTGGGCGATCCGATGCTGGATGTCTTCCCCGATTCCCGGCCGCGATGCCCAGTGCGCGACGAGCAGGCACGACAGGCTGTGTGCGACCAGGACGACGGGCGCGCCGCACTCGTCGATGGCCGCATCGAGTGCCTGCAGCCAGTCGGCCAGGTCCGGCCTGTCCCAGTCGGCAGGCTGGAATCGCCGGCCATGCTCCTGGCGCGACGCCCAGCGCGTCTGCCAATGCTCCGGCCCGGAATTGCCGATACCGGGAAGCATCAAGAGGCGAACGGTCTGAAGGTGGCTCATGGTGGCGTGCGCGGATATCCGGAGTGACGTTGTCTGGCTGGAAACCTTAAGACCGATGCGTCGAATTGCCGAGTGAGAAGGTCTCAGCAAACGTCGAGAAAAGCTCAATGGTCAGCTCGAATGGCCTTGGCTATCGTCGAAGTGCACTTCCTTCACAACCGACGAAGAAGCCCCCCCGAGTTCGCCATGTCCGATATCCCGCTCCTGATTTCCTACGTCCTGGCGGCCTGGCTGTCCATCCTTACGCCCGGCCCGGCCATCCTGCTGGCGATGCGCAATGGCGCTCGCCAGGGCGTGGTCGCGAGCCTGTGGTCGACGCTGGGCAACATGTTGGGGTTGCTCGTGGTTTCCGCGGCGGCCGCGTGGGGCGTCGGCCTGTTCCTGCTTGCCTCCGCTCACGCGATGACCGCACTGCGGCTGGCCGGCGCCGCCTATCTGGCGTACCTCGGTCTTCGCCTGCTTGTGCAGGGCAGACACACGCGGTCGCCGGACGCCGATGCTCATGACGCAGGGCCGGTGCAGGCCTTCGCGCTGGCGAAGGAAGGATTCCTGGTGGCGACATCCAATCCGAAGTCGATGCTCTTCTTCACCGCCTTCTTCCCCCAGTTCATCCGGGCCGACCAGGCTCTCATCCCTCAGTTCATGGGCCTGACCGCGATCTTCGTGATCCTCAGCGGCGCCACCTTGACCGGCTATGCCGCCATTGCAAGCCGGGTGCGAGGAGCATTGGGCACTTCCGTCTGGCGCCAGCGCTGCACGCGCCTGGCGGGGATCGGCTTCCTCGGATTCGCCGCATGGATTCTTTTGTGGAGACCGTCGAGCGGCGCCAAGGCCCTGGCCGCGTGATTCGTCCCCGGCCACGCGCACGCAACCGAGCACAGGCGGTGCGACCGAACCTGGAGAAGCGATGAACAAATCCTTCCTGCAAGTCGATGTGTTCACGAGCCAGCCGCTCAGCGGCAACCCGGCTGCCGTCGTGTTCGATGCCGACGACCTCGATGCGCGGACCATGCAGCGGATCGCGCGCGAGATGAACCTATCCGAGACGGTCTTCGTGCTGGCCCCGGAATCGCCAGATACCGACTATCGGGTGCGCATCTTCACGCCCTCCAGTGAGCTGCCGTTCGCCGGGCACCCCACCATCGCCACTGCGAGCGCAGTGCGTGCGCACCGTGGCGACCTGGCCGATGCAAGTCTGCTGCGGCAGGCCTGCGGCATCGGCATCGTGCCTGTCGAAGTCGTTCCGACCGAGGGCCCGCCGATCTACTGGATGACCCAGGCCAGCCCGCAGTTCCGCAACACGGCCATTGGTCCTGGGGAAATGTCGGCCCTGCTGGGCTGCGATGCGAACATGCTGGCCGCGATGCCGGTGGAAGTCGTCTCCACCGGCATCCCGTGGCTGATCGCCGAGCTGCGCAGCGTCGCAGCCCTGGCGTCGCTGCGTCCCGACCTGCCTCGCATCGCCGAACGTTGCCGCGCATCGGGTGCCGTCGGCGTGACCGTCTTTGCCGAACACGAGGCCGACGCACCGGTACGCTTGCGCCTGCGCACGTTCGCGCCAGGCGAAGGCGTTGCCGAGGACCCCGTCTGCGGGTCTGGAAACGGGTGTGTCGCGGCATTCCTGGCAAGGCACCGGCACGCATCGGCTCTCCAGGGTGGCTACCTTGCGGAGCAAGGCATCGAGATGGGACGCGATGGTCTGATCCACGTCGAATGGACCCGAAACGGCGACGAACTGACGGTGCGCGTCGGTGGCCAGGCCGTGACCGTCGCCAGCGGCACCCTGCATCTGTAGACGCGGCGGCACGTTCAGCCTCTCGGTCGCCCATGGCTTGCCATGACGCCTGCGCGGCGTCCCCGACGAAGGCCTGCGCCGCGACGAACGCGGTTGCGCGGGGCTAGATCGGATCGACGGCGGGACTGTCGTCGCGCGAGAGCATGGCGCGTTCGATGAAGTGCTGCAGCGGTTCCGAGGGCTCACTGTCCGGCCGCAACAAGTAGGTGGTCATGCATGCCGACGGGTCCGACAGGGGCCGCGCAATGACCTCGGGATGACGGCAGACCGAAATCTGCGCCGCCGTGGCGAAACCCAGTCCGTAGCCCGCGGCCACCAGCGTCAGCATCAATTCCAGTGTCGCGACCCGCTCTGCGATCCGGGGCTGGATGGCGGCCGTCCGGAGCAGCCGTTTGATCTGCCGGTACGCACCCTCGCAGGTTTCCGGGTGGCACTTGATCAGGGGATAGCGCAGCAGTTCATCCAGAGGGACCTGCCTGAAGGCCAGCAAAGGATGGCGCGTCGGAATGGCCACCAGGATGGGATCGGACCAGACCGCCTCGCACAGGATGCCCTCTCCAGCCTCGTCAGACTGCGCAAACCCGGCATCGAAAGTGTCGTCGCGCAACCCGCGCACTTGCGATGCGAGCGGCGTCTCGAACAGGCGGATTTCCACATCGGGCTCCTCCTCCCGGCACAGGGCCAGGAGTGCCGCGAGGCGTGTCTGCGCGATACCGTCCGACAGCGCGAGGCGCAGCATGCCGCGATAGCCCGTGGCGGCGGCCCGGACGTTGGTTCGTGCCTGTTCCAGCACCGCGAACACGCGGCGGGCATCTTCCAGCAGGACCTGGCCCGCCCAGGTGAGCTGGGTGCCGCGCCGATTGCGCTCGAACAGCGTGGCGCCGAGGTCAGACTCCAGCTCCCGGATGGTGCGCGACAGCGGAGACTGCTCGATATGGAGCCGCACCGCCGCACGCGTGAAGTGCAGTTCCTCGGCCACTGCCACGAAACAGCGCAGGTGTCGCAGCTCCATCGCGCCACCTACGCGTACATGAGGCCGGGAGCTTGATTCACGCGAGCGGCTCCTCGGGCGCCGTGCCAGACAGCAGCGCCGTGATCGGCAAGGGTTGGAACAAGAGCTCGCGGCCGAGGACCTTCAGGCCGCCAGGACCGCTTTCGAGCAATCGGCGCTCTTCGCGCGCGACGAACAGTTCGGTGCGATAGCCATCGCATTCGGGAAGTCGCTGTAGCAGGTCGCGGATCGCGTCGCCCGCCCAGGGCGTTTCGCTGTCGAACTGACCCAGCAGCCGGCTATGCCGGGAAATCACGAGGCGGTAGGCATTCATGGCCGGACGCTCCCGGCCATAGCGTGGATGGCCATTTCCTCCCAGCCCAGGCGCCGGGTGCGGGTCAGTTGCTCGGCGGTTTCGCCGCAGGCGCGCTCGACGGCCTGAGGCATCTCTATGCCAAGCAGGCAATGGCCGGTCAGGCGCGCGGCGAAGTAGTCGCCGGCCCCTTTCACCACGCAGGGCACGTGGGGATGCTCGAAGAGGCGCGATACCCCCTCTCGCGTCTCCAGCAGCGTCTGGACGACGGCGCTTTCAGGATCATCCTGGACACTGGTCACCACCACCCATTGGGTGGGGCCGCGCAACAGCGCACGGGCAGCCTCGCGGCAATCCGCCAGACCCTGCAGCGTTCTGCCGGTGACCTGTTCCAGCTCGAACCGATTGGGGACGAGGCCGTGGGCTTCTGGAATCAGCAGCGTGCGCCAGGCCTCGGCCATGCCAGCCGCCGCATACACGCCTTGGTCGTAGTCGCCAATGACCGGATCCAGGTGCAGGCGCAGTTGCGGGTGGCGCTCGCGCATCGTCGACCACCAGGATGCGAGGATCCGTGCCTGCGACGGCGCGCCGAGGAAGCCGACCTGCACAACGCGAGCGCACGCGGGGATGCCGCGCGCCTCCAGGTCATCCAACCAGCCAGCGAACCACGCGTCGGGCACCGCACCGCCATGGACCGAGGGATAGTGCGGGGTGTTGCTGAGCAGCGCGGTCGGCACCGCGGTCGTAAGCAGCCCGCAGGCTTCCAACGCGGGAATCGCCGCGTTGTTGCCGACCCGCCCGTAGACCACCTGGGACTGGATGCTGATGACATCGATGGGCACAGGTTGGGTCACCGTCATTCAGGACGCCCCCCCGTGTCCTGCTGCCGGTCCAGCCACGCGCCGATCGTGCGGTGGGCCGCAGCCTTCAGCGTTGCCCCATGCCGCTCGGCATCCGCGCGCAGCGTGCGCGGATCGACGCCGGCCTGGCCCAGCTCGCAGCAATGGCCGACCAGCCAGCGTTCGATTCGGCTGGCATCGGCTTCCAGGTGGAACTGCAGACCCAGCACCCGGTTGCCGACCGCGTAGGCCTGCTGCACGCAGCTTTCGGTGCTCGCCAGCAGTTCACTGCCCTCAGGCAGCTCGAAGCGGTCGCCGTGCCAATGCAGCACCGGCACGCCGGCCAGCGGTGCCAGCACCGAGCGGCGGCCCGCATCCGTCAGCGTCAGCGCGCCGAAGCCGATCTCCTTGAAGCCCATGGGGGCGACGGCGGCGCCGAGCAGGCGCGCGATCAATTGCGCGCCCAAACAAATGCCGAGCAGCGGCCGGCCGCTGGCCAAGCGCCGTTCGAGCAGACGCAGTTCGTCGGCAAGAAAGGGATAGGCCCGCTCGTCGAAGGCGCCGATCGGCCCACCCAGTGCAATGAGAAGATCGCTTGCCGCGGCCTCCTCACCGGCCAGGTCGTCCGTCGCGGGGTCGAGGTAGCGCACGTCGAATCCACGCTCGCGCAGCAGCGGTTCGAGCGTGCCGAGGTCTTCGAAATGGATGTGGCGCAGGGCCAGGGCGGTCTTCATGCGGTCTGCTCCGATGCGGTCGATGTCGCAGCCCGGTCGTCGTCGGGCCAGTAATGGCTGTCCGGCGTCGCGCGAGCGCCAAAGATGGCCTGGCCGACGCGCACGACGGTGGCGCCTTCCTCAATGGCCAGCTCGAAGTCGCCGGACATCCCCATCGACAGTTCGTCCATGCCGATGCCCGCCGGCGCCTCCTGGCGCAGCCGATCACGCAGTTCGCGCAACAGCACGAAGCAGGGACGGACCCGCGCCGGATCGGCCGACAGCAGCGCCAGTGTCATCAGGCCTCGCACGCGCAGGGTGGAGAAGCCCGGCAGCGCCCGGACGAAGCCGGCCACCTCGGAAGGCGGCAAGCCGAACTTGCTGGCCTCGCCCGAGGTGTTGACCTGCACGAACACATCCAGTGCGCGCCCTTCGGCTTGCAGGCGACGGTCCAGCGCCTCCGCCACACGCAGGCTGTCCAGGGCCTGGAACTCGGTGGCGAAGCGTGCCACGACCTTGGCCTTGTTGGTCTGCAGGTGGCCGATGACCGACCAGCGCAGGTCGGCGAGATCCACCATCGCTTCGGCCTTGCGCTGCGCCTCCTGCACCTTGTTCTCACCCAGGTCGCGGCAGCCGGCGGCGTAAGCCAGACGGATGCGCTCCTCCGGCACGGTCTTGCTGACCGGCAGCAGGCGCACATCGGACGGATCGCGTCCCGCGCGGGAGCAGGCATCGGCGATGCGCCGATGCACCGCCGCCAGATTGCGCCGAAAGTCCTCGACGCTGTGTGCGGTGGGCCAGGGATGCGTCTGCGCGTTCATGGACAAGGGGTTCTCCGTGCTGCTAACATTGTCATAGGACAAAATATACATTGTCACGGGACAAACGGGAATGGCAGAAAAGACCGCATCGGACATCTTCGAGCGCATTCGCCGCGAGGCACATGCGGGCCAGCTTGCCGCGGGCCAGACACTGCCGTCCGTGCGCGAGATGGCCGATCAACTGGGCGTCAACCGCAACACGGTCGCCGCCGCGTACCGGAAGCTGGTGGCCGCAGGCATTGCCGAGACGCTGGGGCGCAACGGAACGGTGATCCGGCCAGCGGCGCGTCTCGGTGAGCAGGAGGGCCTGCAGCCCGGCTCGGCGCTGGCGGATCTGGCCAGCGGCAATCCGGACCCGGCCTGGCTGCCCGATCCATTGCAGGCGCTGGCAGCCAGCGGCTACCGGCCCGCGCTGTATGGCCAGCCTGTACTCGACCCAGCACTCGAACGGCTGGCGCGGCAGTGGTTCGGAGCGGATCTCCGGGAGGGTGACGGTCTGGTGCTGGCGCATGGTGCGGTCGATGCGATCGAGCGTCTGTTGGCTGCCTACCTCGTCGCCGGCGACAAGGTGGCGGTGGAGGACCCGTGCTTCCTCGGCAGCCTCAACATCCTGCACAGCACGGGCCTGGCAGCGGTGCCCGTGGCCATGGATGCGCACGGCATGCGCCCGCAGGCGCTGGAAGCGGCGCTGGCCAATGGCGCCCAGGCGGTGCTGTGCACACCAAGGGCGCAAAACCCCACCGGCTGCGGCCTGAGCGAGCAGCGCGCCCGCGAACTGCGCCGCGTGCTCGCCCACCATCCGCACGTGCTGGTGATCGAGGACGACCACTTCGCCTTGCTGGCCGAGACGCCGTACTTCTCTATCGCGCCCGCGGCCACCACGCGGCGGGCGCTGGTGCGCTCCGTGTCCAAGGGCTTCGGCCCGGACCTGCGGCTGGCCTTCATCGCTACCGATGCGGGGACCGCCGCAAGGCTCGGCATGCGACTGGCTCCCGGCACGACCTGGGTCAGCCACCTGCTGCAGGCGGCCGTGCGCGGCCTGCTCGGATCCGACGCGGCCACGGCGCGCCTGCATGCGGCCAAGACCGCCTACGCCATGCGTCGCAAGGCCCTGATCGATGCACTCGGCGCCGTGGGCATCGCCGCCAGGCAGCCCTGCGACGGGTTCAATGTGTGGATTCCGTTGCCGGAAGACCGTGACGTTCACCGCACCGCGCAAAGCCTCGCACGCTGCGGCTGGGCCGTGCGAACCGGCGATGCCTTCGCGATCGCGCCCGCGGCCCCCGCGCTGCGAGTCACGGTCTCGACGCTCGAACCCGGGGACGCGGCGCGCTTTGCCGCGCAACTGCGCGACTGTCTGGGGCGTGTATGAAGCCAGTCTGCATGGCATCGTGCCTGTCCTCTCGCGGGTCCGTCTGCGTACCGGTCCATGGCGCGCTACGGCGCCTGCAAGGCGGAGGCGACGCGAGCGGGCCACGGGCGCCGTTCCAACAAGCCGGTCTCCCGTTCCCGCAGCGTCCGGCCGACCTGGCTCGCCTCGGTCACGGACGCGCGAAAGTCCCGGATCAGTTGTCGCGTCACCGGCCCCACGGGCCATTCGGTGGTCGCCGCATCCTCGACCAGCGCCACCACCGGCTGCAGTTCGACCGAGGTGCCGGCGGTGAATACCTCGGAGGCGGCGCGCAGTTCGTCCAGCGTCACGGTCCGCTCCTCGACCCGCAGCCCGCGCTGGCGCGCCAGTCCCATCACGTGCCGCTTGGTGATGCCGTCGAGGAAGCAGGTCGGCAATGGGGTCACCAGCACCCCGTCATGGACCATCAACAGGTTGGTTGCCGTGGTCTCGGCGACCCGGCCTTCGCTGTCGAGCAGCAGTGCGTCGTCGCAGCCCGCCGCTGCGGCGGCATGGCGCGCAAGGGTACCGATCATGTACAGCCCCGAGCACTTGGCCGCGGTGGGTGCGGTGTCAGGACGGGGACGCCGCCAACTCGCCAGCTGCAGCCGGATGCCTTCCTCGGCGCGGCCCTGGGACGCCGCCGTGGGCCAGTCCCAGGCCGCGATCGCCACGTGGATGCGGGCGCGCGGCGAAGCGATGGAAACACTCTCCGCGCCGCGCCAGGCCACCGGGCGGATGTAGGCGTCGTCGAGCTGGTTGGCCCACAGCACCGCCTCGATGGCCTGTGTCAGTTCGCCTTGCGACCACGGCAGGTGGTAGTCCAGCAGCGCGGCGGACTGCTGGAAGCGTTCCAGGTGAGGCGCATTGAGGAAGACATGACCGCCATAGGCGCGCATGCCCTCGAAGACGGCCCCGCCCATATGCAGCGCATGCGTGAGCACGTGCAGGCGCGCCTCGCGCCAGGGCAGCAGCTCGCCATCGAGCCAGATCAGGCCATCGCGATCGTCAAGGGAATTGAGCATGGTGCGCACCGCTGTACAGGTTGTCGATGGCGTAAGTGTGCGGCCGGTTCGCCGTCGGCACGAGTGAGCAAATCTCAGACGATGCTGAGTTTTGGTCCTCGTGTCGGCGAGCGTGGAGACGACGATTTCCGGTTTAATGAGTCCATGAACGACCAATGACTTCCAGGAGGGTGAATCCCCCATGCGCATCCCTGTCCCGTTGAATGCCTTGCGCGCCTTCGAGGCTGCGGCGCGCCATCTCTCGATCAAGGACGCGGCCCTGGAACTGGCGGTCACCCCCTCGGCGGTCAGCCACCAGTTGCGCACGCTGGAGGACATGCTCGGCGTCGAACTGCTGCGCCGCATCGGTACGCGGCTGGAATTGACCAGCGCCGGCCGCCGGCTGGCACCTAGCCTCAACGAGGGTTTCGCCCTGATCGCCGAGGGCGTGAGCAGCTTGCGCGAGGAGCGGCGCGACGGGCCCCTGCGCGTGAACATGCTGCCGACCTTCGCGACCAACTGGCTGTCGCCCCGCCTGAGCCTGTATCCGTTCGAGCGGCGCGGCTTCTCGCTGGACATCTCCACCACGCAGGACGACGTGGATCTGGCCGCCGGCGTGGCCGATGCCGGCATCTGGTATGGCGACGGCCAGTGGGCCGGCCTGCAGGCCGACCTGTTGTTCGAGGCCACCATCGATCTGTACGCGCGCCCGGGCTTTGCCACCGGCTCGCGCCGGGAACGCCTCAAGCAGGTCGCGCGCGCCAACCTGTTCGTTTCGCGGCATTGCCTCACTTGGCAGCGCTGGATGGACAGCCTGCCCGGCGGGCCGTTCGAGCCGGCTGTCGTGACCCGCGTGGATTCGGGCGGCCTGACGATGCAGGCGGCCGCCGATGGGGCTGGCGTGTCGATCGCCGTCTGCGAACTGGCCGAGAGTGCCGTCCGGCTCGGACGCCTGGCCTCGGTCTTCGACCACCCCGTGAGCGCGGGTGTCGGCTTTTGGCTCGTCTATCCCGAGGCGCTATCCGAGGATCGACGGCTGGACAACCTGCGCGGCTGGCTGCGCGAGCAATGTCAGTCGGAAAGCGGAACTCGGAACCCAGAAGCGCGGACAGCATAGACACGTATGAATACCGCATATCCGAAAGACCAGAAAGCACCGCCGGATGACGATGTGACGCTTCGACGGCTCGTTGCCCATGACGCCGTTGCGCTTGCCTCCCTGCTGGCCGCCTATGGCGACGAAATGCGCCACGGGCAAGGCGCCGGGGCGAATGCACTGGCTCATGCCAATGCCTTGATCGCCGATCCGATCGCGGAAGTGCTGGGTGGCTTTCTCGGCGACGAACTTGTCGCGTTCGCGGTGTTCTTCGATCTGCCCGAGGCGATCTCCGGAGGCCGGTCGGGCCAGCTCGACGACCTGTACGTCCTGCCCGCCGCGCGCGGGAAACGACTCGCTCAGCGGCTCATCGCGGCCATCGCCGATATCGGTCGATCACGCGCCTGGATCCATCTGCGCTGGCTGGTCCCCGAGGACAACCCCGACGCCATCCGGGCCTACGCGCGCTTCGCCGAACCCGCCGGCTGGAAGAGCTACGTGCTTTGGCTGGCCGGTAGCGAGCGGTGGTGAAGCCATGAACAACCTGCAGCAGGTCGATTGGTCGCGCCTTCCGCAGCCGGAGGATGATGGCGGCGCCCGCCACCTGACGGGCATGCGCCTGCCCACGCTTGAACTGGCATCGACGGATGGTGGCCGTGTCGATCCTTCGCGCCTGCGCGGACGCACGGTGCTTTATCTCTTCCCGATGACGGGCCGGCCAGATGTCGCACTGCCTCCAGGCTGGGACGAGATTCCAGGAGCACGGGGCTGCACCCCGCAATCCTGTGCCTTCAGGGATCATTTCGCCGAACTGAAGTCCTTGGGCGCCGCCCAGTTGTTCGGCGTGTCCACGCAGGACACCGCGTACCAATGCGAGGCGGTGGCGCGCCTGCACCTGCCTTTCCCGTTGCTGTCCGACCATCGCCTTTCATTCGCAACCGCGCTCGGTCTGCCGGTCTTCGAGGTGCAAGGCCTGGCGCTGCTCAAGCGACTGACCCTGATTGCGCGCGATGGCGTGATCGAGCATGTGTTCTATCCTGTGTTCCCGCCGGACCGGAATGCCGACGATGTCGTCGCGTGGTTGAGGCAACAGCCAGCCACTTGACCTTGGCCAGTCAGCGACACGATCAGCGCTCATGGTCGTGCGAAGTTCTCGTCAGGTCCCGCTCACCCGCAGAAGGACCACTGCTCCAACCACACCCACAGCAGTTCCATCGACAGCCAGGCGCGAAACACCAGCACGCCCGCAGCCAGCAGCACAGCCAGCGGTGCCCAGCGCCTGAACCATTCGCGGCCTTGCCTCATGAAGCCGCCAATCGTGGATCGGCGCGAACGATGGTTCTGTCGTCGATCGGCCAGTGCAGAACCGTCGCCAGCAGGCCCAGCGCAATCGCCAGCAGCCAGATGCTCAGGTACGACCCAGTGGCCTCGAACATGCGGCCACCAAGCCAGACACCGAAGAATGATCCCAACTGGTGGCCGAAGAAGACGAAACCGAACAATGTGGTGATGTAGCGCACGCCGAAGATCTGAGACACCAGGCCATTGGTCAGCGGAACCGTCCCGAGCCAGAGGAACCCCATCACTACAGCGAACAGGTAAACGCCCCATGTGCTGAGCGGCAGCAGGACGAACAGGGCCATCGCCACCGTGCGCGCCAGGTACAGGCCTGCAAGCAGGTACTTCCTGCGCAGCGTGCCACCCCAAAGCCCCAGCAGGTAGGTACCGGCCACATTGGTCAGCGCAATGATCGCCAGCGCGGCGACGGCATCGGTGGCGGCCAGGCCCCGGTCCAGCAGGTAGGCTGGGAGATGCGTGGCGATGAAGGCGAGTTGGAAGCCACAGGCCAGGAAGCCCAGGTTCAGCAGCCAGAAGCCGCGGTGGCGGAAGGCTTCACCGATCGCCGCCTTCATCGACAGCTCCGAGCCAACCGCCGCGTTCGAGATGCTTGCGTCGCGCATCGGGAACGCCAGCGGCAGCAGCAACGCCATGACCACAGACAGAATCAGCAGCGCACCCGTCCAGGCCCAACCGCCGATCAAGGCCTGCGCAACCGGGACCATGGCGAACTGCCCAAGGCCACCGATGGCGCCGGCCAGCCCCAGTGCCCAACTGCGGCGCTCAGCCGGCACGAGGCGGCTGAGAGCGCCGTAGATCGCACCGAATGCCGTGCCCGACAGCGCGATGCCGACGCACACGCCAGCGCCCAGAACAAAGGCCACGTGGCTGTGCGCCTGAACCATGAAGAAAAGCCCCAGCGCATAGAACACGAGTCCGCCCGCGATGACCTTGGCCGAACCGTAGCGGTCGGCAATCATCCCGGTGAAGGGTTGAGCGAGACCCCAGGTCAGGTTCTGCACCGCCATCGCGAAGCCGAACATTTCGCGCGACCAGCCGCGATCCATCGTCACCGGCAGCAGAAACAAGCCTTGCACATGCCGCACACCGAGGGCCAGACCCATGATCAATCCTCCGGCCAGGATCGGAATCCAGAGCGAATGACGCCCGTTTGCCGATGCTGTCGAGGGGGCGAGGTTCGTGTTCATGTCGTGGCTCCCGCTGCTTGCGGATCGTCCGCAGGTCGATGCTTCAGTGCGCCGAGGGGGCGGGTCGGTGGCTCGCCGGTGCGCAACCAGTCCAGCGCCAGGGGCCACAGCGCCTCGCGGAAGCGCTCGTGGAAGAAGGCGAAATGGCCGATTTCGGCCTGCTCGATGGCCGCGGGAGCCAAGCGCAGGTGATGACGCTCGCTGCCGGTGTAGTAATCCAGCAGGCGGTCCAGCGCCGGGACCGTGCCGAACGGATCGTCCTCGATGCCCAGCGCCAGGATCGGTGCGCGCACCTGGCCGAAGCGCCGTGCCAGCATTTCGGCTTCGGGCTCGCCTTCCAGTGTCTCCCGGCCGCGGCGCACCGTGCCCTCGAAGCGGGGACCCATGCGCGCCCAGTCCAGCGCCACGCCCTTGGGCGTGTCCTCCATCCATCCCAGGCGCTTGGCCGGCACGTAGCCAAGCACCCGCGCCAGCAGCGGCATGGCCACGTGCCAGCGCAGGAACATGGCGCGGCGCGCGGCGGGCGCATAGTCGCGCCAGTAGGCGTACTGCGCCCCCATGGTGAAGATACGCCGCACGCGGTGTGCGGACGCGGCCAGCCCGATCACGAAGCCCCCGGCGGAGTGGCCGACCACGTCGATCGGCTGGCCGGGGAATCGCCAGGCGAGGTACTGCAGCACACCCTCGAAATCGTGCTGCCCCCAGTCGATCCAGTCGGCCTGCAGCCGACGCAGCCCACGGTGTCGCGATTCGCCGATGCCGCGGTAGTCGTAGGTCACCACGTCCCATCCGTGGCTGTGGAGCCAGTCGGCAAAGCGCGCGTAGTACCGGCAGCGCACCGAGGTAGCCGCGTTGATGACCGCGACTGGATGCGGGCGTCGTGGATCGCAGGGACGGCGCCAGGCGAATCCACCCAGGGCATAGCCGTCGGCGGCGCGAATGTCGATGGCCTCAGCCATTCACAGCGAGACCCTGGACCAGCAGCACCACGGCCTGCGCGCCGGCCTTGCGATCCTGGGCAATGCGTTGGTACTCGGCCGATTCCGCCCAGTCATGGAAGGCGGCCTCGTCGGGAAAGGACATGAGCACGAGCTTCTGGTACGGCCAGGTGCCTTCGATGGTGCGAGGCTGCTCGTCCGCGGCCAGCAGACGTCCCCGGTGGTTGCGGAACACCTCCATGAAGCGGGCCTGGTAGCGGTCGTAGGCGGTCCGGTCGTGGATGGTGAGTTGAGCAATGGCGAAAACGGTCATGACGCAGGCTCCTCGTCGCGATGGCGATCCGGTTTGGCGGCCGAGGCCGAATCGATGCGGTCGCCCTGTGTGCTGGGGCTGGAGAACACCAGAAAATTCACGTCCTCGTCGCCACCATTGGCGGCGATGTGGCGAGTGCCGGCCGGGACATGTACGCCTTGACCGGCTTCCAGCAACACGTCCTGGTCGGGCGTGCTCAGGCGCAGGTGGCCACCGAGCACGTAGAAGAACTGGTGCGCCCTGGCGTGCCAGTGGGGTGCCTCGGCGCCGCCTGCGGGCATCCATTCCTGCCGCACCTGCATGTGTTGCAGTTCCAGCAGTCGCCAGCCCAGGCAGACCCCACCCCAGTCATAGCGGTTGCCGTCGTCGGGCCGGACGGCGCGCAGCAGCGCCGTCATGGCGTGCCCTCCTCGGCGGGGACGCCGTGCAGGGCCTCGCCATGGACCTGCCGTCCATTCTCGAAACGCATGATCTCGCACATGCGCGTGCGCTTGCCGCCGGCCTGCGCCACGTAATGGACGACGACGGTCTGCGCCTCGACGTCGCAGATGGCCGAGATGAGTTCGAACCGCAGGTCCGGCCTGTCGGCGAGCGCGGCCAGCCAGTATCGGCGCAGCGCGTCCTTTCCTTGTACCCGCGTGCCACCGGTATAGGGCTGGGCCAGCGCGCTCACGAACAGTGCGTCGTCGGCGTAGGCGGCCAACACCGCCGGCACGTCGCGCCGGTTCCAGTCATCGATCCAGGCCAGCGCATGGGCCCGGAGTTGATCATGGGAGAGTGTCGTCATGGCATCACATCCAGAAGAGAAGAACGGTCAGGGCGGCCAGGGTCGCCATGGCACGATTGACCACGCGAGCGACGGCGCGGTCGCGCAGCCAGGGCCGCAGGCCGGCGCCGAAGACGGCCCAGACCAGCATGCAGGGCAGTCCGATGGCGGCGAACACCAGGCTGACCACCAGCAGGCGCAGTGCGTAGCCTTCGCCCGGCGGCAGGAAGGTGGATACCACCGTCACCGAGATCAGCCAGGCCTTCGGATTGACGAACTGGAAGGCCAGCGCCTGCATGAAGCCGATGGGCCGGCCGGCTTCGGTCTCCTCCAGTTCGGCCGCGCGCCACAGGCGCGCGGCCAGCCAGAGCAGGTAGAGGCTGCCCACGACCTTCAATGCGACCTGCAGGCGAGGTTCGAGGGCAAACACCGCACCGAGGCCGGCGCCGGTGATCCCGAGCTGCACCATCACGCCCGCGGGGATGCCCAGCAGGTGCGGCCAGGTTCGGCCCAGGCCGAAGAGCAGGCCCGAGGACATCAGCATCACGTTGTTGGGACCGGGCGTGATCGACATGACGAAGGCGTAGACGATCAGCGCCACGAGGGCGGTATGTTCCATGGGAGTTCGCTGGGACGGGGAGTACCGGGGCGTTGAGGGAAAGACGAGGCCCGTCCGCGAATTGATTCTGGGCCGGGCATGGCGTCGGCTCCAGCGAGAAATTTTCAGTCCCACCTGAGATATTCGCGCTTGGCCGCAAGCGTCATCGCGCAGCAGACTTCGCAGGTACTGCCCGGCGCTGCCGAATCGATGACGGCCCGGCACTTCGGGCGGTTCCTCGCAGGAGAACCCATGTCTTCCGATTTCATTCGATGCGCGTCGCACCCAGACGGCTATGCCGAGTTGGTCATCGACCGGCCGGCAGCCCGCAACGCCCTGTGCCGCTCATTGACCGACGCGATGGCCGCGCACCTCGACAGGCTGGCGGCCGACGCCGCCGTGCGGGTGGTCCTGCTGCGCGCCGAAGGCGAACACTTCGCGGCCGGTGCCGATCTCAAGGAGATGCTCGGCATCAGCGCGGAGCAGGCGCGCGCCACTGACTTCGCCGGTTGCTGCGCGCCGCTGGGCACGTTCCCCAAGCCCGTGGTGGCGCTGGCGCAGGGCTTCGCGCTCGGCGGCGGCTGCGAACTGGTCGAGATGTGCGACATCGTGCTGGCGGCCGAGAACGCCGTGTTCGGCCACCCGGAGGTTCGCGTCGGCACCATGCCCGGCGCAGGCGGCACCCAGCGCCTGCCGCGCCTGCTCGGCATGGCCAAGGCGCTGGACCTGCTGCTGACCGGGCGCCGCATGGACGCCCGGGAGGCCGAACGCAGCGGGCTGGTCTCGCGCATCGTGCCCCCCGACCATCTGCTCGAAGAGGGCCGCCGGCTCGCCGCCGACATGGCGTCGCTGTCGGGCGAGGTGCTGGTCCTGATCAAGCAGGCCGCGCGTGCCAGCGCCAGCCTGCCCATGGATGAAGGACTACGCCGCGAGCGGGCCGCCTTCCACCACACCCTTTCGCTGCCCGACCACGAGGAAGGCATGCGTGCATTCCTGGAGAAGCGGCCACCTCGATTCAACCCCCCTCTCCACTGCAAAGGAACCTTAGAACGATGACCCAAGCCGCCCCATCCTTGCCGCTCGATCCCCAGGTCGAGCGAATCGTCCGCGACAGCTTCGCCCGCCAGGGCCTGATGCACCACCTGGGCGCCGAACTGCACGAGGTTGCGCGCGGACGGGTCAGCATCCGGTTGCCGTTCCGCGAAACCCTCACCCAGCAGCATGGCTACTTCCATGCCGGGGGCACCAGCGCCATCGCCGACTCGGCCGGCGGCTACGCGGGCTTCACGTTGTTTCCACCGGACAGCTCCGTGCTGACCGTCGAGTTCAAGATCAACCTGCTCGCCCCCGCGCAGGGCGACTACCTCGAAGCGGTCGGCACGGTGGTGCGCTCCGGACGCACCCTGACCATCTGCCAACTCGAAGTTTTCGGCGTCACCGAACAGGGACGGGCCCAGGTGGCGCTCGGCCAGCAGACGCTGATCTGCCTGCAGGGCAAGCAGGATCGATGACGTTTCCGGTGTCCGCGCAAGGATGCGCCCGGCGGCCAGTACCGCCATTCATGAAGGAGAACCCATGACCTCAACCTCGACCCAAACCCTCGGGACCCTCGACACAACCCGCCGGCTGCGCGAACAGTCCACCGCTACCAAGGTGCTGGCGGTGCTGTTCGGCACCCTGGTGCTCACCGCGTCGTCCCACGTCAGCGTGCCTATGGTGCCGGTGCCGATGACCATGCAGACGCTGGCCGTCACGCTGGTCGGCGGCGCCTGGCTGGCCGCGATGGTTGGCGTGCAGAAAGCCATCGCCGTGGGCGTGGCCCCCTTCGTCCTCGGCGGCGTGCTCAAGTCGGTGCTTGGTGCAGCGCTGCTCAAGGCCATCGACAGCGGAACCCGCAAGGCGGCGCACCGATGACGCGCGTTCCGGCCCGGCCCGGTACATCACGATGAACGCCCTCGATGCGGAGCAGGCGCGGCGCTTTGCGCAGGCGTGGCTGCCCGCCTGGACCGGCAACGATCCCCAGCGGCTGGCTGCCTTCTATTCGGAGGATGCCTTCTATCTCGACCCTGCCGTACCCCAAGGGCTGCGGGGAAAGCCCGCGTTGCTGGGCTATTTCGAGCGCCTGTTGGCGCGCAATCCAGCGTGGGTCTGGACGCAGGTCGAGGGCATCCCCATGCAGGATGGCTTCCTCAACAAATGGCGCGCGGACATCCCGGTTGGCGGCGAGGTGTTGACCGTGGTCGGCGTATGCCTGGTGCAACTGGACCACGCGGGCAAGATTCGCCGCAACGAGGTGTATTTCGACCGCAGCGACTGGATGACCAGGATGGGAGCGGGATCGAAGCGGCAACAGGACGGAGGGCCATGAGCGAGCAGCGGGCAGGAACCAGTTGGTGGATTGGGATCTATGTCTTCGTGGTGGAGCCGGTGCTCCTGGTGTCGGGTCTGATACTGGTGCTTGCGTTGCTGTCATCCCTGCGCGCGGCCCCTGGCCCCGCCAGACTGGCTGCCACGGTCTTCCTCGTCACCTTCGTCATGGGGCTCATGGTCCTGGCCCGACAGTATGGACGCCGCCTGCGCTGGCGACGCAGGCACATGCCCTTGCCTCGCTTCCCGGCGACGCTGCGCATTCCCATCGCGCGCGCCGCGTGGTGGGAAGTGCTGGTCATGGGCATGGGGATCGTGTTCCCTCTGCTGGTCGTCGCGCTGCCGCCCCTCGTCAGGGACATCCACGAGACGGACCCTGTCGTGCTCCCCCTTGCGCTGGGCGGCGTCATCCTGGCCGTGGCGCTCACACGGGCGATCGTGCGAACACTCGTGCGGCGCTTGCGTCGCCTCGATCCACCCGCCGACCTCGTGGCCGATGCCCTCGGCCTCACGCGCGAAGGCCCCCAGCGGGTCTTCGTTCCCTGGCAGGCGATACGGGCCATCGAACATGCGAAGTTCCGAATCTGGAACTCGCACCTACACCTACTGGCGCTGAAAGTCGATGATCCGCATCGATATGGCCTGGACACCAGTCGCTTCCAACGGCTGATGCTCAGGGGCACCACCGACGAACGCGGCATGAACGTCGGGCTCGTCAACCTGAGCGGCTACATGCCTTCGCCATCGGACAGCGTGCGCGCCCTCCGCGACTACTGGGCCTCGGCGAGGCCATGACGGCGACCACGGACCGCCGTGCCGGCGGCGTCGGCGGCACCCACTGAACGAGCGTCCGGCCTGTCCGGCGATGCAACCAGATCGAGCGCCGACAGCAGCGCATCGCCCTCGACCGGACCGTGCAGCAGCAGCGATTTCCCGGTCAGGTCGTCGTCAAGCCGCACGGTGGGCGTGGCGTTGATACCGCTGCGCAGGGCCTCGTCGGCCTGCGCGCGAACGATGGCTGCAGGGCGATCGCTTTCCAGGCAGGCCCGGATGGCGGTCGTCAGACCTGGCCAGGCCTGATCGGTGGGCAGCCCCTGGCCATCGCCCCGGGTGTTCTGGTAGAGCCATGCGATGGCACCGAAGAAGGCCTCGTGGCCTTGCGCTTCGCCTGCGCACTCGGCCACGCGGGCCAGCCGACTCGCCTCGGGATCGTGCATCGCCAGCGGCAGGTGATGCCACCGCAGGCTGGCTTCGGGATGGGCATCGATCCAGGCCATCAGGGTCGGGTAGTAGGCCTTGCAGAACGGACACTCCAAGTCGGCGTACAGCGTCAGCGTGAAGCGCGCATCGGCTGGGCCGTGACGCCAGGGTGGGCCGGCCGGATGCGCCTGCGCGACCTCGGGCCACGTGTGCGGTGCCGGCGCACCGGGCGTGCGGTACAGGAGCCAGCCCAGCAGGCCGGCTACAAGGATGCCGGCGACCACCCAGGGCAGCCGTGGCATGCGCCCGGCGCGCTTGCGAATGGCCTGGGACCGGCTCGGCAAGGTGGTTCGCTTCGAGGACATGACACGCTCCGGTCATTTCGGCAGGAACAGCGGTGGCGATGCGATGCCACGCGCCTGGTCGATCTTCTCGGCCACCTTGAAGGCGGCATCCAGTTCGCCGATGCCGTACTGGCGCATGAGCTGGTAGCGCTCGGCCTTCTCTTCCGGTTCGGTTTGCGCAAGGGCCAGATAGAGGCTGGGCGGCACGGCGCGGAACAGCACTTCCATCGACTTGGACAGGATGACGCCCTCGCTGAACTTGCCCGCCTCCTTGCGCGCGGACAGCATCAGCGCCTTCTGCGCGGGCGAAAGTTCGCGGAACCGGGCGATCTTCTCCACCTCGTCGGGCGGCATCGACAGGCAGATCCACCACTCGATCATGTTGAGCATGGGCTCGGCGGCCTTGGGCAGGTCGTCGATGTTCTGCGTCGCCAGCCAGTACCAGGCCCCCAGCTTGCGCCACATCTTGGTGATCTTGACCACGTAGGGCGCGAGCAGCGGGTTCTTGGTGATGATGTGGCCTTCGTCGGTGACGTTGATGATCGGCCGGCCCAGGAACTGGTCGCGCTCGGCGATGTTGTTCACCGTGTTGATCAGCGAGATGTAGGCGATGGAGAGCTGCGCGTTGTAGCCCTCGCGCGCGAAGGTGGCCAGATCCACGATGGTGATGTCCGCCTCGGGCCAGGGCGTGCCCGGACGGTCGAACATCTCGCCGTCCGCGCCCTGGCAGAGCATGTCCATCGCGTCGGCCATCTCCAGCAGCCGCGCACGCCGGGCATCCGGCAGGTTGGCGTCGCGGGCGCGTTCGCGCAGCGCGTCGCGCACGTCGCGGGTCAGCACCGTGCGCGCCTGTGCCACGCAGCGCTGGGCGGCGTCCAGGATGCACTGGCGAATCAGGCTGCGGTCGGCGCGCGTCATACGCGCTTCCTCCTTGTCCTCGCCGCCGGTGATCATCAGCCGGGCGGTGATTTCGAGTTCGCCGAGTACGTCCCGCTGGTCATCCCCGTCGTCGGCCGGATGGGTGTCGCCGTCCTCGTCCAGGGCGTCGGCATCCAGCGTCTGCACCTGGCCCGGTGTATCGACGAGGCGCCAGGCATCGGCGAATGGCGCCAGGCTCACGCCCGCGCCGGGTGCCAGCTTCACGCGATGCACGCTCAGGCCCAGCCGAGCGGCGAAGTCACCGAACAGGCCAAAGCTGTTGCCGGCCTCGACGATGAACAACCTGGGCCGGTAGATCGCCGTGACCTGGTTGAGGATGTTGTTCAGCGTGGCGCTCTTGCCGGAGCCGGTGGGGCCGAAGAGGAACAGGTGGGCGTTCATCTGCCGGTCGAGCCGGTTCAGTGGATCGAAGGTGATCGTGCCGCCGCCCCGGTTGAAGAAGGTGATGCCCGGATGGCCGGTGCCCTGGCTGCGCCCCCACACCGGCGCCAGATTGGCCGCGTGCTGCGCGAACATCAGTTGCGTGTACCACTGCCGCTTGTCCGCCGCCGGGTCGAACAGACAGGGCAGCCAGCGCAGGTAGGTGTTGAGCGGGGCCACCTCGTCCTCTTCGCGCACCGGTTGCAAGCCCGCATTGAGCATGACATTGACCAGTTGCAGGCCGCGGGCGTCGAGCTGCGCCATGTCGCGGCCGCGCAGGTAGAACGCCAGCGTGCCCCGGTACATCTTGTGCGCACTGCCGATGAGCCTGCGGGCCTGCTGCACGTCCTGGCGCGCCTGTTCGCTGGCGAGCGTCTCGCCAACCGCCTTGCGGGCCAGGTGGTTGAGGTGCGCCTCCAGCACATCCTGCGGCGTGGCGACCAGGGTCAGGCACATCACCGTGTCCTCGGGCATCTGGTCGAACAGCGCGTTCATCGCATCGCCGCCCTTGCGCGTCTCGCCGGTCACGTGTCCGGTCGCGGGCGGCGAGCGCAGACGATCCATGACGATGGCCCGGTGCGGCATGCCGTCGAAGAACCACAGGCCGCGGGCGACATCCGAGCGCGGCTGGCCGAAGAACAGGCGTTGCGCGAAGTCGCCGCTGGCCAGTTCGATCTCGCCCTCTTCCTGTTCCTCCGGGTAGCGGGCGAGCGCGTAGAAGCGTTCCCGGTCTTCGGCCGTGCTGCCCAGCGCGCCGGGGTTCGGGTTGAACCAGCGCAGCAGCCAGTCGTGAATGTCCGCCGCGCCAAGGCGCCGGGCCTTGACGCCGGCATTCGCCAGGCCGCCGACCAGGCGGTCGCAAATCGTCGCCAGGGCCTGCTCGGGCGATTGCCCGCGCCGGACCGATGTGGCGTCCGGGGTGCGCCGATAAACCACCATGCGCACGCGCCGGGTCTGGCCGCGCCACGGCAGGCGTGTGACCGTGGTGTCCTCGAACAGGCCACCGGGCTTGGCGATCGCGCGCAGGTGGTGCCCGAAGAAGCGCAGATAGAACTCGCTGAACGCGCTGCCCTGCGCGCGTGGATGCAGGTACGCCCCCAGCGTGCGCAGGTAGTGGTCCCAATCGGCTTCGTCCTGCGCATAGAGCTGCACCACCCACGGGTTCTCGTCCAGTTCGTCGAAGGAGTCCTGCAGCGCGTTCTCCAGGGCATCGCGGGCCTGCCACAGCCAGGCGGTCTCGCGCCCTTCGGTACCGATCGGCTGTAACTCGAAGAACGCCGCCACCGATTGGCCATCTTCGAGCAGCATGCACCTCGTGGCCGGCAGGTACTCGACCCAGGGCAGCAGGTCGGCGAAGGACGGCGCCACGTCGTAGAGCGCCGCGTGGTCGGCCTGCGTCGCGGGTCGCCGATGATTCGACCCAAGGGCGGCGCCAGGTGCGTCGATGCCGTGTGCAGCGAGGCGGTCGACATGCCGCGTCCAGGCATCCGGCTCGATGTCGGCCTGGACTGGCCTGGAGGCCGGACGACGCGGCCACGGCAGTCGCCAGCCCATCAGTAGTCCTCCAGCCGCTCGCCGGGCATCGCGTACTGCACGCGCTGGTAGAGCGGGAAGACGGTGCTGTAGCCGGGTACCGGTACCGGGTCGGTGCCGGCCAGGTGCGGAAAGACGTACATGACCAGATCGGGGTTTGGCAGTCGATGGAACTGTCGCTGGATCTCGTTCGCTGCCGTGCGGGTGTAGGCCGCGTTCCGGGCGGGCGCCGCGAGGGTGTCAGCGTCGGTCAGCGGACGGCGCAGGTCCTGGCGTGCGTCGAGCAGCAGGCGGCCGGCCTGGCCGCCGCTATAGCCGCCAGTCTCGTGCTGCCAGACGTCCTGCATGGTGTGCTCGCCCCGAGGTAGCAGCTTTTCCGAGCTGGTGGCACAACCCGCGAGAACGGCGGCGGCGAGGAGGACAAGGGGGCGGTCAATCCAGGTCCGACGCATGCGCTTCTCCCATGAGGTGATTCACCCGGCGCCCCTTGGCGTCGTGGTCGATGGCGATCGGCTGCTCCAGGTGCACGGCCACCTTGGCGCCGGGCTGCACGTAGACCGCCGCGAAGGCCTGGCCGTAGAGCTTGTTGACCCAGTCGGCCATGTCGCGCACGCCACCAGCCAGGATGCGGCCCATGGCCTCGTTGCCCGAAATGCCGACCGTGCCCAGCGAACCGTTGTTGTTGGCGACCACGGCCACGCTGCCGTTGTCGGATTTGATGAGCGAGGCGGCGCCCGCGCCGGCCGCGGTGATCAACGCCTGCGATCCCAGGTACTGCTGGGCATTGCTGCGGCGCTCGCCCGAGACGCACGGGATGCCGTAGGGATCGCTGATCCAGCCCAGGCCATCCAGCAGACTGGTGCTGTTCTGGCTTCGACTGCGCTTGCCGTCGTCCTCCGGCACCGTGCGGATGGTGCCGTCGCTGAACACGAAGGTGATGGAACGGACCTGCCCACGCACGCACGAGAGCGTCCAGTCGCCCGAGGCCGTGCCGCTCACCACCGCACCGGCCACGTCGGGAATCTCGATGCCGTTGGCCGCCAGGTTGTCGGCCCCGATCAGCACCTTGAAGGGGAACGGGTCGTTGACGGTGCCGTCGATGGGGATGCGACCGATCAGCGCGGTCATGGCGACCGAGCCCATCAGCGTGGCATTGGTGGGCACCGTATAGACCGCCTGGGCGGTGCCGCCAACGGCCTGCGCCGTCCTGTCGCTGACGGCCTCCGCCGCGGCCGACAGCTCCGGCGAGGCCGGGCCGAAGCTGGAGGGAAAAGCGGGCAAACGCAGGCCGCCGGCCGAACCGTTCTTCGGATCGGACCGGGCGTCATCCGGTTCGATCCAGCGCATGCCGCCGTCCTTGAGCGGCCCGCCGTCATGCCCATCCAGTCCAAGGCCGATCGGCAGGTCGGCGGCATCGCCCTTGCCGGACAGCCCGTCCAGGCGGCGCTGCAATTCCTGCATCAGCCCTTGCGTCTGCTGCCGGTCGCTGGCGGCCTGGGTGCGCTCCTGTTCCAGGCGGCGGCGTTCGCTGTCGAGGGCGTTCTGGATGCGCTGGTCGATCGCACCCTCGCGGGTACGCAGGCGCTCGTTCTCGGCCTTGTGCTGGCGGTTGTCGCTCAGCGCGGTCTGCAGCTCGGTGCGGAGCTGCTTGACCTGCGCGACCAGGGTGGCGACGGTGTCGCGCGGGGTGTCGCCCGCGATGCCGAGCGCCTTCATTTCTTCGGGAGTGAGCTGCCCCGGAACATCCTGCTTGCCAGGCGCAGCGTCACTGCCTGAGAACAGCCTGGCACCGACGAACACCAGCAACAATGCCATCGGAATCAGCAGCCACTTCAACAGGGGATTACTCCTCATCGGACGTCCTCCCCGCAGCGGCGGCCGGCGGCAAGTTCGTGCCGGCATCGATGGGGCTGAGCACCGGCATCAGGGACTCGGCCAGGCCACGGCCGCGCGTGACCAGATAGACCACCGTGGTGTCGGTCGAAGCGCCCGCCGGCCCCAGGTCCGGATGCTGGAAGGTCGCGGCCACGAGGTCGCCTTGCAGCACCCTTGGATCGAGATCGATACGGTGAGGCGAGGTGTTGGTCAGGCGCACCGCGGTGACCCACTGGTCTTCGAGTCGCCAGGCCGCCAGCGCCCGCGCCTTCAGCGGCAGCGTTGGCAGCAGTGTGTCCAGCGCGAGCGGGCGCCGCAGCGGCACGCGCCCGATGCCGGCCACGGGCTCGACGGTGCGCAGCGGTGCGTAAAGGTTCTGCGCCGCGTAGCGCGTCAGGACAACGGTTATCGGCGTTTGCCGACGCCTCGCGGGTTGCGCTGCCTGGGTTGGACCGGCGGCAGTGTCACCGCTGGCCTCCGCGACGGCCTCCTGCAGGACGATGCGTACAGGCTCCAGCGGCTGCTCGCCTTCCCCGGCGTCCGTGGCTGCGATGTCGACCAGCACGATGGCGCCGGATTCCACGTCCTGCAGTTGCAGCCGCGTCGGCGCGATGGCCTCGCTGGCGCGCAGGTAGATGGCTCCACCCGCGCTCTGCACGCGCAGCCGCTCGCCCAGGCTCGGGGGCAGGCCGACACGCACGTTGCGGTCGATGAAGACCACGCGCTCCTGGCCGACGACCAGCGGGACGGCCAGCGGTAGCCGCTGCCAGCGCAGGATCTCGATGGCATGGCTGTCCGGCACCAGGCCGAAGCCGAGGGCCAGGCTCGCCACGATGGTGAAGACGTGGTGTTTCATGGGTTGCCTCCCTGCGAAAGGCCGCCGCCGGGCGTGCCGGACGGAGGCACTGCCGGCGACGGTGCCTCGATCCGCTGCGGCGCGCCGTCATAGCAGTCCAGCGCAAGGCCGAAGGGGTTGTGCTGGGGATCGACGTCCAGTCGCACCACTTTCAGCGGATAGCGCACCAGGGCCCGCTTGACCTGCTCGGCGCCGTAGTACTCGTCCGCGCTGACATCGAGCGTGACGATCCAGTCGCGGCTGGAAACCGTCTTCACCCGCATCGTGGGGTTGTCGCCAAAGCCGCGCCCCGGAATCTCGTAGATGCCGCGCACCCGCTGGCGCAGTTCGCCACTGCTGCGCCGGTGCTCGTAGTCCTGGCGCAGGAAGGCCTGGCAGGCCGGTGTGAAATAGGCCGACAGCGCGTGGAGGTTGCGCGGGTAGTCCTGTTCGCCATCCGTCGGCCAGCGCTGGACCTGCTGCCAGACGTAGAAGGCGAACGCATAGACATTCTCGGGCGGCACATCCCACCAGGCGCGGGTGCTGCCCGAGCGCAGATCGGGGGGCACGTGGATCGTCAGTTGCCTCGGCGCACTCCACCAGCCGAAACCGAGCAGCAGCACCACCACGAACAACGCACCGGCGCCCAGGCGCAGCGTGCGCACATGGGCCTGCAGGTGATGGACTTCGTTCCTGAAACGGCTCATGAGGCGGCTGCTCCGCGTGAGCGCCGGGTGGTCCAGTACCCCGAGCGCGTGATGAGACGGTGCCCACCGAGCCAGGACGCTGCCAGCGGATGGCACAGCGCCAGGCGCCACTGCAGTTGCCGGTACAGCCAGGTGTCCGGGCGGCCGCGCTTCTGCCGGCGCAGGAAGCCGCCACCACCGAACACGCCAGCCGCCACGCCGGCCACGATCAGGGTCGGCACCATGGCGACGCTGTGCGTGGCCCAGGCCAGCGGCACGCCGGCGATGAACCCCGCCACTGCGGACAGGCCGGCGCAGGTCCAGAGTTCGTCGGCGGTCAGGCCTCTCACCACCACGGGCTGGCGGTTCAGCCTGTGCGGCAGGAAGGTCACCAGCCCGTCACGCGCGATATCGTTCAAGGCCGTCATCGCCGCTCAGAGCACGCCGGTGGCCTTGGTCAGCAGCCAGATGCCGACCACCAGCAGGATCGCACCCACGGCCACGGTGAGACCGAACTGGCCCCAGGTGGCGCGACCGGTATGGATTTCCGAGTAGCGCGTATAGGCGTGGTAGCACACGCCGACGAACATCGAGGCGACCACGAGGAGCGCGACCAGCAGCACGATGTCGTAGCCGTAGTTCTGCAGCGTCTGCATGATGCCGCTGCCCTGTCCGCGCGAGGGGTCCTCGATGGTCGGCAGGCCCTGCGCCCGGGCCGCCAATGGCAAGCCCATCAGCGCCAGCGGCGCGAGGACGGTGGTGGCAGCGCGATGGGGAATCGGATGGGTCTTCATGGTGGTCGGGCCTTTCGTGGTGGTCAGGACAGGAGGAAATAGGTCAGCACCAGGTACATCGCGACGAAGCGCACGACGACACCCAGGAACTGGCGCTGGGACAGGCGCTGCTCGGCCCACCCGGTGTAGGCGGTACGCATCGCCCACACGCCCCACAGGAGCAGGACGGCGAACACAAGACCGAGCACCACCGTGGCCACGGCGGCGGGGGCGAAGCCGCCATTGGCCTGGAAGGCGCTGACCTGGGCGGCGTTCATTGGGGTGCCTCCTGGTCGGAGGGCGGGCTGGACTGGCGGTAGTCGCCGGACAGCTCGACCGGATCGCGTGGCTGGGCGCGCGGCGGCGTCAAGTAGTCCTGAATACCCGTCCGAACGCGCTGGAGGTCCTCGCGCAGGCGGGCATGGTCGAAGTGGTAGCGGGCGCGCTGCTGCGGAGCGGTATGGGCGGCGTGCTCGGCGAGGCGGTCGATCAGATCGAGCTGGCGCGCGAGGGTCGCCAACTGCGCATGCTCTGGGGAGGCATCGCCCGCTGACGCGGGCGCGGCATTGGTCAGCGCGACGGCTAGGACTAGGGCCAATGCCGGCGCGCGGCGGCAGTCGGTCGTTGGTTTGCCTGTGGTCGTCATCACGCCATTCCGCAGTCGTCTGGATGGCGGAATGCTGCGGTGGTCGGCTGGAACCTGCCGCAAACAATCGGAATCGGCAGGGTGCCGGATTTACGTTCGTGGTTGGCGTGGCGCGGTTGGGGTGCGGGAGCAGGAGAGCCGCACCCCGTCCGTAAATGGGTTCCAGGAGGGGGCTGAAGTGCCTAACTCACTCCCACAGGAAGGGAGTTCTCATTTGGTGGAGGTCGCCTTCGTTTTGTTCAGATTGGTGAGGCCTGCTCGCATTGCTATTGCAGGTTAGCAACTGCCGTCTTTGTGCTGCCGCCATGCTGGGTGATGCGTGGACGGCATTTGATTCTCACTGCGCCGCGGGTGAACGAGTCATCTGAGGCCTTGCTTGACCAAACATAGGCTTCGCCTGCACCGAGGTGACTCATTTTCTCGGAAGTCAACTCTCCGAGGGCGGCATTGGCCTTCTGGATATGCTTAAGCCAGGCTGGTGAGTTGAACTTGTGCATGATGATCTGTGAGGACAGCTCAATTAGAGAAACGGGAACCGATGGCGGGTCTTGGGACGCGACCATGATGCTGGTGCCTTTATGTCGCATTTCCCGAACCACTTCAACCAATCCGGAAACTAGATCATCGTTCTCTATGTACTTGTGGGCTTCGTCAAATACCACGAGCTTGTTAAAGGCACCTCCTTGGTAAGTGGCTTCCGAGAAAATCTGCAACATCACCACGAACAGACCGAGCGCTTCATCCTTTTCAATGTACTCGTCACGCAGATCCACAATGATCAAGCGGCCCGGACGGATCAGGTCTTGAAGCCGTTGGTTATCGTTGATGTATTCACTGGCGAACAGCAGGCGCGTCTGGGCCAGCTCCTTCAGGTGATCGGACAGGCCAGAGTTATCAATGCCTGCTCGTAGGGCGTCCAAGGTCAGGTTGTCGCGCAGCCCCCTCATTATGAGATTGATCTGGCGCATGTACATGCTCTGGCTGCCAATCGCACCCATCAGGAATTTCCAGTGGGCGGCCTTAAGCTCGGAGGCAGAGAAAGCAATCGGCTTAACCTCGATATCCGGGTATTCGGCCCGGCGATCATCCACCTTGTTCGCAGGGGTAAGAATCAGCACATCTTTCAGCGCTTCTGGGTTGGCCTTGTAACGTTCGCGAAGGACGCGAATCTCCTCATCCACCGAGTTCGAATTGATCATCGAGGTAAACTCCGGCGCATAATCCTGCGTCGGGCTGTAATGGAAGATGACCGTGGCAAGCGGGCTTGGCAGCACGTTGATATGCTGGAACGGCATGGAGGCCATCTCGATCACCGTTCCAAGTGTGTAGCTCTTGCCGCCGCCTTGAACCCCAAAGAGACTGATCGTGTGGGTGTGGTTGAGATCTAGCGCGACCTTTCTACCGGAGACCTCTCCGAGTAATCCGTACTGAGGCGAGTCGCCATTGACGCCGAGCATGATGTCATAGCAGGCCTCTGCTTGAGGCACAGGCTCGGACGCCGGGTGCCCTCCATGCTCTGGTTCAGCATGCGCTTCCGGTACGGCAGCCACGGCAGGTTGTTCGTCATCCTTTTCGACTTCCGAAGCGATAGAAGACGGAGGGGTTGGCTCGACAGGGCTCGCCTGTTCTTCTGCCTCTTGGTGAGCAGGCGCAGGTGCTCCCTCTGCGGCCGGGGGTGCTGGCGCGGTGATTGGTACCTCCGGATCATCGTCCCAGAGCTCATCCACCGTCCAGGACGTTGACCGCGCTCTCTTGGGTGCGATAAAGGCCGCTGTCTCAAGTTTTGGCACGTTCGGTATGAACTGCTCGCTAAGAAGGTGCATGGTCGGTTCTTCCTCAATCTCGACGGAAACAGGCTTGCGGCAGTTCTCCAGTAAGGCGCGAATGAGATCCTTACCGATGCGGTGGAATTCAATGCCAACCTCGTTGTCGGGGGCCTCGGTTCCGGTCTTGTCGAAGTCGAAGATCAGGGCGCAGCGTCTGAACTGAAGCGAGTAGCCCTGCTCGATGGATTCAAGTAGCCCTCGTGCTTCCTGCGCAGCAGTCGCATCAAAGATCCCGTAACGTAGTGAGCGCTCTAGATAGAAACGAAGGATCTGAGCCAACTCCCGGCTCTTGAGCAACCTATCCGGCCGGTCGGGCTTCTTTAAGGCCGGGTCAAAGTGGCGCTGGAGGATGCGCTCGCTCTGATTGATCTGGGCGGAAATCCGTTCCTTCAGTTGGTTGAAGGCCGCAAAGTCGCCCACTTGCGAATAGCATTTCACCTCGACCAGGTTGCAAGTGATCGTTCTGGTGTTCAAATCCAAGTCGAACAATCCCAAGTCGGTGCGTTGCAGACTGATTGCATCATTGACATCGTCTGACTCACCGCTTGAGCGGTAAAGGTCCGTGTGCGCATCCAACGGCACAATGACCTGATTGCTCAATGCGCCCTGATATTCGAGGTAGAGCCGAGCCAAAGCCAGACCAAGTGCCTCCGCCTGTTGTGTGCGAGCAGAAATCAGCTTGAGCGCTAGTTGACCGGACAGCGACCGCAGATTTGCCAGGATCTGAACCGACTGCTCGCCGTCGGCGGACAAGCCATGCTCAAGCAGCACCGGCTTCAGCATCGCCTCCAGTTCATCGTTCGAGCGCGACGAGATGATCAGGTTGTGTGTCGCCTGGGAGCTGGCTCCCGGCACATAGTCAATCAGATAGTCCGGTCTGTTCTTCCGGCCGCCATGGTCGAAGAACTCAATCCCCATATTTCGGTCGATGGTGAACACCCAATCGCTGATCTGGTGAACCTCGTAGATCAGTTCTCGTTGGGCCACATCGAGGCCAAGGGTCACCACAGGCACAGCTTTGAAGCTGGCACCAGAAGCAGCAACCGCTGAGGTAGCAAAGCAGAGGTGCCGGCTCAGGGACGACAGCAAATCGAAGCACGCCGCATGGTTGTCCGCGCCGAGGGAGCGCCCGACAATCGGCCGCTTGTTCCAGAAGGTTCCCGAATCGTCATCAACGAATTCAGTGTCAAAGTCCTGTATCAGCCCATGCAGTGGGGTCACGCCCATCGGCTTCTCTGCAATGGAAAGCTCCTCGGCGGGAAACACATCCAGAAGAACACTGATGTGGGCCGGGAACTCCTTGGAATTTGCATGGAATTCATTCAGGGGGTGCTTGGCCAAGTTCAGTTTGGAGAACAGATGGCTGCCCGTTGAGGTCGCAAATGCGTCGGCGGCCTCGTTTACCGTGGCTCCGGGACGGACCATCGACTCAAGAGCCTCGCCCAAAACAGGTGAGTCGGGATCGGTGGTAAAGAGCCGCACGTCATAGCGCAAATCGGCATGCTCGCGCTTCTGCTGGAGCGATAGCAGAGCCTCCGCAATCACCGATCCGGCCCCAGGGTTGAAGATGTTCAGTGATAACTCTCGAACATAGGGATGCTGAGAGAGATAGCGCTCGATCTTGTCCGCAATGACTTGTCCGGAAATATCTGATCCCGCCGCAGAGGGCTCGGCCAAGCCGAGCGCTGAACAGATTTCCGCCATCAGACCACGGGAATTTTCCTCGGTCGTCGGGGCGTAGAGCGCCCAGAAAGCATTCAGGTTGTCCACCGGAGTGAAGATGCGGCCATCCTCGACGGGAATACCGACCGGATAGGCAGAGGGCACAAGGCCATCCAACAGCGCGGAACGGACGTGAGGAATGTGATCCTTTCCGCCTGACTTGATCTTCTCAATCCAATCCTTACCCAGGGCGACCCAACTGCTCAGCCACAAGGCACGAAGCGGATGGGTTGGGGAGACCAAAACAGCCTCCCGGTGCCTTCCACCGAAGTCGGTCAAGATGACATGAATGGAATCGACGGCCAGCACATTTTTGAGCGCTTGCAAGTGTTGCTGACGCTCGGCACCAGAAGTCGTCTCGGCCTGACGGATGAGGTTCCTGACCAAGTCAAGGTAGCTTTCAGCATACGCGAGGCATTCCCTTTCCGAGTCGCGGAACGAAAGCCCCTGCATGATCAGCTCGGCAGTGTCTTTGCGCACTGCTGCAAAAAACTCTTCGCGGGCAGCCAAGAAGGAAGCCATCGCGGCGGAAGATGGCAGCGTGAGTCCAACCTCGGAAGGCGGCTCGGCGGTATCCAGATTGATCTGCATTCGCCAGCCTGACGGGTGCTTAGGCTCCGCCAAGACGCGCTGCTCGATGGTTTTGAGCATACGCGAAAGCGGAATCTGAACCGCGCCCTCACGACCGAATTTTGCGTGTAGGGTTTCCTGGCGAGAGGTCTTCTTGGAACGACCGCCCTCGGCCCAGGCGACACCACTGATGGCGATATCATCGGGATCGCGTTCATCGCCCAGGGCAGTCAGTTGCAGCCGGAAACGCGCATGCTCCAGGCTCTGCTCAATGGGTATGGCGCGTTGCGGTGGTTCTTCCTCGATGTTGCCACCGGGCAGGACGTAGAAAGGTTCGCTCTCGTAGGAACGTCTTGCGCCCTCGGAGGCGGAATCCGCTTCCAGCGGAATCGGATCGCCATCGGCCGTCCAAGGCATTACACGGATGAAATGCCATCCTTCCTCGAATTCGATCTTATTGAGCTTGGCCAAGTTGGTCGTGCATTGCAGACGGTTCGGCGTCCAGGCCTTGACTTTCTTAGATTTTCCAACCGGGCCGTCATTCTGCGAAATGATCTGAACCGTAAAATGATCAAGCCCGCTTACCTTGCCGGGGTGAGGGCTAACCTCGAACACCACGTTCATTTTGCGGCGGTCGTTCGGCACCAGAACCTGTTGCCCGATGAGGCCGGAGAGTTGGTCGTCGGTCTCATCCTCCTGAACGACTGGCAAGTCGGTCTCCAGTACTGTCAGCAGGACCTTGTCCAGCGAAAGCTCTTCCTGGAACGTCCATTTATCGAATGAAATGCTCCACCAGCTCTTGTCGGTCGCGATGGGCGGCGTCCAGGATTCGGGCTCCTGGACTTCGTATTTTTCAAAATAGGTGAATAGTCGCGACTCCAATGCCTTGTCGCTGAGTCCCAGATCGGCGATACGACCACGAACCGACTTGTGCGAGGCCATCAGACTGCGGACGCTGCCGAGGTTACGGCGAATCTTGCCATTGACCATGCCGGGATCGGCAAAGAGCTTGAAGTCTGGAATCAACGTCAATTCATACAGGCTGGCCCCGAGGGTTTCTCCATCAATCCCGTTTTCGAGCGCAGTGAGCAGGTACCGCACGCGGGAAACATGGTCGGCAAACAGCCACTCCTCGTCGGTGAGGATGCCCAGAAGATCGCGAGCATGGCCAACCAGCGTTGTCGGGAGCCGATCAAGCAGCGAGTCGATAAGGTCCTCGTAGATACCGGCGAAGGTCAGCTCCTCGAAGGTCGCCACACCGAAAGAGTCCTCGGCGCTGGTGCGAAGCGAAGTCGGTATGAAGACCAGCAACGGCTGACGCAGCTCGCCGTTCGCGTCCGGGTTGCGCAACTCCACCAGTTTGGTGGAAGTGACTCGGAAGGGCTGGCCCTCCTGATCATGGCTGCCGAGGATAAAGATATTTCCGTCGGGTCGGGTTCGACGTAGTTCCTTGCAGACCGACTCCATTACCTCGTCATCGAGATCGGTGACCCGCATGCAGTGGCCTGGGCCACGGTCACCCAGGATCGCTTCGATACGGGGGCACAGCAGACAAGCGACCGCCGCATTCAACTTGTCCTGGGAAAGCTTGGTGAACGCATTACTCATGCGTGCCTCCCGTTTTTATCTGTTCCGTCATTTCTCTCAATCGCATAGCGGGGCGATACCTTCTGGGTCACGTAGGCATCCGACAGGTCCTCGTAGAACCCGATTTCACGCAGGCGACGCTTGAAGGCTTCGAGGTTGAGGCGCAGGGCGCGTCTGTCGAGGATGCTGCTGTTGGCCTGTGCTCCTTCCGGCAGCCGGTCGATGTGAAGGCCGTAGCGGCTTCTCAAAAAGGCCAGCAACTCTTCGATGCGAACCTCGCGGGTCACGAAACGCCCGTCATCCTGAGTGAGCACAGCCACCTGAAGGAGCACCTCAAGAAGCTTGCTTCCCAGCACAAACCGCCGAGGACTTCCCTTGGTTCGGGATTGGGCCAACAGGCCGTTCTCCTTGTTCTTCAGCAGCAGTGAGTCCAGGCACTCAGTGATGTACTGGCGGTGATACTTGCCGCGATATGCCATCAGGATTTCTATGAAGGATTCGAACTCGCCAAGGCCCATGGCGGTGACGTCCCGGATCTCCGGATCGATGTCCTCGTTTCCAGAGGCCGACTCCTCGATCAGGCTGGCCAGGCGGAACTTGAAGTAGGCTTGCCGCTCGGCGTCGTGCTCGGGCTTCAGTAGAGAAACCAGATCGCCGACGGTAAACACGCCGGCCCCTGGAGCGGTCAGCTTGCCCGTCTTCTTGCTCAGGTATTCCGCCATCTCATCGAGCTTCTTGACGACGAAATTGGCCTGCACAAAGGCAGGAATCTGGCGATAGAGCCGGTCAGTGGACTTGCGAGCCAGCTCGACCATATGCGGATTATTGACGTCCCCCATATCCACGACCAGCGCCACGGGATCAGGTGAACTCGCCAGCGCATTGTCCGAGCGCTGCTTCACCAGCTTGGGCAGTATCTGCAACAGCTTGAGGTGGTAGAGCGCCAGATGGAATGCCATCAGGGTTTTGAGGTAATCCACCAGCACCGAGCGAGGAATATGGGGCTCATAGGCCAATAGCCGCAGAATGTCGTCGGCCATGGTGTCGGCCTGATCGATTAGAAGTGGTGGAAAGCGCTCGGGCTCCTTGGAGTCCTGTGTGTCCTGAGTAACTTGAGAATCGAAGCGAAGTAGCGCTTGGGTTTCTACATCGACGACCGTGCCGGATTCATGCCTACCGGTTACATGGTCAATCCCAGGGAAAAAGAAGCGTTTTAGCGTGTCTCGGGCGGCCTGGCCCTTGCCTTTGCGGGCATAGTAGAGCATCCAATAAATCTGCTCGGCTGCCCCATAGTCACGGCAGTGCTTCGAATTTCGAAATTTGTAGGTCTCTCCATGAAGCGGGCGCGGAGAGGCGACAGCTTGATTCGACTTGCCCCGATTTACCACATCAAGAAGTTCGGTCTCTACCCACTTGTGGACAATGGAGGGATGTTCGTCAAATCCCTCAAAATACTGCTTAACCTCTTCGGACAGCATCATTTCATCTGCAAATTCTTCTGGCTGCAAAATATTTGCGCGTGGCGGTTTGCGACTGCCATAGCCATTGAATTTGAGGCGAGGAAATAGCATGGTCAGCACACGATCCATTTCTGTGTGCTGCCAATGCAAATAACTGACCTTAGGTGTTCTGAATTCCTTGTCTCTACCCTTGATTGACATGATATTCAGCCCCCTTTTTCAGAAACACCCAATGCCAATACGCCATCCTCTTTTCTGTTTATCTGGTAGAACCGGAGCCCATTCTCCGTCAGCAGAACTTCTTGATAGAGTGCAGCAGATAACAGGTTCTTGAATACCGCCAGACTTAACAGGAAACCTTCCTGCTCCTCGATGCTGGGACGGTAGCCGTTGTTGAGCCGCATCAGCATTTCATAGATGTCGAGGTTGATGCGCAGGCTGGCCTTGTGCCCGTCGCCGGAGTCGTAAAGCAGCACCAGCGCCTGAGACAGGTATTCAAGGAAAGGGTGAGCCGCTGTTTCCTGCGCGGTGCGGAGCGTGAAATGGTCGCCGCCAAAGAGACGGTAACTGCGGATGGTGCCCTTATCCACTTGGCGAACACGCAGCGCCAACTGGTTGCCCAAACGCGCCGGATCGCTCAGACCTTCGCCCCGGTTGATGGCTCGAAGAATGGCCGTAACCTCATCTGTGCTTTTTGCTCCCGGCTGCTCAATGGCATCCAGGAAGGGATCGATGCTTCCATATGGCAGCATCTCCTTCCAGCCGGTGTCGCGTCGCTCAAAGAAATGGCGACGGCGCATATGCGATAAATAATTGCGGTGCTTGGCGATCAGTCGAGCACGGTTCTTCGACGAGTAATCGCGAGGCAGATTGCGGAACAGCGTCGCCACAAGTTCATCGTCGTACCCAGCCCGCTCCGCGAACGAGAAGCGGCTCATGGCCTTGGTCTTGGGATTGAGGAAGCCAAGCTCGCGGTCCAGATCGGGATTGCTGACTTCGGCGACGTCAATTTCGCGCAGCAAGGCAATCAGCCGGTCATTGGATCCTTCCGCCCCACCAAGCCACGAGTTGAAATAGAAACCGTCAAGGATGCGATTCTGGGTTTCTTCACCGCCGTTCTGATAGAGGTGGTGAATGCCGTCGCAATCCTGGGTGCCTACCAGCATGAAGGCCAGCGCCGAACGAAGGTCGCGCATGGTGATGTGCAGTCGGCCGCGCAGGTGCGTAATGGTGTAGAGCATCTTCAGGCGCTCGATCACCTTGGGACCGGCAACCGGGTCCTGGAAGGTCCGGGCGTTGTGATAGGCGTAGCATTTGCCCTTGAGATCGCACTTGTCGCATGCCTGCCAGTATTCCTGCTGGGTCATGCGGGCGATCAGCCGCTCCAGAATCGAAGGTTGACCTTCCTCGGGTTCGGCGACCACCGAGCGCAGGTTGAGGTTGATAACCGCGATACCGCCTTCCGGAGCAGCTCCGGCCAAGCCCTGCTGGATCTGCTTGGCAAGCAACGGGAACTCTTCTTCATGCTCAAGGAAGAAGTCGACCAGCCGTCCCTCGTTGATGGCGATTAGGCGGGTCTGATTCTCGGGCCAGTCGGAGGCATCCTTGCCCGCGAAGGGAGCGAAGAACTTCTGAAGCACGGCATCGTTGCGCTCGTCGCCTTCATCCTGGCTCCCGTCGTAGTTGCTTTGGTAGGTATGCCCCTTGAGCTGGAACACAGCCCCGTTCGCGCCGCGCTGTATCTGTGCGCCCTTGCTCTCGGCAAAGGCCTCGAACTGCTGAATGAAGGCCGTCTTGCCGTCGCCGGCGTTACCGCTGATGATGACCAAACGGAACTCGCCCTTGAGCAGCGCGGGCTTGAGCTTTTCGTCCAGATAAGTCGACACGTAGGTGGCCTTGCCAACTTCGTCGAGGCCACGGGTGCCTGCGTTGGACACCTGGCTCTGGCTATAGAGCGTCAGCAGGTGGGTGACAAAGGGGTTGGTGTTTGGCTTGGTCGGCTCGAAACCCAGCTTGGACACCACCTTGGGTCCGGCACCAATCTCGCCGGTCGTCAGCACCGAGCGCAGGCGCTTGACCTCGGCCAGGGCAATCAGGAACTCCTCCGCCGACGCAAAACGGTCCTTGCGCTCAGGCGCGATCATTTTCGCCAGCACATTGACCAGCGACGAGCTGAGGTCGGCGCAGCCTTTGAACTGCTTGGGGTCCCTGGGCTGAGTCTTGATCGGCGGCGTGGGATCGTCGAATGGATACTTGCCGGTCAGGCACTCATAGAAGGAGATGCCCAAGGCATAGAGGTCACGATCCATTCGATCCGAAGCATCCGGCTCGGAGGAGTAGTCGTAATCCGGCGGCAGGTAACGGCGCGTGCCGCCACCTCCTTGAACCTCATCGTTCTCGGAGACCGCGACGTTGAAATCGATGATACGGACGCCTTTGTCCGTCCAAAGCAGATTGGAGGGCTTGACGTCCTGATGGTAAACGCCGTGCTTGTGGAGATGGGCCAGCCCCTCGGCTGCCTCGCGCACGATGCGCACGGCATCATCCAGCGACAACGCCTCGGCATCGATCAGATCGGAAACATCCAAACCTTCCACATACTCGAAGACAATGTAAGGCGTCTGCTTGGCGTCGGCCATGCGATCCGCCCAGATCACCTTCACCACATGCGGATGTTCGGGGAGATTGGTCAGGGTCTTGTACTCGCGGCGCAGCCGTTCGTACACGCTGCGACGGTCCTTGGTCACCAGTTTGATGACGCGCACCACATCGCCCAGGGAATCGAACACCTTGTAGGCGACGCCGAAGCCGCCGCTGCCCAACTTCTTCTGAATGCGGAAGCGATCCGCCAGGATGAAATCCTGCGGCAAGTTCATCAGGTTATCTGGGAGCTGTGGCACAACCACGGCCGGGCCACTCACATCCGGGCCTGAGTCGTTCTTGGCCTCTGGCAGAATCAGATCATCCAGGGCCTTGCGAGCGATGGCTGCGCTCGTGTGCCGTTCCTCCGGGTCAAACTCGCAGAACTTCTGCAACCACTCGTCGATCCCCTTGGGCAGGTCCGGCTTGTGCTCCGAGGGCTTGATGGGGAACTTGCCGTCGGCCTCCATCATCTGGTCGACGCTTTCAAAGGGCAGCTCGCCGGTCAGCAGTTCAAAAAAGATCAGCCCGGCGGCATAGAGGTCGGAGGCAATGCTGGCCTGGGTCGGGTCCTTAAAGCACTCTGGAGCCTGGTAGGTAGCATCCAGATCATCCACCACCTGATCGGCGATGGTAGAGGTGCGGTTCTTGCCCACCCTGGCGAAATCGAAATCGGTTACCCGGGCCTGGCCGCCCTTGGTCAGCAGAATGGCGTCCGGGGTCAGGTTGCGGTGGATCACCTCATGCCGGTGCGCATGGTCCAGGGCCGACAGCACGTCGCGCATCACTTGGAGCCTCTGATCGAAGGTCAGCGCCATCGAGACCTTGTTGATGTGCAGGCGCAGGGCCTGGCCAGGCAGATCCTCAGTGACCAGCACCACCTTGTCTTCATCGTCGGAGACGAATAGATCCTTCACCGCCAGCACATTGGCGTGGGTCGGCATGTGCGCCACGGCGCGATAGGCGTTGCTGATCTTCTTGAACTCTTCCTTGCGGGCAGCCTCGTCCTGGTACGGGTCGGCCAGGTAGACCCGCAGGCGGGCCATGCCGCCGCTCTTGCCCAACAGGTTGTGTTTGGCGCGGTACTCGGTGTAGCGGTCGGTGCCGCCGAGCTTCTCTTCCACTTGCCAGTCTCGGAACACCAGCGCCGCGCTCTTGGGCTTGGCGTTGCCGGTGATCGCCTTGGCGATCTGGGAATGGAAGCGGGTGATGTTATCCAGCCGGTTGTCGGGAATGCGGCTCGCGTCGCGGAAGTATTTCAGGCAGTGCTTGAAGTCAGTCACGTCCGGGCTGTCGATGCCCGCCTGATCGAACACGGCGGCGTCATCGGCAGTGAGCAACACGGCGGCATGGACATGAGCCTTGCGCAGCTCGATCTGTCCGGGATTGCTATCGCGGATGAAGCTGGCCATCACCTTCGCGTGGTGACGAAGCTTCGCGAGGGGCGAGTGAAACGGTTGCCGCCCCTGCGGATACCACTTGGAGCCATACACATCGATGTTGCCCCGCGTCCCTTTGACATCCACCAGATACACCGCGTGAGGCGCGAGGATGGCGATGTCGATTTCGAACACCTCCTGCCCTTGGCGCATCTCGAAGTTGTGGAAGATCAGCCAGCCATCGGGAAGATGATCCCGAAGGAAGCCGATGGCCTGGCGTTCAGATTCGTTCGCGGGTTGCCCGATGGGTATGACCTTCGCCATTAGCGACCTCCCTCCTCAATGGTGCGCTCGACGAGGGAGCGGGCTTGGTCTTCCAGCTCTATAGCCTTTTCCCTTGCCTCATATGCTGCGATAACAAGGTCATTACAGCGCTTCCTGATATCACTGGACGGATAAGGGATGGGAAGTGAGGGGAGCATCGAGTAATGGTGGTCTTGAAGCTTGCTGCCCACCGAAATAGAACGGAGCATCCTGAAGGCAGACTCGGAACGCATGAAGGCAAAGAGCGCACCACGCTCAATTTCTTTCTCATTGCCGATGACACGCAAGATGTCCTCTGAGTACGCATTTTCGGTCAACTTGCCGTGAATGAATGAAGCACGGCAATAAAGTTCGCTTTCCCCTAGAGTTCCCCTTGCTGCAACCAAAATCGATCCGCTTTCCACCAGCACATCATTTGGCACAAATTTTCTCGCGATCCAACGCCCTTCTGGGCGAAGCCAAAAAAGTTCTTTTTGCCCGACCAACCTGTAAGCATATTCAGGATCTGCATCGATGCGATTAAAGCGGCTACCGCGCTTGAGCGTCCCAGGAACGCACAATTCCCCCAGCGGCTTCCATGGGCCTTGCTTAATGAGTTCGCAAAGACGCTGGAAACGGGGATTGAAATTTAATGCCCGTAAAGTCTGGACTCCAGCAGTCGCTGCAAAGCCCAGATCCGATCCCCAAGAATGCCACTCGCTTGCAGTGATATCCTTCAAACCAACAGAATCGAAGTAGAGCTCCGTTGCCTCAGTTAAATTGGCCTGGTAGTTAGCGAGCAGAGCAGCAGACTGCTCAACAAGGTTATGAGCCTCCTGTTCGATAGTTTCGCCAAGGCGGGGAACCAAGAGGTCAGAAAAATGCTTTGGTTCAAGGTGAGTAATTACCGAACCGTATTTCCCAGAAACAACAAAGGGCACTCCGAATCTCGTACAAAGATATGCATTCAGGTACCCCGAAGGTATTCGCTTCGGGTCAGCAACGATTTTCAGGATATCTTGGTTTGACCAAACGCCATTCATGTCTGAGCGTGCATAGATGGTCCTACCCACCGTTCCGGAACACGTAATTAACGTCATCCCCTCATGCACTCGCAAGTAGTTGAGTTTCCTGGATTGAGCGTCCTTCTTGCTCAGAAGAGGCAATCGGCTCAAATCAGCCTGCATCATGAAAGTGGTCGTTAAAAACGGAACACCGTGTTGCGCATCATCGACATAATTCCTTTCGAACTGAGGGCCGTTGTAAATTCCCCCATCGTGACCTGCTGTCAAATCGGGAAGTACATCAGTTTTGTGTTTCTTTAGGAGCTCGCGAATTTCTACCGCACCAGCCATATAGGGACCGCAGTCGAGCCGCCGCCCATTGTTTTCCAACCAAGTGCTTGGAATCGCTTTCACTTGGAACTTTCTGCTCATAACGTCACCTCGCCGGTCGCACGGAATTCCTTGTATTTCTCTGCCACCAGCGGCAGTTCGTCATGAATACGTGGTGCTCGTTTTATGGAACGCCGAACCTCAACTTGGCCGCCATTACGCACTCGCTCAATAGTGCTCTCTTCAAAGATCAGCACTTCACCATCAGGGGCGCGTTGAAACAGCTTCCCCCGAGTATCTTCTCCAGCCCGATCCACCACGGCCATGAAGACCTTGTATTCGGGGTGTTCGGTATTGATGAGCTCTTCCTGGCTGCGGCGGCGCAGTACCAGGAGACTGGGCAAGGCGGGCGTCAGGCCATATTCCTTCACCGTGACCTTGAACGGCTCCACCGGCAGGTCAACCGAGGCCAAGACCTCGCAGTGGCGGAGAATCCACCAGCGCACGTACTCGTCGCTGGGATTGCCCAGCAAGCCATCGGGCAACAGGATGCCCACGCGGCCGGTGCCGGGCTTCACCCATTGCAGGGCGCGTTCGATAAACAGCACTTCGGGCGGCACACCGCCGATGTTTAGATTGCCGGTGTTGCGGAATCCACCTTCTTCGTCGCGCTCCCAGTTGTTGCCCAGGTCGTAGCGCTCCAGGATGGAGGTGTCGCTCACGGTGTCTTGGGTGGAGAACCAGGGGTTAAGCAGGACGATATCCATATCTCCTAGGTTCCGGCTCATCGCGCGACAAGCATCCTCAACACCGTCAAGATCCCCGTCCGGGAAGGTGCGAGCATCGATGCGGAACACACGACCGGGATTGCCGGTGGTGAACAGCAGGTTCATGCGGCTGGCCACGGCCAGGAAGGGATCGATGTCACAGCCCAGGGCATTGCTGGCCGCCCAGGCGGCGGTTTCGTTTTGCGCCTGGCGGATCTGTTCGTTGGTGGCCTCTTCAGGCGTGGTGCCCACGGCCGCCAGTTTTTTCTTGAAGATGTGCGCGGCGGTCATGGCCAGGAAGGTGCCGGTGCCGCTGGAGCAGTCCATGATGCGTTCACCGGGTTGCGGGTCGAGCATCTCCACCGCCATTTCGGCCACGTTGAGCGGCGTGGGGTAGCGGCCCTCGCGGCCGTCCATCACGCTGCGGGCAACCGCACGGAAGGCCCCGGTACGGTAACGGGGCTGGGTTTCGCTCAGGGAGTAACGGGCCAGCTCCATGACCACGCGGGCGGTCTCGTGGGGTTCCAGCGTCAGATCCCAGCCACGGGTCAGCAGGTTCGGTTGCCAGGCCTTGGCGGCGGCAATGGATTCGGTGATGCGCTGGGCAATGGCCTGTTGGCCCGCCTCGGTGAAAGGCTCGTCACCCCTGATCCAGAACTTGCGCTCACCGGTGGGCAGGGTCTCGTCATGGATCTTGGCCAGCATCAGCACGGCCAACTGCTTGAAGGAATCCTTGTGATCGAGACCAAGATTCCGGTTCAGATATTGACGGCAGCGCATCAGGGCGTCTTCCAGATCTTCCGCTTCGGCGCTGACCTGAATGACACCGCCGGTGCGATCGAGATCGGAGGTGCGTTCGCCCGGAACCGGCCAGACACCCAGCGGTTTGGGCCGGACTTCAAAACGGGTGCGCTCGACCTGGAACAGGAACTCTTCTTGACCGTTGGTCCACATGCCCAGCGTCGCGCCCGGGATCAGTTCCAGCAGCTCCTTGAGCTCGCGCAGGTCGGCGTCGGCCTCGGCAATGGAGCGGAGCTTGTCTCGCTTTTTCTGATTTTTGCAGACGATGATCCGCTGCAGGTTGTCGTTATTGTGCTCGGCATCGGGGCGGAAAATCGCGATGTCGATGCGCTTGCGCCCCTGGCCGGGGATCTGCGGGTTGTAGTTGACCTCCAGATCGTTTCGGTCAAAGCCATAGCTCTCGATGAGCTGGCGCAGAACTTTCTGCACCAGCAGCTTCTTGGCCGAGGCGCTTTCCTTGTTGCCGGTCAGGATGTCGATGAAAAAGTTATCCGGGCCGCTCTCTTCGGCAGCATCCTGCGGGGTCTCGATGATGTCGTCTTGATCGCTCACCCGTTCTGCTCCTTGAGAAATTCGCGGTACTTCTCAGCGATGACCGGCAGATCGTTGTCCTCGATCTTTTCACTGCGGGTCAGGGTCCGTTCCACGAAGCGCCCGCCGATACGGATGCGCTCGATATGCTGCTTGGGCTCGACAATCTCTTCGCCGTCCGGGGTGCGCTTGTAGAGTTTGTTACCACGGCGGTCGAAGCCAACCTTGTCGGCAACGGCCATGAAGACTGGGTATTCCTCGGCACGACCTAGGGCCTCGCGATGCTTCTCCTGGTCGTCCTTGCGGCGCAGGAACAGCAAGCTGGTGAGGATGTTGACGTTGGCTTCGGCAATGAAGGCTTCTACCGGCAGGTCGACGGAAGCAAGCACCTGCGTTTCGCGCATGATCCACCAGCGGATGTATTCCGCGGCCGGATTGCCGAGAACTCCGTCGGGAAGAACGATGCCCATGCGGCCGGTTCCCGGCTTGAGCCACTTGATGCAGCGCTCGATAAAGAGAATTTCGGGGGCAACGCTGCCCTTGAGGACGCCGGTGTTGCGGAACCCGCCTTCGCCGTCCGGCTCCCAGCCATGAGCCAGCTCGTACTGCTCCAGAATGTGCTTGTCCGTAATCGGGATGTCGGAGCCGAAGGGAGGGTTGGTGGCGATGATATCCACCGACGCCAGCGGGATCTCCTTCTTGACGCTGGGCAGGTCGGCTAGATGCCCCAGCGGAAACTCCAATGAGTTGATGTTGTAGATATGTCCACGGCCATCGCCCGCCAGCACCATGTTCATCTGAGCGGCGCGGATCAGGAACGGGTCGAAGTCGGTGCCGAAGACATTGGCGGCGGCATACTCTTTCAGCCGTTCGTGGATGTTCAGGAACTCGGTGGTGTTCTCGTTTCCGGCCTGGATGTTTTGCTCTTCGCGGAACTTCTTCAGCATGTGCCCCAAGGTCGCGACCAAGAAGCCGCCCGTGCCACAGGCCGGGTCCAGCAGAGTCTCGGTCTCTTTGGGGTCGAGCATCTCAATGACCAGCTTCACGACGCCTCTAGGAGTGAAATACTGGCCCCGGTCGCCACGCAGGTTAACGCCAACTAGCTCCTGGTAGGCCACGCCCTTGGCATCGACGTCAGTTCGGGTGAAGTCGTACTTGGCCAGTTCCGAAACGATAAAGGCCAGCGCCCGGTCGGAGAGAGTGATCTCCTCGTTGCCTCGGAAAATATTCTTGTACTGCTTCTTTACCTCGGTGAAGAGCTCCTCGATCCGGACGCGGATGGCTTTGCGCCCTTGTGGCTCGAACTGCTCCTTGGGTCCAGCCCAGAAACGGCGCTGCCAGGCCTGCCGCTGCTTGGCACGCAGGTTCTCGTCGTGCATCTTGCAGAATATTAGGTACAGGAATTGCCAGAAGGCGGCGTCCTTGGGCATGCCCTCGTTGCCATGAATGAAGTTGTGGCAACGCCGGAAGGTGATCTTCAGCATCTCGTTGTCGGCGACACGGGTATGGGCATCGGAGATGACCTCCTTAGTGCCGACCGACTCTTCGGCCATCGGCCAGTCGCCGATGGGGTTGCACTTGGTTTCGAAGCGCTTTTGCTCTTTCTCGACAAAGAAGAACTCCAGGCCGTTGGTCCACAAGCCGTACTGAACGGCATCGACCTCGCGCATGATGGTTTCGATCTCTTCGAGGTCTTTGGCGGCCTGCTCGTAATCGCGGATGCGCATGGCATTTTTGCCGACGTTCGGTTCTTGGCGGCAAATCACTGCGCGGCTGAGATTCTCAATTGTGTGGTCCTTGCCGTGGTGGAAGATGGCCACATCCACCTTCTTGCGCCCGCCAATGGAGAAATCCAGCTCCATGTCTTCCGGAGAGAATCCGTATTCATGGATCAGGGCACGAACTACCCGCTGCCGAACGAGCTCTTTCTTTGTTTCCTTGATCTGTCTGCCGGAAACGTAGTCGAGCGTGTATCCAGCTGGGATGGTGTTCTCGGCCTGCTTGTTCTTCTTTCTGCTCATATAAAAACTCCGCTCACCGAGGCTGGGGTCATTTCTGGTCTTCCTCGCCGAAATCATGGGTTGTGTGTTTCTGCTGCTCTATCCATGTATCGATGTCCTTTCGGGCGAATCGCCACTGACCTCGCACCTTGAACGCAGGTAGTTCTCCAGCCTGGGCCATGGAGTAGACCGTCTTCTCGCCGACCTTTAAGAGCGTGGCGACCTCTTTAACCGTGAACACTTCTTCCCCAAGCATCTGTTCGCTCCTGAAAAGTGACGACGTGGGCAGATTGGCCGGCATGGTCCTGGCCCAAGATCGGCAGGAAAGAGCAAACTTTACCAAACAATGGAGTAGTCTACTAAGCGTGTTAAATGTTGCACAACACTAAACACCTGAGGTAGGATGCGCGGTATGAGTAGCTTTGGAGAGACGATTCGCGACCTTCGGGTGGCACAGAGCCTTGGCTTACGCGAGGCGGCAGGCTTAGTCGGCATTTCGCCCGCCTACTTGAGCCGTATCGAGCGTGGTAAGGAGTCTCCGCCTAGGCCTGAGGTCATCAAAGCTCTAGCGAAGGTGCTGGCGGCAGATCCCGACGTGTTGTTCCGCCTATCGCCTTCGACTGACCCTGAAGTCGTCGACTACTTGCACACGCAGCCTGAAGCGATGGCTTTAGTGCGATACCTCAAGGAGGCGTCATTGCCCGCAGAGGACGTCGCAAAGTTGTTGGAGCTTGCCGAGTCGCTGTCTCGCCCTACCAAGTAGAGAACTGGGCAGGAGGCCTGCAGCAGGCGGCCCGAGTGGATAGTGAGGTGTTGCGATTTCAGTGGGAGCGGCTTCAATGCGCGGGGGATAGGCATGGCACGAATCAGAAAAATCCAGATCGCCAACTTCCGCGGCATCCAGCTGCTGACCTGGTGCCCGACGCCTGGCATCAACTGCCTGATCGGCCCGGGCGACAGCGGCAAGTCCACGGTGCTGGACGCGATCGACCTATGCCTGGGGGCCAGACGCAATGTCCAGTTCTCGGATGCTGACTTCTTCGGCCTGGACATCACAACCCCAATCAGCATCACGCTGACGCTCGGCGACCTCGATGACAGCATGAGGACGCTGGAGGGCTTTGGTGCATTCCTGCGCGGATACCACGCCAACACTGGCGTCGTCGAAGACGAGCCCTCTGCCGGCGCGGAGGTTGTGCTCTGCCTGAACCTGACGGTCGCCAGTGACCTGGAGCCCTCGTGGACCCTCGTCTCCGACCGCGCCGCACAGCAAGGCATCGTCAAGACGCTCGCATGGAAGGATCGCGTCGCCCTGGCGCCCACTCGTATCGGCGCGCTGGCGGACTTCAACCTGGGATGGCAGCGCGGCTCGGTACTGAACCGCATCTCGGAAGAGCGAGCCGACGCGTCGGCCGCCCTCGTCAAGGCCGCCAGAGATGCGCGGAGTGCCTTCGGAGACCAGGCCGAACAACAGTTGGGAGAAGCGCTGGGGATCGTCACCGCCACTGCTCAGGAGCTGGGCGTCAACATCGGCGCTAAGGCCAAGGCGCTGCTGGATTCGCATTCGGTGTCGTTCGGTGGCGGCACCATCTCCCTGCACAACGAAAGCGGCATCCCGCTTCGCAGCCTGGGCGTCGGGTCCACGCGTCTGCTTGTCGCTGGCCTACAGCGCAAGGCGGCCGGTCAGGCGTCGATCGTGCTCTCGGACGAACTGGAGTACGGGCTGGAGCCGCACCGCATCGCGAGGTTCTTGGGCTCCCTCGGCGCCAAGGAGGCCGCTGCTCCGCTTCAGGTGTTCCTCACCACCCACTCACCCGTGGCGCTGAGAGAACTGTCTGGCGGCCAGCTCTTCGTGTTGCGCCGCGGCCCCCTCGGCCATGAGGCTCGCCTGGTCGGCGCCGACAATGACATCCAGAGCACGATCCGCCTCTACCCCGAGGCCTTCCTGGCTGGCTCCGTGGTCGTGTGCGAGGGAGCCAGCGAGATAGGCCTGCTGCGCGGGCTGGACTTATACAGGCTTGACCAGGGGAATGCGTCACTGGCTGCATTGGGCGTGGCCCTCGTCGACTGCGGTGGCGGGGAGCCGGATCGACCGTATGCCCGCGCCGCAGCGTTCCAGTCTCTGGGCTACCGGGTGATGGTGCTGCGCGACGACGACAAGAAGCCCACTCCTGCGGTCGAGCAGGCTTTTGTCGAGAACGGTGGCACCGTCGTCGCCTACCGCGCGGGCCGGGCGCTGGAGGACGAGCTGTTCGGCAGTCTCACGCCGGCTGCCTGCCAGAGGCTGATCGGCTACGCCAACGAATTGCATGGCGACCTGATCGTCGAACACCTGCGCACTGTCTCGAACAACACGCTCACCTTCCAGCAGATCTGGGACGAAATCCAGAACACCGGCCTCCTGTCGGCCGAACGCAGGGCCATCCTTGGTCAGGCGGCGCGCATCCGAAAGGCTGGCTGGTTCAAGCAAATCTCGTGGATGGAGGACGTGGCGAGGACCATCGTTGCACCTGACCTGCATCTTTGCGATCAGGGATTCCGCGCTCTGATGGACCAGGTATTCGGGTGGGCCACTGATGGACCACGTTGAAATCGACCTTCGTGCAATCCAACGCGGAACCGTCACCGCACCGGCCGGCTGCGGCAAGACACAGCTGATTGCCCACGCGCTTGCCGGTCATCGGGGCAACAAGCCCATTCTCGTGCTGACACACACGAATGCCGGGGTCGCGGCCTTGCGTGGCCGGCTGGACCGCGCCGGTGTGCCAGCCAGCGCCTATCGATTGAGCACGATCGATGGCTGGGCCATCCGGCTCATCTCGACCTTTCCGGGCCGCAGCGCCCACGATCCGGAGATTCTGCGGCTGACTGCACCTGCGCGGGACTACCCGGCAATCCGCGACGCCGCCTGGAAGCTCCTGCAGGCCGGGCACGTCAGTGAGGTGCTGAAAGCCTCGTATGCGCACCTGATCGTGGATGAGTACCAGGATTGTTCGGTGCCTCAGCACTACATCGTCTATTTCCTCTCGTTGATCTTGCCGACCTGCGTGCTGGGCGACCCCATGCAGGCGATCTTCGGGTTCCGGGGCAATGCACTGGCCGATTGGAACCAGCACGTGTGCGCGCATTTTCCTGTCGTCGGGGAACTGGCAACGCCCTGGCGATGGCGCAACGCCGGCGCGGAAGCGCTGGGACAATGGTTGCTGGAGGCTCGCCGGTTGTTTGCGACGGGGCAGTCGGTGGACCTGCGTAGTGGGCCACCGGAGCATGTGACCTGGATGCAGGCCTTACCACCCAACGACCATGCCCAGCGCCTAGCCGCTGCGAGGACGGCATCGCCAACCGCTGACGGGCGCGTGCTCATCATCGCCGATAGCCGCAACCGAGCAGCACAGCAGAACTTTGCGAGCCAGACGCCGGGCGCTTCGACGGTCGAGGCCGTCGATCTGCAAGACCTCATCGCCTTCGCTAGCAACTTTGATGCGGGGGCACCGAATGCTCTCGCGCAGTTACTGGCGCTGGCGCAGAGCGTCATGACCAATGTGGGCGTGGCGGAGTTGACGCGGCGCCTGGAGTCGTTGGCAAAGGGAACTGCAAGGAATCCTCCGAACGAGGCAGAAAGCCGCGCACTGGCGTTCGGGCGCGCGCCCTCTCTCGCTGCGGCCGCCGCGCTGTTGTCGGAACTGCGGGCACTGCCGAACGTACGTGTGCATCGGCCGGCCATCCTCTACGGGGTGCTTAAGGCGCTCCGGGAAGCCTCGTCGGGGGCCGTCCCTCTGGCAGAAGCGGCCCGGCGCGTGCGGGAAGAGAACCGGCTGTTGGGGCGCCCGCTACCAAAACGCGCCGTCGGCAGCACGCTGTTGCTCAAGGGGCTGGAAGCCGAAGTCGCGGTGCTGCTTAATATCGAGGGTATGAGCGCACAGAACCTTTACGTCGCCATGACCCGTGGGTCGATGAAGGTCGTAGTGTGTAGTCCTGGTCCAACAGTCGGCTAAATGTACTTCTTGAAGCTTGCCGCCACGATGTTCACCGCCAGTCCCAGCAGAAACGCTGCAGGCAGCAGAATCATCAAAGGGTGCAATGACACTGGCAACGCCAGGTAGGTCACCCACGGCAACACCGCCAGCGGCATCAAGGCCGCCTTCGCCCGGTGATAGACGAAGCCCGATTCCCGCCCCGCGCCGAACTTGCGGATGTCGCGGCGAACCAGTCCATCGATCAAGCCGACGAAGGCCGCGAGCAGGAACAGCGGCAGCGTGAGCACCAAGACCAGCAGGCGGACGATAAACGTCAGAACGGTGAAGCCGGCGGCAATCAGATAGCGCTCGGTCCAGACATAGACCTGGGCGAGGTAATAGCGGAAGTCTCGGTGCGCGCCTGGGCTGGGTGCGCTGGCCTGCGCCGAGGCGTCGCGCGTCCAGTCCAGCAAGCCCGTCTTCACGAAAACCCACTCGTAGGTGCCCTCCACCAGCCAGCGCGCGGTGCGTCCCGGCTCCTGCACGACGGCACTCCGGGTGAAATGGGTGGAGAGCTGGTTCAGTTCGTAGTCGAGCATGCCCTGCGCGTGGCGCCAGCCCTGGTCGGGCCAGAACAGGTGCATGCCGACGCATTCGATGACGATGGACAGCAGCAGCGAGGCGACCAACACGCCGAACAGGCGCCATGGCAGCGTGACCACGCTGGCGACCAGGCTGCGCTGGCGTGCCTGCTGTCGCTCGGCGGTCGCGGCGGGCTCTTTCACGATGGCGCCTCTTCATCCGGCGTGCCTTCTTGCACTTCCTCGGCCAGATCCGCTGGCAACGCGTCGTCGTGCGACCGGGGCAGCCCGTTGCCCTCCCACCATTCCCCCGCCTCGGCGTAGTGCTGGCGCATGTAGCCGGCCAGTTGTTGCAGGTCCCGGGGCATGGCTTCGTCCGGATCGGGCGCAGGCAACGGCATGCGGACCTTCCACAGGTTACCGCCTTCGATGAGGGCGAAACACTGCCCCTTGGGCAGGCCGACCACGTGCGCAGGCTCGATGAGTGGCACGCTCGACGTGCTGATGCGGTCCTGCGCGTTGCTGGTGAAGTCGGTCGGACCGTGGATGTCGGAACTGTCGGTGGCGCCGCTGACCAGCGTGGTGGTATAGACCTCCACCTTCGGCAGTTGTCGTGTCAGCAGTTCGGCGGTGGCGGTCTCGCGCACCCGCAGCATGAACAGGTTGTTGAAGTTGCCGATGACCTGGCCGGCCTTGGCGCGATTGCCGATGCGCGCCTCGATGTCCGAGAGCGTCTGCGTATAGGCCGTGACCTGCATGCCTGCACCGCCACCCTTGTTGATGAGCGGGATGAACTCATCGCCCATCAGTTCGTTGAACTCGTCCGCATGGACATTGATGGCGACCTTGGCATTGGCCGATGCTCCAGGCAAGCCATCGTCGATGCCGTGCTTGTAGATGTGCCCCGCTACCGACACCAGGTCGCTGAACATGCTGTTGCCGACGGCCGCCGCCACTTCGGCGTCGGACAGCGCATCCAGCCCCACATAGACCACGGCACGCTTCCTGATGATCTGCATCCAGTCGAAGATCGGGCGCGGGTCAGACAGGTCGGAATAGTTCGGCGCGAGCAGTTGCGCGATCTTGCCGGTGGTGAGCTTCTCCAGCAGCGGCAACAGCGAAGCGACGATCTTGTCGAAGTAAGTGCGGTCGTAGCGCACCGCAGAGCGCAGGCCGTCGAGCACCGCGTCATAGGTTCGCGTCTGCGACAGGTACTGCTCCAGTGCCACCACCCGCTTCTCTCGCCCGACCATGTGGCGCGGGATGGTCTTGTCGTTGAGGCGTCCTTCGAGTTGGACGATCACCTCCCAGGCCTTGGGCTCGGTTCGGGCGAAGAAGTGCTGGGCGTACTCGATGAACAGCGCGTCGATGTTGACGACGTGGCGCTGGATCAGCAGGTAGTCTGGCCGCTGCCCCAGTTCCACTAGGGCACGCGCGATGATGTTGACGAAGCGCCAGGCGAACTCTCGGAACGCGGCGCTGTTGCCCTCGCCGGAAAGCTGCCCCGCAATGCGGGTGGCGACTTCCGAGATGCGCCCGAACCGGCCCACAGCGTTGTAGCGTGCCGAGATGTCGGGCCAGCCCAAGTGGAACACGTACATCTCGCCCTCGCGTCCGGCGCGCCTGGCCTCGACATACATGCGCTTGAGCAGGTCGGCATCGCCCTTGGGATCGAAGACGATCACCACCTCATGCTCGCCATGGATCTTGCGACGGATGTCCTGGGTGATGAACAGTTCGGCCAGGCGCGTCTTGCCCACGCGCGTGGTACCGAGCACCAGGGTGTGGCCCACACGCTCGCCCAGCGGCAGGGTGACGTCGGTCTCGTGCGGCTCGATGCCATGCAGACGCGGCATGCCCCCCACTGGCGGCAACGGCCGGACCGGGTTGAGCGGGCTGTCCCAGGCCAATGCCCGCGCCAGCCTAGGCAGCGGCGGCGGCGCGAACTCCAGCCGCTCCTCCAGGCGGCGCGCCAGGCGGTAGAACGTCGTCGGTTCGGCGTAGCGCCGGAACTCGGGCTTGTAGGTCTGCGTTAGCCGATGGGTGTGTCGTTGCTCCCAGCGGAAGCCACGCCCAACGAACAGACGGTACTGGCTCACTGGCACGTCACGGCTCGTCATCACGTAGCGAGGCAGACGACGGATGTGGCGGCGGTACCGCAGGATGGCCCAGGCGTCGCGCAGGCGAATCGCGCCGAAGGCCAGGAAGGCCAGCGCGCTGCCGAGGCCGAGTACCGGATTCAACGCGAGCGACCACGGTGCCACCACGCACACCACCGCGGCGCCTGCGCATACGGCAACGGTGTATAGCTCCACCGCTGGCCGCAGCAGGACTTCGACGGCGTGCGGCTGGGCCATCGGGCAGTTCTCACTGTTCGATGCCGGTGGCGGTCACCAGCACCGGGTAGTGGCGCAGCCCCAGGCGCTCGGCCAGTTCGTCCCCGGACGCCGGTGCCAGCATCAGCCCGGGCGCCAGGGCACGCAGTGACGCCAGTGCCTGCGGTGACTCGACCTGGACCACCAACCCCACGGCCCCGAGCTCGCGCAGCGCCGGGGCACGCTGGCGCAGCCAGGCATGGGAGCGCTGGTCATCACCAACCAGGAACATCGGCGTGAACCCCGGCGCCTGGATCGCCCGGGGAGCCACATCGCCAGGGGCCAAATGGGCAGAACGCACCGGCAGCATGGCCGCCTCGCCAGAAGGCCCTTCGGGCAGGCGTGGCATCTCGATCCTGGGAGATGGCCTGCTTCCGGTGCGCGGTTGCAGGTCCAGGGCCTGGTAATAAGGCAGCGCGGAGGCACCGCCATGATCCTCGACGACGATCAAGGGCGGCGATTGTGCGAAAGCGGCTGGCACGGACACGAGCGGCAGCAAGCCGATCAGCCACCGCGTAGCCGGACGGAAGATTCGAGGCTTCATGGCAGGGTTCTCCGGGTATCCGAGCCCCGCGCTGGCTCGCCCAGTACGCGGGCCAAGTGGCGGCCAACACTCTGGCGGTAGCGCGCAGCGGGTGCGCCACCAGCGGGACGGTGGTAGCGGCCGATCGTGATCAGCCAGTCCTGGCCCGGCGCGTGCTGCTCGCGCAGGATCTGCGCGGCCAGCGCCAGGTTCCGATAGGGATCGAGCAGTTCGCAGGGGTGGTCGTAGCGGTGACGCTGGTAGCCCAGGTTGATCTGGCCCAGGCCGGCGTCGATGCGGGTGCGCGGCACGTCGCGCAATGCCTGGTGCAGGCCGGCGCAGGCCTCGGTACGGGTGGCGAATCGACGCGATGCCCCGGCCACGTTGAGCGTCCAGGGCCAGGGCACGAGGCGGTCGTGGTACCGGGTGCCACTCTCCTGCAAGGCCACCGCGTACAACACCGCCGCCGGAATGCCCGCACGCTGTGCCGCGAACTGGTAGGCCGGCGGCGGAACCTCCCCGGCCTTCGCCTGGCCGAGTGCCCAGCAAGCCAGCAGCAGGAGCGCGAGACGCGCGAGGCCTACTGTCGCTGCCATTGGCCGCCGACCTGGCGCACGACGGCGGGCAGTTCGCCCTGCAGGCCGAGGGACAGCCAGCGGCCACCGTCGTGGTTGAGGGTGATGTGCCGTGCGCGCACTTTCGTCGGGTCGATACGGGCCCGGCGTGCCCAATCACGGATGCGTGCGTCGTCGGCGCGACTGCCGACGACATAGACATCGAACTCGACGCCCGACGCCTGCAGCCGCTGCACGGCCTGGTCGCAGGCGGTACAGCCATCCTTCACGAAGACGGCGGTTCGGTCGGTGCCTGATGCGATGGTGGTGCCCGCGCCGGTCGGCTTGGCACCGGGTAGGTTGACCCTCGCCATGCCCGGCGCGATCCGTTGCCAGGCGGCGTCGTAGGCACGCTGGTAGGCCAGCGTCTTCTCGACCCGCCGGGCTTCAGCCCGAACCTGCAATTCCGCGTAGCGGCGGCGCTCTTCGTCGGAACGTGCTTCGATACCGAGGGCCGTGAGCGGGTCGAGGCTGGGCGAGTAGACGCCCAGCGGCCCCTGCATCAACTCGCGATAGCGCGTCCATTCATCCGTGCGCAGCCCCCAGTCCTGCGCCCGCTGTTCGTCGCTGCGAGCGATGGCCGCAGGAGCTTCACGGCTCGGCGCCGTCCTGGCCGCGGTGGTTGCGCCGGTGGGCTGCGCGAGCGCCGCCTGCATGGCGGAGGCGGCCAGCAATGCAACCAGCAACGTCGGGGTCAAGTGGCGCGGGACCATCGGTGTGGGCCTCCTTATCGGGGCGGGATGGGCAGCCTGCGGATCTCGTCTCCCTGCCGGAAGACGGCGCCATCGCGCTCGATCCCGCCCAGTCGCCAGCCACCCTCCGACTCTCCGGCGCGCAGCAGGCGGACATCGGTCAGCCCGGTGCCATCGGCAGGCATCACCGACACGAAGTGTTCTCCCGCACGCAGTTCCACTCCGATCAGGCGGAATGAAGGCTCAACAGGCTTGGGTTGGGCCGCCACAGGTTGGGATGGCCGTGGTGCGGGCAGCTTGGGCTGGCGCGAGACCGGGCGGGCTTCCAGTCGCGCGACGCGGGTTTCCAATGCGTGCAGCGCATCGGTGGCGGCGTATTGGGCCTGCGCCAGCTCGATCGCCGCCAGCCGCTGGTCCAACGCCGCGGTGTCCTGCTCGTAGCGCGCCTGCGGCAAGGCGGCGGGCTGAGTGTGGCGTTGTTCGATCCGATGCGAGAGGCCGTCCAGTCGGGATTCGAGCAGGGACACCTGCGCGGTGGGCGCGAAGGCCTGGGTCTGTTCCGCCAGCCCGGACAAGGCCATGTGATCCACCAGCACCACCGCGCTGACGAGCAACAACCAGGTTGCGGCCGCGACCCGCAGCAGCGTCGTGCGCTGGCCCGTCGCCGAGTCCCGGATGGTCATGGCGAAACCTCCCGGATCAGCGGAGGGGGCTCCGCCGAACGGTTGATTTCCGGTGGCTTGGGCTCGTGCGGCGTATGAGCCTCCCTGAGCCTGCGGATGAAGCACACCTTCCGCTCGCCCTCGTCGACCTGCAGATCCCAGGCGGGGCCGGCCAGGGTCAAGAGCGCGTCGCGCAGCAGGACCGGGCCGAGCCGGTAGTGAGCCGCCGGCAGCGGCAAGGCCAGCAGATCGGCGGACTGCTCATCGCACAGCCGGTAGCCGGAACGCAGGACGAGGTGCCGGAGGGCATCCCCGACGGTGGCGCCCAGCGTGCCGGGGATCTCCACATCCACCACTTGTAGCAACAGGTCGTGCTGGGCCGCCGTCGGCGCGAGTTCAACCAGGGTGTAGCGGCCATACCGCGTCACCGGCACGAACTCCATCACGGCTTCGGGCGCGATGTCGGTGACTTTGGATGCGGGCGTCGGTGGCACGGCGTTCGTCATCGCGCAGCCGCTGGCCATGGCGGCCAGGAGCAAGCCGGGCAAACGGATCAGATGGCTGCGTCCGGCGATATGGAAGGGCTGGCGGGATGGGCGCATGGATCGGTGTCCTGAAACAACGAGCCATTACCATCGCCGTGCAGGCCCTTTGTCACAGCAAACAAAGCGAATCCGTCGGCTCCCGATTTGCCGAAAGCAATGCCGGCAACCACGCGGTTGCTGGGATGCATGTCGGGATCATGCCGCGGCGAATGGTCGTGCCGGGGCGATCTCGCCGCCTAACGCCGCGTCCGATCGTTGATCACGATATAGAAGACAGCCGGCTCGCCGCCTTCATTGCGGAACTCATGCACGCAATCCGAAGGAAAGAACAACGTATCTCCGGCAGCGACGTCGAAGCGCCTTCCGTCGATGACCACGGTAAGCGCCCCCTCATGCACGACGAGAAACTCCTCCACGCCCGCATGGTGCGGGGGGAACTCGACGGACTTGCCCGGAGGCAACACGTTGAAGGCCAGATCGACCGCGCCATCCTCGAACAGCGGCGAAAGAGAACGGCGTTCAAAGCCGGAAGCGGGGTCGTGATAGACCGCCTGGCGCTCCCTGCCATGCAGCCTGGGCTGGCGCGCATGGAATCCCCCCAGGAGTTGAGACAGGCTGACCTGCAGTGCGGCGGCAAGCTTGCCCAGCACCGTGGCAGTGGGAACCGAGGCGCCACGTTCGATCTTGGAGATCATCGCGCGGCTCACGCCCGACAACGCCCCGAGCCGATCAAGGGTGAGCTGCGCCTCCAGACGCAGACGTCGAAGATTGGCTGGGAGCGCTTCGGCGCGCTCACCTTGCGGCCTGGTCGGGGGAGCGGAGGAGTTCGGCATGGGCCGCGATCAAGTCAGGATGAATGCGTGGGGTCCCGATGGCGCTGAAATCGATCGCGCCACGAATTTCTACTATAGTAGAAATTCTCAAATTCAAACAGGAGCATGGCCATGCGTCTTCTGGTGCTGGGTGCAGGTGGGATCGGGGGCTATTTCGGCGGGCGTCTGGCCGCGGCCGGCGTGGACGTGCGTTTCCTGGTCCGGCCGAGACGCGCCGCACAACTCGCCGAGACCGGGCTCGTCATCAAGAGCCCTTTGGGTGACCTGACCCTTACCGTGAAAACAGTCGTCGAGGCACCGCCGTCCGTGGATGTCGTGCTGCTGGCCTGCAAGGCCTACGATCTTGAGGGCGCGATGGCCGCCATCGCGCCGGCCATCGGCCCCTCGACATGCATCGTTCCGCTGCTCAATGGGGTGCGGCATCTGGATCACCTGGATGCGCGCTTCGGCGCCAAGCGCGTTCTGGGCGGCCTGTGCCACATCGGTGTTGCGCTCGGCCCGGCCGGTGAAATCCAGCATCTCAACACGCTGCAGCGCCTCGCCCTCGGTGCACGCACCCACAGCCAGCAGGACGCGGCGCAGGCGCTGCATGAATTGGTGGAGCGCGGCGGTTTCGCACCGGTGTTGAGCCAAGACATCCTGCAGGAGATGTGGGAGAAGTTCGTATTCCTCACGACCTATGCCGGCATGACCACGCTGATGCGCGCGCCCGTTGGCGCAATCGTGCAGGCACAAGATGGCGAAGCGCTGGTGCGCCAGATGCTTGGCGAATGCGTGGCGACCGCCGCCGCCTCAGGGTACATCCCATCGCAGGACGCCTATGCCCGCATGTTCACAACGTTGTCCGAGCGCGGGTCCACCGGCACCGCATCAATGCTGCGCGATCTGCAACGTGGTGGCCCCACCGAGCATGAGCACATCATTGGGGACATGCTGCGTCGTGCGCATGAAGCTCGACTGGATGCGCCGCTGCTGAGGGTGAGCCTTGCACACATGCAGGCCTACGAGGCGACCCGCATGGCCCATGGCGGTGGATGAGGCCCTGTCTTCCGCTTCCCGGATCGATGTCACCGTCTGGATGACCAAAAAAGAACGGCTCCCGGAGGAGCCGTTGAAGTGAAGCAGTGAGGTTCAGCACACCAACTGTCGTGCCAGCGCGACTTCCACCGAGTCTCCGTCCTGATTCAGGACATCAAGCCCGGACTCCGGCACGTCGCCCGACGTGCTTTGCGACACCATGATCTTCCGGGCCATCAACCCCAGGCAGGTCATCTGCGAGGAGTTGGCGTAGCCCAGGTAGATCACGCGCACCGGCTGCTTCTGGCCGATGCGCCATGAGCGCCGGGCGGCCTGCTGCAGCGAATACACGTTGTAGCCGGACTGGAGGAATACGATGGTCGGGAACTCCAGCAGGTCCAGGCCGGTTTTCACCAGCTCGGGATTGGTGATGAGCACGTCGATGCCACGGTCCAACTGCTCGGCGATCCAGTCCTCGCGGCGGGAAGCATCCACGCTCGCGCGCAGTACCGCCACCTTGAAGCCTTCCTGCTCCAGCAGCACCCTCAAGCGCGACGTGGTGTCGCGCGTGCCGGTGTAGACCGAATAGACCAGGGTCTTGCGACCCTCTGCCTTCTCCCGCTTGCAGATCTCGATCAGCTCGCGTTCCTTAGGCATCACTTCCAGCTCGTTGAACTGAGCCGGCACGAACGCCAAGGTGCTGCGCGTGCGCGGATGCACCACCGTCTCCGACCGGAAGCAGCAGTCCGGCCAGGCCAGCAGCACGTTGAGGACCACACCGAGCAGCGTCGTGTCGCGCTTCGCCAGGGCCTGCTTCAGCTCCTGGGTCAGGCGACCCGCCAGATCGCGGTAGGCCGCGGCTTGCGCCGTGTCCATCGCGACTTCGCGGAACTCCTCGTCGTAGGGCGGCAGCACGTTGCCACCGATGTCCTTCAACTTGAGGAAGACCGTGAACGGCAGGACGCAACGCAGCACGCCCTTGGGACCGAAACCCGGCGCCTTGACCGTGCGCACCGATACCTTGGTGCCTTTGGCCGTCTTGTGCGCCGTGCCGGTGCTCTCGGAGTAGATGTCCTTCAAGACACCGTGATCGCGCATGAACGCCATCGCGGCCGACGTCATGCTGCCGCTCTTCGTCGGCCGGTAGCCGTCTTCGATCATCCGCCCCGGCAGGGCTCGGAACAGCAGGTGGAACAGGTCGTCGCCGTAGCCGCCCATCAGTGTGCCGGTGAGCAGCAGCGTCTTGCGCGCCTTGGCCGCCAACACCCCCATGGCCTGGCCCTGTGCGGAGCCGCCGTTCTTGTACTCGTGTGCCTCGTCGGCGATGAGCAGGTCGAACGTGCCTTGGGGAAGCTGCCTCTTGATGAACTCGGACGGCTGGTAGCCGCCCTCGCCGAAGCCGAACTCCATGTTGGCCATCGCGCGTTCCATGCGATGGGCTTGCCGGTCCGAGAAGACCAGCTCGCCGTTGCCATCCATCAGGTTGATGAACTCGTGGATGTTGTCCCCGAGCATCGACGCGAGGAAGGCGTCACCGAACTTCTGCATCAGCTTCTGCGCGGTGACTTCGCCTATGGTAGGAATGCGCTTCAGTGCCTTGAGCACGGTCGAGGACTGGTCGCTGGCGGACAGGCCTCTGGGACGGATCAACGACCACAGCGGTGCACGGCAGTGGCTGCACTTGCGGCGGGACTCCTCGGCTTCGAGTTCGACCGGGTTGATCGGCTCGCCGTCGAGGTCGGTGATGACATGCCCGCAATCCGGGCAGGCCCCCACGTCGCCGTGAGGCGTGCGCCGCCGAACGAAGACAGGTTTCCAGTGGAACCCCATCCGCATCCGCACGCGGCCCAGGACGAAGAACTCCTGGCCCTGGGCCGGCACGCCCAACTGCTCGCGCAGTTTCAGCAGCTTGACCAGCGTGTCCGGGCCGTTGAGCACCCAGACCTTGGCACCGGCCACCGTCTCCTGAATCTCGCGCCGCCACTTGTAGACCAGGTGGGGTGGCGAGAGCACCAGGGTACGGCGGTAGCCTTCGGCGTTGAGCACGGCTGCGGTGGCAATACCCACCGTCGTCTTGCCGCAGCCCATCTCGCCATTGACGATCGCGGCACGTTCGCCGCGGTCGACCAACAGCTCGGTGACGGCGTGGACCACATCGGCTTGCGCCGGGAACAGCTTGCGCTTCAGCGCGGCGAGGATCAATTGCCGATGCACCCGCACTTGGCCGGTGTAGACCGGAGGATTGGCGCGGTTGAGCGAGTCGAGCAACTCGTCGCCGAACTCGGACACGAAGTCCTGCAGGCTGAGCGTGAGGGGTGAAGCGGCCGCTTCGAGGAGGTCGCGCTGCACAGCGGTTTCGGGAACGGTTTCGAGATCGAGGGACATGGTGATGCTCCAGAGCAATGGGGCATGCACCTCCCCCACGGGGCGGTGACATGCCCCTGGGTGGGAAGAAAGAAGCGGCGCGAGGCCGCTGGATGTGGATCAGTATTCGCTGGGCAACAGCAGCGTGGTGACGCTGCGATCCCATTCGGTGATGATCCAGAGCTTCAGGTCGCGCGTGACCTGGTAGGACGAGAACAGACGATCCTCGCCGGACTTCAGCGCGGCATCGTTCTGCCGTTGATCGCTGTCGTCCAGGTCGCCCCAGTCGCCATGAAGATGGCGGCGCAGGTACGCGCTGGGATTGAGCCGGCCCTGTCGGACCAGCTCGTCGACGCCGGCGGTCATGACCACTTGCCCGGGCGAAAAGCGCGCTTGTGATGCGAGGTTGAGGATTGCGAGTGCCATGGTGGTTTCTCCTTCTGGAAGAAGGGGCCACGGCACCCCATCGGGGGCAACGTGACCCCGGTGGGTGGATGAAAGCGACGGCGAACCGTCAGGGAACAGGGATCAGCGGATGGTCAGCACTTCGCCCCACGTGGGCGAGCCCAGCGTCAAGTCCCATGCACGAATGACCGGCACGAACTTGTCGGTGAGGATGCGCGTCTCGGCCACGGAGCCGTCGTCGCGTTCGGTGTATTCCGTCTGGAGGGTCTTCTCCTTGTGGGTATCACCTTTGACGACGAGCACGCGCCCGCTCTTGGACTTCACTACGCCGGAGATCGCGCCTGCGGCCAAGGCCAAGGCGAGATGCCAGTGCGACAAGGCCCGCGCGGGCGGACGCAGCGATTGCTGCGCGGCGCCCAGGTGCGTATCGAGCGCCGGCCAGAGACCTTGCAGCCGGCCGACTTCATCGGCGAACTGCTCGGGCTCCATCGTCACGCGATAGAAGTGCTCCGGCTCGGCCGGGCTGGCAGGGACGGTGTACGGCAGGAACGGCCATTCGGGCGGCAGCTCCTCGGCTTCGGCGTCACCCTGTCCGATCTGCAGCAGCAGACCGCGCAAGGACTTGGCCGACTCCGACGCCTGGTCGCGTTGACGAATCCTGCGACCGAAGATCACCACCTGCTTGAACTGCGTTTCCACCGCACGGTAGATGCGCAGGTCGGCGAAGTGGCGCGTCAGCCATCCGACCAGCTCGGCATCGAGCACGTAGGACGGCACGATGAAGATCAGCACGCCGCCGTACTGCAGCAGCGGCAGCGCGCGCTGATAGAAGAGCTTCTCCAGCCGCGCACGGCCCTGGCCCTGATAGCCGATGTTGCCGTTCACGTCCTTGCTCAGGTCGCCATACGGCGGGTTCAGCCACAGCAGCCCGAAGGACTGGCGCGAGATCAGCGTGTCCATCAGGTCACCTTGGATGCAGCGATCGACCAGTTGCCGTGCGTGGCGGGCGCGCTCGGCGTCGTACTCGACGGCGAAGGCCTGGACCTGCTCGCGCCCGAGGGCGTGAGCGGCTTCGGCGATCGCCACGCCTTCGCCGGCGCAGGGATCGAGGATGGACATGGCGCCGGGAGACGGCGCCAGTGCGGACAAGGCCCGCTCCAGCGTCGGTTCGTCGGTGGGGAAGTAGCCGTTACGGATGAAATTGCGCGCCAGGCGCGGAAACATGAGTGTCATGGATTTCTCCTGGTGATGGATGAGGGAAGGCGGGCACGCGCGGCGGGCACGCGCGGCGCGCATGCCCGTGGGGATGGCTCACGCCACACGCCGAAGCGGTGCGTTCGCGGCCAGTTCGTACTGCGTGGCGCCGAGGGTGCCGTTGCGGATCAGCTCGCCCAACGCCTTCGTCAGCGCCGGGACATCGAGGGCCAGCCGATGGCCTTCCAGCGGCCCGAGGGCCAAGGGAAGACCGGTCAGCATCCGCCGTGTCTGCAACAGCTCCAGCACGGTGTCGCGCCAGTGGTCGAGCAGTGGCAGCGGGCAGGTGTCCTGCACCAGGGTCCACAGCCGGTCGAGCCGGTGAGCGGAATCCCTGGGCAGCAGCGCCAGCGCGCTGGCGTTGGCCTTGTCTGGCTTCACGCAGCGACGATCGAACAGCCACACATTCGTCAGCGAACCGAACAGCGTTCGCCGATAGGCGCGGGTGATGCGCTTTTCCAGGTTCTCGACGTTGCCGACGAAGACCTGGATGGATGCGCCCTGCTCGGTGATGACGTGGAACTGATCCAGTCCCTGTTCATCCCGGCCGAGGGTCAGGCGGGCGAGGAACTCCTGAACGGCGGTGTCGCGCGCCCAGATCGAGAGAAAGACGAGATTGCCCTGCTCGTCACCGACGTAACCGTCGGCCATGAGGTCGGGGCATTCGTCGATGCGGTACAGCGTCTTGGAAGGATGGGTGACAGGCATGCTGTGGTCCTCGAAGGAATCGGAGACAGCACCGCCCGCCGGGGCAATTGCTGCCCCAAGGGGTGGAAGAAAGCGCCGGGAACGGCTTGGCGAAGAGAACGACCTGTGCATCGCAACGCACCGTAGCCTCAAAGGTCTTGGCTACCTGGGCATGTTGTCGGCAACGCCGACGGACATGAGGGCAGATTGCTTCAGGTGATCAATGGGCCGTAGCGAAAAACCGCTTTGCAGTGTGCCCTTGTTCACCTGCTTGGCCCCGATACCCTGAGGAGGGCGCTGGCCAGCAATGCCCTCTCCTCAGTTCGCGGTAGCGCGGTTCGGCAACCCGGGCGAGACGAAGGCAGATCGCCAGAAGCGGACAGTCGCCGACGTTGCAGTCTAAACTGCCGGTAACTGCCGCTAGGAGGCACTTTGGCGTGAGCCGCGAGTGTTATGCCCCACCGAAGCCGGCTGCTCCTAAGTAATTTTTCGCAAGCGATTCGGCCTCCTCGGCTGCGCGAACGATGCTGATCTGGTCGTTCTGGACCTTTTGCTTCACCCGCATGTAGGTATTGAAGCTATCCCAGGTTTCGCCGGCTGCGTCAAGCTCATTTTCAACAATCGCCTTCACGACCTGCGGATCGCGATAGCGCTCTTGCAGACGATTAAAGGCTCGCACTTCCAGCGCTTCACCGGCAGTGCCGGAAACTGTTTTGACAACGTTCGTGAGCATATGTTTACTCCTTATGTAGGTAGGGTCGGCGCGGTATCGTCGCCGGCCCTGCATTTGCATTTGCTTCATCTGGTTGGATGACGCGTCGACGTCGGGGCGTCGACAATGCGATATTTGCCGCTCACGCCGTTCTGCTCCACCGGAAATCACGGAAACCGATGCTCATCCCCACGCCATCAGGCTACGCACGCTTGCCGACCTTCTCCGCCGTCATTGACGGCTTGGCCTCTGGCCTTGGGATTGCACGAAACAAAGAGGATGCGCTCGCCAGCCTCGGCTCGTTTGGTGGCCGGATCGACACCTATAGTGGCTCGACCCACCGTTCTGGCCTCCAAGACCGGCTCTTGGATCTGCTCGCGGGCTCGAACGAAGCGCTCCGAAGCCTTGTACAAGCCCGGCTGCTCGACGCCGAAACGGCACTGACCGATGCCAGGTCTATCCCACTGGTCACTGAGGCGACGGAGGCAGAAGGGCTGCGGCGCTTCATTGAGGTCTGGGCGGCCCCATGGATTGCTCAGATGCTTGATGCTGCCCGCCAGCACCCTGAGTCGGTGTTAGACAGCGCTCGGCAGCTGCTTGAAGCGCATGCCGCTTCACTCACGGGTGACGCCATGAGTTATTTAGCTACCTGGAAGGCTTCGGTCAAGCGAGCGATTCCTGAGGGCGTGAACGCCCCCGAGTTCCGATCGACGCTCGCCAGACTGGATCAGCGCTCTCAGCGCAAGCACTCGTCCATCGAGCAGGACCTCGCCAACCTGCGCGTTGAAATGCAGAGCAGCTACTCCTCTTCGCAGGAACTTGACGCCGCGGTTGACGCGGTTCGCCGGCTGTACCTCGCAGGCATGGCGACGATGCGGCTGTGCGCTATGGCCGCCGAGATTATTCCAGAGCGCGATCTTGTTGCGCTAGCTGCCGGTAAGTTGCTTGCAGGCCGGGACAGGGACGGGGTCTCCCCAGAGGAAGCACAGCAAAACCGCATTCGCATGTACTGGGGCTACCTCGACCCTGATTTGAATCTATTAAAGGAGTACCACCAGCTTGGCGCTCAGGTGAACGATCTGGACGAAGCGAATTTCGACAAGTTGCGTGCGGATTCGCACGCGGTCGCCTCGTCGGGCTTGTTGATGTTTGTCATCGACTACGCAGAGGGGCGCTGTCACCTTCACCATGGCCGCAATGAATTAGCACAGCAGTGCTTACATCGGGTTGTTGCGAGAGCTGACGGCCGACAACTTGGCAAAATCGCTGCGGACGCTGCGAGCATCCTAATCGCGCTGCGACTCGCTGGGCCTGGCCCGTTCATGTTCGAGGCACTAAATCCCCTGCTGCGCGTGCGAATTGACAACATGCCGCAGTCGATGGAGATGTGCATCGACTCTATTCCGACACCCTTCTCGGACTGGTCCCCCCGCCCCGAACCAAGCTTCTATGACTCGCACGTGATGGGGTGCGTGGCCTTCTTCAACGAAATTACTCACGCACCAAGTGTGTCTGCGATCTGTAATCCTCTGCAGCGCTTTGATGCAAGCTTGCAGAACCTGATCACCCAATCCCGCCAGGCTGGCGCTAGGCTGTCGGAGGTGGGACGGAAGCGACCGGCCATTGTTGGCACATCCGTCAAGCCGTATCAGCTGCTCAGGGACCACCTTTATTACCGCAATGCGCTCTTCGGGTGGAGTCCATCAGACCTGCCTGGTATGGATGCCTATGCGATGCTGCGGGCGCCCGATCAGCTTCGTCTCCTCCGCTTCGTGGATCCGGAGCAGTTCCAACTTGACCTGCAAGCGCATGGTTTAGGCCCATGGCGGCATTCTGATGATCCGCCGTAACGTCGCGAGCTCTTCGAAACGATGTCTACGCCGCTACATGTAAGCAATACTGCCTTTCGGGGCGCAAGTTCGATTCAGGCCTCACGTGCCGGTCAAATCGCGTGGCTAGACGAAGTGACCGGCGTTGAAGCGACGGGCTGGAAGCCACATGCCGATGCCGTCACACGCCGTCAGCGGTCATAAACGTGCTCGGGATCACGACGAGCCTATTGGCCTCGCCAACTGCTGCAGCCCCCCTCGAGATCGTCAGTTGGCTAGAGAGAGCAAGTGACCGATAACGCCCTGCAAAGCAGACGCTGGCCGGTGACGCTCGAATGGAAGCAACGGGTCATTTTGAGATCGTAAGCCCACCTCGCAGATCAGCGAAGGAAAAGGCGGACCATGCCGCGATGGGCACGATCCGCTGGGGGTCAGGCTTTCAGCTTGCGCAGGCCTTCCGCGAGCAGCCAGAGCGCCCGGTTGAGCCGGACGTTCTGATCGATGCCCTGGACGGGGCGCGTGCGCTGCTGGCGCCCGTTGGCGCTGCGACCAGTCAGGCCGCCTTTGACGAGATTCTCCTGGACCCGGTTGAACGTGGACCACAGGTCCGCGTGGTTGTCGTCGAAACGACGGGGACGCAGGATCTGGCTTTCCGTGATCGGCAGGGTCTTGCCGGGTTCGTCGTACTTGAGGACCAGGGCCGATCTGGCGAAGACCTCGGCCTCGCCGTCGTCGAGTGTGATGGCACGCATGGCGTCGCGCGAGTCCTGCACCTGCTCGAACCCATGCAGCACCTCGTAGGCGCCCTCGATCACGTGATCGGTGACGTTGCCCTTGTGAGGTACGCGCACGTCGGCGAACGTGTCGCCGCACACCAGGCCGTTCTGGCAGACGAAGCGGAACATGCCCGCCAGCATCTGGTAGCTGCTGGTGCCATCGTGCGAGTTGAGCAGAATGATCTCATTGGCCTCGGTGCCGTTGATCTGGCTGGCGTGGCGAAGCCGCAGCATGTGCTTGGTGTAATCGCGGCGGTCCTCCTGGCGCACACGGGTCTGGCACACCATGAACGGCTGGAAGCCTTCCTTGCGCAGTTCGGTCAGCACTGCCGCCGTGGGGATATAGCTGTACCGCCCGGAGCGGCTTTCGTGCGGGGTGTCCGCGAAGATGGAGGGTGCGACGGTGCGAATCTGGTCATCGGACAGCGGGTGATTCGACCGCAGCACTGGGGAGCGATAAGCGAAGCGGGATGAGAGTTGCATGACGATCTCCTTGGATGAGAGACCGGAGCCCCGCCCCACCGGGGAGGAACCCCGGTGGGTGGTGGAACGCCGCTGGCGCGGCGGTTGGAGTCAGGCCGTGGCGAGATGCCAGTCTTGGGACAGTGGAGCGAACTCGTAGCCCAAGGCACCGAGACGGTCGCGCTGCTGACGCAGGAAGCGGCGATCGACGGTGGCGTCGAGCTTGACGATCTCGCCCAGCGGCCAGAGCGCACCGAAGAGCGCGACGTCGTCCGCCTCGGCCGAGGCCTCGGGGGATGCGGCGGCCGGCTCGCTGCCGAACGGCGTGGTATCGACCAGGGGATCGCGCGGACTGCGCGACTTCGCCTTCGGCTTGACCGGGGGCGATGCCGGCGCGGGCGCCTGCGCTTCCTCGTCGATGGGATCGACTTCCTGCGGACTCAGCCGGCGGGCTTCGTCGCGGCTCAGGGCGTCGATGTTGGACAGCGTCATCCCGCCCAGATGGGCGCGGATCTCGATGACCATGCGGCCGTTGGCGTTGTACGTGGAGGGGCGAATCTCGACGATGGCGAAATCACCGTCGTACTTGCCCTCGCGGTACTGATCGAGTTCGGCGTTCTTCACGACGAACTCGCCGATCGAGGTCGCCAGGCGGCCGACGTTGAAGTCGCCGTTCCTGCCGTGGATGGTCTTGATGGCCAGTTGGCCGGGAATGGTGATCATGAAGGTCTCCTGCGGACGAAGAGAAGACAAGGCCCCGGGGATGGGGCCTTGCGGATCAGAACGACTCGGCAACGGCCAATGCGGGGGCATCGGCAGCGTCGTCGGCAGCATCGGCGACGGGCCTGGAAGGCTCCGGTGCCGAGGCTTGCTGCGCGGCGGGCGCGTCGGACGTCACAGGGACTTCCGGGTCCCGCTCGTCGGTCTCGGTCGGCTTGGGCTCGGCCTTGTAGACGAGCTTGCCGTCGACCTTGATCCAACTGACGAACAGCAGGCGGGCCTTGAGGCTCACCCCCTGCTCGCCGGCACGCTTGCCCTTGGAGTAGGTGAAGGTGTCGGTCCACAGGTCGCCCATGCGGAAGCCAATCATCACCTTCTTCTCGGCGTCGACCGCCTGAATGCAGCGGCGCACCAGGTGCTGCGCTTCCGAACCCGATACGCGCGTGTCGAAACGCACATACGAGACGTCGTCGCTGGGACCGTTCAGGGCTGCGATGTCGCAGGCCAGGAACGCATCGCCTTTCTTGGGCTTCACTTCGCGGATGCGATTGAGGTACCCGAGGCCGGTGATGTGCAGATCGAAGTAGGATTTTTCGTTGGAAGTGGTCATGGTGAATCTCCTGGGAACAATGAGGCGGAGACACACCCGACCCAAGGCGGGGAAGGTGTGGAACCCCCGCGTGGGTTGATGGAACAGCTTGGTGGCATCGCCATCGAGAACCGATGGCCGTTCGCGCATGGATGCCGGTGCGAACTGGGGTGATCAACGCGGTCGGAACCGCGTCGCAGCCTTGAAGATCGTGGCTGCCTGGGCATGTCGCTGACGGACGTCAGCGGAACATGGCCGGAAGCGTGGCGCCGGGATGGCGCGCAGGCGAGCGGCAATCGGCACTCGCGGCTGTCCACATTGCCGGGAAGAAAGAGGCTCCCGGAGCGGGGGCCAGGGATGGGCGGTCAGCTACCGCTGGGCGTGGGAGGAACCGCCTGCAGCGACAGGTGTGTCGTGGTAGCGGACACGTCGAGGTCGTCCTCGCTGCGCAGGATGCGCGCAAACACGCCCTCCTGCGGATCGAAGAACTCGCCAAAGTCATCGCCGCCGAACTCGGCACGCGCCAGTTCCCACCAGTCGTCGAAGCCATCGACATCCGGGTTGCAGCCGGCGGCATAGGCGATGGTCTTCTGGCGACCATCGGGTCGGCGCTCGCCGCGCTCGGCCAGGAAGTACACGCCCTGATCCTTGACCAGGATGACGCGGCATTGATTCGCCACCGCTTCGGCGAGCACGGGCCGCAGCTCCGTGCCTTTGAATCGAACAGTCATGGGTGTGATCTCCAGGGGGCAGGAAAAGAAGCTTCCCGCCGCGAGGGCGGGAAGCTGCTGAGAGGTCAGTGCCGGACAGCCTTGCGACTCGACAGGCACTGCACGCGGATGCGCCTCCAGCTCCCGTCGTCAATCAGCCGTTCCAGCGTCTCGCCGAGGGTGTCGAAGAACACCTCATCGACCCGTTCGACCAGCTCGCCGTCGCGGCGCAGCTCCACCGCGTAGAGGTCGAGGCCACGCTCATACAGCACGGTGACGCGACCCTGGAACTTCATCGTGTCGACGGTGAAGCCGATGGCCGGTGGCGTGCGGATGATGTCGGCAGGCAGCGGATCGACCCAGGTGATGTCCCGCGCACCGGCATCCACCAACAGGTGGGTGATGCGCCGGAAACCATCGGGAGCGGGCAACTGCTCCAGTTGGACGATCAGTTCCTGCAGCTCGGGGCAGCGCGGCTCGGGGATCGGCAGCTTCGCCGGTGCGGAACCGAGCACGAACCGCTTCACCGTGTAGGGCTGGCCGTCGGCGGTGAACTCGGTCTGCTCCTCGGGCGTGTCCGCCCGCTGACCGTCGAAGCGGCGTCTGACATAGGGTTCGACCTGCACCTTGGCGCCCTCGTCGGGCACTTCGGTCACGAGCGTACGATCGAGCACCGCGAACTCGGCTCGTCCCGTCTTGACGACGATGGCCTCGTCGGTGGTGGCGATGACCTTGCCCTCGAAAGGCTTCGGGTCGATGTGAAAGCCCAGCGTCGAAACCTTGGGCTGGCCGTCGAAGATGTTGAATTTGAACGAACGGACGTTGGAAGGCACATGACCGACAACGAGCGTCGGCATCTGTGCGCGGATGGCTTGGGTATCCATGGGGAGACTCCTTGTGGCAACCAAGGGACTCCCGCCCGCAAGGGAGGTCTGTCCCTTGAGGGTGAGGTGGATGGACGCGGGTGCGCCCGGAGAACGAAGCAACCAGCACGGCGAACCGCGCCGCAGTCTTGAAGGTCTCGACTGCCTGGGCATGCTGCCGGCAACGCCAGCGAACATGCGGCCAGCGTGCGGCACATGGCGGCGACCGTCCGTTGGGAATCGGCAATGCGCCGGCACCGCGTTCCGCGAAAAAGAAGAGCCCCGACGTGGGGGCTCGAATGGGTTGCGGGTTACTCGTCGTCGTAGAGCGTCAGCCCGTCCAGCACGGGCGCGTCGGCATCGAACACCAACATGCGAACGTCGGCGAGCGCAGCCAGGTGCAACACTTCCACGAGGGACTCCGGCACGCCCTTGGCCCGGTGCTCCTGCCGCAGCTCTTCGGCGGTGATGCCCTCGACATGCTGCAGGTTCGCATCCGTCCAGGGCGTGGCGATCAGCTTCACGCCGACCGCCGGGCTGTAGGGAATGCGGAAGGCCACGAACAGGAAACCGCTCGGCGTGGCGATGTCCGCCAGTTCGGCGAGGAAGCGACCGGCCTCCTCGGTGATGTGCGCCGAACTGATTTCCCAGGCACGGCTGTAGAACCCGGTCTCGAAGCGCAGGCGGCGTACCACCTCGCGCGCGGCTTCCTCGGAGTAGGTATCGCCGACGTGCAGCGGCTGGCCGGCTTCTTCGGCCATGACGGCGTAGACGAGGTTTCGGGCGATACCGTGGCTGGGGCACTGCGCGTCCAGCTCGGGCGGCACGTTCTGGCCCTCGGTGATCAGCGCGAAGTCGTCGCAGAAGACGCAGGCATGGCGCTCGACCTGGCTGTCCGGCAGGTGCGACTGCGAGACGTGCAGCGGCAGATAGCTCAGCGGGCAGTCGTCGTAGGAAATCGCCAGCAGCCGCTGCACGGACAGGCCATCGTAGCCGCGGGCGAAGGGATTGTTGGAATGGGACATGGGATTCCTCCAGCAGAGGATGGCCGAGGCAATCCCCTGCCGGGGATTGAACCCCAGCGAGTGGATGAAGTGGCAACCGGTTAGCCGGCCGCGGCGTCGGGCCGCCCTGGTGGCGGGCGGTGCAGGTCAGTGGAAGATGGTGATTCGGGACATGGCCGCTCCTGCGAAAAGAAGGAGGGACATGGCCCCGAACGAGGACGCATGTCCCTCGTGGGGTGGGATGAAAAGACGGTGGGTTGCCAGGCGCGGCTCACCAGCCGTTGTAGTGCAGCGTGAGGTCAGCGATGACCTGGCGCCGTTCCAGATCGAGGCCGCCGAAGTCGGACAGCCCCTCGAAGCCGCAACGCTTGAGCATCGCGCCGCCCTCGCGGGAGTTGTAGAAGCTCACCATCGCGGACAGGAACATGCGTTGACCGCTGCTCAGCACGCCCAGGGCGTCGTTGAGCATCAGCATGTTGGGCCGCAGGTCCCACTTGGTGGTGGCACGCTGCAGACCTTCGCGTGTGCCGTCGCCGAACCACTCGTGGCCGGCGATCTGCGCGCCGCGCTTCCAGGCCTCGAAGAAGGCCTGCGGTGCAGCGTCGAAGTGCGCCTGTTCCAGCGCCATCTGATCGAGCACGTCTTCGGGTAAAGACAGATTCATGAGAGAACTCCTTGAAGGGTGGGAATCAGGGGTGAGCGCGCTGTGTCCAGGCATGGGTATCCAGGGCGCGCTGTGCTGCGAGGTGGGTCGGGAAATACTCGACGGACTCCCGCGATACCGGTCCTTCGTCGTCTTGTGTGCCGATGTAGTGGCCGGCCGCGCTGCGCAGCACCTGTAGCGGCAAACGCTTGCCGGTCCAGGTCAGCGCCAGCGCACCACTGCGCACTGCGGTTGCAGAGGAAGATGCGGAAGGTTCAGACATGCCGTGCTCCTTGGTGGGTCGGGGAGCACGCATCCCGCAGGGGATGGGGTTCCCCTCGGGTGGTTGAGAAAAGTGCATCGTCGCCAGGCCGGCGAGCGTCCGCGGTGGGCGATGCGAAGCGGACTGGATCGGTCGACGCGGCGAACCGCGTTGCAGTCTTGAAGACCGGGACTGCCAGGGCATGCCGCTGACGACTGTCAGCAACGCATGGCGTGAGGATGGGCGCGCAGCATGGCTGTCGTCGCAAGGAAAACCGAATCGCGGACGGCCCGCTTTAGGCAGGCCCGCGTCACGGGACAAGGCAAGGACCAGGGCGCCGAAGGCCACGCGGACCTTCGGCTGGAGAGGAAGGAAAACCACCTGTGGGCTGCGTCAGCGCGGGCCGTCGTCAAAGCCGTTCGCTGCGTCAGCAATCGCACCCGGCCCGTTTCGTGGCTGGGGCCGGAAACCTTTGGCACGCATACGCGCACAAAGGGAGCCCGTTGTTCCGCCGGCGGGCACCGGCACGGAATACCCTCAGCCCAAGGGGCCTCCTCACGGCTCGCGCGGCGGCAAGGCGTCAGGAAGCCCCTCATGACGGAGGCAAGGCACACCGATCAAGGGAATGGCGGCGGGCGCGATTCGTGGAGCAATGACCTTCTCGCCCGTCGCCCGATGGCGGGCAGACGGGGCGCGCACACCGTTGCAGAAGGAGACGCGCGCTTTGGAGTCCCGCGCGGTGCGGGACGTTTGCCTCGCCGCCAGTGAAGTGGCCGGCGCGGCAGGGGGAAGCGAGGATCAGGACACCTTGGAGGCAGCGCGCCGCTTGCGCGGTGCGCTGCGCCGGCCCGTCGGGGACTCGATCGGCAACGTGCCCTTGCAGTCCGGGTAGCGCGAGCAGGACCAGAACGCGCCGCTCTTGCCCGTGCGCTGCTGCATCGGTGCGCCGCACTGCGGGCAGGCCGGCGCCGGCGGCAGCTTGAGCGAGAGCGTTGCGCCGCGATACTGCTGCACGAGCTGGCCGACCCACACGGACTGCTTCTCGATGAAGGTGTCCAGCGCCATCTGGCCGGCCTCGATCATGTCGAGCGCCTGCTCCCACACCGCCGTGGTGCCGGGGTCGGCGATGGCCGAGGGCACCGCGTCGATGAGCGTGAATGCCGCGTCGGAAGCGCGGACGGCGCGGCCTTTCTTGACCAGGTAGCCGCGACCGATCAGACCGTTGATGATGTTGGCGCGTGTCGCCTCGGTGCCGATGCCGGTGGTATCGCGCAGCTTCTGTTTCAGGCGCGGGTCGGTCACGAACTTGGCGACGGTCTTCATGGCCTTGATCAGCTCGCCCTGCGTGTAGGGTTTGGGCGGCAGCGTCTTCAGCGCCTTGAGATCCACCTTTCCGACCGGGCAGGACAGGCCCGCATGCAGGGCGGGCAGCACCTGGCTGCGCTGCGCATCCTCGCCACCGGCATCGTCCGGCCCCGGCGTCGCCAGCACCTCACGCCAGCCGATGACGGCGATCTGCTTGCCCACGGCCACCAGCGACTGACTGCCGCACGAGAACTGCGCCACCGTCCGGTCGAACTCATGGTGCGGGAGGAACTGCGCGAGGTAATGGGCGCGGATCAGCCGGTAGACGGCCAGCTCCTTCTCGTTCATGGCCGACAGGTTGGCGGGCTCCAGCGTCGGGATGATGCCGTGGTGAGCCGATACCTTGCCGTCGTTCCACGCACGCGAACGCTGTTGGCGATCCAGGCGCTCGATCAGCGGCCGCAGGCTGGGGTCGGTCTTGACCAGGCTGTCGAGTACGGTCGGCACCTCGGCCAGCATGCTCTCGGGCAGGTAGCCCGAATCGGAGCGCGGGTACGTTGTCGCCTTGTGCGTCTCGTACAGCGCCTGGGCAATGTCCAGCGTCTCCTGCACGTCGAGGCCCAACTGCTTGGAGCACACCTCCTGCAGCGTGCCCAGGTCGAACGGCAGCGGCGGTGCCTCGCGCACGCGCTCGGTGTCCACTGACACGACCTGCGCATCGCGTGCGGCGCGAATGCAATCCGCAGCCTGCTGCGCCACCGGCTGCTGAAGGCAGCGACCCGCTGCATCCGTGCTGCCTTCGGGCGGTATCCAGCTCGCGGTGAAGGACCGGCCGGCATGGGATAGCAGCACGTCCACGGCCCAATACGGCACAGAGACGAAGCGCGCGATCTCGCGATCACGATCCACCACCAACTTCAGCGTCGGCGTCTGCACGCGCCCCACCGACAGCACGCCGGTGTAGCCGGCCTGCCGACCTAGAAGCGTAAACAGCCGGCTCAGGTTCATGCCGATCAGCCAGTCGGCACGCGAGCGGGCCAGGGCCGAGTAGTACAGCGGCAGCGTCTCGGCGGACGGCTTGAGCGCACCCAGCGCCTTGCGGATGGACGCATCGTTGAGCGCCGACAGCCACAGACGCTGAATCGGCCCGCAGTAGCCGCATAGCTCGATGATCTCACGGGCGATCATCTCGCCCTCGCGGTCGGCGTCGGTCGCAATCACCAGCTCGCCCGCCTTGGCGACGAGCTGCTGCACGACCTTGAATTGCGCTGCGGTCGCCGCCTTGGGCTCGACACGCCAACGCTCAGGAAGAATGGGCAGTTGCTCGATGGCCCAGCGCTTGTATTGCTCACCGTAGCCTTCGGGTGGAACCGCCTCCACCAGATGACCGATGCACCAGGTCACGACGACACCCGCGCCGCTGTAGCAGCCATTACCGCGTTGACTGGCACCCAGCACACGGGCGATGTCCTTGCCCTGGGACGGCTTCTCGCACAGGAACACGCGCATGAAGCCTCCTTGGAAATGTGCGGTTCATCGGATGGGCGTCAGCTTGGCGGGGCCAGGAGATGCCGTCAGCAAGGAAGCTGATTGGTGCAGACACCGCTTTGTGATCGGCAGGCGGTCCGTTGCCGCAGCGGTGCGCATAGACCGCAGGAGCTGGCACAGCAAGAGCGTCGTTTCGGGAGCGCGGCTGGGACGCTGTGGACGACCTTGGAACTATCCCCTGGGGATAGCTCGCTGGTGCATCGCGGGCGTATGACGGTTGCTACAGCCGCCCTCGGGGGAACGGCGATGGGCGAATTACTGTCCGCCGGCCGGCTTGGCGCTGAGCGCCACCGACTCGATGCGGTACGGCAGGATGCCCACGCGCCGCGCCTCGACCTTGAAAGTCACGCGCTCGTTCTCGTCGGCGTCCTCCCATTCGTCGCGCACGGTGCGGCCCTCGACCAGCACCCGCATGCCTTTCTGGTACAGCGTCTTCCAGTGCTCGGCGTCGCGGTGCCACAGCTCCACGGGCGCCCAATAGCCGCCGCGGTCTTCGTAGCCGTCCTTCGTCGGCACTGGATTGTCGAAGTAGACGTTCAGGCGCAGCAGCCGGCGCGGCTCGTCGTTGCCGTTCGGAAATTCGCGGTAGTCCGGCGCAGAACCGATGTTGCCCTCGCCGACGAAGTGCGTGCTCATGGTGACTCCTTGGTGGTGGGTGGAACGGACGCGGTATGCCCGTGGACGCGCCGCAGGTAAGCCGCTTCGGCCTGCGCGGCCTTGTTGGCGCATTCCAGGGCTTGGCGAGCGATGCTGTGGGTCAGGCTGATCTGCATGTTCAGCACGATGCGCTGCAGTTCGATCGCGTACAGCTCGTCGATCAGCGAGGCCGGCGTCGCGGGGTTGGCCAGCAGGGCCTCCCACAACGCCACGCCCATGGAGGAACGGTCGAGGTTGCGCCAGCGCAGGAAGGTCGTCCCTGCGCCAGTGGCCTGCTGGGCCAGTTGCACGTCGAGCAGGCTGAAGGGATAGGCGCGCGCCTGGGGCAGCACGCGCCGCTGCGCCAGGCCAATCACGCCGTCGCGCAGCGCTGCGCACTGGCTGGCCCAGGTCTCCAGACTCCCCTTACCCTTAAAGGGCTGTAAAAGGCCTTTTAGGTAGCCTGCGTGTTCCAGCCGCTGGAAGTCCGCCTGTTCCAGCGCCACGAAGCGCGTGGAGTGGCTGATGGGGGGCGATGCTGTCATGCGCCAGCACCCTCATTGCCCGTCGCACCATCGGCTGCGCCACCCGTGGGAGCCGGCGTATCGGGCTTGATGGCGGGCGCAGCAGGCGGCGTGCCGGGCTTGGTCGTCCGCCGCGCGATGGGTGGCGCGAAACGCGAGCGGCGCGTGCCTTCCAGCACGTCCTGCGGCAGCTCGCCGAACTTCTCCAGCGCCGCTCGCGCCGCGGCGTTCTTCGCCGCGAAGTCGTCGCGCGTCGTGCCCGAGTAGCGGTACTGCTGGGCCAGTGAGAACAGGCTGCGCAGCGCGTGCGCACCATCATTGAGCCAGCGCTCCAAGGTGCTGCGGTCGATCAGCGCCGTGTGGTGCGCCAGGATGAGTTTGCGTGCCAGGTCGTCGTAGTCGGCCAGCAGGTACACCGCCATGAAGCCGAGCTGGGCGTTCACGAACAGCGGCAGCTTAACCGGCTGCATGTTCATGTTCTCGCCCAGGGACAGCGCCGCTGGCACGTCGGCCAAGGCCTGATCCACCTGTTCGCGCAGGGTCTGCAGACGGGTCTTGGTGTCGGCGAGCTTGTCCTCGATCCGCAGCATCCACCAGTCCGAGTAGGGGTCGTCCTGCTCGGCGCCGCGCTTCATCTTGTTCATGGCGCCGATGAAGCCGTTGAGACCGATGATGCCTGGGCGCCCCTCGGTCGGCGCGCGGCCGTGCCAGATGCGCGAGGCGTGGTGCGTGTGCAGCGTCAGCGACATCGCGCTGCGCAGCGATCCGAGATTCAGTTGCAGGGGTTCTGTGCGTTCGTTGGCCATGGGAGCGACTCGCGGTGAAGGGGCGAGTCGCCAGCATCGGCATCGGCCGGAAGGCCGTCAGTCAACAAACCGCAGCCCATGCGCGCCCGGTTTGTTCCGCACGGAAGGCTGTGTGTGCCGGCTATCCCCTGGGGATAGGTCTTGAGCCACCAATGCTTGATGTCGGGGCTTGAACCATGACAATGACTGGGGGCGCATCGCACCTGGGGTTGCTGCGCAGAAGAACGAGGGGAAAACATGCAGGATGGGAAAGCCGTTCAGTTGCTGTTGAACGAGGAAGAGCACGGGCACGGCCACGTGGTCGAGAAGCTGCTGAAGCGGGCGGAACGCCTGGAATGCCTGGTGGCGTTCGCGAAGACCTCGGCCCTCGGCGACTTGTTGAAGCCCTTGCGCAAGGCGCTGGAAAGCGGATTGAAGGCCAGGTTTGCGATAGGTCTGGACTTCTACCTGACCGAACCCGAAGCACTCCGACAGCTCTTTGCGCTCGCCGAGAAGCACGCGCTCGTCCTGTACCTCAGCAACGCCAGCGACACCTTCCACCCGAAGATCTACGCCTTCCAGAATGGCAAGCAATGCTCGGTGATCGTCGGCTCGGCCAACCTCACCCACGGAGGCTTCTACGGAAACTACGAGGCATCGGCCCTCATCGACGACGCGAGCGGCGCGCTGATGGCATCTGTCACGCGACACCTCGATGCGCTGGTCGCGGACAGGATTCTCGTGCCAGCGACCAAGCCCCGGATTGATGCCTACGAGCGGGAATACATCATCCACGACACTTGCCGGAAGGTGGCCAAGAAGCGCGCGCAGAAGGCGAGCCGAACCAAGGGGTCGGACTTCACGATCCTGGCCGACCTCCTGGAGCTGATGAAAAGCGACGATTCAGCGCATGGATTCACTGCGCAGAAGAACGGCCGCAAGGGAAACCTGCGCCAGGCAAGACGCAGGCTGGCAGAGCTGGCGGCCCTGAGCAGCAATGCCAGGCGGGACTTTCCGAGTAACTACGACGCGCTGATCGGCCTGTTCCATTCCGGCGGGCTGCACCGCAGCAAGAGCCGGATCGCCAACCACCCAGGGCAGTTCGTGGCCGCAGTGGCGGACATCCTTGACCGGCGCAACCTCTCGCCTGCCGAAGCGTTTACCGTTCTACATGGACATTTCGGCGCCATCACCGGAGCAGGCATCAACCTGCTGACTGAGATTCTGCACGCGCTGGACAACAAGCGGTTCGCCGTGATGAACCAGAACGCGGTGTCGGGACTGGCGCTCGCCGGCATCCGGGACTACCCACTGCATCCAACCAAGCAGAACGTCAGTGCGGAAAGCTACGCAAGGTACTGCGGGCATGCCGATACGGTCAGACGATCGTTGGGCCTGGACGACTTCACGGAGCTGGATGCACTGTTCAACTACGCCTATTGGCGGGAAACGGAAGAAGACGAAGCCGCGACCTGACCGGATCACCCCACGGAAGGCGACCTGTTCCGTCTATCCCCTGGGGATAGCTCAGGGATCGCGCAAGGCTGAACGCAGCCGTGCGAGGTAGGCGCGCGCCACCTCGGGGTCGGCTGGGCGGGAGGCCGAAGGCGACGACGATGACGCGGGCCCCGCAGCTCGCGGCGCGAGCGGCGCTGCTGCGTCGGTGCCCGCCCACGCCTTGAACTCTCCGCGGATCGCCTTCTGGATGATGCCGAACAGGTAGCCGGCCGGGTTGCGCACCGCGCTGTTGTGGCAGCGTGCCGCCCACTCGTCGAGAACGGCCTGCCGCTGCGCTTCGTCCACCTGCTGCAGCGCCACCAGCGCGCCGGCCTGCTGTTCGTCCTTCAAGCGCAGGAAACGCTCCGGCAGCCGCAGGTTCTGCAAGGCCCTCGCGCGCGGTACTGTACGTACTTCATTTATACGATCATTACGTACTGTACGGTCCTCCTTCGGAATCCGAAGAGAGCCATCCGGCGCGGGTTTCGGCCCTGCTTCGGATTCCGAAGACGGGCGTGCGCCATTCCGAAGCAGGGCTTCCTGGCCTTCTTCGGATTCGTGGTCCGCTCCCTCCTGTGGATAACCTGGCGTCGTCCAGCCATGCCGCACCATGCGCTGCGCGAGCACCTGCAAGCGGGTCGGCAGCGTGCGCCCGCTGAGCAGCGGGTCTTCAGCGATCTCCCGCAGCGTGTTCATGCCCACGACCTGCACCGCCTTCGCCGCGTGCGTGAGCGCTTGGCTCACCAGGCCCAGATAGTCGGGGTCGAGCTGCATCGCCTCGAAGGGCGACAGCGGTTCGTCGTGCAGCACGTAGAGGTTCCCCTGGATGCGGCCGGTCTTGGGATCGCGCCGCCGCCGCACCAGGCTGAGCCAGCGCGTCAGCCGCAGCAGCGTCAAGGCGCGCGCCACGGTCTCGTGCGAGGCTTGCGCCGCACAGGGCATGGACGCCAGATAGGGGCGGAGTTGGTCGTAGGTGGGAAAGGCGGTCACGCCGTCGTCGTTGAGCTGCAGGCGGAACACCTGCCAGGCATTGCGCTCCAGCGGCGTCAGGCGCCGGTCGAGGAACAGCGCGCGCGGCACGCTCTCGTGCCGGTTGCCGCTGTAGAGGAAACCGTCGGCGGCCGGCGCCGTTCCCTGCGCTGGCTGCAGGTGCTGCAGGGCCTCGTCGAAGAGCGCGGACAGCGCAACGGGGCCTTCGCGCCGTGGTGCGCCGCCCGTGGTCATGGCCTACACCAGCCCCTGGTCGATCCAGTTCCGTATCGCCGCCCACACCACCGACATCGGCAGGCTCAACGCCTCGGCCAGGTCCATGGTCAGCGCCAGCATCGCCATGTCGTCGGACAGGGCGATATGGCGCTCGGTGACGCCGGCCTTCCAGCGCTCCCACAAGGTCACGTCCTGTGCCTCGTCGAGCACCGGATGCCGGCCCTTGCGCTTGGGCAGCCCAAGGATGTCGCGGCGCAGCGCCACTTCCTGATGCGTGAGGCCGTAGAACTTGCTGACCATCTCCGTGCTCGCTCCCAGGCGCAGCATGCGGTCCACCGTGGCGATCTCCCGCTCCACGTCGTGCATCTGGCTCAGCAGCCGCTTCAACACATCCCGGTTCACCGACACCGAACACCACGATACCGTGGCATTCACCAGCATGCTCACGAGTTCGGGGTGCTTCAGCGCATCCAGCTCTTCCTCGCCGAAGCCCATGGCCTTGCAGCGGCGCAACTGGCCGTTGCGCAAGTCATGCAGGGCCTGGGCGATCACGGCTTGGTTGAGTGGGTGCGGTGCCGACATGCGGAAGCCTCCTGCGCTCAGGAATCCTGGCTCGCTACGCCGGCTTCCAGATCCAGCAGCCGGCGCGCCAGGCGCAGCAGACGGAACAGCTTCACCAGCGCAGCATCGCTCAGGCGTGTAGCCGAGCCGCCATGGCCATGCAGCAGCGCAGCCAGCTCGTCGGCCAGCCGCGCGCGGTCCACTCCGTTCGCGGAGGGCGGCGCCGCACTCAGCACATGCAGCAGGGTCAGCACCGCCCGCGCGAACGCCGGCAGCGCCTTCGCCTGGCCCACAACCGGCGCCGCGCAGACGAAGCCGATGCCGCCGACGCTGGCCTCGATGTGGTCGGCGACCGCCGCTTCCTCGCCGATTTCGCGCGCGAACTGCGCGATGTGCACACGCAGGCGATCCGGCACGTCCAAGCTCGGCTCGATGTACCAGACGTCCGAGATGGGATAGAGCCCGCCCGCCTGCACGGGGATCGCACGCAGCGCATCGGCCTCGAAGTCGGGCAGCTTGTCGCCGAGCTGGTCGGCGACCATCCGCTGGATGGACTGCAGGCGCTCGGTGGTCGGTGCCGGTGTCACGATGTGCCCTTGCAGGCGCTCGTCGCGTTGTCCGTGCTGGTCCTGCGGCGCTTCGGGCGATGCAGGCGGTGGCGCTGCTGACGCCGCAGGCGAGACCGGCGTGGTGTCGCGCGGACCGGACGACACGGGTGGCTGCTGAGGCGCGGAGACCGGTGCGGAAGGAGCAGCAGGCACGACAGGCGCCGGTTCGCTGGTCAGCGCACGCTGGCGGCTTTCGCTGTCGTCGATCTCCAGCGCCAGCGTGTCGTAGTCCGCCTCCAGCAGCTCGGCCATCTGGCCCACCAGTTCGTCCTGCACCCGCTGTGGCGAGAAGTCGTCCGGTTGTGTGTCGAACTGCGTCAGCACGTCCTGAAACAAGGTGGCGAAGTCCACGGCCACGGTGCGGCCCAGCGCACGCCGCTCCCAGGTGCGCTCGCACGCCTTGCGCAGCACCGCGAGCCGGTCCACCTGATGCCGGCCCAGTCCGCCGTACAACAGCGTCGGGATCGCCGGCAGCAGGTAGCGCACCGCATCGTTCATGCGGCTGATGTGCGACTGCGGCACCGGATAACCGTCGGCAGTCAGCCGCCGCGCGAGTTCGCTCTGCGACAGTGCCTGGCCGCTTTCCTGCTCGTAGAACTCGCGCGCCTTCTCGATGCCCAACGCCCGCTCGATGAAGGTCAGCCCGCCACGCAGCTCGTTCTCGGCCAGATGCCCGGTCAGCGCCACGATTTCGCCGCGCGCCGGCCACGGGCGGAACAGGCACGCGATGCGGAAGAAGCGTTCTTCCTTGGTTTCGCTCCACAATTCGCGCAGGATCGCCAGCCGCGTATTGCCACCGTTCCTGATGATGTAGTGCGCCTCGCCCGGCCGGCGCGTGATCGCGGGCGGTGCGTCCAGCCCGCGCTCGCGGATCGAGGTCTTGATTTCCTCGTAGGCCGGGTTGCGCGTCACGCGTGGGTCATGTTCATAGGGGCGCAGCTCGTCCAGCGTCACCACCATCGGTGTGTCGGCGATGGGGTCGGTCAACGCCGCGGCCGAAGGACCGTTGCGTTCGAAGCCCTTGGCCAGCAGCTTGGTGGCCATGTCCTGCGGCGTCGGATCAGCCATCGCTGCTCTCCCGAGATGCCGTCAGTGCCTGTCGATCGGCGCGGCGAAGCTGCGCGCGTGCGTTGCGGCTGGCGCGGTGATCGCTCGCAGTCGAGCTGGTATAGATCGCGGCGCAGCCGGGCTTGGTGAACATCAGGTGCCCGCCGCGCGTGCGTTTCACGTGCCAACCTTCGCCCAGCGCGAACTCGATCAGCGCGCGTAGCCGCGCATGGCCGCGGGCCAGTTCATGCGCGATCGCCATGACTGGCTCCTCCTGCGCGGCCTCTGCCGGTAACGCATGCAAAGCGCTCCCGCCATGCCGGGAACAGCTCGCCAGCCAGCGCACGCATCGTCTCCAACGCCGCAGGCGCAGTACGGCCCACTGGTTGCCGGTATTCGACGCGATGCACTGGCAGCCCCCGTGTTGCGGCACGTGGGTAGGCTTCAATGGCCGGGACGTCGGTGCTCAGGACCTGTATGCCAGCGTGCGCCTGGAACACTTGTCGCAGGGCCTGCTGGATCAGTCGGGCGTTCGACGAAACCGGATGCACACGGTTGATGAGCAAGCGCAGCGGTGGCGGCTCGATGCCGAGGTGCCGATACGGAGCGATGTCCTCGATCAGTTGCAGCGTGCCGCGCCTCAGCTCACGCGCCGCCAGGATTTCCGGCGTCACCGGTGACAGCGCCAGACTGGAGGCCAGTACCGCCATTTCCAGCAGCACACTGCGCGCTCCCTGGGTATCGATCAGCAGCAGGTCGTAGTGCGACGCCAGCGCGGGGAGCAGGTGACGCAGGCGCAGCCGACCGTCGGGTGCGTGCAGCAGCAGTGTGTTCAGTTCGCCGCGATGGTCGTTCGACACCACCAGGTCGAGACCCGCCACAGCGGTCTGCGAAGCCAATTGCTCGATACGCTGCTCATTGAAGGCCAGCATCTCATAGATGCCGGCAGGCGCATGCGTGCCGAGCGTGAAGTAGCTCGACAAGGTGGGCTGTACGTCCAGGTCCAGCAGCAGCACGCGCAGTCCCGCATCGGCGATGAAGCCGCCCAGGTTCGCTGCGGTGGTCGTCTTGCCGACGCCACCCTTGGTCGAAATGATGGATACCACCTGCATGGTGCGACTCCTCGTGGAAGGGATTCCGGGGGGCGCGGGCTCACGCCCGCTCCCTGAGTCGATCGGTGATCCACTGATCGATCTCCACCGAATCCCATCCGATGGCGCGTACCCCGAGGCGCAGGGGCTTAGGAAACTTGCCCTCCTTGATCAGGTTGTAGATGTGGGCGCGTTTGAAGCCGGTCTTGGCCTCGACTTCCGCGCGGCGCAGGATGCGGTGTTCGTTCGGCGTCGCGGTGGCGATGGTCTGGGCAATCACGAGGGACACTCCTTGGCGCTGTGTAGCGGCGGTGATGGAAGTGCCCCGTATTCAATAGCGCGGTTCCCGCGCGGTCACCGCAAGTGCAGACACGCCGTCTGCACTTGCAGTCAGCGGTCCTGGGTAGCGAGATGACGCTTGGCTGCCGAAAACTTCGCCCACAGCGTTCGCTCGCTGATTCCGGATTTGTCGCCGTAGTGGGCAACCAGCGCACTGATGACCGATTCCAGCGTCTCGAAGGACGAATAGGGAACGCCATTGGGCGACTTGCCCAACAGCAGGGTCAGAAGGCCGCCAACGATGTTCAGGTAGGTGGACTCACTGCGGGCGCCCGGCATCCCGGAGCGCTTCTCGCGTTCCGCGCGTGCCTGGTGCTCCTGGCTGAGCGTCTGGAACTGGGCATAGAGCGCATCCCAGGCCTGCACCCTGTCGGCAAGCTGGAGCTTCAACGCCTCGCGATCCATGATCAGTGCCTGCACGGCATCGACACTGACGGCCGGATGCAGGTGGCGCTCGAAGGCATCGAACAAAAAGGCCGGTCGCTGGTCGGGATAGAAGCGGATCATCCAGGCCTTCAGGTCGACATGGCGGATCGTGAGGCCGGGGTCATCAAGCAAGGCGGGGTCGTTGCTCGTGATGCCATCCTTGCCGTAGGGAAGGTCGAGATGCACCAGTGCGTCGTAGATCCGTTCCGCGTTCAGGCGAAGCTGTGGCCAGCGCGCCAGTGCAGCGTGCTCCGGCAGCCGGTTCATCCCCTCGGCGACATCGAGGATACGGCGCTCGAAGCGTGACAGCCCCGCCCACTGGATGGCCGCCTCGATCGGACGATAGAAGACCTTGGCTTGGGCGCCGGAAGAAGATGACTTTCTCATGGGCTACTCCCTGGTGAACGGGTTCAGGACATCGGCTTTTCTCGTGGTCTGGTCGACGCCATCCCACACCTTCGCGGCGCGGAGCGGTGGCGACTTGGCTTGTGGAAAGGTTGTAGTGACGGCGAATGGCTGCAATGCTCACCCCAGCAACCAGTCGATGTGGCACCTTCTCCACCAACACCGAGCCTCTGCGTGGCGGTATGCTTCAAGATGTTTCTCGCCCATGACGGGGAGGCTTGGTAGTGAGGTTTTGCTACAGATGCCATCGCGGCGAAAGACGCATTCAGTCTCTGCGCCCTCATGTCTGGGCATCACCCGCATGTCGGACGCCGATGGTCTTTCAGCAGACGCGGTTCGGGTGGCACCGGGCGCGGCGATGCCGCCGCGACGGGCAACGATGAAGCATCACGCCAGACGGTACGGGTCTTCTTTCAGATCAACAAAGAATGACGGGCGAATGTCATCGATTCGCCGGCAAGTCATAGAGCGGCAAGCGTTCCATTGCGGGCGGGGTCAATGCCGAATGGCTGCGATTCAGCACGAAGCGCGGGGCGCGGCCCGCGAACCCGGCGGCGGAACGCCGAGACGCTGGGCGGTTTGCCTTGCATTCGCTCATTAATTCAATAAATGTTGTAATATCGAACTATGAAAGAAGATCAAGCCGTTTGCGCCCTGAGTGCCCTGGCCCATGCCCAGCGCCTGCGCGTGTTCCGCGCCCTGGTCATCGCCGGCCCCGAAGGGCGGACGCCCAGCGTGCTGGCCGAGCAACTGGACGTGGCCCGCAACACGCTGTCCTTTCACCTGAAGGAGCTGGCCCATGCCGGCCTCGTCACCATCGAGCAGCAGGGCCGCAACCTCATCTATCGCGCCGACTTTTTCCAGATGAACGGACTGCTCGGCTACCTGACCGAACACTGCTGCCAGGGCGGCGTGTGCGAGGTCACCGAATCCTCCCACTGCGACTGCTGATGCCATGACCACCGACACCACCTACAACGCACTGTTCATCTGCACGGGCAACTCGGCCCGTTCGATCCTCGCCGAAGGCATCCTCAACGGACTGGGCAAGGGGCGCTTTCACGCGTACTCGGCGGGCAGCCACCCCAAGGGAGAGGTGCATCCGCTGGCACTCGCTACGCTGGAGCGGCTGCACATGCCGACGGCAGGCTACCGCAGCAAGAGCTGGGACGAGTTCGTGGCACCGGGCGCTCCGGTATTCGATTTCATCTTCACCGTCTGCGACAACGCCGCCGGCGAGGCGTGCCCGCTCTGGCCCGGCAAGCCGGTGTCCGCTCATTGGGGCGTGCCCGATCCCGCAGCGGTCGAAGGCTCCCAAGAGCAACAAGTCAAGGCCTTCAAGGACGCCGCATTGACCCTGCGCCGCCGCATCGAGCTGTTCCTGTCGCTGCCGCTGCAGCGCCTGGACGCCATGTCCTTGCAGCACGAACTGCGCGACATCGGCAAGCAGTGAGGCGCCCATGACCGCAGCGACTGAAACGGCCCGCTCCATGCCGGCCACCCCGACCATGAGTGTGTTCGAACGCTATCTGACGGTGTGGGTTCTCCTGTGCATCGTTGTTGGCATTGCGCTGGGCCAATTCGCGTCCGGCGTGTTCCAGGCCATCGGCCATATGGAAGTGGCCCAGGTCAACCTGCCGGTGGGCCTGCTGATCTGGGTCATGATCATTCCCATGCTGCTCAAGGTGGACTTCGGCGCGCTGGGCCAGGTCAAGCAGCACTGGCGTGGCATCGGCGTCACGCTGTTCATCAATTGGGCGGTCAAGCCGTTCTCAATGGCGCTGCTGGCGTGGGTCTTCATCCGCCACGTCTTCGCCGATGCGCTGCCCGCCGACCAGCTCGACAGCTATGTCGCCGGCCTGATACTGCTGGCCGCCGCGCCCTGCACGGCCATGGTCTTCGTCTGGAGCCGGCTCACGGGCGGCGATCCGGTGTTCACGCTGTCGCAGGTGGCGCTGAACGACACCATCATGGTGTTCGCCTTTGCCCCCATCGTCGGCCTGCTGCTGGGCCTGTCGGCCATCACCGTGCCGTGGGATACGCTGCTGGTGTCGGTGGCGCTCTACATCGTCATCCCCGTCATCCTCGCGCAGGTCTGGCGTCGCGCCTTACTGCGGCGAGGCCAGGCCGCGTTCGATCGCGCCCTGGAGCGTATCGGCCCACTGTCCATCGCGGCGCTGCTGCTCACGCTGGTGCTGTTGTTCGCCTTCCAGGGCCAGGCCATACTGCAGCAGCCGCTGGTCATCGCCATGCTGGCCGTGCCGATCCTCATCCAGGTGTTCTTCAACTCCGGGCTGGCCTACTGGCTCAATCGCAAGGTGGGTGAGAAGCACAACATCGCCTGTCCTTCGGCACTGATCGGCGCGTCCAACTTCTTCGAGCTGGCCGTGGCGGCAGCTATCAGCCTGTTCGGCTTCCAGTCAGGCGCAGCGCTGGCCACCGTGGTCGGCGTGCTGATCGAAGTGCCCGTCATGCTGCTGGTCGTGCGTGTCGTCAACCGGTCTCGCGGCTGGTACGAAGGCGACCCGAACCCATCAACCCGATAACCACGACATGCCCATGAGCACCATCACGATCTACCACAATCCCGCCTGCGGCACGTCGCGCAACACGCTGGCGCTGATCCGCAACAGCGGCGAAGAGCCCGCGGTTATCGAGTACCTGAAGACGCCACCCGATCGCGCCACGCTGGTCAAGCTGCTGGCCGATGCGGGCCTTGGCGTGCGCAACGTGCTGCGCGAAAAAGGCACCCCCTATGCCGAACTCGGCCTGGGCGATCCGAAGTGGACGGATGAGCAGCTGCTCAATTTCATCGAGCAGCACCCCATTCTCATCAACCGACCCATCGTGGTCACGCCGCTGGGCACGCGCCTGTGCCGCCCTTCGGAAACAGTACTGGACATCCTGCCGCAGCCCCAGCGCGGCGCGTTCAACAAGGAAGACGGTGAGCCGGTGATCGACGCGGAGGGCCGCCGTGTCTGAAGCGCGACTTGACCTGCCCAACATCGACACAACGCTGTTTCAGGAACCGGATATAGCGCGGCTGCTGCCGCCCGAGCGCGGCAGCCATGCACCGCGCTTTCTGCTGCTCTATGGCTCGCTGCGGGAACGCTCATACAGCCGACTTTCCGCCGAGGAAGCCGCGCGCATCCTGCGCGCGCTCGGCGGCGAGACGCGCATGTTCAACCCCTCCGGCCTGCCGCTGGTGGATGATGCGCCGGGTGATCACCCCAAGGTCCAGGAACTGCATGCGCTCACGCAATGGGCCGAAGGCATGGTGTGGTGCTCGCCCGAGCGCCACGGCGCCATGACCGGCCTGATGAAGACCCAAATCGACTGGATTCCACTGTCGGTCGGCGCGGTGCGCCCGACCCAGGGCAAGACGCTGGCCGTGATGCAGGTCTCGGGCGGCTCGCAGTCCTTCAACGCCGTGAACCAGATGCGCGTGCTGGGCCGTTGGATGCGCATGCTGACCATCCCCAACCAGTCCTCGGTTGCCAAGGCGTACCAGGAGTTCGACGAGGGCGGGCGCATGAAGCCCTCGGCCTACTACGACCGCATCGTGGACGTGATGGAGGAGCTGATGAAGTTCACACTGCTCACGCGCGACGCGGCGCCGTACCTGGTGGATCGCTACAGCGAGCGCAAGGAGAGCGCCGAGGCGCTGTCCTTGCGCATGAAGCAAAGGGCTATTTGATGGGAGTGCCCAGCACCTCAGAGCGCAGCAGCGCCTGGCAGTTTTTCTATGGTTTTCCTGCGGTTGGGGCTGGCCAGCATCGCCAGCCGTACAAGCGCTCTCCGCTCATGACGACGAGAACGCCGTGCTACGGTGCAGGGAACTGAAACACCGGGCTCGTCCTGCACACACTGCACACCCTCGGCTTTCGGCGAAAGAGAAGCACGAGGCCCACAAGGGATGGAGGCGTCAGCGTGCAAAGCCGAATGGAGGGCCGATCATGTTCGCCTCGTCGAATACGAAGGAGCACAACGCGCCGAACACCTGACGTTTTCCAGATGAAATCGCTGCCGATCTGGAGGACGTTGGTATGGCGTACGCCCCAAACATCGGAGCAGCGAAACACAGTCTCGGCCCACAGGCGCATCTGAACATGACCCTGGTGGCTGTGCATGGACGTTGCTGGGCGATGGCAGACGATCCCGGGTTGCCGGGCACGTGGGGCTGGTACATAATCTGGTCTAATTCCGTGGCGCTCACGGAAGAAACCCGTTATCAATCAACGGGTTGAGTGCGGCGTGATGTTCCCATCGCCCGCTCCACCCTCCCCTGCAGTCCATCCCCTGGTCCGATCCGAAAGCGCTGTCCGTAAGCATGCGAACGGTCAAGGCCGCGCTCGTCTTGCGCTACGGTCCGCGGGCGGTTTCCCCGAATACCGCAGCGTCTCGATCAGCAAGGTCATCGCCCGCGACGAATGCCGGCGGCTCGGGTAGTAGAGGTGGTAGCCAGGAAAAACCGGGCACCAGTCCTCGAGCAATGGCACCAGGTCGCCCCGCTCGACGTGGGGCAGGATCATGTTTTCCGGAACGAAGGCCAGTCCCATGCCGGCCAGGGCGGCGGTCACCATCTGGTCGCTGTCGTTGGCCACGAATTGCCCATCCACGCGGATATTCAGTTCGCGCTTGCCCTTCCTGAACTCCCAGGCATACAGCCCGCCGTAGGTCGGCAAATACAGATTGATGCAGCGATGCCCGGTCAGCTCCTGCGGCGTCCTGGGGTGTGGCTTGCCGGCAAGGTAGGCGGGCGAGCCGACGACGGCGAAGCGCACGTCGGGACCGATGCGCACCGCGACCATGTCTTGCGCGACCAGGTCGCCCAATCGCACGCCCATGTCATAGCGGTCGGCGGCGATGTCCGACAGCCCGTTATCGAGGATCAGTTCGACGCGGACATCGGGATACGTCCGCATGAAATCACCCAGACGCGGCCACAGCACCGAATTGGCGGCGTGCTCGGTGGCGGTGATGCGAATGGTCCCGCGCGGCTGGTCGCGCAATTCCGCGATGGCGCCCAGCTCGGCCTCGACCTCCTCGAGGCGAGGCGCCACGGTCGCCAGCAGGCGCTCGCTGGCCTCGGTGGCCGAGACGCTGCGCGTCGTGCGAGACAACAGACGGACGCCGAGCCGTGCCTCCAGGCCCCGGACCGCCTGGCTCAGAGCCGACTGCGATACGCCCAGTTGCGCCGCCGCACGGGTAAAGCTGCGCGCACGCGCGACGGCGATAAAGGCGGCGAGATCGTCGAAGGTCGTGCGCGGCATTGATAAGCCCTCCTTATAACCGCGTGCGAATCTAGCATCTTTTTCGGTCAACGGCAGTCGCGTAAAGTCGGCGCGGACGGTGGCGGACGCCTGAGCGGTGGCGCCCGTCGATCAATGACCGAGGAGCATCGCAATGAAGAGATCCCTGACACGAACGGCCCTGTGCGCCGCCGCGCTGCAGGCCGCGGTCGCCGGCGCGGCCGAGCCGAAGGCGGCGGACGGGCAGCGCATCACCCGCGTCGGCAGCCAGGCCTCGGCCGCCGGTCCGGCCGAGTACTTCACGGGGCGCGCGCGTATCGACCCGCTATGGCCAGCCGGCGACGACATCCATGCCTCCGGCGCAATGGTGACCTTCGAGCCCGGCGCGCGCTCGGCCTGGCACACGCATCCGGCCGGCCAGCGCCTGGTGGTGGTCTCGGGTGTCGGGCTGACGCAGGAGTGGGGCAAGCCGGTGCAGGAGATCCGGCCCGGCGACGTGGTCTGGTGCCCGCCCGGGGTCAAGCACTGGCACGGCGCGTCCCCGACGACCGCGATGACGCATCTTGCGGTCAGCGGCACCAGGGACGGCAAGAACGTCGAGTGGATGGAGAAGGTCAGCGATGCGCAATACCAGGGCCGCTAAGGTGTTTTCCGCTCGGCGCGTGGCCGGCAAGACAGGCATCGTTGCGGTGGCGCTTGGCCTCGCGGCGGCGCTGTGCCAGGCCCAGCCCGACCGACAGGAGTCCACAGGCATGCCGCAAACCCGGACCGCTTCCGACACGCTCGACGCCCGCCAGCAGGCCATCGTGCCGATCGCTGCCTTCGCGGCGGCGGGCGACATCGCCCGGCTCAATACCGCCCTGCAACAGGGACTGGACGCGGGCCTGACGGTCAGCGATGCCAGGGAGATCCTGGTGCAGCTCTACGCCTATGCGGGCTTTCCGCGCAGCCTGAACGCGCTGGCCGAACTGATGAAGGTGCTGGAGACACGCAGGCAGCGCGGCGTCCACGATGCGCCCGGCCGCGAGCCGAGCAAGGCCATTCCCGAAGGCCAGGCGCTGCTGGCCGCAGGCACCGCCAACCAGACCAGGTTGGTCGGCGCGCCGGCCAGCAGCCCCGTGTTCGAGTTCGCGCCAGCCATCGACCAATACCTGAAGTCCCACCTGTTCGGCGATATCTTCGAGCGCGACAACCTCGACTGGCAAAGCCGCGAACTGGCGACGGTGGGCATGCTGTCAGCGTTGCAGGGCGCGGAGTCGCAACTGCAATCGCACATGCGGATCAGCATGAACGTCGGCATCACCGCGAGCCAGTTGCGGCTACTCGCCCGCGTGCTGGAAGAGCGCGTGGATGCCGACGCCGCACGGCGCGCACGCGAGGCCCTGGCGCGGGCCACGGCCCGGCGCTGAATGGGGCGAATCCACTCGATATCGGATCAATCGCGTCAAATCGCGTCGTATCCGCCGATGGATTGGGCGTTGCCTGCGTGGAAGCGCCCATATCATCACAACTAATGGCGACCCGCGGCGCGGCTCCGTATGGGGAGGCACTGCGCTAGAATACGCGCTTGCCGCTGGCCGCCCGGCTCCACCAGGCACCGGCCACTGGCCCACGGAACCCATCATTCTCTGGCCGCCCCTCCGACACCGGGTCATTCCGAACGGTGAATCGCCCGGCGGCCTTTTTGTTGCCATGTTTCCCGACGATCCCATTCCGACCGAGGCCACCGTGCCCGACGACGAGCCGGCCGGCACGGCTGGCGATCCCGCCGCCAACGTCGCCCATCCCCGCCGCATCCGTTCCTTCGTGCGCCGTGCGGGACGGACCTCGACCGGCCAGCAGCGCGCCATCGACGAGCTCGGGCCCCGCTTCGTGCTGCCCTACACCGGCCAGCCGCTGGACTGGCAGGCCGCGTTCGGGCGCGCGGCCCCGTCGATCCTGGAGATCGGCTTCGGCATGGGGGAGACGACCGCGCATATCGCGCAGCTGCGGCCGCAGGACAACTTCCTGGGCTGCGAGGTGCACGAGCCCGGCGTAGGCGCGCTGCTGAAGCTGATCGGCGAACGGGGCATCGACAATATCCGCATCCTGCAGCACGACGCGGTCGAAGTGGTCGCCCACATGCTGACCGAGGAAAGCCTGGATGGGGTGCATATCTTCTTCCCCGATCCCTGGCACAAGAAGCGCCACAACAAGCGCCGGCTGGTGCAGCCGCCTCTGGTCAAGCTGCTGGCGAGCCGGCTCAAGCCCGGCGGCTATCTGCACTGTGCGACCGACTGGGAGGAATACGCGCACCAGATGGTCGAGGTGCTGTCGGGCGAGCCGACGCTGGCCAATACCTCGGAGGCGCCCGGCGGCTTCGCGCAGCGGCCGGACTACCGGCCGGTGACCAAGTTCGAGCGGCGCGGGCTGCGGCTCGGGCACGGCGTGTGGGACGTGGTGTTCCGCAAGCGGGGATGAGATTGCACTCCCCTCTCTCGCACGCGAGAGGGGAATCTTCAACCGTGCCAGGCCACGATGCCCAGCTGCGCCGTCGCCAGCACCAGCACCCCGAACACGATCCGATACCAGGCGAACGGCTTGAAGTCGTGCGTCGCCACGAATCGCAGCAGCCAGCGCACGCACAGGAAGGCCGACAGGAAGGCGAACACGAAGCCGACCGCGAACACGCCGATGTCGTCGGCCGACAGCAGGTTGCGCGCCTTGTACAGTTCGTAGACGCTGGCGCCGAAGATCACCGGGATCGCCAGGAAGAACGAGAATTCGGTCGCCACCTGGCGCGACAGGCCGAACAGCATGCCGCCGATGATGGTGGCGCCCGAGCGCGAAGTGCCCGGCACCAGCGCGAAACACTGCGCGATGCCGACCTTCAGCGCGTCGCGCCAGTTCATGTCGTCGACCGATTCGATGCGCGGAGCGCTCGCCTTGGCCGCTTCCAGCAGCGCATTGCCCTGCGGATGCGAGACCTGCCCGCGCCGGCTCTCGCGCCATTCGGCCAGCAGGATCACCAGCCCGCCGACGATAAATGCGGTCGCCACGGTGATCGGGTTGAACAGATAGGCCTTGATCCAGGGGCCGAGCAGGAAGGCGAGCACGATCGCCGGCACCGTGGCGATGATCACGTTCATCGCGAAACGCTGCGCGCGCGGCTCGGTGGCGAGCCCGCCGACCACGTCGACGATGCGCCGGCGGAATTCCCAGCAGACGGCCAGGATCGCGCCGAACTGGATCACGATCTCGAAGATCTTGCCCTTCTCGTCGTTGAAGTTCAGCAACTCGCCAGCCAGGATCAGGTGTCCGGTGCTGGAGATCGGGAGAAACTCGGTCAGTCCTTCGACGATGCCGAGGATCAGGGCTTTGAGGGCGATGGCAATATCCATGCGATGGCGGACGATTGGAGCGATTCAGGGACAATGCGCCCGCCGGCCGGCGCATTGGCGCAGCCACACGAGCACGCGTAATTGGCAAATTGCGTTGATACCGGGGGACGACCCTGGGCGGCACGACCATGCCGCCCCGCGATGGCCGGGCGAACGCCGGCCTCGCCATGGATTGTTCTGCGCTGCTACGGACGACTGATCTTGACGTTGATGCCGTCCGGCAGCACGGTGATTGTACCGGGCTCGACACGCGTGCCCCCGAACTTGAGCTCGTCGGGCTTGAACGTGTAGAGCGGATAGTCCTGCAGCAACTGCTCGGCCAGAATGCCGCCGAGCGCGTTCAACTGGCGCGAGTACTGCTGCGGCAGACCGGCCACGTCGAACTGCTTGACCTCGGGGTCCTGCAGCACCAGCGAACGGGTCGACGGGTCGTAGCGCAGCGCGCTGTCCAGCGCGAACCGTCCCTTCATCGCCTCGCGGAAGAACAGCCGGTTGTCCAGCGTGGCGTCGAACGTGATGCTGACGCGATTGCGCTGCGGATCGAGCAGCAGCTGCGGGTTGGCCAGCTGGATGTCGAACAGCTGCATGTAGCGCTGGCTGAACGGGAACTTGCGCTCGAGCGCCGCCTGCAACTGGCTCTGCGAAAAGGTGTATTCATTGCCCACCCAGCCGCAGCCGGCCAGCCAGGCCGTCACGGACACGGTGAGTGCGGCGGTGCCGCAGGCCGCCAGCCAGCGCCGGCGAGAAATCGTGGCCATCCACAGGTCTCCAGATTCGGTCAGGCGCCGCGGGCCGATGCCGGCGCGGTCGCGACCTCAAGTTGCGTCAGCCAGTGCAGCGCCGCCTCGCGCGATTCGCCGCACATCTCGGCCGACGGCCGCAGGCCGCCGCAGAAGGCGGGCCGCTCGGGGCGGCCGAACACCGCGCAGCGCATGTCAGGTAGCAACTGCGCGCACGGCACGCCGGCCGGCTTGCCGTGCGGCATGCCCGGCAGCGGCGAGGCGATCGACGGCGCGATACAGCAAGCGCCGCAACCGGCACGGCAGGAAACGTCAGACTGGCAGGACATCGCAATGGTTCAGAACGGCTTTGGCGCCATTGTGCACCACCGCACCGCCATGGCCTGTGTTCCCGCCCACATCCGGGCGGCGCGCTTGACCGCTCCGGAGGCGCACACTACATTACTGACCCATCGGTTATTTATTTCGCCGCCCGTCCTGGCCCGGCGCTCCCCCTGCAGTGAATCCACCCCAAGTCCCACGCCTCGATGCCCGCGTTGGCGCCAACGAAGGTGCGAACGACGGTGCCAACGACGGCGCCCCCGAAGCGCGACGCTGGTCGCGCCGCAAGTCCGCCCGCCCGCAGGAGCTGGTGGCGGCCGCGCTCGACCTCTTCGTCGAGCGCGGCTACGCGGCCACGCGGCTGGAGGACGTCGCCGCGGCGGCCGGCGTGTCGAAGGGCACGGTCTATCTGTACTTCGCCAACAAGAAGGAACTGTTCAAGACCGTGGTGCGCGAGAACCTGGTGCCGGCGCTGGTGCGCGGCACCGATCTGGTCGACAGCTACGAGGGTTCGACCCCTGAGCTGCTGCGCGAACTGCTGCGCGGCTGGTGGGGCCTGATCGGCGCGACGCCGGTGGCGGGCCTGACCAAGCTGATCATGGCCGAATCGGCCAACTTCCCCGATATCGCGCGCTTCTACCACGAGGAAGTGATGGTGCCCGGCGACGAGCTGTTCGCGCGCGTGCTGGCGCGCGGCGTCGCACGGGGCGAGTTCCGCGCGCTGCCGGCCAATCCGACCACCACGCTGATCTGCGCCCCGCTGGTCTTCCTGATGCTGTGGCAGCGTGCGTTCCGCATCGGCTCGGACGTCGACATCGATCCCGAGGCGTTTCTCGACAACCTGCTGCAGGTGCTGCTGTTCGGCCTGACCGCCGGGGCCGCGCGCGATACCCCGCTGCCGCCGCAGGCCGGCCCCTACGTCTGGGAACAGATCCGCGACGAGATGCAGCAGCAAGCCCGCTTGCAGGGCGACGCGCCCGCCGACGGCACGACGCCCATCACGGTACATGGCGCCGGACGTACCGCCGGTCACAGCACCGTACGAAGCAAAGTCAGCACCAAAGCCGGCACCAAAGCCAGCGCCAAGGTACGCACCCACCCCCGGCCCACCGCACGCGCAAACGGCCGCCCTGCTCCGGCGGCCACTCCCGAACCGAAACCGAAGCGCCGCCGCACCGGCCGCGCCCCTGACGATGAAGATCTCGCGTAACAAGCTGCTGCTCGTGGTGCTGGCCCTGGCCGTACTGGCCGGCGCCGGCGCGATGGTGCGCAAGGCCAGCGGCAGCAAGCAGCCCGCCACGGTGGCCGCTGCCCCGGCGGCCAACGTCATCGAGCTGCTGCAGACCGATGTGGTCGCCGCCGCGGCGCACGACCTGCGCGTGACCCTGCCCTTGTCCGGCAGCCTGCGCGCGCTGAACCAGGCCGCCGTCAAGGCCAAGGTTTCGGGCGAGGTGCCCGACGTGCTGGTGCGCGAGGGCGAACCGGTGCGCGCCGGCCAGGTGATCGTGCGCATCGATCCGACCGAATACCAGGCCAAGGTCACGCAGGCCCGCGGGCAGATGCTGGCGCAGCGCGGCCAGTACGAGAACGCGCGCCAGACCTGGGAGCGCAATCGCGACCTGGTGGGCCGCGGCTTCATCTCGAAGACCGCCTTCGACAAGTTCCAGTCCGAGCTCGACGTGGCCAAGGCCAACCTCGATGCGGCCGAGGGCGGGCTGGCGGTCGCGCAGAAGGCGCTGGCCGACACCGTGGTCAAGTCGCCGCTGGACGGCATGGTCGCTGTGCGCTCGGTGCAGCCCGGCGAGAAGGTTTCACCCGACACCGCGCTGCTGGAGGTGGTGGACCTGCGCATCCTCGAGCTGGAGGCGCCGGTGCCGATGGCCGATGTCGGCCGCGTGGCGATCGGCCAGCCGGTGCAGCTCGACGTCGAGGGCGCGGGCCGCTTCGAGGGCAAGCTGGTGCGGATCAATCCGGCCGTCACGCAAGGCACGCGCAGCATCATGGTCTATGTCCGCGTCGACAACCCCGAGCACCGGCTGCGCGCCGGCATGTTCGCGCAAGGCGGACTGGTACTGGGACAGCGCGCCGGCGTGGTGTCGGTGCCGATCACCGCGGTGCGCACCGAAGGCGAGCGCGCCTTCGTCTATGTGATCGAGAACGGCATGCTGGCCGAGCGGCCGGTGGAGCTCGGCATTCGCGACGACAGCGCCGGGCTCGTCGAGATCGCCGGGGGCCTTGCCAGCGGCGCGCAGGTCGTGCGCAGCAATCTCGGCACCTTGCGGGTCGGCAGTCAGGTTCGCCTGGTCAAGGCCTGAACGAGCGGAGCGCCCGATATGTGGTTCACGCGTCTGTCGATCCGCAACCCGGTGATGGCCACCATGATGATGATGGCCTTCATCGTGATCGGGCTGTTCTCGTACCAGCGGCTGCCGGTCGACCAGTTTCCCGACATCACGTTCCCCATCGTCGTGGTGCAGACCGAGTACCCGGGCGCGCCGCCCGAGTCGGTCGAGTCCGATGTCACGCGCAAGGTCGAGGAGATCGTCAATACGATCTCCGGCATCGACGAGATCTTCTCGCACTCGTACCAGGGCACCTCGGTGGTCGTGATCAAGTTCGACCTGAGCGTCGACGTGGCCCAGGCCGCGCAGGACGTGCGCGACAAGATCGCGCTGATCCGGCCGCAATTCCGCGACGAGGTCGAGGAACCGCGCGTGCTGCGCTACGACCCCTCCGACGCGCCGATCTTCCATCTGTCGGTATCGAACGCCCCCGGCTCCGCGCGCAGCCAGCGCGAGCTGACCACCATCGCCGACCAGATCGTGCGCAAGCGGCTGGAGACGGTGCGCGGCGTCGGCGCGATCAGCATCGTCGGCGGCACCAAGCGCGAGATCGAGATCCGCATCCGGCCGGCCCAGCTCGAGGCGCTGGGCATCGGCGTCGACCAGGTGATGACCGCGATCCGCAACGAGAACCAGGAACTGCCGGCGGGCGAGCTGCGTTCCTCGGCGACCGAGACCGTGGTGCAGATCAAGGGCCGCGTGGTCGATCCGGCCGCCTTCAGGCAGATCATCGTCGCGCGGCGCGGCAATCAGCCGGTCACGCTCGAGCAGGTGGCCGAGGTGCGCGACGGCGAGCAGGAGCAGGAGAGCCTGGCCCTGCTCGGCGGCAAGCGCGCGCTGTTCCTGTCGGTGGTCAAGGCGCAGGGGCAGAACACCGTCGATACGGTGGACGGCCTGGTCCGCATGACCGACGAGGTGCGCAAGCTGGTGCCGGCCGGCGTGCAGCTGACCGTGATCAACGACAGCGCGCGCGGCATCCGGCGCAGCGTCGACGAGGTCCGCTCGACGCTGCTCGAAGGCGCCTTCCTGACGGTGGCGATCGTCTTCCTGTTCCTCGGCTCGTGGCGCAGCACGGTGATCACCGGCCTGACGCTGCCGATCGCGCTGATCGGCACCTTCGGCGTGATGTACCTGTTCGGCTTCACGCTGAACGTGATCACGCTGATGGCGCTGTCGCTGTGCGTCGGCCTGCTGATCGACGACGCGATCGTCGTGCGCGAGAACATCGTGCGGCACAACCTGATGGGCAAGAACCACCGCGCCGCAGCGCTGGATGGCACCGAGGAAATCGGTCTGGCGGTGCTGGCGACGACCTTCTCGATCGTCGCGGTGTTCCTGCCGGTCGGCTTCATGGGCGGCATCATCGGGCGCTTCTTCCATCAGTTCGGCATCACCGTGGTGGCCGCGGTGATGATCTCGATGTTCGTGTCGTTCACGCTGGACCCGATGCTGTCGTCGGTCTGGCACGATCCCGACCTGCACGGCACCGGCAACAAGCGCAGCTGGTACGGGCGCAGCATCGGCCGGCTGCTGGACTGGTTCTCGGCGCGGATGGACGCGCTCGGCCACGGCTATGGCGCGATGCTCGGCTGGGCGCTGAAACACCGGCTGGCCACCGCGCTGATCGCCGTGGTGACCTTCTTCGGCAGCTTCGCGCTGGTGCCGCTGATCGGCACCGAGTTCGTGCCCAACGCGGACCTGGGCGAGACGCAGATCGGCTTCACCACGCCGGTCGGCACGGCGCTCGAGGTCACCGAGGCCAAGGTGCGGCAGGTCGAGGCCGCGCTGCGCGAATTCCCGGAAGTGGCCTACACCTACGCCACCATCAACGCCGGCAATACCTCGGGCCGCAACAACGCGCTGGTGTCGGTGCGGCTGGTCGACCGCAAGCAGCGCGAGCGGACCACCACGCAGCTCAATCCGCTGATCCGCGAGCGGATGAACCGCATCGCCGGCATCACGCTGACGATGGTCGGCATGCCCGATGGCGCCGGCGGGCAGAAGGCGATCCAGGTCTCGCTGCAGGGCGACGACCTGGGCGAGCTGAAGCGGCTGTCGGAGGAAGCGTCGCGCCGGATGCGGGCGATTCCGGGCCTGGTCGATCTGGATTCGAGCATGAAGGACGATCGCCCGACGGTGGAAGTGCGCATCCGCCGCGAGCTCGCCTCGGACCTGGGCATCGGCATCACGCAGATCGGCAACGCGCTGCGGCCGCTGCTGGCGGGCGACGCCATCAGCAGCTGGCGCGCGCCGGACGACGAGAACTACGACGTGCGCGTGCGGCTGCCGAAGGACGCGCGCACCGGCATGGCGGACCTGTCGGCGCTGATGATCGCCAGCACGCAGACCAACCCCGACGGTTCGCCCCGGATGGTGCCGCTGCGCCAGATCGCCGAGCTGGTGCCCACCACCGGCGCCAACCAGATCAGCCGCCGCGACCTGAACCGCGAGGTCGAGCTGACCGCCAATACCGCGGGCCGCTCGCAGGGCGAGGTCGCGCGCGACATCAAGCAGGCGCTCGACGGCATGACGTGGCCGGTCGGCTACAAGTACCGCTTCGGCGGCTCGACCAAGTCGATGAACGAATCGTTCGGCTATGCGGTGTCGGCGCTCGCGCTGGCGGTGATCTTCATCTACATGATCCTGGCCTCGCAGTTCGCGAGCTTCTTCCAGCCGATCGCCATCATGACCTCGCTGCCGCTGACGCTGATCGGCGTGTTCGCGGCGCTGCTGCTGTTCGGCTCGACGCTGAACATGTTCTCGATCATCGGCTTCATCATGCTGATGGGGCTGGTGACCAAGAACGCGATCCTGCTGGTCGACTTCGCCAACCAGGCGCGGCGCGGCGAGCACGGCAAGGCCCCGCTGTCGCGCGAGGCCGCGCTGGTCGAAGCGGCGCGCGTGCGGCTGCGCCCGATCCTGATGACCACGCTGGCGATGATCTTCGGCATGGTGCCGCTGGCCTTCAGCCTCGGCGAGGGCGCTGAGCAGCGCGCGCCGATGGGGCAGACCGTGATCGGCGGCATCATTACCTCGTCGATCCTGACGCTGGTGGTGGTGCCGGTGATCTACACCTACCTGGACGATCTTGGCGGCTGGCTGGCACGGCGCTGGCGGGGCAAGGCCGCGGCGGAGGGGACGCAGGGCGGGGCCGCGGCAGTGGCCCCGGCGGGCCCCCGGCAGGACCACGAGCGAGGCCACGGTCAAGGCCACGTCCAAGGCCACGAGCCCGCCAACCCCGCCCGGCCTGCCCCCGGCCGGCCGGCGAGCGCGGAATGACGCGCGGAATGACGGCCCGACCTGTCGGCCACAGGCGCCTGGCCCCCCGCTCCGGTCGGATGCCCCGGCGTCACGCCGGGGAGTTAAAATGTCGGGTTTGACGGAATTCCCCGGCCCCTGGCACCGCGCGGCCGGAACACGAAACAGATAGCGGTTGGCATAGCAAGGAAGGCAAGATGGACCTCGAAAAAGCCCGATTCAACATGATCGAACAGCAGATCCGGCCCTGGGACGTGCTGGATCAGGAAATCCTCGACCTGCTGGCCGTGGTCAAGCGCGAGCAGTTCGTGCCCACGGCGTACCAGGCGCTGGCCTTCGTCGATACGGAAATCCCGCTGCCGGGCGGCCAGAACATGCTGGCCCCGCGCGTCGAGGCCCGCGTGCTGCAGGAGCTGGGCGTGCGCAAGCATGAGAACGTGCTGGAGATCGGCGCAGGTTCGGGCTACATGGCGGCGCTGCTGGCCCATCGCGCCCGCCACGTGCTGACGGTCGACATCCGCCCCGAGCTGGCCGCGCTGGCCCGCGACAACCTCGCCAAGGCCGGCATCGTCAATGTCGAGGTCGCCGAGGGCAACGCCGCCGAAGGCTGGCCCGCCGGCGCCCCCTACGACGTGATCTGCATCTCCGGCTCGCTGCCGGTGGTGCCCGAAGCGATCCTGTCGCAGATCAAGGTCGGCGGCCGCATCGCCGCCTTCGTCGGCACGCTGCCGGTGATGGAGGCCCAGCTGATCACGCGCGTGTCCGACACCGAATACCAGACCGTCAATCTGTTCGAGACCGCGGTCGCCCCGCTGACCGGCGCCAAGGCGCCGTCGCGCTTCCAGTTCTGAGCCGGAAACCACCATGCAGCAGATTACCGCCACCGAGTTGTCCCAATGGCTGGGCGACGCCAGCCGCGCCAAGCCGGTGCTGCTGGACGTGCGCGAGGACTGGGAAGTCCAGACCTGCGCGCTGCCCGGCATCACGCATATCCCGATGGGACAGATCGTCGCGCGCGCGGCCGAGCTGGACCCGGACGCCGAGGTCGTCTGCGTCTGCCATCACGGCGGCCGCAGCATGCAGGTGGCCAACTTCCTGGAGCGGCAGCACGGCTTCGGCAAGGTCTACAACCTGAGCGGCGGCGTGCATGCGTGGGCCGAGCAGGTCGATCCCGCGATGCCGAAATACTGAGCGGACGCTAACCGTCGGCCGCGCCGCGTCCGACAAGCTGGAGACGTCATGAGGTTTGCGCTGTGTCCCGCGCGGAGTGCCGCGCATGCTGTTGCGTCGAATGTTGCGTCGAATGGTGTGCCGATCGGTGTGTCGGATGCTCTGAGCGAGGATCGGCGCGGTCGCCTTCCGCACGCGCCTTCGCGCGCCGCCTCCGGCGTGGCGCTGGCGCTGTGCCTGGCCGCCCTGCTGCCGCTTCCGGCCAGCGCGGCCGACCTGCTGCAGGTCTATCGCGAAGCGCAGTCCAACGACGCCCAGTTCGCCAGCGCGCGCGCCCAGCTTGCCGCCTCGCAGGAACGCCTGCCGCAGGGCCGTGCCGGCCTGCTGCCCCAGATCAACGGCGTGGCCGGTGTCACCCGCACCAAGATCGACCAGAGCGCGCCGATCGACGCCAACCGCTTCCTGAACAACAAGAACTGGGCGCTGCAGCTGACCCAGCCGCTGTTCCGCTGGGATCGCTGGGAAACCTACAAGCAGGGCGAACTGGCCGCGCTGGCGGGGGAAGTCACCTTCAGCCAGGCGCAGCTGGACCTGATCACGCGCACTGCGCAGGCATATTTCGACGTGCTGGCGGCGCAGGACAACCTGTATCTGGCCGGCGCGCAGAAGCGCGCGATCGCCGAGCAGCTCGAACAGGCCAAGCGCAATTTCGAGGTCGGCACCGCCACCATCACCGATACCAACGACGCGCAGGCCCGCTACGACCTCGCGGTCTCGACCGAGATCGCCGCGCAGAACGAGCTCGAAGTCCGGCGCGCGACGCTGCAGCAGATCACCGGCAGGCCGGTCGACGAACTGATGGGGCTGCGCCCCGCCGCCGATATCCCGGGTCCGCAGCCGGCCGACGTCAACCTCTGGGCCCAGCAGGCCGAACAGACCAACCCGCAGGTCAGCCTCGCCCGCTACAACCTGGAAACGGCGCAGCGCGAATACAACAAGGCGCGCGCCGGCCACCTGCCGTCGGTCGACCTGGTCGCCTCCTACGGCTATCAGGACTCGTCGGGCCTGATCCAGCAGCAGGTCAACGTCGCCAGCCGCTACAACAGTGCGCAGATCGGCGTGCAGCTGACCATTCCGATCTACGCCGGGGGCCAGATCCAGTCCCGTGCGCGCGAAACGCTGGCGCTGGCCGACCGCGCCGCCAGCGATCTCGAATTCGCGCGCCGCACCGCCGCGCAGAACGCGCGGCAGACCTTCTCCGGCGTCTCCAACGGGCTGGCCCAGGTGCGCGCGCTGGAGGCGGCCGAACGCTCGGCGCAGACCGCGGTCGAGTCGAACCGGCTCGGCTACGAGGTGGGCGTACGCATCAACATCGACGTGCTGAACGCCGAGGCGCAGCTGTTCTCGACCCGCCGCGATCTCGCCCGCGCCCGCTACGACACCATCATGAACGGCCTGCGCCTGAAGGCCGCCACCGGCTCTCTCAGCGAAGACGACCTGGTGCAGATCAATACGCTGCTGACGCTGCCGCCGGGCTCGATGTACAAGCTGCCCGAGCCGCCGAAGGCCGCCGCGCCGGGCGCGAAGCCGGCGCGGACGGCAAAGCGCGGCTAGCGCAAATCGATCCACGGCCATCGGTGCAATGCCGATGGCCGAATTCCTTCCGTTCGCGCCGCATCGGCAAAGGGGCGATCCCCTCCCTCTCGCGATTCAATCCGCCATGGGCGTGCGCGCCGCCGGGGAGAGGGGGTTCTCCCCATCGGTAAATCCTGCTTGCCTTCAATTCACCCGCGTACGCCGCTGTACCTCCAGCAGCTCCCAGCGGATCGCGGACGCATCGGCCGGGGGATTGGGCACGCGGTACTCGCGCACGCGCAGCGTGTAGGCGATGCCGGGCTCGAAATCGAGCCCTTCGATCGGCCCGTACCACAGCTGCCAGGGGGCGTTGGGATCGTCGCGGACGCGATAGCAGGTCTGCTTGCCGACCCCGGTGCATTCGACGCGCTGCGAATCCACATAGACGGTCTTCTCGACGCCCGACGCGGCGGCCTGGCCTTGGCCCTGGCCCGTTTGCCCTGGCTGGCCTTGCTGGCCCTGCCCTTGCTGCCCATCGAGCCGATCGCCGCGGCGGCCCACGCCCTCGCGTTCGACGAAATGCAGCAGATCGCCATCGGCGGTCTTCCAGATGATCTGGCGGCCCGTGGAGCCTGCCGACGGCTGCGTGCCGACCGTCGTAAACGGCGACTGCATCGCATTCAGCAGGCTGTTCTCCACCTCCATCAACGGCGGCGGACAGGCGCGGCGCGTGCTGGCGACGCGATCGAAGCGCATGCCGCTGTCGGTCTTGCCATAGCTGCCCGTCATGCGATTGCAGCCGGTGTTGCCGGTGACCGTGCCCTGCGCCGCGTCGATGCCGGCGTTGAACTCGAACAGCACCGGCTCGCCGTTATCGCCATGCGGGATCTGTTTCAGCGAGCCGTCCGGCATCTGCCAGCGCACCAGCTCCCAGCGGCTGGGGCCGCCGGGCCGGGTCTCGCTCAGGGTCGGCGTCGCCGACGGCGAATCGGGGGCCGGCGCGGTGACGCAGCCGGACATCGCGGCACCAAGCAGCGCTGCGGCCGCGGCTGCGGTACCCATGCGGAAGGACAGGGACATCGGTTCGCTCCTCGAGTTGGCGGGATGCATCGACGACGATGATGCGTCCCGAAGCAAAGAGAGTGCCGGACGCACCCACAAGGTGACGCCACGGAGGACGCCACAGGGGGACGCCCGGCAAGTGTACGCAATCGATTTGACGCAGCCGGGATCAGCGAGTGCCCGGGCTGTCCGCCGGGGCCGGCCCATCGGCGGCGTCGCCGGCCTTGCCCGGGGCGGCCGGCGCAGGCAGCGCGGGCACCAGCGCCTCGACCGTGCGCGCGGTGGCGCCGCGATGCTCGCCGGCGAAGGCGCGGGCCTGCGTCTGCATGCGGGCGAGCCGTTCGCGATCGGACAGCAGCACCGCGGCGGTATGCATCAGCTGCTCGGCGCTGTCGACGCGCAGGCAGGCGCCCGCGGCAATCGCATCGTCGGTGGCCTGGGCAAAGTTGAAGGTATGCGGGCCGATCAGCACCGGCGTGCCGACGGCGCAGGCCTCGATCAGGTTCTGGCCGCCCAGCGGCAGCAGGCTGCCGCCGATAAAGGCGACATCCGATGCCGCAAAATACATGGCCATTTCGCCCATCGAATCGCCCAGCAGCACGTCGGCCTCGATGGGCTGATCGAGCCCGTCCTCGCCCAGTGCACTGCGGCGCTGCAATGTGAAGCCGGTCTGCGTGACCATCGCCGCCACCGCATCGAAGCGTTGCGGATGGCGCGGCACCAGCAGCAGCGCCGGCGGACGCGCCGTGTCCGAACCCTGGTCCCACACCTCGCCGCACAGCTTGCGCCAGCGCGACAGCGCGTCGAGCAGCATCGCCTCCTCGCCCTCGCGCGTGCTCGCCGCCGCCAGCACCGGCCGCGTGCCGAAGGCCCGGCGCAGCCGTCGTCCGCGTTCGATCTGCTCGTCCGATGGCTGCATGTCGAACTTCAGGTTGCCGGTCACGCGCACCGCCGCCACGCCCAGCGCGCGAAAGCGCTCGGCATCGGCCTGGGTCTGCGCCAGTACCTCGGTGAAGTCCGCATACATCGCCGCCGCAGCGCGCCCGAAGCGGGCGGTACGGCGAAAGCTGCGCGGCGACAGCCGGGCATTGACCAGATACAGCGGCACGCCGGCCAGGCGCGCACCGCGCACCAGGTTCGGCCAGACCTCGGTTTCCATCAGCATGCCGGCCTCCGGCCGGAAATGCGCCAGGAAACGCCGCACCAGCGCCGGCACGTCGTACGGCAGGTAGCACTGCACCAGCCGCGGCTCCTTGCCGAACAGTTCGGCGCCGGTCTGCCGGCCGGTCGGGGTCATATGGGTCAGCACGATGCGATGGCCGGGATAGGCCGCCAGCAGCCGCGCGATCAGCGGCTGCGCGGCGCGCGTCTCGCCAACGGAGACCGCATGGACCCAGATCCAGGGACCTTGCCTCGGCAACGCGTCGTAGCGTCCGAGCCGTTCGCCGACATGCCGGAGATAGCCGGGCTCCTTGCGCGCGCGCCACGCCAGCCGCGCCAGCGCGGCCGGCAGGATCAAACCCCAGGCCAGGTTGTACAGAACACGCAACAGCATCAGCCTTCCCGTCCGAGCCCACGCACGCGGCGCGCCGCCGCGTGGACTTCCTCGACCGTCGGCGCCTCGCCGTCGTCGCCGACATTGGCGATGCGTGGCGACCAATAGCCCTCGGTCTTCCAGCGCCAGGTCGCGGTATAGATTTCAACGGTCGGCCGGCACAGCGCCGCGGCGATATGCACCAGCCCCGTGTCGACGCCGACCACCAGTTCGGCGCGATTGATCAGGCCGAAGCCCTGCATCACCGTGAAGCGCGGCAGCACGCGCGAGCCCGGCACGCCCGCGGCGATGCGCTCGGCGGCATGCCGCTCGGCCTCGTTGCCCCAGGGCAGCATCACCGCCAGCCCCTCGGCGAACAGGCGCCGGCCCAGCTCATGCCAGTGCTCCAGCGGCCAGCGCTTCTTCGCGCCGGCGGTCGCATGGAAGCAGACCGCGTAGCGCGTCGGCAGGTCGGACCACAGCGGATCGTTGGCATGCAGCACGCGCGCCTCGTCGCCGAAGAAACGCGGCGGCTCGGCCGGGGCGACGCCGGTCAGCGCGGCCCCGAGCAGGCGCGAGCGACGAACGGAATGGGTCTGCAGCGGGACCTGGATCGGATCGGTGTAGAACAGCCGCGCCGCCGGCTCGTACCCCGAGCCCTGCGTCGCATTGCCCAGTCCGATCACCGGCGCGCCCGCATGGCGGCGCGCGATGCGCGAGACCACCGCGGTCTTCAGCAGCCCCTGCGTCTCGATCACCGCGTCGTAGGCGTCCTCGCGCAGCGCGCGGCGGAACGCGCCCAGCTCGGTCCACACCGCGCCCGAGAACAGGCCCTTGCGCCAGCGCCGCAGCGCGAACGGAATCACGCGCCGCACCTGCGGCAGCAGGCGCACCAGTTCGACATAGCCCTCCTCGACCACCCAGTCGATCTCGCAACCGGGCCAGCGCGCGCGCAGATCGTGGATCAGCGGCATGTTGTGCACGACGTCGCCGAGGGAGGACACCTTGACCACCAGGATGCGCGGCCGCTCCGGCATGGGCACGCCCAGCGGGCGCGGCATGCCGGCGGTCTCGATCGCCTCGGGGGCGGCGCTGTCCTGCAACGGTACTGCCGGATCGACCGGCATCCGCTCAGAACGGCAGCTGGGCATCCGGCTTCTCGGCCAGGATCACGCGCTTGAACTCCGCCTGGATGCGGGCCAGCGCGGCGTCGTTATCGGCCTCGAAGCGCATCACCACCACGGGCGTGGTGTTCGACGGGCGGGCCAGCCCGAAACCGTCGGGATATTCGACGCGCACGCCGTCGATCGTGATGACCTCGCGCGCGCCCTCGAACTTCGCATTGGCGCGGATCTTGTCGAGCAGCGTGAAGGGCTCGCCCTCGGCGCACTTGAGCTGCAGCTCGGGCGTGCAGATCGAATTGGGCAGCGCGTTCAGCACCGCGCTCGGATTGTCGTGCTGCGACAGGATCTCCAGCAGGCGTGCGCCGGTATAGAGGCCGTCGTCGAAGCCGTACCAGCGATCCTTGAAGAACACGTGGCCGCTCATCTCGCCGGCGATCGGCGCGCCGGTTTCCTTCAGCTTGGCCTTGACCAGCGAATGGCCGGTCTTCCACATCAGCGGCTCGCCGCCATGCTCGCGGATCCACGGGGCCAGCTTGCCGGTGCACTTGACGTCGTAGATGATCTGCTGGCCCGGATGGCGCGACAGGATCTCCTGCGCGAACAGCATCAGCTGGCGGTCGGGGAAGATGACCTGGCCGTCCTTGGTGACCACGCCGAGCCGGTCACCGTCGCCATCGAAGGCCAGGCCCAGCTCGTTGTCGGTCTCGCGCAGGCAGCGCATCAGGTCCTGCAGGTTTTCCAGATGCGCGGGGTCCGGATGGTGGTTGGGGAAGGTGCCATCGACGTCGCAGAACAGCTCGGTCACTTCGCAGCCCAGCGCGCGGAACAGATCGCCGACGAAGGCGCCGGCCACGCCGTTGCCCGCATCGAGCGCGATCTTCATCGGCCGCGCCAGCTTGACGTCGCTGGCGATGCGGTCCAGATACAGCTGGCGGATGTCGACCTCTTGATAAGCGCCCGCGCCGCTGGCAAAGCGCTCGTCGACGATGCGCTGGCGCAGCCCCTGGATCTGCTCGCCGTAGATCGCCTTGCCGGCCAGCACCATCTTGAAGCCGTTGTAGTCGGGCGGGTTATGGCTGCCGGTGACCATGATGCCCGAGGTCGCGCGACGGCCGGCGAGTTCGATATTGGTGCCGAAGTACACCATCGGCGTGGCGACCATGCCGAGGTCGATCACGTCCATGCCGGCGGCGCGCAGGCCCTCGACCAGCGCCGACAGCAGATCCGGTCCGGACAGGCGCCCGTCGCGGCCGACGACTACCGCGGTCTCGCCGGCCTCGGCGGCAGCGGAACCGAAGGACAGGCCAATGGCACGGGCGACGTCGCGAGTCAGGGTCTTGCCGACGATGCCGCGGATGTCGTAAGCCTTGAAGATGGAGGAGTCGATTTGCATGCAGCTTCCTGGAAGTGAAGGGAGCGGGCGCCCCGCCGCGGGGCATGGAACCGCGGGACTTCGTGATCCCGCCATGTGCCCAGAACGGCGCGCCAAAACCTGTATTTTGCCGGATTGCGATCAGGCACGGCAGTTATAATCGGTTCGGCCGGGCAGTTCGGTGTCCTGACACACGCCATCGCACGCACGATTTGCTGCGCCGCCCGCCGCCATTCCCGCCGCCATTCCGATATCGCGCCCTCCTGCCACCGTGCCCCTGTCGCCGCGCTCGTTTCCCCATTCTCCGGCGCGCCGGTCTCAGCGCCGGTCCCTGCGTTGGTCCTTGCGTTGGTCCCCGCGTTGCGCCGAACCCGAGCGCTTGCCTGCCTCCGCCTCGGCGGCGGACCTGGGACAGGCCGAGCGGCCCCGCATCGCCTACCTGATCACCAATTCGGAGATCGGCGGCGCGCAGGCCCATGTGGCCACGCTGCTGGAGGCATTGGGCGAGCGCGTGGAAGCGATCGTGCTGGCCGGCGGCGACGGTCCGCTGCTGCCGGCCGCCGAGGCATTGGGCGCGCGCACGGTCCGGCTGTCCCGGCTCGACAACGCGTTGTCGCCGCTGCGCGCGATCGCGGCGCTGCGCGAGCTGATGAAGGCGCTGCGGCAGGCCGATCCGGACCTGATCCACGCGCACAGCGCCAAGGCCGGCGCCCTGGGCCGCATCGCCGGCTGGCTGCTCGGCATCCCGGTCGTCTATACCGTGCACGGCTTTGGCTTCAAGCCGGCCGCGCCGCGCCGGCAACGGCTCGCCGCCCGCGTCGCGGAATGGTTGCTGGCCCCGCTGACCGCACGGCTGATCTGCGTGTCCGAGGCCGAGCGCGAACTGGCACGCAGCCTGCCGCTGCCCGCGCGGCGGATCGCGGTGATCCACAACGGCATTGGCGATGTCCCCGAGCGGGCCGAGCCTGGCGCGCCGATGCATCGCATCGTGATGGTTGCGCGCTTTGCCGCCCCGAAACGGCCCGATCTGCTGATCCGCGCCTTCGCCAAACTCGCCGAGATGGCCGAGCCCGCCGAACGCGCCGAACCTGGCGATGGCGCGCTGGCCCGCTGCGAGCTGGTGATCGCCGGCGATGGCCCGCAACTGCCGGCCATGCGCGCGCTCGCGCAACGCCTCGCTCCCGGCCGCGTGGTGTTCACCGGCAACGTCGCCGCGGTGCCCGCGCTGCTGGCCTCGGCGCAGGCCTTCGTGCTGGCCTCCGACCACGAAGGCTTTCCGCTGTCCATTCTCGAGGCGATGCGCGCCGGCCTGCCGGTCGTCGCCAGCGATCTGCCCGGCATTCGCGAACAACTCGACGAGGGCCGTTGCGGGCTGCTGTGCGCGCCGGGCAGCGTGCCGGCGCTGGCCGATGCACTGGCGCGCCTGGCCGGCGATGCCACGCTGCGGACGTCGCTCGGCACGGCCGCACGCGAACGCTGGGCGCTGCAATATGGCGTGACGGCGATGGCCGATGCGACCTGGGCGATCTACCGCGAGCAGCTGCCCGCCACCGCGCCGGCCAACGGCCCGCTTGCGCGGGACCGGGCCTGAGGGGATGCGCATGAACAAGGCATCGGGCACCGCCCGCCCCGCCCTGGCCATCCGCGCCCGCGGCTCCGAAACGATGCGCCGCGCCAGCCGTATGCTCGGCTGGGCCCTGCTCGGCCTGCTGCCGTTCGCGCTGAACATGGGACTGGCCGAGGCCGCCCATCAGGCCGGCTATGTGACCCACGTGTTCCCGCGCACGCTGCTGTGGTCGATCGCGCCTTACCTGCTCGCCTTCGTGCTGCTGCACCGCTCGCTGCATCTGCCGGCGATGGAGGGCAACAGCCTGGTCGGCCTGGCGGCGACCTTGCCCTTCGTCGCGCTGCTGTTCGCCTTCGCCGCCTTCCAGATTCCCTACTCGCGCGGCGCGCTGCTGCTGGGCTATCTGACCACGCTGGCGTGGATCTGGGCCGGCTACCGGCGCTATGTGCAGAACTACGTGCCGGTGTTCGGCTACACCGATCCCGCCGCGCTGGCGCAACTGCAGCAGTTGCTGGCGATGCCGGGCGCGCTGCCGCCGGGACGCACCCGCTTCGAGCCGATCGGCTCGATCGAGGAAGCGGTGCATTGCGACGGCCTGATGCTCGACCGCAGTGCCGCGGCCGATCCGGAACGGACCCGGCTGCTGGCGCGCTACAAGATGAGCCACGTGCGGATCTACTCCGTGGAGCGTGTGGGCGAGATGCTGACCGGCCGGCTCGGGCTCGACCATATCGACGAGAACTTCCTCGACGATCATGCCGCGCACTATTTCTACGGCTATCTGAAGCGCCTGATCGATGTGGCCACGGTACTGTGCCTGGCGCCGCTGGCGCTGCCCGCGGCGCTGGTGGTGGCGCTCGCGATCCGCCTGGACTCCCCCGGCCCGGCGCTGTTCCGGCAGAGCCGCGTCGGACTGCTCGGCAAGCCGTTCACGATGCTGAAGTTCCGCAGCATGGAGACCGCGCCGCAGGACACCGCGCGCTTTGCCGCCCGGCGCGATCCGCGCGTGACGCGCGTCGGCCGCGTGATCCGCAAATACCGGCTCGACGAGATTCCGCAGCTATGGAACGTGCTGACGGGCGACATGAGCCTGATCGGACCGCGTCCCGAGCAGGTGCCGATGGTCGAGCGCTTCGCCGACACGATCCCCTATTACCCGTACCGGCATCTGGTGAGGCCGGGGCTGTCGGGCTGGGCGCAGGTCCAGCAGGGCTATGCGGGCACGCACGAGGAAACGGTCACCAAGCTCAGCTACGACCTGTACTACGTCAAGCATTGCAGCTTCGCGCTGGACCTGCTGGTGGCGGTGAAGACGGTGCGGACGCTGCTGACCGGGTACGGGGCGCGTTGATGCGGGCGCGTGAGCAAGGCGTGGCGCCGGTGCCGGGGCTGTCGCCGGATGCGGCCCGTTCGTTGGGCTCGACTGGCTCGCCGTTCGCGCCGGCTTCGTCCGCCTCGTCCGCCTCGTCCGCCTCCACGGAATCGCCGCAGTTGTCGCGATCGCCGATGCGCATTCTGCTGCTGACCACCGGCCTGCGCCTTGGCGGTGCCGAGCAGCAGGTCGCCGCGCTCGCGCGCCGCTTCGATGCACTCGGCCACGCCGTCGCGGTGGCCAGCCTGACGCCGGGATGCGAGGTCACGTTGCCGCCCGAGATCGAGACATTGAACCTGGCCATGCGCAAATCGCCGTGGTCGATGGCGCGGGCGCTGCGGCAGATGCGCCGTTTCGTCCAGCACTGGCGGCCGGACGTCATCCACGCGCATATGGTCCATGCCAACCTGTTCGGCCGCGCCCTGATCGCGACCGGTCCGGCGCGCGCGATGCCGCCGCTGATCTGCACCGCGCACAGTGCCCGCGAGGGCGGCACGGCGCGCATGCTGGCCTATCGGCTGACCGATCGCTGGGCCGGCCTGACGACGCATGTCAGCGCCGAAGGCCGGGAAAGAATGATCGCGGCCGGCGCGGTGCCGGCGGGGCGCATCGCGGTGATGCCCAATGGCATCGATACCGCACGGTTCCGGCCCGATGGCACGGCGCGGGCGCAGACGCGCGCGGCGCTGGGCCTCGATGCGGCCGCACCGCTGCTGCTTCATGTCGGACGACTCGTCCCCGAGAAGAACCAGACTTTGCTGCTGGAGGCATTTGCCCGCCTGCCGTCGTCGCTTGCCTCCGCACAACTGCTGATCGCGGGCGACGGCCCCGAACGCGCCGCGCTGGAACGCCGCATTGCCGCCCTGTCCCTTGGCGACCGCGTACGCCTGCTCGGCACGCGCGCCGACGTCCCGGCCCTGCTCAACGCGGCGGACGTGTTTGCGCTGTCGTCCGACATCGAGGGCATGCCGCTGGTGGTCGGCGAAGCGATGGCCTGCGGCTGCCCGGTGGTGGCGACCGATGCGGCCGGTGTCGCGCAGATGGTCGACGGCTTTGGGCAGGTGGTACCGCGCGGCGATGCCGACGCACTGGCGGCCGCCCTCTCCCGCGCACTCCGCGACGGGCGCGGCGACCTGGCACAGGAAACGGCAAGGCATCGGCATATCGCGGATTCGCTCGGCCTCGAGGCCATCGCGGACCAATGGCTGGCCCGCTACGCCGCGCTTGCCGCTGCAAAGGCCCACGCACGCATGGGGACCGCCTGATGCGCAGACGGGTCGCCGGCAACCTGCTGTGGATGCTGACCGAGCGCGGGCTGCAGGTGGTCACCGGCATCGCCATCGTCGCGATGCTGGCGCGCGCGCTCGGCCCCGAAGGCTTCGCGCATTTCCAGTATGCCCAGGCCGTGGTCACGATCGCGGCGTCGGTCGCGCTGATCTGCGGCAGCGAAGTGGTGGTGCCGCGGCTGGTCGCCGATTCCGCCAGCACAGCGCAGCATCGCCTGCTGGCGCACGCCTTCGTGCTGCGCGCGTTCGGCGGCCTGCTCGGCTATGCGCTGATGTGCGGCTACCTGGCCGTGGCAGGCGCCGCCGCCGAGGTCTGGGCCGTGGCGCTGCTGCTCGGCATCGCGATCCTGCTGCGCGAACCGTTTGGCGTGGTCGGTGCCTGGATGCAGGCGCATACCAACAACCGGCCGGCCACCGTGTTCAGCCTGATTTCGCTGACCATCAAGGCCGGCATGGTGGCGCTGCTGTTCACCGCCGGCAGCCGCGCCGCACCGGCCTTCGCCAGCGCCTTCGCGGTCGAGGCGGTGGTGCTGGCGCTGCTGCTCGCCGGCTACTACCTGAGCCGCGTGCCGCACCGGCGCATCGCGGTCGATTCCGCGCTGGCGGGTCAACTGCTGCGCGGCGGAACGCTGTTCTGGGCCAGCTTCATGATGATGATGGCCGCGCGCCGCGTCGATCAGCTGATCCTGCAGCCGCTGGTGCCGCTCGCAGACTTCGGCGCCTATGCCGCGACGATGCAGATCCTCGACAACTACGCGGCCGCGGCGACCATCATCGCGGCAGGCGCCGCGCCGGTCTATGTCTACGGGCAAGCGGATCCCGTGCTGGCACGGCGCAATGTCGGACGCCTGGCGCTGCTGCTCGGCGCGGTGGGGCTGGCCGGCGCGGCGGTGATCGCCGCTGCCGCCGACTGGATCATCCATCTGCTCTATGGCGAACAGTTCGGCGCGGCCGTCGGGCTGCTGCGCGTCGCGGCATTCGCCACCGCGCTGGTGTTCGTCGATGTCGGCCTGACCCTGCTGCCGGTGTATCTGCGCAAGCCCGAATGGGTCGCGCTGAAATGGGCCGGCACGCTGGCGATGATCCTGATTTTCGACCTGATCGCGGTGCCGCGTTATGGCATATGGGGTGCGGTCGCAGGGTATGCGTTGGCCAACGGATTCGCGGTCCTGATCGGGCTCGCGCTGTGGTGGCGCTGCCGGACGGCCACGTCGCTGCGGACGGCAAGGGCAGCGCATGAGCACTAAGCCGACCCTCTGCTTCCTGACCGGGACGCTGAACGCATTCGCCGGCGCCGAGCGCATGACCGCGGTGATCGCCAACGAGCTGGCGCGGCGCGGGTACACGGTGCATATCCTCAGCCTGTGGGACGCCGCGAGCTGCTTCGAACTCGAACCGGCGGTGCGACACGATGCGCTGTTCGCGCAGCGGCCTTCGTTCAAGACGCGGTATCTGTCGACGGTCCTCGGCATTCGGCGGTATCTGAAGCGGCATCGGATCGAGGTGCTGATCGAGGTCGATACGATGCTGACGTTGTTTACGCTGCCGGCATGCGTGGGCCTCGGCGTGCGCCGCATTGCCTGGGAGCACTGCAACTTCGACCAGGATCTCGGGCGACGGGCGCGACGGCTGGCGCGGCGGCTGGCGGTTCGCAGTTGCGAGCATGTGGTGGTGCTGACGCAGCGGGATCGGGAGAAGTGGGAACGGGGGTTGGGCGCGCGGAATGTGGTGGTGATTCCGAATGCGTTGCCGTTTGCGATGCCCTCCGAGCCGGCGCCGCGGACGTCGAAGGTGGCGTTGGCGGTGGGGCGGTTGACGCATGCGAAAGGGTTCGATGTACTGCTGCGGGCGTGGGCCTTGGTGGCGCAGCGGCATCCGGATTGGCGACTCGATATCGTCGGCGACGGGGAGTTGCGCCAGGAGCTGCTCGCATTGCGCAAGACCTGCGGTCTGGAACGCTATGTTCAGTTTCAGCCCGCGCGGACCGAAGTGGCTTCCCTGTATCGGCAGGCGGCATTGTTCTGCCTGCCGTCGCGCTACGAGGGCTTCGGCGTGGTGCTGATAGAGGCGATGGCGTTCGGTTTGCCCGTGGTGGCGACCGATTGCGAGACCGGGCCAAGGGAGCTATTGCGCGACAGCGCCGCAGCCATGCTGGCGCCCGTCGACAACGCTGCCGCCCTGGCCCATGCCATCTGCGCGACGATCTCGGATCGCGATCGCGCACAGGCGATGTCGGAAGCGGCGGTCCGAATGGCTGCCCGGTTCGAATCGACTACGGTAGTTGAAATCTGGCTGCGCCAGATACTTGGGCCAATAGGGCGGGCCCCTAGTGGCGCGCTCTGACCCGGCTGATCATCCGTCTGCCGATTCGGATGATGCGCCACGCACTGCGCATCACAAGCAAGTGCAAGACCACCAGTCCCAGGAAAAGCAGGAACAACGTTTGCTCGGACAGCCCGGCCTTCCAGCCCAGCACGCCGCAAAGTCCGAGCGATGCATTACAGACGAGGATGACCAGAACGATCGCATCCGGTCCCAGCCCCAGACGCAACAGGACATGGTGCAGGTGCGTACGATCCGCCGACAACGGGTTCTTTCCCTTCATGACGCGCCGTACGACGACGGAGAACAGATCGATCAGGACGAAGCCGAGCACCCACAGCATCACGACCGGCGGCACGCTCTTTTGTGCATTATACTCCACTTGTGATAGCAGGACCGAGAACCATACAATAGCGAACCCCAACATAAGACTGCCGGCGTCCCCAAGAAAGACCCGATGCTTCCCGCGCAGTGGGTTGCGTATATTGAAAATCAGAAAACCTAGAATCGCCCCGGTAAATATAATGCATATCCGCTGCGCGGCGCCATTTTCGACCTCGCCCGCCAAATACGCAAACCAACTGAAGATTATCGCCGCCAATCCGCCTGCCAGGCCGTCGAGCCCGTCCGACATATTCATCGCGTTGGTTACGGCGACCGCCGCAAACAGGGTCATCGGAATTCCCCAATTCGCTAACAGAATCTCGCGGCGTGCAAATAAATCACCCAGCGAATGCAGATAGATGCCGCCCCATGACGTCATCAGCATGGCGGCAAGAAACTGGGCACCAAGCTTCGCCACGGGGGACACACCGCGCAGATCGTCGGCGATCCCGACGATGGCGAGCAGTGTCAGACCCGCCAGCAGCGCCACGTAGTAGCCCTGCGAGCGCATGAAGATCAACGAACCGGCCCAGATGGCGATGGTCAGGGCGATGCCGCCGACCAGAGGCACTTCACCCTGGTGCCGCTTGCGGGCATCGGGGCGATCCACCAATCCGCCTGCAATGGCAAGCGGGCGCAGCAGGACCACCGCGAACGCGGTTGCCAGAAAGCAGAACAGGGGAACCCAAAAAAAATCGAACATTGTGTCAAGTATGATCCGACGCAAGCATTGCCAACGCGGCCCGGCGCTGTGCGGACTGCGAGCATACCTTGGAGCACACCGCTGGTGACCACGATTTTCGCCAGTCCGTGGCCGGCCCCGCATCCCCAGCCTCTTCCCAGCGGGCCGCACGACGCTTGATGCAAAAAAACAACAGCCCGCAAGCGCTTATTCCGTGCAGCCAGTGCTTTCTATTTTCTGCCGTGGCGATCAAACGGACTGAATGTCCGCGTGAACATGGATGTTATACGAGTCCGCGCAAAGCGGACGTTTTACCGGGTGCCCGTAACCGGCACTTCAAAAGCCAGTTGATTATGGTTGCAAACGTGAAGCGCAGAGCGCCGCAGTTACACTTCGAAAGAATTCGAGCCTGCTCGCGTGCTCAAACGAATGCCAAAGGGACTATAATCGCCCACCTCCATACAGGATCGGTCAGCATGCACATTGTTCCCGTGATCATCTCCGGGGGAGCCGGCAGCCGTTTGTGGCCCGTCTCCAGAGAAGCGTTCCCGAAACCACTTCTGAAACTGTCGGACGGCGAAAGCCTGCTGCAGAAGACGTTCTTGCGCGCCACGCATGGCGCGCAGGTGTCCGAGGTGCTCGTTGTCACGAATCGTGACACCTACTTCCTGACCCGGGATGATTGCCAGGAAGTGAACGCGGACAGGGTGCCGCTGCGATTCCTGCTCGAACCGATGGGCCGCAATACCGCCCCCGCCGTCGCTGCGGCGGCCCTGTGGGTGCAGGCGCAGGTGGGACCGGACGCGGTGATGCTGGTCCTGCCCGCCGATCACCTGGTCAACAATCTCGAGCGCTTCGCCACCGCCGTGGCGACAGCGGCGGAGACCGCGCTCGAAGGACGCATCGTCACCTTCGGCATCCAGCCCACTTCTCCCGAGACCGGGTACGGCTATATCGAGGTGGAGCAGGCCAGCGTCGGCAATGGCGCCGTACCGGTGAAGCGGTTCGTCGAGAAGCCGTCGCTGCCCCAGGCCGAACAACTGGTGGCCGATGGGCGCCATTTGTGGAATTCGGGGATGTTCTGCTTCACGGCGAAGACCATCCTGGAGGAGTTCGCGACGCACGCGCCGGATCTGCTGGCCGTCTGCGAAAAAAGTCTGCAACAAGGTGTGACGTCGGAATCGGCCGGATGCTCCTCCACGGAGCTGCACGGAGAAACGTTCCGCCACGCCACCGATATCTCGATCGACTACGCGGTCATGGAAAGATCGTCGCGCGTGTCGGTCGTCCCCAGCGATATGGGATGGAGCGACATCGGCTCCTGGGAGGCCATCAGCGAGCTGACGCCGCCAGATGCGCATGGCAACCGGATTTACGGCGAGGCGCTGCTGCACGAAGTAAGCAACTCCTACATCAAGTCCGAAGGGCGGGTGGTGGGCGCGGTCGGCGTGGATAACCTGATCATCGTCGACACCCCCGATGCTCTGCTTGTGGCAAACCGGGATTGCACCCAGGACGTCAAGCACATCGTGGGGCAATTGAAGAAGCGCGGCCACGAGTGCTATCGGATTCACCGGACCGCGCACCGGCCCTGGGGCACCTATACCGTGCTCGAGGAAGGTGACAGATTCAAGATCAAGCGCATCGTGGTCAAGCCCGGCGCACAGTTGTCGCTGCAGATGCATCATCACCGCAGCGAGCACTGGATCGTCGTCAGCGGCAGCGCCGACGTGGTGAACGGCGACAAGACGATCTCGTTGCAGCCCAACCAGTCCACCTATATTCCGGCCGGACACCGGCATCGGCTGATCAATCCGGGCGTGATCGACCTCGTGTTGATTGAAGTCCAGTGCGGCGAGTATCTGGGTGAGGACGACATCGTCCGCTTCGAAGACCAGTACGGTCGCGTACAGAACTAAGCCGCTTACGAGCCCCGGCCATTGGCGGGGCCGCTTCCGCCATGACCTGGAAAACGCATCCGCTTACACGCAAGGCATCGGCATTCGCCAAGCGCTGCATCGGCCACGGAGCCGAGGCGTTGCCTTGGAAGGAAATTCTGCGGCGGGTACTGCGGCGGCTGATGCGGCACGCCAAGGGTTTCCCCGGCGTATTGCCGGTCGCCCGCTGGTTGAGGGCCTGCTTTCCGGGGCTGTGGCAACGCACCGCTGGCCGCGTCCTGAGCGCAGCCAGCGATCGGCAGCCTTCCGAGTACGCCGGGCAGTTCGACTTTTCCGGCCGCAGCCACACCATCCCGATCGCCTCCCTGCTTGCCGTTGCCAGCGCCGAGCCGGTGGATCCAGGCTTTCTTTCGATGAACGGCACGCCCGACGACACGCAGGCGCTGCTCGATGCCATTCAACGGGAACTCGACGCCGTGCTGCCGGGCCGCTAGCCGGGCTGCCTCGGGAAGCCGAGCGATACTGATCCATGTCCGCATTCAAGACTTCTCTGCCCACTGCCGACCAGAACGTCATGCCCGCTGCCACATCGCGGGCGCAGGCGGGAAGCATCGCGCGGCCGGCCGTGCATCAGTTCCACTCGGGCTCCGCTGTCGGCGATGCGGTCACGAATGCGATGCTGATGATCCGGAGCATGCTGCGCCGGCTTGGCTTCGAATCGGAGATCTACGCCGAACATGTGGCGCCCGAGCTTGCGGGCGAACTCCACGCTCACCATCTTCTGAACAGGAATCCTGGCGACGTCCTCCTGATCCATCATTCGATGGGTCACGATCTGGATGACTGGATCCTGCAGTTGCCTGGGCGCAATATCCTCTGCTACCACAACATCACGCCCGCTTCGTTCTTCCCGCCGAGCAATCCGTTCCACCACTACGCGCAGAAAGGGCGGCAGCAACTGGTCGACTTCCGTCCGGTGATGGAGCGCGCGATCGCCGTGTCCGAGCTGAACGCCAGCGAACTGCGTGAAGCCGGTTATGACGATGTCACGGTATTGCCGCTGCTCCTGGACGTGGACAAGGTGCGCGATCGCACCTGGAACCGGCAACTGGCGCTGCGCGAGTCGTCCATTCTGACGGTACTGTTCGTCGGTCGGGTCTCGTCGCACAAGGGGCATGCCGACCTGATCAAGACCATGGCCTTTCTTCGCGCCATGTGCGACGAGCCGATCCGGCTGGTCTGCGTGGGCGGCTACGATGCGGGCGATCCCTACTACGAAGACCTGCAACGGCTGACCGCAGAGCTGGGACTGCAAGGGTTCGTGCAGTTCACCGGCAAAGTGTCCGACGAGGATCTGGGCGCCTGGTATCGCGCGGCGGACGTGTTCCTCTGCATGAGCGAGCATGAAGGGTTCGGTGTGCCATTGATCGAAGCCATGGCACTCGATGTCCCCGTGGTCGCCTTCGACAGCGGCAATGTCGCAGCCACGCTGTCGGGCGCGGGCATCCTGGTCCGACAGCGCAATCATGGCGCCATCGCGGGGCTGGTCAAGCGGCTTTGCCTGGACCGCCAACTGCGTGCCAGCGTGCTGGCGAAACAACGGGAACGCGTCGCCGCCTTGTCGCCCCTCGCACTGACGCGGGAACTGGGCAATTATCTTGCTTCGATCGGACTCCCACGTCCGCCGCTTTCCCTGGACGAACAGGTGGCAGCGGCAGTGCCCCGCTACCAGTTTGAAGGTCCATTGGAGACCAGCTATAGCCTGGCCCTGGTCAATCGCCGCCTGGCGTTGGAAATGGAATCGCTCGCCCCGACACAAGTTGCGGCACGTGCGACCGAAGGCAACGGCGACTACCCGGTAGACCGCCGGGCGTTGGAAGCCATCGACGGGCTTGCCGAACTGGTCGATCGCCGCTCGGACGACAGCCGGGCCGTCACGCTGATACGCAATCTGTATCCGCCGCGCGTCGCCGACATGCGGGGTGACCGCAACCTGCTCTGTTTTGCCTGGGAAGAAAGCGGGCTGCCTCCCGAATGGGTCATGCAGTTCAATACATGGCTCGACGGGATCGGTGCCACATCGACCTTCGTCAAGAAGGTCTTGCGCGACAACGGCGTGCATATACCGATTACGGTGTATGGCCATGGCGTGGACCACCACGCAGCCGACGCCGCTCCCGCGCACCAGTGGGACCTGCCCGAAGGCTTCCGCTTTCTCCATGTCTCGTCGTGCTTTCCCCGCAAGGGCGCCGACGTGTTGCTGCAAGCGTACTGCGAGGAGTTTCGCCACGATTCCGGCGTAACGCTCGTCATCAAGACCTTCCCGAATCCGCATAATACCGTGGCGGCGCAGGTGCGCGAGCTGCAGGCCATGCCCGGCTGCCCCCGGATCGTGCTGATCGAACGGGACGTGCCCGACGCGGACCTGCAGGCTTTGTATAAGGCTTGCGATGCCTTCGTTGCACCCAGCCGCGGTGAAGGTTTCGGGCTGCCCATGGCCGAGGCCATGCTGCAGGGCCTGCCGGTGATCACCACCGCCTATGGCGGCCAGGCCGACTTCTGTACGGAAGAGACGGCATGGCTGGTGGACTACCGCTTCGCCGCCGCGCGTTCTCATCTCGGCGTCGCGGACTCCATGTGGGTCGAACCCGATCTGGCCAGCTTGCGCAGCCAGATGCGAGCCGTGGCATCGGCTACGGACAGCGAACGCCGGGCGCGCACGGAGACGGCACAAGCCATGGCAACACAGCAGTTGCGTTGGAACCTCGCCACGAAGCGTCTCGTGGAACTCGACGCGCAACTGGCATCGCGGACGGGGCTCGCCAACAGCCGCCAGCGGTTGGGCTGGGTTTCCTCGTGGAATGCGAAGTGCGGCATTGCGACGTATTCAAGCTTTCTGCTGCGCCATCTGAATCCGGCCGATTTCGATGTGACGATCTTCGCCTCCGAACTCGATGCAACCGTCGAGCCCGACGACGACCGTGTGAACCGATGCTGGACCAACCGCCACGGAACGGTGGACAAGCTGACCGCGGCGATTGAGGCGGCGAATCTGGATACGCTGATGGTCCAGTACAACTTCGGCTTCCTTTCCACCGAAGGCCTGGGCCGGGTCATCCGCCTCTGCCACCGCCGCGGCATTTCGGTCCTGGTGACCTTCCATTCGACGAAGGACATCGTGACGCCCGGGCAAGAGGCGAGCCTGAAGGATATCCGCGCGGAACTGTCCCTTGCCGATCGGCTGGTCGTGCATTCGGTGGACGACGTCAATCGGCTCAAGGCGCTCGGCCTGGTCGACAATGTCTGCCTGTTCCCGCACGGCGTCACCGCCCGCACTCCCACGCCGGTGCCCGTCGCACGAGCGGCAGCCGGTATTCCCGCCGATGCCGAGGTCATTGCCGCCTACGGCTTCATGCTTCCGCACAAGGGTCTGGAGCAGTTGATCGAAGCCCTGCCGCAGATCCTCCAGGCCAGGCCGAAGGCCATGCTGCTGCTGGTCAATGCACTCTATCCGGGCGATGTCTCCCGCGAAGTCCACGAGCGCTGCCAGTCGCTCGCATCGTCGCTTGGCTGCGCGGACCGGGTTCGCTTTTGCACCGAGTTTCTCCCCGACGACAAGAGCTTCGCGCTGCTCGATTGCGCGGACCTCGTTGCGTTCCCGTACCAGAACACCGCCGAGTCGGCGAGTGGCGCCGTCCGTTATGGCATCGCCTCCCACCGGCCGGTGGTATGCACGCCGCTGCCGATTTTCAGCGACGTCGAGGAAATCGTGCACTCGCTGCCGGGCACCAGTCCGGACCACATCGCGCGCGGTATCGTGGCGCTGCTGGCCAATCCGGAGATCCTTGCCAATACGGCGTCGCGGCAATCGGAGTGGCTACGGACCCGGGCCTGGCCCCTGCTGGCCTACCGCCTGGGCGGGGTCATGCGCGGGCTGCGCCAGGATCGTCTCGACTCATGAGTGCGCTCAAGATCGGCCTGACGGCCAATACCCTCGAGCCTGCATTGAACGGCGGGATCCTGGACGGCATCGGGATATACACGCAGGCGCTGCAATCCAGGCTTCCGGCCCTCGGTATCGCACCGCAAGCGATGTCCTTTCCGACCCGCGCGGTACCTGCGCAGCGGTTGCAGGCCATGGCGATGCCGCGCTCGTATCCGGCCCAGCTGGTGCTGTCCATGTTCGGTGCAGCCGTGCGACCGCCGGACTCGGCGGCCCTGGTGCACGTCACCGATTACCGCTGCATACGGATGACCTGCCCCGTCGTCGCGACCTTGCACGATGCCATTCCGCTGCGCTATCCGCAGTGGGCCTCGACGCGATTGCGCGCACTGAAGAATGCGCTGATGCGGCATGCCGCCCGCTATGCCGACAAGATCATCGCGGTTTCCGAGGCCGCAGTCCCGGAACTGATCGAGTATTTCGGCGTGCAGCAGGACCGCATTGCCGTGGTACCCAATGGGGTCGAGGCGGCATGGTTGCAGCCGGCCGATGCGCAGGCGGTGGCCGCGATGCAGGAGTCGGCTGGCTTGCGGCCCGGCTACTTCCTCTTTGTCGGCACGCTGCAGCCGCGCAAGAACGTGGGGCGGCTGATTCAGGCTTATCGCACCCTGCCCGCATCCACGCGAGAGCAGCGCCAGCTGGTACTGGTGGGGCGTTCGGGCTGGTCGTGCGACGACGATATCGCGGCGATCCGCCAGGCGCAGCATGACGGCTACGATGTGGTCTGGCTCAACGATCTGAAAGGCCAGGAAAAGCTGCGCCTGGTCTATGCCGGAGCCGGCGCGCTCGTGTTCCCCTCGCTGCATGAGGGGTACGGCATCCCGATCCTCGAAGCGTTCGGCTGCGGCATTCCTGTCGCGTGCTCGAACGTGTCTTCGATGCCGGAAGTCGCCGGCAACGCTGCGATCGAGTTCGACCCGCTCGACGTGGAAGCGATCGCGGCGGCCATGCGGGACGCCGTGGCGGACAACGAGGAAAATCGCGCACGCATCGCGCTGGGCCGGCAACGCGCCGCGGCGCTGTCCTGGGACAACACCGCAAGGCTGACAGCCGCGGTCTACCGCGAACTGGTCTAGGGACGAATCATGCGTGTACTTCACGTCTACAAGACCTACTACCCGGATACGTTCGGCGGCATCGAACAGGTGATCCGGCAGATTGCACTGTCGACGCGGCAGTTGGGCGTGGATGCGAAGATCTTCACCGTGAGCAGGCAGGGCCGGCAGACGCCTCGCATCGAGCAGGACGGTGTGCCAGTGTTGCGCGCCCCCGTCACCATCGAGATCGCGTCCAACGCGATGTCATTGCGGGCGTTCGGCGAGTTTCGTCAGGCAGCTGCCTGGGCCGACATAATTCAGTACCACTTCCCGTGGCCCTTCGGAGACCTGCTGCATCTCGCAGCCGCGGCAGGCAAGCCGGCACTGGCGACATATCACTCCGACGTGGTCCGACAGAAGGCCCTGATGCACATTTATCGTCCACTGATGCATCGCTTCTTGGCATCGATGGGCGCCATTGTCGCGACGTCTCCCAACTACGCGGAAAGCAGCACGATACTGCAGCGGCATCGGCAACGAGTGACCGTCATCCCGATCGGGGTCGACGAGGAGAGCTTTCCCACTCCGTCGAACACCATCCGAGAAACATGGCGCGAGCGTGTGGGGGAGAATTTCTTCCTCTTTGTTGGGGTCCTGCGGTATTACAAGGGATTGCACATACTTCTTGAGGCCATTCGGGAAACCGGTCTGTCGCTCGTCATCGTGGGCGCTGGACCTGAAGAGGAGCGCCTGCGCCAACAGGCAAAGGCGGCCGGCCTGCATCGCGTGATCTTTGTCGGCGCTGTGACGGACGAGGACAAGATGGCACTGATCGCACTCGCACGCGCCATGGTGTTTCCTTCGCACTTGCGCTCCGAAGCCTACGGCGTCACGCTAGTCGAGGCGGCGATGTGCGGCAAGCCAATGATCTCCACTGAGATCGGTACCGGAACGAGTTTCGTCAATCTGGACCGGGAAACCGGCTTGGTATTGCCGCCGGACGACGTCCACGCATTGCGCGAAGCCTTGCTCTGGTTCGCCCGGAACGATGATGCGGTGGCGGCGATGGGCATGCGCGCGCGCGCCCGCTTCGAGGAGCGGTTCACTGCCACGCGGATGGCGCACGAATACATACGGTTGTACAAAGAACTGGCGCATTCGACACTGCCTTCCCAGGCGTTTCAAACAGTTTCCGCCTCGGACACCACCAGGCCCTTCAAGTAGAATCGCCCTGTCAGTGCGCTCGTGCGCTCCGAAATTCTCCCTTATGAAGACCAGTACCGACTTACCGATGGCCGCTTCCACTTCCGTTCCGCTTCGCGAACGTATTCGAAAGGCAGTTCGCCGTCTTGCCGACCAGCCTCTCGTCGGGCGACTCGTCCGCGTTAGCGTTGCGACCTGGCGCGGCCCACAGACCCGTGACATGGTCATGCAGGAGTTCCAGGATCTTGCGACGCTACGCCGTTTCGTCAACGAGCAAGTGCCTACGCTGCTGGAAGCCATCTCACATCTCAATCATCAGCAAACCATCGTTTCACGCGATGAGAGCAACCTTGCCATCTCGGTACCCGTGGCACTGCGTAGCATGCGCCGCGAACTGAACCACTTGCAGCAAGTTCAGGCTTGGGATCCGGCCACCACGACAGCGCGGCTTGATGCCATCGAGGCACAACTGCGCTCGAAGGAAGAGGCCTGGGCCCCTCGCCTCAACGCCATTCAGGAGGAACTCGATGGCATGCGCAATGCGCTGAAGCAATCGCACGAAACTGTCGACTATCTAGTTGGCCGAGTCGAATTCGTGCGACGCGAACTGATGTACGAAATGCGGCATGGCGGATCGTCGCCGTCGACTGAAGGCGACACGCTGGAGGTCGAACCCAAGGTGGTCAATGGCGACAAACTGACAGCGGCGCGCCAAGGTCAGTTGCGGTTGAACCTCGGGTGCGGGCATATTCCCTTGGAAGGCTATCTGAATGTCGACCGCCGCGATCTCGCGGGAGTCGATATCGTTTCGGAAGTCAGCAATTTGCCGCTCGAGCGCGGGGAGGTGGACGAAATCTTCTCCTCCCATATGCTCGAACACTTCCCACAAGAGCAGCTACGTCGCGAGTTGCTGCCCTATTGGAAATCACTGTTGAAGCCGGGCGGCAAGCTTGCAGCAGTGGTGCCCGATGCGGAAGCGATGATTCGCGAGTACGGAGCGGGCCGATACGACTACGACGATATGCGGGAAGTCATGTACGGCGCGCAGGACTACGACGGCGACTTCCACTTCAACATGTTCACGCCGTCGCACCTTGGCAGGCTGCTGCAGGAAGCGGGATTCACCGACATCGAGGTCCATGCGGCGGGTCGGCGCAATGGCAAGTGCTTCGAATTCGAGATTTCCGCACGCAATCCCGGATGATGCGCGTGCCACGACGCCGCTGGCTGCGCCTGACCCTACTAATTCGCCCTTGCCGGAACGGCGCGGCCGTTGAAGAATCACGCCGGCATTGGCGTCGCCTTGCTGGCGACGGCAACCTCCCCCTCGCCTGACACCCTCATGTTCGAACTACAGACCCGCAAACAGACCGGTATCGCAGGCCTTTCGCTCGCGCTGATGCTGGCCAGACGCGATCTCAAGAACCGGTACGCAAGCTCGTATGCGGGCGTCGCTTGGAATATCGGCGTTCCGCTACTGTATTCCCTTATCAATGTGGTGGTCTTCTCCATCCTGATGCAGGGACGTATCGGAGGCGACTATGGCCCGCTGCCATTCTCGCTCTTTTACTTTGTGCCGTTCTCGCTGTGGACCTTCTTCGCCGAAGTTATGGGGCGAAGCCCCAACATCATGCGCGAGTACAGCTACCTGATCAACAAGATCGCGTTTCCAGCCTGGGTGTTGCCGCTCGTACCGCTCGCCTCCGCCCTGCTCAGCCAGTTGATCATCATGGGCATTGTGGTGGCGCTTCTCGTCATCAAGGGTATGGTGCCGGCCTCCACTGTTTGGCTTTTTCCGGTGATCTGGCTGATTTCCACGCTCTTCACGATCGGCTGCGCCTATTTCGTCGCCGCGGTCTCGGTCTATATCCCGGACATGGGTCAGATCGTGCCGGTGCTGGTCAATGTACTCTTCTGGCTCACGCCCGTGCTCTACCCCCCCTCGCTGGTCGAGAAGTCGAGCATGGCGTGGGTGAAGCCCATCGTGATGGATCTGAATCCCTTCTTCTATTTGGCGGAGGCATCGCGACTTTCGGTGTTCGGGTCCGCTGCCTTCCCGCTCGGGCATCTTGCAATCCCGGCGCTCTTTGCGGCAGGCGCCCTAATTGTCGGCGCGCTTACCTTCCGCAAGCTGCGCCCTGGCTTTGCTGATGTCCTCTGAAGCGACCGAGGCCTTTATGTCTCATTCCGAACTGACGCAAGCCATCGCGCTACAGGGCGTCTCCAAGATCTACCATACCTATTCGCACCCGCGGCATCGCCTGCTCGAACTGTTATCCGGCGGCAAGAAGCAATACGCCCGAGAAACGAGGGCGCTCGACGAAGTCAGTTTCACTCTGGAAAAGGGCGGCCGTCTTGGCATCGTCGGAGAAAACGGCAGCGGTAAGAGCACCTTGCTGAAGGTGTTGGCGCGCGTGCTAACGCCAACCACGGGCACTGTGCAGGTGAGCGGCAGGGTTTCCGCGCTGCTCGAATTAGGAGCGGGTTTCAATCCAGAGCTGACCGGTCGGGAAAACATTAGCCAGTTCGGCTTACTGCACGGCATGACGGCAGCACAGATCGAGGAAGCGCTTCCTGCGATCATCCAATTCAGCGAACTTCGCGATGCCATCGAACATCCGATCAAGACTTACAGCAGCGGCATGGCGGTACGCCTTGGATTCGCCTGCGCGGTCTACTCGCAGCCTGACATCCTGATCGTCGATGAAGCGCTGTCCGTGGGCGACGCCTACTTCCAAAACAAGTGCCTGCACAAGATCAAGTCGATGCTGGACGAAGGTGTGACGTTCCTCTATGTCACCCATGCCGCCGACGCGATCCGCTCACTCTGCAATCAGGGCCTGTGGATGAGGAACGGGCGTGTCCAGATGACGGGCTCGTCCACCGACGTGGGGGCGGCGTACCAGCGCGAAATTTTCAACCGCATGGTACGAGCCGGATATTCCCCTCCCGAAGGCGAAGTCGTCGGGGACATCACCGACGAAGATCAAACACCACTTCCAAGCTCAATCACCCCCGCCCAGCAGGCGAGCGCGGCGGCCTTCGCCGAGCGGGTCGCCTCGATGCGGACCGGCAGCGGCGAAGCGCGAATCACCGATATCGTTCTGTACGGCCGCGATGGCAACGCGACCGACTCGATGGAATTCCTGGAGCCGCACCGCCTGCGCGTGTTCGTCCGCGTGGACGGTCCCCTTCCCCCCAATACGTCGCTGAACGTGGGGATTCAAGACAGTAGCGGCAAGCAGATTTGCCACTTCAGTTCATTGGCGCAGGGAATTGACTTGTCTCGCTTTGATACCGGCACCATCTACTCGGTGGAATTTGACTACAAGCCCTCCTTGTGTCCCGGCGAATACAGCCTGGTAGCTGGCATTAGCTCGATGTATTCCCATCCTTCGAACCAAGCGCAAATGTTGATCGATAACGTCATCGACTACTGCGCCGGTGGCAGCCGCTTCTCTGTACGCTTTCCCGACAAGCCCATGGACCTTGACCTATGGGGCATTGTCGCCTTCAAATACAAGGCCGAATACCTGAAGCTGGATTGAAGGCGGTGGCTATGCAGGCCGCCTTACCGCAGGATACGTAGCAAGTGGCACCGCCGTAGGCAAATATACGGCGGCCGATCGCCGCTATGCCTCGGCCGGAACGCGCCGGCGCTGCAACACGGCGCGTTCGACGGACCTCAGAAAACGCGCTTTCGTCCGGGCGGGCGAGAATCGCGCCGCGTAGGCGCTCGCACGACTCGCATAGGCTTGGAAACCACCGGCATCGTGCCACGCCGGGTCACCGACTTCGGCTGCCACATCGGCAATCGCCCGCATCAATGCCACTGCATCGCCAGTGGGCACCAGCGTGCCGAGCCCGCCGCAGATCGAAGGCATATTCGAGTTGTCATATGCAATGACCCTGCAGCCGCTGGCAAATGCCTCGACCACTGGCACGCAGAATCCTTCGTGGTACGTAGGAAGGACGAACAAATCGCTCTCGAGAAACAGTTGGTGCTTCCGATCGTCGTCAGCATTGCCGTGGATCATCACGCGCGCCCGCTCGCCGAATTGCCGATGAAGGCCCGCCCTGGCTTCTTCGACCTGAGCCACCATGTTGGCGTCCGAGAACTGCAGATTGCCGACCATATCCAGTCGCAAGCGCAAGTCTCCGTTCTCCCTGAGCAACTGCCGTAGAGCGCTCAATAGCTCGAGCGGTCCTTTAGATCGGACGAAGCGCCCTACGAACAACAATCGAATCACTCCATCGCACGCACTCGGCTTTCGATCGGGAAGGGAGAGATCCCCATGTACTGCGATGGGCAACACCGTGGCCGGCGTCTGGATACCCGCGCCACGCAGGACATCGAGATTAGTCTGGCTAACGCACCATACCTCGTCGGCGAATGCAATGTTGGAGAGCTGCAAGAATGAGCGATCGATGACGGCATGATTGCTGGGCGCGACGAAGGCCTTCGGCGTGATGTTGTGAAACACGACGACTCGGCGCGCCCGCGCCGGCACTACAGGGAGCACATCAAACAGCGGGTAGTACACGCCAAAATGAAGGATCACAACGTCGCTGGCTTGCAGATGCGGATGCAGGTAGAGATCGCGCGGTGAACCAACGGGAATAAACGGCAGATCCGGATAGTCACAAGCGTAGCCGAATAGCTTCGCATCGTGCCCCTCCTGCAGCAGCCAGCGAACCTCGTCACGGATCGAGTTGGATATGGCGTCGTTCCTTACGCAGATGCCATGAACATGCGAAATCTTCACGCGACGGTTTCCTCCCAGCCAGCGCGCGAGAGCGCATACAGTCCATGGCTCTCTCGCGCCATTCTGTCCGCGGTAAACCGCTGCTCGAAATGGCGGCGACCCGCCTCGCCCATTGACTCACGCAAACCGGCGTCCTGCGCCAGTCGGCTCAGGGCCTTAGCCAACGATACCGGATCGCCGGGCTCCGTTAGCAAGCCGGTGACACCATCCTGAACCACCTCTGGAATGCCACCCGCTGTCGTCCCGACGACAGGCTTTCCTTGTCGCATTGCCTCAAGATAAACCAAGCCGAAAGACTCGAATCTGCTAGGCGCGACAAAGATGTCGCAGTCGGCATAAGCCATGTCCAACTCAGGGTCGGATAGGCGCCCTTCGAAACGGACATTTCCGAACCATGATGTCCCCGCATAGCGCTCGGCAAACGCTTTGCGGTAGTCGACATGCCCGACCTCCGTCGCATCTCCGACGATGCGCACGATGGCTTCCGGTGCGGCATGCATCAGTTCAGGCAGGGCTTCGAGCAACACATCGATACCCTTGCGCGGCTCCAACCGCCCAACGTACAGGATCTGAACGGCATCCGCCTTATTGACTCGTGTACCAGCCGGAACAGCGGCCGGTCCCATTCCGTGCGGAATGATGCGTAGCCGCTCCGGATCAAAGGCAAAACCATAGGCTTCTTCGATGCGCTGCACGATGGCTCTACTATTGGCGCGAACGCCCTGCACGGCCGTCATCATCTGCCGCTCCAGTGCTAGCATCGGTTGTCCGAAGGTACGCATCCATTCCGCGTCTTCTGCCATTTCCGGGTGCGACTCGATCCAGAAATGCAAAGTGGTATGCAGACTGGTGACCAACGGCCATTCGCCATCAAGCAGGAATGCCACGCCCTCGCAATCCCAGATCGGCGCTTCCACAACGGCGACCTCGCGGTGTGTCGCGATACGGCGTACCTCTTGCAACGCCGTCGCCGACCAATCCCAGATATGCTGCGGCACCGCGAGCGATATAGCTCCGGGCGAGCGCTCAGAGCACTGTTGCACCATGCGATGTACCCACACGCCTTGCTCAAAATCAACACGATTGATATCCGTGCTACGTGTGATGACATGGACGATATGTCCTTGCGCGCCGAGAGCTTGCGCCAAGTCACGCGAGAAAGTGGCAATGCCACCGCTATGGTTCGGCGGAAAGTCTTGGGACACCAGAACGATAGCCTTGCGGTCGGCGTTGTGGATCGGGGTAAATCGGTGAAAATCGCCCCTGCCTGCCGCCAGCTTCTCCGGTGTGATCAGCTCGCGATGGGAGTCCATGCCCCGTGCAAGCCCGACTTCCCAAGCGCGTTCGTTCTCTTCACGAAACTTCTCCAGTTCGCTCTCTGGTAAACGGCCGCCAGCAATGTGGAATTCCACGTCGCCACGGTGTCCCTCGGAGAACCTCCGGTTGTCCTCAAGGATGTCGGCCAAGTCCCGATACGGACGGCCATGTTTGAGGGAGAAGTAGATCTTGTTCTTAATTACCGGATAGCGATAGCGCGTAATCTTGTGGTCATCACGTACGTGGCTCGGCGCGAACTTGTGATGTACATAGGCATTGGGCAATTGCCGAATGACGTAGCCCGCATCGACAAGCCGGCAACAGAGTTCGGTTTCATCGAGATAGTATTCGATCTCCTCGTCGAACCCGCCCACTTCCAGTAATGCCGAGCGACGAAACGACGCATTAGTGCCTTGCAGGTATGGAAACTCGAATGAAGCTGGAAAACACAAGTGGCTGGCACTGCCGCCCGCAGCCCAGTTGGCATTTCCCAATCGATTTGCGGTGGAATATTCGTACTGATAGGTATATCCCGACTGGTCGAACACCAGCCCCCCAGCACCACCGACCTCTGGGTCATCATATGCTGCGGCAAGCTGTGTCAGCCATTCCGGCTCCGGGATTGCGTCATCATCGATAAACGCCACCACATCACCCTGCGCCATACAGATGCCGATGTTGCGCGACATCGAAAGGTTTGCCATCGGACAACGACCAGCGCGGATTTTGGGCAGCCACGATTGAATCACCGCATCGGAGTCGTCCGTTGAAGGGCCATTGACAACGATTACCTCGAACTCTCCTTCGTACTTGAGCCAACGAAGGCTCTCGAGCGTTTTCTGCAGCGAGGGGCCGCGGTTGAGAGTATTGATAACAATAGAAAACGAAAGCAATTTATATCCCCTGCTTCTTCCCCAGCAAGCTGACAAAGCTGGAGAAGTAGCGCAATTCCTGTTCTGAAATATGGCTGTCGAGTTGGCGCGCGATATTTAGCAAGTCATCCAATTTGCCCCCCTGCCCGGACGCACGCAACGAGGTCAGTCCATAGCACCACTCCAATGTTTCGGAGAATTTACCATGCGGACGGACTTCAACTATCTCGAAATCACGAAACAAACGCTCCAGACCCCAGCCTGTGGTATTAAAAAAATGGTATGGAACGGCATGCAAAGGCTGCATGAAAGCAGATTCGACATAAACCACGCCACCGGGCTTAAGCACGCGGTGAATTTCGCGCGCGGCAACGAACGGGTCTTCCAAATGTTCGAACACCGCCTGCGACAGCACTAGTTCGAATGTGTTGTCGGCAAAAGGCAAGCGATGTCCATCCCCAAAGACATCGGGACATTGAAACCGCGAATACTCGAAGCTGATGACGCGCGGATCCGGATGACTGCGATCACCGCAACCACAATCTAGGATCAACCCATCAGGGCACACTTTGGCCATCAGAGAGGCCAGGCAGTCCGGATACGGATTGCCGTTATTACGCCACGGATAGCAAATTTCCGAAGGCAAATGCGATGCCACATTGGATTCCGACTGCTCCAGCACGAACACCTGCGCACCGTGTGAACGAGGATCCCGCTTTCCTGTCACCACGACTTCCACCAGATGCTCGCCGCCACCCAAAAAGACGGGATACCATAGCCGCATGGAGCCGTTTGGTTCGAACAGGTCGAGTTCCGCGATCAGCTCACCGTCGCGCAGTATTTGGGCAATCCCGGACCACGGATGCTTGAGCAGCGTGATGGCAACTCCTATACCGCGAGAGCGTATGGAAAAACGCGCGCCAGGGACATCGCTATAGAACTGCTCGCTACTAAGCTGCCAGGCACCTTCCGGCGCCAAATGTTCTGGCGAAATTGGGCGGCAAGTTGCTTCGAATTTCCCGCTGATGTCAGCCGACGATGCTCCGAATTGCGGTAGATCGTTGCAGCCAAACACGAATTTTCCATTATAAACCCTGCCGATGTCACCGCACCCCTGGCAGTAAATATTTCCCATCAACGGAATGCCATTTAGCGTTTGAGCACCGGTCACCCGGACTCTGCCCCGGCACGTAGGACACACTACCGCGTTGAACAGCTTTTCATGCTTCCAGAGAAGAGTACCCGGCACAGTCATCAGCATGCACTCCGAAGAGGTCCTACCAGTGAATCAATCTCGATTCAGCTCCCGCGGGCCGGGGCATGAAGTGAACTCGAAAACACCTGTTGCGCAGGAGATGCCATGTTGAGCGCAAAGCAGTTCATCTTAAAGTGGTATCCAGTGCGGTCCAATGCTCCTTTCGTTTTGTAACACACGGTTACACCGGTGGGACCGCGATTGTCGCGGCCGAAGCAAGGGAAAGGGGTCAGCGTGAGCCCTTCCTGGGGGAGGCACTAGCAGGGCCAGCCAACAGTTCGCAGTCAAACGTCTCCGCTTCGCGCAGAGATGTGCCTGCAGCGTCCTTCGCGGAAAGCACAGGGGGGCCGGACAGTGGCCAAACAATGCCCACATCAGGATCATCCCAACGCAAGCTGCGCTCGTGCTCCGGATACCAGTAATCGGTGCTCTTGTAGAGAAATTCCGCATGCTCGGAGACCACGAGGAAACCGTGCGCAAACCCTTCTGGCACCCAAAGCAATCGCTTGTTAGCCGCAGAGAGCGTTACTCCGACCCATTTCCCGAAGGTAGGCGATCGCCGGCGCAGATCGACCACCACGTCGTAGACCTCTCCGACTACGACGCGCGTCAGTTTCCCTTGCGGATGCCGGATCTGATAATGCAGCCCGCGCAAGACGTTGCGCGAAGAGCGCGAGTGGTTGTCCTGCACGAACGTTCGGCGGACGCCGGTCGCGGCTTCAAAGCGCGCGGCGTTGAAACTCTCATAAAAGAATCCACGCTCGTCGCCGAACACGTTAGGCTCGATCATCAGCACCTCGGCGATCGCAGTCGGAATCACGTTCATTTGATCTGCCCGGAGATGATCTGCTTCAGGTAACGGCCATAGCCGCTCTTCGCCAATGGCAGTGCCAGGCGCTCGACGTCTTCAGCGGTAATCCATTTGCTACGAAATGCGATTTCCTCAGGGCATGCCACCATCAGACCTTGACGGCTTTGCAGCGTGGCGATAAAGGTCGCCGCTTCGAGCAGGGACGTGTGCGTCCCCATATCGAGCCAAGCGTAGCCGCGGCCCATGATTTCAACGTCGAGCTGCCCGCGGTCGAGGTAGTGTTTATTGATATCCGTGATTTCGAGTTCTCCGCGCGCCGAGGGGCGGAGGCTCGCGGCGATATCGCAAACCTGATTGTCGTAGAAGTACAGTCCCGTAACCGCGTAGCTGGAGCGGGGCTGGCTCGGCTTTTCTTGCAGCGACACCGCACGGAAGTTCTCGTCGAACTCCACCACGCCATAGCGTTCGGGATCGTGTACGTGGTAGGCGAACACCGTCGCACCATCTTGGTTGGCTGACGCTCGCGCCAACTGGCTGACCAGATCGTGTCCGTGGAAGATGTTGTCGCCGAGGATCAACGTGGACGCCTCGCCCCCCACAAAATCCTTGCCAATGATGAATGCCTGGGCAAGGCCATCGGGCGAAGCCTGCTTGGCATACTGCAGGTTGATACCCCAATCGCTACCGTCGTCGAGCATCTCCGCGAACCTCGGGGTGTCCTCCGGTGTGGAGATGATCAGAATGTCGCGAATGCCGGCCAGCATCAGCGTCGACAGCGGATAGTAGATCATCGGCTTGTCGTACACCGGCAGCAATTGTTTGGAGACGGCCCGCGTAACCGGGTAGAGACGGGTGCCGGACCCGCCCGCGAGAATGATGCCTTTGCGCATGGCGAGCCTCAGGGATAGAGCTGGTCAAGCAAATGATGGATCCCCTGTTCCCAATCGGGAAGGTGGACGCCGAACGTGTTTCGCAACTTGCTGGTGTCCAGCCGCGAATTGGCGGGCCGCCGCGCTGCAGTGGGATAGGCGCTGGCCGGAATCGGCTCCACCGCCGTGGCATCGGCCTTGAGGCTCACTCCCTTGGCCTGCACGTAGCGAAGCACCTCCATCGCGTAGCCGTGCCAGCTTGTGGAACCCGCCGCAGCGAGGTGATAGAGACCGGTCGGGAAACGCTCGCGTTCTCCATGCAGCCAGAAACGCGCCACGATCTGCGCGGTGACGTCCGCGATCAACGCTGCAGTGGTCGGGGCGCCGAGCTGGTCCGCCACGACCCGCAGGTTCTCGTGCTCGCGCGCCAACGCCAATATCGACTTGGCGAAATTGGCACCGTGCACGCCTGCTACCCAGCCGGTGCGCAGCACCAGCGCGGCCGCTCCGCTTGCCGCAATGGCATCTTCCCCCGCCAGTTTGCTACGGCCATAGACCGACTGGGGATTGGCAGCATCGCTCTCGCTGTATGGGGCCGCCTTGCTGCCGTCGAATACGTAGTTGGTGGAATAGTGGACCAACAGGCTGCCGACCGCCCTTGCTTCCTCGGCCAGCACCCCGGGAGCAATGCCATTGACGGTCTCGGCCAGCGAGGCTTCGCTTTCCGCGCGATCGACGGCGGTATAGGCGGCCGCATTGACGATCAGATCGGGCCGCACTTCCCGCACGACGCGGCGTGCGTCATCGGGATGCGACAGATCGAGGCCACTTCGATCCAATGCCACCACCTTCCCCAATGGGGCGAGGCTGCGCCTGAGTTCGAATCCCACCTGGCCGTTGCAGCCAGTGAGAAGCAGTACCGCCGGCGAAGTGCGCTCACGAGGCATCTTGCGTCGCCTTCGGGCTGGGGTACCTGGCCGACATCGCGTGCCGGACCCATGCCGGATTGTCCAGATACCACCGGACGGTCTTGCGCAAGCCGGTCTCGAAGGTTTCGGCCGGCATCCAACCCAGTTCACGCTCCAGCTTGCCCGTATCGACCGCATAGCGGCGATCATGGCCGGGACGGTCGCTGACGAAGATGATCTGGTCCCGATACGACCCCTGCGGCTTCGGCTCGAGTTCATCGAGCAGATCGCACACGCGGTGCACGACTTGCAGGTTGGTCATTTCGTTCCGGCCTCCCACGTTATACGTCTCACCGACTCGGCCACGCGCGAGCACTGCACGGATCGCACTGCAGTGATCGCCGACATAGAGCCAGTCGCGCACGTTAAGGCCATCGCCATAAATGGGCAGCGGCTTGCCCGCCAGCGCATTGGTGATGGCCAACGGAATCAGCTTCTCTGGATGGTGATAGGGGCCGTAATTGTTCGAACAGTTGATGGTCAGGACCGGCAGGCCATAGGTATGGAAATAGGCGCGGACCAGATGATCCGAACCTGCCTTCGAGGCCGAGTACGGGCTGTTGGGAGCATAGGGCGTCGTCTCGGAGAACGAAGGATCCTCCGGTCCGAGCGAGCCGAATACCTCGTCGGTCGAGACATGCACAAAGCGAAAGCCCCGTTGGCGCTCCGCGTCAAGGCCGCTCCAATACGCGCGCGCGGCCTCGAGCAGCGTGAAGGTGCCGACAAGGTTCGTCTGCACGAAATCCGCCGGCCCCTGGATCGAGCGATCGACATGGGTTTCGGCGGCCAGATGCAGAATGGCGCGGGGTTGCCATTCGGCAAGGAGCCGGTCCAATGCCTGGCGGTCGCAGATGTCGGTGCGGGAAAAAATATGACGCGGGTCGTTTTCCAGCGAGGCCAGCGATGCCGGATTTCCGGCATACGTCAACTTGTCGACATTGACGATGCCGTCAGCCTCGGGATGGCTCAGCCATTCCAGTACGAAATTGGCACCGATAAAGCCGGCGCCACCGGTCACGAGGACGTGCGGCAAACCCGTTCTCCCCGTTTCGAAATGTGAGATATGTCCGACAGGAATACCGTCATTGTCTTGCTTCGCAATGGGGACAGCGGGATCATAGTGCACTCGAACGTGGCGGTATTCTATCCAAGGCGGTATTGCCTTCCAGCAGGTCGGCCAGACGCCGAGCCGAATTGTAACGCCCTGCCCGTTCCCGTTCTCCCGCCCATTCGCTCTCAAGGTCTTTCGAGCCCATATGCCCGATTCTCCGGCGTCCCGCCTTCACCCCTATGCCATCGGCGACCTGCAAGGTTGCGCCGCCTCCCTCGAACAGCTCGTGACGAAAATCCCGAACGATGCACCGCTTCGGTTCGTCGGCGATCTGGTAAACCGCGGACCGGCGTCTTACCGGGCATTGCGCATGGTGCGGGAAATGGGAGAGCGCGCCGAGTCGGTGCTGGGCAACCACGATATCCATCTATTAGCGGTTGCGGCGGGCGTGCGCAAGCCGGGTCGGTCCGACACGCTTGACGACACCCTGCGGGCGCCGGACAGCGAGGAGCTGCTGCATTGGCTGCGCCATCGGCCGCTGGCCCTGCATCAGGACGGCTTTCTGCTGGTGCATGCCGGGGTGCTGCCGCAATGGACGGTCGAGCAGACCCTGGAGCTCGCCGGCGAAGTCGAGCGGGCTTTGCGGGGACCGGACTGGAAAGCGTTTCTCGCCGATATTTTCGGCAATGCGGCGGACCGCTGGCACGATGGGCTGCGCGGCATCGAGCGGCATCGGGTCGTGGTCAACGCCCTGACCCGGCTGCGTTTCTGTACCGTCGACGGTGTGATCGACTTCAAGACCAAGGAGGGACTGGGCAAGGCGCCCGAAGGGTTCCTGCCGTGGTTCGACGTGCCGGCACGCCGTACGCGCGATACCACGATCGTCTGCGGTCACTGGTCAACGCTGGGACTGGTGATGCGGCCCGACCTGGTAGCGCTCGACACGGGTTGCGTCTGGGGCGGCCGGCTGACCGCGGTTCGACTTGCCCCTAATCCGGCCGAACGTGATGTCGTCCAGGTCGAGTGCCCCCAGTCTTGTGATCCTTTAGGCTGATATCACTTCCCCCGCGGGGATGCGGGCTCGTCAGCGCGGCGAGGAGCAGGCCGAGTCGCCGGTCGTCATGGCGGCGGCCGGGACAGCGGACGGCTCGCTGGCCGGCAAGGCCCCTTCGCCCTGAAGCTGGCGGCAAAGCGCGACCACGGCCGCGTGCGACTGTTCGGCCAATGCTCGCCGCCCCGCCTCGTCCGCCTGCAGCGGCAGGCCGAATGCGACCTGCGCCGTGATCGGCGGCGCCTGCAGGATCGCGTCGAGCGTCTGCAGCAACGTGAGGTCGCCGATATAGGCCGGTGCCACCGTCCGTTCGCCGGTGGCGGCGTCGCAATAGCGCAAGGCGACCGGCAACACCGGCAGGCCCGCAGAAATCGGCGCCTGCATCAGGTTGGCGTGGAACGGCAGCACGTCGGTGCCGTCGGTGGTCGTGCCTTCCGGGAACACGCAGACGCGGTCGCCCTGCAGCATGCAGTCGGTGATGTCGTGCAGCACCCGATGCGCGTCGCGCTTGCGGCCGCGTTCGATGAACAGCGTGCCGGTCTGGGCGCACAGCCATCCGATCAACGGCCAGTCGCGGATCTCCGACTTGGCGACGAAGCGGGACGGCTCCCAGCTGTGCATCACGAAGATATCGAGCCAGGAGATATGGTTGGCGACCACCATGGCGCCGCGCCCGGTCTCCGGCACCGGCCCGATCAGCTCGACATCGACGCCGCAGATCCGCAGCAGCCGGCGCGACCAGCGGCGGATATGCCATTGGCGCGATGCCTTGCCGATCCACGGAAACAGGACCGCGCAGGTCAGCAGGCCGCGCAGCAGGTGCAGGCAGAGGGCGAGCTTGCGCAGGGCGATCATGCCGGGGAGGGGAATGTCGGCGTCATGGGGTCGGTGGCGGTTTGCCAGCAACTGTTGCCCTCTCCTGCGGGCCCCTCTCTCGCCATGCGGGCGAGGGGCGTCGGCAGGCGAAGGGCGTCGCGGCGCCGTGACGTCAACGGGCGGCCTGCGCCTCGCCGTTGCGCGGCTGGCCGGCCAGTTCATAGACCAGCTGGCCGCCGACCAGCGTGGCCGTGACCCGGCCGCGCATCTCGTAGCCCAGCCATGGCGAGTTCTTGCCCTGGCTCTTCAGCGTGCGCCGCTCGACTTTCCACACCGCCTCGGGATCGAACAGGCAGACGTCGGCCGCGCCGCCGACCGTCAGGCGACCCGCCGGCAGGCCGATCACCCGGGCCGGCTCGCTGGTAATGCGGCCCAGCGCCTTGACCAGCGGCACCTTGTGTTCGTCGGCCCAGCGCAGCGTCAGCGGCAGCAGCAGTTCCAGGCCGGTCGCGCCCGGCGAGGCCTCGGCGAACGGCAGCAGCTTCTCGTCGTCGTCGACCGGCGTATGGTCCGAGCACAGCGCGTCGATGGTGCCGTCGGCCAGCGCGGCGACGATGGCGTCGCGATCGCGCCCGCTGCGCAGCGGCGGCGAGAAGCGCATCTGCGAGTTGAAGTAGCCGATGTCCATGTCCGTCAGGCCGACATGGTGGATGTTGACGTCGCAGGTGACCGCCAGCCCTTCGCGCTTGGCCTGGCGCACCAGCTCGATGCCCGCCGCCGAAGACAGCCGGCACAGGTGGACGCGTGCGCCGGTGGAGCGCATCAGTTCGAAGATCGTATGCAGCCGCACGGTCTCGGCGATCACCGAGACGCCCGACAGACCCAGCCGCGACGCGACCGCGCCGCTGGCCGCGACGCCGCCGCCGAGATACGGGTCTTCCGGCCGCAGCCAGACGGTGAAGCCGAAGGTCTGCGCGTACTGCAGCGAGCGCAGCAGCACCTGCGTGTTGCGGATCGGCGCCTCGGCCTGCGAGAAGCCGACGCAGCCGGCTTCCGTCAGCTGGGACATCTCGGTCAGCACCTCGCCCTTCAGCCCCAGCGTCAGCGCACCGAGCGGGTACACATGGGTCTGGTTCAGCGTGCGGGCGCGGTACTTCAGCATTTCGACCAGGCCCGGTTCGTCGAGCACCGGGTCGGTATCGGGCGGGCACACCAGGCTGGTGACGCCGCCGGCGGTGGCGGCGGCCACTTCGGATTCGAGCGTGGCCTTGTACTCGTAGCCCGGCTCGCGCAGCCGGGCCGACAGGTCGACCAGGCCGGGGCAGACGATCAGCCCGCGGGCGTCGATGGTCTTGTTGGCCTGGAAGTCGGCCGGCGCGTTGCCGATGCCGACGATCTTGCCGGCGGCCAGGAACAGGTCCTGCTGGGCATCGATATTGCCGGCCGGGTCGATCAGGCGGCCACCCTTGATGTGGATCTTCATATCGTGTCGCTTGCTATCGCTTGCCATTGCGGCTTGTTTTGGTGCCTGGCGGCCGTCGTCAGGCCGACGATTGCCTGGCGGATCGCGCTTTTGTCGTTTCAGTCGTTGTTGCCGGCGACGATGCCCATCACTGCCATCCGCACCGCGATGCCGAAGGTGACCTGATTCAGGATCACCGACTGCGGACCGTCGGCCACGGCCGAATCGATCTCGACGCCGCGGTTCATCGGCCCCGGGTGCATCACGATGGCGTCGGGCCTGGCCAGCGCGAGCCGCTCCGGAGTCAGGCCGAAGGCCTTGAAGTATTCCTGCGCCGACGGCAGCAGCGCGCCGCTCATGCGCTCGTTCTGCAGCCGCAGCATGATGATCACGTCGACGCCCTTCAGGCCCTCTTCCATGTTGTGGAAGACGCGTACCCCCATCTGCTCCAGCCCCGACGGCAGCAGCGTGCGCGGACCGATCGCGCGCACCTCGGGCACGCCGAGCGTGGTCAGCGCGTGGATGTCCGAGCGCGCCACCCGCGAGTGCAGGATGTCGCCGACGATCGCCACGGTCAGCCTGGTGAAGTCCTGCTTGTAATGCCGGATCGTGTACATGTCCAGCAGGCCCTGCGTCGGGTGCGCATGGCGGCCGTCGCCGGCGTTGATCACGTGCACGTGCGGGGCGACGTGCTCGGCGATCAGGTAGGGCGCGCCCGAGCTGGCATGCCGCACCACGAACATGTCGGCCGACATCGCCGACAGGTTGTTGATGGTGTCGAGCAGCGATTCGCCCTTGCTGGTCGACGAGGCATTGATGTTCAGGTTCAGCACGTCCGCGGACAACCGCTTGGCGGCGATCTCGAAGGTGGTGCGGGTGCGCGTGGAGTTCTCGAAGAACAGGTTGAACACGCTCTTGCCGCGCAGCAGCGGCACCTTCTTGACGTCGCGGTCGGAGTCCGACAGTGACACGAACTGGCTGGCCGTGTCGAGGATGTGCGTGATCATGTCGCGCGACAGCCCCTCGATGGACAGCAGATGCTTGAGCTCGCCGTTCCTGGTGAGCTGCGGGTTGCGGAACGTCTTGGTCATGGGTGAGGCGTGGGCGGGTGCGGTTTGGCTCGGTACGGGTGCGCGGGTGCTGGTACTTGTGCTGGTGCTTGCCCTGGCTCGGGCTTGTGTGCTCGTTCTCTACTGCGGTAATGCGTGCCGGTCAGCCGGCGGCGGAATTGTGGTTGCCGTTCAGCGTTTCGGTGGCAAAGGAAAAACGGATGCCGGCCCCCTCGCCTTCGCGCGACAACACCAGGTTCGTGCCGCGCGGCAGCGTGATCCGCTCGCCGACGAAGTCCGCCCCGATCGGCAGCTCGCGGCCGCCGCGATCGACCAGCGTGGCCAGCGCGACGCGCGCGGGCCGACCGTAGTCGAACAGTTCGTTGACCGCGGCGCGGATGGTGCGGCCGGTGGCCAGCACATCGTCGATCAGCAGCACATGGCTGTCCTGCACGGAAAACGGCAGCGTGCTCGGTTGCGCCTGGCTGTGCAGGCCCTTCTTCGCGTAATCGTCGCGGTGGAAGGCCACATTGATCACGCCGTAATGCGGCAGCTGCAGATCGGCCGCCAGCCGCTCGGCGATCCACGCGCCACCCGAATAGATGCCGGCGATCGACCAGGGCGCGCCGCCCGAGGCGGAGCCCGATGCCGCGGACAGCATCCCTTGCACGTGGTCGCGCAGCGCGCGGTAGAGCGCCTCGGCGTCGAGGGTGACGTTGGAAATCATAGCGGGAGTTGGTCGAAATACTGTTGCAGGATGATGCGGGCGGCTTCGTGATCGAGCGCCCCCGGCCTGGCGCCGGCGGCCTGGGCCTCCAGCGAACTGTAGCGCTCGTCGACCCAGGTCACCGGCAGATTGAAGCGGCCATTGAGCTGATTGCCGAAGCGACGCGCCAGCTTGGTCGCGGGCTGTTCGCCGCCTTCCGGGGTCAGCGGCAGGCCCACCACCAGATGCACCGGCGCCCATTCGGCGATCAGCGCGGCGACGGCCTCGAAGCGCCCTTCGACGGTGATGTTCGGCAGGATGGTCAGCGGCCGCGCCTCGCGCGTGATGAAGTTGCCCAGCGCCACGCCGATCTTGCGCTCGCCGTAGTCGAAACCCAATACGGTGCCGTCGGTTGGCACGGCAGACACGGGCGCGCCTTGCGGCGCCGGCTTGTGGAGCGGCGTGGCCGCGTCCGCGCTAGGCATGCCCCGCCTCGCCGGAGAGCATGGTGATATCGATGCCCAAAAGGCGAATGGCGGCGGCGAAGCGTTCCTCGGGAGGCACGCTGAACACGATCTCGGGGTCGGCCTGCACGGTCAGCCAGCCGTTGCGGCTCAGCTCTTCCTCCAGCTGGCCTGCGCCCCAGCCGGCATAGCCCAGCGTCAGCAGGAAGCGATGCGGGCCGCTGCCGTTGGCGACGGCCTCGAGCACATCCTTGGAGGTGGTCATCTCTAGGCCGCCGGGCACGGTCAGCGAGGACACATAGACGCCGACCGGGTCATGCAGCACGAAGCCGCGCTCGGTCTGCACGGGGCCGCCGAAATAGACGGGCTGCTGCGCGACGGGCTGGATTTCGAGCTTGAGATCGATCTTGTCGAACAGCGTGGCCATGTCGATGTCGATCGGCCGGTTGATCACCAGGCCGAGCGCGCCACGCTCGTTGTGTTCGCAGATGTAGACGACGGCGCCGGTAAAAGTCGGATCCGCCATGCCGGGCATGGCGATCAGGAATTGATTCGTCAGATTGATGGGGGCTGCGGACGTCGCCATGCGTTGCATTTTATCAAATCAGCGCCAATGTTCCGGAAAAGATTCCCTCGTCCGGGCCCGCGCAGGGAGCTGGACGGTGCGCGCCGCCCCACAGCCGTTGCGCCGCAGCATCGCGGCCGCGGTTGGCCCCCGCCTCAGTCCTTGCGCGCCAGTTCCGCCAGATCCGCCGGCGTCAGCCAGCGCCATTCGCCGGGCGCCAGCGCCGGGTCCAGCGCCAGTCCGCCGATGCGGCTGCGGTGCAGCGCGGCGACATGGTTGCCGGCCGCGGCGACCATCCGCTTGACCTGATGATACTTGCCTTCGGCCAGCGTCAGCCGCAGCGCGCGTTCGCCGACGATCTCGCAGGCCAGCGCGGCGATCGGGGCCGGTTCGTCCTCCAGCTGCACGCCTTCGCGCAGGGCCGCGGCCTGGGCCTCGATGACCGGCTCCGCCGTCGCGACCTCGTAGACCTTGGGCACCTTGCGCTTGGGCGAGGTCTGCGCGTGGATGAACTGGCCGTCGTCGCTGAGCAGCAGCAGCCCGGTGGTGTCCTGGTCGAGCCGGCCGACCGCCTGCACGCCGCGCTCGCGCAGCGGCACCGGCAGCAGCGTGTAGACGCTGGGATGATGCAGCGGCCGCTGCGAGCATTCGTATCCGGTCGGCTTGTGCAGCATCAGATAGGCCTTGTCGTGGCAGACCCAGTCCTCGCCATCGACGGTCAGCCGCAGCCCTTCGAGCACGAATTCGGCGCGCGGGTCCTCGCACAGCTCGCCCTCGACCTCGACCATGCCGGCCGCCACCAGATCCCCGCAATAGCGGCGCGTGCCGAAGCCCTGCGATTGCAGGATGCGGTCCAGCGGCGTGGTCTTGGGCGGTTTGGCGGTCTTCGCGTTCATCGGCGGTAAGGAGGGAGTGAGGGAGTGAAGGGAGTCAGGGCGGTCAGCGGCGAAGCGGCGCGTTGCAGGGGAATGGCGCAGGGGGTCATGCTACGGTAAACGGTCGCGCGACCGGCGGCGCGGTGCTCACGGAGAATCGAGCTTGAACCCATCCCCCCATCGCGAACCGTACCGCGTCGGCCGTTCGTTCGCCCGCGCGCTGGTCTGGTTTCGCCGCGACCTGCGCGTGGACGACCACGCGGCGCTGCATTATGCCCTCAAGCATGCCCGCCAGGTGTGGTGCGTGTTCGTATTCGATCGGGAAATCCTCGACCCGCTGCTGGCGCGCAGCTTGGCGCGCGGCAAGGCCAGCGATCGTCGCGAGGCCTTCATCCTCGCCTCGCTGGCCCCGCTGGACGCCGCCTTGCGCAAGGCCGGCGGCGGCCTGATCGTGCTGCACGCCGCGGCCCGCACGGCGATCCCCGCGCTCGCCCGCGAACTCGGCGCGCAGGCCGTCTTCGCCAATCATGACTACGAGCCCGCGGCCATCGATCGCGACCGCGCCGTGGCTGATGCGCTGGCGGCCGACGCGCGCCTGTATTTCAGCTTCAAGGACCAGGTCGTGTTCGAGCGCGACGAGATCCTGAACGGCCAGGGCAAACCGTTCTCGGTCTTCACGCCGTACAAGAACGCATGGCTGAAGGCGTTGCAGCCCTTCGATCTGCGGCCCTACCCGGTCGCGCCCTATCTGCCTGCGCTGGCGCCGCTGCCCGCGGCGCACGACCGGCCGCTGCCGACACTGGACGCGCTCGGCTTCGCCCCGGCCGAGCCGGAGGCAGTGCCGCTCGCGCCGGGCAGTCCGGGCGCACACGCGCTGTTCGATGCCTTCCTCGACCGGCTGGGCGACTATGCGCGCCGGCGCGATTTCCCCGCCGTGCGCGGGCCCAGCTATCTGTCGGTGCATCTGCGCTTCGGCACCATCTCGATCCGCACGCTGGCGCGCGCGGCGCATGCGGCCATGCTGCAGGGCGGTGCCGACGCCAACGGCGCGGCGACCTGGCTGTCGGAACTGATCTGGCGCGATTTCTATTTCATGGTGCTGCACCACCGGCCGGACCTGGCCGATGGCCGCTCGTACCACGCCGCCTATGACGCGATCCGCTGGCGCACCGGGCCCGTTGCGGAGCAGTACTTCGCCGCATGGCGCGAGGCGCGGACCGGCTATCCGCTGATCGATGCGGCGATGCTTCAGCTGCGCCAGAGCGGCTATATGCACAACCGCCTGCGCATGGTCAGCGCCAGCTTCCTGGTCAAGGATCTGGGCATCGACTGGCGCCGCGGCGAAGCGGTGTTCGCCGACCTGCTGAACGACTACGACTTCGCGGCAAACAATGGCGGCTGGCAATGGGCCGCATCGACGGGATGCGATGCGCAGCCGTGGTTCCGGATCTTCAATCCCGTTACGCAGTCGCGCAAGTTCGACCCGGAGGGCGCTTTCATCCGGCGCTATCTGCCGCAGCTGGCCGCGCTGCCGGACAAATATCTGCACGCGCCGTGGACCGCGCCGGAAGCGGTGCTGGCGGCGGCGGGAATCACGCTGGGGAAGGACTATCCGCGCCCGGTCGTGCAGCACGACCTGGCGCGGCAGGAAACGCTGGAGCGGTATGCAGTGGTGAAGGCGGGAGTGGGAGCGCCCGCGGCAGCGGCCGCGAGCGAGCGATCGGGATAGCAGCCACCTTGCGCTCTCCCCGGCCCCGCTCACGCGCGCGGGAGAGGGAGCAAACCACGGCTGCCCGGGTATTCGCGTGACGCGACCAGCCCTGTTACTCCTCAGCCGTGTCAGGCCCCAAGGCGTGTTACGCCCTCAGGCTGGGGTACGCCACCAGCAGTGCCACACCACCAGCGGTGTTACACCACCCGCGGTGTCACACCACCAGCAAGCGTTACGCCGCCAGCAGCGCGCTTTCCCGATAATGCCGCTGCGCGTCCTCCGGCCGTTCGGTCTGCTCGAACAGCCGCGCCAGCGCCAGATGCGCGCGCACGCGCAGGCGGCGCTGTTCCTCGCTGGTGGCGTACTTCAGCGCGCGCTCGAAATTGGACTGCGCCTTGCCCCACAGCTGTTCGCCCAGGCAAAGCACGCCCAACGTGAAATGCAGCTCGGCATCGTTCGGATGCTGTGCCAGCCATTTCTCGGCCTGCTGGATCTGCGGCAGCGCCTGGCCGGGCTCGGCGCAGTCGGCGTAGCGCAGCACCAGCCGGCTGTCCCAGTTGACCTTCAACGCGTCCTCGACGATCCGGCGCGCTTCCTGCTGGCGGCCCAGCGCCGAGAAATAGCGCGCGGCCGGCTCGGCGATGCGGGCGGCGCGGCGCTCGTCGTTCGACAGCGAACGCCAGAAGTCCTGCAACGCGTCGGCGTCGTGGCGGCGTTCCTCCAGCATGGCCTCGCAGGCCAGCTGCTTCAGACGCAGTGCCAGCACCGGATGCAGCGCGTTGCGCTTCTCCAGCGAACGCGCGAGCCGCAGCACCTCGCTCCAGTTCTTCAGATGCTGATGCGCACGCAGCGCGATCCGTTGCACATGGATCTGCCGCCCGCCCTGCGCCTGCAGCTGGGCGATGGTTTCCAGCGCGCCATCGGCATCGCGCGCGTCGACCAGCATCTCGGCCAGCGACACCAGCCGGGCCTGCTCGCGCTCGGGTGCGGTGACCTGGGCCAGCCAGCCGTCGCGCCGATCGGCCTCCTGCATCTGGTGCGCGGCGCGGGCGCCGATCAGCGCCGCGGTCTGCGCCTGCTCGGGCCAGACCTGGGCCTCGCGTGCGGTGCGCTCGGCGCGGGCGAAGCGGCCGGCGAACAGGTTCTCGATCGCCTCGCGCAACGCGGCCTGGGCCTTCAGCATGCGGTTGCGCTCGCGATAGGCCGCGGCGCGCCGGGGCATCTCGGACAGATGCCGGATCGCCGACAGCACGGTCCAGGCAATGAAGAACAGCAGCAACAGCAGCGCCAGCGCCAGATTGAGCGACAGCTCGACCCGATACGGCGGGTAGAACAGCACCACATTGCTTTGATTGAACTGCGTGAACAGCGCCAGGCCGACGGCGCCGCCAAACAGGATCGCCACCCAGAATAGAAGTCGCATGCGCTACTCCTTCTTCAGGGAACGCAGCGCGCCGAGGCTGTCGGACATCGTCGGCAGCTGCACGGCCACCGCGCCGGCCTGCGCCTGCTTCAGCAGGGTCTGCACGGCCTGCACGCGGCGGCTCTTGGTATCGAAATAGCGTTCGATCATGCCGTGCGCCGCGGCCAGATCGTTGCGGAACACCTGCTCGTTGCGCGACAGCAGCGCGAGCCGCGCGTTGAGCAGCCGCAGCTTGACGTTCTCGCGCAGGAACCAGCCCTGGTCGCCGGTCAGCAGCAGCGCCTCGGTATCGTCGACCCGGCGCACGCGGATCACGCGCATCAGCTCGTCGCGCACGGTACCCCAGACGCCGGCGAACCACTGCGTCACGCGATTGCCGGTGCCGTCGCCATTGCCTGCGGCAACGGCCGAGGCCGCGCCGGGCTGGGACGCGGCCGCCGTGCCGCGCGGCGTGCCTTCGCTGCGTTCGAGCATCCGTTCGCTCGACAGCAGCGGCAAGGCGTCGATCTGGTTGATGGCTTCGTCGAGCTTGATGGCGGCGCCGGTCAGGTCGGTGTCGGGCATCGCCTTGAGCCGGCCGATGTCGCGCGCGATCGCCCGGCGCAGCTGGTTGTATTCGGGCTTGTCGGAGCGGGCCAGGCGAACGTCGGCGCTCTGCAGCGCGGACAGGGCGACCTGCACGTTGCCGGTCAGTTGCAGTTGCTGGCCGGCGTTGGTCAGCAACTGCTGGATCTCGGCGATCTCCCAGTCGTCGCGGTTGCGCATCAGGTCCTGGTAGACCTGCTCGAGCGTGGCCTGCTTGTCGCGGGTCTCGCCGACCTGGGCCTCCAGCGCGCCGACCTTCGCCTGCATTTCCTTGACGGTGGTCTGCGCCTCGCGGGTCAGCACGCGAGACTCCTGTACCAGCGCGTCGTTGTTCTGCTGGCGGCGCGCCAGTTCCTCGGTCAGCCGGTCGACCCGTTGCTGCAGCCACCAGAACGCGCCGCCGGCGACCAGCACGAAGATCGCCAGCAGCAGCCAGGCCAGGGCGCCGCGGCCACGTGAAGCGGGCCGCTCGCCGGGCGAGGCGCCAGCGGGCGCCGGGCCGGGCGGCATGCCGGCCGGTGGAGAAGAGGAGGAAGCGGTGGAGGTTTGCTGTTGCGTCACGCGATCGACCTTCGTTGACGTGGATTGCGGTGATTCGGTGGGCGGGATTGGGGGCGGCGCGGCGGGCGGGCTCGCCGGTGCCGCCGATGCGGCGAGCGATGGCGCCTGCCGATGCGTTGCGGGTCCCGGCGCCGGAGCCGGCGCAGTCGAAGCGGCCGCGGGGACGGGCGCGGCAGTCGGGCCAGGCTCCGACTGGAAGACCGATGGCGACATCGATGGCGGCACAGGTTGCGACACCGCGGGCGACGCCAATTCCGACGCCGGTTGCGACGCCGGCTGTGAAGCCGATTGCGACACCGGCTGTGAAGCCGCTTGCGCCGTCGCCTGCAATTGACTCCGATACGGCTCCGCCCAACGCAGGCAGGCCGCCCGCAGGCCCTCGTCCCCCGGCGCGGCCAGCAGCACGCGCGTGAAGCCCAGGGCCGCCGCCTGCTCGGCAATTCTCGCATGCGGGGCAATGCACTGCACCTCGCGCAGCGCGGCGTCTTCCGCCGGCGACAGGTTGTCGCGCGCCAGCTGATCGAGGTTGCGCACGGCTTCGGAACTGGTCAGCAGCCACGCCTGCGGCGCCGCGCCCGGCTTCAGGCCGTCACGCACGGCCTGCCATTGCATCGAGCCCGGCACGGGCATCGTGCGTCGATAGGCCTCGACCGCCAGCACGGTGGCACCGGCCTCGCGCAGCTTGTCGCCGAGCCAGTCGCGGCCGCCGTTGCCGCGGACGATCAGCACCTCGCGGCCGGCCAGCGACGGCACGTCGAGCTGCGCCCACAGCGCCTCGGAATCGAAACGCGCCTCGGCAGGATCGATGTCGGCTGCGGCGCCATCGGCGCCGGCCGGCGAGATCACGCGGTGGCGCGGCGCGGCGATGCCGCGCTCTGCAAGCGCCGCCACGCTGGCGGGCCCGACCACCGCGACCGGCACCGATTCCGGCCAGGCCGCGGCGCCGCCCTGCGCCAGCGCGAGCGCATCGAGCGCATAGGCAATCGCGTTGGGGCTGACGAACACGACCAGCGCGAACTCGGGCAGCCGCGCCAGCGCCGCGCGCAGCGGGCCGTCATCGGCCGCGGGCCCGATCGCCAGCAGCGGAAAGCTCAGTACGTCCAGACCCGCGGCCTGCAGCGCCTCGGTCAGTTGCCGGGACTGCCCGGCGGGTCGTGTGACAACGACGGTCGGGCGGGGCATCGCTTCCCCTCAGTGGCCGCCGGGGCCCGCCGGCGCGCCGTCGTTCCGCAGCGCGACGGCCAGCAGCGCATCGGCGCCCTGGGCCAGCAGCGCGTCGGCGACGGCGTTGCCCAGCGCTTCGGCATCGGCGGCGCTGCCGACTTCGGCCGCGCGCTGCGCATGCACGCTGCGGGAGCCGTCGGGCGTGGCGACGAAGGCGTCCAGTTGGAGGCGGCTGCCATCCCGGCTGCCATCCCCGCTGCTATTCCAATAAGCATGGGCGGCCAGCGGCACCTGGCAGGAGCCGCCGAGCCGGCGCGATACCGCGCGTTCGGCGCCGACCGCCAGCGCGGTGGGAACATGATTGAGCGGTGCCAGCCAGGCGGCCAGCTCGGGCCGATCCGAGCGGATCTCGATGCCGAGCGCGCCCTGCCCGGCCGCCGGCAGCGACGTCGCCGGGTCCAGCAGCGCGCGGATGCGGCCGGCCAGGCCCAGACGCTTCAGGCCGGCCGCGGCGAGAATGATCGCGCCGTAGTCGCCGCGATCGAGCTTGGCCAGCCGGGTATCGAGATTGCCGCGCAGCGGCTGCACCACCAGATGCGGGTAGCGGCTGCGCAGTGCGGCCTCGCGGCGCAGGCTCGAGGTGCCGACCACGGTCCCGGGCGGCATCTCGTCGAGCGAGGCGAAGCGCGTCGACACCAGCGCATCGCGCGGATCTTCACGCTCCATCACGGCGGCCAGCGCGAAGCCCTCTGGCAGCTCCATCGGCACGTCCTTCAGCGAATGCACCGCCAGGTCGGCCCGGCCCTCGGCCATCGCCACTTCCAGCTCCTTGACGAACAGGCCCTTGCCACCGACCTTGGAGAGGCTGCGGTCCAGAATCTGGTCGCCCCGGGTAGTCATACCCAGAATGGACACATCGCACGCGGGATAGTATTGTTGCAACGCAGCACGCACATGTTCGGCCTGCCACATGGCCAGTCGGCTCTCGCGTGACGCGATCACGAGCCTGCCCGGCGCGGCGGATGAGGATGCGGAAGGGACGGAAGCTTGCATGCCGCGAATGGTAGCACGCACCCCCTGCCGCTCCGGCCGCCGCCCCGGACGCTGGCGGCGTGGCGCCCGAAGGCCGCAGAGCCGGGGCGAAAGCGGGTCCGGAAGGCGATCGGAACGATCGGAAACACCAGCCACATCAGAACCAAACGCAGAGGAGATTGCATGACGCAGCCAGCTGCGCGCCCGGCCGGCCGCCGGATCCGCGCTGTCCGAGGCCGATCGGAAACCGCCGGGAGCGAGCCGAATCGGCCGGCCGAGGCCGCTACACCCGCCGCTTCGCCCGAGCACGTCGAGAATGCCGCTGACGCCGATCACCTGGCATCGGCTGGGTCGGCACCGCCCACCGCGCCCTCCACCGCCCGCTCCGCCCCCGCCCCTTCCGCGCGAACCGCTCGCCGCGCCGCCGCCAAACCGGCCTCCCACCTCGAAGTGGTGCCGGCCGCACCGGCCCGCAAGTCGGCCAACGACAAGGACCTGCCGCTGCGCGAGGACATCCGCTTCCTCGGCCGCCTGCTCGGCGACGTGCTGCGCGAGCAGGAAGGGGAGGCGGCCTTCCAGATCGTCGAAACCATCCGCCAGACCGCGGTGCGCTTTCGCCGCGAGAACGACCGCGCCGCCGCGGCCGAGCTCGACCGGCTGCTCAAGCGGCTGTCGCGCGACCAGACCAACCAGGTGGTGCGCGCCTTCAGCTATTTCTCGCATCTGGCCAATATCGCCGAGGATCAGCACCACAACCGCCGCCGGCGCGTCCATGCGCTGGCCGGCTCGCCGCCGCAGCCGGGCAGCATGGCCCGCGCGCTGCAGGCGATCGACGCCGCCGGGGTCACAGGCAAGCAGCTGCGCAAGTTCTTCGACGAGGCGCTGATCGTGCCGGTGCTGACCGCGCACCCGACCGAGGTCCAGCGCAAGAGCATCCTGGACGCCGAGCGCGAGATCGCCCGCCTGCTGGCCGAGCGCGACCTGCCAATGACGGCGCGCGAACTGGCGCACAACACCGCCCAGCTGCGCGCCAAGGTCACCACGCTGTGGCAGACCCGGATGCTGCGCAATACCCGGCTGATGGTGGTCGACGAGATCGAGAACGCGCTGTCGTACTACCGGACCACTTTCCTGCGCGGCATACCGCAGCTGATGACCGAGCTGGAGGAGGACATCGCCGCGGTCTACCCGGCCTCGCGCCGCGCCAAGGCCGAGCCCGGCCCGCTGCCGCCCTTCTTCCAGATGGGCTCGTGGATCGGCGGCGATCGCGACGGCAATCCCAACGTCACCGCCGACACGCTGGAGCACGCGGCCTGCCAGCAGGCGCTGCTGATCCTCGAGTGGTATCTGGACGAGGTCCACGCGCTGGGCGCCGAGCTGTCGATGTCGACGCTGATGGTCGAGGCCAGCCCCGCGCTGCTGGCGCTGGCCGAGGCGTCGCCCGACCGCTCCGAGCACCGCGCCGACGAGCCGTACCGGCGCGCGCTGATCGGCATCTACGCGCGGCTGGCCGCGACCTGCCATGCGCTGACCGGCCGCGCGGCGCCGCGCCATCCGGTCGCCGACGCCGAGCCCTACGCCAGCGCGGAGGCCTTCGCCGCCGACATCGAAGTCGTCATCGATTCGCTGCGCGAGCACCACGGCGAGGCGCTGGCGCGTGCCCGCATCGATGCGCTGCACCGCGCGATCGGCGTGTTCGGCTTCCATCTGGCGTCGATCGACATGCGCCAGGTGTCCGACGTGCACGAGGCCGTGATCGCCGAGCTGTTCGCGGCCGCGGGCGTCGAGGCGGACTACGCCGCGCTGCCGGAGGAGCGCAAGCTCGAGCTGCTGCTGAACGAGCTGCGCCAGCCGCGGCTGCTGACGCTGCCCTGGCATACCTATTCGGAGCAAACCCGCAGCGAGCTGCGCGTGCTGACGACCGCCCGCGAGTTGCGGGCCCGCTACGGCGCCCGCGTGGCGCGCAACTACATCATCTCGCACACCGAGACGCTGTCGGACCTGGTCGAGGTCATGCTGCTGCAGAAGGAGACCGGCATGCTGCGTGGCACGCTGGGCAGCCGCAGCGATCCGGCGCGCATGGAACTGATGGTGATTCCGCTGTTCGAGACCATCGAGGACTTGCGCAACGCCAGCGGCATCATGCAGGCGCTGCTCGATCTGCCCGGCTTCGCCGCGGTGCTGGCGAACCAGGGCGGCGAGCAGGAGGTGATGCTCGGCTATTCGGATTCGAACAAGGACGGTGGCTTCCTGACCTCGAACTGGGAGCTGTACAAGGCCGAACTGGCGCTGGTGCAGCTGTTCGCGCAGCGCAGGATCAAGCTGCGGCTGTTCCACGGCCGCGGCGGCACGGTCGGACGCGGCGGCGGCCCGACCTACCAGGCCATCCTGTCGCAACCGCCGGGCACGGTGAACGGCCAGATCCGGCTGACCGAGCAGGGCGAGATCATCAACAGCAAGTTCGCCAACGCCGAGATCGGCCGCCGCAACCTGGAGACCGTGATCGCCGCCACGCTGGAGGCGTCGCTATTGCCGACGCAGAACGCGCCGAAGGACCTGGCCACGTTCGAGAGCATCATGCAGAAGCTGTCGGACCGCGCCTTCGTCGCCTACCGCGACCTGGTCTACGAGACGCCGGGCTTCAAGGACTATTTCTTCGCGACCACGCCGATCACCGAGATCGCCGATCTGAATCTCGGTTCGCGTCCGGCGTCGCGCAAGCTGATGGACAAGAAGAACCGCCGCATCGAGGATCTGCGGGCGATTCCCTGGGGCTTCTCGTGGGGCCAGTGCCGCCTGCTGCTGCCGGGCTGGTTCGGCTTCGGCAGCGCCGTGCGCGGGCTGCTCGACGAGGCGGGCGACGACAAGGCCCGCAAGGCGCTGGTGGCAACGCTGCGCCGCATGGTCAAGACCTGGCCGTTCTTCTCGACGCTGCTGTCGAACATGGACATGGTGCTGGCCAAGACCGACCTGGCGGTCGCTTCGCGCTACGCCCAGCTGTGCGACGACGCCGCGCTGCGCAAGGCGGTGTTCAACCGGATCAGCACCGAATGGCACCTGACCGGCGAGATGCTGGGGCTGGTCACCGGCAAGCACGACCGGCTGGCGGACAATCCGCTGCTGGCCCGCTCGATCAAGAACCGCTTCGCCTACCTGGACCCGCTGAACCACCTGCAGGTGGAATTGCTCAAGCGCTACCGGGCCGGCAAGGACGGCGACGACGTGCGCGTGCGGCGCGGCATCCATCTGACCATCAACGGGATTGCGGCGGGGCTGCGCAATACGGGTTGAGGTGCGGGGGCTGGAGGGTAGCCCTGCCCTCCGGCCCGTTCCCACTCAAGCCGCGTGACGCGGCGCGGATGAATTCAGCGGCCGCACCGCCAGGCACAATCCCATCGCCTTCAGGATGGCAGTCAGGCTGCTCAGCGCCGGGTTTCCCTTTGGCGAGAGCGTGCGGTAAAGCTGGGTGGGATTGAGGTCGGCCTGCTCCGCTACCGCCTGCACGCCGCCGAACGCCTGCGCCAGTTGCCGCAGCACCGTCAGCAATTCGCCTTGGTCGCCATGTTCGAGAATGCCGTTGATGACATCGAGCGCGAGCGCCGGATCGCTGCGGTACAGCTCGGCCATCGCCTCGTCATGCGGTCTGCTTCTCATCGTCGCCTCGTTGTTGCCAGTCTTGCCAATAAGATACCGCTCGATCGATATCGCCCTGCTGAGTGCGCTTGTCGCCCCCGCATAGCAGCACCACGACGCGCTGTCCGTGCAACGCGTAGTACACCCGATAACCGGGCCCCACGTCGATGCGCAGCTCGCACACCCCTTCGCGGCAGTACCTGTAGTCGCCAAAATTGGCTTGCTCCATGCGAGCCACGCGACGAATCACCGCGACTTTGGCCTCGCGGTCGCGCAAGCGGCTCAGCCACTCCATGAAGAGATCACGCTGTCCGTCGGCCGTGACATAGTGTTCGATCAAATAGCGGGTCATTTTCGTTTAAAGACGAATTGGGGTCAACCGAATTTTCGGAGGGAAAGGGACGCCTTACGTCTCGTTGCGGCCGCATGTCGTGGTCGCCATGTCTCGGCGGCTGGGCCTTCGGTGGCGGCGTGCTGCCGCGTTGGAATGGACGCTCGAGCGTAGGCTCGGCGGCACGGTGAAAGTGTTCCCGTCCGTCAACGGTGCCCGGCAACGATATAATTGCCGCTTTTCCTATCCTCCTTTCCGTTGCCCGGCACGCCTCGGTGCGTGGGCACTGTCCAGTTCCCTACCGCCATGACCTCCCAACTTGCCAAGAAAGGCGAAGCCTGGTCCGCCCGCTTCTCCGAACCGATGTCCGACCTGGTGAAGCGCTACACCGCTTCGGTGTTCTTCGACAAGCGCCTCGCGCTGTTCGATATCCAGGGCTCGCTGGCGCATGCGGCGATGCTGGCCCGGCAGGGCATCATCAGCGAAGCCGACCGCGCCGAGATCGAGCGCGGCATGGCGCAGATCCGCGGCGAAATCGAGGCCGGCAGCTTCGAATGGAAGCTGGACCTGGAAGACGTTCACCTGAATATCGAGGCGCGGCTGACCGCGCTGGTCGGCGATGCCGGCAAGCGGCTGCATACCGGCCGCTCGCGCAACGACCAGGTGGCCACCGATATCCGCCTGTGGCTGCGCAGCGAGATCGACAACATCGTCGGCCTGCTGGGCGACCTGCGCCACGCGCTGCTCGATCTGGCCGAGCAGCACGCCGACACGATCCTGCCTGGCTTCACGCACCTGCAGGTCGCGCAGCCGGTGACCTTCGGCCACCATCTGCTGGCCTACGTCGAGATGTTCACGCGCGATGCCGAGCGGATGCAGGACGCCCGCAAGCGCGTCAACCGCCTGCCGCTGGGCGCGGCCGCGCTGGCCGGCACCAGCTACCCGATCGACCGTGAATTCGTCGCCCAGCAGCTCGGCTTCGACGGCGTCTGCCGCAATTCGCTGGATGCCGTGTCGGACCGGGACTTCGCCATCGAATTCTGCGCGGCCTCGGCGCTGGTGATGACGCACGTGTCGCGCTTTTCGGAAGAGCTGGTGCTGTGGATGAGCCCGCGCGTCGGCTTCATCGATATCGCCGACCGCTTCTGCACCGGCAGCTCGATCATGCCGCAGAAGAAGAACCCGGACGTGCCCGAGCTGGCGCGCGGCAAGACGGGGCGCGTCAACGGCCACCTGATCGGCCTGCTGACGCTGATGAAGGGCCAGCCGCTGGCGTACAACAAGGACAACCAGGAAGACAAGGAGCCGCTGTTCGACACGGTCGATACCGTGGTCGACACGCTGCGCATCTTCGCGGACATGGTGCCGGGCATCACGGTCAAGCCGGAGGCGATGCGCGCCGCGGCGCTGCAGGGCTATGCGACGGCGACCGACCTGGCCGACTACCTGGTCAAGAAGGGCCTGCCCTTCCGTGACGCCCATGAGGCGGTCGCCCACGCCGTGCGCGCCTGCGACGCGCGCCAGTGCGATCTGGCCGACCTGACCGTGGCGGAGCTGCGCGAGGCCACCGGCCTGGGCGACAAGGCCGCCCTGATTGGCGACGATGTCCACGGCGTGCTGACCCTGGAAGGCTCGGTCGCCGCCCGCAACCATATCGGCGGCACCGCGCCGGACCAGGTGCGCGCCGCGATCGCGGCCGCGCGCAAGGCCGGTTGATCCGATCTGCTGATCGGCGGATCTGCCGATCAGCAGACCTGTTGATCCGCTGAGCTGACGATTTGCTGATTTGCTGATTTGCTGATTTGCTGATTTGCTGATTTGCGGATCGGCTGCCGGTCCGCCGCGCACCATGGCGTCCCCGTTTCCCGCGGGGACGCTCCCCACCTTGGTGGGGAATCTCCCTCTCCCGCCTCTCCCCGCCTCTCCCTCCACCCGCCCTCTTCTGGTGCGGACTACGCAGACAACCACGCAGACAAAGTGACGAATTGGGGATTAACCCTAGCGATTTGCCGTGGGGTTCAACCGTAAACTGACGCGCCACCCCGGTTTTTCCCCATCCCTAGGACGTTCACATGTCTCTCCTCATGAGGATCTCACGGCTTATCGACGCCGTGAACGATGTCATCGGGAGGTGGGCGAAATGGCTGATCCTGCTGGCCGTACTGGTCTGCGCGGGCAACGCCATCATTCGCTACACCTTCAGCATCAGCTCCAACGCCTGGCTCGAAATGCAGTGGTACATGTTCGCCGCCGTGTTCCTGCTCGGCGCGCCGTACGCCCTGCGCAAGGACGAGCATGTGCGCATCGACGTGGTCGCCGGACGCTTCTCCGAGCGGACCCAGGTCTGGATCGACATCTTCGGCATCCTGCTGTTCCTGCTGCCGATCTCGCTGATCATCCTGTGGCTGTCGATCCCCTACTTCTGGCTGTCCTTCGTCGGCCATGAAATGTCGGGCAATGCCGGCGGCCTGATCCGCTGGCCGGCCAAGTTCCTGATCGTCGCCGGCTTCTTCCTGCTGATCCTGCAGGGCCTGTCCGAGCTGATCAAGCGCTTTGCCTACCTGAGGGGGGAACTGCCGTTCGAAGCCTTCCGCAAGCACGGCCACAGCCCCGCGGAAAACGCCGCCGCGCTGGCCGATGGCGGCCGCTCCGGTCCCCCGGCAACCCCGTAAGCGAGGCGCGCAATGACGCAATTCCTGATCGACAACATGGCGCCGATCATGTTCGGCTCCCTGGTGGTCTTCCTGCTGTCGGGCTTTCCGATCGCCTTCGCGCTGGCGGCCAACGGGCTGCTGTTCGCCTTCATCGGCATCGAGCTGGGCCTGCTGGCGCCCGAACTGCTGCAGGCGCTGCCGAGCCGGCTGTTCGGCATCATCGAGAACGACACGCTGCTGGCGATCCCGTTCTTCACCTTCATGGGGCTGATACTGGAGCGATCCGGCATGGCCGAGGATCTGCTCGATACCATCGGCCAGCTGTTCGGCCCGATCCGCGGCGGTCTGGCCTATGCCGTGATCTTCGTCGGCGCGCTGCTGGCGGCGACCACCGGCGTGGTGGCGGCCTCGGTGATCTCGATGGGGCTGATCTCGCTGCCCCTGATGCTCAAGTACAACTACGACAAGCGGCTGGCGACAGGCGTGATCGCCGCGTCGGGCACGCTGGCGCAGATCATCCCGCCCTCGCTGGTGCTGATCGTGCTGGCCGACCAGCTGGGCCGTTCCGTCGGCGACATGTACAAGGGCGCCTTCGTGCCCGGCATGGTGCTGACCGGCCTGTACATGCTGTACGTGCTGCTGATGACGCTGGTCAAGCCGGCCTCGGCGCCAGCCCTGCCGCTGGAGGCGCGCACCTTCCGCGAGCCCAGCGGCAAGAGCGGTTCGACCTCGGTGCTGGTGCTGACCGCGCTGGCCGTGGTGGTCGGCGTGGTGGTGGACCTGAACTACAACCCCGGCGGACCGCTGGACGAGCGGCTGGTGGTGTCGATCGGCGCGGCGATCTCGTTCGCCTTCGTGCTGGCGGTGATCAACCGCGTGCTCAAGCTCAATCTGCTGTCGCAGATGGCCGAGAAGGTGACCTTCGTGCTGATCCCGCCGCTGGCGCTGATCTTCCTGGTGCTGGGCACGATCTTCATCGGCGTGGCCACGCCGACGGAAGGCGGCGGCATGGGCGCCCTCGGTGCGCTGGTGCTGGCGCTGATCAAGGGCCGGCTGAACCTGGGCCTGACCAGGCAGGCGATGGAATCGACGCTGAAGCTGTCGGCCTTCGTGATCTTCATCCTGATCGGCGCCCGGGTGTTCTCGCTGACGTTCTACGGCGTCGACGGCCACCTGTGGGTCGAGCATCTGCTGACGGCGCTGCCCGGCGGCCAGACCGGCTTCCTGATCGCGGTCAACATCCTGTTCTTCCTGCTGGCCTTCTTCCTGGACTTCTTCGAGCTGGCCTTCATCCTGGTGCCGCTGGTCGGCCCGGTGGCGGACAAGCTGGGCATCGACCTGATCTGGTTCGGCGTGCTGCTGGCGGTCAACATGCAGACCTCGTTCATGCACCCGCCGTTCGGCTTCTCGCTGTTCTACCTGCGCTCGGTCGCGCCGCGCTCGGTCAAGACCTCGGACATCTACTGGGGCTCGGTGCCCTTCGTGGTGATCCAGCTGATCATGGTGGCGCTGATCATCATCTTCCCGGGCCTGGTCACCACGGACAAGGCGAAGGCGCAGGACCGCAGCATCACGCGCAGCCTGGACATCGACCTGGGCAAGCCCTCGCAGCCGGCACCGGGCGGCCCCGCTCCTTCCGGCCCCTCGGAGGCGCCCGAGGCGCCGACGCTGCCGGGCGGCGCGCAGCTCGAGACGCCAGGCGCGCCGCCCCAGTCCAACGACAGCGGCCCGGCGGCACCGGTGTTCGAGTTCGAGAAGAAGTAGTTGGAGCCGGGATCGTTCGAGCCGAAATCTCTCAAGTCGAAACGCCCGAACGACGGCACCAGGAAAAAACGGCCGGCATCTACATGCCGGCCGTTTTTCTTTACCGCCCCGCCGCCGTCAAGCCGTCAAGCCGTCTGCTTCACGCAATCGACGAAATACACGCGCTTGCCGTCGATCTCCTCGGCCACCAGGCCGTGGATATCGGTCTCGAAGCCCGGGAACAGCTGGTTGAACTCGCGGGCGAACTTCAGGTACTGGACGATGGTCCGGTTGAAACGCTCGCCCGGGATCAGCAGCGGAATGCCCGGCGGGTACGGCGTCAGCAGGATCGCGGTGACGCGGCCCTCCAGATCGTCGACCGGCACCCGCTCGATCTCGCGGTGCGCCATCATCGCCCAGGCGTCCGACGGCTTCATCGCCGGCTCCATGTCCGACAGATACATCTCGGTGGTCACGCGCGCGACGTCGTTGGCCTTGTAGACGCTGTGGATGGCATCGCACAGGTCGCGCAGGCCCATCCGCTCGTACTGCGGGAAGCGCGCGACGAACTCCGGCAGCACGCGCCACAGCGGCTGGTTCTGGTCGTAGTCGTCCTTGAACTGCTGCAGCTCGGTCACCAGCGAGTTCCAGCGGCCCTTGGTGATGCCGATGGTGAACATGATGAAGAACGAGTACAGCCCGGTCTTCTCGATGATGATGCCGTGCTCGGCCAGGTACTTGGTGACGATCGCGGCCGGAATGCCGCGCTCGCTGAACTCACCATCGACATCGAGCCCCGGCGTGATGATGGTCGCCTTGATCGGGTCCAGCAGGTTGAAGCCGTCGGCGAGGTCGCCGAAGCCGTGCCAGCGGTCGTTGGCCTTCAGCATCCAGTCCTCGCGGTCGCCGATGCCGTCCTCGTTCAGATCTTCCGGACCCCAGACCTTGAACCACCAGTCGCCGTTGTTGCCGGCGTCGTAGTCCCCCTCGACCTTGCGCATCGCGCGGCGGAAGTCCAGCGCCTCCTGGATGCTCTCCTCGACCAGCGCGGTGCCGCCCGGCGCTTCCATCATCGCCGCGGCCACATCGCACGAGGCGATGATCGAATACTGCGGGCTGGTCGACGTATGCATCAGGTACGCCTCGTTGAAGCGGTACCGGTCGAGCTTGCGCGTCTCCGAGTCCTGCACGAGGATCTGCGAGGCCTGCGACAGGCCCGCCAGCAGCTTGTGGGTCGACTGCGTGGCGAACACCAGCGCGTCCTTGCTGCGCGGACGATCGCGCCCGATCGCATGCATGTTGCGATAGAAATCGTGGAACGCCGCGTGCGGCAGCCAGGCCTCGTCGAAATGCAGCGTGTCGATCTCGGCCGCCAGCATCTCCTTGATCTGCTCGGCGTTGTACAGCACGCCGTCGTAGGTGCCCTGCGTGATCGTCAGGATGCGCGGCTTCTGGTTCTTCGCCTGGCTGGCGAACGGATGCGCGGCGATCTTCTTGCGGATGGTCTCCGGGTCGAATTCGCTCTTCGGAATCGGACCGATGATGCCGTAGTGGTTGCGCGTCGGCATCAGGAACACCGGAATCGCGCCGGTCATCATGATCGCGTGCAGGATCGACTTGTGGCAGTTGCGGTCGACCACCACGATGTCGCCGGGCGCCACGTTGGCGTGCCACACCATCTTGTTCGACGTCGAGGTGCCGTTGGTGACGAAGAACATGTGGTCGGAGTTGAAGATCCGCGCGGCATTGCGCTCGGACGCCGCCACCGGTCCGGTGTGGTCCAGCAGCTGGCCCAGCTCGTCGACCGCGTTGCAGACGTCGGCGCGCAGCATGTTCTCGCCGAAGAACTGGTGGAACACCTGGCCGACCGGGCTCTTCAGGAAGGCCACGCCGCCCGAGTGGCCCGGGCAGTGCCACGAGTACGAACTGTCCTGCGCGTAGTCGATCAGCGCCTTGAAGAACGGCGGCGCCAGCGATTCGAGGTAGACCTTGGCTTCGCGGATGATATGCCGGGCCACGAACTCGGGCGTGTCCTCGAACATGTGGATGAAGCCGTGCAGCTCGCGCAGGATGTCGTTCGGGATATGGCGCGAGGTACGGGTCTCGCCGTACAGGAAGATCGGCAGGTTGGCATTGCGCCGGCGCACCTCGGTGACGAAGGCGCGCAGCTTCTCGATCGCCGCCGCTTCCGGCTCGTCGGTGCCGCTGGCGAACTCGTCGTCGTCGATCGACACGATGAAGGTCGAGGCGCGGCTGGACTGCTGCGCGAACGAGGTCAGGTCGCCATAGCTGGTCAGGCCCATCACCTCCATGCCCTCGGCCTCGATGGCCTGGGCCAGCGCACGGATGCCCGAGCCGGAGATGTTCTCGGAGCGGAAGTCTTCATCGATGATGATGACGGGGAAGCGGAATTTCATCGGGCGTCCTCGCGGAAAGGAGAGAGAGGCAAAAGGACTTGAGCCACATGGCCGCGTTCAGGCGCGCGGCGGCATGTGGCTCGGAGATTCATGCGGAGCGGTCGGGCCGCTCCGTCGGTCGTCGGCAATCGGGGTGTGGTGCGTTCCCGGGGCCATTGGCCCGCATTGTAGGGCAATCAGGTTTTCGGCAGCGTGACACCGTGCTGGCCCTGGTATTTGCCGCCACGGTCGCGGTACGAGGTCTCGCAGACCTCGTCGCTCTCGAAGAACAGCACCTGCGCGCAGCCCTCGCCGGCGTAGATCTTCGCGGGCAGCGGCGTGGTGTTCGAGAATTCCAGCGTCACGTAGCCCTCCCACTCGGGCTCGAACGGCGTCACGTTGACGATGATGCCGCAGCGCGCATAGGTGCTCTTGCCCAGGCAGATCGTCAGCACGCTGCGCGGGATGCGGAAATACTCGACGGTGCGGGCCAGCGCGAACGAGTTCGGCGGGATGATGCAGACATCGCCCTTGAAGTCGACGAACGACTTTTCGTCGAAGTTCTTCGGGTCGACGATGGTGCTGTTGATGTTGGTGAAGATCTTGAATTCGTCGGCGCAGCGGATGTCGTAGCCGTAGCTGGAGGTGCCATAGGAGACGATCTTGCGGCCATCCATTTCCCTGACCTGGCCCGGCTCGAACGGCTCGATCATGCCATGCTGCTCCGCCATGCGGCGGATCCACTTGTCGGATTTGATGCTCATAAGGTAGCGGTAAACGGGGGAAGCGCCGCGAAGTGGAACGCCGCAACGGGCGGCATGGCGCGCAATGGGCCGCATTGTACAACCAAAGCGCGGCCGGCCCGGCAAGGCAGGCCGGGGTATCGAAGGGCAAGCCGGAAGGACAGCGGACGCGAGAGCGGAAGGGAGCGCGCGAGGAGAGCGGCCTTACGCCACCGCGGCCTGCGGCTCGCTGTGGCGGAAGCGCTGGCGGCCCGTATAGAGCAGGAAATGCTTGCCGGTGCAGCGCGCGAACAGCGTCATGTTGACGCGCCTGGCCATCTGGTAACCCATCTGCGTGACACCCGAGCGCGACAGCAGGAACGGGATGCCCATCTGCGCGCCCTTGATGACCATCTCCGAGGTCAGGCGGCCGGTGGTGTAGAACACCTTGTCGGCGCCGTCCATTCCCTCCAGCCACATCCGTCCGGCGATCGCGTCCACCGCGTTGTGGCGGCCCACGTCCTCGATGAACATCAGCAGCTCGCGCCCCTGGAACAGCGCGCAGCCGTGCACCGAGCCGGCCTGCTTGTAGATCGACTGCTGCAGCCGGATCGTGTCGATGATGCTGTAGAGGGTCTGCTGGTCCAGCACCGCGTCGTCGGGCAGCCGGATCTGGTCGACCTCGTCGAGCAGCGAGCCGAATACCGTGCCCTGGCCGCAGCCGGTCGTGACGATCTTGCGCGCGGTGCGCTCCTCGATCCGGTCGACGCCGCCGCGCGTGGTCACCGCGGCCGACTCGGTCTCCCAGTCGACCTGGATCGCGGCGATGTCCTCGATCGATTCGACCAGGCGCTGGTTGCGCAGATAGCCCAGCACCAGCGCCTCCGGGGCGCCGCCCAGCGTCATCAGCGTGACCAGCTCGCGCTTGTCCAGATAGACCGTCAGCGGCCGCTCGCCCGGCAGGAAGGCGGAGCGCACGCGGCCCTGCTCGTCGACCACCTCGACCTCCTCGATCAGCGGGACGGCGGCTTGGCTCAGTTCGGGACGCAGGGACATGGGTACGGGGAAATCGAAAACATCGAGGCGGGACCGGCGCCTGGCTGGCCCGCGTGGTGAGCCACGGCGGACCACGGCGCCGGCCGCGCCGGTCAGGTCAGGTCAGTCAGGACTTGACCACCACGCCGCAGGCGATGCGGCCGCCCGAATTGCCGGTGGGCTGGGTCTTGTAGTCGTCGGGGTCCTTGTGCACGACCACGGCACGGCCGACGATGCTGTTGGGGCCGGGCGCGACGGTCATGCTGGTCAGCTGGAAGCTTGCCCGCGCGCGGCCGTTGGCGTCGGCAGTCAGGTTCGGCATGTCGCCGACATGGTGGTCCGACGTATTGACGGAGCCGTGCGGCTTCCCGGTCGGGTTGAAATGGCCGCCGGCGCTCATCGCGTCGGGGGCCGAGCAGTCGCCCTTCTCGTGGACGTGGAAGCCATGCACCGAATTCGGCGGCAGGCCGGTCACGTCCGCCAGCACCATCACATGATCGCCATGCTGGGTGAAGGTGACGGTGCCCTGGGTATTGGTGCCGCTCTTGGCGGTCAGCGGGGCGACCGCGCGTTCCGCCGTCGCTCCGCCGCCCATCTTGTGTCCCAGATGCTCCATCTGCGAACACGCTGCCAACGCAGCGCTTGCCACCAGACCGAAAAGAATACGCTTCATGCCGAACCTCCTGTCACGGTGATGTCGAGCATGCATTGTAGCGCTCATCCCGGCCCTTTCCCCGACAACGCCGGTACGGCAGCGCTTACGCCTCGCCGGGCGCGGGCCGCCGTTCCGGCTGGCGGCGCGAAGGCGTGGAACGCTGCGCCGGGATCTTGCCCGAGCGGACGTCGTCGTACCAGTGCTCGTGGTGCTCCTTCGCCCAGGCCTCGTCGACATAGCCGTCGCGCATCGCGCGGTAGGCGCCTTCCATGCCGATCGTGCCCATGTAGATATGGCCGAACGCCATCGCCATCATCACGATCGCGGCGATCGAGTGGACGATATGGGCCAGCTGCATCGTGGTGCGGTAGTAGTCCAGGCCCGGCACGATCTTGTCGAGCACGAAGCCCGAGGCCGAGATCAGCAGGCCAAGGAAGAACACGCCGACCCAGAACCAGCCCTTCTCGCCGGCATTGAAGCGGCCGCTCGGCACATGCTTGCCGCTGGCGATGCCGCCCAGGCTGGTCAGCCAGCGGATGTCGTCGCGCGACGGCAGGTTGTCGCGCACGAAGATCACGAAGCCGACGATCAGCGACAGCGTGAAGACCGGTCCGACGATGTTGTGGACGTTCTTCAGCAGATAGGTCAGCCAGCCGAACAGCGTATGGCCCATGATCGGCAGCAGGAAATGCTTGCCGAACAGCATCACGATGCCCGACACCGCCAGCACCACGAAGGCGATCGCCATGGTCCAGTGGACGATGCGCTCCAGCGGCGTGAAGCGCTCGATCATGCGGCCCGTCGGCGCCGACTTCAGCGGAATGGTGCCGCGCCAGACGAAGAAGGCCAGGATCACGGCCGGCACCAGCACCAGCAGCCAGCCGCCCCAGACCGTGATCACGCCATTGCGCAACAGCCGCCATTCCTGGCCGGTACGCAGGATCAGCACGCCGGCTTCCTTGTCGGGCAGGCTGCTGTAGTGGCGCTGGTCAGAGTTGATCTCGCGCCAGACCGGGGCGTTGTTGCCCGGCTGCGTGCGCGTGCGGCTCTGCTGCTCGCGCGCCTCGGCGGCGATGTCGCGCTCGGGCACGTCGAAGATGTTCTGCGAGGCGATGCCCGAGAACGGCTGCTGCGGATGCAGCGCCGGGTTGTTGGTGTCGGCATCGCCCGGCGCCGGCGTCGCGGCCGGGCTCTGGCCCTGCGCCGCTGCCTGCGCGGGCGCTTGCGCGGGCGTGGTCTGCGCCTGCGCCGCGCCGGCATGCAGCAGCGGCACGGCCAGGGCCAGCGCGCATGCGGCCGTTGCCGCGGCGGCACGGGCCTTGCCGGCCAGCGCGGAAATCAGCTTGGCGCTCATAGGGCCTCCTTCGGATCGGCTTGAAGTCGGCGGCAACGGCGGCCGCCCATGCACGCCCCACTCATTGGACGCGCGTGTACTCGTTCTGCAGCTGATTGCGCTGGCGGATCTGCTTCTGCCAGCTGGTCTGGTCGCCCTGCGTCCAGCCGGTGGCGACGAACGGATCGCCGGGCGCGCCCTTCCAGGCCGCCGTGTCGGTCTTCTTCGGGCTCGGCCTGGCGGTTTGCGGCTCCTCGCCGCAGCCCGCCAGCCCGATCAGCGCGGCGGCGCCCGCCGCCATCCACATCAGCTTGTTCATCTTCATGATGCCTGTCCCGCGGGAGTGGACGGACCGGCCGGCGTCTGCTGGGCCGGAGCCGGGGTGCCGGCCGGCGCGGCCGGCGCGGTCTGGGCAGCCTTGCCGTTGGTGCCGTAGGCGGTGCCCCAGCCGAACACATCGCCGCCGGTGCCGCGCTTGATCACGCGGTTGCGCAGGATGTCGGCGATCACGTCGCCGTCGCCGCCGAGCAGCGCCTTGGTCGAGCACATCTCCGCGCACAGCGGCAGCTTGCCTTCGGACAGGCGGTTGCGGCCGTACTTCTCGAACTCGGCCTCGCTGCCGTTGGCTTCCGGACCGCCCGCGCAGAACGTGCACTTGTCCATCTTGCCGCGCACGCCGAAGGTGCCGGTCGACGGGAACTGCGGCGCGCCGAACGGGCACGCATACGAGCAGTAGCCGCAGCCGATGCAGACATCCTTGTCGTGCAGCACCACGCCGTCGTCGGTGCGGTAGAAGCAGTCGACCGGGCAGACCGCCATGCAGGGCGCGTCCGAGCAGTGCATGCAGGCCACCGAGATCGATTTCTCCGCGCCCTGCACGCCGTCGTTGACCGTCACCACGCGGCGCCGGTTGACGCCCCACGGTACCTCGTGCTCGTTCTTGCAAGCGGTGACGCAGCTGTTGCACTCGATGCAGCGCTCGGCGTCACAGATGAATTTCATGCGTGCCATTGTGTTCCCCTTACGCGAAGCGCTCGATCTGGCAGACCGTGGTCTTGGTTTCCTGCATCATCGTCACCGCGTCATAGCCGTAGGTTGTCGCGGTGTTGACCGCCTCGCCCCGCACGATCGGATGCGCACCGTCCGGGTAGTAGTCCAGCATGTCCTTGCCCTGCCACCAGCCCGAGAAGTGGAACGGGATGAAGGCGGTATCCGGGCCGACCCGCTCGGTGACCAGCGCGCGCACCTTCAGCGTGGCGCCGGTCGGCGTCTTGACCCAGCAGTAGTCGCCGTTGCGGATGCCGCGTGCGGAGGCCGCGCGCGGATTGATCTCGACGAAGTTCTCCTGCTGCAGCTCGGCCAGCCACGGGTTCGAACGCGTTTCCTCGCCCCCGCCCTCGTACTCGACCAGGCGGCCGGAGGTCAGGATGATCGGGAACTTCTCGTGGATCTTGTTCTCGACGTTGCGCTGCTGCACGGTCTTGTACAGCGTGGGCAGACGCCAGAACGCCATCTTGTCGTCGTGGGTCGGATACTTGGCGACCATGTCCGGACGCGTCGAGTACAGCGGCTCGCGGTGCTGCGGAATCGGATCCGGGAAGTTCCACACCACGGCACGCGCCTTCGCGTTGCCGAACGGATGGCAGCCGTGCACCTTCAGCACGACGCGCTGGATGCCGCCCGACAGGTCGGTCTTCCAGTTCTTGCCCTCGGCCGCCTGCTTCTCGGCGTCGGTCAGGTCGTCCCACCAGCCCAGCTTCTTGAGCAGCACGTGGTCGAACTCGGGATAGCCGGTCGTGATCTCCGCGCCCAGGGAGTGCGAGCCGTCCTCCGCAAGCAGGTTGACGCCGTCGCGCTCCACGCCGAAGTTGGCGCGGAAGTTGCCGCCGCCGTCCATCACGTGGCGCGTGGTGTCGTACAGGTTCGGCGAGCCCGGGTGCTTGAGCTCCGGCGTGCCGTAGCACGGCCACGGCAGGCCGAAGTAGTCGCCGGTCAGGTCGTAGCCGGTGGCCGCGTCCTTGCCGCCCTTGCAGCGCAGCGTCTTGACGTCGAACATCTGCATATTCTTCATATGCGCCTTCAGCCGTTCCGGCGACTGGCCGGTGTAGCCGATGGTCCAGTTCGACCTGTTGATCTCGCGCAGGATCGACTCGGGCTCCGGCTCCATCCAGGTACGGCCGGCGCGCTTGACCTCGATCATCTTGAAGTTGCGCGACAGCTCCTTGCCGAAGCCGAGCTTGTCGGCGAAGGCCTGCATGATCGTGTGGTCGGGCATCGATTCGAACAGCGGCTCGATGACCTTCTCGCGCCATTGCAGCGAGCGGTTCGACGCCGTGCAGGAGCCCGAGGTCTCGAACTGCGTAGCGGCCGGCAGCAGGTAGACGGCGCGGTTCGGGTTGACCTTGTCGCCCTCGGCGGGCGGCATGTTGGCCATCGCCGCGGTGGCCGACGGATACGGGTCGATCACCACCAGCAGGTCCAGCTTGTCGAGCGCCTTCTTCATTTCGAGGCCGCGCGTCTGCGAGTTCGGCGCATGGCCCCAGAAGAACACGCCGCGGACGTTGTTGTCCTGGTCGATCAGATCGCTCTTCTCGGTGACGATATCGATCCAGCGCGACACCGTGGTGCCGGACTTCTCCATCATCGCCTGCGAGGGGAATTGCGACTTGATCCACTCGTAATCGACGTTCCACACCGCGGCGTAGTGCTTCCACGCGCCGGTGGCCAGGCCGTAGTAGCCCGGCAGCGAGTCCGGGTTCGGGCCGACGTCGGTCGCGCCCTGCACGTTGTCGTGGCCGCGGAAGATGTTGGCGCCGCCGCCCGACACGCCGATATTGCCCAGCGCCAGCTGCACGATGCAGGAGGCGCGCACCATCGCGTTGCCGATCGTGTGCTGGGTCTGGCCCATGCACCAGACCAGCGTGCTCGGCCGGTTCTTGGCCATGGTCTCGGCGACCTTGTAGACCTCGGCCTCGGGCACGCCGCAGGCCTCTTCGACCTTGTCGGGGGTCCACTTGGCGAGGACTTCCTCGCGCACCTTGTCCATGCCGTAGACGCGGGTGCGGATGTACTCCTTGTCTTCCCAGCCGTTGTTGAAGATGTGGTACAGCACGCCGAACAGGAACGGGATGTCGGTGCCCGAACGGATGCGGACGTACTGCTCGGCCTTGGCCGCGGTGCGGGTGTAGCGCGGGTCGACCACGATCACCTTGCAGCCGTTTTCCTTGGCATGCAGCAGATGCAGCATCGACACCGGATGCGCCTCGGCCGCGTTCGAGCCGATATACAGCGCAGCCTTGCTGTTCTGCATATCGTTGTACGAGTTCGTCATCGCACCGTAGCCCCAGGTATTGGCCACGCCCGCGACGGTGGTCGAGTGGCAGATGCGCGCCTGGTGGTCGGTGTTGTTGGTGCCGAAGAACGACACCCACTTGCGCAGCAGGTAGGACTGCTCGTTGCTGTGCTTGGACGAGCCGATGAAGAACATCGAATCCGGGCCGGTCTCCTGGCGGATCTGCTTCATCTTCGCGGTGATCTCGTCCAGGGCCTGGTCCCAGCTGATGCGCTGGTACTTGCCGTTGACGAGCTTCATCGGATATTTCAGGCGGTACTCGCCGTGGCCGTGCTCGCGCAGCGCCGCACCCTTGGCGCAGTGCGCGCCCATGTTGATCGGCGAATCGAACACCGGCTCCTGGCGGACCCAGACGCCGTTCTGCACCACCGCGTCGACCGCGCAGCCGACCGAGCAGTGGCCGCAGACCGTGCGGCGCACGACGATATCGCCCTTGCCGTTGCCGGCGACCTTGCCGTCGGCGGCATCGGCCTTGCGGATCAGCGACAGTTGCGAGGCAGCCAGGCCCGCGCCCACGCCGATGCCCGAGCGCTTCAGGAAGCTGCGGCGGTCCATGGTCGGCATTGCGCCGGCGAGGCTCGTGGCCAGCCGCGCCGACAGGCGTGCGGACGAAGCGGCGGCCGGCTGAGCGGACGCGAGTCGATCAACGCGCTGCGCAGGGGCGCCGCCCTGGGCCGCGTGCTTGCGGGTCAGAATCATGTGTCACCTCGGGAAAGGTACGAAGCAGGCAAAGGCGATATCGCGAGAGACGGCCGCGCCGGCATCGCGGCGGGCCGGCAATCGCGCGGCTTATACCAGCGTCGTCCGGTAATACTTCCGTACGTGTTCAGAGACACGGTAACCGTTGCTGTCGGCAGGAGTGGGTTCCGGCGCGGGGATCGCACCGGCGGGGGCGGCGGGAGTGCGCGCGGTCAGGGCCGCGGCACCCGCGGCGGCAGTCACGATGCCAGCACCGGCGAGGAAATGGCGACGTGCGACCCGGGTTTCCTTCTCTTTCATGGGGGGGCTCCTCGGTAATATTTACCGATTACCAATCTAGTTATGCATTCTTTTGCGTATTGTAGATCGATCTGTACGCAATGGCCATGCTGACCGCGGGTTTATCCTGATTTTCCGTAATCATGGCGCTGTGCATCAAATGTCTTGAGACATGTCTTTGCACGCCACGCGGACCCGCATCGCGACATCTCTTTCTGCACGCCAACTGCGTTTATCGGCTCACCGGGCCGTGGGCTTTAGCGCTGCCACGCAATCCAGGCAATCCGCGCAATTCAGGCAATTCAGGGAATTCAGGGAATTCAGGGAATTCACGCAATTCAAGCAATCAATGCATCTCCATCGCGACCGCCTCGACGGCCGCGAACGACTTCAGCAGTTCCGCCGCGCGCGCATAGAAGCGCGCGCCCGGATGGGCGATGACCGTATCGCACAGCGATTCGACCCACGGTTGCAGATGGCGCGCGAAGAAGCGCTGCTGCTCGCCGAGGTTGGACACCGCGACATCGTCGCCGGCAATCAGGAAGCGCATCACCTCGCATAGCGTCGCGATATGGTCCTCGGGTTCGCTGACGCCTTCATGACGTTCGAGCCCGTAGCGCGCCAGATCTTCGCGCACCGCCACCAGCGGGCGTTCATGCAGGAAGCCGGTCTGGTAGTACGAGCCGTACAGGAATACATCGGGCTTGCCGATGCCGACGAACAGTTGCTGGTACTCGTCGGCGGCCTCCGCCTCGGTGGTGCCCGCCGCCGCTTCGCCCAGCGCGTTCCACGCCTGGCCCAGCGGGCTGGCGGCATCGTCGGCATGGGCGCGATTGGCGGCGATATGGTGCAGCAACGCCGCGTCGGGGGCGCGATAGAACAGCGTGGCCAGCAGGCCGTAGAGGTCGGCGCGGGCGGTGTCTTCGGCCTGGTCCGCGGGGGCGGCCTGGGTCAGCTGGATAGGCTGGAAATCGGTCATCGGATCGCGGTGAGAGGTGGCAGTACTACGTCAAGGGCCGCATCGGCCTGCGGCATTGGCTCGTGGCAATGGCCTGTCGCATCGGCTCGTGGCATCGGCTCGTGGCATCGGCCTGCGGCATCGGAAAGCGGCGCCGGCTGCCGCCGGCGCCCTGCTCATTGCAGCGTCGCGCCGGTCGCGGCCCCGGTGTCCTTCTCGATCATGTCGACGACCCGGCAGTCGCTGCACATCTTCAGGCGATCGGCGGCGGCGCCGGCAAAGGCCGGATGGCCGGCCAGCCGTCCCAGCATGGCCTCGACCATCTGCGCGGTGCCGAAGGGCTTGGCGCAGCGGATGCAGTGGAACGGCCTGGTCTCGTGCAGCGTGACGGGCTGGCGCACGGCATCGCCGGTCAGCAGGCGCGGCACCAGCGTGATCGCGTCTTCCGGGCAGGTCCGCTCGCACAGGCCGCACTGCACGCAGTTGCGCTCGAGGAAGGACAGCACCGGGCGCTCGCTGTTGTCGCGCAGCGCCTGCGACGGACAGGAGCCGACGCAGGCCATGCACAGCGTGCAGCGGCCGGTGTCGACCTGCACCGCGCCCAGCGGCGCGCCGGCCGGCAGCGGCACGGTCTCGGCCGGCAGCGGCGCATGCGCGGCCAGGTGATCGAGCGCGAAGCCCAGCGTTTCCCGCTTGGCCGCGGCGGCATGGAAGGCAGCCGGCGGCAGCGCGGCGCCCTTGGCAGCAACATTGGGCGACAAGCGCGCCAGCGCGCGATCGAGCGAGCCGGCATCGGGCGCGTCGATCAGCGTAAAGAATTCGCCGCGATAGCCCAGGCCAGTAAGGATGGCCTGCGCCACCGCCATCTGCTCGGCCAGCGCGGTGCGATATTGCGGCGCTTCGTCGCCGGTCAGCATCACCGCGACGCGGTCCGCGCCCCAGGCGATCGCCGCCAGCCACAACTCCAGGCCGACCGAGGCCGGATGGAACAGGCCGACCGGAATCACGTTCGGCGCGATGCCGTCGAGCCGGCCCGCGCGGGCGTCCCTGCCGAGCGCCAGGATGCGCGCATCGCCGTGCTCCTGCCCATGCAGCAGCAGCACGGCATCACGCCCGCCCGCCTGCCGGTAGGTCGACAGCAGCGTGCGCAGGCGCCGGCCCTGATGATCGGGCTTCGGATAGGCATAGCTGATCGCGCCGGTCGGGCAGACCGTGGTGCAGGCCCCGCAGCCCACGCACAGGTTCGGCGCGACCTCGATGCGGCCCTTGCCGTCCTGCCAGCGCGAGCCGATCGCCTCGGCCGAGCAGACGTCGATACACGCCGAGCAGCCCGTGGTCCGGTTGCGGCCGTGCGCGCACAGCGATTCCTTGTACTGGAAGAACTTGGGCTTCTCGAATTCGCCGACCAGCTGCGTCGCGGCGAGCGCCATCCGTTCCTGGCGCAGCGGGTCCGCGCCCGCGTGCAGATAGCCCTGCGGCGGCGCGTGCCGGCCGAAGAAGGGGCTGTCGTTCAAGTCGAAGACCAGGTCGAAACGCTCGCTGACCGTGGCGGCGGGCCGGTCGAAATCGATCGCCGCGGCGGCGCCGCAGGCCTTCACGCAATCGCGATGGGCGGTGCAGCGGCTCAGGTCGATCTGGTAGCTGAAGTCGATCGCGCCTTCCGGGCAGGCCTCGATACAGGCATTGCAGCGCGTGCACAGGTCCAGATCGATCGGATTGGCGCGGCCCGCGCCGGTCTCCCAGCTGGCCTCGAAGGCGCCGAGCCAGCCGCTCAACTTGTCGAGCCGGCCGCTGTGGACCGGATAGTCGCGCGTCGCGGGCGGCGTCGCGCCATCGACGGCGCCGGTGCCAGGGCCGGTGCCATTGGACCCGCCGAGCAGAACCGTCACCTGCAGGCCCGCCTCGCCGAGGCGGTCAGCCCACGCCAGCGCGCGCGCGGCCGGGCCGAACACCAGCACGCTGCCGGCCGAGCGGTAGTCGACCACCGGCACCGGGTCCGGGTCGGGCAGTGCCGCGGCGGCCAGCAGCGCGGCGATCTTGGCATTGGCCGTGCGCGGGTCCTTGCGCGCGCCGCGCGACCAGCCGCCGGTCTCCCGGATATTGACGAAGCGCACCGGCGCGGTGACGACGCCGTCGGCCTGCGTCTTCGCGGCCAGTTCGGTAAACAGCGGGCGTTCCTGCGTGCAGGCGACGATCACGTCTTCGGTGCCGTCGAGCGCGGCGGTGAAGGCGCCGACCTCGCGGCGGCACAACAGGCGGTGGACTTTCAGCGGGGCGGCGCCCGGCTGGGTGGAGGCATCCGACAGTGCCGCCCCGTCAAGCGGCATGGTGTCGTTGCAATTGCAGATCAGCGTCGGCATGGTCGGTACAGCTGGCCGGCTTGCCAGCCCGCTTCTTTCGAGCGGGTCCGCGCCGGCGGTTTGTGGGGGAGTGACATTGTAGGCCCGACGCGGGGCCGGGGCTACGCAGGTTTGTCCGTAGCTGGTTCGGTATGCGGCACGGCGGGGGTGGCATCGCCCCCCGGCGCGGGCGTGGTTTGCGCCTTCACGCCGGCATCGGCGCCGTCGTCCGGGGCGATGTGCGCGCCGGCCTGTGCGGTGCCATCCGGCTCGCCGGTACCGTCCTCGGGGACATCAACGGACGATTCGGCCCCGGCTTGAGCTTGCGCTTCGTCGTCCGGAGCCGAGCCCTGACGGCCGGCAGCGGTGCCGGGCTCTTCCACTTCCTCGATCGGATCGAACAGGCCCAGCGTCTCGGACTGGCGCAGGCGCCGCAGCACGTCGGGCGGAATCGGGTCCGGCTTGCTGTAGTCGTCGATATAGATATCGAGCCCGTCCATCACATTGAAATGCGGGTCGGCGAACAGCGTCTTCAGCGCGGCGCGCTTGACGGTTTCGTCGACGCCCCGGGCGACGAAGCGGGCCACGCTGTCGCCGGGCTTGAGCATCGCCACGTCGGCCAGCGTCGGCGCGGGCGGGGCTTCGGCCTCGGGCGCGACGGCACCGGCCGTTGCGTCGGCCTTCACATCGGCCTTTGCCGGAACGGCGACCGGCGCGGCGGGCGACGCGGCAGGCGGCGATACGGGTTCGGCTGCCACGGCCTTGCCCTCGCGCACGGCGGCCTTGCGGCGTGACCAGCGGGACAGGAAGGACGTTTCGGTCGAATCGCTCATGATGGAAAGTCAGGCGGCAAAGAGACGGGTAACGACATCCCTGCCGCGGATTTCAATGGCGTGCTCAGCAACGCGTTCAGTGGAGTGGTGCTTTCGGCGGTGCGCTCAATAGCGCGCCCGGTCCTGCGGCGACTTGAACGACTCCGGCCGCCGGCGCTTCTTCGGCTCGGGCCGGTAGTGCTCGGCCACATAGGCCTGCAGCCAGGCCAGCTGTTCGGGTGCGAGCGGCACGTTCTCGACCGTCTCGCCGGCATCGAGCCAGCGCCCCGCCTCGTTGTACGACAGCGAGACGGTCACCGGCAGCGGCCGGCGCCCGTCTTCCGGCTGGGTCTCGTCCATGCGCCACAGCACGAACCAGCACGGCGCCGTGGAGCTCAGGTTCAGATAGTAGCCCTCGGCTTCGTCGCGGAACAGCTCGACGGGGTAGCCGGGATAGAGCCAGCGCGCGCCCTGCTCGTCCTCGTGCAGGCAGTGCGGCTCGGTACCGAACGCGCCAAGGTCCGGCACCACCGCTTCGAGCTCCCACTTCCAGGGCTGCCAGCGGCTCGCCAGCGCGATTCTGCGCATCACCACCGCCATCGTGACGGCGGGGCGGCCGCCGGCCGGCGGCGGAGCCTCGGACTGCATCGGTTCCATGGTCAGGTGTTCTGCACGACGATGCTGGGGAACTTGCTGGTCATGTCGCGCGCCTTGTCGGCGACCTTGATCGCCACCTTGCGCGCGATGCCGCGGTAGAGCTCGGCGATCGGGCTGTCGGGCTCGGCGACCACCGTGGGCCGGCCGGAATCGGCCTGCTGGCGGATCGACAGGTTCAGCGGCAGGCTGCCCAGCAGGTCGACGCCATATTGCTCGCACATCCGCTCGCCGCCGCCCTCGCCGAAGATATGCTCGACGTGGCCGCAGTTCGGGCAGCAATAGACCGCCATGTTCTCGACGATGCCGAGGATCGGGATGCCGACCTTCTCGAACATCTTCAGGCCCTTGCGCGCGTCCAGCAGCGCGATGTCCTGCGGCGTGGTGACGATCACCGCGCCGGTCACGGGCACCTTCTGCGACAGCGTCAGCTGGATGTCGCCGGTGCCCGGCGGCATGTCGACGATCAGGTAATCCAGCTCGTGCCAGTTGGTCTGGCGCAGCAGCTGCTCCAGCGCAGAGGTCACCATCGGCCCGCGCCATACCATCGGGTTGTCCTGTTCGATCAGGAAGCCGATCGAGTTGGCCTGCAGCCCGTGGCCCTCCAGCGGCTCCATGGTCTGGCCGTCGGCGGACTCGGGACGGCCGTCGATGCCCAGCATCATCGGCAGGCTCGGGCCGTAGATGTCGGCGTCCAGCATGCCGACGCGCGCGCCTTCGGCGGCCAGCGCCAGCGCGAGGTTGACGGCGGTGGTGGACTTGCCGACGCCGCCCTTGCCGGAGGCGACCGCGATCACGTTCTTGACACCCGGCAGCAGCTTGACGCCGCGCTGCACGGCATGGGCGACGATGTGCATGGTCACCGTCACGCTGACATTGGTGACGCCAGGCAGGGCGCGCAGCGCCGCGATCACCAGCTTGCGGATCGGGTCGAGCTGGCTCTTGGCCGGATAGCCGAGTTCGACGTCGAGCGAGACATCGCCGCCATCGACACGGATATTGCGGGCGGAGCGCGTGCTCACCAGATCCTTGCCCGTGTTGGGATCGATCACGGTACGCAAGGCTTCGGTAACCTGGTCAACGGTAAGGCTCAAGACAATCTCCGCTACTTGATATGTGGGGGAAGGCGCGTACTGTATCAAAGAGTGGCCCCGCGGCTCGGCGAGGGCCAGGAAGGCTTCGATTATCCCTGTGGTGCACAAGGGATTACACGTGCTTACAACTTTCACAGCGTGGCGCTTGTGCACGGGGCGCCATCTCCCTATTGTAGTGCCCCGAAACGTCGGCTCGCCCCGGATCCCGCCCGAGACTTCGGCGGTGCCCGAAAGCAGCCTGAATCGCCACTTGGCGCTTGCATTTTTTGGAAGCTGCTGGCGCAATTAGGCCAGTGCGTCACAATGCCTCAACCCGAGGCGCAGGCAGCCGCAGTTGAAGCACAACAATCGACAGAAGGAGAAAGCATGAAACTCAAGCTCGTCAGCCTTTCGATCGTCGCCGCACTGGCCGCCGGCTGTGCGACCGAGCAGGGTACGCATACCGCCGTGGGTACCGGTGCGGGCGCCGCCGTGGGCGCCGGCCTGGGCAACCTGATCGGCGGCAACACCAAGGGCACCGTGATCGGCGCGGCCGTCGGCGCCGCCGCGGGCGGTGCGCTGGGCTACAACTGGAACGCGATCCGGGGCAAGCTGAGCCGCGATACCGCCGGCACCGGCACCCAGATCACCGAGCAGCCGGACGGCTCGCTGAAGGTCAATATCCCCAGCCAGGTGACGTTCGATACCGACAGCGCGACCATCAAGCCGTCGTTCCGCTCGGTGCTCGACCAGGTCGCCCAGACGCTGAGCCAGCATCAGGACGTCAACGCCACGGTGATCGGCCATACCGACAGCACCGGCAACCCGACCTACAACATGCAGCTGTCCCAGCGCCGCGCCCAGAGCGTGGCCGGCTACCTGGGCGACCGCGGGGTCGCGCGCAACCGCCTGAGCGCCGAGGGCCGGGGCCAGTCCCAGCCCATCGCGGACAACGCCACCGAGGCCGGCCGGGCCCAAAATCGCCGGGTCGAAATTTTTTTGAAACCAATTCAAGGGTGATGGAGTCATAGAAACAGGTACCGCTTGCCACCGTTGCTGGCTCGCGATGGGTGGCTGACCTCCCGGGCGGTACCTGATTTCTCCTCCTTTTCCGTTGTGGAAAGCTGCGCCGGCTCAGACCGGCGCTTTTTTTTGGGCCGCACCTGGTCACGCACCGGGCCGCGCGTTTGCCCGCACGCGTGGCCGCGCGGTCCGCACCGGCGCCGCGGCCGGTGGCCGCCTCCCCCGCTTGCTAGAATGTCGGTTTTCCGCGCCGGCCCCGCCCGCGCTGCGGAACACCGATATCCAACCGCTTCCCGACCGGCATCCCCATGACAGCACGTCGCATCCTCGTCACATCTGCCCTGCCTTACGCCAACGGCCAGATCCATATCGGCCACCTGGTGGAATACATCCAGACCGATATCTGGGTCCGCTTCCAGCGCATGATGGGCAACGAGGTCTATTACGTGGGCGCCGACGATACGCACGGCACGCCCGTGATGCTGCGCGCGGAAAAGGAAGGCATCACGCCGAAGCAACTGATCGACCGGGTCTGGAACGAGCACAAGCGCGACTTCGACAGCTTCCTGGTCTCGTTCGACAACTACTACAGCACCGACTCCGAGGAGAACCGGCTGCTGTGCGAGAAGATCTACCTGGCGCTGAAGGCGGAGGACCTGATCGCCGAGCGCGACGTCGAGCAGTTCTACGATCCGGTCAAGAACATGTTCCTGCCGGACCGCTTCATCAAGGGCGAGTGCCCCAAGTGCGGCGCCAAGGACCAGTACGGCGACTCCTGCGAGGTCTGCGGCACCACCTATGTGCCGACCGACCTGAAGAACCCGTACTCGGTGGTGTCGGGCGCCACGCCGGTGCGCAAGTCCTCGACCCACTATTTCTTCAAGCTGTCCGATCCGCGCTGCGAGAGCTTCCTGCGGGAGTGGGTGGCCGACCTGGCCCAGCCGGAAGCCAGCAACAAGATGCAGGAATGGCTGGGCGGCGACGGCGAGGCTTCCACGCTGTCGGACTGGGACATCTCGCGCGACGCACCCTATTTCGGCTTCGAGATCCCCGGCGCGCCCGGCAAGTTCTTCTACGTCTGGCTGGACGCGCCGATCGGCTACTACGCCAGCTTCAAGAACCTGTGCGAGCGCAAGGGCATCGACTTCGACGCCTGGGTCGGCCCGCATTCGACCGCCGAGCAATACCACTTCATCGGCAAGGACATCCTGTACTTCCACACGCTGTTCTGGCCGGCGATGCTGCGTTTCTCGGGCTACCGCACGCCGACCAATGTGTTCGCGCACGGCTTCCTGACCGTCGACGGCGCCAAGATGAGCAAGTCGCGCGGCACCTTCATCACCGCGCAGAGCTATATCGACACCGGCATGAACCCGGAATGGCTGCGCTACTACTTCGCCGCCAAGCTGAACGCCAGCATGGAAGACCTGGACCTGAACCTGGACGACTTCGTCTCGCGGGTCAACAGCGACCTGATCGGCAAGTACGTCAACATCGCCAGCCGGGCGGCGGGGTTCCTGGTCAAGCGCTTCGACGGCCGCGTCGACGACGCCGCGCTGTCGCACCCGCTGCTCGAGCAGCTGCGCCAGGCCGCGCCGCAGATCGCGCAGCTGTACGAGGGCCGCGAATACAGCAAGGCGCTGCGCCTGGTGATGGAGCTGACCGACGCCGTCAACGCCTTCGTCGATGCCGAGAAGCCGTGGGAACTGGCCAAGGACGAGGCGAAACGCCCTGCCCTGCATGCCGCCTGCTCGGTGTCGCTGGAAGCGTTCCGCCTGCTGACGGTCTACCTGAAGCCGGTGGTGCCCAACGTCGCGGCCGGCGTCGAGGCCTTCCTCAATGTCGAGCCGCTGGACTGGCGCGCGATCGACCGGCAGCTGAGCAGCGCCAGCCCGATCAAGCCGTACTCGCACCTGATGACGCGCGTGGACGCCAAGCAGATCGAGGCGCTGCTGGCCGCCAACCGCGACTCGCTGCAGGCCGCGCCGGCGGCCGGCGCGGCCGGAGCCGAGGCCGGCAATGCCGCCCCCGCCGGCATCGAGCCCATCGCCGACACCATCACGATCGACGATTTCGCCAAGGTCGACCTGCGCGTGGCGCGCATCGTCGAATGCAGGAAGGTCGAAGGCTCGAACAAGCTGCTGCAGCTGACGCTGGACCTGGGCGAGGGCAAGACGCGCAACGTCTTCTCGGGCATCCAGTCGGCCTACCAGCCGGAGCAGCTGGTCGGCAAGCTGACCGTGGTGGTCGCCAACCTGGCACCGCGCAAGATGAAGTTCGGCCTGTCCGAAGGCATGGTGCTGGCGGCCTCGGCGGCCGACGAGAAGGCGGCGCCGGGCCTCTACATCCTCGAACCGCATGCGGGCGCGGTGCCCGGCATGCGCATTCGCTGATCGCCTCGCGCGTGCAGGGCGGCGTCAGCCGCCCTGCACCTTCGACGGATCGTCGCTGCGCGAGGTATGCGTGACGAGCCCGTCCGTGCCGAAGTGCACGTTGAAGAAGGCCTTGTCCTGCGAGGTCTCCCACCAGCGGTAGCCCCACACGGTTTCCTGCTTCAGGCGGAAGGCCTCGATCTTCGTGGGCTTGCCCAGCATGCGGCGGACGCTGTCCTGGCTCATGCCGGCACGCACGCGCTGGAAGTTCTCCGCCGTCAGCACCTGTTCGATCGCGCCGACCTTGCCGTCGGCGCCGATCGTCACCATCCAGGTGGTGGCGCCCTCGGGCCCGCGCGGATATTCGAGGCGGCGCGCACCGTTCTCCTCTTCCCAGACGATCTCGGGCCGGCCGGCCTGGCGGCGCACGTCGTCCTCGCTGGAGACGCCCGGCTCGATCCCCTTGAACAGCTGGCTGTCGGGCTGGACCGACTGCCAGGCCGAGCGCGCGGCGTCGCCCGCCTTGTTCAGCGCCTCGTCGACCTTGCGCTGGTCGCAGCCGAACAGCGCCAGCACCGAAGCGATCAGTCCCATCGCTGCCACTCCGCGCGCGGACCGGCGGCCCGCACCCACGCCGTTGCCTCGCTCATCGCTTGATGGCCTCGGCAGGCCCCTCCGGTGGCGTGGGCGGATTGTCGGCGTCGCCGCCGGTGCTTCCCGTACTTGCATCCTGCTCTCTCCTGGCGCCCTCGCGCCGTGGTGACGATCCTGAAAATAGCTGGCTCCAGCTGTCGAAACGCCGGTTGAACAGCAGAGACAGCCCGTTGATGGTGCCGCCGCGGGCGATCAGCGACCAGCGCCGCGAGAAGGCCCAGGTCACCTTGGCGACGTTGGCCGCCGACGTCAGGCTCTGCTCGTAGCCGACCGAAATCTTCTCGCTGACCGCCTTGCCGACGCTGACCACCTGCTGCTCGTTCAAACCCGCGGTGCTCGGACCGATCGAGAATTCGTCGATGCCGAAGCGCTGCACCACGCCCTTGCCGGCCTTCGAGCCCAGCATGCCGAGCGCCGCACCGCCCAGCGCCGCCCCGCTCAGTTGTTGTTGCTGCCCGGCCGTGCTGCTGTCGGCGCCGTAGCCGAACATCAGCCACGACAGCTTGTCCTCGTCCGGCACGTTGGGCTCGGACACCAGCCGCACGCGCGGCAGCCGTACCGTGCCGGTGACCTCGACGCCCGCCTCGACCTCCTGGTTCAGCCGCATCGCGCGGATATTCAGATTCGGATTGCCGACCGGGCCATTGAAATTGACGATGCCGCGCGTGATCTGCAGCCGCCGGCCGAAGGCCTCGTAGGTGCCGTCGACCACCCGCACGGTGCCGGTGACCCGCATCGGCGTCAAGGGCTCGCTGTTGACGCCCAGGCGCCCGGCCAGCAGCAGATCCGCTCCCGCGCCGCGGAAGCGGAAGCGGTCCCCCAGGTCCACCGACAGGTCGATGACCGGGGCGAAGCGGCTGGTCGGCTGCGACTCCGGCACCGCCGGCGTGGCGGCGGTGCGCACCTCGCGCTCGGCGCGCCGGTCCGACTTGCGCACGATCACCACGTCGTCGCCCAGCACCGGCGCGCCAGCCTTGGGCAGGTCGAACAACCCGCGATCGACGCGGAACTTGCCGCGGATCACGAACTGCCGGTCCTCGTTGGCCATGTCGGCGTTGCCGGACACCACCAGCGTGCGCTCGGGACTGGCGAACAGCTCCAGCCGGTCGGCGACGATGCGGGCACGCAGCGTCGGATCGGTTTCGCCGAGCCGCACGTTGCCGCTGGCGGTCAGCGTCCCGTCGCCGCCGCGGAACAGCACCTGACGCAGCTCGATCACGTTGCGGTCGAGCACGATGCGCACGATGCCGTCAGTCAGGCGGATGCCCTGGTCGTACAGCGTGATGGCCAGGCCGTCGCCGTTGATGGTGCCGGTCAGCACCGGCGCGCCGATCGTGCCGGCCAGCTGCATCGCGGCCGCCAGCCGGCCGTCGAACGCGTATTGCGGACCGGTCAGGGCCTCCAGCGCCTTGAGCCGCGGCACATCGAAGGCGACCTGGCCGCCCAGCGCCGAGGCCGGCGTCACCGTCAGCACGCCCTGCTCGGGCATCAGGCCGGCGAAGGCGTCGACCTTGGCGGTACCCAGGCGCGACGACACCACGTTGCCGCGCAGCTGCAGGCGGGTGCCGGCGGCTTCGGCGCGCAGCACGGTGTCGCCCAGCCCCAGCGTGGTGTAGCCCCGGCCGGCGTTGACCGACAGGTCGCCGCTGCGGCGCCGCAGTTCGGCAAAGCCGGATGCGGTCTCGGCCAGGTTCAGGTTCCACTGGCCGTCCAGTATCAGATCCGAGCGCAGCGGTGGCGCATCGCCGGTGAAGGCCTCGGCCAGCGCGAGTAGATGGCCGACCTGCAGGCCATTGAGCGCGCCCTGGGTCCGGATGCGGCCGCGGTCCCAATCCAGGCGGTCCAGGGCAATGGTGCCGCGGGCCAGCTGCAGCCGCGTCTGCCCCAGGGTCAGCTTCTGCGCGCCGGCGCTGACGGCGACCGGCGTCAGCAGCTTCAGTTCGACGGTGCCGCGCTCCTCCAGCGTGCTGACCGTGCCGGTCCAGGTGCCGTTCTTCCAGCTGCCCTGCCCCGCGGCCTGCAGTTGCAGCGGCCGGCGCCGCATGCGGCCCTCGCCTTCGACGTTGAAGCTGTGCCTGGCCTGCGTGCCGTCGAGGCTCGCCTGCAGCGTGCTCATCGACAATTGCGGACCGCGATAGCCGCGCGCGTCCAGCCGCAGCCGCAGCGGACCGTCGATGCCGCCGCGCAGATCGGCGTTGCCGCTGGCGCTCTCGACGCGGTGCGGACCCATCGACAGCGTGCGGGCATCGTAGGTTGCCGTGATTTCCGGCCGTTGCCAGGTGCCGCTGACCTGGGCGTCGAGCTTGAGCGTGCCGCCGACGCCGAACTTGAGCCGATCGAGCTGCGGCGCGTCGACGGCCACTGTCATGCGGTCGCCGCGCGCGCCGAAGCTGCCGCGCAGGTCGGCGCGGTTGCCGGCCATCGACAGCGTCGCCTCGCTCGGCAGCAGACGCTGTCCGGCCAGCCGGACCTTGCCGCCGCCGGTCATCGGCAGCCCCGCGTATTCGCTGTCGCCGATGGAAAAGTCCGCCGCCACGCGCGGCTCGCCGGCCAGCGTGCCGGAGGCGTCGAAGTTCGCGTTGATGCGGCCCTTGGCGACGCTCGCCAGCCGCGCCGGGTCCAGATCGCTGATGCGGCCCTTGAAGCTGAACGGCTGCTGGTCCTTCAGCCCGAGCCTGCCCTCGGCGTGCAGGCTGCCCTGCGCGACGCCCAGGCGCAGCGCGGCCAGCGTGACGGCGTCGGCATCGATGCGCGCGTCGGCGAACAGCTTCAGCTCGCCGCCGCCGAGGTCCAGCGCGACGCTCTGGCGGCCCGGCTCCAGCCGCACGATTACCGGGCCCGACAGCTTCGCGCTGCGCAGCTTGCCGTGCAGCGCATGCGGATCGAGCCGGCGCACGTCCAGATCGAAGCCGCCGCGGCCGTCACGCAGCGAACCGCTGCCGACGATCTCGCCATTGCCGGCCAGCGCCACGCGCAGGTCGCGGACATGCTGGGCGGCCTCGCTCAGCTCGACCGTGGCGCGCAGCGACTGCACCGGCAGCCGCTCCGCGTCGAGCGGTCCGGGCTCGTGATTGCGGATGGAGACTTCGCCGGCCACGGTCAGCGGCGCGGCGGCCGGTGCCGCCGAGGGCGATGGTTGCGGGGCCGACGCCGCCGGAACGCTGGCCGCAGGGGTCGATCGCGCCGACGTGGCCGGAACACTGGCCGCGGGAGCCGATGGCGTCGACGCTGCCGGAACACTCGGAACACTCGCCGGAGGAGCCGAGGGCGCCGGCGCCGCCGGAACACTGGCCGGCGCGGACGCGGCCTCCGGCGCAGCGGGCGCCGCCGCGCCACCGCTGCCGTCCACCGGCCGCAACTCCGCATGCACCGACAGGTTCGCCTGCGGCGCGGCAGGGTTGAACAGCCGCGGATTGATGCGCTCGCCGTCTACCCGCAGGCGCGTGAACGGTACCTGCCCGAACGGCGTCAGTTCGATTTCGCCGCGGCCGCGCAGGCGGTCGCCGCTCGCCTCGACGTCCGCCCGCAGCGCCTCCAGCGTGCCGTCGGCGCGCGCGCTGACGTTGTAGGCCTCCTTCTCCCACTCGCCTTCGAGCAGCGCCTCGCCGTTCAGCGCGAACGGCGCCTCGCCGGCGATCTGCGCGTTGGCCGACAGCTTGCCGTAGGGCGTGACCAGCCGGTCGACGGTCAGCCGGTGCCGGCTGCCGTCCGTATGCAAGGCGGCCGACAGATCGGAAAACACCAGCGGCGACGCGGTCGCCTCGGGCCCGCGCAGGATCGACAGCCGCGCCAGCGTCAGCGCATCGACGTCGATCGCCAGCGGCAGCGACAGCGACTCGGGCAAGGTCGGCGGCGGCTGGTCGGGCTTGTCCTCGGACGGCGGCAGCCGCACGTCGACGTTGCCCAGCCGCAGCGCGGCCACGTGCAGCCGCGTCCGGCCGGGGCCGAGATGCCAGGCCAGCGACCAGCTGCCGTCGAGGCGGTCCACGCTGACGCGGGTGTCGCCCTGCGCGAACACCACGTCGCGCAGCTGCAGGCCGCGCGCGAAGGTGCCGCCCTGGTACTGGCCGACCAGTACGCCGGCCGACAGCCGGGTCGCCAGCGACCACAGCTCGCCCGAGCCGCGCTCCGTGCGCAGCGCCGCGCCGAGCACGACCGCCAGCAGCACGATCAGCGCCACCAGCGCGAGCAGCACGATGCCGAACACGCGCAGCCAGCGCCGGCGGCGCGGCTGCGGCGCGCGCGGCGTCTCGCTGCCGCGGGCGGGAACGGAAGGCAGGTCGGGCGTGCTCATGCGCCGGGACTCGGGAAATCGGCGGGGACGGGGGCGATCGCAGCGGCCGAAACCATCGGAGCCATCGGCGCCATCGGAGGCATCAGAAGCATCAGAAGCATCAGAAGCATCAGAGGCATCGAAGCCATCGATGCAACCGGAGCTATCGAAGCGATCCAGGCGCCCCCGACGATCGCCTCATGCGCCGCTGCCGGCCGGCACGAAGGACGCATCGCCATCAGAATGCCACTCCCAGCGAGATATGCGGGCGGAATTGCCGCTCCTGGATGCCGTAGCCCACGTCGAGCTGGACCGGTCCCACCGGACTGCGCCAGCGCGCGCCGATGCCGACGCCGTGGTAGATGCGCACGCCGTCGAGGTTGTTGGTGGCGGTGCCGGCGTCCCAGAAGATCGCCGCGCCCCAGTCGGGCTTGAACCAGTACTGGTACTCCAGGCTCGTGGTGGCCAGGTACTTGGCCGGCAGCACGCTGGTGCCCCGCCGCGTGCCGATGGACTGGAAGCCGTAGCCGCGGATCGAATCGGTGCCGCCGGCGCGGAAGCGCAGCGTGGCGGGAATCTTGTCGGCGCTGCCGCTGGTCAGGTCCGCGCCAAGCTCCAGCCGGGCGACGATCAGGTCGCGGGTGCGCACCGGGATGTATTGCCGGATGCGGCCGTACAGGCGGACGAAGCTCTGGTCGGTCAGCAAGCCCTCCACCGCCGCGCCGATCTGGGTGTTGATGATATTGCCGCGGCGCGGGAACACCGGATTGTCGACATCGCGGCGGGTCCACGCGTATTGCGGCACCAGCGCCTTGCTCAGCTGGCGCGGCTGGTCGTACGGCTGCAGGTCGTCGTAGAAGAAATCGAGCGACAGCGCGGTGTCGTAGCGCTCGCGCGTGCGGGCGCGGCGCACGCCGGTACGCCAGCTCCGGGTGTCGGTATTCTCGATATCCAGCGTGCGCTCGTAGCTGGCGTAGACGCTGTTGCGGTAGGTCTTGCTGTCGGGCGGCATCGCCACCTCGGCGAAGGCGTATTGCCGCTTCTGCTCGATGCGGGCCTGCGAATCGAAGATCCAGGCGCGGTTGAACAGGTTGTAGTACGCGTAGCGCCCCTCGACCTGCGCGCCGGTATCGGTGTTGTAGCCGACGCCGGAGACGATCCGATGCACCGGATACTCGCGCACCCGCACATTGACCGGCGCAGTCACCGTGTCGCCATTGCCGTCGGCGTCCGGCACCGGATCGCCGAGCTCGACCAGCACATTGGAGAAGTACGGCTGGTTCTGGATCGCCCGCTGCAACTCCAGCAGCCGCTCGACGCGATAGGGCTCGCCGACGTACAGCGGATTGACGTTGCGCACGATCTGCTCGGGATAGCGCCGCGTGCCGCTGACCACCAGCGCGCCCATGCGGTAGGCCGGGCCGCTGTCGTAGGTCGCGCTCAGATCGGCGGCGCGCTCCTCGGGCTCGATGCGCGCCTGCGAGGCGGCCAGCTTCGCGCCGTAGTAGGCGTTGCTCTGCAGCTCGACCAGCGCGTCTTCCTTGGCCTTGTCCCAGTCGGACTGGCGAAACGGATCGCCGACCGGCAGGCCCCACTTCTTGCGCATCGCCTCGACCTGCTCGGGCGAGCGCGTGGCGGCGGGCCCGCGCACATCGACATCGACGTGGCGGATCAGCGTGCGGGCGCCCGGGTCGACCGTCACGTGGATCACGCGGCTGTCGCCGCTGCCCTCGACACGGGTGGTGGTCTGCGGATCGAACCAGCCTTCGGTGGCGGCGAAGGCCCGGACCTGGTCGCCAACCGTTTCGATCATGTACGCGATCTGGTCCTCGCCCAGGTCGGCCCGTTCGCGATAGCGGACCAGGTCCAGATGCTCTTCGAGGATGTCCTTCAGCGGCTCGGGCGCCTCCACCTGGACCCGGTAGGCCGCCTGGACCGGCGCCGGCAGCAGGACGAACAGCAGCACGAGCAGCGGGGCCAGCAGCGGGGCGAGCAGAGGAGTCGGCGGGCGAGCCGGCGGGGGAGGCAGGTGGGGAGCCAGGGAGGGTGCCGGCTGCGCGGCCAACCGCCGGGCAAACCACCGCGACGCCTGCGCGGACGCCACCGCGCCGCTGCCCCGGGGGCGGCGGAATCCGATGCGCATGATCCCGAGGTCCAATATCATCCGTCGTTGCGATCCGACAAAGTCGCTATTTGACCACACCCCACGGCCCGATCCCCAAACCCCGAGCGCCCCAGGCCGGCAAAGCCCGCCCCGGCATGGCAATACGGTAGAATCGCGGCAGTTTTCCATTCCCCTATAGCATTCTGTATAGCTTTCCTGCCATGGCCATGTACGAATCCGAGATCACCCAGTTCCTGAAGGCGCTCAAGCAGGAGCGCCCGTCGCTGGAGGCGGAACAGCGCCAAGGCCGCGCCCTGCTGTGGGACAAGGCCCCGATCGACCTCGAGGAGCGCCAGCGCGCCGAGGCATCGCGGGTCCCGCAGAAGCCCTACGTCTACTCGCTGGACTGATGCCGGCACGCATCCCGGCGCCGCGGCCCCGGCCGACCGCCGCGATGCGTGCGCAACCGCCCCACTCATGAACCATAGCGAACAGGACAAGCTCGCGCTCGCGCTCGAGCTGCCCAGCGCGGCGCCCGAGGGCGCCTCGCCGGACACGGTCGACGGCATGGCGTTCGCGCGCCTGTACGGCGAGCCGCTGTTCCAGCTGCCGCAGGACCTGTATATCCCGCCCGACGCGCTCGAGATCTTCCTCGAAGCGTTCGAAGGACCGCTGGACCTGCTGCTGTACCTGATTCGCAAGCAGAACTTCAATGTGCTCGACATCCCGATGTCGCAGGTCACGCACCAGTACCTGGCGTATGTCGAGCAGATCCGCAAGAGCAATCTGGAGCTGGCGGCCGAATACCTGCTGATGGCCGCGATGCTGATCGAGATCAAGTCGCGCATGCTGCTGCCGGTCAAGAAGGCCGACAGCGACGAGGACGCCGAAGACCCGCGCGCCGAGCTGGTGCGCCGGCTGCTCGAATACGAGCAGATGAAGCTCGCCGCGCAGAAGCTCGATCAGGTGCCGCAGCTGGGCCGCGATTTCCTGCGCTCGCAGGTCTACATCGAGCAGAGCCTGGCGCCGCGCTTCCCCGACGTCGACACCACCGACCTGCAGGCCGCCTGGGCCGACGTGCTCAAGCGCGCCAAGCTGAACCAGCACCACAAGATCTCGCGCGAGGAACTGTCCGTGCGCGAGCACATGAGCCAGATCCTGCGCCGGCTGCAGCATGCCCGCTTCATGGAGTTCACCGAGCTGTTCGAGGATGCGATCCGCTCGGGCAAGGGCGTGCCGGTGGTGGTGGTCAATTTCATCGCGATGCTCGAGCTGTCGCGCGAGTCCCTGGTCGAAATCACCCAGGCCGAGCCCTATGCGCCGATCTACGTGCGCCTGGCCTATACCCCCGCATAGCCCCGGCATCGCCGCGCGCTTTTCCTGACGAGCAGTACACCGCATCCATGAAAGTCATTTCCTCCATTCACGAGCTGCGCGACCAGTTGCGCGGCCAGAACCGGATCGCCTTCGTCCCGACCATGGGCAATCTGCACGAAGGCCATCTGTCGCTGATGCGGCTGGCGCGCCAGCATGGCGATCCAGTGGTGGCCTCGATCTTCGTCAATCGGCTGCAGTTCGGTCCCAACGAGGATTTCGACAAGTATCCGCGCACGCTGCAGGACGACATCGAGAAGCTGCAGAAGGAAGGCGTCTACGTGCTGTTCGCGCCCACCGAGCGCGACATGTACCCGGAACCGCAGGAATACCGCGTCGATCCGCCGCACGACCTGGGCGACATCCTGGAGGGCGAATTCCGCCCGGGCTTCTTCAATGGCGTCTGCACGGTGGTGATGAAGCTGTTCTCGTGCGCGCAGCCGCGCGTCGCGGTGTTCGGCAAGAAGGACTACCAGCAGCTGATGATCGTGCGGCGCATGGCAAACCAGTTCGCGCTGCCGATCGACATCGTGCCGGCCGAGACCGTGCGGGCCGAGGACGGCCTGGCGCTGTCGTCGCGCAACCGCTATCTGTCGCCGGACGAGCGGGCCGAGGCGCCGATGCTGTACCGCACGCTGCATCAGGTGCGCGACCAGGTGCTGGCCAACGCCGGCCGCGGCCTCGAACTGACCGCGGTCGAGGCGCAGGCGCTCGATGCGCTGAAGGCCCGCGGCTGGAAGCCCGACTACGTGTCGATCCGCAAGCGCAGCAATCTGCAGGCACCGAGCCGCGATGAATACGCGGCCGGCGAACCGCTGGTGGTGCTGGCCGCCGCCAAGCTCGGCGCCACGCGCCTGATCGACAATCTGGAAATCTAGCGGGCAAGGCCGGCGGCGCCAGGCCTGCCGGCCCTGCCCCCCTTCCCGCCTTTCCCGCCTTCCCCGCCTTCCCCGCCTTCCCCGCCTTCTCCGCTCCCGCTTTCCCGACTCCGTGTCAGCGCCCGTCCCGCGCGCGCAGGGACCGGCACGGCTGCTGCCGGCCGCGCCCGGGCGAAATCGCACGGGCGCTGCACGGCGTCAGCGGCGTACTGCCTGCCGCTGCTCGGTCTTCTTCAGATGGCGCCGGTGGCCGCGCTGGCGCTTCCACCAGATCAGCACGCCGGTCAGCGCAAACAGCAGCGGCGTCAGCCCGAACGCGGAGATGAAGATGCGGCCCGGCATGCCGAAGGCCTCGCCGGTATGCAGCGGATACATCCAGTTCAGCACGGTGTCACCGGCCGGCGCGGCGAACGGATCGCGCACGCCGAGGCGGGCACCGGTATAGGCATCGAGCCACAGCCGGGTCGCGCCGCTGCCCTGGCGCACCTCGCCCGGCTGGCGCAGCCGGATCTCGTAGACATCGGTCGGCTGGCGCGGGAAGGTCACGCGCGACACGATCGCCTTCGGGTACAGCGCCTGCGCCGCCTGCACGGCCTGTTGCGTGCCCATCGGCATGGCCCCCTCGTAGGGCGGCGTGGACGCCGGCCGTGCCGGCGCGGTGACCGTCATCACGCTGCCGACCAGCGGCGTGACCCACTTCGGCAGATTCAGATACCAGCCCGAAAACGCGATCGTCGCCAGCACCGGCGCGGCCAGGATGCCGCCGGCGCGATGCAGCGAATAGTTCAGCCGCCACCACGAGCCGCCGTGCGTGATGCGAAACGCCTGCAGGATCGCGCGCGCCTTCAGCTTGGGCCACCACAGCGCGATGCCGGCCAGCACCGTGAACAGCAGCAGCATGCCGCCCACGCCGGCCACGGTCTTGCCGGTATCGCCGGCGAGCAGATAGTGATGCAGATGGAAGAGCGTGGGCATCAGCAACGGGCGCGACAGCCCGGGCTCGCCCCAGACGCGTTCGCCCTTGATCGCCAGCGTGGCCGGATCGATCATCACCTGGCGCGAGCGGCCCGGCACCGGGGCGGCCTTGCCCGGCTCCTTGACGTGATACCAGGCGATGAAGACGTCGCGCTCCGACACCGGCAGCATCAGCATCCTCGGCTTGCCGTATTGCGGATCGGCCTTCAGCTTCGCGACGACTTCCTGCACGGCGTCGGCACGCAGCGGCAGCGACACCGGCGCGGAGGCCACCAGCAGCTCGGGATTGAGCGCGGCGTCGATCTCGTGGCGCCACGACAGCACGGTGCCCGTCAGGCCCAGCAGCACGAACAGCACGCCGAGCCACAGGCCGATATACAGATGGAGTTTGACGAGCAGGACGCGCAGGCGGCCGGTAACCATGGTGTGGAACGATGGCGCGGCCGGCCGATACCGGCGCGCACTACGAGGCTGACAAAGCCGACAAGTGTAGCAGGCCGGTCTTGCGGGACGTCGGCCGGCGCCTCGATCTGGGCGATGCCGGCGCCGCGCTCGGACCGCGCCCGTGGCTTCGGCCGGCGGCTGGCCTCAGCCGGCCGCCGGCTTCTGCTCGCGGCTTGCCTGTCGGTGGCCGCTTCACCGCGCGGCGCGCTTCAGGCCTCGGGCCGACCTCAGCTTGCAGCCGGCCGCAGCGGCGCCAGCAAGGCGCTCAGGTCCAGATGCGCGGCCATCGTATCGGCGAGGCGTTCGAGCGATGCTTCGCGCAGCGCGGCCAGGTCGACTCCGTCGGCGCCATCCAGACCGGCCCAGCGCAGCAACGCTGCACAGCCCGCCGGATGGTCGAACAGCCCATGCAGATAGGTGGCCAGCACCTGGCCATCGTCGGACAGCGCACCGTCGGCGCGGCCGTCGTCGAGCCGCAGCGCGGGCCGCGCCAGCGCCGGGCCTTCGGTGACGCCCAGATGGATCTCGTAGCCCGCAACGCTGGCGTCCGCCTGCGGCAGGGCCAGCGTGCCACGCGCCTGGCGCAACTGCTTGTCGGCGGCCAGCACGGTGGCGAAGTCGAGCAGGCCCAGCCCGTCGCTGCCGCCGGGCGCACCCTCCCTTCCGTCCGGATCCTCGATGCGGCGCCCCAGCATCTGCATGCCGCCGCAGATGCCGACGACCTTGCCGCCATAGCGCAGATGCCGCAGCAGCGCGCGGTCCCAGCCCTGCTGGCGCAGGAACGCCAGATCGGCGCGCACGCTCTTGCTGCCCGGCAGCACGATCAGATCGGCAGGCGGGATCGGCATGCCAGGGCCGATCCAGCGCAGGTCCACGCGTGGATGGGCGCGCAGCGCGTCGAAATCGGTATGGTTCGAAATGCGCGGCAGCACCGGCACGATCACGCGCAGGCGCGGCGCGCCCTCATCCTTGGCCGACTGCGTGGCGGCCACCGCGTCCTCGGCATCCAGATGGAGGCCATGCAGATAGGGCAGCACGCCCAGCACGGGCTTGCCGGTGCGCGCACGCAGCCAGTCCAGCCCCGGTTCGAGCAGCCCGATATCGCCGCGGAAGCGATTGATGATGAAGCCCTTGACGCGCGCGCGCTCGCTGGCCGACAGGCAGTCCAGCGTGCCGACCAGATGCGCGAACACGCCGCCGCGGTCGATATCGGCGACCAGCACCACCGGGCAATCGACCGCCTCGGCAAAGCCCATGTTGGCGATGTCGCGCTCGCGCAGATTGACCTCGGCCGGGCTGCCCGCGCCTTCGACCAGCACCACGTCGTAGCCCTCGCGCAGGCGCCGGTGCGAGGCCAGCACGGCCTGCATCGCGACCGGCTTGTACGCGTGATAGGCGCGGGCATCGAGGTCCAGCCGGGCGCGGCCATGGATGATGATCTGCGCACCGGTGTCGCTGCTCGGCTTGAGCAGCACGGGGTTCATGTCGGTGTGGGGCGCCAGCCCGGCCGCCTGGGCCTGCAACGCCTGCGCGCGGCCGATCTCGCCGCCGTCGGCGGTGACGGCGCTGTTCAGCGCCATGTTCTGCGGCTTGAACGGGGCCACCCGTACCCCGGCACGCGCCAGCAGCCGGCACAGGCCCGCGACCACGGTGCTCTTGCCGGCGTCGGAGGTCGTGCCCTGGATCATCAGCGTGCCGCGCAACAGCGAGGCGTAGGGAATGGGGACGGCCGGTGCGTGGTCGGCGGCGTCGGCTGAGCCTGCTGCTTCGGGGGGATCGGTCGGATCGGGATAGGCTTGCATCGCGGCGATTATCGCATCGGCCCATGCCCGGCCATCGGCATCCTGCGCCTGGCCCTGGGGCCGACCGCCGTACCGGTCCCCACACCGATCCGCCGCATCGATCCGCCGCATCGATCCGCCACATCGATCCGCCACATCGATCCGCCACATCGATCTGCCGCATCGATCTGCCGCATCGATCCCTCGCCTCGGTCCCCGCACCACACCGAGCCCCGCGCCGATCCGCCCTGGCAGCACGCGATGCGCCCGCTACAATACCCGGATGGAACCCAAGGCCCCTCCTCACGCCGGCACCGGCCCCGCCGACACGCCGTCCGACGTCGCGCTGCCCACCGGCGAAGCGGCCATCGCGGTGGCCACCCAGACGGCCGTCGGCCTGCCCAGGCCCGGGCCGCGCGAGCTGACGCTGGTGCTGGGTGGCGCGCGCTCCGGCAAGAGCCACTTCGCCGAGCAGCTGGCCACCGATCACGCCCTGGCCACCGGCGGTCCGGTGACCTATATCGCCACCGCGCGCGAGGACCCGGACGACACCGACGAGGAGATGCAGCTGCGCATCGCGCTGCATCGCGCGCGGCGCCCCGCCGACTGGAACCTGGTCGAGGAGCCGCTGCATCTGGCCGACGCGCTGTACGCGCATGCCCGCCGCGAGGGCTGCATCCTGGTCGACTGCATGACGGTCTGGCTCAACAACCTGATCTTCCTCGACAAGCGTGCCTATCCCGAGCACGGCGTCATCACGCCGCCGCCGGCCTTCACCGAGGAGATGGACGCGCTGCTGGCCGCGCTGCCGACGCTGCCCGGCCACGTGATCCTGGTTTCCAACGAGATCGGCTTCGGCGTGGTGCCGATGGGCGCGATCACGCGCTTCTACGTCGACGAACTCGGCCGCCTGAACCAGAAGCTGGCCGCCGCCGCGGACCGCGTGCGCCTGCTGGTCGCCGGCCTGCCGGTCGCGATCAAGGGACCGGACCCGGCATGGTGAGTTCGCTGTGGCCCGCGGCGCCGCTGGCGCCGGGCGCCGCCATTGCGCTGACGGCCCTCGCAGGGGCGGGACTCGACCGCTGGCTCGGCGAGCCGCGCCGCTGGCATCCGCTGGTCGGCTTCGGGCGACTGGCCAATGCCGCCGAGCGCGCGCTGAACCGGCCGGGACCTCGCTGGCGCCAACGTGGCATCGGATTGATGGCCTGGTCCGTGCTGGTGCTCGGACCCGCGGCGCTGGCCGCGCTGCTGATCGCTGCCGCCACCGAACTTGCCGGTGCCTGGCTGGGCTGGCTGCTGCATGCGCTGGGCCTGTATGCCACGCTGGGCGCGCGCAGCCTGTGCCAGCATATCGAACCGATCGCCAGCGCACTGGCCGACGGGAACCTGCCGCAAGCACGCCAGCTGACCGCGCGCATCGTCTCGCGCGACACCGCGGACGCCGATGCGCCCGCACTGGCCCGCGCGGCCTGCGAATCGGCACTCGAGAACGGCAACGACGCGATCTTCGGCGCGCTGTTCTGGTTCCTGATCGGCGGCGCCCCGGCGGCGATCGCCTATCGGCTCGCCAATACGCTCGATGCGATGTGGGGCTACCGGACCGAGCGCCTGCTGCATTTCGGCTGGGCCGCGGCCCGCCTCGACGATCTGCTGAATCTGATTCCCGCGCGGCTGACCGCGCTGTCCTATGCGCTGCTCGGCTCGACCGCGCGCGCCCTGCGCTGCTGGCGCGTGCAGGCCCCGGCGTGGTCCAGTCCGAACGCCGGCCCCGTGATGGCGGCGGGCGCCGGTGCCCTCGGTGTCGCGCTCGGCGGTCCGGCCCGCTACCACGGCCAGTGGGAAGCGCGTCCGCCGCTGGGCGAAGGCCAGCCGCCGGGCGCCGCCGACGTCATGGCCAGCCTGCGGCTGGTGCGGCGAACGCTGTGGCTTTGGCTGGCCCTGGCCGTCGCGTACGGCATCGTCGCCCAGTGTTTGGCGCTGTCGCGATGAACCATCCGCATCCCTTGCCCCCTCCGATCCGCCACGGCGGCAATCTGCTGGCGCTGACGCTCGCCTGCGGCATCGTCGCCCAACGGCTGGCGCTGTCGCGATGAACCACCCGCATTCCCTGCCCCCTCCGATCCGCCACGGCGGCAATCTGCTGGCCGCGGTGCGCCGCTACGGCCGCGACCCGGCCGACTGGCTCGACCTGTCGACCGGCATCAATCCGGACGGCTATCCGGTGCCGCCGTTGCCGGCCGACTGCTGGCAGCGGCTGCCGCAGGACGACGATGGCCTCGCGGAGATCGCCGCCCGCGCCTACGGCTCGCCGCATGCCCTGCCGGTCGCCGGTTCGCAGGCCGCGATCCGCACGCTGCCCGCGCTGCTGCCGCCGGGCCGCGTCGGCATCGCCGCGCTCGGTTACAGCGAGTACGCGCCGGCGTTTGCCGCCGCCGGCCATCGCGTGGTGCCGCTGGACGAGGCTGACTTCTCGCATCCGGCCCTTGCCGATGGCCTAGACCATCTGGTGGTCGTCAATCCGAACAATCCGACCGGGCGCATCGTGCCGCGCGAGCGCCTGCTGGGCTGGCATGCCGCGCTGGCCGCGCGCGGCGGCACGCTGCTGGTCGACGAGGCCTTCGCCGATGCGTGGGTTACCGATGAAGGCGGTGGCTCGCTGGCGGCGGACAGCAACCGTGCCGGCCTGATCGTGCTGCGCTCGCTGGGCAAGTTCTATGGGCTCGCCGGGGTGCGCTGCGGCTTCGTGCTGGCGCAACCGGCGCTGCTGCAGGCGCTGGCCGAGCGTCTTGGGAATTGGACCGTGTCCGGCCCGGCACGCGCGGTGGCACGGCTGGCGCTGCGCGATACCGATTGGCAGGCCGCCACGCGGGCGCGGCTGCGCGTGGCGAGCGCCCGGCTCGATGCGCTGCTGCGCCGGCATGGCCTGGCGCCGGTCACCTTGCCGCTGTTCGCCTGGGTGCCGCATGCCGATGCCGAGCGCATGCATCAGGCGCTGGCGCATGCTGGCGTCTGGACCCGGCTGTTCGATGCACCGGTGGCGTCCTTGGCTTCGCGGGAGGCCGCCGGCGGTCGTCCCGGGGATTTCGCTGGCGGTCGCCCCGGGGATTCATCCGGCGATTCCACGGCCAAGTCCCCCAGCGATACCACCGGCAATACCGCCAGGCTCCCGAGCCTGCGCCTCGGCCTGCCGCCCGATCGCGAGGCCTGCTGGCAGCGGCTGGCCGATGCCCTCGCCACCATTCTTCCGCTCTGACATGTCCCTGTTGCCGTTCCTGTCCCGCCGACGTCGGCCGCACGCCGCCACGCGTTCCGCCGCCACGTGTTCTGCCGCCACGCGTTCCGCCGGGCCTTCAGCCACGCGTTTTGCCACGCGTTCTGCCGCCCACGGTCTTGCCGCCATCGCATGCCTTGCCACGGCGTTAGCGGCCGCCGTGCCCATCGATGCGCGCGCCGCGGTCTCCGTCGTCGACGATGCCGGCCAGACCATCACGCTGGTGCAGCCGGCGCGCCGCATCGTGTCGCTGGCCCCGCATGTCACGGAGATGCTGTTCGCTGCGGGGGGCGGCGACCGCATCGTCGGCACCGTGAACTACAGCGACTACCCGCCCGAGGCGCGCGCAATCGTGCGGGTCGGCGACAACAAGGCGCTCGATCTCGAACGCATCGCGGCACTGAAGCCCGACCTGATCGTGGTCTGGCGGCATGGCAACGCGCAGAAGCAGACCGAACGGCTGCGCGCGCTGGGCCTGCCGCTGTTCCACAGCGAGCCGCGGCGCTTGATGGCGGTGCCCGACAACATCGAGAAGCTGGGCGTGCTGCTCGGCACCGGCCCGACCGCGCACGCCGCGGCCGAACGGCTGCGCGCGCGCATTGCCGCGCTGGGCAAGGCCCACGCTGCGCGTCCGCCGGTGTCGGTGTTCTATCAGGTCTGGCAGCAACCGCTGATGACGCTGAACGGCCAGCATATGGTCAGCGACATGCTGGCGCTGTGCGGCGGCCGCAATGTGTTCGCCGACGAGACGCCGCTGGTGCCGACGATTTCGGTGGAAGCGGTACTCGCGCGCAATCCCGAGGCGATGATCACGGCCAGCATGGGCGCGACGCAGTCGGACCGGCCGCTGGCGGATTTCGCGCAATGGCAGCGCTGGCAGCAGCTGACGGCGGTGGCGCGCGGCAACTTGTTCACGATCGACGGCGATCTCATCAATCGGGCCGGACCGCGCGCCATCGATGCGGCGGAGATCCTGTGCCGCCAGCTGGAGATCGCGCGAAGCCGGCGGCCTGCGCAGTAGCGCGGCGCCGGGGCGGCCGCCGCCCGGCCCGCTCTGCGTCCCCCGCTGCGTCGGTCTCTGCGGTCTACCTGTGGGTCGGCTTGCGACGGCTATGCACGGTTATGCGTCGACCTTTGTGTCGGCTTTGTGCGTCGGCTTTGTGCGTAGGGCTGTGCATCGTCCCTCAGCCGACCGTACGGTTCCACCACAACAGGCGCGCCGGCCGCACCGCGCCCGGATCGAGCCGGAAGCCGCAGCTGGCGCCCCAGCCGAGCTGCCAGTCGAGCGTGTCGGACAGCGGCAGGCCCAGCCAATGCGCCGCGAGCATCCGCATCGGGCCGGCGTGGCCGACCACCCACAGGCATGATTCAGGCTCGGGCTCTGACACGGACGCGGACGCGGACGCGAGCACGGAAGGAGACGCTTGCAGCGAATCGGCCCACCCGGCCACGCGGGCGTATGCCCTGCGCGCCGATTCGCCGCCATGCGGGCAGGCATCCATCAGGTCTGCCGCCCACTGATCGAGCCTCTCCCGCGGCACCGCATCCCAGCGCTGCCCTTCCCAGGCGCCGAAGTCGAGTTCGTGCAGCCGGGCATCGCTGTCGATCGTCAGCGCCGTTCCACCGGCTTGCGTCATGAACGCCTGTGCGATGCGCTGCGCGGTAGCGCGAGCGCGCTGCGCGGGGCTGCAGACGATCCGCGCCGGTGGCGGCACACCGTTGGCGCGAGCCGCCGCCGATGCGGCATTCAGGATCGCATCGGCCGGCGGCGACATCGGCTCGACCAGCGGCAGATCCAGCCGCCCATAGCAGACCCCATCGTCAACCGCGGGATGCGCGTGCCGGATCAGGACCAGATCCATGCCGCCGCCAGCAGATAGATCAGCAGTTCGCCGAGCTGCTGCGCCATGCCGAGACAGTCGCCGGTATAGCCGCCGATGCGGCGCACGAAATAGCGCCCAAGAACCAGCCGCAGCAGCGCCAGCGCGGCGATAGCCGCGACACCGAAGCCGGGCGCGACGGCCAGCAGCGGCAGCGCGCCGCAGGCGAGCACCAGCGCCAGGCCGCGCGGCGACAGCCGCTGCGCGACCGGCTTGGCCTTGCCCTCGGGACGCACGTAGTCGAGCGTCGCCAGATAGCTGACCGCCATCGCACGGCTGGCGGCATGCGCGGCCACCAGCACCAGCAGCAATTCGCGCAGCCCGCCGCGCTGGCCGAGCGCCAGCAGCAGTTGCCATTTCAGCAGCAGGGCCAGCACCAGCGCCAGCGCACCGAAGGTACCGATGCGCGAGTCGTGCATGATGCGCAGCACGTCCTCGCGCCGGTAGCCGCCGCCGAAGGCATCGACGCAGTCGGCCAGGCCGTCCTCGTGGAAGGCCCCGGTCAGCAGCAGCGTGGCGCCGATGCCGATCAGCACCGCGACCGCGGGCGGCCACAGCAGCCACGCGGCCAGCGTCGCCAGCGCGCCAATGGCGCCGACCATCAGGCCGACCAGCGGGAAATAGCGGGCGGCGGCATGCAGATAGTGCGGGGCGAAGCCGACCCAGGCCGGCACCGGCACGCGGGTGAAATAGCCGACCGCGGTCAGCAGGTAGCGCAGCTCGTCGCAGGCGCGGTGCAACAGGGGATGGGCCGGCCGCCGCGGCGGCGCGGGCGTGGGCTCGGTCGGCATCGTCGTCATGGGCGGAAGGCGGAGAGGATGGCGCGAGTCTATCGCGCGGACGCGTCGGCGCCGTCGTTCGCGTCCGCGGTCGCGCTGGCCGTGCTGACACCCGCCGCGCCGAAGGTCGCCATCTCGCGCAGGAAGGCCACCGCCGATACCACCAGCGGATACGCCAGCGCGGCGCCGCTACCCTCGCCCAGCCGCAGGTCCAGCGCCAGCAGCGGCCGCGCGCCGAAGTGCTCGAGCAGCGCGCGATGGCCCTGCTCGTGCGAGCAGTGCGAGAACACGCAGTACGGCAACACCTTGGGATCGAGGCGGCTGGCAACCAGCAGCGCCGCCGACGCGATGAAGCCGTCGACGAGGATCACCATGCGCTGCGACGCCGCGGCGAGGAAGGCGCCCGCCATCATCGCGATCTCGAAGCCGCCCAGGGCGGCCAGGGCATCGAGTGGTTCCACCGCATCGGCATGCCGCGCCAGCGCGCGCTCGAGCAGCGCCAGCTTGCGCGCGAGCCCGGCATCGTCCAGGCCGGTGCCGCGCCCGACGCAGGCGGCGATCGGCAGGCCGGTCAGCCGGCTGACCAGACAGGCGGCGGCCGAGGTATTGCCGATGCCCATCTCGCCAAAGCCGATCACATTGGTGCCCTGCGCGGCATGGTGCATCACGCGCGCGACGCCCGCCGCCAGCGCGGCCTCGGCCTGCTCGCGCCGCATCGCCGGTTCGTCGACGAAGTTGCGCGTGCCCGCATCGATGCGGCAGTCCACCAGACCCTGTGCCACGCCCGGCGGCACGCGCACGCCGGCATCGACCACCTCGAGCGCCATGCCGTGCTGGCGCGCGAACACATTGATCGCCGCGCCGCCGGCGGCAAAATTGCGGACCATCTGCACGGTGACGTCGGCCGGATAGGCGCTGACGCCGGCATCGGCGATGCCATGGTCGGCGGCAAACACGATCATCGCCGGGCGCCGCAGTTCGGGACGTGCGCTGCGCTGGATCAGCCCGATCTGCAGGGCCAGCGATTCCAGCCGGCCGAGCGCGCCGAGCGGCTTGGTCTTGTCGTCGATGGCCGCCTGCAGCGTCGGACGCAGCGCCTCGTCCAGCGGTGCGATCGTAGGGAACGCGAAGTGCGAATCGGTGTTCAAGGCGGTGTTCGATGCGGTGTTCGATGCGGTGTTCGGCACGGTGTTGGATACGGACGTCATGGCTTACATCTCGATGCCGCGCTGGGCCTTGATGCCCTGCTGGAACGCATGCTTGACCGGCGTCATCTCGGTGACGGTATCGGCCGCCTCGATCAGCGCGGGCGGCGCGCCGCGGCCGGTGATCACCACATGCTGCATGGGCGGACGCGCGCGCAAATCGGCGATCACGGTATCGACGTCCAGATAGTGCAGCTTCAGCGCGATATTCAGTTCGTCGAGCAGCACCAGCCCGATCGACGGGTCGCGCAGCAGCCCGCGCGCGACCTCCCACGCGGCCTCGGCCTTGGCCACATCGCGCGCGCGGTCCTGGGTCTCCCAGGTATAGCCCTCGCCCATCACGTGGAAGCGGCATTGCTCGGGAAAACGCCGCAGGAACATCTCCTCGCCGCTGGGAAACGCGCCCTTGATGAACTGCACCACGCCGGCCTGCATGCCGTGGCCGAGCGCGCGGATCACCATGCCGAAGCCCGAGCTCGACTTGCCCTTGCCGTTGCCGGTGGTGATCACGATCACGCCGCGCTCGTCCTGCGCGGCGGCGATCTTCGCGTCGACCACCGCCTTCTTGCGGACCATGCGGGCCTTGTGGCGTTCGTCGCGGCCGTCGATGTCGTTGCGGCCATCGATCGCGTTGCTGCCGCTGCTGCCGTTGTTGTCGTTATTGCCGTGGTTCTCGTTGTCGTCGTGGTCGGTTGTCATGGCGGTAAGCGGTAAGCGGCGCGGCCGTGCCTCAGGCCGGACCATTGGCGATCAACGCCGTATGCGCGCCCTGCGCGACGGCGACGATCGGCGTGCGCAGCGCGCGCGAGCAGTGGGCGGGCGTCAGAATCTCGTCGGCCGGGCCGTGCAGGCAGCTGCCGTCCTCGGCCATCAGCAGCGCGTGCGTGGCATAGCGGCGCGCCAGGTTCAGGTCATGCAGGATCAGCATCGCGGCATGGCGGCCGGCGCGCGTCAGGCGCGCGAGCGTGTCCAGCACCAGGATCTGATGGCGTAGGTCCAGATGCGCCAGCGGTTCGTCGAGCAGCAGCAGCGGCGCCTGCTGCGCCAGCACCGCGGCCAGCGACACCCGTTGGCGCTCGCCGCCGGACAGCGTCAGCACGTCGCGGCCGGCCAGCCCGGACAGGTCGAGCGCTTCGAGCAGCGCGGCCACCACCGCGTCGTCGTCGCGGCCGCTCCAGCCCCATCCCGACAGATGCGGGTGGCGGCCGACGGCGACCGCGTCGTGCACGGTCATCGAGAAGGTGTCGTGAATGGCCTGCGGCAGGTAGGCGCGCTGCCTGGCCAGGACCTCGGGCCGCTGGCGCGCCAGCGTGGCCAGCGGCTCGCCGTCGAGACGGACTTCGCCGCGCTCGGCAGGGCGCAGCCCGGCGAGCACCGCCATCAGCGTCGATTTGCCGACGCCGTTGGGGCCGAGCACGCACCACAGCTCGCCCGGCCGCATGGTGAAGTCGAGCGCGTCGAACAGCGTCTTGCCGCCCGCGCGCAAGCCCAGACCGTGCAGGGACAGCCGCGGGCAAGGCACGGTGGGGACGGTCCAGTCGGCGGCGGTCGTCATTGCGGATCCTTCATCGGGGCCGGCGCAGCAGCAGGAACAGGAAGGTCGGCACGCCGAGCAGCGCCGTGATGACGCCGACCGGCAATTGCGCCGGCGCGATCACGGTCCGCGCGATCAGGTCCGCCGCCATCAGCAGCGTGCCGCCCAGCAGCGCCGCGGCGGGCAACAGCAGGCGCTGGTCGTTGCCCCAGGCGAGCCGCACCAGATGCGGCACCACCAGCCCGACGAAGCCGATCGAGCCGGCCGTGGTGATGGCCGCCGCAATCGACAGCGAGGCCACCAGGTAGGCCGACAGGCGTACCCGGCCGACGCGCACGCCCAGCGACTGGGCCACGGTCTCGCCGAGCAGCATCACGTTCAGCGCGCGCGCCATCGGCAGCGTCAGCAGCAGCGCCAGCACCAGCGTGCCGAGCGCGAGCCCGTAGCTGGCGGTGCCGCCCAGATCGCCGGTCAGCCAGAACAGCATGCCGCGCAGCCGGCCCTCGGGCGCGATGCTCAGGATCAGCGTGATGACCGCCCCCCAGCCCGCGGCCAGGATCACGCCGGTCAGCAGCAGCCGCGAGCCCGCCTCATGATGGCCGCCCTGGACCTGGGGATGCAGCAGATCGCGCCGCGCCAGCGTGGCGACCAGCACCATCGACACCAGCGCGCCGCCGGCGGCGCCGGCCTGCACGGTCCACAGCGGCGCCAGCGCCAGCATCGCCAGCAACGCACCGGTGGCCGCGCCGCCCGACACGCCGAGCACATAGGGCTCGGCCAGCGGATTGCGCAGCAGCACCTGCATCAGCGCGCCGGACAGCGCCAGCAGTCCGCCGCAGGCGAACGCGGCCGCGGCGCGCGGCAGCCGCAGCTCGCGCACGATGGCCACGGCGGTCTGGCTGGCCCCGTCGGAATCGCCCGATGCATCGGTCAGCCCGAACAGCGCGTGCCAGACCTCGCTCGGCGACAGGCCGACGCTGCCGACCGCCAGCGACAGCAGGAACACCGCCACGGCGGCACCGGCCAGCAGCGCGCACACGGCCAGCGCGCGCCGCATCTCAGCGGCGCCGCGCATCGAACTGCCTGCCGTCGTGCCCGCCGACGCCGCGGTCCGCATCATGGTCCCTGGTTCCGGCGATGCCGCTTAGCGCTGGCGCCAGCCGAGCGTGATGAAGCCTGCCCGGCCCTGCGTGTTGTAGGGATAGGCCAGCTGGTAGTCCTTGTCGAACAGATTCTCGACGCGGGCGGCGATGAACCATTGCTTGTCGATGTTGTAGCGCGCGTTGAGGTTGACGATACCGTATCCGCCCAGCGTGCGCGAGCCGCTGTCCCGGCGCGACGACGACACGATCCACTGTCCGCCGAAGCGCCAGTTGCCGATATCGCGGCCCAGGTCCAGCGCCGCATGCCGGCGCGCGCGGCGCATCAGCTGCGTGCCGGTCTGCTCATCGACCGGATTCTGCATCGTGACGCTGGCGGTCACGTCGGTGCCGAGCAGGCGCGCGCGCCATGACGCCTCGACGCCCTCGACCTTGGCGCTGCTGACGTTCTGCGCCAGGAACAGGCCATTGGGCTGCAGCGCGGACGTGATCAGGTTGTCGTATTGCGTGCGGAAGGCCGTCACGCGCAGCAGGCCGGCGCCCTTGCTGTCGTACTGCGCGCCGATCTCGACCGAGCGCGCCCGCTCCGGCTGCAGGTTCGGCTGGCCATAGTTCGGGTAGTACAGCTCGTTGAAGGTCGGCGCGCGGAACGCGTTGCTGGCGTTCGCAAGCAGCTTGAACTGCTCGGTCACGTAGTAGCCGTAGCCGGCGAAATAGCTGCCCTTGTCGCCGAAGTCCGAATAGTGGTCGTTGCGCAGGTTCAGCTGCAGCTGGTGCTTGCCGATGCGGCCGTCGTAGCCTCCGAACACCGACACCACGTTGCGGCTCGGCGCGGCGTACGAGTTCGAGTCGAACTGCTGCTGCAGATATTCGGTGCCGAACATCAGCTGATGGCCCTTGGCCAGCGCGTATTCGTTCTGCCAGGTGAACTGGCGCGTGCGGGTCTTGAAGCGGCTGTCGAACACGCCGTTGAGCGTGTTGTCGCTGTCGTCCTCGCTTTGCGCGACCTTGAAGCGCGTGGTCCAGTCCGGAGCCAGCTTCCCGTTGACGAAGGCCGACAGCGTATAGAGCTCGCTGTCGCTGCGCCAGTCGTCGGTGGGCCGCCCGAAGGTGCTGTCGTACGACAGCTTGCTCTTGCTGTAGTAGGCCGCGACGCCCGCCTCCCAGTCCGCGCTGAAGCGATGCTTGATCTGGCCCGATACGCTCTTGTTCTCGTACGGGTTGTCGTTCGGATTGGCGCGCGGCTGCAGGCGCGTGTTCACCGCGGAGAAGCCGTCGGTCTTGAAGATCGAGCCGGTCAGGTTGAACGAGGTGTCGCCGACCTGGCCGCCGTACCCCACCGTCGCGCGGCGCGTATTGTCGCTGCCGTATTCGACCTGGGCGTTGGCCGCGGGCGGCTTGCCGGCGCCGCTCTTGGTGAAGATCTGCACCACGCCGCCGATCGCGTCGGAGCCGTACAGCGCCGAGACGTTGCCGCGCACCACCTCGACCCGGTCGATCTCGTCGGGCAGGATGTTGGCCAGTTGCGCGGTGCCGCTGCTGGCCGAGGCGATGCGCACGCCGTCGATCAGGATCAGCGTCTGGTTCGAATTGGCGCCCCGCATGAACAGCGTCGTGTTGGCGCCCATGCCGCCGGTGGCGGCCAGTTCCAGGCCGGCCTGCGTGCGCAGCAGCGAACGCAGGTCGGGCGCCTGGCTGTTGGCGATCTCCTGCTGCGTGATCACGGTGGTATGGGGCAGCGCCTCGTCCAGCGGCTGCGCGGTGCGCGTGGCACTGACGACGACCGGCGCCAGCGTGGTGTCCGCCGACGGCGCGGGCTGCTGCGCCAGCGCGGGCCATGCGCACAGCGTGGCGGCGGACAACAGCGCGGCCTGCGCGGGCGAGCCGGGGGCGGCGCGCGCAATATCGCCGGCAAGATTGCGGGCAATATCGGCGGCAGGACTGCGGGCAATATCCCCGACAAGACGGCGGACGATGGCATGGGCGCGGACGCGCGCAGCGGGGCGCGGGACTGGCAGTGCCAGGCGACGCGACCTCGAAGACGATGAAAGCATGGTGCTCGAGCGGAAGTGATAGCCTGGCCCGTTCCCCCGCGGACCGTCTGGCGGTGAGGCTGCGCGAGCGCGATGGCGACCGGCATGCCCGCATCCAGGCCGGTATCCGGGCTGGCGATCGGCACCGCCCGCCTTCCCGGACCATCGGTCCAGTGGCATGTGGGGCGGTGAGGCGAAGCCGGCGGGCGTGGAGCCGATCGTGCCGATCGGCTCGGGGCGCGGCGGCGATCGCAATCGCTTACCGTTGCGGGGGCAGCACAGGTTGGCCCGGCATCGCGCGGCGGCGTGGCGGACTCCCTGTTTCCCGTTTAACTGCAATCCGATGGAGACCGGATCGCGAGCACCTGAAAACGCGCGTGAGTGTAGGCAGTTTGGCGGCCCCCGTCAAATTGGCGGCGCCCTCGGCCCATTGCGCTGCAGCGTGCCCCTGGGGTGCGCTCATTGAGGCCATTGGCCGACGATCGATGCAACTTCGAGGGGAATGCACGGTCACAATCGCTTCCCGCAGTGATGACGCGGACCATGCATCGGCTAGAATCCCGTTACCTGACACCCTGAGAACACGACAGGCCCATGCTGACCGAACTCGAACAACTGGCCGCCAAGATCGGCCGCGTGCTGCACCACGCGGACACGCTGGCGGCAGAAAACCAGCGGCTGCGCGAGGAGATCGAACGCCTGCAGGCGGAGGCCGCGCAGCTGCGCAGCGATCGCGAGGCGATGGCCGCCGATCGCGAACTGCTGAACATCAAGATCGAGGAAGCGCAATTGCGCATCCAGTCGATCCTGGACAAGCTGCCCACGGCCACCGATGCGCGCCAGCTGGATCTGCTCGAGGAAGGGGAGCTTCCCGCCGAGCGCATCCAGGGCGAGCCGCGCGGCGCCCAGCCTTCCGGAGAACACGCATGAGCGGCAACAAGCAAGTCGAAGTCCATATCGCGGGGCAGCCCTACCGCTTCGCGATCGCCCCCGAGAACGAGGCCGCGCTGCTCGAAGCGGTGGCCCTGGTCGACGACCAGATGACGCGCATCAAGTCCGGCGCCTCGACCAAGGGCGTCGAACGGGTCGCGGTGATGGCCGCGATCAGCATCGCCTCGGATCTGCTCGCGCTCAAGCGCAAGCAGCAGGAGGACGGCGCGATTCCGGTGGACGCCGTGCGCGCCCGCATCCGCGAGCTGAACGAGCGCGCCGACGAGGCGCTGCGCCAGTACGCGCATGTCGGCACCAGCATGGGCGGCGGCAGTGTGGGCCATACCCATACCGGCCCTGCCCATACCGTTTCGCCGGCGCAATCCTGACCCCTTGAATTGCACGCAGGGGCCCGCATATGGGCCCTTGTGCAAGGCCCTTCACCATAGCGATATAGGGCAAATGGACCGGATATGAAGGGCATGTGAAGACCGTGCCGCGGCTGCCACGCAAAATGTAACGACAAGCCAAGACGCGCTTGGTATGCGAGAAAGCCCGGTGTATAGTGGAGCCACTGCACGGGGGTACCAAGGTGCAGAAACATGGTCGGGTTATCGCGCCCGGCCGCCGTTTTCCTCCCATCTCAGTTTGAAACGGCAAACGTCTGACCTCCCCCGGACTTCGATGTCCGGGCCCAATTGGATAGTCAGACGTTTGACAGTTTCCCTGCCTGGTTCGCGAAGGTCATAAACTCCTTGAACCGATATGCATTGCATGGTGCGGGATGATGCCGTGTGGGCGAGCGCGTCACAGTGTTCATAGCGTAGGTCTCGAACCTGGGCTCCCTGAATAGGTGATGTACCCGAAATACGGCTTCCGCAGCCACACTGAACCTCACTTGGGTTCAGGATGCCGACCCAACGGCCGAGGCGGGGACCCTACAGCAAGAGGCGATGGTCTTTGGACCATCGCCTCTTTTTTTGCCGGTGTTTTTGCGCGCGTTTTTTCCCCGCATTTCCCCCATTTCTGCCGCGCAGCCGCAGAGCTCCGTTGCCGGCGCAGCCCCCTGCCCTGTTGCGCGCGTTTATGCCTACGATGCCAATGCGGGCGACGAAGGCGCTTTCACGGTATGCTTGCCGCGTCGCGCCGCCGCTGCAAGGCCCTTGCCGCGTCTTCGCGATGCCGTTCCGACCATCCACGACGTGCGAGCATGAGTCCCTCCGACAAGAAGGCGGCCACCGAGTCCGCCGCAAAATCGGCTGCAAAGTCGGCTGCAAAGTCGGCTGCAAAGTCGGCTGCAAAGTCGGCTGCAAAGTCGGCTGCTGAATCGGCTGCTGAATCGGCTGCCAAATCGGCCCCAAGGTCCGCAACGAAGGCCGCCGACAAGCCGGCCGCGGGTGCGTCCCGCGCGCGCCAGTACTGGCTGATGAAGTCCGAGCCCGACGAGGCCAGCATCGATACGCTGGCCGAGCAGGGACGGCTGCCCTGGACCGGCGTGCGCAACTACCAGGCGCGCAATTTCATGCGCGACGCGATGCGCATCGGCGACGGCGTGCTGTTCTACCACTCGTCGTGCCCGCAGCCCGGCATCGCGGGATTGGCGGAGGTCTGCTCGACGCCCTACCCCGATCCCACCCAGTTCGATCCCCACAGCAAGTACCACGACCCGGCCTCGAAGCCGGAGCATCCCCGCTGGGAGCTGGTCGACGTCAAGTTCGTCGACAAGTGCGAGCTGATCTCGCTGGCGCAATTGCGCGAGCATGAAGAGCTGGCCGACATGATCGTGCTGCGCCGGGGCAACCGGCTGTCGATCACGCCGGTCACGCCGCTGGAATGGCAATTCATCACCACGCGGCTGATGGGACGCCGCTGAACCGCGTGCGATGCACGTGGGCGGTACATCCACCGCCCGCGAGATAACCATAACGAAAAACATCACGAAGCGATCCACGCATGACTCTCTCCCTGATTCCCGCGCTGCTGCTGCTCGGCGCGTTCACCGGCTTCTGCGCCGGCCTGCTCGGCGTCGGCGGCGGCATGATGATGGTGCCGTTCCTGACGCTGACCTTCAGCTGGCTGGCCTTTCCCGAAGAAGCGATCGTCCACATGGCGATCGCCACCTCGATGTCCACCATCCTGTTCACCTCGCTGTCGTCGGTGCGCGCCCACCACAAGCAGGGCGCGGTGCGCTGGAAGATCGTATTGGCGCTGGCGCCGGGCATCCTGCTGGGCGGCATGATCGGCGGCGGCAAGGTGTTCGCCGCGCTGAAGACCGGCTGGCTGTCGCTGCTGTTTGCGTTGTTCGTCGGCTTCTCGGCCTCGCAGATGCTGCGCAATCGCAAGCCGTCGGCGACCCGGCAGCTCCCTGGCTTCCCCGGCATGTTCGGCGCGGGTTCGGCAATCGGCTTCCTGTCCAGCCTGGTCGGCGCCGGCGGCGGCTTTGTCTCGGTGCCGTTCATGACCTGGTGCAACGTGCCGATCCACCACGCGGTGGCCACGTCGGCCGCGCTGGGCTTCCCGATCGCCGCGGCCAGCGTGATCGGCTATGTCTGGAGCGGCTACCAGATGACCGGCCTGCCGGCCGGTTCGCTCGGCTATGTCTATCTGCCCGCGCTGGCCGTGATCGCGATCGCCAGCGTGCTGACCGCGCCGCTGGGCGCGCGCACCGCGCACCGGATGGAGGTGCGCAAGCTCAAGCGCATCTTCGCCGGCATGCTGTTCTGCCTGGCCACCTACATGCTGTGGAAGGCCTGGCAGACGTTCTGAGCAAGCTGGTCAGGGCGTGAGGTCCGCGCCGGGCGGCGCCAGTCCGCGTTGGCCCGTGTCGGCCACGTCCGCCCGTGTCGGCCCCGCGTCGGCCCGCGTCGGCCCGGTAATACGCCGATACAAGCGCCCGGCTACGCAAGGGAACCCGGCGCTGCCAGTGACCGTCTGATCACCATCACATTGTCATGGAGAACTCGATGAAGCAATTGCTCGCCGCTACCCTGCTCGGTACCACCGCACTGGCCGCCTCCGCACAGGGCGGACCGACGCCGCCCGAGGGATGGCAGCCGCCCGCGGGCGTGCTGTCGCTGTCGGCCGAGGCCGCGGCGGAAGTGCCGACGGACGTGGTGCGCGTGACGCTGGCCGCGGAGCAGGAAGGCGCCGAGCCGGCCGCGATCTCGTCGGCGCTGTCGGCCAAGGCGCAGCAGGTGATCGCGCGCGCCAAGCGCGAATCCGGCATCCAGGCGGAATCGGGCGGCTTCACGATCTATCCGAGCACCGACCGCAACGGCCGCATCAGCACCTGGCGCGGACGCGCCGAGGTCATCCTGCAGTCACGCGATTTCAGCGCGGCCTCGAAGCTCGCCGGCGAGCTGGCCAGCCAGATGCAGGTGCAGAACATCAGCTTCTCGCTGTCGCGCGAGGCGCGACTCGCGGCCGAGAGCAAGCTGACCGAGCAGGCGGTCGCCGCGTTCCGCGACAAGGCGCAGACCACGACCAAGCTGTTCGGCTACGGCAGCTACACGATCCGCAGCGTGCAGGTCGGCGAGGCCGGCACGGTGACGCCGATGCCGCGCATGTACGCCAAGGCCGCGATGGCCGCGGAGGCGGCGCCGGTGCCGATGGAGGGCGGCAAGGCCCAGGTCACCGTGACGGTGAACGGCTCGGTGCAGATGCTGAAGTAAGGCGCGGCAGGCCCTGCGCTGCCTGATGCGTACTCCCTCTCCCCTGTGAGGGGAGAGGGTCGGGGAGAGGGAGGTGGTTTCAAACGGCGCGCGGCGCAACGACCAGCGCGTGCCCTCCCCCCGCTCCTCTCCCACGCGCGGGAGAGGGGCGCCAGACTCCGCCAGACTCCGCCAGACCCGATCACCCGCTGAACCGCTCCCGCAGCAGGTTCTTCTGCACCTTGCCCATCGTATTGCGCGGCAATTCGCTGACCAGGTGAATCCGCTTGGGCACCTTGAAGTTGGCGATGCGGTGCTTCAGCGTGCCGATCATCGCCTGCTCGTTCAGCTCCGCCCCGAGCTTGCCGACCACCACGGCCACCACGGCCTCGCCGAAATCCGGATGCGGCACGCCGATCACCGCGCTCTCCTGCACCCCCGGCATCTCGTCGAGGAAGCTCTCGATCTCCTTCGGATAGACGTTGTAGCCGCCGGAGATGATCAGGTCCTTGCTGCGGCCGACGATGGTCAGGTAGTCGTCCGGCACCTTGCGCTCCCCGGACATGCCGACGATGGCGCCGCCGAAGCGTCCCATGTCGCCGGTCTTGAACCAGCCGTCCGCCGTGAATTCCTCGCGGGTCTTCTCCGGCATGCGCCAGTAGCCCTTGAACACATTGGGACCCTTGACCTCGACCGCGCCGATTTCGCCGGCGGGGCAAGGCTTGCCCTCGCCATCGACCACGCGCACCGACACGCCCGGCAGCGGACGGCCCACGGTGCCGCCGATCCGTTCGCCCTCGCTGGCGTCATAGGGATTCGACACCAGCATCACCGTCTCGCTCATGCCATAGCGCTCGAGGATCGTATGGCCGGTGCGCTCGCGGAACGCCTCGAAGGTCTCCAGCAGCAGCGGCGCCGAGCCCGACACGAACAGGCGCATGCGGCGGCAGGTGTCCTCGTCGAAGCGCTGGTCCTGCAGCATCCGCACGTAGTAGGTCGGCACGCCCATCATCACGGTCGAGCGCGGCAGGAAGCGCAGCACCTGCTCCATGTCGAACTTCGGCGCCCAGATCATCTTGGCGCCCGCCAGCAGCGCGCCATGCGAGGCGACGAACAGCCCGTGCACATGGAAGATCGGCAGCATGTGCAGCAGCACGTCGTCGCTGCGCCAGCCCCAGGCCTTGTGCAGCGTCTCCGCGTTCGACGACAGATTGCGATGGGTCAGCATCGCGCCCTTGCTGCGGCCGGTGGTGCCCGAGGTATAGAGGATCGCCGCCAGATCGTCGGGCTCGCGCTGCACCGTGTCGAAGCGGTCCGGCTGCGCCGCGGCGCGCGCCAGCAGCGTGCCGCCACGGTCGTCGTCGAGCGTAAACACATGGCCGGTGCCGTGGCGGAACGCCAGCTTCGACACCCAGCCGAAATTGGCGCTGCTGCAGACCACCACGGCGGGCTCGGCATTGCCGATGAAGTAGTCGATCTCCGCTTCCTGATAGGCCGTGTTCAGCGGCAGATAGACATAGCCGGCGCGCAGCGTGGCCAGGTACAGGAACAGCGCCTCGGGCGACTTCTCGACCTGCACCGCGACGCGCGCGCCTTCCGGCAGGTCGAGCGAGGCGAGCAGGTTGGCCAGCTTGGCGGTGGCGCGATCGAGATCGTCCCAGCTGTAGTACAGGCCGTCGTGCGTCTCGATGCAGCAGGCCTCGCGCTTGGCCGGGAAGCGGGATTCGAACAGGGCGAACAGATTGGCGTTCATGCGATCAGCGGATAAAAGCTTGGAGGGATAAGAAGAAAACGGGGAACGGCAGCGACGGCGCTAGGCGCCCTCCTGTCCGTCGAAACGGGGCGGCCGGCGCGCCAGGAAGGCGGCGACGCCCTCGGCATGGTCGCGGCTCGCCGCGTAAGAGAAATGGGCATCGAGCTCGCTCGCCGACAGCGGCGCGGGCTGCGGCGACAGGCGCGCGATGGTGGCCTTGTTGATGCGCGCGGCCAGCGGTGCGCCGGCGGCGATGCGGCGGGCGGTGGCCATCGCCTCGGCGGCGACGTCGCCGCGCGGCACCACGCGCGTCAGCAAGCCCTTGGCCTGCGCCTCGGCGGCATCGAACACGCGGCCTTCCAGCAGGATTTCCAGCGTCGCCGCGCGCCCGGCCAGTGCCAGCAGGCCCCGCAACTCGCCGGGCGCCATCGGGAAACCCAACTTGTTGATCGGCACACCGAAGCGGCTGTCCGTTGCCGCGATGCGCAGATCGCAATGGCAGGCGATCTCCAGCCCGCCGCCGACGCAGACGCCCTCGATGCAGGCCACGGTCGGATGCAGGCAGCCCGCGATCGCGGCCAGCGCCGGCGCCAGCAGGTCGACGTGGTAGGCGCGCACCGAAGCGGGATCGCCGCGCAGCCGCGGAAACTCCGCGATATCGGCGCCGGCGGCGAAGTTGCCGTCAGCGCCGCGCAGCACCACGCAGCGCAGCGTGCGGTCGGCCGACAGGCGCGCAAAGCCATCCGTCAGCGCGCGCCACATCGCTTCCGAGATCGCGTTGAGCTTGCCCGGATTCGACAGCGTGACCAGCGCGATGTCGCCATCGCGCTCGAAACTGACCGCACCGCTCACAGTACCCCCCGCGGATTCAACGCGGCCATCGACGTCATTGTCGGCATCATCGCCATCAATCCATCTTGGCGCCGGACTGCTGCACCACCTGGGCCCAGCGCTTGATCTCGGCGCGCTGGAACTGGGCGAACTGGTCCGGCGTGTACGACGGCGTCTCCGAGCCGTTGTTCAGCCAGATCTGCTTGAGCTCCGGCGTATTGAGGGCCTTGTTGACCTCGGCGTAGAGCTTGTCGCTGATCTCCTTGGGCGTGTTCTTCGGTACCCACAGCGCATACCAGGTCGACACCTCGTAGTTCGGCACGCCGGCTTCGGCCGCGGTCGGCACGTCGGGGAAGGCCGGCGAGCGCTTGGGCGCGGCCACCGCCAGCGCCCGGATGCGGCCGCCGCGGATATGCTGGGCCGACGAACCGAGGCCATCGAACACCATGTCGACCTGGCCGGCGATCAGGTCGGACAGCGCCGGGCCCGCGCCCTTGTACGGGATATGCGTGATGAAGGTCTTGGTCTGGATCTTGAACAGCTCGCCCGCCAGATGGTGCGACGACCCGTTGCCGGCCGAACCGTAGTTCAGCTTGCCGGGATTCTGGCGCGCGTAGGCGATCAGCTCCTGCAGCGTCCTGGCCTGGACCTTGGTCGGGTTGACCACCACCACCTGCGGCGGCTGCGCGATCACGGTGATCGGCACGAAGTCCTTCTCGATGTCGTAGTCGAGCTTCTTGTAGAACGAGGGCGCGATCACGTGATGCGCGCCGCCGATGAAGATCGTGTAGCCATCGGGCGCGGCCTTCGAGGCGAGGCTGGCGCCGACCGTGCCGCCCGCGCCGCCGCGGTTGTCGATGACGAACTGCTTGCCCAGCTGCTTGGACAATTGCGCCGCCAGCGGGCGCGCAAAGGCGTCGGTGCCGCCGCCGGCCGGGAACGGCACGACGATGGTGACCGGCCGCGACGGCCAGGGCTCCTGCGCCGCCGCCGGGCCGAGCGCCATCATGGCGATGCCGCCGGCCACTGCCAGCATCCGCGCCGTCCGCTTGAACTGACTACGTTCCATGGTGTGTCTCCTCGCTTTGTCTTATGAAAATGCGATGTGAACTGCTGGTGTGAACCGCGTTGGAACTTCCCGTCGAAAAAGCACTGCGAAACTTGGTGATGCGGTGATGCGGTGATGCGGTGATGCGATCCGGTGATGCCATCCGGTAATGCCATCCGGTAATGCCATCCGGTGATGCGAGCCCTGCCGGCCGTGCTCCCTCAGGAGCGCGCCAGCAGCTTGGCGACCGACCGGCTGATGCGCGGATTGCCCTCGCCGAGCTTGGCCAGATTGTCGTCGAGCGCCTCCGGCACGTACAGGTAATTGACCATCATGCCGCACGACTGCGCGCGTCCCTTGCTCGACAGGTCCGCGCCCCAGTTCAGCCGCTCGACGCAGGCGCCGTTGCCGAGGTGGAAACGCGCCACCGGATCGGCAGGCAGCGCGCCGTTGCGGGCGTGCACGAGGAAGTGCGCGGCCAGCGCCAGGCCGCTGTCGCGCACCAGCGCGTCGTCCGAACCGGCGTTCAGCGCGGCCAGCCATTCGGCGCCGGTCGCCGGCACCGCCGGCGGCCTGGCTTCCCCGGCAGCCGGCGCACGTGCGCTCCAGCGCTGCATGCACTTGCCGCCCAGCACCTTGGCGACGGTATCGCCGTCCTGCTTGCGCAGCCAGTCGGCGAAACCCGGTATCGGCGACAGCGTGGCGAACTGCTTGACCTTGGGGAATTCGCGCTGCAATTCCTCGATGACGCGCTTGAGCAGGAAATTGCCGAAGCTGACGCCGCGCAGGCCCGGCTGCGTATTCGAGATCGAATAGAAGATCGCCCATTTGACGCGGCGCAGGTCTTCCTGCGGCGCCGCCTCGTCGAGCAGGCTCTGCACGTTGGCGGCCATTTCCGGCACGAATGCCACCTCGACGAAGATCAACGGCTCGCGCGGAATCCGCGGATGGAAGAAGGCGTAGCAGCGGCGGTCCGAATCGAGCCGGTTGCGCAGGTCGGCCCAGGAGGCGATCTCATGCACCGCCTCGTAGCGGATCAGCTTTTCCAGCAGCGACGCCGGCGAATCCCAGGTGATCGGCTGCAGCTCCAGCAGGCCGACGTCGAACCAGTTCGACAGCAGGCCCTCCAGGTCTTCGTCGAGCACGCGCAGGCCCGGGATCTTCTTGTACCAGCGCAGCATGTCCGCGCGCAGGTGAATGATGAAATGCAGGCCGCAGGCCGACGTCGCGCTCGGGCCATGCAGCCCGGCCAGCCGCTTGAAGAAGCGGATGCGGGCGCTCGACAGCGCATGGGAGAGTCCCGAGCCGTTGCGTCCCGGCTTGCCGCCCTCGCCCACCGTGCCCGAGGCCGTGCCCGTAGTCGTGCCCCCTGTCGCCCCTTCCGCGGCGCCGTCGCCCTGCGCACCGCTGTTGGCGACCTCGGCCAGCAGCGTCAGCATGGCCTGGCGGGTGGGCTCGTCGGCGGCCTCGTATTCGTTGCGCCAGGCCTGCGCGGCGGCGTTGGCGGCGCTGTCGGTCAGGCGGGCATCGAAGCACAAGCGCAGTTCCTCGCGCTGGCGGCGCTGCACACGCGCGCTCAGCGTGGCGGGCGCGGCCGTGCGGGTCTTGCCATCGTTGGCCGCGTTGGCCTCGGCCGGGGTCCCCTTGCGGTTCCACCAGCGGCCGAAGCGCGCCAGCAGCGTGCCGCCGGCGGCGTCGGGACGGGCGTCCCCCAGGGTTTCGCTGGCGCCGAGCGGCGCGCTGACGGTCTTGTCTCCGGTCTCGAAAGAAGTCATCGAACTACCTGTCGGGCAAAGGAAGGAAGCGGAACTCGAAACGTTACGGTGCTGCGTGACGAGGGTGAGTGAGAGTCGTCGATGGTCGGGTCAGCGGTCGGTCAGCGGTCGTGTCAGCGGTCGATTAGCGGTCGATTAGCGGTCGTGTCAGCGGTCGGTCAGCGGTCGGTCAGCGCTCGGTCTAGCGGTCGGAGGCGGCCTTGGCGGCGAGGCGAAGCCGGCTGTGGCGCCGTCGCGCCGGGGCCGCGGGTTCGGGCGCTGCCGCTTGCGCATCCGCGTCCAGCGCCTTCAACGCGGCGCGCTGGCGCAGCAGGTGGGTCTTCATCATCGCCTCGGCGCCTTCGGGATCGCGCGCCTTCAGCGCGGCAAAGACCGACAGGTGCTCGGCACAGGATTCGTCGATGCGGCCCGGCAACTGCAGGCTCTTGTGCCGCGACAGGCGCAGCACCTTGCGCAGGTCGCCGATCAGCCCGGACAGCCAGCGATTGCCCGCGAGCCGCTGGATCGCCTCGTGGATCTGGTAGTTCGTTTCGTAGTAGGCGTCGATCTGGCCGGCGCGGGCGTAGCGGGCCAGATCGCGATGCAGGTCCTCGAGCGCGTCGAGGTCGGCGGCGGTGGCATTGCGGGCCGCCTCGTAGGCGCAGCGCCCTTCGAGCAGCGCCATCAGCGGAAAGATCTCGTCGAGGTCCTGTTCGGACAGCTCGTTGACGAAGCAGCCGCGGCGCGGCTCCAGCCGCACCAGCCCTTCGGCGGCCAGCACCTTCAGCGCCTCGCGCAGCGGGGTGCGAGAGATGCCCAGCGTGGTCGCCAGGGCCGCCTCGTCGATCCAGGCGCCCGGCACGAGCGTGTGCTCGTCGATCATGGCGCGCAGGCGATCGGCGACTTCGAGATACAGCGCCTGCTGGACGATGCGCATGGAGGCCTCCCGGTGCGATGCATGGACATCGCGAAGGCCGGAGCCCCTTGGGAGGCCCTCGCAATAATTCATAATTATGAATAACGGCGAGGGAATGGCAAGGCGTTTCGATGTTGCAGAGCGGCAAGTGCTGTAAGGGGCTTGCAGGGTGGTCCCCGGCGGCTCTGACCGGCTCTGACCGGCTCTGAGCGGCTCTGAGCGGCTCTAAGCGGCTTGCCGAAGGCTTGAGGCGGCTGGGAGCGCTTGTGGGGCCTCGCCTCGTAGGGCGCTTGCCTTGCAGGCGGCGCCCTGGGCAGGCGCCGAAGGACGGTCCGCCGCTTCAGCCGTCCGCCAGAATGCGCCGCGCCCGCTCCAGCACCGGGCGATCGACCATCTTTCCGTCCACCGCCACGGCGGCGCCATCGGCCGAGGCGGCCGCTTCGACCACGCGCCTGGCCCAGGCCAGCTCCGCTTCGGTCGGCGCGAGACCGGCGTGGACAGGGTCCACCTGCGCCGGGTGGATCAGCAGCTTGGCGCCGAAGCCGAAGGCGCGCGCACGCGCCGTTTCGGCGGCCAGCACCGCGGTATCGCCGAGCGCGGTGCAGACGCCGTCCACCGGCGCAGGTAGCCCCGCCGCGCGCGAATGCAGCACCAGCAGGCTGCGAAAGGCATGCAGCGGCTCGCCTTCATCGCCCACGCCCAGATCGCCCATCAGGTCGATGCTGCCGAACAGCAGCCGCACCACGCCGGGCTGCGCGGCCAGGTCCGCAAGCTGGGCGAAGCCCGCCGCGGTTTCCAGCAGCGCATGGCATTGCACCGCCGGCAGCGCCTGCCGCAGCGCCCGCATCGCTTCGGCATCGGCCTTGGGCAACACCAGCGCGTCGACGCCGAGCGCGTGGCACCAGGCAATATCGTCGTCGTGGTACGGCGTGCCGGCGGCGTTTACGCGCACCAGCAGCAGCACGCCGGCATCGGCGGCCTGCCGCGCCAGCCCGGCCCAGGGCGCGCGCAGCCCCTCGCGCGCGGCGGCCTTGTCGGCCGGCGCCACCGCGTCCTCGAAATCGACGATCACCGCGTCGGCCCCGGCCGCGAGCGCCTTGCCGACACGATCCGGCCGGTTGGCCGGCACGAACAGATAGCTGCGCGGCAGCCGCGTACCCGGAGTCGTCATCGCGTTCTCCGCCGTCATACCGCGCCGGCCGCGCGCATCGCGGCGATCTGCTCGCCCGCGATGCCCAGCTCGGCCAGGATCGCGTCGGTATGCTGGCCCAGGGCCGGCACCGGGTCCATGCGCGCGTCCGTCATGCCGGGCGGCAGCAGCGCCGGGATGGCGCCCGCCGGCGTGTCAACCTGGCGCCAGCGCTGCCGCGCGGCCAGCTGAGGATGCGCCCAGACGTCGGCCATCGTATTGACCTGCGCGTTGGCAATCTTCGCGGCGTCGAGCCGCGCGCCGACCTCCTCGGCGCTCCACTGCGAGAACGCCGCGACGATGCGCTCGCGCAGCGCGGCACGATTGGCGCTGCGCAGGCTGTTGCTGGCGTAGTCGGGATGCGAGATCAGCTCAGGCTGCTGCAGCACCGATTCGCAGAACACCGCCCACTCGCGTTCGTTCTGCAGGCCGAGCATCACGGTCTTGCCGTCGCCGGTCGGGAACGGCCCGTAGGGATAGATGGTGGCATGCGAGGCGCCCGCGCGCGGCGGCGGCGAGGCGCCATCGAAGGCGTAGTACAGCGGGAAACTCATCCACTCGACCATCGACTCCAGCATCGAGATATCGATGCGCTTGCCGCGGCCCGTCTGCCCGCGCTCGAGCAGCGCGGCCAGGATATTGGTGTAGGCGTACATGCCCGCGGCGATATCGGCGATCGATGCGCCGGCCTTGACGCCCTCCTCCGGCGTGCCGGTCACCGAGACGAAGCCCGACTCGCTCTGCACCAGCAGGTCGTAGGCCTTCTTGTCGCGATAGGGACCGTCGGCGCCGTAGCCCGAGATATCGCAGACGATCAGCCGCGGAAAGCGCTCGGACAGCGCGGCATGATCGAGCCCCAGCCGCGCCGCCGCACCCGGGGCGAGGTTCTGCACCAGCACGTCGGCGCGCGCCAACAGCGCGTCGAGCACCGGACCCGCGCCCTCGTGCTTGACGTCCAGCGTCAGGCTCTCCTTGCCGCGATTGGTCCAGACGAAGTGCGAGGACAGGCCGTGCACGCGATCGTCGTAGGCGCGCGCGAAATCGCCGGCGCCCGGACGCTCGATCTTGATCACGCGGGCACCGAGGTCCGCCAGCTGGCGCGTGCAGAACGGGGCGGCGATGGCCTGTTCGAGGGAGATGACGGTGATGCCTTCAAGCGGTCGGGTCATGGCAGTGGCTTGGCGAAGGGAATGGGAGGGCCGGGATGGCGGGCGATGGCATCAATCTAGCCGCGATCGCCGCCGCGCGGAAATACGGAATCGCGAGCCAGCCATAAGTACAATCAATACCTTCGGCTTTCACTGGGTCATTGGGGCGGGACATGGATATCCGGGGCATGCGCTATTTCGTCGCGATCGTGGAGCACGGCAGCCTGACCCGCGCCGCCGAGGTCGCCCACGTGGCCCAGCCCGCCCTGAGCCAGCAGCTTGCGGCGCTCGAAGCGGAACTGGGCGTGGCGCTGGTGCATCGCGGCGCCAAGGGCGTCAAACCCACGGAGGCGGGCCGCACGCTGTACCGGCATGCGCGCGCGATCCTCAAGCAGATCGACGTGGCGCGCGCCGACGTGAAAGTGGCCGGCGCGGACATCGCCGGCACCGTGGCGATCGGCCTGCCGACCACCGCCGCCGCGGCATTCGGCATGCCGCTGGTGCGCGCGGTGCGCCAGCGCTATCCGGGCGTCCGGCTGCAGCTGTTCGAGAGCATGAGCGGCTATATCGCCGAACTGCTCAACAACAACCGGCTCGACTTCGCCATTCTGTTTCGCGATACCCCATCGCGGGCGGTGGAACTGGAGCCGTTGGCCAGCGAGGCGCTGTACCTGGTCGGCACGCCGCCTGTCTCCGCGGCCTCGAAGCGGCATCGCGCCAGGTCGGGCAAGGAAGCAACCATTGCCCTGAAGGCGCTGGCCGATGTCCCGCTGGTGTTGCCGAGCGGGGCGCAAGGGCTGCGCGAAGTGCTGGAGCGGCATGCCAGCGGCGCCGGCATTCGGCTGCAGGTCGTGGCCGACCTCGACTCGCTGCCGATCCTGCTGCAGACCGCCCGGGAAGGGCTGGCCTGCACGATCCTGCCCGCGTCGTCACTGAGCCGAGAGCCGGACGATGATGCCCTGCCGACACGGCTGATTCTCCCCGAGCTCGACCGCACGCTGTCGCTTTGCTGGCCGCGTGCGCTGCCGCGAACGGCCGCCGCCGACGCGGTGGCCGAGGCCTTGCGCGAGATCGTCGCCGCGAAGATTGCGGAAGGCGGCTCGTTGAAGCCGGCTCGCGCGTAGCGCCGCCCTACTGCCCTTTCGGCGGATCCTGCCTCAATTGCCGCTCCATCGTCGCGATGCGTGCGGCGATGGATTGGGCGAAGAAGTGCATGGCTCGCTCGAGCGCCAGGTTCCGGAAAGTTCGCTGGAAAACGGAAGCGCACACGTCGTCCAATTGGCGGGCGAGCGCCGCCGCCTGGGCAATGACGGCGTTCCAGGCCTGGCTTGCCGCGGCGCGCCCGGAAGCATCCGGCAATTCGTCGAAGCCGATGCTGTTGTGGTCGTCGAACAGCGCGCGCAGTCCGGTCACGTTATTGCCAAGAAACCGGCCGCGTTCCATATACATCGTGACCGCGAGCTGATTCATCGCACCGGCCGTGGCAAAGCGGTCGGCATGGAGGCCCCCCATCTCCTCCAGCGCGAGCATCTCGCTGCGTACCTTTTCCAGAAGCTGGAAGGCGCAGAGATATTCGACCATGATGTCCTTCTTGTGCTCGGCCCCGTCGATACGGTCCGGAAGGGGCTGCGCAAGCGCGGTCGAAAGGTGTTGCAAGTATCGCGTCGCGGTGCGGATCCGGCCCTGCGCCCAGGCCAGGCTCTCCTCCCACTGTGCCTGCACGTCAACCGCGGGCGCCTGCACCGCCTGCGCCGCCTGCGCCGACTGCACTGTGGAGGTACCTGCCGCGGCCGCCCCGGCATCGGGGCCCGCGTCGGCATCGGCGGCCGCGGCGGCGGGAAGAGGCTGCGAGGCACTCCCGCTCTTCCCAAGACCATAGGCCGACGCATCGTCCAACCCGTCCGGGCCCTCTTCCATGTACACCGAGTTGTACGACCCAATGCTCGAGGTGGATACGGTTCGGCTCAATGTGCGATCGCTGGCGGTATCGCCTGCATTGTCGACCGGTGTGTCCGCCGACGCCGCCTCCGCGGTGCAACCCGCCGCGTTCGGTGGACTCTTCCGCTCAAAGCCCAGGCGGCGCCAGAGCTGTTCGATCATCTGGTCGTTTTCCAGGACTTCGTCCCAGTCGCTGTCGTGGCTGCCGGCCACGTCCTCAGGCGCGTTGGCGCGAACGTTGGCCGACACGTTGGCCGACACGTTGGCCGGCACGTTGTCAGGCACGTTGTCAGGCACGTTGTCAGGCACGTCGGCCGCGCTCCGGTCGGGGACGATCGGCAGCGACGATACGGTGCGTGCCAGGCCGCTCTGCGCCGGCGCGCGCTCGCCAAATTGGTCGACCAGGCGCTTGGCGGCCTCGCACAGATTGCTGCCCTGCACTTCCGCGCAAAAGTGAGCCGCCCTGATCTCACCGCCACAAAGCTCCGACAGCACGTCCCACGCGAGCGGCTGCGAGAAATCCGAATTGGCCTGGAGCCAACGGCTCATCTGCTCGCCAAGCTCGTGTATCAGGCCGGCGAGATCGGGTTGCCGGTCAGGAAAATGGCGGTAGGCCTCGGGCTTGGCGAACACTTCCCCTGCGCCGAAGATCGTGGCAAGCACGCCCACGGCGGCCGATGCACCGGTTCCCGCCGCACACGCCGCCGTCAGCAGGAAGGAGCCGCCCAGCGCAACGCCGGTCACGGCCACCGGCCACAGGATCACCGCCAGCGTGACGGCACCGGCAATGCCGAGCAGTGCGCCCACGGCGAGCGCGATGGCCTTGCCGACGCTGCGCTTTTGCACGTGGGGCGCGATGTCGTCCTGCAGCGACTGAAGCCTTTGCATCAGCGCCTGGCATTGCGTCGCGAGCTTCAGGTTGCGTGCCATCACCACGGCGATGTGTCGCTCCCGCGCGTGTGGGCCGGCCTCCCATGGCATGGTGGCACGATGCTCGAGCTGCGCAATGTCCCGTGCCGTGTTCAGCAGCGCCGTCAGGTCCTTGTCGCACGCATCGAGTTCCTGTCTCAAAGGCTGCTTCTGGCTGGCCGGAATGGCCAGCGCGTCAATCGTCCTTTTCAGTTGATGCAGATGCTGTGCGCAGCTCGCTGCCACTGTGTCCCCGATCGCGCCTTCCGCCTGCGGGACCGCGTCGACGGGCGCCTCGGCGGACCGGCCGGTCCGCTTGCCGACATCGTCTCGGATGCCAGGAGTCAGCGATGGAAAGAGGACAGTGGCGATGGCGGGAGCGGACAGGGGCGGCATGATGAATCCGGAAGCGGGCTGAACGAAGGGAAGCGAATGTGGCGACGGCCGCAGGAACGAAGGCGCGGACCAATGCCGATCGATGTCGGCACGGGTCGCATCGTCGGGGGAAGCGATCGCCGATGCGGCAGGATGGCGCAAGTAATGTGCGAAGGCTTTCATAAATCGACAGGCAACTCGCGATAAGTGACACATGTCTCTTGAGCCATGCCATGCCGTGGCCGCATGCTGTTCGACCGCTCTTTTCCGGAGAACATCATGTTCCTCGCCCCTCCCCCCACGAAACAACCCGTCGTGGTGCGATGCGCAGTGCCGGAGGCGCTGCGCAACCGTGACATGCGGCGGCTATTGCAAGCCCATGGCGGGTGGCTCCAATGTGGAAGCGATCGCTTCCGGATCCGTTGGGAAAATGGGCGGCTCCATGTCCGCAGCAAAACGGCTGCGGAGCCGCAACGGCAGGCGCTGGCGGCGCTGCTGGCCGACAGATGCAGTGGACTGTTCGAGGATCGGTTCCACTGGCCACGCGGGACCAACCCGCGCGTGCGGCTCAATGGCGAGGTCTCCTTCGCGCGTGGACGCCCGTCCGGGCCGATTGCCTGCCGCCATCTGGCCGTCTTCTGGCTTGGCCTGTTCATCGATGGCCTGCCGCACGGCCCCGACTACTCCAGGCTGGGGACCGCACAGGCGCTGCGGGACAACATCCCGCTGCACTACGACTACAGGGTGGTACCGAACGCCGTGCAGCTCGGCAAGCTGCGTGTGGTGATGATCGGAGACTGGGGCGAGGAGTTCGCCGCGCGCCTGGCCGAACTCGAGGGCCGGGACGAAAAGGCCACGACCCTGCTGATCCTGACACCCGATCACGCAATGGCCGTCGGGCTGCGCGTCGTGCCCCACCCGCATCGAACCCGCTACGTCGTCGCCTTCTACGATCCCAACATCACCGCCACGCATCTGGAAGCGTGCTTCGACGACATGGAAGGGGTACGTGAGCTGGAGGCGCGATGCTTCACCGAGTTCGCGCGCGACTACGATCCATTCCTTCGGCAGCACCGGACGCTGAACACGGTGGACGCCATGCTGATGGTCGAGCTCGACATGGCGACGCTGCGGCAGCTGCGCGAGATCGACGTGACCCTGCCCGAGCAGCCGCGGCAATTGTCGGGTGCGCTGCCGCCTCTGACTGCCGATGCGTTGTGGTATCTGCTGCGTTATGGCTGCGAGGACGCGGTCCGTCAGGCGGCACCGGCACTGCGCGCGCTGCCCCTACATGAGCGCATCCAGCGGCTAAGCACGAACCGCTCGACCCAGCTGTTCTACGACATCATGTCGCACGGGTTGCCATCGTCGGCGAGGCTGTTCGGGGAGCTGATCGCCGACCTTCCGCTGGAGGAGCGGATTCGCCTGCTGCGGTCGCAGGCGGACTGCGGCACGACGGCATTCGGTTATGCCGTGAAGGCCGGCCGCACCGAGATGTTCCGGCCATTTCTGGAACTGCTGCAGGCGCTGGTGCCCAGCGACCATCACTACGCCATGCTGGTGGCCGCCATGCCGGACGGAACCTCCGCGCTCTATCACGCCTGCAAGCACGGGTATTGCCATACGCCGCCGGCGTATGCCGCCGCCTTGTCGTCGTTGCCGCCCCTGCTTCTCGCTTCGCTGATGTGCGCGCGTTCGGCCGACAACGAAACGGGCCTGGAGGTGGCCGTGCGGAACAAGGATCTGAGCACCATCGGCAATTTCGCCAAGGTGTTCCCGCTGCTGCCGCCGCAAGCCTGCGTCTATCTGCTGAAACCGGCGTGGCGGTTGATTCGACGGATGAATGCCGAGGGGCGCAAGGACCCGATCATCGAGCAGATGATGCGATCGCATCTGGAGCGGTTCGCCCCGTCGCTGCTGTCGGGCGAGGGCGGCGACCGGGGCGGGCGTGCCAGGGCGGCCTCGAAAGGCTGGGTACGCTGGAAGTGGAAACTGGGCTGACGCGGGACGGCTGTCGGGCGATATCAGGCGCCGTCAGGCCTGATATCACCCGGTTTCAGGCCGACAGCTGCGGCTGGCGCCGATACGCCCACCACATCATCGCCGCGCCCGCCACGATCATCGGCAGGCTCAGCCACTGACCCATCGAAAAGTTCAGCGCCAGCAGGCCGAGGAAGTTGTCCGGCTCGCGCGCGAATTCGGCGAGAAAGCGGAACACCCCGTAGCCCAGCAGGAAGGCGCCGGACACCGCGCCCGTCGGCCGCGGATGGCGGGCAAACAGCCACAGGATCACGAACAGCGCGACGCCCTCGCCGGCGAACTGGTACAGCTGCGACGGATGGCGCGCGATATTGTCGCCGGCCTGCGGGAAGACCATGCCCCACGGCAGATCGGTGGGACGGCCCCACAGCTCGCCATTGATGAAGTTGCCGAGCCGCCCGGCGGCGAGGCCGCAGGGAATCATCGGCGCGATGAAGTCGGTCACTTCCATCCAATGCCGGCCGCGCAACTTCGAGAACACCCACATCGCGATCACCACGCCGAGGAAGCCGCCGTGGAAGGCCATGCCGCCCTCCCACACCTTGAAGATATCCAGCGGGTGCGACAGGTAGAAGGACGGCTTGTAGAACAGCACGTAGCCGAGTCGGCCGCCGAGGATCACGCCGAGCACGCCGTAGAACAGCAGGTCGTCGATATCGCGCGCGGTCCAGCCCTGCGCCGCCACCTGCGGCTGGCGCAGCCGGATGCGGCCGAACCACATAAACATGATGAAGCCGGCGAGGTACATCAGCCCGTACCAGCGGATCGCCAGCGGGCCCAGATGGATGGCGATGGGATCGAAGTTCGGATGGATCAGCATGCGGGTCTATCGCTTGGCGTTGTCGGATGAGGTTGGTGGGATGGACGGGATCGAATTCAGGATCGGGATCGGCATCGGGCTCAATGCTTCGGCTTCTGCCCGGGATTCGGCCCCGGATTCGGCCCGGGCACGGTGGCGCGGCCCTTCGATGTGCCGCTGCCCGGGCGGGCCGCCGGCGCCAGCGCCGATGCAATCTCGATGAACGAGCGCAGCACCGGACTCGGTCCGGCCGCGCCGTTGTCGCGCCACGCCAGGCCCGTCTCGATCTCCGGCACCGCGCCGCGCAACGTCAGATAGGACACGCCGGTGCGCCGCAGGTTGCATAGCGAGGCCGGCACCAGCGCGACGCCGATGCCGGCCGACACCAGGCTGACGATCGTCTGCATCTGGATCGCTTCCTGCGCGATCACCGGGGCGAAGCCGTCGCGCGCATAGTAACCGGTAATGATGTCATGAAACGCCGGCGCGCTTCGGCGGGGAAACAGGATCAGCGGTTCGTGCGCGAAATCGGCCAGCGCGACGGCATCCGGCTGCTTCGCGCCGCCGCGCCGGCCCGGCGCGCGCCAGTCCTGCGGGACCGCCAGCACCAGCGGCTCGCGCACCAGCGGCAGGTACGACATGCCATGGGGCAAGGCGGGCATCTGCGGGCGGATCACCAGCCCCGCGTCGATCTGCCCGTCGGCCAGCGCATCGAGCTGGATATCGCTGGTGGCCTCGCGCAGCTGCAGCTGGACCTCGGGATGCCGCGCGCGAAAGCGCCGCAGCAGGTCGGGCAGGATGCCGTAGTCCGCGGTGCTGACGAAGGCCAGCGACAGCGTGCCGATCTCGCCGCGGGCCAGCCGCTGCGCCAGCGCGGGCAGGTTGGCGGCGTCGGCCAGCACCCGGCGCACTTCGGGCAGCCACTGCTGTCCGGCCGGGGTCAGCGCCACCGAGCGGCGCGTCCGTACGAACAACGGCACGCCGATCTCGTCCTCCAGCGCCTGGATCTGCTGCGACAGCGGCGGCTGCGTCATGGCGAGGCGCGCGGCGGCGCGGCCGAAGTGCAGTTCCTCGGCGACGGTGACGAAATAGCGCAATTGGCGCAGATCCACGCGGACTCCCGGTGCGGCGAGGCCGGCGACCGCCATCGATTCCCGGCGATCGCCCGCTTCCGTGACATGTTCTGTGATAGGTAAAACGACTCAATACAGCACGAATAATATATTTGACACTGCAAAACGCAAACGGCATGCTGTCGGCCACAACTACAGCGGCGCCCGGCCGGGCGCCACGCCAGTCCCCGGAGAGATACGCATGGCATACAACAAACGCTCGCAGAACATCACGCAAGGCGTGGCGCGCTCGCCCAACCGCTCGATGTACTACGCGCTGGGCTACCAGAAGGAAGACTTCGACAAGCCGATGGTCGGCATCGCCAACGGCCACTCGACCATCACGCCGTGCAACGCCGGCCTGCAGCGCCTGGCCGATGCCGCCGTCGATGCGATCAAGGCCTCCGGCGCCAATCCGCAGATCTTCGGCACGCCGACCATCTCTGACGGCATGTCGATGGGCACCGAGGGCATGAAGTACTCGCTGATCTCGCGCGAGGTGATCGCCGACTGCATCGAGACCGCCGCGCAAGGCCAATGGATGGACGGCGTGGTCGTCATCGGTGGCTGCGACAAGAACATGCCGGGCGGCATGATCGCGCTGGCGCGCACCAATGTGCCGGGCATCTATGTCTATGGCGGCACCATCAAGCCGGGCAACTGGAAGGGCAAGGACCTGACCATCGTGTCCTCGTTCGAGGCCGTGGGCGAGTTCACCGCCGGCCGGATGAGCCAGGAGGACTTCGAGGGCGTGGAGAAGAACGCCTGCCCGTCGACCGGCTCCTGCGGCGGCATGTACACCGCCAACACGATGAGCTCGTCGTTCGAGGCGCTGGGCATGTCGCTGCTGTATTCGTCGACGATGGCCAATCCGGACCAGGAAAAGGTCGACAGCGCCGCCGAATCGGCGCGCGTGCTGGTCGAGGCGATCAAGAAGGACATCAAGCCGCGCGACATCATCACGCGCAAGTCGATCGAGAACGCCGTCAGCCTGATCATGGCGACCGGCGGCTCGACCAATGCGGTGCTGCACTACCTGGCGATCGCGCATGCGGCCGAGGTCGAATGGACCATCGACGATTTCGAGCGCATCCGCCGCAAGGTGCCGGTGATCTGCAACCTGAAGCCGTCGGGCCAGTACGTCGCCACCGACCTGCATCGCGCCGGCGGCATTCCGCAGGTGATGAAGATCCTGCTGAACGCCGGCCTGCTGCACGGCGACTGCCTGACCATCACCGGCCGCACGCTGGCCGAGGAGCTGGAGCACGTGGCCGACCAGCCGCGCGCCGACCAGGACGTGATCCTGCCGATCGACAAGGCGCTGTACAAGGAAGGCCATCTGGCCATCCTGAAGGGCAACCTGGCCGAGGAAGGCGCGGTGGCCAAGATCACCGGACTGAAGAACCCGGTCATCACCGGCCCGGCGCGCGTGTTCGACGACGAGCAGAGCGCGATGGACGCGATCCTGGCCGACAAGATCCAGGCCGGCGACGTGCTGGTGCTGCGCTATCTCGGACCGAAGGGCGGCCCGGGCATGCCGGAAATGCTGGCGCCGACCTCGGCGATCATCGGCAAGGGCCTGGGCGAGTCCGTGGGCTTCATCACCGACGGCCGCTTCTCGGGCGGTACCTGGGGCATGGTGGTCGGCCACGTCGCGCCGGAAGCCTTTGTCGGCGGCACCATCGCCCTGGTGCAGGAAGGCGATTCGATCACGATCGACGCGCACAAGCTGCTGCTGCAGCTGAACGTCAGCGACGAGGAACTGGCGCGCCGCCGTGCCGCCTGGAAGCAGCCGGCGCCCCGCTATACGCGCGGCGTGCTGGCCAAGTTCTCGAAGCTGGCGTCGACTGCCAGCAAGGGCGCGGTCACGGACTGAGCGACATCGTCCAGTAGGTCGGCGCCTGCGGGCGCCATGCCAAAGCCTGCGAGCGATCGCAGGCTTTTCTGTTTGCGGGATCGCCGCGCGCGGATCAGCGCGTCGGTTCACCCCCCGCTCAGCCCGCCGCCACGGTCCGCTCGATCAGCCGGACCATCGCGGCGCGGATCGCGGCCGGGTCGTCGCCGGCATCGATGGCGAGCGCGGCCCGGTCGAATGCCGCCGACAGCAGCGTCGCGAGCGCATCGACCGTCAGCGGCGGCGGCAGGCGCGGGCCGAGGGCCGCCGCCAGCCCCTCCCGCAGCGTGCGGCCGGCGTGGGCCTGGTCCAGCGCCAGGCTTTCGCCGGCTCCCAGCACCGCCGGACCGTCCACCAGCAGCAGCCGCGTGCGTCCGGCCACCGTCATCGCATCGAGATAGGCCGCGCTGCCGGCGATCAGCGCCTTGCGCGGCGAGCGCGTGGCGGGCGCCGCGCGCTCGATCTCGTCGGCCACCGCCCTTGCCTCCTCCTCCAGCACCGCGCGAAACAGCGCGCGCTTGTCATCGAAGTGGTGATAGAGCGCGCCGCGCGTGATGCCGGCGGCCGCGACGATTTCCGGGGTCGAGGTATCGGCATACCCCTTGTCGACGAACAGGGCGCGCGCGGCCGCCAGCAAGGCGCCGCGCGTGGCCTCGGTGCGTTCACGATTGGTCCGTGGCATTTTTCTTTGCATACATACAGCCTGTATGTTATAACGACGAAAAAGATACAGACTGCATGTTAATGCCATCTGGCCATTTCCCCAAGCGGCCGCACCGAACGGAGTCCGTCATGAAGATCACCAGCTTCTACCCCGTCATCCAGACCGCCGATGTGGCTGCCACGGCGGCCTTCTATCAGCGGCATTTCGGCTTCAAGGCGCTGTTCTCGAGCGACTGGTACTGGCATCTGCAGTCGGCGGACGATGCCGACGTCAACCTCGCCGTGCTCGACTACCGGCACGAGACGATCCCCGTGGGCAGCCGCGCGCCGGTTGCGGGCACCATCCTGAACTTCGAGGTCGAGGACGTCGACACGCTGTACGCGCGGCTGCAGCAGGCCGGCCTGCCGATCCGGCTGGCGCTGCGCGACGAGCCCTTCGGCCAGCGGCACTTCATCACCGCCGATCCCAACGGCGTACTGATCGACATCATCAAGCCGATTCCGCCCTCGCCCGAGTTCGCCGCGCAATACGACCCGCAGGCCATGCCGGACTGAGCTGTCCTCCGGGCGGTATCATGGCCCGGTGATCGGCGGCCCCGGACAACGCGCGGGCACCGGCGGCCCCGGATACCGCAAGGAGGGACCATGAAGACAGTGATGTTGATTGGCGCGCCTACCGATGTCGGCGCCAGCACGCGCGGCGCATCGATGGGACCGGAGGCGATGCGCGTCGCCGATATCGCCGGTGCCCTGCTGCGCAATGGGCTCGACGTCGTCGATGGCGGCAATCTGTCCGGCCCGGCCAATCCGTGGCATCAGCCGATCGACGGCATGCGGCACCTCGACGAAGTGGTGGCGTGGAACCGCGGCGTGTTCGATGCCTGCTACGGCTGCCTGCAGGACGGACGCTTTCCGCTGCTGCTGGGCGGCGACCATTGCCTGGCGATCGGGTCGATCAGTGCGGCCGCGCGCCATTGTCGCGACACCGGCAAGAAGCTGCTGGTGCTTTGGCTGGACGCGCACGCCGACGCCAATACCGGCTCCACCAGTCCGACCGGCAATATCCACGGCATGCCGGTGGCGTGCCTGTGCGGCGATGGCCCCGCGCCTTTGATCTCGCTGAGCGGCACGGTGCCGGCGGTCAAGCCCGAGCATATCCGGCAGGTCGGCATTCGCAGCGTCGACGCCGAAGAGAAACGGCGGCTGCGAGACCTGAACCTCGCGGTCTTCGACATGCGCTACATCGACGAGAACGGCATGCGCCATACCATGCAGAACGCGCTCGCCGGCATCGACGACAACACCCATCTACACGTCAGCTTCGACGTGGACTTCCTCGACTGCAGCATCGCACCGGGCGTCGGCACAACCGTGATGGGCGGCCCGACCTATCGCGAAACGCAGCTTTGCATGGAGATGATCGCGGACACGGGCCGGCTCGGATCGCTCGACGTGCTCGAACTCAATCCGGCTTGCGACGTCCGCAACCAGACCGCCAGGCTGATGGTGGATTTTCTCGAGAGCCTGTTCGGGAAATCGACGCTGATACGCCAGTGAAGCGTCGGGGGGTCGGAGGATCGCGATCACGCGAAACGCATCGCGACCCAGGCGCCGGCGGGACGGCCGCCGGCTAGCAGAGGAACACGTCATCGAGGCGTTGCGCGTATAGCACGCGACGCGCCCAGTCCTCGATCTGCTGCACCGACGCGGAAAGCACCTTGGCGGCGATGTCCTCGGGCAAGGGACCGAAGCGATGGTCGAGCAGTTTGATCAATAGCTCTGCCCTTACTTCGGCCTCGAGCTTGGCCTTGACCTTCCGCGTGATGTCGCGCTCCAACCGGCGCGCCCACTTTCCATAGCCTTGCGACAGTTCCATATCCAGCTCCATCAGGTTGTGCACTTCGTTGAGATCCAGCGCGGCGGCGCTGAAGTTGGCGGCTCGCGCCACGACCCATGCGGCCAGCGCGGTGTCGAGCGCGGCATTGCCTTGCGCCAGTTCCCTGGCAAGCCGCAACGGCGCAAACACGGCATCCACCGTCGTCGCCTGTTCGAGTCGCATCAGCACGGCGACAAGATTGCGCTGTGTTGCCAGTTCCGATTGGGTATAGGCGCTACGGTCGATCAGGCAGTACTGCAGACTGGGCTGATGGTCCGCGACGCGGCCCGGTACGACCGGAATCATTGCGCCAATGTCCGTCGGCGCACGCCATCGCTCGGTGCCGTTGTAAAGCACGATCGGGAATACCAGCGGATAGCGGTGCCGGCCCCGGCCGCGGCAGCGTCGGCTGACATCGCGATAGAACATGCCGACGTAGGCCAGCATGCGCGCGGCCATATGCGGGTCGTGGCTGCTTTGAAACTCGATCAGCAGGTGGACCGGCTGCTGCTGTCCCGGCACGCGCACCCGCCAGACCACATCGTTCAGGCCCACGCGCAGCCCGTCCGATACATGGTGCGTCGGCACCATCTCCATGGAATCGAAGTCTGCCGTCTGCAGCCACGGATCCGAGATGAAGTCGCGGATCAGGTCGCGGACGACCTCGCGAAACGCGAACACCAGCTTGTATGAGGCGTCGTGATGACGGCCGGGCGTTCGCAGCCCGTCCCCATTCACCCCGTCACCGGGCTCGCGTACGTCGAGGCAGGTCGGCCCCGGCAGGCGGCACGGCAAGTGGAAGTCGTGACCGTCATGCCCGGGCGGGATGCGGGAATGGCCGGTGGGATAGCGCAGAGGACCGTACAGCGGATAGCGGCCGGCATGATCGGCAACATGGCGATCGACCGGGTTTCGGCCTGAATGGCGCGGCGGACGCGGCCGCGGCTGGCGAGCAGAGTAGTCGAGCATAGGGCAAGGACACCTGAAGGAAGGACAACGGAACACGGCGGAAGCCGATGCCGTAAGTTGCCAGCCTATGGGCTACGGTGCTTGCCTGAAATGCTGCGAAGTTAACTGGCGGAGACCACTATAGGAAGCGCTCGAAGGCGAGCGTTCGAAGGGAGCGCTCGAAGCGAAGCGTTCGAACGGAGCGCTCGAAGCGAAGCGTTCGGAGCGAGCGTTGGAGGGACCGCGCTACGCTGCCCCGAGGGAAGCCGAAGCTAGGCGCCGGCGGCCTCGCCCTGATTGCGTTGCCCGATATCGTGGTGCATCAGCGGATAGCCCCGCTCGCGATATTGGCGATAGCGTTCGCGCCCGGCGGCGCGATCGTCGGCGTCGCCGCCGACCACTTCGATCATGCGTTCGAAGCTGGCGAACTGCAGCGGGATCCTCGTATCCAGATTGATCAGCAGTTCGTGGTGCGGCACCGCGTCGAGCGCGGCGGCCAGCACGATCGGCGTTTCCGCCGCGTGCGGGCTGTCGAGCCCGCAGTGCGGCAGGAAATCCAGCGCCGAGAAGGTCCACAGCTGCGCATCGAGCCGCGCCAGCATCGCCGGCTCGGCATGCACCACGATCTTTTGCCCGGCCCCGTAGGCCTTGCGGATCAGCCGGCAGACATAGCCGAGCTTGTCCGGCACGTTGCTGTGGAAGTCGATGCGCGTCATGGGAGTTGGGAGATCAGCCTGCGCGGTCCATCAGGAATTGCGTCAGCAGCGGCACCGGGCGGCCCGTGGCGCCCTTGGCCGCGCCGCTCTTCCACGCGGTGCCGGCGATGTCCAGGTGGGCCCAGTCGTACTTGTCGGCAAAGCGCGCCAGGAAGCAGGCCGCCGTGACGCTGCCGGCCGGACGGCCGCCGATGTTCGCCATGTCGGCGAAGTTGGACTTGAGCTGCTCCTGGTACTCGTCGTCCAGCGGCATGCGCCACGCGCCGTCCATCGCCTTGCGGCCGGCCTGCACCAGCTGGTCGGCCAGCGCGTCGCTGCGCGCGTACAGGCCGCTGTTGACGTGGCCGAGCGCGATGATGCAGGCCCCGGTCAGCGTGGCGACGTCGATCACCGCGGCCGGCTTGAAGCGCTCGACATAGGTCAGCGCGTCGCACAGGATCAGGCGGCCCTCGGCATCGGTGTTCAGGATCTCGATGGTCTGGCCCGACATGCTGGTCACCACGTCGCCCGGCTTGGTGGCGGTGCCGCTCGGCATGTTCTCGCAGGTCGGAACCACGGCGATGACATTGAGCTTCAGCCCCATCTCGGCCACCGCCTGCAGCGTGCCGAGCACCGAGGCGGCGCCGCACATGTCGTACTTCATTTCGTCCATGCCCTCGCCCGGCTTCAGCGAGATGCCGCCGGTATCGAAGGTGATGCCCTTGCCCACCAGCACCACCGGCGCCTGGCGCGCGCCGCCGCCGTCGTAGCGCAGCACGATGAACTGCGGCGGCTCGGCGGTGCCCTTGGTGACCGCGAGGAAGGCGCCCATCTTCAGCGCCTCGATCTGCTTGCGGCCCAGCACCTCGACCTTCAGCTTGAAGCGGCGCGCGATCGAGCGCGCGGTGTCGGCCAGATAGGTCGGCGTGCAGATATTGGAAGGCAGGTTGCCCAGGTCCTTGGTCAGCTCCATGCCGTTGGCGATCGCCACGCCGCGCACCACGGCCTGGTTCGCGGCCTTGGCCTCGGCCGCATCGACCGCCAGCACGACCTTGCGCAGGCCCAGGGCCTTGTCGTTGTTCTTGGCGCCGTTGCGCTTGAGTTCGGGATGGCGCTCCAGCAGCCGGTAGCCCGCCTCGCGGATCAGCGTGACGGTGGTGATCACGCGCCAGGCGATGTCGCGGGTCGCGCCCTCCGCGCCCTGCCCGGCGGCGCGCGGCGCCGGCTGCGCGAGGCACCACAGGACATTGGCGGCACGCGTGCCGCTCAACGCACGCAACGCGGTACGCACCGCATCGGCGAATGCCTTGTCGCCGAACTCCGCCTCCTTGCCCAGGCCCACCAGCAGCACGCGGGCGGCGCCGATGCCGGCGACCTCGTGCAACATCAGCTGCGAATTGCGCTTGCCTTCGAAGTCGCCGAGCTTGATCAATCTAGCCACCAGGCCCCGGGTCGCGGCGTCCAGCGCCTTGGCGACGCCGTCCAGGCTCTGGCCCTCGAACACACCGACCACCAGGCAGTCGGTCTTGGTCGCCAGGAAACCATTCTGGCCCGCTTTGCTCAAATCCAGGGCTTTTGTGCTAAATTCCATCGCGCTTCCTTCCAGGGGCTCGTGTAGAACGAAAGCCTCCATTATCCGCGATTTTGCTTCGCGAACTTTTGGCAGTCACTTCCGCAGCGACTGGCCGCCGCTGGCCTGCAGCGCTGACGCCGTACCCTCCGTCAGCCGCCGGCGTGCGCCGCCGCCGCGCTGGCCGGCAGCCCGGAACCGACATCGCATGATTTTTCAACAAGCCTTGCGACGCGAGCTCGCCTACACCGCCGGCGCGGTGTTCCTGGTCATGCTGACCTTCATGCTGACCTCGCTCGTGATCCGTATTCTCGGCATGGCCGCCACCGGCCGTGCCAGCCCCAACGACGTGCTGATGCTGATCGGCCTGGCCGCGCTCGGCTACCTGGCGATCCTGCTGTGCGCGACGTTGTTCATCTCCACGCTGATCGTGCTGACGCGCTGGTACAAGGACTCCGAGATGGTGGTCTGGTTCTCGGCCGGCCTGTCCCTGCGCGACTTCATCAAGCCCGTGCTGCAGTTTGCGGCGCCCTTCGTGATATTGGCGCTGTTCCTGGGCGCCTTCGCCTGGCCCTGGGCCAACCAGCAGAGCGCGCTGTTCCGCGACCGCTTCCAGCAGCGCGGCGTGCTGTCGATGATCGCCGCCGGCCGCTTCATCGAGCCGGCCAACGGCAATTACGTGCTGTTCATCGAGAGCATCGACGGCGATATGCGCCATGCGCGCAATGTCTTCGTGGCCAATGCTGAAGCCGGCAAGGTCGGCGTGGCGCTGGCCCATCAGGGCCAGTTCGAGACCATGCCCAACGGCGACCGGCTGGTGGTGATGGAGGACGGCCGCCGCTACGCCGGCACCCCGGGCAAGCTGGATTACCGCATCGTCGAGTTCGACCGTTATGCGGTCAAGGTCGACAGCAAGCCGCCCGAGAGCGACGCCAACCTGCCGGTCAAGAGCCGCGACACCATCGAGCTGCTGCGCAATCCGACCAATGAAAACCTGGGCGAGCTGATCTGGCGGCTGTCGCTGCCGATCCTGGCCTTCAACTTCGTGCTGATCGCGATCCCGCTGGCCTATGTCAACCCGCGCCTGGGCCGCTATACGCCGCTGGTGTTCGCCGTGCTGATCTACCTGACCTACAGCAACCTGATCAACCTGTCGCAGGCCTGGGTCCGCTCCGGCTCGCTGCCCTTCGGGCTCGCCTGGTGGCCGTTCCACCTGCTCGCCTTCCTCGGCGCGGTGATGCTGTTCCGCTACCGCCAGCGTTACAGCCTCGGTGGCTGGCGCGCGGTGTTCGGGCTGCGCCGCCGCACCGCGCAGGGAGACCTGGCATGAGGGTGCTGCACGTCTACGAGCGCTACTTCGGCCGGCTGATCTACGGCGTCTTCGCGTTCATCCTGTTCGCGGTGCTGGCGCTGTTCGTGTTCTTCGACATGCTCAACGAGCTGGAGAACGTGACGGCCGGCTACACCTCGCTGGTCGCCTTCTTCCACGTCGTGCTGCAGGCGCCGACGCGGATCTACGAGGTGCTGCCGATCGCGGCGCTGATCAGCGCGATCTATGTGTTCTCGCAGCTGGCGAGCCAGTCCGAATACACGATCTTCCGCGTGGCCGGTCTCAATACGCGGCAGGCGCTGTTCTCGCTGTTCAAGCTGGCGATTCCGCTGGCGATCGCGACGTTCCTGTTCGGCGAGTTCATCGGACCCAAGACCGAGCAGTACGCGCAGAAGGTCAAGCTCGATTCGCTGGGTGCGACGGTGTCGTCGGGCTTCCGCTCGGGCGTCTGGGTCAAGGACCGCGGCAAGGATCCGGCCACCGGCGGCGAGCTGACCCGCTTCGTCAACGTGGCCGGCCTGAAGCCGGACCAGACCATCAATGGCGTGACGATCTACGAGTTCGACGGCGACTATCGCCTCAGCGTGATCCGCGTCGCCGAGGAAGGGCGCTACCGCGGCGACCAGTCATGGCAGCTGTCCAAGGTCACGGAAACCCGCTTCGCCGAAGCGCCGCCGCCGGCCGGCGCGCAGCGCGACGGGCTGGCGCCGGCGTTCCGGGCCGAGCGCAAGAGCTTTCCCGACATGACGATGCATTCGGAGCTGACGCCGCAGATCCTGTCGGTGCTGCTGGTGACGCCGGAGCGCATGTCGACGCTGGACCTGTTCCGCTATATCCGCCATCTGCGCGACAACAAGCAGGACACCCAGCGCTACGAGATCGCGTTCTGGAAGAAGGTGGTCTATCCGCTGACGCTGTTCGTGATGATGGCGCTGGCGCTGCCGTTCGCCTATCTGCACGCACGCGCCGGCGCGGTCGGCATCAAGGTGTTCGGCGGCATCATGCTGGGGCTGTCCTTCCACCTGTCCAACACGCTGTTCTCGCACGTGGGCCTGCTGCACACCTGGCCGCCGATCGTTTCCGCGCTGCTGCCCGGCACGCTGTACCTGCTGGTCGCGCTGACCGCGCTGCGCTGGGTCGACCGGCATTGAGCGATGGCCTCGGGCGCCGACCTGCCCAGCGACAAGCCGGCCCGCCAGGCGCTGGTGCTGTTCGCCCACGGCGCGCGCGATGCGCGCTGGCGCGAGCCGTTCGACCGGCTGCATGCGCGACTGACCGCGATGCTGCCCGATTGCGCGGTCCGGCTGGCCTTTCTTGAACTGATGACGCCGAACCTGCCCGACACGCTGACGCAACTGGCCGCGCAGCAGATCGACGACATCCTGGTGGTGCCGGTGTTTTTCGGCCAGGGCGGCCATCTGCGCCGCGACCTGCCGGCGCTGCTCGACGATTGCCGCGCGCGGCTGGCCGGCATCCGGATCCGCAGCGCGGCGGCGGTCGGCGAGGCCGACAGCGTGCTCGACGCGATCGCCGCCTATTGCGCGGCCGCGCTCGCCGGCGCGGCGGGCGATGGTTCTGCCAACGATACCGCCAGCGATTCCGCCAACGCCTCCGCCGGCGATTGCGCCGACGGTCCCGCCGACGCGTCCACCAACCCCTCCGCCGGCAAGAACTGACGCCGCGGCATCATCGCGTCGCCACGATGAACAGCCGCGGAAACGGCAGCAGCACCACCCCATCGACCTGTGCCGGATAGGCTTCGGCGATCGCCGCCGTGTAGCGCGCGAGAAACGCCTCCCGCTGCCCGGCGTCCAGCGGCTCCAGGAAAGGCCGCAGACCCGTTCCCTTCAGCCATTCGACCACGGCCGGCGCGCCCGCCAGCGTGTGGTGATACGTCGTGCGCCAGATATCGACGCGGGCACAGTGGGGCCGCAGCAGGTCGTAGTACCAGCCCGCCGGCGGCAGCGTGGTGCGCGCGGCCGCGGCCTGCGACAGCGCCTGCGCCCACGGACCGTCCCCCGCGACCTCGCGCATCAGCCGATGGGTCGGCTGATCGAGGTTGTCGGGCATCTGCACGGCCAGGCTGCCGCCCGGCGCAAGGCGCTGGGCCAGCGACGGGAACAGCCCGGCATGGTCCGGCACCCATTGCAGCGCGGCGTTGGCGAGTACCAGATCGTACGGCCCCGGATCGCGCCAGGCGCTGATATCGCCGAGCTGGAACTCGAACTGCGGCAGCCGCTTCCGGGCGGCGTCGATCATGTCCTGCGAGCTGTCGAGGCCGACGATCCGCGCGTCGGGATAGCGCGCGGCCAGCACCTCGGTCGAATTGCCGGGGCCGCAGCCCAAGTCGATCGCGCTGCGAACGGTTTGCGTCGGCACGGCGGCGATCAGCTCGCGCGCCGGGCGCGTTCTCTCGTCTTCGAATTGCAGGTATTGGCTGGAGGACCATGTCATGGCGGCGGGCTCCGTGTGGCTTGGCGGTCGAAGAATGCCGCAACGATACACCTGGCGCCTCGCGTTCGCATGCGGCGCCAGCGGGGACGGCGGCCTCGCCGGAGCCCCAATGGCCCAAAGCCCCAAAGCACCAGGGGCCTCCAGGCCCCCGCCAGCCCGCCCTGCCCGCTGCTGGCATAATCGCCAGCAAAAAACCAGGGAACACCATGACCACAACCCGCGCCGCGCCCCGTACCGGACGCGTTTACCGCTACTACGATCTGGTGATGGTGGCCTTCGTCACCGTGCTGTTGTGCTCGAACCTGATCGGCGCGGCCAAGGCGGCGCAGGTCACGCTGCCCTGGATCGGGCCAGTGACCTTCGGCGCCGGCGTGCTGTTCTTCCCGGTCTCGTACATCTTCGGCGACGTGCTGACCGAGGTCTACGGCTATGGCCGCGACCGGCGCGTGGTGTGGGCCGGCTTCGCGGCGCTGGCCTTCGCGACCTTCATGAGCCTGGTGGTGCTGTCGATGCCGGTGGCGCCGTTCATGGCCGACTATCAGAAGAGCCTGGAGGACGTGTTCGGCAATACCTGGCGCATCGCGCTGGGCTCGCTGATCGCCTTCTGCTGCGGCAGCTTCACCAACAGCTACGTGCTGGCCAAGATGAAGCTGTGGACGCGCGGCCGCTGGCTGTGGACGCGCACGATCGGCTCGACGCTGGCCGGCGAGCTGGTCGACTCGTCGCTGTTCTACGTGATCGCGTTCTACGGCATCTGGCCGCTGGAGAAGGTGGTGCAGGTGGCGGTCGCGCAGTACGTGCTGAAGACAGGCTGGGAGGTCGTGATGACGCCGGTCACCTATCGCGTGGTGGCCTTCCTGAAGCGTGCCGAGGACGAGGACTGGTACGACCGCGATACCGACTTCACGCCGTTCCGGTTGCGGGTATAGCGTGGGAGATTGCGCTCGGCAATAACGCCGCGGCACAGCGCTGGAAGTTGCGCTCCGGAATAGCGCCGCGGAATAACGCCGGGGAATAGCGCCGGGGAATAGCGCCGGGGAATAGCGCCGGAGGATAGCGCCGACCGGAATCGGCGCTGCCGTAAGTCACGGCACGCGCCGATCGACCTCGTCCAGCGTCAGCGTGGCCAGGTGGCTGACGTCGGCCCACTGCGCCACGGTCAGCCGATGGCTGTCGCTGCGCAGGCGATTGACGCTGGCATTGAGCAGCTCGTGCTCGCGCGGCGCTTCCAGCGTCATGCCGGTGGCCTCGCGATACAGGCAGTCGAGCACGCCGCCGTGCGCGACCAGCGCGATGCGCTCGCCCGGATGACGGCGCACCAGCGCCAGCACGACCTCGACCGCGCGCTCGTGGAAATCGCGCAGCGACTCGCCCTGCGGCGGCGCGTAGTCCGGCACGCGCGCCTGCCAGCGGGCGAAGTCCTCCGGCCGCTGCTGCGCGACCTCGGCATAGGTCATGCCCTCGAGCGTGCCGTAGCAGCGCTCGCGCAGGCGCGGCTCCGACTGTACCGGCACGCCCAGCGCTTCGGACAGCGGCGCCGCGGTCTGCATCGCGCGCGACAGGTCGCTCGAATAGATCGCGTCGACCGGTTCGCCCGCCAGCGAACTGGCCAGCGCGCGTGCCTGCGCGTGGCCGGTATCGTTCAGCGGGATATCGAGCTGCCCCTGCAGCCGCCGTTCGCGGTTCCAGGCCGTTTCGCCGTGTCGGATCACGATCAGATGGGTGATGGCCAGCAGCGACTGCGGCCCGGGCGTGAACGTCATGCCGTTTCCTTCGCGCGCGCCGGGTGCGCGCTTTTTCTTGGTGTTGGGGCTGCGGCGGCGTCAGCCGGCCGACTGCTTCGCCGCCAGTTTGGGGTTCAGGGTATAGGTGCCGGTCAGGCTGGCCTGATCGAGCACGTGGCCTTCGATCGCCTCGCGCACCTGCGCGCCGGTGAAGCGGCCCTCGAGCGGCAGGCGGTCCAGATCCAGCGCATAGATCGTGAACACGTAGTGGTGCACGATCGCGTCGTTCCACGGCGGGCACGGGCCGTCGTAGCCGTAGTAGTCGCCCGCCATGTCCTTGTCGCCGGCGAACCAGCTGGTGTAGTCGTTGACGCCGTGGCGCAGGCCGCCCGCGGCCGCGGTGCCGCCGGTCGCCTCCGGACCGGGCTTGCCGCGCGCGATCACGCCGTCGCTGTGCGAGCCGGCCGAGATCGTCGTCAGGCCCGGCGGGATGTCGACCAGCACCCAGTGGAAGAAGTCCACGCGCGGCAGGCTGGCCGGGACTTCGCGGCCTTCCTGGTTGACGTCGTCGCCGCGGCTGGGCACGTCGCGATCGTGGCAGATCAGCACGAACGAGCGCGTGCCCGAGGGCGCGCCTTCCCAGTGCAGGTCCGGATTGCGGTTGCCGGACAGCGTGATGTGGTTGGCGGCATCCGGCACGGCAAAGGCGAACTCGCCGGGAATCGGCGCCATGTCGGCAAAGGCGTTGCTCCAGAGTCTCATGCTTGTCTCCTTGCGCTCAAGGGTTGGCCGCGCGGGGCGGCGTGGATGACGGGGACGGGGACGGCGGCGACGGTGGCGGCACCCGCAGCCAGAACGTGACCGGGCCGTCGTTGACCAGGCTGACCTGCATCATCGCGCCGAACTCCCCGGTCTGCACCTCGGGATGCGCGGCGCGCGCGCGGGCGACGAAATGCTCGTACAGGCGGCGGCCGTCCTCGGGCGAGGCCGCCGGCGTGAAGCTGGGCCGCGTGCCACTGTTGGTATCGGCGGCCAGCGTGAACTGCGACACCACCAGCAGGCCGCCTGGCGTGCCCTTGCCGTCGATGTCGCGCACCGGCAGGTTCATCTTGCCGGCGGCGTCCGAGAACACCCGATAGCCGAGCAGCTTGGCCAGCAGGCGCTCGGCCTCGCTCTCGGTGTCGCCGCGTTCGGCGCAGACCAGCGCCAGCAGGCCGGCACCGATCTCGCCGGTGACCCGGCCATCGACCGTCACGCTGGCTCGCGCCACGCGCTGGATCAACGCAATCATCGGGGCCGCCTCAGGACAGCGTCACGCGCGCGAAACGGCGCTTGCCGACCTGGACCACATAGGTGCCGGCCTCGACCTTCAGCGCCTTGTCGCTGATCTGGGTGCCATCGATGCGCACGCCGCCCTGCTCGATATTGCGGTTGGCCTCGGACGACGACGGCACCAGGTTGGCCTGCTTGAGCAGCTGCGCGATGCCCAGCGGCGCGCCGGACAGGCTGACTTCGGGGATGTCGTCGGGCACGCCGCCGCGGGCGCGGTGGTTGAAGTCCTCCAGCGCCTTGCCGGCATCGGCCGCGCTGTGGAAGCGCGTGACGATCTCCTGCGCCAGCATCACCTTGCAGTCGCGCGGGTTGCGGCCGAGCGCCACTTCCTGCTTCATCAGGTCGATCTCGGACATCGGGCGGAACGACAGCAATTCGTAGTAGCGCCACATCAGGTCGTCCGAGATACTCATCAGCTTGCCGAACATCTCGCTGGGCGGCTCGGTCACGCCGACGTAGTTGCCCTTGGACTTGGACATCTTCTCGACGCCGTCCAGGCCGACCAGCAGCGGCATGGTCAGGATGCACTGCGGCTCCTGGCCGTATTCCTTCTGCAGCTCGCGGCCGACCAGCAGATTGAACTTCTGGTCGGTACCGCCGAGCTCCAGATCGGACTTCAATGCAACTGAGTCGTAGCCCTGCATCAGCGGGTAAAGGAACTCATGGACCGAAATCGGAATCCCAGACCGGTAGCGCTTGGTGAAGTCGTCGCGCTCCATCATGCGGGCGACGGTGTACTTCGCGGCGAGCTGGATCATGCCGCGCGCGCCCAACGGGTCGCACCACTCGCTGTTGTAGCGGATCTCGGTCCTGGACGGGTCGAGCACCAGGCTGGCCTGGCGGTAATAGGTCTGCGCGTTGGCTTCGATCTGTTCGCGCGTCAGCGGCGGCCGGGTGCTGTTGCGGCCGGACGGATCGCCGATGGTCGAAGTGAAGTCGCCGATCAGGAAGATCACGTGATGGCCGAGGTCCTGCAGCTGGCGCATCTTGTTGAGCACGACCGTGTGGCCGATGTGGATGTCCGGCGCGGTCGGATCCAGGCCCAGCTTGATCCGCAACGGCACGCCGGTCGCTTCGCTACGCGCCAGCTTCTGCAGCCATTCGGATTCGATCAGCAGTTCGTCGCAGCCGCGCTTGGACACTTCCAGCGCGTGCATCACGGACGGTGTCAGGGGATAGGAGGTCGCGGCGCCGGAGGATACGTCGGTCATGACTTAAGTCGTTGAAAAACATGAACATTCGGGCGGACACCGGGGAAGTTTTTGGTATAATCCGCCGATTCGGCCGGCCGGGAGCCATCCCGTAGGCCAACCGCCATTGTAGGCGGCAAACGAAAGACAGCCCGCGCCGCACCTCGGGGGAGGAAGGCAGACACGCACAGATCGTCGCGGCAGCGGAGCCCGAACCAAGGCAGAATTTTACGTGATGTGGTCCAGACTCCGCGAAGTTTTCGCGCGTGAGCTCGTGGTGCTCGTCGATCCGACCCATGCGCTGCATGCGCGCCGCCGCAAGCAATTGACGGCGTCGGTCGCGACCGTCTTTACGCTCGGCATGGCCGCCGCCATGGGCGTGGCACCGCGCACCGCCTACGACGATCCCGACGCGCCCCGCGTGGTCCAGGGCATGCGCCTGCCCGACCTGCGCGACCAGCTCGAGCGCCTGACCGATACCAGCGCCACCTTCGTACGCCAGGAGCGCATGCAGCGCGGCGACACCATCGCCACGCTGCTCAAGCGGCTCGGCGTGGACGACCCCGACGCGCAGGCCTTCATCCACAAGAACCCGACCGCGCGCGGCCTGTTCAAGCTCGAACCGGGCCAGATCGTGCAGGCGGAAGTCGACCAGAGCAATCTGCTGGTCTCGCTGCAGGCCAACATGGGCGGCGACGTCTCGATCTCGCGCCAGCTGGTGATCGAGCGCGCCGGCGACCTGGCCGATCCGGAGTACAAGGCCCGCATCGAGGTCGTCAAGAACGAGCTGCACTACGAGATGGGCTCGGGCACGATCGGCACGGGCGGCTTCTTCAAGGCGATGGACGCGGCCAACGTGCCCGATGAGGTGGTCGACCAGATGATCTCGATCTTCTCGGGCGTGATCGACTTCCACCACGACATCGTCAAGGGCGACCGCTTCCGCATCGTCTACGAATCGGGCTATCGCGACGGGGCCTTCGTGCGCAACGGCCGCGTGGTCGCCATCGAACTGATCAATCGCAACCAGCTGCACCAGGCGCTGTGGTACGCGCCGGACGGCAAGAACGGCGCCTACTACACCTTCGACGGACGCAGCATGAAGCGGCCGTTCCTGCGTTCGCCGGTCGAGTTCTCGCGGATGTCGTCGGGTTTCGGCGGCCGCGACCACCCGCTGCACCATCAGTGGCAGCAGCACAAGGGCGTGGACTTCGCCGCGCCGACCGGCACCAAGGTGTTCGCCACCGGCGATGGCGAAGTCGATTTCGTCGGGCAGCAGAACGGTTACGGCAACATCGTCGTCATCAGGCACCACAACGGCTACTCGACCTACTACGCGCATCTGTCGCGCTTTGCCGGCATCCAGCAAGGGCAGCGCGTGATGCAGGGGCAGCTGATCGGCTACGTCGGCTCGACCGGCTGGGCCACCGGTCCGCACCTGCACTACGAGTTCCGCCACAACGACGTGCCGCAGAACCCGCTGACGATCACGCTGATGGAATCGCCGGCGCTGACCGGTCGCGCGCGCCAGCAGTTCCTGAGCTACACCAGCGACATGCTGAGCCGGATCAACGCGCTGCGAACCTACAACGTCGCCTCCAACGGCAACTGACGCGGCACCGAGCGCACCGCCCCACGCCGCGATGCCCGCCACGCGCCCCGAACTCCTGATCGGCCTGATGTCCGGCACCAGCATGGACGGGGCCGACGGCGTGCTGGTGGACTTCGCCGGGGCCCAGCCCCGGGTCCTCGCGGCCAGCCACCAACCGTTTCCCGACGACCTGCGCGCCGCCTTCGGCGCGCTGCAGCAGCCCGGCGACGACGAGATCCATCGCGAGGCGCTGGCCGCCAATGCGCTGGCGCGCGTCTATGCCGACTGCGTGGCCGCACTGTTGCGCGACGCCGCCGTGCAGCCCGACGCCGTCGCGGCGATCGGCGCGCATGGCCAGACCATCCGCCACCGTCCCGGCCGCTACGACGGCATCGGCTATACGCGCCAGAGCCAGCATCCGGCGCTGCTCGCCGAGCTGACCGGCATCGACGTCATTGCCGATTTCCGCAGCCGCGATGTCGCCGCGGGCGGACAGGGCGCGCCGCTGGTGCCGGCCGTGCACCAGGCGCTGTTCGGCCTGGCCGGCGAGACCCGCGTGGTCTGCAATATCGGCGGCATCTCCAATATCAGCGTGCTGCCCGGCGATGGCGGGCCGGTGATCGGCTTCGACTGCGGCCCGGGCAATGCGCTGCTGGACCACTGGATCGCGCGCCATCGCGGCCAGCCCTTCGACGGCAACGGCGACTGGGCGGCCGGCGGCCGCATCGACGAGGCGCTGCTGGCGCGGCTGCTCGACGAGCCCTATTTCAAGCAAACCCCGCCGAAGAGCACCGGCCGCGACCTGTTCCATCCGGCCTGGCTGGACGCGCAACTGCAGGACGCCGAACGCGACCCGCAGCACGTGCAGGCCACGCTGGCGGCGTTGACCGCCGAGGCGATCGCGCGGGATACCCGCCGCCATGCGCCGGACGCGCGGCGCCTGATCGTCTGCGGCGGCGGGGCCCGCAACGGCTTCGTGATGGCGCGCCTGGCGGCCGCCCTGCCCGGCGTCACCGTGCAAACCTCTGACGATTTCGGCGTGCCGGTCCTGCAGGTCGAGGCGCTCGCCTTTGCCTGGCTGGCGCGCCAATGCCTGCGCCGCCAACCGGGCAATATGCCGACGGTGACCGGCGCCGCCGGCCCGCGCGTACTCGGCGCGATTTACCCGCGCTGATCGCTCCGGCGACGCGGCGGTCCCGGCCTCGCGCTTCTCGCGTGCCGTGGACTGGCGGATTGGCGGACCGGCGGACCGGTCTCAGCGGGCCGCGCCGGCCTGCCCCTCCTCGTGCAACGCCACGGCACCCCGTTCCAGCTCGACCCACCGAATGAAGGCCTCCGCCACCGGCGAGGGCCGGATCGATTCCGCCCGCGCCAGCACCACGCGCTGCGGCGTCACGGTCTCGCGCAATGGGCGGCAAGCGATCGGCGTACCGTCGTAGCTGCGATCGCCGGCCGGTCGCGTGCAGGACAGCGCCACGCCATAGCCGTGCGCGACCAGGCCGCGCTGCATCTCGAAGGTCTGCGTGTACTGATGCAGCTGCGGGTACAGGCCGTGGGCCCAGAACAAGGACAGGAAATACTCGCGCGTCTGCGCGATGTCCTCGAGGATCAGGCGCTCGCCGGCCAGCTCGGCAAGGCTGACGTCCGGCTGCGCGGCCAGCGGATGCTCGGCCGGCAGCAGCGCATAGGGGGCCAGCTCGGCAAGGCGCCAGCGCAGCACGCGGTGGTCGAAGCCGAGGTCGTAGGTCAGCGCAAGCTCGGCCTTGCCGGCGTGCAGCGTGCGCGCAACCGTGGCCAGATCCGCCTCGAACAGCGTCACGGCGACGCCGGGATGGCGGGCGCGAAAACCGGCCAGCAGCGCCGGCACATGGTAGGGACCGAGGTCCTGGAAGCAGACCAGCGACAGCTGGCCGCTCAGCGTCGCCGCCTCGCCCTCGTCGGCGCCAATGCCAGCGGCCAGCGCGAGGATGTCGCGGGCGCGCGCCAGCAGCCGTTGGCCCGCCGGGGTCAGCGCCAGTCCGCGGCTGACCTGCCGGCGGAACAGCGGCGTACCTAGGATCTGTTCGAGCTGGCCGATCGCCAGCGACACCGAGGGCTGCGACACATGCCGCACGCGCGCCGCGCCGCTGATGCTGCCCTGCTCGGCGACGGCGACAAAGTATTCGAGTTGGCGGAAGGAGAAGGCGATCATCGCGAGCGTGGCGGGCTGGGCCTGGGGGCCAGGGAGCCGGAACCCGGGACGGGCCCGGGGGGGCGGGGTCGGGGTCGGGGTCGAGATAGGGGTCGGGGCCGCTTTATAGAGATAGGCTATATTGAAGCATAGAAAATATATGCTTTCCCTATTCAGAGGGGCCCTCGATACTGTCGTCGCAGACCGATATCACTCAGGGGGAGCCATGGAAATCAGCGCCACGCAGATCGAGACCTACCAGCGCGACGGCGCGCTGGTCCTACGGGGTGCCTTCAGCGGCTGGGTCGAGCGGTTGCGCGAAGGCTTCGAGCAGAACCTGGCGTCGCCGGGGCCGTTTGCCATCGAGAACGTGCGCAGCGGCGAGAGCGGCCGCTTCTTCGAGGACTACTGCAACTGGCAGCGCATTCCCGCCTTCGCGGCCTTCATGCGGGAGTCGCCGGCGGCCGCGATCGCGGGGCAACTGATGCGCTCGCAGGCGGCCCAGGTCTTCCACGAGCACATCCTGGTCAAGGAACCCGGCACGGCCAAGCCGACGCCCTGGCATCAGGACCTGCCCTATTACTGCGTCGACGGCTGGCAGACCGCCAGCTACTGGATTCCGCTGGACCCGGTCACTACCGCCAACACGCTGCGCGTGGTGCTCGGCTCGCATCGCTGGCCCAGGCTGGTACGGCCCAAGCGCTGGGCCAGCAACGACAACTTCTATGCCGGCGACGACGCCTTCATGGAGATGCCCGACGTCGAGGACGGTTCGCACCGGATCCTGACGCCGGAGCTGGAGCCGGGCGACGCGGTGGTGTTCGATTTCCGCACCGTCCATGGCGCCGCCGGCAATACCGGCACCGGACGCCGGCGCGCGTTTTCGGCGCGCTTTCTCGGCGACGATGTGCGCTACATCGCCCGCCCGGGCCGCACCTCGCCGCCCTTCCCGGGCATCGGGCTCGCCGACGGAGAGCGCATGCGCGAGGACTGGTTTCCGGTGGTCTGGCGGGCGACGCAGTAAGACCCCCGGCCGCCGCCGGAAATTGAGGGTAACAGCAGGGGCTGACAGGAGGGGGCAACCGAAGCGGCAACCGAAGCGGCAACAGACCGAGCAACCGATGGAGTAATAAAGAGGGCAACAAAAAAGCGCACCGGCTGGTGCGCTTTTTCTTTGCCGAGGCGGACTGGCGTCAGACCGAGAACGACGAGCCGCAACCGCAGGTGGTCGTGGCGTTCGGGTTCTTGATCACGAACTGGGCGCCGTTGATGTCTTCCTTGTAGTCGATCTCCGCGCCGACCAGATACTGGTAGCTCATCGAGTCGATCAACAGGGTGACGCCGTTCTTGACCATCGTGGTGTCGTCCTCATTCACTTCCTCGTCGAACGTGAAGCCGTACTGGAAGCCGGAACAACCGCCGCCCTGCACGAAGACGCGCAGTTTCAGATCGGCATTGCCCTCTTCCTCGATCAACTGCTTGACCTTGTCGGCGGCGCTGTCGGTAAAGACGAACGGGGCCGGCACGTCCTCGGTAACGGGTGCCTCTGCGACTGCGTTCATGGGGTTCTCCTATTTAGATACGCCGGTATTCTAAGCGCACTGGAAAGATCGTGCCGATCCCCCATCGATTCAAGGGGCATGGTTCACGCGCATTTCCGGGCGCGCGGCCTCAGGCGCTTTCTTCGCTGCCTGCGGCCAGTTTCAAGTTGGGCAACTGCTTGGGCTCGGTGTTCCCGAGCGGAACCAGACGGCCCTCGACAATCGCGCCCTGGTGCATTTCCAGAGCCGCGTAATGCACTTCGCCCTGCACACGGGCCTGCGGCTGCAGTTCCAGCAGCTCGGCGGCATGTACCGGACCGGTCACCGTGCCGTTCAACACCAGATGGCCGACCTTGACCTCGCCCTCGACCACGCCGGTCTCGCTGACCACCAGCATGCTCGGCTGATCGGCCACGGCCAGCACGTTGCCGCGCACGCGGCCGTCGAGCCGCAGGCCGCCCGAGAAGTGGAGGTCGCCTTCGACGACGGTCTGGCGACCGATCAGGGTGTCGATCGTCAACCCTTTCTTCTTCGAAAACAGCATCGCGGCCTCACTGGGAAACTTGGGAAAGCGCCATTGTATCCATGACGATGCATTGTGCGGCCAACTGCCCGTACCACCGTGATGCGGCAACAACGCTGCTGGCAACGATGCTCCAAAGCAAAGGCGCACCAGGCAACGACGCTCCAGACAGCGACGCTACCAAAACAAAAACCGCACGACAGGCGTGCGGTTCTTGCTGGCTGCGCAATCCGGGACAGGATCCCGGCTTGCCCGGCGCATCAACGCTTCGAGAACTGCTTGCGACGACGTGCCTTGTGCAGACCGACCTTCTTGCGCTCGACTTCACGCGCATCGCGGGTGACGAAGCCGGCCTTGGACAGCGCGGACTTCAGCGTGGCGTCATAGTCGATCAGCGCGCGGGTGATGCCGTGGCGCACCGCACCGGCCTGGCCGGTTTCGCCGCCGCCGGTCACGTTGACCTTGATGTCGAAGGTCTGTGCGTGGGCGGTCAGTTCGAGCGGCTGGCGCACGATCATCAGCGAGGTTTCGCGAGCGAAGTACTCGTTGATGGGCTTGCCATTGACGACGATGTCGCCCTTGCCCGACTTGATGAAGACACGAGCCACAGCGCTCTTGCGGCGGCCAGTACCGTAGTTCCAATTTCCGATCATGGATGGCCCCCTTAGATTTCCAGCGCCTTGGGCTGCTGCGCTTCATGCGGATGCTCGGCTTCGGCGTACACCTTCAGCTTCTTGATCATCGCATAGCCCAGCGGACCCTTCGGCAGCATGCCCTTGACAGCCTTCTCCAGGGCGCGGCCCGGGAAGCGCTGTTGCATCTTGCCAAACGTGGTTTCGTAGATACCGCCCGGGTAGCCCGAGTGGCGGTAGTACTTCTTGTCGGTTTCCTTCGTGCCGGTGACACGCAGTTTGGCCGCGTTGACGACGATGATGTAATCGCCCGTGTCGACGTGCGGAGTAAATTCCGGCTTGTGTTTGCCGCGCAGACGGCGTGCCACTTCGCTGGCGACACGGCCGAGGACTTTGTCCGTCGCGTCAATCACGAACCAGTCGCGCTTTACCTCATGAGGCTTGGCGGAAAAGGTTTTCATGATCTTTCCTGAGACTTGTAGAACCTGCCCGTAACATGACTTTCGTCGTCGGCCGGCCCTTTGGACCTGACCTTCCTGCTTGTGTGTGCAGGCTCTCCCTGAGTTCTTCTTCCGCGGGCATGACGGAAAAGCCCTCGATTATACTTGCGGTTCGCCGCCCGGCACAAGCAAACAATGCGTTTGCCGTCAAGAGATCGGGGCATGCAGTGTCTCGCGGACCGCTTTTTCCAGGAAAGGAAGCGGCGCAGGGGCGAAAAAAAACCCAAGCCGCTGAGGCTTGGGTTTGAATCCACCAAAGGAGGAGGGTGGAGGAGACACTGGGCGAACAACGGGACGGGGCCGGCGGTGCGGGCTGGCGTCGGGAAACTGCCTCGGTCGCTTCGACCACCCTTCGCTTTCGCACTCTGGCGGGCCATCGGCGCGCCGTCGTTCAATGGTTGGAATTATACATGACGGCTTGTGCGATGCAAGAAAATTTGCAGTGCGAAATGGCATTTCGTAATGCAAAAAATTGTCACGGCGACGACAGCCAGCAGAAAAGCTTAAAATTCAACAACTTACGGGTAGGCCGAGATGTCATCAAACTGACATCTTAGAGGTTTCCCTCGGTTTTCCGCCCGTTCGAGCGGCAAAGACACCACACGGCGCAAGGAAAATTTGAGGAAAATGCAAGCGCTCGATGCACGCGCATCGCAGCATCGAAACGAAACATTGAGAGCAGGAACGAACGAAATGGAATGCAAGGTCACCTGGATGGGCAACGACGGCATGAGCTTCGTGGCGCAGACCGGCAGCGGTCACCTCGTCGCGATGGACGGTGCCCCGGAGGGCGGCGGTCACAACCTGGCGCCGCGGCCGATGGAGATGGTGCTGCTCGGCACCGGCGGCTGCACCGCCTATGACGTGGTGCTGATCCTGAAGCGCGGACGCCACGACGTGCGCGGCTGCTCCGTCACGCTGCAGGCAGACCGGGCCGCCGAGGATCCGAAGGTGTTCACCCGCATCCACTTCAAGTTCACGGTGACCGGCCGCAACCTGAACCCGGCGACCGTCGAACGCGCGGTGCAGCTGTCGCACGACAAGTACTGCTCGGCGTCGATCATGCTGGCCAAGACGGCCGAGATCAGCCACAGCGTCGAACTGGTCGAGGTGTAAGACCGGAAAGCTTGATACTGGCGCGTCGGCGCCTTTGAGGCGTTCCCGGCGCGCCGCACCGGGAAGCGAATTCGAAGCGAAGCAGGCCGATAAGCCGGATTCTGTGCGCGGCGCACGGGCCTTGCGATCCGCGCGCGCGTGACAACCATTCCTCTAGGCCGACCGTTACCGGCCGGCTCCAGCTCCCTACCCGCAGACTCGGCGGGCCGCTTCATCGTCTGCCTATTTGGGATTGCTCCGGGTGGAGGTTACCGCGTTTCACCCTTCGCACCGGGCAAAACCCGGCGCGAAGACTCGTCTCTGTGGCCCTATTCCGCACGTTGCCGTGGATGGCTGTTAGCCACCACCCTGCCCTGTGGAGTCCGGACTTTCCTCCCCTCGCCCGTTGCCGGGCGAGCAGCGGTTGTCTGTCCTGCTTCGCGGGCCGCAGTCTAGCACCTTTGGGTCGATCCCGCCGGTCGCGCCGGCCTCGCCAGTACCGCTTGCATCGCCGATATCGTTGATACCGCCGGGACCGCTGATACCGCTGATACCGCTGATACCGCCGGGACCGCCGGGACCGCCGGGACCACTGGGACCACTGGGACCACTGGGACCACTGGGACCACTGGGACCACTGGGACCACTGGGACCACTGGGACCACTGGGACCACTGGGACCGCCGGGACCGCGGCGGCCGGGGCGGAACACCGTGGTGTCGTCGTAGAAAGCGGGATCGGCATTGGCCGGCCACCAGTGCGGAATGCCGAGCACCGGCAGCGGCGCGAAGCTGCTCCGGCCCCGCAGCCGCGCCTGCGCGAGCATCCCGGCCAGCGGCCCATCCAGCGTCTGCGCCGTGGCCGGATGCGGATCGGCGAGCGAACGGGCGATCGGCCAGGCGTGCGCCGTGATTGACTTGTAGGGTGCGACCAGTTTTTCCAGCAGCGCATGGCCGAACGGCACCACCGCGCAGCGATCAGGCCACGCGTTGCGGCCGTCGATGAACAGTTCGCGCCAGCGAAATCCTCTTAGCGCCGCCTCCAGCCGCGGCTCGGCGCAGACGAACAGCACCGCGTTCTCGTCGAACAGCGTCGCCGCGTCGCGCAACGGCCCGCGCGTGGGCTGCACGCCGTGCGCGGCGATGGCCATGGCCTGCAGCCGGTTCAGCATCGCCTTCGTGCGCGGGAAATGCAGCCAGATCAGGCCGTTGAAAAAGTCGTGCAGGTTCTCGCGCGTCGGCACCTCGCCGTGCGCGTGGATATGGGCCTCGTAGGCGCTGCCGGGCGGCAGCGTGTGCTGCGGGACGAAGCGCAGCGGCAGACCGGCGGCATTGGTCAGCCCCTGTGCGGCGGCAAAGGCATCGAGCGCCGCATGAACCGGCCGGCCCTGGCCGACCTCGGCCGCGATCGCGGCGCCCGCCCGCGCGAACGGCGCAAACCAGGGCCGGGACCAGTCGACCCGGGCCAGCCGCTGCGCCAGGTCGACGGCAGGCGTGAGGCCCTGGACAGCAGGCTCCAGGCCCTCGACGGCCCGCTCAGCGCTGGGACCGCCCACCGCTCAGGCGGCCAGCGCGGCCTTCCATTGCAGCGTCTCGCCGCCCCGCAGCGGCACCAGCTCCGTCTCGCCGTACGGCAGCGCTTCGGGCAGCTGCCACGGCTCGCGCCGCAGCGTCAGCGTGCCGGTATTGCGCGGCAGGCCGTAGAAGTCGGGCCCGTGGAAACTGGCGAAGCCTTCCAGCTTGTCGAGCGCGCCGGCGGCATCGAAGGCCTCGGCATACAACTCCATCGCATGCAGCGCGGTATAGCAGCCCGCGCAGCCGCAGGCGTGCTCCTTCAGGCCGCGCGCGTGCGGCGCACTGTCGGTGCCGAGGAAGAAGCGCGGGTTGCCCGATACCGCGGCCGCCACCAGCGCCTGGCGATGGGTCTCGCGCTTGAGCACCGGCAGGCAGTAGTAATGCGGGCGGATGCCGCCGATGAAGATCGCGTTGCGGTTGTACAGCAGGTGATGCGCAGTGATGGTCGCGCCGATCGGCCCTTCGGCCTCGCGCACGTAGTCGGCCGCGTCCTTGGTCGTGATGTGTTCGAACACGACCTTCAGCCCCGGGAAATCGCGGCGCAGCGGCGTCATCACGCGCTCGATGAAGACCGCCTCGCGATCGAACAGGTCGATCTCGCTGTCGGTGACCTCGCCGTGCACCAGCAGCGGCAGGCCGACGCGCTGCATCGCCTCCAGCGCCGCGCTGCAGCGGCGGATGTCGGTCACGCCGGCATCGCTGTTGGTGGTCGCGCCAGCCGGATACAGCTTGACCCCATGGACGAAGCCGCTCGCCCTGGCGGCGACGATCTCGTCGGCCTGCGTGTTGTCGGTCAGGTACAGCGTCATCAGCGGCTCGAACGACAGGCCGGCCGGCAGCGCCGCCAGGATGCGGGCGCGATAGGCCTGCGCCTGCGCCACCGTGGTGACCGGCGGCTTCAGGTTCGGCATCACGATGGCGCGGGCGAACTGGCGCGCGGTATCGGGCAGCACGGCAGCGAGGGCGGCGCCGTCGCGCAGATGCAGGTGCCAGTCGTCGGGGCGGGTGATGGTCAGGGTCTGGGTCATGACTTCGGCAAATCGAAAGCGTGGGATTGAGCGGTCGGCAGCGGTCCGCAGCGGCGGCGGCGGGCGGCGTGGACGATTGGCGATTACAGGATCAGGATGGCACGGTAGTCGTTGACGTTGGTGCGGGTCGGCCCGGTCACGACCAGGTCGCCGATCGCATCGAACAGGCCCCAGGCATCGTGCGCCTCCAGCTGGCGGCGCGCCGGCATGCCGGCCGCCTCGGCGCGGGCCAGCGTGCCCGGGTCGGCCAGCGCGCCGGCATTGTCCTCCGAGCCGTCGATGCCGTCGGTATCGGCGGCGATCGCATGCACGTCGGCCACGCCCTCCAGTTCGATCGCCAGCGACAGCAGGAATTCGGAGCAGCGGCCGCCGCGGGCGCGTCCGGCGCCGTCCTTGGGCAGCGTCACGGTGCATTCGCCGCCGGAGATCAGCGCCACCGGCGCGGCAAACGGCGCATTGTACGCGCGGATTTCGCGCACCAGCGCCGCGTAGACGCGCGCTACCTCGCGGGCCTCGCCCGTGACGGTATCGCCGAGGATCACCGGGGTCACGCCGTGCGCGCGGAACACCTCGGCGGCGGCCGCCAGGCTGCCGTGCGCGGTGGCGATCATGCGGTTGTCGACGCGCGCGAACAGCGGATCGCCGGGCTTCGGCGTCTCGGCATGCTCGCCGCGCGCGCCGGCCTCGAGATAGGCCTGCACCGCGGGCGGCACGCGGGCCTCGTAGCGGCGCAGGATCGCCAGCGCATCGTCGTAGGTGCTGGGATCGGCGACGGTCGGACCCGACGCGATGGCGCTGGGATCGTCGCCGGCGACGTCCGAGACGATCAGCGTGGTCACCGGCGCGCGGCTGGCCTGGGCCAGGCGCCCACCCTGGATGCGCGACAGATGCTTGCGCACCACGTTCATCTCGGTGATCGGCGCCCCGCAGCGCAGCAGCTCCTGCGTGGTGGCGCGCAGATCGGCCATCGACACGCCCTCGGCGGGCAGCGACAGCAGGCTGGAGCCGCCGCCGGAGACCAGCACGATCAGCCGGTCCTCGGGCCCGAGCGCCTGCACGCGGGCCAGGATTTCCGCCGCGGCGCGCTCGCCCGCCTCGTCCGGCACCGGGTGGCCGGCCTCGATGACTTTCACATGTTCGGTCGGCAGGCCATGCGCGTAGCGCGTGACGACCAGCCCTTCGAGCGCGACGCCGGCACCGGCATAGGCGCGCTCGACCGCCAGCGCCATCGACGCCGCGGCCTTGCCGGCGCCGACCACCAGCGTGCGGCCCTGGCGGCTCGGCGGCGGCAGGTACGCGTCGACGATGCGCAGCGGATCGGCGGCCGCGACCGCCGCATCGAAGCTCGCGCGCAGCAGCGCGCGCGGGTCCATGCCCCGCTTGGTGGTCTCGCTCACAGCGCTTCCGCGATCGCGCGGCCGAGGTCGGCGGTGCCGGCGTTGCCGCCGATATCGCGCGTCAGCGGCGCGTGCGCGGGCCCGGCGGCCAGCACCGATTCGATCGCGCCCAGCACCGCCGCGCCGGCATCCGCATGGCCCAGGTGTTCGAGCATCATCGCCCCGCACCAGATCTGACCGATCGGATTGGCGATGCCGCGGCCGGCAATATCGGGCGCGGAGCCGTGCACCGGCTCGAACAGGCTGGGATAGGTTCGCTCCGGATTGATATTGGCCGACGGCGCGACGCCGATGGTGCCGGTACACGCGGGGCCAAGGTCCGACAGGATGTCGCCGAACAGGTTGCTGGCCACCACCACGTCGAACCAGTCCGGATGCAGCACGAAGTTCGCGGTCAGGATGTCGATGTGGTACTTGTCGACCTTCAGGTCCGGATAGTTCGCCGCCATCGCCTCGACCCGCTCGTCCCAGTAGGGCATCGTGATCGAGATGCCGTTGGACTTGGTGGCCGAGGTCAGATGCTTCTTCGGACGCTTGCTGGCCAGCTCGAAGGCGAACTTCAGGATGCGGTCGACGCCGATCCGGCTCATCACCGTTTCCTGGATCACGACCTCGCGCTCGGTGCCCGGGAACATGCGGCCGCCGATGCTGGAATACTCGCCCTCGGTGTTCTCGCGCACCACGTAGAAATCGATGTCGCCGGGCTTGCGGTCGGCCAGCGGGCTGCGGATGCCGGGCATCAGCCGGACCGGGCGCAGGTTCACGTACTGGTCGAAGGCCCGGCGGAACTGCAGCAGCGAGCCCCACAGCGACACATGGTCGGGTACCGTGGCCGGCCAGCCCACCGCGCCGAAATAGATCGCGTCATAGCGCGACAGCGTATCGAACCAGTCGTCCGGCAGCATCTTGCCGTGGCGGGCGTAGTAGTCGCAGCTGGAAAAATCGAAATGGTCCCACTGCAGGTCGATGCCGAAGCGGCGCGCGGCGGCGTCCATCACGCGGACGCCTTCGGGCATCACTTCGGTGCCGATCCCGTCTCCGGGGATCACGGCAATCTTGTATTGGCTCATGGCGGAGGGCTCGATGTGGAGGCTGGTTGAGGCTGGTTGAGGCTGGTTGAAGCTCGTTGCAGCGAAGTAGCGGCTGGTGGAAGCTAATAGCGGCTGGTGGAAGCGGATCGCCGGGCGATTCGGCCGCCTCGGGCTGCCACGCCAGCGCACCGCGCCGGCGGCCGCGGCCGTGCTTGGCAGAACGCCCGGCCCGGCGGGATAATGTCGCAATTCTATTGCAATCGGCCGGCCCTCACGCCGTCCCGGTCCCACGCCATGTGCCAGCTGCTCGGCATGAACTGCGCCACGCCGACCGACGTGACGTTCTCCTTCACCGGCTTCGCCGCGCGCGGCGGCGTCACGGATCATCATGCCGACGGCTTTGGCGTGGCCTTCTTCGAGGACAAGGCCTGCCGCCTGTTCATCGACAACCAGTCGGCGGGCACCTCGCCGGTGGCCGAACTGATCAAGAACTACCCGATCAAGTCGAAGAACGTCATCTCCCATATCCGCAAGGCCACGCAGGGCACGGTGCGGCTGGAGAACTGCCATCCGTTCATGCGCGAGCTGTGGGGCCGCCACTGGATCTTCGCCCACAACGGCGACCTGAAGGGCTTCGCGCCGTTCCTGTCTGGGGTCTATCAGCCGGTCGGCGACACCGACAGCGAGCTGGCGTTTTGCGCGCTGATGCAGGGCCTGCGCAAGCGTTTCCCCGGCTCGCAGCCGCCGCTGAACGAGCTGTGCCACGCGCTGGCCGACATCACGCGCGAGATCACGCTGTACGGTGTCTTCAACTATCTGCTGAGCAATGGGCAGGCGCTGTTCGCGCACTGTTCGACGCGGCTGTATTACCTGGTGCGCCAATGGCCGTTCTCGACCGCGCATCTGATCGATGCGGACCTGTCGATCGACTTCGCCCAGGTGACCACGCCGGAAGACCGCGTGGCGGTGATCGCCACCGCGCCGCTGACCGACGATGAAGTGTGGACGCCGTTCGCGCCGGGGGAATTGATGATGTTCGAGGCCGGCCAGCCGACGATGACGCTGACGGTGCCGATTCCGCCCGAGGTGCAGGCGCGCAACGCGGCCAATTCGGCCTGTACTTGAGGGGGGGTGACGCCCCTCTCCCGCAGGCGGGAGAGGGGCCGGGGGAGAGGGAGCCCTCTGCTCAGTGCTGCAGGATCTTCGACAGGAACTGGCGGGCCCGCTCCGAACGCGCCTCGATATTGCCGAAGAACTCCTCCTTCGGCGTGTCCTCGACGATGCGGCCCTGGTCCATGAAGATCACGCGGTTCGCCACCTTGCGGGCAAAGCCCATCTCGTGGGTCACGCACATCATCGTCATGCCCTCGTGGGCCAGCTGCACCATCACGTCCAGCACTTCATTGACCATCTCGGGGTCCAGCGCCGAGGTCGGCTCGTCGAACAGCATGCAGATCGGATCCATCGACAGTGCGCGCGCGATCGCCACGCGCTGCTGCTGGCCGCCCGACAGCTGACCCGGAAACTTGTTGGCCTGGTTCTTCAGGCCCACGCGCTCCAGGTACTTCATGCCCTTGGCCATCGCCTCGTCGCGCGAGCGGCCCAGCACCTTGATCTGCGCGATCGTCAGGTTCTCGGTGATCGACAGGTGCGGAAACAGCTCGAAGTTCTGGAACACCATGCCGACGCGCGAACGCAGCTTCGGCAGATCGGTCTTCGGTCCGCCAACGGGGGTGCCGTCGACGAAGATCTCGCCCTTCTGGAAGGGCTCGAGCGCATTGACGGTCTTGATCAGCGTGGACTTGCCCGAACCGGACGGGCCGCACACCACCACCACTTCGCCCTTGGCCACGCGGGTGGTGCAATCGGTCAGCACCTGGAAGGAGCCGTACCACTTGGAAACGTTATTGATTTCGATCATACAGCCACCTTTTTCTGGTATCGCTTGACCAGCAACGATGCGGAAAAACAGATCACGAAATAGACCAGACCCGCGAACAGCAGCATCTCGACGATGCGGCCATCGCGTTCGCCGATGCCATACGCCTGCCCGAAGAAATCGGCCAGCGCGCTGACGTAGACCAGCGAGGTATCCTGGAACAGGATGATGCCCTGCGTCAGCAGCAGCGGCACCATGTTGCGGAACGCCTGCGGCAGCACCACCAGCCGCATGGTCTGCCCATAGGTCATGCCGAGCGCCTGCGCCGCGTACATCTGCCCGCGCGACACGCTCTGGATGCCGGCACGGATGATCTCCGAGTAATAGGCCGCCTCGAACAGCGCGAACGCGACCAGCGCGGACGTCATGCGCAGATCGGTCGCGGGCGACAGATTGAAGATGCCCTGCAGCACCTGCGGAATGATCAGGAAGAACCAGAGCAGCACCATCACCAGCGGTATCGAGCGGAACACGGTGACGTAGCCCTGCGCAAACCAGTTCAGCGGCTTGACCGAGGACAGGCGCATCATCGCCAGGATGGTGCCCCAGACGATGCCGACCACCACCGCGGTGGCGGTGATCTTGAGCGACACCATCATGCCCTCGCCGAGCACGTGCAGCGTATCGGCGTTGATCGAGGTGAAATCGAATGAATAAGCCATCGCGTTCCCCTTACTTGCTGCCGATGAAGCCCGGCACGCGCGTGCGCTTTTCCACCCAGCGCATTCCCAGCATGACGACGATATTGATCAGCGCGTACATCAGCGTGACCGCGATGAAGGACTCGTACGGCCGCGCCGTGTAGTCGACCAGCTGGCGCCCCTGCGCCGCCAGTTCCAGCAGGCCGATCGTCGACGCCACCGCCGAGTTCTTGAAGATGTTCAGGAATTCGGAGGTCAGCGGCGGCACGATGACGCGGAACGACATCGGCAGCAGCACGTAGCGATAGGTCTGCGGCAGCGTGAAGCCCATCGCCAGGCCGGCGTTGCGCTGTCCCGGCGGCAGCGAGTTGATGCCCGAGCGCACCTGTTCGCAGATCCGCGCGGCGGTAAAGGTGCCGAGGCAGAACATCGCGGCCAGGAATTGCTGGGTGAACGGATTCATCTGCTTGATCGATTCGCCGAACGGCAGCAATTCGGGAACGACGAAATACCAGATGAACAGCTGCACCAGCAGCGGAATATTGCGGAAGATTTCGACGTAGGTGGCCGCGATACCCGACAGGAATTTATTCGGAACCGTGCGCAATACGCCGAGAATCGAGCCGATGATCAGGGCGATTACCCACGAAGTCAGGCCGAGCGCGATGGTGACCTTCAGACCGGAAATCATCCAGTCGAGATAGGTCTCGTTCATCGCGGCTTCTTCGAGGAAAACACCCCAATGCCAGTTGTAATTCATGATGCGTCCTCAAAAAGAAACGGAAGGACATGCCTTCGCGCACGCCTTCCGTTTCACACGCGTGACTGGAGCCGAATCAGTCGAGCGCCTTGTCGTTCGGGTTCTTGATGAGTGCCTTCATGTCGTCGGACATCGGGAAGTCCAGGTTCAGGCCCTTCGGCGGCACCGGCTGGGTGAACCACTTGGCGTAGAGGTTGTTGATCTCGCCGCTCTTCATCAGATTGGCGATCACCGTGTCGGCGACCTTCTTGAACGGGGCATCGTCCTTGCGCAGCATGCAGCCGTACGATTCGCGCGACTGCGGCTTGCCGGTGACGACCCAGTCGGCCGGGTTGCGGGCCTTGGCGCGCTCGCCGTACAGCAGCGCGTCGTCCATCATGAAGGCGGCGGCGCGGCCCGACTCCAGCGTCAGGAACGACTGGCCGTGGTCCTTGGTGCTGATGATGTTCATGCCCAGCTTCTGCTGGTCGTTCATCGTGCGCAGCAGGCGCTCGGACGTGGTGCCGGCGGTGGTGACGACGTTCTTGCCCTTCAGGTCGGCCCAGTCCTTGATCCCGCTGTCCTTCTTGGTCATGAAGCGGGTGCCGATGATGAAGATGGTATTGCTGAAGGCAACCTGCTTCTGGCGGTCGAGGTTATTGGTGGTCGAGCCGCACTCGATATCGATGGTGCCGTTCTGCAGCAGCGAAATGCGGTTCTGCGAGGTGATCGGAATTTCCTTGACCTGCAGGTTCGGCAGCTTCAGCTGGTCCTTGATCGCCTCGACGATCTTGACGTTGATGTCATAGGAATAGCCGACCGTGCGGACGCCGCCGAGGTTATAGCTGAAGGGAATCGACGATTCCCGCACGCCCAGCGTAATGACACCCGTGTCTTTGATCTTCTTCAGCGTGCCGGTCAATTGCTCGGCCGCTTGTGCGGTACCGCACAGCACGCCTGCCGCAATCATCAGCGCAGCCAGTTTGGCAACCTTCATAACATCTCCTTGACCATGAGAGAAAGGCGGGACTCTAACAAGAAACGTGCCGCCGACGAAATAGTATTGCGCAAGCCGACGCTGCAATACAACGGGTATTTCCCTAGCCGCCGCTGTCCGGCAATCGGCTGCGCCACGCGGCTGTAATAAAAAAAGCGGCAGCCGGAATCTCCGGCTGCCGCCTCGCTTGTCGTCCGGACCCCGCCTTGGTGCATCGCAGCATGGCGCATGCCCCGGCGCGGGTCCGATTGCCCCGATTTCGCGCTGGGCGATCAGGGATACAGGCCGCGCATTTCGCGCGCCTGCAGGATACGGGTACAGGCAATGATGAACGCCGCGGTCCGCAGCGTGACCTTGTTCTCCTGCGCGACCTGCCAGATGGAGCGGAACGCCTCTTGCATGATCCGTACCAGCCGTTGGTTGATTTCCTCTTCGGTCCAGAAGAAGCTGGAGAAGTCCTGCACCCATTCGAAGTACGACACCGTGACGCCGCCGGCGTTGGCGATCACGTCCGGCGCCACCAGGATATTGCGCTCGCGCAGGATATCGTCGGCCTCGGGCGTGGTCGGGCCGTTGGCGCCCTCGATGACCATGCGGGTCTTGATGTGGGGCGCGTTGGCGGCGGTGATCTGGCCTTCCAGCGCGGCCGGGATCAGGATCTCGCTCTCGGTCTGCCAGAACTGCTCGGCGCTGATGGTCTCGGCGCGGAAGCCGTCGATGGTGCCGTTGTGCGCGACGTGTTCGATCAGCGCCGGCACGTCCAGGCCGGCCGGGTCGAACAGCGCGGTCTTGTGGTCCTGCACCGCGATGACCTTGGCGCCGGCCTCGTGGAACAGCTTGGCGGCGACGCTGCCGACATTGCCGAAGCCCTGCACGACGATGCGCGCGCCCTTGATTTCCAAGCCCAGGTTGCGCGCGGCCTCGGCGCCCACGACGAACACGCCGCGACCGGTCGCCTCGCGGCGGCCCAGCGAGCCGCCCAGCGAGATCGGCTTGCCGGTGACCACGCCGGTCGACGTGCTGCCCTCGTTCATCGAATAGGTGTCCATCATCCACGCCATCACCTGTTCGTTGGTGTTGACGTCCGGGGCCGGGATGTCCTTGTTCGGCCCGATGATGATGTTGATCTCGCTGGTATAGCGGCGCGTCACGCGTTCGAGCTCGGCGCGCGACAGCTTGCGCGGGTCGACGCGGATACCGCCCTTGGCGCCGCCGTACGGCACGTTGACGGCGGCGTTCTTGATCGACATCCAGGCCGACAGCGCCATCACCTCGGACAGGGTCACGTCCTGGTGGAAGCGCACGCCGCCCTTGCCCGGGCCGCGCGAGGTGTTGTGCTGGACGCGATAGCCCTCGAAGTGGGCGATGGTGCCGTCATCCATCTCGATCGGCACGTCGACCACCAGCGCGCGCTTGGGGCGCTTGAGCGTTTCGACCCAGCGGGCCAGCGAGCCCAGGTAGGGAGTCACGCGGTCGACCTGTTGCAGGTAGATGCCCCAGGGGCCGAGGTTGTCGGCGTTCAGATAGGAGGGGACGGAATGCGCGGAAGCGGTGATGATCGGCGAATCGGAAGACATCGTGGTTATCCGGAAATGGAATGGCGACAAGCTTAGGGGCGCCGCGCCGCGGAAATCCAATGCCGTTTGTTCATTCGGTCATGCCGGAAATGCATAACCTTGCGAGAGCGCGATCCACTCCGCCGAAGTGGGGTGCCGGGCGTTGCCGGGCGTTGCCGGGACGCCATGTGGGCGGCGCGTCCCCGCACTCAGCCCGCCCCTTCTCCGAACTCCGCCCGCCCCGTCCCAGGTCTCAGCCCGCCCCGCCCTCGATCGGCGCCGCGCCGGCCGACAGGCTGGCCCAGATGCGGTCGACCAGCTCCCGCTTGCGGCGCAGCTGGCTGCCGCGCCGGTCGTTGCCATGCTCGCCGGGCCGCGCCCGGTACAGCCGGATCTCCATCTCGATCGACAGCGGCGCCGCGCGCGGGCCCTCTGCCCGCACCAGCCGGCCCTGCGCGACCTCCTCCCGCACCGCGCTCTCGGGCAGGAAGGCCAGGCCATGGCCGGCCAGCGCCATCACCTTGAGGGCCTCGGCCATATCGGTCTCGTAGCATTTGTCGAGCTTGAACGACTCGCTGGTGTCCGACAGCAGCATCTCGACCATCCGGCCGAGGAAAGCGTTGGGCGTATAGCTGAGGAAGGACACCGGCTTGCGGTCGGTGCCCGGCAGCCGGTACAGCGGCTTGCCGCTGGCATCGGGCACGCTGAACGGCGACATCCGCTCGACGCCGAGCACCAGCATGTCGTAGTGCGAGGGATCGAGCTGGATCGCCTGGCGCGGATGGTGGTAGACCATCACCAGGTCGCAGCCGCCCTCGACCAGCATCAGCACCGCGTCGTGCACGTTCAGCGCGCGCAGCCGGCAGGCCAGCGTGCCGACCTGCCGCTCCAGCGCCTTCAGCCATTCGGGGAAGAACGTCAGCGATAGCGTGTGCGGCACCGCGAATTCGAGCATCTGCGCGTTGGCCGAGCGCTGGCCGCGCATCAGCGCACGGGTCTCGCTGACCTGGGCCAGCATCGCCAGCGCCTGCTCGTAGAACACCTTGCCGGCCGGGGTCAGATTGGTCGGATAGCTGGAGCGGTCGATCAGCTCGGTGCCGAGCCAGGCCTCGAGCGACTGGATGCGGCGCGAGAAGGCGGGCTGGGTCACGTGCCGCAGCTCGGCCGAGCGCGAGAAGCTGTGCGTCTCCGCCAGGCTGACGAAGTCTTCAAGCCATTTGATTTCCATGGCGCATTATCTCCCGGCGGCCGCCGGCGCAAAAATATTCTAGAAAATCCGATAGAAGCGGAATATCATTCCCTACTGGATCGCTTCGGCACCACATTTTAGATCGGCTTGCTCGGCCCGGCTGGCTATGATCGGACCCATCCGCTCTCTTGCCCTCCGGAGTCTCCATGCCAAGCCTGCACGCCGAACCGCAGTCGCGCCTGTCGTCGCCCCAAGCCGCCGGCCCGCAAGCCGGCCTGCCGTCCTCGTGCGGACCGTCCGCGCTGTCCGCGCTGTCGCCGGCGCTGGCACGGGTGTTCGACGACAGCGCGCGCAGCGTGGCGGCGCAGGTCCAGGCCTGCCTCGGCGACGACGCCGACGCGCTGCTGGCGCTGTTGCCCGCGGCCGCGCGTGCCGGCAGCCCGGACGGCTATACGCGCCACCTGATCTATGCCGACCCGATGGCGCGCTTCTCGGCGATGCTGCTGGTCTGGCGCCCGGGCCAGGCGAGTCCCGTGCACGGGCACCGCACCTGGTGCGCCTACCGCGTGCTGCAGGGCTCGCTGTACGAGCGGCACTACCGCTGGGACGAGGCGGCGCAAGTTGCGCGGCCGAGCGGCGGCGTCGTGCGGGAGCCGGGCGCGGTGTTCAGCGTGCCGGCGGGGCTTGGCCATATCCACTCGCTCGGCCATGCGGGCCGGGGCATGGACAGGGGCATGGCCCAGGACATGGACCAGCACATGGACCGGCACGACGGCGAGGCCGGCGACATCGCCGTCTCGCTGCATCTGTACGGCGTGGAGGCCGCGCAGATCGCCACCGGCATCAATCTGCTGGTGGCGACGGGCTAGCGCATCATCAGGCGGTGAGGCGCGGTGAGGCGCGGTGAGGGCGCAGCGAGGCGCGAGGGCCGTGGCTGGACGCGGTGGCGCCGCCCGTTCGCGATCCAACGAATCCCGCCATACCGATGGAGCCAGCACGATGGACCGATTTGACCGATACGACCGCCAGATCCTGGCCGAGCTGCAACAGAACGCCGACCTGCCGGTGGCCGAACTGGCCGAACGGGTCGGCCTGACCTCGACGCCCTGCTGGCGCCGCGTGCAGAAGCTGCAGGAGAGCGGCGTGATCCGCAAGCGCGTGGCGCTGCTCGACCCCGCCAAGCTGAACGTCGGCGTCACGGTGTTCGTGTCGGTCCGCACCAACCAGCACAGCGCGAAGTGGCTCAAGACCTTTCACGGGCTGGTGGCATCGATCCCGGAGGTCACCGAGTTCTACCGGATGGCCGGCGACACCGACTACCTGCTGCGCGTGGTGGTGCCCGACATCGCCGCCTACGACCGCGTCTACAAGCGGCTGATCCAGGGCGCCGAGCTGGCCGACGTCAGCTCGAGCTTCGCGATGGAGCAGATCAAGTACACGACGGCGCTGCCGCTGGAGTACGTTTGAGCATCGCCCCGGGGCCTCAGCCCCGATGCGCCCACCCGGTCATCCGCTTCTCCAGCACGGCAAACAGCTCGTACATCGCCATCGCCATCACCGCGATCACCACCAGGCCGGCGAAGGCCAGCGGCATCTTCATCGCCGAGCCGGCCGATACCAGCAGATAGCCGATGCCCTCGTTGGCCGCGTTCATCTCCGACACCGTGGTGCCGACGAAGGCGAGCGTGATGGCCACCTTCAGCGAGGCGAAGAAATACGGCAGCGCGCGCGGCAGGCCGACCTTGAACAGCACGTCGGTGCGCCGGGCGCCCAGCACGCGCAGCACGTCCTCCAGCTCGGGCTCCAGCGTCGCCAGCCCGGTGGCGATATTGACCATCACCGGAAAGAACGAGATCAGGAACGCCGTCAGAATCGCGGGCCCGGCGCCGAGGCCGAACCACACCACCAGGATCGGCACGAAGGCCGCCTTGGGCAGCGCGTTGAACGCGGTCATCAACGGATAGCCGGCCGCATACGCGAGCCGCGACGAGCCCATCAGCAGGCCCAGCACCACGCCGACCGCGATGGCGATGCCGAAGCCCACCATCGTCGTCCAGAAGGTGCGCCACGCATGGACGGCGATCACGTCCCAGTAGTCGACCAGCGACACCACGATGGCTGCCGGGCTGGGCAGGATGAAGTCGGACACGTCGAAGATCATGCAGGCGCCCTGCCACAGCAGCAGGCAGGCGGCCAGCAGCAGCCAGGGGGCGACGCGCTCCACGCGCCGCTGGGTCGAATCGGTCAGCGTGGTCATCTCAGTGCTGGCGGACATGGCCGATCTTCTCGCGCAGCATGTGCACCAGATCGGCGAAGGGTTCGGTATAGGTCAGTTCGAGATCGCGCGGACGCGGCAGCTCGATCGGCTTGCGCATCAGGATGCGGCCCGGCCGCTGGCTCATCACGTAGACCGTGTCGGCGAGGAACACCGCCTCGCGCAGGTCGTGGGTGACCAGGATCACGTTGAAGCGTTGCGCCTGCCACAGGTCGCGCAGCACGCACCACAGTTCTTCGCGGGTGAAGGCGTCGAGGGCGCCGAACGGTTCGTCCAGCAGCAGCATGCGCGGCTCGTGGATCAGCGCGCGGCAGATCGACGCGCGCTGCTGCATGCCGCCCGACAGCTGCCACGGGTACTTGTCCTCGTAGCCCGCCAGCCCCACGGTGCGCAGCAGCGTGCGGGCGCGCTCGACGTATTCGTCGCGGCGGGCCCGCAGCGTGGAGCGGTAGGGCTCGACGATCTCCAGCGGCAGCATCACGTTCTGCAGCGTGGTGCGCCACGGCAGCAGCGTCGGCGCCTGGAAGGCCATGCCGACCATCTTCAGCGGGCCGGTCACCTTCTCGCCGGCGATCTTCACGACGCCGCGCGTGGCCGGCTTCAGCCCCGTCGCCAGCTTCATGAAGGTCGACTTGCCGCAGCCCGACGGGCCGACGATCGCGATGAACTCGCCCGGCCGCACCTGCAGCGAGATGTCCTCGACCGCGAACTCGCCCTGGCGGGCCAGCTCGTCGTTGTAGGCGAGCCAGACGCGATTGAAGTCGACGAAGGGAGCTTCGGCGTCGGCGGCGGGCGGTGCGGCCGGCGCCCCCGGCACGCCGCCGCAGACTGTGGTCGATGCAACAGCCGATGCAGCAACGTCCGCCGTCATCGCAGCACGTCCAGTTCCGCCGCCGACGGCAGATAGGCGTCGGTCCACAGCGCATCCGGATTGATCCGGCCCTTGGTGCCGAACGCATCGGCCACCTGCGACGCCATCAGCGACAGGCGCGGCTTGTTGACGCGGCCGAAGCCGTCGGCGCGGGCATCGGGCGACTTGACCACGCTGTCGAGCGCGAGCTTCAGGCGCCGGACCTCGAGCTTTTCGTCGATGATGCCGTCGCGCGCCTTGACCGCCTTGATGCCCTCCTCCGGCCTGGCGATCACGTCGCGCGCCGACTTGGCGAAGGCCCGCAGGAAGGCCTTGACCGCCTCGGGGTTCTTCTTCAGGAAGTCCTCCGACGCGATCACCGCGTTGCCGTACAGCTTGACGCCGTATTGCGGGTACGGCAGCACCACGATGTCCTCGTCCTTCACGCCGCGCGCATTGAGGTTCAGGATCGAGGTGAACGAGAAGCCGGTGATCGCATCGAGATCGCCGCGCGTCAGCATCGTTTCGCGCAGCGTCGGGTCCATCGCCTGCCAGTTGAAGCTCGATGCCTGCAGGCCGTTGGCCTTGGCGAAGATCGGGAAGGCGCGGCGGCCGGCGTCGAACACCGGCGCGCCGAGCTTCTTGCCGGCGAGGTCCTTCGGCGCCTTGATGCCGGACTTCTTCAGCGCCAGCACCGCGGCCGGCGTGTTGTTGTAGACCATCATCACGGCGACCGGCTTGTTCTTCGCGTCCGGGTTGTTGCCGTAGAACTCCATCACCGAGGCAAGGTCGGCGAAGCCCATGTCATAGGTGCCGGAGGCCACGCGGTTGACCACATTGCCCGAACCGTTGCCGGCGTCGATCGACACGTCGAGTTTCTCGGCCTTGTAGTAGCCCTTCTGCTCGCCGAGCAGGAACAGCGCGGACGGCCCCTCGAAGCGCCAGTCGAGCTGGAAGCGGACCTTGGTCGCCGCCTGTGCATGGGCCGGCGCGGCCCATTGTGTCGACAGCACCATCGCGGTGCCGAGCACCGTGCCCAGCCGCAGCATCCGGCGCCGCAGCGGCGATGGCGCCGTGCCGGCTTGCGCCCCGCGCGCGCCCTCGCCCCGATGCATGTCCTGCGGCGCCTGCGGCTGCGTTTGCTGCTGCGGATCCTGGTGTTGCGACCTGTGGTGCGGCATGTTTGCTCTCCTGTTCGTGCCTGTTTTGCGCGAACAGTGTCTGCAAGCGATATGCCAGCCAAAACTGCATCAAGGCGGCCCCAAAGCGGGGCATGGCCGCGGCGGTTTGTCCAACCAAACTTGTGCACCGCGCCTGGCCACGCGTGATTGCACGCGGCCATTGTCGACAATGCGAGGGCGGCGGCCTGGCGCGGTCTCAGGCGGCCATGGGCGATGTCAGGCGATCTCGGCCGATCTCAAGTGGCCTGAGGCTCGACCTCAGGCGTCCTGCGTCGCGTCGCCGAGGTCCGCCGCGACCGCGGCGGCGCCTTCGATGCGGGCCAGTTCGCCGCCATTGGCATCAGCCGCCCCATCGGCCGTCCCGTCCGCCGACGTCGCGCCCTGCGCCGCGCTGCGCGCCTGGATGCGCCACATCTCGGCATAGCGTCCGTCGGCGCGCATCAGCTCGGCATGCGTGCCGCGCTCGACGATGCGGCCGCGGTCCATCACCAGGATCTGGTCGGCATGCACCACGGTGGACAGGCGGTGCGCGATCAGCAGCGTGGTGCGGTTCTGCGCGAGCCGCATCAGTTCGGCCTGGATCGCCTGCTCGGTGCGCGAGTCCAGCGCCGAGGTGGCTTCGTCGAAGATCAGGATCGGCGGGTTCTTCAGCAGCGTGCGGGCGATCGCCACGCGCTGCTTCTCGCCGCCCGACAGCTTCAGCCCGCGCTCGCCGACCGGCGTGTCGTAGCCCTGCGGCAGCTCGCGGATGAAGGCGTCGATCTGCGCGGCGCGCGCGGCCTCGATGACCTCCTCGCGGCTCGCGCCCGGGCGGCCGTAGGCGATGTTGTAGTAGATGCTGTCGTTGAACAGCACCGTGTCCTGCGGCACGATGCCGATCGCGCGGCGCAGGCTGTCCTGCGTCACGGTGCGGATGTCCTGGCCATCGACCAGCACCGCGCCGCTGCCGACGTCGTAGAAGCGGAACAGCAGCCGCGCCAGCGTCGATTTGCCCGAGCCGCTATGGCCCACCACCGCGGTGGTGGTACCGGCCGCGATCGTGAAATCGACATCGTCGAGGATGCGGCGGTTGCTGTCGTAGCCGAAGCCGACATGGCTGAAGCGCACCTCGGCGCCCTGCACGGCCAGCGGGCGGGCATCGGGCGAATCCGCGACCTCGCGGTTGGTGCCGAGCAGCACGAACATCCGATCCATGTCCGTGGTGGCCTGCTTGATCTCGCGGTAGATCACGCCGAGGAAATTGAGCGGGATGTACAGCTGGATCATCAGCGTATTGACCAGCACCAGGTCGCCCAGCGTCAGCACGCCCTCGGCCACGCCGACGGTGGCGCGCCACAGGATCAGGATCAGGCCGATCGCGATGATGGCCTGCTGGCCGAAGTTCAGCAGCGACAGCGAGTTCTGCGAGCGGATCGCGGCGGTCCTGTACGTGCGCAGGTTCTCGTCGTAGCGCGCGGCCTCGTACGCCTCGTTGCCGAAGTACTTGACGGTCTCGAAGTTCAGCAGCGAGTCGATCGCCTTCTGGTTGGCGCGCGAATCGAGCTCGTTCATCTTGCGGCGGAAGTGCGTGCGCCATTCGGTCACCACCACCGTGAAGACGATATAGGCGAGCAGCGCGCCGCCGGTGATCGCGGCGAACCAGATGTCGTAGTGCAGCAGAAAGAAGCCCATCACCAGGGCCATCTCGACCAGCGTGGGCAGGATGCTGTACAGCGAATACGAGATCAGCGACTGGATGCCGCGCGTGCCGCGCTCGATGTCGCGACTCATGCCGCCGGTCTGCCGGTCCAGATGGAAGCGCAGCGACAGGCTGTGCAGATGGCGGAACACCTGCAGCGCGATCTCACGCACCGCGCTCTGCGTGACCTTGGAGAACAGGATCTCGCGCAGTTCGGTAAACAGCGTGGTCGACAGCCGCAGCAGGCCGTAGGCGACGATCAGCCCGGCCGGCACCGCCAGCAGCGCGCGCGGATCGCCGGGCGCGATGTTCATCGCGTCGATCAGGCGCTTCATCAGCACGGGCACGCCCAGGTTGGCGGCCTTGGCGGCCACCAGGCAGGTGAGCGCCAGCATCACGCGCCACTTGTAATGCCACAGATAGGGAAGCAGGTTGCGCACGGTCTGCCAGTCGCTGCGCTGGCCGCGCGCGCCGGAGAACAGCGGCGAGGACGGGGCCGTGGGGGCAGGCTCGTCCGTCGTGGAGTAGCGTCGCATACGTTAGAATTCGGGCGAATATGCGATTGTCGCAGAGTTCGGGGCGAGGGGTTTTCCGCCTGTGTTTCCGCTGTATTGCCCCAGTATTGCCCCAGTATTGCCCCAGTATTGCCCCTGCACGCGCCCGGCTTTTCCTTCTGCCCCGCCCGTCTTGGACCGGCCCTGATTCGGGCCCATGAACCGGGCTTGTTGAAGGGGCCTATGGATCTGGCCCATGAACTCGGCCTGTGAATCGGCCCCTACTGCCCTTGCTGCCCCTGCTGCCTTCCGGATTGACCATGAGCGAACCCCAGACCCTGTCGTCCCTGCCTCCCGGCAAGAACCCCGCGCTGCGCGTGGTGCCGATGCCCGCCGATGCCAACGTGCACGGCGACGTGTTCGGCGGCTGGATCATGGCGCAGGTCGACATCGCCGGCTCGATTCCCGCGGTCGAGCGCGCGCAGGGCCGCGTCGCCACGGTGGCGGTCAATTCCTTCCTGTTCAAGCATCCGGTGTTCGTCGGCGACCTGGTCAGCTTCTATGCCGACATCGTCAGGACGGGGCGGACCTCGATCACCGTCGAGGTCGAGGTCTATGCGCAGCGGATGCGCCATAGCAACGAGATCGTCAAGGTCACCGAGGCCACGCTGACCTATGTGGCGACCGACGAGGAACGGCAGCCGCGGGTGCTGCCGAAGGTCTAGGACGGGCGCCGCGGCATCGCGTGCGCCCCGCCCTCTCCTCCAGCTCCTCTGGGAGAAGGGCCGGGAAAAGGGGTGGCCTGCCCCCCTCCCCGATCAATTGAACCGCGAGAAGTCCGGCTTGCGCTTCTCGAAGAAGGCCGTGAAGGCCTCCTTCGCTTCGGGCGACTGCAGCAGCCGGCGGAACACCGCGCCCTCCTGCGCCATCTGCGTCTCCATCTGCGCGGTATCCGCGCCCTTCATCAGCCGCTTGGTTTCCCGCAGCGACGACGCCGGCAGCGCCGCCAGCTTGCGCGCCTGCGCCAGCGCGAAGTCGTGCAGCTCGGCACCGGCCACCACGCGGGTCACCAGCCCGATCTGCTGCGCCTCCTGCGCACTGAACGGCTCGCCCAGCAGCAGCTTCTCGGCCGCGCGCTGGTAGCCGGCCAGGCGCGGCAGCAGCAGGCTCGACGCGGCTTCCGGGCACAGCCCCAGCTGCACGAACGGCAGCGAGAAGCGCGCGCCCTCGGCCGCATAGACCAGGTCGCAATGCAGCAGCAGCGTGGTGCCGATGCCCACCGCCGGCCCGCTGACCGCCGCCACCAGCGGCTTGGCGGCATGGCTGATCTCGTGCAGGAACTGGAACACCGGCGCCTTGGCGGCATCCTCCTCGCTGCTCGGCGGCCGCTTCAGGAAGTCTTCCAGATCGTTGCCCGCGGTAAAGATCTCGTCCTTGCCGCGGATCACGATCGCCCGCACGGCGTCGTCGGTGGCCGCCGCGCGCAGCGCGTCGGCCATCTGCTGGTACATCGCCGCGGTGATCGCGTTCTTCTTGTCCAGGCGGTCGAACTCGATGGTCAGCACGCCTTGCTCGATGCGGGTCAGGATGCTCATGGTGTCTCCTTGGTGGTCGGTGTTCTCGTCGATGTTCTTGGCCGTGTTCCCGGCGATGTTCCCCTCTGTGCCGCCGCGACGGGAACCGCCCCGGGGGAAACGCGGTTCCCCGGAGCGGCTTCCCGGGGCAATCCCTGGGCTCGCCCTCTCGTCAAACCCGTTCGAAGATGCCGGCGGCGCCCATGCCCGTGCCGACGCACATGGTCACCATGCCGTACTTCAGGTTGTGCCGGCGCAGCGCATGCACCACGGTGGCCGAGCGGATCGCGCCGGTCGCGCCGAGCGGGTGGCCCAGCGCGATCGCGCCGCCCATCCGGTTCAGCTTTGCCGGATCGAGGCCCAGATCGCGGATCACCGCGAGCGCCTGCGCGGCGAAGGCCTCGTTCAGTTCGATCCAGTCGAGCTGGTCCTGCGTCATGCCGGCGGCCTTCAGCGCGGCCGGAATGGCTTCCTTCGGACCGATGCCCATGATCTCCGGCGGCACGCCGCGCACCGCGAACGACACGAAGCGGGCCAGCGGCACCAGGTTGCAGGCCTTCAGGATCTTCTCGGAGACCAGGATCAGCGCGCCGGCGCCGTCCGAGGTCTGCGAGCTGTTGCCGGCGGTCACGCTGCCCTTGTTGGCGAACACCGGGCGCAGCTTCGCCAGCCCCTCCAGCGAGGTATCGGGACGCGGGCCCTCGTCCAGCGACAGCGTGCGGGTCTTCAGTTCGACCTCGCCGCTGGCCAGGTTCGGCAGCTTCTCGACGATCTCGACCGGCGTGATCTCGTCGGCGAACTCGCCGGCCTGCTGCGCGGCCAGCGCCTTCTGGTGCGAGGCCAGCGCGAAGGCGTCCTGGTCCTCGCGGCTGACCTGCCACTTGCGCGCGACCTGCTCGGCCGTCAGGCCCATGCCGTAGGCGATGCCGACGTTCTCGTCGCGCGCGAAGATCGACGGCGACATCGACGGCGTATTGCCCATCATCGGCACCATGCTCATCGATTCGACGCCGGCGGCGATCATCACGTCGGCCTCGCCGACGCGGATGCGGTCGGCCGCCATCGCGACGGCGCTCAGTCCCGAGGCGCAGAAGCGGTTCACCGTGATGCCGCCGACCGAGGTCGGCAGGCCCGACAGCAGCGCGCCGATGCGCGCGACGTTCAGGCCCTGCTGCGCTTCGGGAATCGCGCAGCCGACGATGGCGTCCTCGATCAGCGCCGGGTCCAGGTTCGGCACCTGCGCCAGCGCGGCGCGCAGCGTGGTGGCCAGCAGATCGTCGGGCCGGTAGTGCTTGAACGCGCCCTTGGGCGCCTTGCCGATCGGCGTGCGGGTCGCGGCAACGATATAGGCGTCTTGCAGTTGTTTCATGATCGATTTCCTCGCGTGCCGATTAGTTGCGCACCGGCTTGCCGGTCTGCAGCATGCCCATGATGCGTTCCTGCGTCTTGGGGTTGCCCAGCAGTTCGATAAAGGCGCGGCGCTCCAGCGCCAGCAGCCATTCCTCGCTGACCAGCGCGCCCGCTTCGACGTCGCCGCCGCAGACCGCCTCGGCGATGCGCGAGGCGATCAGGAAGTCGTGCGCGGAGATGAAGCCGCCGTCGCGCATGTTGACCAGCGACGCCTTGATGGTGGCGATGCCCGAGCGGCCCGCCACCGGCACCAGCTCGCCCTGCGCGGGCGGACGGTAGCCGGCCTCGTGCAGCGCGCGCACTTCGCTGCAGGCGACATGCAGCAACTCGTGCACGTTGAAGACGATCGGATCGCCCGCCTGCAGATAGCCCATCTGCCGCGCCTCGAGCGCCGAGGCCGAGACCTTGGCCATCGCCGCGTTCTGGAAGCGCTGCGTCAGGAACTGCAGATAGTTGGTGCTGCCCGCCGCCTGCGCGGCGCGCGCGGCCGCCAGCGCGGCCTCCTTCAGTCCGCCGCCGGCCGGCACCAGGCCCACCCCGACCTCGACCAGGCCGACATAGGTCTCCAGCGCGGCCACGCGCCGCGCCGAATGCAGCATCAGCTCGCAACCGCCGCCCAGCGCGATGCCGGACGCCGCCGACACCACCGGCACCGCGGCGTACTTGACGCGCATCATGCCGTCCTGGAACTTCTTGACGAAGGGCTCGACGCCCTTGGCGCCGCCCATCATGAAGGCCGGCATCGCCGCCTCGAGGTTCGCGCCGGCCGAGAACGGACCGCCCGGCGCGCCCAGCTGCAGCGAGGTCGGCTGCCACACCACCAGGCCCTTGTAGGCGCTCTCGGCCAGATCGATCGCGCGGATCAGCCCGTCGATGGTGTCCGGCCCGATCGTGTTCATCTTGCTGTTGAACGAGATCACCAGCACGTCGTCCTGGCCCTCGCAGACCCAGATCCGCACCGCGTCGTTCTGCTCGACGGTGCGGCCGGCCTTGCGCGGATCGACCGCGTCGCTGCCCTTCAACGCGGCGCGGAAGGCCTGGCGGCGATAGACCGGCAGCGCGCTGCGGCCGATGAACGACTGCGTGGCCGGGGACCACGAGCCCTGCGCCGAATGCACGCCCTGGTTGTCCGCCACCGGGCCGGCGAAGACCCACTCGGGCAGCGGCGCCTTCGACAGCGCCTTGCCGGCCTCGATGTCTTCCTTGACCCATTGCGCGACCTGCTGCCAGCCCGCGGCCTGCCAGTCCTCGAACGGACCGGAGTTCCAGCCGAAGCCCCAGCGGATCGCCAGGTCGACGTCGGCCGCCGAACCTGCGATCTGGTCGAGATAGACGGCGATGTAGTGGAACACGTCGCGGAAGATCGCCCACAGGAACTGCGCCTGCGGGTTGCCCGATTCGCGCAGCAGCTTGATGCGCTCGGCCGGCTCCTTCTTCAGCATGCGCGCGACGATCTCGTCGGCCTTGCCGCCGGCGTCGACATACTGGCCGGTCCTGGCGTCCAGCACCTTGATCTGCTTGCCTTCCTTCCTGTAGAAGCCGGCGCCGGTCTTCTGGCCCAGCGCGCCGGCGTCGACCAGCGACTTGAGCACCGCGGGCGTCCGGTACACCGGCGCGAACGGATCGTCCTGCAGGTTGTCCTGCATGGTCTTGATCACGTGGGCCATGGTGTCCAGGCCCACCACGTCGGCGGTACGGAAGGTCGCCGACTTGGCGCGGCCCAGCTTGCTGCCGGTCAGGTCGTCGACCACGTCGAACGGAATGCCGTACTTCTCGGCCTCGGCGAACACCGCCAGGATCGAGAAGATGCCGACCCGGTTGGCGATGAAGTTCGGCGTGTCCTTGGCGCGCACCACGCCCTTGCCCAGGGTCGTGGTCAGGAACGCTTCCAGGCGGTCGAGGATGGCCGGCTGCGTGGCCTCGGTCGGGATCAGCTCGACCAGATGCATGTAGCGCGGCGGATTGAAGAAGTGCACGCCGCAGAAGCGCGCCTTCAGCTCGGCGTCGAAGCCCTCGGACAGCGCGGTGATCGACAGGCCGGAGGTGTTGGTGGCGAAGATCGCATCGGTGCCCAGATGCGGGGCGACCTTCCGGTACAGGTCGTGCTTCCAGTCCATGCGCTCGGCGATCGCCTCGATCACCAGGTCGCATTCCTTCAGCAGCGCGAGGTCGTCCTCGTAGTTGGCGGCGCGGATCAGGCCGGCGTCGTCCTTGAGACCGAGCGGCGCGGGCGACAGCTTCTTCAGGTTCTCGATGGCCCGCAGCACGATGCCGTTCTTCGGGCCTTCCCTGGCCGGCAGATCGAACAGCACCACCGGCACGCGGGCATTGACGAGGTGGGCCGCGATCTGCGCGCCCATGACGCCGGCACCCAGCACGGCGACTTTCTTGACGATGAAATTGGACATGCGCGCTCCTCGGAGGTGAGCGTTGAAATGATGGATGTCCTCGGTTGCCTTCCCTCCCCCGCCTGCGGGAGAGGGGAAACCGGGAGGATGGTCTCGGTGTCTCGGCGGTGCCTCAGAACAGCTCGGCGTCCAGCGCCATCAGCGTGCTGGCGCCGGCGCGCGCCATGCGGATCTGCGCGGCGGTCTCCGGCAGCAGCTTGGCGAAATAGAAGCGCGCGGTGGCCAGCTTGGCGGTGTAGAACTTGTCGCCACTGTCCTGCTTCTCCAGTGCGATCTTGGCCATGCGGGCCCAGAAGTAGGCGAACACCAGGTGGCCGACCACGCGCAGGTAGGGCACCGCGGCGGCGCCGACCTCGTCGGGATTGGCCATCGCCTTCATGCCGATCTCCATCGTCAGCTTCTGCACCTTGTCGCCGAGGTCCGCCAGCGGATTGATGAACTCCTGCATCGCCTCGTTGGTGCCCTCGGCCTCGACGAACTCCTGCACGATCTTGCCGAACGCCTTCATCTTCGCGCCCATGTCGCCGAGGATCTTGCGGCCCAGCAGGTCCAGCGCCTGGATCGTGTTGGTGCCCTCGTAGATCATGTTGATGCGGGCATCGCGCACGTACTGCTCCATGCCCCATTCGGAGATATAGCCGTGGCCGCCGAACACCTGCATGCCCTCGTTGGTGGCGATGAAGGCGTTGTCGGTCAGAAAGGCCTTGATCACCGGCGTCAGCAGCGCGACCAGGTCGCCGGCCTGCTTGCGCACGGCCTCGTCCGGGTGCGACAGCTCGCGGTCGATCTGCAGCGCGGTCCAGTAGCTGAAGGCGCGGCCGCCTTCTGCGAAGGCCCTCTGCGTCAGCAGCATGCGGCGCACGTCGGGATGCACGATGATCGGATCGGCCGGCTTGTCCGGCGCCTTGGGCCCGGTCAGCGAACGCATCTGCAGCCGCTCCTTCGCGTAGGCCGCCGAGTTCTGGTAGGCGACCTCGGTCAGGCCCAGGCCCTGCATGCCGACGCCCAGCCGCGCGGCATTCATCATCACGAACATCGCGTTCAGGCCCTTGTTGGGCTCGCCGACCAGCCAGCCGCGCGCGCCGTCCAGGTTCATCACGCAGGTGGCGTTGCCGTGGATGCCCATCTTGTGCTCGATCGAGCCGCAGACGATGCCGTTGCGCTCGCCCGGATTGCCGTCGGCGTCGGGAATGAACTTCGGCACCACGAACAGCGAGATGCCCTTGGTGCCCTGCGGCGCGTCAGGCAGGCGCGCCAGCACCAGATGGATGATGTTGGCCGACAGGTCGTGCTCGCCTGCCGAGATGAAGATCTTGGTGCCGGTCAGGCTGTACGAGCCGTCGTCCAGCGGTTCGGCCCTGGTGCGCAGGATGCCCAGGTCGGTGCCGCAGTGCGGCTCGGTCAGGCACATGGTGCCGGTCCACTCGCCCGACACCAGCTTGGGCAGGTAGCGCTGCTGCAGCTCGGGCGTGCCGTGCGCGTGCAGCGCCTCGTAGGCGCCGTGCGACAGGCCCGGGTACATCGTCCAGGCCTGGTTCGCCGAGTTCAGCATCTCGAACAGCGCGTTGTTGACCAGGATCGGCAGGCCCTGGCCGCCGAATTCGGGATCGCACGCCAGCGCCGGCCAGCCGGCCTCGACGTACTGCCGGTAGGCCTCCTTGAAGCCCGCCGGCGCGGTCACGACGCCGTTGCCGTGGTGGGTGCAGCCCTCGCGGTCGCCGCTCTGGTTCAGCGGGAAAATGACTTCCGAGCAAAACTTGCCGGCTTCCTCGATGACCTGGTTGATGGTGTCCGCATCGACGTCGGCATGCGGCGGCATCGCCTTGAGCTCGGCCTCGACGCCGAGCAGTTCGTGCAGCACGAATTGCATGTCGCGCAGCGGAGCGGTGTACTGGCCCATCAAGATCTCCTTGGAGTTGGCGAAGCCGCCGCGCCGCTGGTGCTGTCAAGCACGCCATGCCCGCGACGGCATCAGGTACGGTAGGACTGAATCAGCTTGTTGAGCGCGACCATGGCAAGCTCGGCGCTGTCGGGCAGGCGCAGGAAGCGGGCATCGTGATGCAGCCCCAGCTCGAGGCTGTACATCTCGAACAGCATCAGCCGCGGATCGCAATCCGCGCGCAGATGGCCTTCTTCCTTGGCCTGTTCGATCGCGCGTGTCAGCGCGGCCCGCCAGATCGTGACGCTCTTGATCAGCTCGTCGCGCACCGGGCTTTCCGCGCGGTCATCGTATTCGACCGCCCCGCTGATGTAGATGCAACCGGTGGTGACTTCCTGGATCCGTTTTTCCATCCAGCGCCGCACCATCGACCACAGGCGCGGCAGACCGCGCGGCTCGTTCAGCGAGGGATAGAAGACCTCCTGCTCGAACCGGCGGTGATACTCGCGCACCACCTCCACCTGCAGGTCTTCGCGCGAACCGAAATGCGCGAACACGCCGCTCTTGCTCATTTGCATGCGTTCCGCGAGCAGACCGATGGTCAAACCTTCGAGTCCGTCGCGGGACGACAATTCCAGTGCGGCGTCGAGAATCGCCACCCGCGTCATCTCCCCCTTGCGCATCGGGGTGGGAGAAGCGTTGGCGGCGGATTCGAGACGGGCTGACTGGTGTCGCATGATTTTTCTCCGTACTTTTTGCGGCATCGGTTCGCGATGCCGCGCTTGGCCCTGGCCTGTGATGTCGATCGCCGCGGCCCCGCCGGACAAGGCGGCGCCGGGTGGCGAATGCACGCAGTCTAAGCCAAAAAAGAACGGTCGTTCAGATTATTCTGGCCGCGCCTGCCGCTATCAAGTTTTTAATTAGACCTTCGTTTCTAAACCGAACTTGCACCGAACTGCGGTGCAACATCCGCCGGCCGGCGTCAGCGGCGAGGCCGATGTGCGGATGCGCGCCGCATTTTGCCGCAAGGCAGCACCGGCATGCCACGTTCAATAGCGGCCGGCCGCGCCGGCCACCATGACGCCGAAGCGCAACAGCATGTAGGCGGTCCAGTCCAGGCAGCGGCGCAGGCGACCGCGGCGGGCATGATCCTCCGGCACGACCGGCGCGCTGCGCAGCGCGATCGCACGCTCCAGTTCGCGGCGCAGCTCGGCGGCGAAGGCCTCGTCGTAGACCGCCACATTGGCCTCGCGCGCCAGCAGCAGGCTGAACGGATCCATGTTGCTGGAGCCGACCGTCGCCCAGCTGTCGTCGACCACCGCAACCTTGGCGTGCAGGAAGCTCTCGGCGTACTCGTGGATCTCGACGCCGGCCTCGAGCAGCGTGGCGTACAGCGCGTGGGTCGCGTAATGCTGCAGCCTGTACTCGACCATCCCCTGCAGCAGCAGCCGGACGCGCACGCCGCGGCGGCGGCAGGCCAGCAGCGCGCGCCGCATCTTCGCGCCCGGCAGGAAATAGGCGTTGGCGATGATCACGTCGTGCCGCGCCGCGCCCAGCGCCTGCAGATAGGCTCGCTCGATGGTGCGGCGATTGCGCAGGTTGTCGCGCAGCAGCAGCGCCGCCCGCACGCCGCCCCCCTCGGCCGGCGCGGGCACCGGGGCCTGCGCAAGCGGAAACTCGCCGGCCAGGCTCGACAGGCCGCCCGCCCGCACACCACCCTGCATCTCGCCGCGCAGCGCGAGCCGCCACCACAGCCGCTCGGCGGTCAGTGCGACCTGGCCGGCCAGCGGGCCGGTGACGCGCACCGCGAAGTCGTAGCGGGGACCGAGCTGGGCCTCGTCGAAGGGGCCGTGATTGTGGTCGTCGATGATGTTGATGCCGCCGACGAAGGCGATGCGCCGGTCGATCACCGCGAGCTTGCGGTGCAGCCGGCGCAGATGCCGGCGCGCCAGGCGAAAGCCCCGCAGCGGCCGGTACACGCCGAGCCTGACGCCGCCCTGCTGCAGCCGCTCGACCAGCGGCGCGGGCATGTCGCCGGCGCCGAAGCCATCGACCAGCAGATGGACGCGCACGCCGCGCTCGACCGCGCGCAGCAGCGCGTCGGCGACCGCCTGGCCGACCTGGTCGTCGGCATAGATATAGGTCTCCAGCGAGACCGACAGCACAGCCTGGTCGATCGCCGCGATCAGCGCCGGGAAATATTCGCCGCCGCCGCGCAGCAGCTCGACGCGGTTGCCGCCCACCGGCCGGCCGGGCCCGGTGTGCAGCAGGCGGGGGCCGTGCCGCCCTTCGGCGGCCGTGGCCGCCGTGGCAGCCGTCTCGCCTTCCACCGCATGGGCGGCGATCCTGGAGGACCGGGTGGGTTCGGGTGGGCTCTCGGACAAGGGCATGGCGGCATTATCGGTCACCTCGCGGCGGGAACGCCACCCGGCGGGCATTGGCGCCCGAAGTCGGGCCAGACCTTGGGCCGGACTTCGGACCAGACTTCGGACCAGACTTCGGGCCAGACCTCGGGCCGGACTTCGGGCCAGACTTCGGGCCAGACTTCGGGCCAGACTTCGGGCCAGACCTCGGGCCGGACCTCGGGCAGGACTTCGTGGCCGGAGGGACGGGCCCGCGCCGACTCTGCTATCGTCGCGCTTTCTTCCCGACGTTGTTGCTGACATCGTCCCCACCGTCGCCCCGCGCACTCAGGTGTGCACCGCGTTGCGCATGGAACTGATTCGATCGTGAAGGTATTCGGTATCGCCGGCACTTCCGGCAGCGGCAAGACCACCTTGCTGGACCAGTTGATTCCCCGCTTCGTCGCGTCCGGGCTGCGCGTGGCCGGCGTCAAACATACCCATCACGGGTTCGACCCGGACACGCAGGGCAAGGATTCGTGGCGGATGCGCGAGGCGGGCTGCGCCAATGTGGTGCTGGTCGGTGCGCGCCATCTGACGCTGATGCGCCGATACGAAGAAGGCGCGCCGCCGCCCGAACTGGCCGACGCGCTGGCGGTGCTGCCCGCCGATACCGACCTGGTGCTGGTCGAGGGATACAAGCACAGCGACGTGCCAAAGCTCGAGGTCTATCGCCCCGGCCACGGTCGCGCGCCGCTGTGGCCGGATGTGCCCGGCATCGTCGGCGTCGCCACCGACGCGCCGGGCGATGTGGCCGCGCTGACCCGGCTGCCGGTGCTCGACCTGAACCGGATCGACGACATCGAGGCCTTCGTGCGGGAACGGGCCGGGCTGTAGCCGAAGCGGACGCTTTGGCGCGGTCTCGCCGCCGGGCCGGCCGCCCGGGCAACTAGCCGGCCGCGCCCGCCGTCTCGTCGCTGTGCCGCGGATTGGCCTCGGGCACCTGCGGCCGCGCCAGTTCGGCGACCAGCGGCACATGGTCCGAGCGCTGCGCCCAGTCGCGCCCGGTCAGCACGCGGGCGCGCTCGATCTCGAAACCGCGCACGTAGATCCGGTCGAGCTGCCACCACGGCATATGGCTCGGAAAGGTGTGCAGCCGCGAGCCGCGCGCCTGCGAGGCCTCCAGCGCGCCCAGCGTGTTGCAGATCAGCGCATCGAGCCGGTGGTTCCAGTCGTTGAAGTCGCCGGCGATCACCAGCGGCGCGTCCGCCGGCACCACATTGCGCACGCGTTCGACCAGCGCCTCGGCCTGGCGCGCGCGGCTGCGGGCGAACAGGCCGAAATGCACGCAGATCAGATGCGCCTCGATGCCGTGGACGTCGGCGACCGCATGCAACAGGCCACGCTGCTCGAAGCGGTGGTCCGAGATATCGAGGTTCTCCGACATCAGGATCGGATGGCGCGACAGGATCGCGTTGCCATGGTGGCCGTGGTCGTAGACCGCGTTGCGGCCGTAGACCGAATGCGGATAGGCGTCGGTCGCCAGGTAGTTCAGCTGCGTGTAGTCGGAATCGAACAGGGAGGCGGCCACCAGGCGATCGTTGCGGTCCTGCACTTCCTGCAGGAAGACGATGTCGGCGTCGACCGTCTGCAGCCCGTCACGGACATGCTGGATGCGCGGACGGCGCGCGAAGCCGGTCAGCCCCTTGTGGATGTTGTAGGTGACCACGCGCAGCTTCATCGCGGCCCTCCGGCCTGGCCGGCGCCTGCTGCGTCCACGGCGGCGCCCCCAGCGTTCATGGCGCCCGCGCCGCAAGCCGTCGCCCCGGCCGCCGCTCGCCACGCCAGCTGGCGCACCGCTTCGGCGTTGCTCGACGAGAAGCAGCGCGCGGCCGCCTGCTCCCACGGCAGCCAGACCGATTGCAGATGCTCGCGCGGCGACAGCGTGACCGGCAGCGGCCGCTCGACGCACAGGCCGAACCAGTGCTCGACATTGCGCGTGACCCCGGGCGCATAGCGATGGCGCCATTCGGGATAGATCTCGTATTCGATGTGGTGGCCCCAGTCCTGCAGGCGGTGCTCGCTCGCGACGATGCCGGTTTCCTCGGCCACCTCGCGGGCGGCGGTCAATGCCAGGGGTTCGTCGGGGGTATCGAGGCTGCCGGTGACGGATTGCCAGAAGCCGGGACGGTCGGCGCGCTCCAGCAGCAGGACCTGCAGATCGGTCGTATGGATCACGACCAGCACGGATTCGGGAATCTTGTAGGGCATGGGATCGGACGGGAACAGGCTGACAAGCTTAACGCAGTTGCCCGCCGGCGCCACCGGCGTTAGTCCGACAAGCCCCGAAGCCGTGGGGATGATGTGACGGCATGGGCACTGAGGACGCGCTGCGGCCGCGGCGCCCTCGACCCGGGATGTTCTCCCGCTCGTCCTCGGGGACGAGGATTGCGGAGGGGGGATGGTTCCAATGCGCCGTGCCGCTACCCTCTCCCCCGCCCCTCTGCCGCTTGCGGGAGAGGGGAGAAAATCCGCGGTCAGGCGCGCTCTTCCCGGACGCCCGCTTCGCGCACCCAGCTGTCGAACACTTCCGGCGAGTCGCCGTGGCCCCAGGCGGCGCGCAGTTGCTGCATCAGCGGCGCCAGCGATTCGGTGTAGCGCGCGGCGGCGGCGTGCGCCTCGGTCGCCAGCGCTTCGGCGGCCTGGTTGGCGCGCGCCTGCATCTCGGTGCGCGCCTGCGCGACCTCCTTCTCGCGCTGGCCCAGCGCGTGGTACTTCTGGATCAGGAAGCGCTGGTAGTCGCCGCCCTCGCCATGCGGGGCCTGCGCGGCCTGCGCGTTCACCTGCTCGAAGCGCAGCACGATGCTGGCGGTCTCCTGCTCGATCTGCGCGGCCTCGGCGACCAGCGCCTGTGCCGCATCCTGCAGCGCCAGCGCGTCGCGGCGACGCGCCTGCAGTTGCGCGGCCATCGTCTCGAAGGTCCGCTGCGCGGCCAGATAGGCCTGCACCACCGGCTGCGGCGCGACCACCAGCAGCGGATCGGCGCCGCTGCCGCGGCGGCCCGTCAGCAGGGCATCCTCCGGCAGCCGCAGGTTGCCGACTTCCTCCAGCCAGCGCCCGCGCGCCATCACCGCAGCCACCGTATCGAGCGCCACGCGCCGCAGCGCCTCGGCGCGCTGCATCTGCACGGCGCCGCCTTCGGCCGCCGCGCTGCCCACCTGCGCGGCGTGCGCGATATCGGGGACGCAGGCGGCCACCGTGGTCGCCACCGATTCCGACATCGCCTGCGCGGACTTGCGCACCGCCCGGCGCAGCTCGAAGCGCGCCAGCAGCATCATCACCAGCCCGGCGACCAGCCAGGTCAGGATCGTCTCCGCGTGCTGCAGCAGGAATTGGCGGATCAGTTCGATATCCAGTGTCACCTTTGTTCTCCCCTTGTCAGGTGCGGCTGCCCGCGGCAGCCCGATGGATGACCTCGCGGGGTGGCCGATCGTTCCCATGGGAAACAATTGGAAACCTCGATCGCCCTCCGCAGCCTACACAAACAAAAAACGGCCGCGCTCGCGCACGGCCGTCGTCTCTCGCTACCTCGCCAGCGGCATCACGCCGAAGCCTTCGGCTCGGGCGTGCGCAGGCGGATATGCAGCTCGCGCAGCTGCTTCTCGTCGACCGAGCTCGGCGCCTGCGTCAGCAGGTCCTGCGCGCGCTGCGTCTTCGGGAAGGCGATCACGTCGCGGATCGAATCGGCGCCGGCCATCATCGTGACGATGCGGTCCAGGCCGAAGGCGATGCCGCCATGCGGGGGCGCGCCGTACTGCAGCGCATCCAGCAGGTAGCCGAACTTGACGCGCGCCTCTTCCTCGTTGATCTTCAGCGCGCGGAACACCTTGCTCTGCACGTCCTCGCGATAGATACGCACCGAGCCGCCGCCGATTTCCCAGCCGTTCAGCACCATGTCGTAGGCCTTGGCGATGCACTTGCCCGGATCGGTGGCCAGGTACTCCAGGTGCTCGTCCTTGGGGCTGGTGAACGGGTGGTGCATCGCGACCCAGCGGGCGTCTTCCTCGTCGTACTCGAACATCGGGAAGTCCACCACCCACAGCGGCTTCCACGCGTCCTCGAACAGGCCGTTGGCCTTGCCGAATTCCGAGTGGCCGATCTTCAGGCGCAGCGCGCCCATCGCGTCGTTGACGACCTTGGCCTTGTCGGCGCCGAAGAACAGGATGTCGCCATCCTGCGCGCCCGAGCGCTTCAGGATCTCGGCGATGGCGGCGTCATGCAGGTTCTTGACGATCGGCGATTGCAGGCCGTCGCGGCCCTTGGCCACTTCGTTGACCTTGATCCAGGCCAGGCCCTTGGCGCCGTAGATGGCGACGAACTGCGTATAGGCATCGATCTCGCCGCGCGAGATCTGGCCGCCGCCGGGCACGCGCAGCGCGACCACGCGGCCGTTGTCGCTGTTGGCCGGGCCCGAGAACACCTTGAAGTCGACGTCCTTCATGACCTCGGTCAGCTCGGTGAACTCGAGCTTGACGCGCAGGTCCGGCTTGTCCGAGCCGAAGCGGGCCATCGCCTCGCGGAATTCCATCACCGGGAAGCGGTCGTCCAGCGCCACGCCGATGGTGTTCTTGAACACCGTGCGGATCATGTTCTCGAACAGGTCGCGGATGTCCTGCTCGGTCAGGAACGAGGTCTCGCAGTCGATCTGCGTGAATTCGGGCTGGCGGTCGGCGCGCAGGTCCTCGTCGCGGAAGCACTTGGTGATCTGGTAGTAGCGATCGAAGCCCGACACCATCAGCATCTGCTTGAACAGCTGCGGCGACTGCGGCAGCGCGAAGAAGTGGCCCGGGTTGACCCGCGACGGCACCAGGTAGTCGCGCGCGCCCTCGGGCGTGCTCTTGCCCAGCATCGGCGTCTCGATGTCGATGAAGCCCTGCTCGTCCAGGTACTTGCGCACTTCCATCGCGACCTTGTAGCGCAGCCGCAGGTTGTACTGCATCTGCGGGCGGCGCAGGTCCAGCACGCGGTGCGTCAGGCGGGTGGTCTCCGACAGGTTGTCGTCGTCGAGCTGGAACGGGGGCGTGACCGACGGGTTCAGCACGGTCAGCTCATGGCACAGCACCTCGATCTTGCCCGAGGTCAGGTTGGCGTTCTCGGTGCCGGCCGGACGCGCGCGCACCTTGCCGGTCACGCGGATGCAGAACTCGTTGCGGATGTCCTCGGCGACCTTGAACATTTCGGGGCGGTCCGGATCGCAGACGACCTGCACCAGGCCCTCGCGATCGCGCAGGTCGATGAAGATCACGCCGCCGTGGTCGCGGCGCCGTTGCACCCAGCCGGTCAGGGCCACTTCCTGGCCGGTCAGTTGTTCGGTCACGAGACCGCAGTAGTGAGTTCGCATGGAGGACATAGGAGAAATTCCCGGTAAGGCGCAGCCGCGCTCGGGCGGCCCGCGGTCAATTGGAGTGCGATGGGTCGGCCGCGGAGGCGCCGGCGGCAGCGGCGGCGGGGGCTCGGCTCGGCGCGGCCTTGCGCGGCAGCTCGGCCGGCGCGACCACGCCCATCGACACGATGTACTTCAGGGCGGCATCGACGGTCATGTCGAGCTCGATGGTGTCGGCCTTGGGCATCATCAGGAAGAAGCCCGAGGTCGGATTCGGCGTGGTGGGCACGTAGACGCTGACGTATTCGCCCTGCAGGTGGTTCTGCACGTCGCCGCCGGGCCGGCCGGTCAGGAAGGCGATGGTCCACGAGCCCTCGCGCGGGTACTGCACCAGCAGCGCCTTGCGGAAGGCGTTGCCGGACGAGGACAGCAGCGTGTCCGAGACCTGCTTGACGCTGGAATAGATCGGTCCCACCACCGGGATATGGTGCAGCAGCGCTTCCCACCAGCGCACCAGGCGCTGGCCGATGAAGTTGTGCGTCAGCACGCCGACCAGCAGGATGAACAGCAGCGTCAGGATCGCGCCCAGGCCGGGCACGCGCATGCCGAACAGCTGGCGGTCGAACTGCCAGGCCTCGGGCAGCAGCGCGAGGCTCTGGTCCATCGTGCCGATGATCAGGCTGAGCACCCACAGCGTGATGCCCAGCGGGACCAGCACCAGCAGGCCGGTCAGGAACCAGGTCTTCAGTGCGGAAGTTTTCTTGTTGGTTGCCACGTTCCTTCCTGGTTCAGTGGCAGGCGCAGGCGCTGCCGCAGCCGCCGGCTGCGGGCGCCGCGCTGGCGGACGCCGACGTCTCGGCCGGCTTGGCGGCGCCGGCGTCGCCGGTGCTGCCCGCGCCCGAGCTGGCGCCGGTGCTGGCGCCGTTGTTGGTGTTGCCGCCGCGGAAGTCGGTCACATACCAGCCCGAACCCTTGAGCTGGAAACCGGCCGCGGTCAGCTGTTTCTTGAAGGCCCCCGCCGTATTGCAGGATGGGCAGTCGGTGAGCGGGGCATCGCTCATTTTCTGCAGCACATCGCGCCCATGGCCGCAGGCGTCGCAACGGTAGGCATAGATCGGCATCGTGGCTCTCCGGGAGATCCCCATTGGGTCAACAACGGGGGTCAACAAAGGGGTCAACAAAAAATCAAAGGAAATCAACGCGCGCGGCCGGCGCGGCGTTCCGGGCTGTCGCCCGCCACCGTCCGGCCATGCAAAGCCTTGAATTATAAACCGTTTGGGCGCCGTTGCCGCCGGAAAAGCGGCCTGCCTGGGGCGCAGACCGGCCGATTGAGGGGATTCGGCCGGATCGACGCCGGATTGGCGGCAGATGGGGCCCGGATTCGACTCGGATCGGCCCCGGATTTGCCGCGAATCCGCTCCGAAATCGCCCGAGTTCAGCGCCTCGATTCAGCCCGGATTGTTCAGCCCGGATTGGCGTGCGCCAGCCCTTTCGCGCCGCAATCACGCGATATGCACTTCCTTGACCGGCGGGCGGTCGCCGATCCATTGCGGCAGCAGCGAGCCGACCAGCATGCCGCCCAGCGAGAACAGCAGGCCGACCATCTGCGGCGGCACCGCGGCCTCCGAGAACAGGATCTCGCAGACCAGCCACGAGCTCAGGCCCAGCAGGATCGCCGCCAGGCCGCCCTGGCGCGTGGCGCGCTTCCAGAACAGGCCGAAGGCCAGCGGCACGAACGACGACACCAGCGTGACCTTGTAGGCATTCTCGACCATGTGGAAGATCGACAGGTGCGAGTTCAGCGCGAACAGCGTGACCAGGACGGTAAACACCAGCACGACCGCCTGCATCACCCGCAGGAAGCGCCTGTCGTCGAGATGGCGGAAATACGGCCGCAGGATGTTCTCGGCGAACGTCACCGACGGCGCCAGCAGCGTGGCCGACGCGCAGCTCTTGATCGCCGACAGCAGCGCGCCGAAGAACATCACCTGGGCGAACAGCGGCGCGTGGTCCAGGATCAGCGTCGGCAGGATCAGCTGCGAATCGGTATTGATATAGCGCTGCACCATCGCCGGATCGATCAGCGTGGCCGAGTACGCCAGGAACATCGGGATGAAGGCGAAGCAGAAGTACAGCACGCCGCCCAGCACCGAGGCGCGGCCGGCGATCTGCTCGGTGCGCGACGACGTGACGCGCTGGAACACGTCCTGCTGCGGGATCGAGCCGAGCATCATCGTCGACAGCGCGGCGGCAAAGCCGATGATCTGGATCAGGTCGAGCTCCGGCAGGAACTCGAACTTGCCCGCCGCGGCCGCGTGCGACACCACCGCCGACACGCCGCCGGCCTGGCCGCTGACCTCGTAGCCGATATACAGCATGCCGATCACGATGATGATCATCTGGATGAAGTCGGTGACCGCCACCGACCACATGCCGCCGAACAGCGTGTAGATCAGCACGCTGGCGGCGCCGATCATCATGCCGGCGTCCTGCGACAGGGCGCCGTCCGACACCGTATAGAACACCAGCCCCAGCGCCTTGATCTGCGCCGCGACCCAGCCCAGGTAGGACACCACGATGCACAGCGTGGTCAGGATCTCGGCCAGGCGCCCATAGCGGTTGTGATAGTAGTCGCCGATCGTCAGCAGGTTCATCCGGTACAGCGGACGGGCGAAGAACAGGCCGACCAGGATCAGGCACAGCGACGAGCCGAACGGGTCGGAGACGACGCCGGACAGCCCTTCCTTCAGGAATACCGCCGGAATGCCGAGCACCGTCTCGGAGCCGAACCAGGTCGCGAACACGGTCGCGGTGACCACGTAGAACGGCAGGCTGCGGCCGGCCACGGCGAAATCGGTCGTGTTGCGCACGCGCAGCGCGGCCCACAGGCCGATGCCGACCGAGATTACCCAGTAGATGATGACAAACCAGATCAGCATGCTGCTGCCCTATCCCAAAGAGCCCAGGGGCCAAGAAACCGAATGGCGGACGGCGGCAAGGTGCGCGCGTCCGCAGTCCAATTCATCGGTCGGGGCCGCGTGGGTGGCGGATCGGGTGCCCTGGGAGGAGCACTGGCCTGCGGTCGTAGCCGAATCAAGACGCGGATTATAGCGATGCAAGCGACGATACAAGCCCGTTGTGCCAAAAAAATTGGCAGCCGGGCGGGGCATCGGCCCGCACAGGGTCAGCGGCCGATATAGGCCAAACCGTCGGCCAACGGCGGGTCAACATCGGGCCACCATCGGGTCAGCATCGGGTCAACATCGGGCCAGCCGGCAGCCAGGCCAACCCCGGCCAAACCCTCAACCGAACCAGTCCGCCAGCTGCGTCAGCACCAGCGCGATGGTCACCGCGCCGCCCAGCAGCAGCCCGATCGCCAGCATCCGGTTGGTGCGGCGCTGCTCGACCACCAGCGCGGCCAGCAGGCGGTCCTGCTGGCTGTTGTTGACCAGCGCGCGGCGCTCCAGGAACTGGTGGGCCAGGCGGGGAAAGTCGGGCAGCATCTTGGCCCACTGCGGCGCCTCGACCTGGATGCGTTCCCAGGCGCCGCGCCAGCCGACCTGCTCGTGCATCCAGCGTTCCAGGTAGGGCTTGGCGGTCTTCCACAGGTCCAGGTCCGGATCCAATTGCCGGCCGAGCCCCTCGATATTGAGCAGCGTCTTCTGCAGCAGCACCAGCTGCGGCTGGATCTCGACGTTGAAGCGGCGCGAGGTCTGGAACAGCCGCATCAGCACCATGCCCAGCGAGATTTCCTTCAGCGGCTTGTCGAAGTACGGCTCGCAGCAGGCGCGCACCGCGCTCTCGAGCTCCTCGACCCGGGTCTGCGGCGGCACCCAGCCCGATTCCACGTGCAGCAGCGCGACGCGGTGGTAGTCGCGTCGGAAGAAGGCGATGAAGTTCTGCGCCAGATAATTCTTGTCGAACTCCGACAGCGCGCCGACGATGCCGAAGTCCAGCGCGATATAGCGGCCGAAGGTCTCGGGCTGCACCGACACCAGGATGTTGCCGGGGTGCATGTCGGCGTGGAAGAAGCCGTCGCGGAACACCTGGGTGAAGAAGATCTCGACGCCCTCCTCCGCCAGCCGGTGCAGGTCGACCCCGGCGGCCTTCAGCGATTCCGTGCGCGAGATCGGGATGCCGTGCATCCGCTCCATCACGAACACCTCGCTGCTGCAGAAGTCCCAGAACACTTCGGGCACCAGCAGCAGTTCGGTGTCCTGGAAATTGCGGCGCAGCTGGCTGGCGTTGGCCGCCTCGATCATCAGGTCCAGCTCGTCGTGCAGGTACTTGTCGAACTCGGCGACGACCTCGCGCGGCTTGAGCCGCTTGCCGTCGGCCGAGACCCGCTCGATCCAGATCGCGACGTCGCGCATCAGCGCCAGGTCGCTGTCGATCACCGGCAGCATGCCGGGGCGCAGCACCTTGACCGCGACCTCGCGGCCGCGGTGCGTGCCGGCCTTCAGCGTGGCGAAGTGCACCTGCGCGATCGACGCGCTGGCGACCGGCTGGTATTCGAAGGTCTCGAACAGCTGCGTCAGCGGCCGGCCCAGCGAGCGCTCGATGATGGCGACCGCGACGGCCGGATCGAACGGCGGCACCTGGTCCTGCAGCAGCGCCAGTTCATCGGCGATGTCGGCCGGCAGCAGGTCGCGCCGGGTCGACAGCACCTGGCCGAACTTGACGAAGATCGGCCCCAGCCGCGTCAGCGCCAGCCGCAGCCGCACGCCGCGCGGCACGGTATCGAGCCGGCGGCCGATCGTGATGACCCTGACCAGCAGGCGGATATGCCGGTTCTGGAAACCGGACAGCACCAGCTCGTCCAGGCCGTAATAGAAGATGACAAAGGCGATCTTGCAGAGGCGCAGGAAACGGGTCATGCAGGTCTTGTTGGTAAGCCGGCCGGATCGGGGCGCGCTGTTGCGCGTCCTTGCCGCCGGCAGGCGGGATTCTTGTCAGCGGTTCCGCGGTCGGCGCGGTTGGCCCGGTGGCTCCGGTTCAGCGATGCGCGGACGGCAGCCGGGCGGGGCCGGTACCGGTGCCAGCGCCGGAGCCAGCACTCGTGCCGCGCTCCAGCCGCTCCAGGCGCTTTTCCAGCCGGGCCAGATCGTCGCGCAACGCGGCCACGTCGGCGCGGAAATCGTCCAGCGCGGCATGGCGGACCAGCGTCGGCTGTTCGTCCAGCAGGTATTCGGTCACGTTCTCGACCAGCGCCCGCCCGACCCGCAGCGCGCCGGCATGGGCCTGCTGCGCGCCGTCCACCAGCCGCTGCGCGACGCTGTCGCCGACGGTGCCGCCCATCACGGCACGCAAGGCCCGCGCCAGATCCTCCGCGGCATCCCAGCGCAGGCTGCGCGCCAGCGTCGACACGGTATTGGCCAGCTCGGCATCGCCTTCCAGACGCACATGCCGCATCGCGGCGGCCTGCCCGCCGGCGGCGACGTCGGCCACCACCAGCGGCCATTGCTGCAGCGGCACGGTGATGGTCACCGCGGGCGGCGGCGCGTCGGCGGCGGCCAGCGCCACCAGGCCCTGCGCGTCGATCCGCAGGGCCATCGCGAAGGCGGCGGCATCGAAGCCGATCACGCGGCCGGCATAGGGCGTCAGCAGCTTGCGCGCCCACGGTTCCTGTTCCAGCAGATGATTGAGCGCGGCGACGATGGGGCCGGCCAGCGCGGACGGAAGAGTGTTCATGGCGTGATGGGGCGGACCACGCCGGCCAGGCCGGCGCCAATGAAAAAGGCCCACGCGCGTTGGCGCGTGGGCCTCCATTCTAAGCCAGCGCCGGGCACATCACGCCGCGCCCGGAGACTGGCTCGACCAGCGGCTCAGCCGCGGACTCAGGATTCCTGCTGGATCCCGGCCAGCACCCAGCCGCCGGCGCCGCTGGCCGGCTTGGCCAGGTTCCACACTTCGGCGAACGGCTGGGCTGCCTCGCCCTCGTTCTCGCGGATCATGCCGCTGAAGCGCACGCTCGCCACATGCTGGTTGTCGGTGGACTCGATGCCGAGCAGCGTCGCGTCCAGCGTCACCACGTCGGTGTGGTTGCTTTGCGCGCCGCGATCGCCCAGGTCCATCTTGATCTCGGCAAACATTTCCGGCGTGGTGAATTCGCGGATGTCGTCGAGATTGCCGGCGTCCCAGGCGGCCTGCAGGCGCACGAAGTAGACCTTCGCGTTGCGCAGGAAGGCTTCGGTATCGAAGTCCGCCGGCACGCCCCAGGGCTGCACGCCTTGCGACTGCGCCACCCCGGCCGGTTGCAGGGCCGGTTGCGCGGCAGGCTGCGCCGAGGGCTGCAGCACGGGCTCGCGCATCATCGGCTCCTGGCCGCGATCGAAGGCGCCGCGGTTCAGGTCGGTACGGCCTGCACCGGGTGCAGCGCCAGCGCCGGCGTAGGCCGGCTGCGGGCGCTTGGCGCCGCCGCGGAACTTGCGGATCAGCCAGATGGCGACCATGGCGATCAGCGCGATCAGGATCAGGTTGGACAGGAAGGTCAGCGCGGCGCCGCCCAGGCCGAAGTGCGACAGCAGCCAGCCGATACCCAGGCCGGCGGCGATGCCGCCGAGGATGCCGCCCCAGTTGCGGCGGGGCGCGGCGGCCGTCGCGGCGCCGGCTCCGGCGGTCGCCGGCGCGGCCTGCTGGGCCGGTTGCTGAGCCTGCTGCTGGGCCGGCGTCTGCGGCGCCTGCTGGCGCTGCTGGGTCACGTTGGACGACTGCTTGCCGAAGCTGCGGGAGCCGCCCATGCGCTTGGCCTCCGCATCGAACACCATCCCGAAGGCCAGCATGCCGGCCAGCGACCCCGCCAGGAATTTTCCGCGAATCGTGGACATGATTTGTTATCCCCTTTTATTGCGCCGCAATCGGCGCTGATTCAGTACTTACGGCCGACATGCAAGGCGACCACGCCTGCTGTCAGGTTGAAGTATTCGACGTTCTCGAGGCCCGCTTGTTCCATCAACCGCACAAGCGACCCCTGGTCGGGGTGCATGCGGATCGACTCGGCGAGATACCGGTAGCTGTGGGCGTCGCCCGCGACGCGCTGGCCCAGCCAGGGCAGCACCTTGAACGAATAGACATCGTACGCCTTTTCCAGCGGCTTCCAGACCTTGGAGAATTCCAGCACCATGACCTTGCCGCCAGGCTTCGTCACGCGCCGCATCTCGGCCAGCGCGCGGTCCTTGTGGGTCATGTTGCGCAGGCCGAAGGCCACGGTGACCAGGTCGAAGTGATTGTCCGGGAACGGGATCCGCTCGGCGTCGCACAGGCAGGTCGGCGTCACGATGCCGTCGTTCAGCAGCCGGTCGCGGCCGACGCGCAGCATCGATTCGTTGATGTCGGTCAGCCAGACCTCGCCGGTCGGGCCGGCCTGGCGGGCGAATGCCTTGGCCAGGTCGCCGGTGCCGCCGGCGATGTCGAGCACCTTGTGGCCCGGCCGCACGCCGGCCTGGGCGATCGTGAACAGCTTCCACAGCCGGTGCATGCCGCCCGACATCAGGTCGTTCATCAGGTCGTACTTCGACGCGACCGAATGGAACACGCCGGCAACCTTGCCGGCCTTCTCGGTCTCGTCGACCTTCTCGAACCCGAAGTGGGTTTCGCTCATCGCTGGCTCCAGAAATCCAGGGGAGTCGGTGGGGACCGGCCGGCTCAGTGGTGGCCGCAGCCGTGGCCGTGCGCCGCGGCGGGCGGCATCGGCGTGTCGCGATCGGCGCCGGCGGCCTCGAGCCGCCGCAGGTAGTCCTGCCACAGCGCCTCCTGCTCGGCGCCGAGGCGGTACAGCAGATCCCAGGAATAGATGCCGCTGTCGTGGCCGTCGGAGAAGCGGATCAGGATCGCGTAGTTGCCGACCGGCTCGACCGCGGTCACGTTGACGTCGCGCTTGCCGGTCTGCAGCACTTCCTGGCCCGGGCCGTGGCCCTGCACCTCGGCGGACGGCGAATAGACCCGCAGGTACTCGAACGGCAGCCGGAAGCTGGCGCCATTGTCGAAGCCGATTTCCAGCACGCGCGATTGCGTATGGACCGTCAGCGCGGTGGGGTGCGGGGTATCTTTTTCCAGTCCTGCCATGATTGTCGGCGCCAGCCGTGTTGGCGCGAACCCGGGCCCCGGGTCGGGACTCACGCCGAGTTCACGCTTCTTGTACGACCCGATAGCTTACCGCACGCGACCCGCCTTGCCCATCTTCCAGCGCCGGCCGGGGCACGCCGGCCTCGGTCGCCACGCCATCGGCCGCGCCATCGGACTGCAAGGTCTCGCGCTCCGGCAGATAGCGCAGGCGGCGATTGTGGAAGGCCGCGACCGTGCTGCGGTGCGCGATGCTGACGATTGCCGCGCCGGGCAGCGCGTCGACCATCAGCTGGTACATGGCGCGCTCGGTTTCCTCGTCCAGCGCGCTGGTGGCCTCGTCGAGGAACAGGAAATCGGGCTTGCACAGCAGCGCGCGGGCGAACGCCAGCCGCTGCTGCTCGCCGGGCGACAGCCGCAGCGCCCAGTTGTCGAACACGTCCAGCTGGTTGGCCAGCGCGCCGAGCTGGGCCTGGCGCAGCGCGTCGCGCAGCGCCTCGGCCGGATGCGCGTCGCCGGCCTGCGGATAGGCCAGCGCGTCGGCCAGCGTGCCGACCGGCAGATAACTGCGCTGGGGCAGGAACAACGTGCGCGACGCCGCCGGCATCGCCACCGAACCGCTGCCATATGGCCAGATCCCGGCCAGCGCGCGGAACAGCACGCTCTTGCCGCAGCCCGACGGACCGGTCACCAGCCAGCGCTCGCCGCGCTCGATCGTCAGCGAGAACGCCGACACCAGCGGCCGCTTGACCACCGGCAGGCCGGGGCCGGACAGGACCGGAAGGGCCAGCGCCAGCGCGTCGATCTCGATGCGGTCGCGCCCGCCCGCGTGCGCTTCGCCGACGTTGACCTGGATGTCGTGCTCGCCGTCGTGCAGGCGCTCCTGCCGCTGGGCCTCGCGAATCGCGTGCTGGAAATCGATCAGGCGGTTCGACGCGGCCTTCCAGCCGACCAGCGTCGCGTAGTTGTCGACGAACCACGACAGCGCGCCCTGCACCTGGCCGAAGGCGGTCGACATCTGCATCAGCCCGCCCAGCGTCATCTTGCCGGCGAAATAGCGCGGCGCGGCCACCAGGATCGGGAAGATGATGGCGAACTGGCCGTAGCCCGAGCTGATGAAGGTCAGCCGCCGCGTATAGAACATCAGCTGGTTCCAGTTGACGCGGATCTGCTCGAAGCGCGCGCGCAGCCCGGCCTGTTCGGTGGGCTCGCCGCGATAGAGCGCGACCGGCTCCGCGTTTTCGCGCAGCCGCACCAGCGAGAAACGGAAGTTCGCCTCGTATTGCTCCTGCTGGAAATTCAGGCCGATCAGCGGCCGGCCGATCCAGTGCGTCAGCAGCGAGCCGAGCACCGCGTAGCCGCCGGCGAACCAGACCATGTAGCCGGGGATCGTCATCGTCGTGCCGCCCAGCGCGAAGCTGATCGGCCCGGACACCGCCCACAGGATGCCGACGAAGGACACCAGCGTGACCACCGAATTGAGCAGGCCGAGCGACAGCGACAGCGCGCCGTCGGTAAACAGCCGCAGGTCATCGGCCAGCCGCTGGTCGGGGTTGTCGGTGGCGTGGGTCTGCTCGATGCGGTAGTAGGCCTGCCAGGCCAGCCACTTGCCGAGGAACTGGTTGGTCATCCAGGTCCGCCAGCGCATCTGCAGCATCATCGTGTAGTACTGGCGGAAGATCGCGGCGACGATGAAGCAGGCCGCGATCATGCTGAACCGCAGCAGCAGCTCCTTGAACGAGGCGTAGTCGCGCTGCTCCAGCGCGTTGTAGAACACGCGGTTCCACTCGTTGAGCAGCACGTTGATGTAGACGATGCCCAGGTTCAGCGCGACCAGCAGCAGCAACAGCCCGAGGCCGGCCTTGCGGTCCTCGGATTTCCAGTAGGGCTTGATCAGCGCCCAGGTCGCGCGAAAGCGCAGGCGGCTCTGGATCTGCAGCTCGCGGGCCGGAACGGCCGGACCGGGCACGGTAGCGGTGGTGGGCGTGGACATGAAGTCGGGTCGGCGAAGGGGAAAACGGGAGCGGCGGAATTGGCGGAAACGGCGTCATCGGCCTATCCAGCCGGATCAGGCATCAGACGGCGCCCGCCCCGGCCGGGTTCCACGCCCGCGGGGCAGACATCCCTATTGAGCGCATTGGCGGCGCGTCGGGTTGACAGCCGGGTTGACGGCCGGGGCGACCGGAGCGCGATGCGGGATCGGCGTCAGTCGGGATCGGCGTCAGTCGGCTCGCAACGCGGCCAGCGCCGCGCGCAAGGCCGGCAGCCGCGCCTGCAGCGCCTCGATGCGGCTCGCGTCGCGCTCGCGCTGCGGCGCGGCCCAGACCGCCTCGGGGAAGTGGGTATCCCAGCGATAGCGCGGGATGATGTGCCAGTGCAGGTGCGGCACCATGTTGCCGAAGGCGGCCAGGTTGACCTTGTCGGGCGCCATTACGTCGCGCACGGTGCGTTCGACGCGGGCCACCAGCCGCATCAGCCAGGCCTGGTCCGCCTCGGACAGATCGGTCTGCTCGGCCACGTGGTCCTGCCAGACCACGCGGCAGAAGCCCGGAAAGCGCTCGTGCTCGACGAGGATCACGCGGGCGCGCCGGCCCGGGTCCTGCCAGGCCAGCTCGCCTCCCTCCCCTTCGCAAAGCGGGCAGCCCGCCGCGCGGGCCGCGCCCTGCTCGGCCGCGCTCATGGCCGGGCCCTCACACCAGGACCCGCTCGATGCCGCCCGCGTTGGCCGCGGCGACGTAGTCGGGCATCCAGTTCTCGCCCAGCAGATGGCGCGCCATCTCGACCACGATGTAGTCGGCCTGCACCGAGGCGTCCTCGTTGTAGCGCGACAGGCCCTGCAGGCACGACGGGCAGCTGGTCAGGATCTTGACGTCGCCGTCGAAGCCGTCGGCGCGCAGCTTGCCGGCGCCCTTGCGCATTTCCTCTTCCTTGCGGAAGCGGACCTGCGTCGACACGTCCGGACGGGTCACCGCCAGCGTGCCCGATTCCCCGCAGCAGCGCTCGTTCTTCTCGATGCTGCCGGCCTCGCCATTGCCGCCCATCAGCTGGTTGACCAGCCTGGTCGGGTCCATCGTCTTGATCGGCGTGTGGCAGGGGTCGTGGTACATGTAGCGCGCCCCGGTCACGCCCTCGAGCTTGACGCCCTTCTCGAGCAGGTATTCGTGGATGTCGATGATGCGGCAGCCCGGGAAGATCTTCTCGAATTCATAGCCGGCGAGCTGGTCATAGCAGGTGCCGCAGCTGACCACCACCGTCTTGATGTCGAGGTAGTTCAGCGTATTGGCGACCCGGTGGAACAGCACGCGGTTGTCGGTGACGATCTTCTCGGCCTTGTCGAACTGGCCGGTGCCGCGCTGCGGATAGCCGCAGCACAGATAGCCCGGCGGCAGCACGGTCTGCACGCCGACGTGCCACAGCATCGCCTGCGTGGCCAGACCCACCTGCGAGAACAGCCGTTCGGAACCGCAGCCCGGGAAGTAGAACACCGCCTCGCTCTCGACCGAGGTGGCCTTCGGATTGCGGATGATCGGCACGATCTCGTTGTCTTCGATATCGAGCAGCGCGCGCGCGGTCTTCTTGGGCAGGTTGCCCGGCATCTTCTTGTTGACGAAGTGGATCACCTGCTCGCGCACCGGCGGCTTGCCGACCGTGGCGGGCGGATGCGCGGTCTGCTTGCGCGCCAGCGTCTTCATCAGCTCGTTGCCGGCGCGCTGGGCCTTGTAGCCCCAGTCCATCATGACCTTGCGGGTCATGTTGATGGTCTGCGGGTTGGTCGCGTTCAGGAAGAACATCGCCGCCGCGGTGCCGGGGTTGAACTTCTTCTGCCCCATCTTGCGCAGCAGGTTGCGCATGTTCATCGACACGTCGCCGAAGTCGATCTTGACCGGGCACGGCGTCACGCACTTGTGGCAGACGGTGCAGTGGTCGGCCACGTCGGAGAACTCGTCCCAGTGCTTGATCGACACGCCGCGGCGGGTCTGCTCCTCGTACAGGAAGGCCTCGATCAGCAGCGAGGTGGCCAGGATCTTGTTGCGCGGGCTGTACAGCAGGTTGGCGCGCGGCACGTGCGTGGCGCACACCGGCTTGCACTTGCCGCAGCGCAGACAGTCCTTGACGCTGTCGGCGATCGCGCCGATGTCGCTCTGCTGCATGATCAGCGACTCGTGCCCCATCAGGCCGAACGACGGCGTGTAGGCATTGCGCAGATCGGCGCCCGGCAGCAGCTTGCCCTTGTTGAAGCGGCCCTGCGGATCGACGCGCTGCTTGTACTGGCGGAAGTCGCCGATCTCTTCCTCGGTCAGGAATTCGAGCTTGGTGATGCCGATGCCGTGCTCGCCGGAAATCACGCCGTCCAGCGAGCGCGCCAGCGCCATGATGCGGGCCACCGCCTTGTGGGCGTCCTGCAGCATGTCGTAGTCGTCGGAGTTGACCGGGATGTTGGTGTGCACGTTGCCGTCGCCGGCGTGCATGTGCAGCGCGACGAAGACACGGCCGCGCAGCACCTGCTTGTGGATCTTCTGCGCCTCGTCGAGGATCGGCTTGAACTCGCCGCCGTTGAAGATCTTGCGCAGCTCGGCGCGCAGCTCGTTCTTCCACGATACGCGGATGGTGCGGTCCTGCAGCAGGTGGAACACCGCGGCATCGGGCTGCTGCGCCAGGCGCGCCTCGAAAGCCTGGCCCAGCAGGCCCAGGCCATGGCCGATCAGCGCGGCGCGCGCCTGCGTCAGCGGCGTGTCGAGGTTGTCGCGCAGGTACATCCAGCGCGCGCGCACGTCGCGCAGCAGCGTCAGCGCCTGCTGCACGCGGTCCTCCAGCAGTTCGGCGCTGGGGATTTCGTTGGCGTCGTCGCTGCGGCCCAGCGGCAGGTTGCCGCGCGCGAAGAAGCTCTCCAGCTCGTCGGCGAGCTTGAGCTTGTTCTTGATCGACAGCTCGATATTGATGCGCTCGATGCCGTCGGTGTATTCGCCCATCCGGTTCAGCGGGATCACCACGTCTTCGTTGATCTTGAAGGCGTTGGTATGGCGCGCGATGGCGGCGGTGCGCGAACGGTCGAGCCAGAACTTCTTGCGCGCCTCCGGGCTGATCGCGACGAAGCCCTCGCCGCTCTTGCCGTTGGCCATGCGGATGACTTCCGAGGTGGCGCGCGCGACCGCGTTCTCGTCGTCGCCGACGATGTCGCCGATCAGCACCATCTTCGGGAAGGCATTGCGCTTGCTCTTGGTGGCGTAGCCGACCGCGCGCAGATAGCGCTCGTCCAGATGCTCGAGGCCGGCGAGGATCGCGCCGCCCGGCGTCTTCGACTCGATATCGAGGAAGTCCTTGATCTCGACGATGCTCGGGATCGCGTCGCGCGCCTGGCCGAAGAACTCCAGGCAGACCGTGCGGATATGGCGCGGCATCCGATGCAGGATCCAGCGCGCGCTGGTGATGATGCCGTCGCAGCCTTCCTTCTGCACGCCCGGCAGGCCGGCCAGGAACTTGTCGGTGACGTCCTTGCCCAGCCCTTCCTTGCGGAACTTGCGGCCCTCGATCGCCAGCGTCTCGCTGCGCAGCAGCTTCTCGCCCGGGGCGCGATTGCCGTCGAACCACTTGAGCTCGAAGGTGGCCACCGGCACGTCGTGGATCTTGCCCAGGTTGTGGTCCAGGCGCGTGACCTCGAGCCAGTTGCCCTCCGGATCCACCATGCGCCACCAGGCCAGGTTGTCCAGCGCGGTGCCCCACAGCACGGCCTTCTTGCCGCCGGCGTTCATCGCGACGTTGCCGCCGATGCACGACGCGTCGATCGAGGTCGGATCGACCGCGAAGACGAGGCCCGCCTTGTCGGCCGCATCGGCGACGCGGCGCGTCACCACGCCGGCGCCGGAGAAGATCGTCGCGACCTTGCCCTGCACGCCCGGCAGGTCGGTCTCCTCGACCGGACCCAGCTGTTCGAGCTTCTCGGTATTGATGACGGCCGACAACGGTGTCAGCGGCACGGCGCCGCCGGTATAGCCGGTGCCGCCTCCGCGCGGAATGATGGTCAGGCCCAGTTCGAAGCAGCCCTTGACCAGCCCGGCGATCTCTTCCTCGCTGTCGGGAGTCAGCACCACGAACGGATATTCGACGCGCCAGTCGGTGGCGTCGGTCACGTGCGACACGCGCGAGAGCCCGTCGAACTTGATGTTGTCCTTCTGCGTGACGCGGCCCAGCACGCGCAACGCGCGCTTGCGCAGGTCGTAGGCGTCGGTGAACTCGCGCTTGAATTCCTCGATGGCCTGCCGGGCGAAGGTGACCAGCTGCTCGACCCGGTGCGAGCGGTCCTCGGCGGCCGGCTCGGCATGCTCGGCGCGATCGGCGGCGCGGCGCTTCTCGATCTCGGCGAGCCGGTGGTGCAGCGCGGAGATCAGCATCTCGCGGCGCTTCGGGTTCTCCAGCAGGTCGTCCTGCAGATACGGATTGCGGCGGACCACCCAGATGTCGCCCAGCACCTCGTAGAGCATCCGCGCCGAACGGCCGGTGCGGCGCTCGCCCCGCAGTTCGTCCAGGATCCGCCAGGCCTCCTCGCCCAGCAGGCGGATCACGATCTCGCGGTCGGAAAAGGAGGTGTAGTTATAGGGGATCTCGCGCAGGCGCGGAGGGGCGTCCTGCGCGGCGAGCTTGGCGTCGAGCACGAGTGGGGCATTCATGGGCGGGACCGCGGCATGCGGCGCACGGGGACGGTGCGCCTGTCGTCAACTAAAGCGCGATTGTACTGCAACGCCCCGTTTTTCCGCGGCGCAGCAATTCCATACCCGCGCTGGGGCGATGGGCACTCCGGCTGGCGGCGGCAATCGGCGGACCGTCTAGAACCAGGCCCGCATGGTGTCGCCGAGCCGCTGCCAGAAGCTGTCCGGAATCCACAGCAGCGCGCTGGTCATCGCCAGATAGCGCAGCAGCTTGCCGATCGCCATGTAGCCCAGGCTCGGCCAGAACGGCAGGCGCAGCCATCCGGCCAATGTGCACAATGGATCACCCAACATCGGCAGCCAGGACAGCAGCAGCGTCTTCGGGCCGAGCCGGCGCATCCAGCGGAAGTAGCGCGCGTCCAGCGGCGGCTTGCGGGGCTTGCGCGGATGCTTGCGGTGCTCGGCATGCTCGCGCTCGTGTTCGCGATGCTGGCGCCGCAGGTGGTAGCGCACCAGCGCGAGCTTGGCCGCATAGCCCAGCCACCAGTCGATCGCGCCGCCGAGCGTGTTGCCGGCGGTGGCCACCAGCAGCGCGGGCCAGTACATGTCCGGATTGAGCTTGATATAGCCGAATACCGCGGGCTCCGAGCCGACCGGCAGCAGCGTCGCCGACAGCAGGCTGACGAGAAAGATCGCGCTCAGTCCAACCTTGGGCAGCGCGGCGGTGTCGAACAGCCAGTCGATCAGGCCTTCCATCGATGAATGCGGTGGTTCGGTGCAGGGTTCGAAGAGGGGTACGGTGGCCGTCGGCGACAAGGTCATGCCGGACCTGCCCCGCCCACGCGGCCGGCCATTCTAGCAAGCGCCGAACGGGGCAACCCGCATGGCACACCCCAGGGATTTGTGATTTACTGTTAGAGCCTTTTCGGCCCGAACGTTCACCGGCCGATGGACCGCGACGGATCGCCCGTCGCCCGGATTGACCGCTGCATCGTTAGCTGCATCGTTGCTGTAACACTCGCTGCACCACCATCACGAAATAGCCGCGTTCCAACAAGCGGCAGCACCGCGCCGTAGCCTGTTCCGGGCAGTCATCGCGCATTTTCGGGATACACGCGGGATGTCCGGGGCCGGCCATGTGCGTCCACCCACATGGAGACCAGCATGGCGATTCCGATCCGCCTGACCGTCAACGGCAAGACCGTCGACGCCCAGGTCGAACCCCACACCCTTCTCGTCCAATTCCTGCGTGAACAGCTGCGCCTGACCGGCACCCATGTCGGCTGCGACACCGCGCAATGCGGCGCCTGCACCGTGCATCTGGACGGGCGGGCGGTGAAGTCGTGCAACCTGCTGGCGGTGCAGGCGGACGGTAGCCAGGTGACCACCATCGAGGGGCTGGCCCCCGACGGCGAACTGCATCCGATGCAGGCCGCCTTCCGCGACTGCCACGGCCTGCAATGCGGCTTCTGCACGCCCGGCATGGTGATGAGCGCGACCGCGCTGGTGCAGGAGCACCCGAACGCGGACGCCGCGACGATCCGCGCGCATCTGGACGGCAACCTGTGCCGCTGCACCGGCTATCACAACATCGTGCGCGCGGTGCAGCAGGGCCAGGCCGCGATGACCGGCGGCGCTGCATCGGCCAACGCATCGGCCAACGCATCGGCCACGGCACCGACCAACGCAGCGGCCACCGCAGCGGCCGAGTAAGGAGGAGCCCGCCATGAACGCACCCGAGACCCAACGGCTGGTCGGCGCCTCCGTCAAGCGCAAGGAAGACTACCGCTACCTGACCGGCATCGGCCAGTACACCGACGACATCGTGCAGCCGCAGCAGAGCTACGGCTATTTCGTCCGCTCGCCCTACGCGCATGCGCGCATCCGCTCGATCGACACGCGCGAGGCGATGGCCTCGCCGGGCGTGATCGGCGTCTTCACCGGCGAGGACATGGCGGCCGACAAGGTCGGCGGCCTGCCTTGCGGCTGGCTGATCCACAGCATCGACGGCTCGCCGATGAAGGAGCCCCCGCATCCGGTGCTGGCCCAGGGCAAGGTCCGCCATGTCGGCGACCAGGTCGCGCTGGTGGTGGCCGAGACGCTGCAGCAGGCGCGCGACGCCGCCGAGAAGATCGAGGTCGATTACGAGGAGCTGCCGGCGGTGGTGCGCACCGCCGACGCGACCTCGGCCACCGCGCTGGTGCACGACGACGTGCCGGCCAACACCTGCTACGTCTGGGGCCATGGCGATCGCGCGGCCACCGATGCGGCGTTTGCCAAGGCCGCGCACGTGACCACGCTGGAGATCGTCAACAACCGGCTGGTCCCCAACGCGATCGAGCCACGCGCGGTCAACGCCAGCTACAACCGCATGGACGACAGCTATACGCTGTACGTCGCCAGCCAGAACCCGCACGTCGAGCGGCTGCTGATGGGCGCCTTCGTGCTGGGCCTGCCGGAATCGCGGCTGCGCGTGATCGCGCCCGACGTGGGCGGCGGCTTCGGCTCGAAGATCTTCCTGTATCCGGAGGACGTCGCGCTGACCTGGGCGTCGAAGAAGGTCAAGCGGCCGATCAAGTGGACCGCCGAGCGTTCGGAGTCCTTCCTGACCGACGCCCACGGCCGCGACCATGTCACGCGCGCCGAACTGGCGCTCGATGCCGACGGCAAGTTCCTGGCGATGCGGGTCCACACGACCGCCAACATGGGCGCCTACCTGTCGACCTTCGCCTCCAGCGTGCCGACGATCCTGTACGCGACGCTGCTGGCCGGCCAGTACGCGACCCCGGCGATCTACGCCGAGGTCACGGCGGTGTTCACCAATACCGCGCCGGTCGACGCCTATCGCGGCGCGGGCCGGCCCGAGGCGACCTATGTGGTCGAGCGCCTGGTCGAGACCGCGGCGCGCGAGCTCGGCATCGATCCGGCCGAACTGCGCCGCCGCAACTTCATCCGCAGCTTTCCCTATGCCACGCCGGTCGGCCTGACCTACGACACCGGCGACTACGAGCCCTGCCTGCAGCGCGCGCAGGAACTGGCCGACGTGGCCGGCTTCCCGGCGCGCCGCGACGAAGCCCAGCGCCGGGGCAAGCTGCGCGGTCTCGGCTATTCCTGCTACATCGAGGCATGCGGGCTGGCGCCGTCCAATATCGCCGGGGCGCTCGGCGCGCGCGCCGGCCTGTTCGAGGTCGGCGAGATCCGCGTCCATCCGACCGGCACCGTGACCGTCTTCACCGGCTCGCACAGCCACGGGCAAGGCCACGAGACCACCTTCGCGCAGGTGGTGGCCGACCGGCTCGGCATCCCGCTCGACGCCGTCGAGGTGGTGCACGGCGACACCGGCCGCGTGCCGTTCGGCATGGGCACCTACGGCTCGCGTTCGCTGGCGGTGGGCGGCTCGGCCATCGTCAAGGCGCTCGACAAGATCGAGGCCAAGGCCAGGCAGATCGCCGCGCACCTGCTCGAAGCGTCGGCCGACGACATCGAGTTCAGCAACGGCGTGTTCCGCGTGGCCGGCACCGACCGCAGCAAGACCTTCGGCGAGGTCGCGCTGTCGGCCTACGTGCCGCACAATTACCCGCTCGACCGGCTGGAGCCGGGCCTGAACGAGAACGCGTTCTACGACCCGACCAACTTCACCTATCCGTCGGGCGCCTATGTCTGCGAGGTCGAGGTCGACCCGGACACCGGCGAGACCCAGGTGGTCAAGTTCACCGCTGTCGACGACTTCGGCAACATCATCAATCCGATGATCGTCGAGGGGCAGGTGCACGGCGGCATCGGCCAGGGGCTGGGGCAGGCGATGCTCGAGCAGTGCGTCTACGACGGCGACAGCGGCCAGCTGCTGACCGGCTCGTACATGGACTACGCGATGCCGCGCGCGGCCGATCTGCCCGACTTCACCGTCGAGACCGCGCAGGGCACGCCGTGCACGCACAACCCGCTGGGCGTCAAGGGCTGCGGCGAGGCCGGCGCGATCGGCTCGCCGCCGGCCTTCATCAACGCGCTGATCGACGCGCTGTCGCCGCTGGGCGTGCGCGACCTGCAGATGCCCGCGACCCCGCACCGGGTCTGGCAGGCGATCCACGCGGCCAGGCAGGGCGGCGGCACGCAGGGGGCTTCCCCGGCCGCGGGCCAGGCCGCGAACCAGACCACCGGCCAGACCGCCACCGCGGCCCGGACCATCTGACGCGCGAGGAGACTTCCATGTACGCATTCGAGTTCCAACGCGCGACCGATGCCCAGGCCGCGGCCGCGCTGCTGCGCAACGACCCCGACGCCAAGATCGTGGCGGGCGGACAGAGCCTGATCGCCGCGATGAAGCTGCGGCTGGCCGCGCCATCGACGCTGGTCGATATCAACCGCATTCCAGGCATCCGCGATATCCGCGTCGAGGGCGACACGCTGGTGATCGGCGCCGGCGCGCGGCACGCCGATGTCGAGGCGCACCCCGAGGTCAAACGCCGGCTGCCGGCGCTGGCCGCGCTGGCCGGCGGCATCGGCGACCGCCAGGTGCGCGCGCTCGGCACGCTGGGCGGCTCGATCGCCAACAACGATCCGGCCGCCTGCTATCCGGCCGCGGTGCTCGGGCTGAACGCCACCGTGGTGACCGACCGGCGCAGCATCGCCGCCGACGACTTCTTCGTCGGCATGTACGAGACCGCGCTCGAGCCGGACGAGCTGATCACCGCGGTGCGCTTCCCCTGTCCGCGGCAGGCGGCCTACGTCAAGTTCCGCAACCCGGCCTCGCGCTTTGCGCTGGTCGGCGTGATGGTGGCGCGTGGCGTCGGCGGCGGCGCTGCGAACGGCAGCGGCGGTGGCAACGGTGGCAGTGGCGGCGACGTGCGCGTTGCCGTGACCGGCGCCGCCGATGCGGTGTTCCGCTGCGAGCCGCTGGAGCGGGCGCTGTCGGCCGACTTCAGCGCGGCGGCCGCGCGCGCGGTGACGATCCCGACCGAGGGCCTGAACGACGACCTGCACGGGTCCGCCGAGTACCGGGCGCATCTGATTCCGGTGCTGGCGGCGCGGGCGGTCGAGCAGGCGCTGGGGCAATCGTCCATGCAGGCCTCCTCGCAGTCGTCCACGCCATCGCCCTGAAGCGGGGGGCGGGACGTGAAGCGGCGCGGCGGGCCGTGAAGGACAGCGGCTCGCCGGTCCGCCGTCCCGCCGCAGTCTTTCCCCCTGCGAACCTGATTTCGTTTATCAGCGCGCCGCCCGCCTGCCCGCCATAGCCATCGCCAGCCATCGCCAGCCATCGCCAGCCATCGCCCGACCTCGCCTTCATGCTGCCCGATTCGATCGACCAGACCCTGACGCTGCTCCAGCGCGAGCAATATTTCGCCGACCGCGAGACCGCGACCGTGCTGTTCCTCGCGCTGAAGATGCAGCGCCCGCTGTTCCTGGAAGGCGAACCCGGCGTCGGCAAGACCGCGCTGGCGCAGGCGATCGCCGCGGGCCTCGGCACCAGGCTGTTGCGCCTGCAGTGCTACGAAGGGCTCGACGCCGCCAGCGCGCTGTACGAATGGGACTATCCACGCCAGATCATGGCGCTGCGGCTGGCCGAGGCGCGCGGCGAGCGGCCCGAGGCGCAATCGCTGTACCGCGACGAATTCCTGCTCAAGCGCCCGCTGCTGGAGGCGCTGCTGCCCGACCCGGCCGCTCCTGCGGTGCCGCGCGTGCTGCTGATCGACGAGATCGACCGCGCCGACGAACCGTTCGAGGCCTTCCTGCTCGAGGTGCTGTCCGAATACCAGGTGTCGATCCCGGAGATCGGCCGCATCGCCGCGCAACGCCCGCCGCTGATCGTGATCACGTCGAACCGCACGCGCGAGGTGCACGACGCGCTCAAGCGCCGCTGCCTCTATCGCTGGATCGGCTATCCCGAGCGCCAGCGCGAGCTCGACATCGTCGCCGCCCGCGCACCAGAGGCCGCGGCCGCCTTGCAGACACAGGCGATCGACTTCGTGCACCGCCTGCGCGGCATCGATCTGTTCAAGGCGCCCGGCATCGCCGAGGCGATCGACTGGTGCCGCGCGCTGGCGGCGCTCGGCGTGACCGAGCTGGATCCCGATTCGGTGCGCGACACGCTCGGGGTCCTGCTCAAGTACCAGGACGATCTCGCGCGCATCGACGGGCCAACGGTAGCCGAACTGCTGGCCGGCACGCCGACGGAGCCGGCCGGGGAGCGCTGAATGACGCCGCGCCAGCCAGCCGACGCGACTCCGCCCGAGCCTCGTTCGGGGACAGCGCCGGACGCGGCGGCGGCGCCGGTCCCGCCGGAGCCGCCGGGTCCACCGGTCGGGCAGGCCACGCCGGTCGCGCCG